>JBARXY010000029.1:0-104064 GCA_049647585.1 Microthrixaceae bacterium | reverse complement strand
CGTCCCAACTTGCCTTCTTCGCTGCGACCCGCCTTGGGTGAGGACACTTGTCGCTGCCGGTCATCGACGTGTCTTCTTCTGATCCCGCTTGCTGTCGACGCTTAGTCGAACTCCGTTCGACCAGTGTACGAAAGTGGTGTGACAGCCAAGCGAGCCATTGAGGCGACCCAAGGCGGAAAGACGCGTCCGCGGGCGCGGGCGCAACCCACGGCGGCGGCGATACCGAAGATCCGCCCCCGGGCGGCCCGCCCGCGGGCGCAGGGCCCGCGCGGTTTCCATGTGTTCGGTGATCGTCGTCCAGGTGATTGCCGTCCAGGAGATCGTCGTCCAAACGCGCGCCCGCGGGCGCGGGCGGACTCGCTGCCGAACAAAGTCGTGACCACCAGCGCCACAGAAGGGGCGAACATTTTCCGCAGCTGACTAATTTGGCAACGCCGGTTGCCGATATGAGATCTGGGAACACCATGAAAAGCTGAAGCTGTCGGATGCGGTCGGCGGGGCTAACGCCTCGACCGACCGACCGACCGACCGGCCGGCGGTGGATCATTGCGCCAGACTGTTCTTGAACGCGACCGGGTCTGAGAACCTGGTCCGAAAGAACCCGGGAGCAGCCATGGAACCGTCCCAGACAGCGCACGATATTGCCCGACCGATGAATGACCTCGGAGGGCGGTTCATGCTCTCGGGTCGAACATATGCGGCTGGCACCGAACGCGGATTTTCCGGTCTCGACTTCTACTTCTGTGGCCGTGCGGGAGTGCTCGGAGAAGTGGATGCATCCACCGTGATCCAGGAGCTCGGGTTCTTCGAGCCCGGAAATGTCGAAGCGCTCTGGGAGTCGGGTGGCAAGGTCATGGACCGCGACGCGGCCGCCACCCTCTTCATGGAGTGCGGCTACGACTGGGCCCGTGCCCGTTTGCCCAAAGAGGTTCCCGCCGGTCAGTTCGCCGAGCTGGTCCGAGCCGCAATCGACGCGAGCAGCGAGGACCAGCCAGCCCTGTTCCAAGGCTGGCGCAATACGCCCTGGCCCGATGACGACACGGCCAGAGCCATGCATGCCATCCACCTGCTCCGTGAACTGCGTGGAGGCCATCACGTCCGGGCCGTTCGTTCTGCCGGACTCGAACCTCATGTGGCGGTGGTGGTGGCCGGCGGCGACGGCAACGCCGAGTTCTTCGGCTGGCCCGAGCCACACCCGGACCCAGATGGCTTCCGTGAGCTGTGGAACCGGGCCGAGGAAGAGACCAACGCTGGAGTGTCGAGGGTTCTCGAAGCCCTCGACGCCGAGCAGAGGGTCGAGCTGTGTGGGCTCGCACGGAGCCTGACTCCAAAGTCATGACTTAGGCCCCGGCCTTCTAGCATTCACCGGATGAGCAAACCCGACCCTGACCGGAAAGCGACCCCAAAGGTCTTCGTCGAGGTCACCGACACACTCGCCATCAGCTACACCACGGGTATCCAACGAGTCGTCCGCGAGCTGATCATCGGCTTGCGCGGCCCCGACGGCGCTGGCCTGCAGATCATCCCCGTGCTGAAGCCATCTGCCCGCAGCGATTACAGGGCGCTGACCGACGACGAGGACGAAGCTCTGCAGGGCCATCCTCCGGGCGGTCGTGCCGGCAGGCGTGCTGACAACTTCGGTCGTCTTTCACCGATTGTCAGACGAGTTGGGGATGCAAAGCCGGTAATCGCAACAAGGGTCCTGGCCGGAAAGATCCGCAAGAAGCGGCGTGAATACCACCCGCAGAACGCAGCGCTCGCGATCGGCCCGATGGGAGCCGGATCGGTCTTCCTGGACATTGAGGGCTCCTGGTTCGACCCCGAGCCCCGCTCCGAGCTCCTGCCCCGACTTCGTTCCGAAGGAGTGGACCCGGTCGTTCTGGTCCATGACGTCATGCCGGTCATCCATCCGGAATGGTTCGATCCCCGTCAGGTGCGTGTATTCGAGGACTGGCTGATGGCCCACCTTCGCCACAGCACCGGATTCCTCGCCAACTCCGAATGCACCGCCAACGACCTGCGAACTGTCGCCAGGAACCGAGGTATCCAATCCGATCTGGACATCACGGTGATTCCCCTCGGCGCCGACTTCAGCGAGGAGCAACCGGTCCCGGTGGACCTTCCGGAAGAGATCGGTCGCTTTATAGTTGTGGTAGGAACGATTGAGCCCAGAAAGAACCAGAAGCTGGTCCTGGACACCTTCGATGCGCTGCGCTCCAAGTATCCGGACCTTGGACTCGTCCTCGTGGGCAAAGAGGGATGGATGGTCGACGAACTCGTCGCCAGAATCCGTAGCCACGAAGAGTTCGGTAACCGGCTCCAGTGGCTGGGCGGGATCGACGACGGAGAGCTCACCTGGCTGTACCAGAACGCATTTCTGTCCGTCGCCCCATCGCTGTATGAAGGTCTCGGCGTTCCAGTGATCGAGGCACTGGGGCACGGGTGTCCGACCCTGTCATCGACGGGAGGTGCGCTTCCCGAAGCGGGAACCGGATTCTCCGAACTGTTCGATCCGGGCGATGGCGAGTCTCTAACCGCAATGGTCACCAAACACCTCGATGATGACGCCTACCACTCGGATCGAGTTGAATTGGCGTCCCGATACATTCCCCCGACGTGGGTGGACACCACCCGCACCGTTGCCGGAGCAATCCGTGCCGTGACCGAAGCCCCCCGCTCCCACGACAGGCTCTCGGCGGACTGAGAACACAATTCACGTGAACCAAACCCGCGACAACCTCCCGAACATGCAGGCCGCCCAATCTTGGGAACGGACCCGGGCAGACCATCTACTGACTGCGGTGACGGCTGTGGCCGTCGTCGTCGGCATCGTCATCAGATTTCTCCCTCGGTCAGGGCTGTGGCTCGATGAAGCCCTGTCGGTCAACATCGCAAACCTTCCGGTCGGCGACATCACCGCAGCGCTGCGACACGACGGCCATCCGCCGCTCTTCTACTTTCTGCTCCACTACTGGTGTGCGGTGTTCGGCGACTCCGACTGGTCGGTCAGGGCAATGTCGGGCGTCTTCTCGGTGCTCACGCTGCCGCTGCTCTACCTCGCTGGGGCAAGGGTCGCGGCACGATCGGATGCTGGTCCCCTGGGTCGGCGGAGGACCGGTCTGTTGGTCATGGCGGTTGGCGCCGCGATGCCTTTCGCCATCCGCTACGGGGCCGAAGCACGCATGTATTCGATCGTCATCCTTCTGGTTGCGATCGGCTACCTGCTCGTCGACGAGCTGCTCAGCGGTACACGTGAGGGATCGAATCGCCTACTGACGGCGATCGCGGCGGGCTTGGTATCGGCTGCCCTCTTGTGGACCCACTACTGGGCGATGTGGCTGTTGGCAGCAGTCGGACTTCTGGCCCTGTGGCGGTCCTGGCGAGAGAGCGACCCGGTGCGTCGAGCCGGGGCGAGGTACCTAGTCGGAGCGCTGATCGGGGGAGGTGTCCTGTTCATCCCCTGGCTCTCGGTGCTCCTGTACCAGTCGAGTCATACCGGGACCCCTTGGGGCGACAGCTATGGACCAGCCTCTGTCCTCGTTATAACGATCCTCGATTTTGCCGGTGGCCGCTTCGGCGTCGCCCAGCTGCTCACCTATTTCCTTGTTCCACTCATATTGATCGCTCTCTTCGTCGCTATCGACAAACGTAACGGGAGGGCGGACGGTGCCGAGGTCGACGGACTGGTCATCCGGACTTCTCCCACACCCCGGATCCGGACTGAGATGGTGGTACTAACCCTCACGCTGGGCATTGGCTGGGCCGCTGCAGCGGCGTCCGGCAACACGTTCTCCTCGCGCTATGCCTCGGTCGTGCTTCCGCTTTTCGTCATCGCCGTGGGCGTCGGACTGGCCGTGTTCAGAGAGCGGTTCGTCACACTGGGACTGCTACTCGCAGTGCTGGCGATGTGTTTCTTCGGCGCAGTGGGAGCGGCACGATCGGACCGTTCCCAGAACGGTGAACTCGCTGCGGCGATCGTCGCCGACGCTGCCCGGAGCGGAACCCCGTCGGTGGTCATGACCTGTCCCGACCAGTTGGCTGTCTCGCTGCAGCGCGAACTGGAGCACCGTGCGCCAAAGACCCTGGGTCGACATAACGTGCTCCCCTATCCCGAGGGCGGTTCGCCCAACTTCATCGACTGGGTTGATTACGGAGAGAGGAACAAGGCTTCGTCGCCCGAGGCCTTCCTCGATCGGTTCAGGGACCGGATACCCGACGACGCGACCGTCTATCTGGTCACCAGCACCCACTACCGGACCTTTGAAGGTAAGTGCGAGGAACTGATCGGCCTGCTGAGCCAGGTCCGCTCGGCAAGCAACACGATCGCCCTCAACACCGACGGGCTCGATGAGGCAGCGGGACTTTGGATCTTCAAACCGGCGTCGTGATCAACGAAGCGCCGTCGAATACCCCACGCTGGCGCGACGGCCTGCTGCCAGTCGCCCTCGGGTGGATCTGGGCTCGAGCCTGTCTCTGGATCGGCTTCGCCATCTCTAACCCGTTGAGCGACGTGTTGGAGTCGCCCAAGAGCGGACTGTCGTTCCACCAGATGTTCTTCATGTGGGATGGTGCCTACTACCGAGAGATCGCCGACAACTGGTACACCTCCCTGCATCCCGACGCCGCTCGGTTCTTCCCTGTCTATCCCGAACTCGCCCGACTTCTTCGACCGGTGCTCGGCGGCAATACCGAGTGGGCGCTGCTGGTGATCAACAACGTGACGGCGTTTTTGGGCGCCTGGGTCCTGTGGAGGCTTGTGGTCGAGGTCCTCGGGTCCGGAATCGAGGCGGAGCCCGGAGATAACGGCTGGTTCCATCTGCGTCAGATCGCCACTCCGGCTTGGGACCGAGGTCTCGGGCCGCTCCAGGCAGTAGTAGTGGCCAACCGAGCGGCATGGTTGGTCGCGATATTTCCCGCCGCCTTCGTTCTGGCGCTCGCCTACACCGAAGGTCTGGCCCTGCTGCTGTGCGCCGCGACGCTGCTGGCTCTTCACCGTCGTAGCTTCGTCGCCGCGGGAGCGTTGGCGCTTGCCGCTGCGGCGCTTCGACCTGTCGGAGGTCTGCTGCTCGTACCGATCGTCATCGAGCTGTGGCGGACACGTCCTCGTCCTGCGGCCTGGCGCTGGTCGATCGCCGTCGCCGGCCCACTTGCCGGTTTCATCGCAGCGATCCTTTGGATCGAACGTTCGACACATGACCTGATGGTCCCGTTCCGGCTTCAGCAGGAGATACGGGGAGGCTTCCAGGACCCAGTGACCAGGGTGCTCGAGCCCATCGGCGAGTTGTTCAAGGGCAACTTCCGCGACACCTACAACTTGGCATTCATGCTCGTGCTGCTGTTCCTTGGTTACCAGGCAGTCAAACGTCGTCAGCCACTGTCATGGATCGCCTTCTCGGCGATCTCGCTGGTGATCCTGCTGTCGTCACAGGTCACAGACTCCTTGGGGCGTTACGGGCTGGTGGTGGTGCCCTTCGTGATCGCGCTTGCCCAGTGGACCGACCGCCGCTGGCGTCAGTTGCTGGTGGGTCTCGGCTGCTCCGCCGCGTTCATCTGGTTGACGAGTGAAGCGCTACTGACCCGAATGGTGCCCTGATAACAGCCCCGCGATCAGCTCCGGCGAGCAGCCTTGGAACAGATCCCTCGAACAGCCCCGGCGAACAGCCCGGCGAACATCTGGGCCGGAGGGTCACGAGATGAACTCTGCTCCGCGCATGTACGGGCGCAGCAGATCGGGGATCCGGACCGAACCGTCGGGCTGACGGTAGGTCTCGATGATCGCCGCCCACACCCGCGGTACAGCCAACGCCGATCCGTTGAGCGTGTGGAGAATCTTCGTTCCCTTCCCGCCCTCCGGCTTGTAGCGAAGGTTGGCCCGGCGAGCCTGATAGTCGGTGAACCACGACACCGAACTGACTTCCAACCAGCTGTCGGCACCGGGGGCGTAGACCTCGATGTCAAATGTCCTTGCCGCAGAATTGCCGATGTCGCCCGAGCACAGATCGAGGATCCGGTAGGCGAGTCCCAGCTCGGCGATTATCGACTCGGCCCGTTCGAGAATCTCGGCGTGCATTGCGGGCGCCTGCTCCGGGGTCGTGTAGGCGAGGATCTCGACCTTGTCGAACTCGTGGACCCTGAGCAACCCGCGGGTGTCCTTGCCGGCCGAGCCAGCCTCGCGTCGGAAGCAACTCGTATGGGCGCAGAACCTCATGGGCAGTTCCGCCTCGGAGACAATCTCGTCGCGGCCCAGAGACGTGAGGGGCACCTCGGCGGTCGGAATGGCCCACAGGTCGTCGCGTTCGATCCGGTAGGCCTCCTCCTCGAACTTCGGGAGGTGACCAGTGGCCACCAGGGTCGAAGTCTTCACCAGGGTCGGCGGACGGACCTCCTCATAGAGGTCGACGTTGCGATCGATGGCCAGCTGACACAGCGCCCGGACAAGCGCCGCTCCCTGTTTGCGGTACATGACGAACATCGACCCCGACATCTTCACTGCGCGTTCGACGTCGAGGATCCCGAGCTCCTCGGCAACCTCCCAGTGCGGAATCCGCTGATGATCGGCGTAGGAGTCGGGATCGAACTGTTCGACCCGCAGAACGACGTTGTCGGCCTCACCGGCACCATCGGGGCAGTCCTCGGCCGGAAGGTTCGGGACACGGAGCAGCATCGCATTGAGCTCCTCCTCCATCTGATCCGCCTTCAGGTCGAGCGACTTCTCCTCGTCCCCCAGAAGGCGGCTCTGCGTCTGGAGTTCAGATGCCGCCTCGGAGTTGTTGTCACGAAAGAGCTTGCCGACCTCATTCGAAATCGACCGGATCTCTGCCCTTAGCGAGTCACGCTTGGCCGAGAGCTTCCGAAGTTCTGAATCCAGATCGGCGATCCTGTCGATGGCAGCTGTGTCGTCGCCCCGCCGGGCTATTCCTGCCTTGACCACTTGGGGGTCAGCACGGATCAGGCGCACGTCAATCATGTCTTGAAGCTAGCGTTAGATCGCACGCGATCCGAACCCCGTTCTCGGCCCGGCAGTTCCGTACGGGGTTCGCTGCGGGGTTCGCTGTGGGGTTCGCTGCGGGGTTCGTGGCGGTCCTCCGATCGCTGTAGGTTCCTGAAGTGCCACAAAGTTCGACGGACGGGACCGGAGCAGCGGTCATGGTCCAGAATCTCGTCATTCGCTACGGCGAGCTGATCGCTGTGGACGACGTGTCCTTCAGCGCCAACAGCTCCGAGATAACGGTTGTGCTCGGGCCGAACGGGGCGGGAAAGACCTCGACCATCGAGCACTTGGAGGGTTTCCGCCCAGCGGCCGGCGGAACTGCGAGGGTCCTTGGCCTCGATCCGATCACAGACCATCAGCGTCTGAGCTCCAAGGTGGGGATCATGCTGCAACAGGGCGGTATCCCGACCGCCATCCGCCCCTATGAGCTGCTCCGGCAATACAGCGGATTCTTCGCCGATCCCCTCGATGCCGAGGAGTTGTTGGCGATGGTCGGGCTGGCGGACCGGCGGGGGACTCCCTACCGGCGGCTGTCAGGTGGGGAGCAGCAACGCCTGTCTCTCGCCCTGGCGCTCATCGGTCGGCCTGAGGTGGTTTTTCTCGACGAGCCGACCGCCGGAGTGGACCTGTCGGGCCGCGACCTGATCCGGTCAGTGGTCCTGGACCTGAAGGACCGCGGTGTGTGCGTCGTGATTACGACCCACGACCTGGCCGACGCCGAGAGCCTTGCCGATCGGGTCGTCATCTTCGACCACGGACAGATCGTCGCCGACGGCTCCCCGTCGGAGCTCGTTTCTAAGGAGTCCTCCGACGAGTTGCTCTTCGCCACCGCCGTCGGCCTGGACGTCGAGCGGATGAGTTCCGAGATCGGCGCAGTCGTGAGCGTCGTTGCCCCCGGCGAGTACAAGGTGGCCGCCGACCCAGACCCCGGTCTGGTCGCAAGGGTGACATCGTGGCTGGCCACCGAGAACCTCCAGCTCCTCGACCTACGGGCAGACCGACAGCGGCTGGACGATGTGTTTCGCAGGTTGACGGCCGCGGGGCAGGACGAGCCGACCAGCAACAAGAGGCGACGATGAACTCGCTCGTCTCCCAGCTGCGGATCGAACTCACGTTGTCGGCACGACAGGGCGAGCAGCTACTGGTGTCGATCGGGATACCCGTTCTGATCCTGGTGTTCTTCTCGTCGGTGGACGTCCTTCCGACCGGTACCAAACATCCTGTCGGCTTCATCGCGCCGGGTGTCCTGGCACTGGCTGTCATGTCGACGTCACTGGTATCGCTGGGCATCAGCACCGGCTTTGAACGCAGCTACGGCGTCCTGAAGCGCCTCGGAGCTTCGCCGTTGGGACGGGGTCGCTGGGTGACGGCGAAGATTCTCACGGTGTTGATTATCGAGGTGTTCCAGTGGGCGCTACTGATCGCGGTGGGACTGCTACTGGGCTGGTCACCGCAAGCTGGTTGGGCGACAGCCGTGCTGGGCGCACTGCTTGGGACTGCCGCGTTCGGAGGCCTTGGGCTTCTGTTGGCCGGTACCCTGCCGGGGCTGACCACCCTTGCAGCAGCGAATGGGCTCTACCTGGTCCTACTTCTCACCGGCGGGATGATCCTGCCACTCGCCGAACTACCCGGCCCTGTGGAACAGGTCGCCAAGGTCCTCCCGGCCGCTCCACTCGCAGAGATCATCACAGGTTCGCTGATACACGGGCGAAGCCCCGCCGCGTGGGCCTGGGTGTCGTTGACGATCTGGGCCGTCGCCACGCCCCTAGCGGCGGTCGCGGCTTTCCGTTGGGAATGAGGCGCAGGGGTAGAAGGCTTGTCCTGGGTGCTGCGGGGTGTTCCTAGGAAGTTGTCAAGGACACGCGCTCCAGGTTTTGTTCTGCGAGGTGGCTGTTGTGGCGACCATCTCGCAGAACAAAGATCTTGGCGACCGAGTGACCGGGCGACCGGGCAACCGGGCGACTCGGCGACCGGGGGTGTCGCCGCCGCCGATCGATTGAGCCGAGGTCGACGAGTTAGGCCGAGACCGTAGGGGCCGGAGGCTTGGCGGAGTCGGTAACTGCACCATCCCCGGGTCGATCCACCGAGGAACCACCCTTCGGCTCGTTGGATACGGCGTCCTCGGGCCGTACCAACTTGCCACGGTACTTCGGCTGGGATTTCCTACCGCCCATCGACCATTTGAAGAAGATCACGGCGATGATTCCCCAGAGATAGAACCCGGTGATGATCTTCATCATCACGCCGGCCAACTGTTGGTCATACATCGCGCTCAAGTGCCAGAGTCGAGGCCCGTGGTCATAGCTCTTGTAGAGAACGCTCTCGCCGACGGTAAGGAATGCGGCGGGAATCGTAGGTATGACGGACAGCATGAAGATCACAACGATCTTCAGAGGCGGTCCCACCTGCAACTCAGGTATGGGGCCACAGATGCACATCCACACGAGCAGTGAGGTGAATACCGCAACCATGTGGACGCTGTAGTGCAGCCACGCCGACTGGACCGAACTGTTGACCATCCAGGCCCAGTGCATCGATGCCGTCACAACCAGGTTCACCAGCAGCGCGGGCGCTGGTCGTGACCAGAAATAGACGAAGCGCTTGAACGCTCCCTTACCGATGATCAACCTTGCGAGCCAGGTGGGCGTCGCCAGGAGCATCATGGGAGGGAACACGACCATCAGCAACGAGTGCTGGATCATGTGCATCGAATAGAGCCGCTGCTCCGCGATGTCGTGCATCGGATAGTCGGCGGCAATCCAGAAGACTAGGACGGCCAAGCCGAACCAGGTCTTCTGTCGATTCGTAATCGGGGTTTCACCCGCGGCGATCGCCTTGGGCTGAATGACTCTCGCCGCGTAGAAGCCGAGTGCGAGTAGTCCAATAACGAGTAGCCAAACTTCGAAGTGCGGAGTCCACTTGGGGAACGCGCCTGCGAGCAGCATGGTCACTCCCTTCGATCAGCCGCCGGGTGTGTCGGACTGGATCAGAGTCGTTGGTGGTGCCGGTGCGGGATTGTCGATCCACGGATTGCCCCAGTCGCTCCAGAAGTTGAGCGACGTGAGCGCAGCCGTGAACAGAATCAGAGCGAGTATCAAGCCGCCGTAGAAAACGCGGCTCAACATCTTCGAGTCGTACTTCAGGTGCATGAAGTAGGACCCGACCAGGAAGAACTTGATCACCATCAGGATGATCAGGAGAGGAACGGCGACCTTTCGGCCGTTCTCTCCGAACCAGTCCTCCCACCAGTGGGTGCTGACCTCAAGGGCGGTCAGCACGACCAAGATCCAGAAGATCTTGAAGTACTGCTGGTCGCTGGGACCGTGTGTGTGGACCTCGCTCGTCTCGGCGGGGTCGTGTGTCGCTTCGGAAGTTGCTGTGCTCACCAGGAATTCCTCAGGGGATCAGGTACACGATCGTGAAGATCACAACCCATACGATGTCGACAAAGTGCCAGTAGAGCCCGACCACTTCAACGGACTCAGGTTTGATTCGGCGACTGAAGGTCAGGCCGAGAATCACCAGCAGCATGATCACACCGATGGCCACGTGAATGCCGTGCAGACCGGTGAGTGCATAGAAAGCCGAGGCGCCGACGTTGGCGGTGAAACCCAGGTCGTCCTTGGTGACGAACTTGGAGAACTCATACGCCTGACCACCGAGGAACAGGCTTCCAAGGACAGCGGTCGAGGTGAGCCAGAGACGCAGCCTCGGATAGTCGTGACGGACGATCGAGTTGACCGCCAGGACCATCGTCAGAGAGCTCATCAGCAGGATGAACGAGGTCATCGACGTGAACGGAATGTCGAAATACTCCGAGACCCGATGCGGATTTCCGACGATTCCTGGGATCTGACCCGGGCGATTCCGGTAAATCATGTACGTCGAGATCATGCCTCCGAAGAGAAGGCAGTCCGATGCGAGGTAGACCCACATTCCCAACTTCTCGCTGGAGATCCCCGTCGATGTGGAATGCATGTCGTCGGGGAACTGGACCTCGTCGATATCCTCGATCCGGTCGATCGTGGCGTCACTCATTGCTGTCGTCTCCAGTCTGGGCCGAGGCTTCAGAAGAGGTTGAGGCACCGACGAGCTGATCGACATCTGCCTGTTCGGGAGTTGCATCCGGACCTTCGCCGTCGGCGGTATCGCCCGCTTCGGGAAGTTCGGCGGCAGCCGCCTCAGGAGAATCCAGGCTGGGGCGATCATCGTCGTGGGAATGGCCGGAATCAGGCTCGGTCGATGGCTCCATGACCCAGCCAGTCATGCCGGCGATGATCAGCAATACACCTGGAACAGCCCAGGCCAGGTTGAAGATCACTCCGTAGCCGAGGAACGGGAATCCGACGGCAAGAACGAGTGGCCAGTAGGACGGTGACGGAAGGTGCACGTCCTTCGCAGTTCCCTTCTGAACGACGTCCTCGGTGCGGGCGATACGCACCAGGTGGCCCTCTTCGTCGTGGCCATACTTGCGATGCCAGAACTCGTCGAGTTCCTCCACCACGGGAATCTCGTCGAAGTTGTGCTCTGGAGCGGGCGACGGGATCATCCACTCAAGGCTGCGGCTGTCCCACGGGTCGGCTCCGGGGTCGACCGGGTTGCGCTTGTGCTTGCGGTAGCTGACGGCGATGTTGACCATGAAGACGATCAGCGAAACCGCAATGGTGAACGCACCGATGGTGGACACCATGTTCCAGGTCTCGAAGCCCTGACCCTTTGTATAGGTGTAGGTCCGTCGCATCATTCCCTGGAGGCCCAGGATGTGCATCGGGCCGAATGTCAGGTTGAATCCGATGAACATGAGCCAGAAGTTCCACTTGCCCAGCTTCTCGGAGAGCTGGTGACCGAATGCCTTGGGCCACCAGAAATACATTCCGCCGAAGAAGGTCAGCAACGATCCGCCGAAGAGGACGTAATGGAAGTGGGCGATGATGTAGTAGGTGTCGGTCTGCTGGGTGTCGGCAGAAGCGAAGGCGTGACTGACTCCCGAGAGTCCACCGATTGTGAACATTCCAACCATGGCCATGCTGAAGAGCATCGGAACCGTGAACCGCAGGCGACCGCCGTACATGGTGGCGAGCCAGTTGAGAATCTTCACGCCGGTGGGCACCGCGATGAACATGGTTGCCATCGAGAAGGCCAGCACTGAGAGCTGACCAATTCCGGAGGCGAACATGTGGTGGGCCCACACGCCGAAGCCCATGAAGCCGATGGCGATGCCGGAACCGACCATGAACGGATAACCGAAGATCGGCTTGCGGGAGAACACCGGAATGATCTCGGAGACCATTCCGAAGGCCGGGATAACCATGATGTAGACCTCCGGGTGTCCGAAGATCCAGAACATGTGCTGCCACAACATCGGGTCTCCGCCCATCGACGGGTCGAAGAATGTGGCTCCCCAGAGACGGCTGAGCATTAGCAGGATCAGGGCGACTGTGATCGCCGGCAGTGCGAATACCAGCAGCACCTGGGTGATGAATGCCATCCAGGTGAACACCGGCATCTTCATGAGCGTCATGCCCGGGGCCCTCATGTTGAGCACCGTCACGGTCAGGTTGATGGCCGAAACCGTCGAGCTGATACCGATGATCAGCAGGCCGACGGCGTAGAAGTCGATGCCGTAGCCGGGTGAGAAGGTGACACCCGAGTTGGGGGCATACATGAACCAGCCGCCGTCAGCACCGCCGCCGAACAGCCACGAGCTGTTGAAGAACAGCGCTCCCGCAATCCAGATCCACAGCGAGAGTGCGTTCATTCGAGGGAACGCAACGTCGCGAGCGCCGATCTGCAGCGGGATCAGGTAGTTGGCGAAGGCGGATGCCATCGGCATGACGACCAGGAAGATCATCGTCAGGCCGTGCATGGTGAAGACCTGGTTGTACAGATCTGCAGAGAGCAGCTGACTGCCCGGCACCGCGAGCTGGGCACGGATCAGAAGCGCTTCGAATCCGCCGACCAAGAGGAAGAAGAAGGAGACGACGCCATACATGATGCCGATCTTCTTGTGGTCAACGGTGTTGACCCATGATCGCCAACCGGTGGTTGCCTTGGGTCGTCCGAACACTCCGAGCAGATCGGGAGTGGCCACAGTTGTGGCCCCGGCGTTCAACTCGAGCGGTGGATGTTCCTCGACTATTGCCATGAGGTCATCCCTCCCTTTGCTTTGAGCTAGTCATTCGAATGGGTTCCATCATTAGGTGCTCCGGAAGCGGAATGCCAGTACAGGAGTTCCAGTACAGGAATTCCGGCATCGCTGTCAGCGTCGTTACTTCAGGGTCAGTAGGTATGCGGTCAACTGTTCGATCTGGGCTTCGCTCAGGTTGTAGTTGGGCATTCCCTGGTTGTTGTCTGGATTCATCGGCTTGACCTCTTCGGGGTCACGTAGCCAACGCTTGATGTTGTTCAAGTGCGGCTCGTATACCTCGGAGGGGTCCAGCACCGATTCCTGTTTGCCCTCATACAACGGGAGCAAACCACCGGCAAAGTGCTGCCTCAACATGAAGTGCGTCAGGTTCGGCGCGTTACGCGATGCCAGCGGCGAGTCGTTGGTCATGCCGTAGTCGGGGTCGGGGACCTCGGAATACTTGAAGGGGAACTCGTCGCCCGGGTTCACGCCATTCACCTGGTGGCAGAACGAGCACTGAGCAACGAAGAGCTTCTGACCTTCGATCTCAACTTCGGTCTTGGGCTGCTCGGGAGGCGTGGTCATCTTCTCGACCCACTTCTCATAGTCAGCGACGCTGAGCGCCTTGACCTGCATGCGCATGACGCCATGGGACAGGCCACAGAACTCGGTGCACTGCCCCTCGTAGATCCCCACCTCGTCCGCGTCCAGAACACGGACGTGGGTACGGCTCGGTACGGCGTCGAGCTTGCCGCCCAGACGTGGGATCCAGAAGCTGTGGATGACGTCGTTGGACTGGATGTGGAACCGCACGTCGCGTCCGACAGGAATGGCCGCCTCGTTGGCCGTAATGATGTCGGGTGCTCCGTCCTTGTCGAGGTCGTAGCGGTATTCCCACCACCACTGCTGACCGATCACGGTGACGTCGATCGGATCCTCTGCTTCGCCCTGGGAGAGGATTCCGTTGACGCTGAACACCGCCAGAACTGCCAGCAGGAGCGCCGGAGCCAGGGTCCAACCGATCTCGAGCTTGGTGTTGCCATGCAGCTGCTTTGGCTCACCAACTCCTTCTTCGTCCTCGGGACGTTCCCGGAACCGTGCTGCCAGCCAGATGATCCCCACCTCGACGAGGATGAAGACCACTCCGGCAATCGCGAACACCGGGACGATCAGGTTCCAGATCTCCTGCGCCTTGCCGCCGGCAGGAGCCAAGGTGTTGAGAGGGCGCCCGTCGGGCTTTCCGATATCGACAACCATCAGGTAGCCGAGTATCAGCACGATCACCAGAGAAATGCTGGTGATGATGGTTGCGCTGCGCTTGTTCCGCACGTCTGACCTCTCAGTAGCCATTGGACGATCCGATGGCATCGATGGATCCGAGTGTCACGGCAATCTCCTGGCCACTTTGGTGGAGAGCCGCTCCTTCCTCGCTGCCACTGTGTTCTCCGCCGTCATATGAACCGGCCATCCCGCCGGCAATACCACCGGCGATCAGCAGGATTGCGCCCACGACCAGCACGGTGAGAGTGACTGACCTCTTCAGGTCGGGACGGCTGCCTAGAAGGACGGCCACACCGAAGATCGCAGCGGCGACGATGATGACGAAGAACACCGCGGCCGTTGCCGGCAGGGCCAGCAGAATCCTCGACACCAGAAACATGATCAGTCCGATGATCAGGATTCCACCGACAGGAATATTGATCGGACCCATCAACTTGCCACGCAACTCAGCGTTCCTGACGGGGTCGAGCGTCAGGCGCTCGGACCAGGCACGCACCGTCCACTCGATTGCGACGACCGCCATGAGAACCACACCGACAATGAACGTTGCGGTCGACATGGCCAGTCCGACGACTACCAGAGCAGCGCTGAGTGCCCCGACGATCGGCCAGGGGCTCAGACCCTGCGGTGTGACAACCCGGAGATCTGCTGTTTCGGCAGTCGTGCCTTCACCCTGCAACGGAATGATCGACTCGGCGTCACCGTCGCGGAAGGCTGTCTGAAATCCGCCCAGGACCGCCATGATTCCGGCGAAGCCCATCAAGGTTGCATAGCCCAGTTGATCCCCGACCCAGCCCTTCCAGCCAAATGTGAGGGGTCCGACGATGGAATCAACTACGGAGCCGTTCTGAAACACGGCGGTCACGCCACCATGCGCGGATGCACCGGTGAGGAATCCGAACACCAGAGCCGCTATGAAGGCGACCGCAGCGGCGCCGTAGAAATACTTGGAACCTCTTGTGATCATGTCTCAGCTCACTTCTGCACGTAAACGGCGAACCAGATGATGGCGTAGAGCGCAATGCCCGCGTACCAGACGATCGCTGCTGCGCCGATTCCGTCGGGCAGCCGGCTTGAGTACTGACCGGCGAGGGTGCGGAAGCCCATCAGAACCATGAAGATGAGAGCACCGATCATCATCGCCAGGTGGCTACCGGTAACTGCGTAGAAGAGCGGGCCCTCGGCCTGCTCGATCCCGATACCGGTCATCTTGTAGAGAAAGGTTGTCTGGTTGACGAAGGCCAGACCGAGCAGGACCGTCAGTCCGAGCGCCATGTAGGAGTGGTATCGGTCGTCCCGGGCGATCGACCAGACTGCCCACTGCATCGTAACTGCGGACATGCCCAAGGTAATTAGCTGCATGTTGGGCTGGGTGAGGGGAATCTGGTTGTTCGCCAACCAGTTGGCTCCACTCGCATCGCGGGTCACCAAGTAGGTGCCGATGAGGCTGATGATCACCATCGAGATGCCGGCAGTGGCAAAGGCGGTGCCGAAGAGCAACTCGCGGCGACGGGGAAGCGCCGGAGTCGAGTAGCGACCCTCGGCGGAAATTGTTGTGATCTCGGACATTACTTTGACTCCTCGTCGGAAGCGCCGGTGTCACGCAGGTCCAACAGCGGATACGGACTCGTGACAGCGGGGAGTACGACATCAACGTCTATCGGCGCCGGTGGTGAACCGTAGGCCCACTCGAAGGTGAGGCCTGACTCATCGGGCTCGGCCGGTCCCTCGTGACCCGCTGAACCGGCGCTGAGAGCGGAGACCAGAGCAGTCAGCACCCCGAGGGCGAGGATGGCGGCCGTAACGGCGATGAGGATGCCGTAGATGTCGGCGTCCAGAGTGTTGTCCGGCGACAGCAGACCCTGCAGCGTCGCAACCGTGCCCACCAGACCGCCACCGATGAAGGCGAGGCCCACTGCGGGCTTGGACAGTGAATCCCTTGATTCACCCCAGAGCTTGTCGCTCCAGAAAGCCAGACCGCCGATGGCACCGGTCAGGGCGGCACCCGCCAGGAAGAACAGTTGGCCGATGTTCAGGAATCCGACGTCGAAACCGACCAGGTTTCCTTTGCCGATCGAATCGACGACCTGAATGGTTGCGACGAGCACGCCGCCCAGAACCAGGAGCAGCGTCAAGGGCGCAGCGAGGGCGGCCGCACTCAGGTCGACCTTTGAGCGGCGCATCGTGTCGACCAGCAGGCCCAGGAGAGCCAGCACTGGTAGCCCGGCGACGATCACCCATACGAAGTAGACGAACGTCTCGGTCGACCCGGCGGTCTGGATCCAGGCGCCGAACGACAACAGACCGAATAGTGCGATGCACCCCTGTGCGACTCCGTATTGCGCCACCCGGCGGCCTGCGGCCTTTCCGGCGATGTCGGCGGCGATACCCATAACTGGAATTGCGAGCATGTAGACCGCAGGCGCAGACCAGAGCCAAGCGATCATTGCCTGGTAGTTGCCGGCAAGTGCGGGTGCATTCGAGCGGGAGATCTGCCCGACGATCACACCCGACAGCCCTGCGCCGAGGTTGACGAGCCAGATCGGTGCGGCAATGAGCATCGACCAGGCGAAGAACGGGATACGACCGAGCGTCATTCCGGGGCCCCGGTGGGTCACGACCGTTGTTACGACAGCTACAGCGGCCAGTCCGAGGGCGACCATCATCAGCCCCAGGGCCAGATTGCCGAGTCGAGCAGCCTCTTGGTCACTTCCGCCGATTCCTCCGTCGAGGGCGACGCTCACTGCAAAGAGCAGCACTCCCAGGAACCACGACCAGAGCGCTAGCGCTGTGGCCCGGGGAAAGGCGATGGCAGGGCTACCGATCTGCAGCGGAACGACGTAGATCGCCAGTCCGAGCAGAAGGGGAAGGACTCCCGCAAGAACCAGCGCGAGCGACGAACTGCTCCATACCAGCGCGGCTGAGTCGCCCAGCAACCCGTTGGTCGTTGCCGTGTCGATTCCCGACAGGACCAGACCAACTGCTGCGATTGTGCCGAACACCAGGGACGAGACGATGAATGTCCGCCCTATTGACAAGAAGTCTCCGCTGCCGATTACTCGCTCCACCACGCCGGGAACCGGCCGGGTGTCCAAGTCGGCCGCGGCGCTACCGCCATCGGTTCTGGGTCTCGTCTCCGTGAGTGCCATATGTGCATTGACCTCGTGTGCGCCGCCCGCAGGAGGCTGTCCAAGTCTTGAATCAGGTATCCGGACACGTCCGGATCTGGACGGGTTCGTACCGACACTCGTGTGCCGGAGCAACGGCTAGACCGCTGCGGGCTGACCTTACCGCGATCCCCCGCTGTCGAAGAAAACCCTCAGTTCACCATCCATGCCGAATGAGTACATCCGCAGCCATGATTCCGAACAACAGCGTGACGTAGGTAATCGAGTACGTGAACAATTTGATCGCCTTGGCGGGCGACTCGGTCAACATGACTTCCACTGCGAACCACAGGAAGACACCGCCCAGCACGACCGCCGAGATCCAGAACAAGAGGCCCATTTCGGCGGCGCCGGCGAAAACCAGCGATGAGGCCACTACCAGAACGGTGTAGACGACCATCTGAACCGTGGTTTCACGGAACGAGGCCACCACGGGAAGCATCGGAACCTCGGCTCGCGCGTAGTCGTCCTTGTATTTGATCGCCAGGGCCCAGAAATGCGGTGGGGTCCAGAAGAACATCAGGGCGAAGAGGGCCAACGGCGCCAGACCGAACGTTGCCGACAACGAATTGGTAACCGCCGAATAGCCGATGAGCACCGGGATGCATCCCGCAATACCACCGATCACGATGTTCTGGCGGGAACTGCGCTTGAGCCACAGGGTGTAGACGAAGACATAGAACAGACAGGCGATCAGCCCGAGTACCGCCGACAGCAGATTGACGGTTCCCCAGAGCCAGAGGAATGCCACGGCCTCGATCCCTACTGCGAAGGCCAGCGCCGAAGCGGGCGACATCACTCCCGTTACGAGAGGGCGCCCCTTTGTCCGGTTCATGATGGCGTCGATGTCTCGATCGACGTACATATTGACGGCGTTGGCACCACCGGCGGCCAGCGAACCACCGATGACCGTGGCGATCATCAGCCAGATGGACGGAAGCCCCTTTTCGGCGACGACCATCGTGGGAACCGTAGTGACCAGTAGGAGTTCGACTATCCGGGGTTTGGTGAGTGCCACATATCCGCCGACTCGTGTCCCGAGTGAGATCGGTTGGGGAAGGGCCGGAGCAACCATGACTCTCAAACGGTAGGTCGGCGCGTTGTGAAAGGCCAGCTTGGGCCGAGTCACCCGTAGCTCGACGGGTGCTGACGGCACTGCTGCCCTAACCTCGCGAGCGATGTCCAGCCCAAAAGATCCAGCCACCACCAGGGCTGATCGGTTCACCATCTCGGCCGCTGACTACCGCAAGATCACGATCGTCTCCCTCGCTTTGATCGTGGTGATAATCGTGGTCGGTACCGGCGTCCGCCTGACCGGCTCCGGCCTGGGTTGTGCTGACTGGCCGAACTGCGACTCCGGCAGCGGAAAGTTCGTCGAGTTCACCAGCACCAGCCAGTCCATCGAGCAGGCCAACAGACTTCTGTCAGGTATCGGCGGGATAGTGGCGGCGGCAATCGCAGTGGTTGGTGCCCGCAGACTCCGCCCCTACCGACGAGATCTCTACTGGCTCTCGCTCGGTCTGGTGGCCGGCGTGTTCGGAAACATCCCTCTCGGCGGAATCACAGTTCTGGTCGACCTTCACCCTGCAGCAGTTGCCAGCCACTTCGTTCTCGGAATGATCCTTCTGACCAATGCCACCGTCCTTTTGTGGCGAGCCTCGAATCCGGCCGGACCGAGGAAGGCCAAAGTCGGATCGTTCGAACTCAACCTGTCGAGAGTCGCTGTGCTGAGCGCCGCCGCCCTCATGTTCACCGGTCCGCTGGTCACCGGGACGGCACCTCACGGCGGTGATGGGACCGCACGCCGTTTTGGATTCAACGTCCCCGATGTTGCCCGCATCCACAGCATCAACATGTGGATTTTTCTCGTCGCCTCGGTGATCCTTCTCACCCGGATGGCGATGCGCAGCACCGACCGTGCAGTCATGCGTCGCGGTTACGTGATGCTCGTCGCCATCGTGGTCCAGGGAGCGATCGGCTACACGCAGTACGAGTTGGGCATCCCCGCCTGGATCGTGATCCTCCACGTGGTCGGAGCCACGACAGTCGTCGCCACGACTGTCTGGTTCCACATGGGGCTTTCCGGAACGGTTTCGATTCCGGAGGAAGCTGCGACGGGCGAAGCCAGTCTTGCGAACCTGGACCAGGCGACCAGTCCTGGGGGGCCGCTGCCGTCACAAGTGGGGACCACGTCGTGAGCGGCGCACCGATCGATGTGCTCGAGCCGACGGTCGACTCCCAGAACGAGACTGAGTCTCCCTGGGTGGTCCTGGTGTGGAACGATCCGATCAACCTGATGTCCTACGTGACCCACGTCCTCCAGAAGCTGTTCGGCTACTCGCGTCCCGAGGCCGAGAAGCTGATGCTCCAGGTCCACAACGACGGTAAGGCAGTCGTGTCGAACGGCAGCCGTGCCGAGGCCGAACGCGATGTCTTCCAACTGCATGAACACGGCCTGTGGGCCACCATGCAGCAGGACTGAGTGCCGACTATGGGTCCGTTCGAGTCATTCATGAAGCCACCGTTCAAGCGGCGCAGCGACGGCAATATCAGCGTCAACCTCTCTCACCAGCAGCGCCTCATGATCGAAGATCTGATCGGCCAGCTCCGCGAGATGATCACCAGTGATCACCCGGCTCTGGTCCGCTTGTTTCCCGGCCCCTACCAGGACGAGGAACGCAATCAGGGTTACGCGGTCCTCGCTGGGGCCGAACTGGTCGAGAAGAGACTCGCGGCAATGGACGCCGTCCTGGACACCGTCCACGCTGACAAGCTCTCGCCCGACGAGCTCGAGACCTGGATGCGCTCGATCAATGACCTCCGCCTGGTCCTGGGCACGATTCTCGACGTCGCAGAGGATGACTACGAACTACCAGAGGACGAAGCTGCCCAGTCGATGTACCTCTCGTATGAACACCTGGGGTACCTGTTGGAGAGAATCGTCGGGGCACTGAGCGAATGACATGAGCCAATGAAAGGGCTCGGCTTTGGACCTGGACGGGTCTACTGCTACTCTTCCCAAGCCCTCAGGGGAAACGCGCCCCCATCGTCCAGCGGCCTAGGACGCCTGCCTTTCACGCAGGTAACACGGGTTCGAATCCCGTTGGGGGTACCAAGCACAAGTCAGTAAACAGTTCGTGGTCCCGTGGTGCAGCCAGGAGTGCACGCCGGCCTGTCAAGCCGGAGGTCGCGGGTTCAAATCCCGTCGGGACCGCCAAAATCATCGTCCGGAAAGCTCGGGCGATGAAACGGATCAGCTGTGGTTGAGGGGTTCAACTCCCTCGGCCGCCTGACCCGGTCGGGTAGCTCAGTAGGCAGAGCGTCCGCCTGAAAAGCGGAAGGTCACCGGATCGACGCCGGTCCCGACCACCAGACGAGCCCCTGCCTTGCAGGGGCTCTGTTCTGCCGGGGGGAGGGGCTTTGCTTTGCGATTGGACCCAGGGTGGGGACGAGTGGCCCGGGTACTCTAAGCACGCTCCTCGGAATGCCGATTGGGTAGATGTCGCTCACGACGGGCGACAAACGGATGTGGACAGGGTGGGACGATCGTGAGCGAGGACGGAATCGACACTCCGCCTATTCCGCCACGGTTTCTATCCAAGGCCCACAAGCTTGGATATTGCCCGCCACTGGACGGTATGCGCGGGCTCGGCGTCCTAATGGTTGTTCTCGTCCACGCCTCGTTCGTTGGATTCGCTTCATTCGCCGCGACTGTCGACATGTTCTTTCTGGTCAGCGGCTTTCTGATCACGACGCTGCTACTCGAAGAGGACCGACGTTTTGGCACCGTGAACTTGCGGCGCTTCTACCAACGACGGGCCCTGCGCCTGTTGCCGCTGATGTACCTGATCCTGGTCACGACGCTGCTCGCGTTCCTGGCGCTACATCTTGCATTCGGTGAACGCGAGCTTCTCGACCGGACGATCAGCGACGTCCTGGCTGGTGGCGGATACATCTACCACGTCATTCACCCCGTCCACAGTGAACTGGTGGGCGGTGGACCGGCGCCGATTCGGCCACTGATCCAATTGTGGTCACTTTCGGTAGAAGAGCACTTCTATGTCTTCGGGGTTCTGCTCATCGGGCTGGTGGTCCGCCGACGCTGGGTGAACCAGTTGATGGTCGCTTTCCTTGCGGCTTGGGTTTTCATCGGCGCAGCGAGACTTCTCGGCCACGTCGGACCGAACTTTGCGTGGTACCAACGACCTGACTCCCTGCTACTGGGAGTCGTGGTGGCGTTCATCAACGCGAAGCTCCCAGCCGACTGGAGCCCCACAGCTGACAAGTGGATGCGACGGGCGGCGAGCGCAGCCGTAGCGGTCATGTGGGCCACGGTCTTTGTCGGAACCCTGATGGCCAAGCCTTTGGGGCTCTACGTCCCTTTCCTGGTCCCCAAGGGTGGTTCGCTCAGTCAGGAATTGGTCTGGGGAGAGTTCGGCTTCACGGTTGTGGCGGCATGTATTGCCGTCATGGTGATCACGTTCGTCCGCTGTCCGGATCACAGAGCCGCACGTTTTCTCTCCCACCGCTGGCTGACCGCTGCAGGCGTGAGGAGCTACGCGATCTACCTGATCCACGTCCCACTCGGCGTATTCATGATGGAGACCATCGGCAGGAAGTCGCCCGGGCTCATGATCCTGCTCTACATACCGGCGCTCGCACTGGCCACCGAGGCCGCCCACCGCTACGTCGAGAAGCCAGCCATGCAGCTCAAGAATCGGCTGGGTAAACCGGCAGTTGCGGCTGAAGGCTCTGGCAGCGCTGCCTGAACCCGGCCGTCAGGTCGGGGACCAAGTCGCTCGACCCGTCAGGTGCTTGGACAACCAGTGATCCTGTAGGGCGACCGTCAGTTGCTTGGGCAGCTTCGCTCGCCGACCATCCGTGAGATCCGGTTGGCCATGTTGACCAGCGCACCGCTGCCTTCGACCACGTCCATGTCCGTGAGCACACAGGTCCGATCTACGGGATATACGGCCCAGCCGTTGCGCTCGATGGCAGCGTCGACCTTGTCGTTCTGCAACAGGTAGATGATGAGCCACGCCGAGCCGTCGATCTGGGGAACTTCGATGACCTGTGCGTCCTCAGGCAGCGCGTTCAGATCGCCGCTGGGATACAGGAAAGTCAGCTCGGAGATCCGGTACGACCGTCTGGCCGGCGCCGGATCCCTCGACCCCGGCTGACCGAGGATCAGGTTCACATGCTGCGCGAGAAGATGTTCGATGTGGGCCATGCGAACGTGGCCCGGGTAGTAGGGCGAAATGGCGAACCCATGACGTGCCGTAACGGGATCGGTCAAGCCCAGCACATCGACGGCCTCGAGGTCCGAGAAATATGGCAGTACCCCGAGTGGAGCTATCGCGATCTTGGGCTGTCCCGGTACTTCCATCCCGCCGGGGAACTCGGCCTTCAAAAGTGCCGCTTTCCCCTGCCACGAGGTCGTGGAACTGTTGGGCCAGTGACTGAGTTCGGTGAAGGTCAGCACGGGATACGGGGTGACCGTCGGCATGACCCGATGCGTTCCGGAGATCAGGATCAGAACCGTCAGTAGGAGCATCTGTGAGCGCAGCTTGGTGAACCGGTCCACGAGAAAGGCGACGACCATCGCCAACACCGGCATTATCGGCACCATGAAGCGGAACTCCATGAAGTCGCCGCCGACAACACAGATGTAGAGGAACCAGACCGGTAGCACTGCCAAAATCTGCGGAACGCCGGGCACCGCGAACAGTTCTTTGCGGTACTTGATGAAGCGACCGATCAGCAGGAAGGTCGCGTACAGGATGAAGAACGCGGCAAGGTAGAAGAGCCCGTAGAGAGGCGGGATTATCGGGCTACCCGCCGACTTTGCGTAGAACGTGTTGGGCAAAAGGTTGCCGTAGTACCAGAGCTTCCAGGCGAGCCATGGCCCGATCAGGGCCAGAGCCGGCAGACCTATCTGCAGCATCGACGTGACCAGAATCCGTACCCGGCTATCCGGGCCAGCGCCTGCCAGTCGGTCGGACTGAATCTGGTGAGCCCCAACAAGCTGGGCCCCAACCTGTTCGGTTGACCCGCCCGGTTCGGGCGCCCTGCGCCACGTCGCCACCAGATGCGCGATCACCCAGACTGCGATCAGGACCGCCGAATCCATTCTGGCGAGAACAGCGAGGCCCGCGCACAACCCAGCGGCGACCCTTCTGAAAGCAACGCCCTTGGCTCCGACCTCGGTGACGGGCAGGAGCAGCGACGCGACCGAGACCACCAGCATCGTCTGCATCATCGTCTCGAGCCCACCGGTCGCGTAGGTGAGGAACGTCATGTTTCCCAACAGGGCGACGGCGACCAGGAAAGCGAATGCCTCGCTTCCGAAAACTCGGCGGGCGAGGCGGTAGGAAATCGCCACCGTGCCCACCATGAACGCAATCCCGATGACCTGGGAGAAGATCGGCGTTGACCAGGCGAGCTTCTCGGGAATCACATGTAGGACGGTCCAGAGGAAGTTCGTGTATCCCTCGACGCGCTCACCAGGGTTGAACACGAGGCCGTTGCCCCGTGCCAGGTTTCTTGCATAACGATAGGTGATGAAGGCATCGTCCTGGACGAACCGAACGACCCACGCCGCCACCACGGCCAGGACGTACAGGCCCAATTCTGCAACACGCCAATGGCCGCTCAACCGCTGATCGAGCCATCCGCTCAGTCTCCGCTCACCTACCGGCCCGCCGCCGGCTTCCCGCATAGTTTTCCCCTGTCGTGTAACTATCCCACCGGCCCGCAGCCGATGCCCCGCTCAACTATTCACGTCGCTCCTCAGCGACAGACTCCGTCGGCCCGTGCAGCATCCGCAGATGCCTTCGCGACTGCGATGACAACCTCTGGGTCGAAGACCGAGGGGATGATGTTCAACGGGTTCAGTTCGTCCGGACGGACCGTCGCCGCTATGGCCTTGGCTGCAGCGACCTTCATGTTCTCGGTGATCCGCTTTGCGCCGGCATCGAGCGCCCCGCGGAAAATGCCAGGGAAGGCGAGCACATTGTTGATCTGATTGGGAAAGTCGGAGCGACCGGTTGCGATGACTGCCGCTATGTCCTGTATTAGTTCGGGCCGGATCTCTGGATTTGGGTTGGCCATGGCGAACACGATCGGATCCTTGGCCATCGACGCGACATCTTCGCGTGTCAGCAGGTCCGGACCGGATAGCCCGACAAATACATCGGCTCCAGCGATGACCGCCGAGATTGAGCCGCTGAGCTTCTCGGGATTCGTGTTCTCGGCGAACCACTGCTTGGACTTGTTCAGGCCCTCACGGCCGGTGTGCACCGCCCCCTGGCGGTCGACCCCGATCACGTTGCAGGCGCCAGCGTTCATCAGAATCTTCGAAACAGCAACACCCGCGGCGCCAACTCCAGCAACCACGATCTTGACCTCACCGATCGGCTTGTCGACGATCAGCAACGCGTTCTCCAGCGCAGCGAGAGTGACGATCGCCGTGCCGTGCTGGTCGTCATGGAACACCGGGATGTCCATCAGTTCGACCAGGCGCTCCTCGATGTCGAAAGCGCCGGGAGCTGCAATGTCCTCGAGGTTGATCCCGCCGAACGTGGGGGCGAGGCGCAGAACGGTCTCGACGATCTCGTCGGGGTCCTTGGTCGCCAGGCAGATCGGAAACGCGTCGACCCCGGCGAAATGCTTGAACAGCAGAGCCTTGCCCTCCATCACCGGCATCGCAGCCTCGGGGCCGATGTCGCCCAGGCCGAGAACGGCGGTGCCGTCGGAGACGATGGCGACCGTGTTGCGTTTGATGGTCAATTCGTGGGCTGCGGCCGGATTCTTGTTGATCTCCATGCAGACACGAGCGACACCGGGGGTGTAAGCCATCGACAGGTCTTCGATATCGCGGACCGGCGCCAGGCTGAGGACCTCGATCTTGCCGCCCTGGTGCATGTGGAAGGTCCGATCCTCGAACTCGAGGATCTCGATTCCTTCAATGCCTTCGACGGCTGCCCGCACCTGATCCTGATGGGCCTCACTCCGGCAATTGACCACGACATCCTCGTCGAGCGTCGCTGTCTTCACTTCGAATCCGCGTAGACCTGAAATGTTGCCGCCAACGTCACCGATCGCCTCTGCAAGTCGTCCGAGCATGCCCGGCTCATTGACCATGCGAACACGGATGCGGACAGAGAAGGCAGGAGTTGGAGTGTCGGCCATAACGGGGTCAAGGCTAACGCCACATCCAGCGCATCACGCATTCGCGAATTCGATGTCCGGATGACGACCGATGGTGGGACCGTCAGTCGCTGAAGTGGACCACTCCGTGTCCTTCGACGACCTCACCCACGGCGCGGGCCCGGTGGCCGGCCGTGCGGAGAACATCTATCGCCCGATGAGCTGATTCGGCGGGGACGACCGCAACCATTCCGATGCCCAGATTGAAGACCTTGCGCATCTCGTCGGTGCTCACCGACCCGATCCTCTGCAACTCGGTGAAGATCCTCGGCCACTCCCACGTAGCTGGATCAACGACCGCGTCGGTCTTCTTGCCCAGTACCCGGTTCAGGTTTCCGGGAAATCCCCCTCCGGTTATGTGGGCCACGGCGTGGACGTCCACCTGTTCGAGCAGCGAGCGTATCGCCGGCGCGTAGATGACCGACGGAACGAGCAGCTCCTCGCCGACGGTCGGGGCATGTGGGTCATCCCACGCCCTGTCGTTGACCCCGCGACCCGCGACTTCGAACATCAGACGGCGTGCGAGCGAATAGCCGTTGGAACGGATACCGGGAGATGGAAGACCGATGAGGACATCTCCGGGGGACACCCGTTCTCCGGTGATCATCCGTGCTCGGTCTACGACTCCGACGGCGAATCCCACCAGGTCGAACTCTCCGGGCTCCATCGTGCCGGGATGCTCGGCCATCTCGCCCCCGACCAGCGCGCAGCCCGCCTGGCGGCACCCTTCCGCGACACCTGCCACCAGCTGACGGACATGGCTGGGATCAAGGTGGCCGACCGATATGTAGTCGAGGAAGAACAACGGCTCGGCGCCCTGACACACGAGATCGTCTACGCACATGGCCACCAGGTCGATTCCGATCGTATCGAAACGACCGGCAGCCTTGGCCACGAGGGACTTCGTGCCGACGCCATCGGTGGACGAGACGAGAATGGGCTCGACATACTTCGCCGTGTCGAAGCGGAACAGCCCGCCGAATCCACCAATGTCACCAATGACCTCAGGTCGGAACGTGGAACGGACATCCGCCTTGATGGCTTCGACTGCTTCCTCGCCAGCGACTATCGAGACGCCGGCTGCCTCGTATGTCTCACCCATCATTCGAGCCAATCCCTTCGACTGCCTGACTGCTACCGATCGAAGCTCCGCTGCCCTGTTGGGAGTCGGCCTGTCCGGAGCCAGCCTGTCCCACCTCACCAGGTCGCGGGTCGACCGGTCGCGGGTCGACCGGTTGGTTGGGCTCTAAGCGGTAATCCGCGGACTCTACCGGCCCGGAACTGAGCGAGTGTTCGATGTGATCCGTCTTCGAAGTCGGGATCTCTACCCGCACGGCAACGGGGTAGTCGCCGGTCAAACATGCGTTGCAGAAGCCAGCCCCGGGTGCTCCAATCGCCGAGACGAGGCCGTCGAGAGTGAGGTACGCGAGCGTGTCCACACCGAGATAGGCGCGGATCTCGTCGACCTCCATGTTGGCCGCCAGAAGGTCACCGCGACTGCCGGTGTCCATTCCGTAGAAGCACGGCCACCGGTAAGGAGGCGAGGAGATCCGCAGGTGGACCTCCTTGGCACCGGCCTCGCGCAGCATCGCCACCATTGCACGGGTCGTTGTACCACGCACGATTGAGTCATCAACTACCACGAGGCGTTGGCCGGCGATGTTTTCCTTGAGGGGGTTCAGCTTCATGCGTACGCCCAGGGCCCGCATCTCCTGTGAGGGGGCGATGAAGGTACGGCCGATGTAGCGGTTCTTGACCAGGCCATGCCCGAAAGGAATTCCCGATCGCCTGGCGAAACCCTCTGCCGCGGGGATGCCGGATTCAGGCACGCCCATCACCATGTCTGCGTCGACAGGCACCTGCTCCGCGAGCTGTTCACCCATTCGCACACGCGCCTGGTGGACGTTCTTGCCGTAAAGCTGCGAATCGGGTCGTGCGAAGTATACGAATTCGAAGATGCAGAGCTTCGGGTCGATGCCTTCATCGTCGAAGGGGCGAAGCGTCCTGACCCCGTCGGCATCGATGACCACCATTTCGCCAGGTTCAATTTCCCGGACGAAATGTGCGCCGACGATGTCGAGCGCCGGCGTCTCCGATGCCATGACCCAGCCGCTGTCCAGTTTGCCGAGGCAGAGCGGACGAAACCCATGGGGATCCCTGACGCCGACAACGTGATTGCGGTCCAGCAGGACCAATGAGAATGCGCCTTCGAACTGGGGCAGCACCTCGAGCAACGCCCGTTCGAGGGTCTCCTCGTTCTCATCGACGCCGATGCGGTCACATGCCTGGACAATCATCTCGGCCATTGCGTCTGTATCGCTTCCGACAGTGCCATCGAGCATGCCGGCGCGTTCGGCCAGTTCGGCGGTGTTGACCAGATTGCCGTTGTGGGCGAGAGCGAACTGGGTCGTGTGGGTACCGCGGTAGATCGGCTGGGAATTTTTCCACATGCTCGACCCCGTCGTGGAGTAACGGGTGTGACCAATGGCTAGGTCGCCGTCGAGGGCAGCAAGGGTCCGGTCGTTGAAGACGTTGGAGACGAGTCCCATGTCTTTGACGACGGTCAGGTGATCACCGTCGGACGTCGCAATTCCCGCTGATTCCTGGCCGCGATGCTGCAACGCGTAGATCCCCAGGTAGGTCAGGTGGGCGACCTTCGTCTCGGGTGCGAAAACAGCGAATACGCCGCACTCCTCACCGGGTGTCTCATCGGTCAATCCAACCAGGGGTGGCTCCGACTCTGCTTCGGGGATCTGCTCAGCTGGCAAGTGGACCGGGCCGGGCTGTGGGGTCACTTCAACATGGTGGCACACGGGGCCACGGGAGTTCGAAAGTCCCCCGGGGAATGCTGTCACACCAAGTGTGCTCTCAGCACCACGTCAGTTGTCCGGGATCGAAGACCCACGGCGTACGGGGTAGTGACTCAAGATCGAAATTGCCGAGAACGTCAGCGGTTGTCGTCCGCCCGACGTGACCCCACCTAAGTGGATCGACCGAGTTGGCCAGCAGTGCGAGCACCTGCTCGGGATCAGCACCACGGTCCAACTGGTCACGCAGTCCAACCGCACCGTGGCGCTTGGAGAGTCTGGCTCCGTCGGGTCCCAGCACGAGCGGCACGTGTACATACTCCGGGGTCCGAAGCCCGAGAAGGGTCTGGAGGTAGACCTGCCGATGGGTGGTCTCCAACAGATCGTCGCCTCTCACGACCTGATCGACACCGGCCGCCGCATCGTCGACGACCACGGCCAGGTTGTATGCCACGACGCCGTCGGCGCGACTGAGCACGAAGTCGTCGACGGTGGCGCTAGTTGTGCCATTCAGACGATCGTTGAAAGTCACCACGGCCGAATGCGCTCGGATCCTGGTAGCGGCCCGTCCCACGGCACTTAATCGGTCCCGACGCTGGGCCTCGGTGAGTTCGGCGCAGGTGCCCGGATAGACCCCGGTCGGATCGGGTCCGTGCGGAGCAACCGTCGCCTCGCGAATCTCGCGGCGGGAGCAGAAACAAGGGTAGGTCACGCCCATTTTCTCTAGCTGAGCCAACACGTCGTGATGGTGGACCGCACGATCGGACTGACGGGTCACCGGCGCGTCATGATCGATGCCGAGAACCCTCAGGTCGTCGAGTTGCTCAGCCTCGGCAACGGGCGCGGCGCCGGTGGTCAGGTCCTCCATGCGAACCAGAAACTGTCCCCCGCCGATGCGTGCGCAGCACCATGCGATCAGGGCTGTCCGAAGGTTCCCCAGGTGCAGGCTCCCCGTAGGACTGGGAGCGAAGCGGCCGATCGTCACGGGCAGATTCTGCCAGCAGATTCTGCCGGCGGGGTCCGCCATAGCGGGGTCCGCCGTCGGAGTGCCTCACGGCAGATTCGGCTGCTTTGCGGTTCAGCGCCTGAACGTCCCTGCCAAGTACCCACCCCGCGGGGGATTGAGTGCAATCAATTGGTCGAAGTAGCCGATTCCGATCCTCCAACTGTCACTCAGGACCGGTTGCGCCGTAGCGGCATAGCAAAGGCGCTCCTCGCCTTTGGCCGAGTCGAAGCAACCTGGGAGCAGGTACTTGGTGGGACTGCTCCACGGGCCGACTTCCGAATCCGCGCTCCGGATGAAGACCTCGTTGGTCAGCCCGGGCCATGGGCTGTAGGTCATGAGGAACTTGTCGGTCCATTCATCCTTGTGGACCGAGAACGCCGCGACCGGCATCTGCTTGTCGCCAGGCTCGCCAAGTACATCAGGCATTCCCGGGACCACCATCGGAGTCGCCGAACTGATTTGGTCACTCCACGTTGAGCCAGAGCTCCAGAACCTCCAGGCATTCCGGCTGGCAACATCCTGGGGAAGCACGCGGGCCAGGTAACACCCCGAGTAGCCGAGGTCGTTTGGCCAATGCGTTAGACCGTCGTCCGCTGGTCGAGCGCATTTGTAGGCGTTGATGTACTCGCCGTCGAAGTGGGCAGCAGTCCCGAATTCATCCCCTGCGGCGAAAAGGTTCTGATTCCTAACAGTTCCGACGATCGGCTGGTTGCTGGGCGACCGGGTCGGGTCGTAGGTCCAGTCCACGATGGAAACGCCTCGACTCTGCATCTCCCATTCTCCGCCCATGCAGACGTTGCCCATGAACGCGACAACGCGGTCAGTTGCTCCCATCGGAACGGTGACCGCCGACATCGGCCACATGGCCGACTTCCAGCCGGTTGGGCATGCCCGCGCAAACGGGGCGACGGGTAGGACGAACTGATGTGGTTGTTGTCCCGGAGCAACCCCATCGGTAGTCGCTGTGGGGTTGGACTTCGGCGCCCACGCGGCCGTGTTGTTTATGAAGTATTTGATGGTCCCGTCCGGATTCCAACCTGAGGTGTCTCCGAAGAGCCAGAGTACGGAACCGTCGCTGAGGATCGTGCTTACGCCGGCGTCCCGGTCGGTCTTCTCCAGAGGGTGTCCAGCCAACGGGCCCACAATCTGGACGGATTGCAGATCGGCGCCTGCTCCAACGGCGGTCACCGATTCAGTCACGACTGTCTTGCAGCCGAGGTTGACGTCCTTGCCTCTACCGACTCCGACGGCGGTCACACAGACAGTCCGCGAACCCGGCTTGATCGGAATGTCGACCAGGAACCCGTGGTCGCCTGCGATTCCGATGACTTTGTTCACGTCGGGTCGTGGGCGGTTCGCAGCGACCTGGACCGACGCTCCCCCGTCGAGTGAGTACCTGATGTTGACCGGGCCGGTCGTCTCCGGGTCTAGTGCCCAACCGCTGATTCTGATTCGCTGGGGGTTGAGTGCAGTGATGGAGTCGAACCGTCCCATCGCGTCGTCGGAGCGGAGTTTGACTTGGCGACAACCCAGGATTCGATCGTCCTTGCCGGCCCCGACGTTCTCGACCCACAGACAGACTTCGCCCAGCTTGGCGTCTTTCCCGCTGGTCGGGGTCGTGATGTCGAAACCGTGGTTCGGACCGTGTTTCGGGTAGACCTTTCCAACGTCGGGCCGTGGAAGGTTCGCCAGATGCTTCGTGCCGATGCTCAGGTGGCTCATCGTCACGTAGACCGGGTTGGCAGTGTTCGGATCGATGGCCCATCCGGTGATCCGGATCGCAGTTCCTGACGCAACAGCCGAATCGATACTGCCGATCGGGGCGTTCCCGGTGGGATCCGGGTCATTGGGACCGAGGCACCCCGAGACCAGGAACCCCGCTACCACCAGCAACAGAGCGAAGGATGCCAACTTCACCGACGACTTCACCGGCGACCCCGATGGGCCGACGACGGTAGAACTCGTTGACACTTGCACCTGGATGGACCTCCTTGTCGCTGCTACTTCGGGCTTGTCGCTGCTACTTCGGGGCTCGCTCTGAGATAGTTCTCGACTCAGTAATCTTCTAGGCAGTAATACACGACGCAAGTTCCGCCCTCGTATGACATCGGGCCGACGCTGTGCAGCCCGACAGGTCAGTGTGCGGAATCCTGAACCGTCCCGGCCCCGAGCGCGTCGGGAAGTGTTCCGGTCCACTGACCCTGAGCCACATCCAGCGAGATGTCCAGCTGGCCCTCGAAGAGCAGACGATCTCCGCCCGCTCGTCCCAGGCTCTTCCATTCGACCGCGCTGCCATCGAGGAGTTCTACGACAGTTCCGCGATCAGCCTCCGACACGCTGATGACCGCCCTGCCTGCCGACTCCGAGAACAGCTCGCCGTGCGAGTCGATTCCGTTGACGACAAAACCTAGTGATGACGCCACGGCCATCTCGCCCAGAGCAAGAGCGAGGCCTCCGGTCGAGACATCATGGACCCCGTCCACCAATCCGTCGTGGACCAGCTTGCGGAGCACCGAGGCTGTATCGGCGACCTTGCCCAGATCCACAGCGGGGAGAGTTCCCCTACCCCGGTGGCCGTGGAGCGCTGCCCACTGCGAACCGGACAGCTCGGGGTCGGTTTGCCCGATGAGGATCAGCTCGGATCCCTCTACCAGCGTCACACCCGGGGGTTTGCGGAGTTCGTCGATGAGCCCGAGCACGCCGAGGACCGGTGTCGGGTCGATTTCCCGACCGCGGCTCTCGTTGTAGAGGCTGACGTTCCCGCCTATGCAGGGAACACCAAATGCGTCCAACGCCTCTGAAATCCCATCAATCGATTCCGAGAGCTGCCACATGACTTCAGGGTGCTCGGGATTGCCGAAATTCAGGCAGTTGACCAGAGCGATCGGGTGGGCCCCGACCGCGGCGAGGTTCATCACTGACTCGGCGACCGTCATGGTGGAACCGACACGTGGATCGACCGAACACCACAGGTGGTTTCCATCGGTCGTGACCGCCAGACCCTTGCCGGTATCCAGGTTCGTCCTTGGATCCTTCAGTCGTAGCACTGCGGCATCGCCACCGGGCGCAACCACTGTGTTGAGGAACAGCATGTGATCGTATTGGGAGTAAACCCACGAAAAGTCGCTCAACATGCCAAGTAGGTCGGTACCCGCATCGACCGGTGCGGGAAGCGAGGACGCCGAGTCGGCCCGACGTTCCGCCAGATCGGCCGGAGCTCGGAGCTCCCTGTCGTACAGGGGAGCATCCTCTTCCAGCGCTTTCGCCGGCACGTCGCAGAGAACCTCGCCGCTGTCGTTGAGCACCCGCAGGCAACCGGAGTCGGTCACGGTGCCGATGACGCTCGCGCTGACCTCCCAATCGGCGGCGATCTGAAGCACCGCATCGAGGTTCGACGGCTCGACGATTGCAAGCATTCGCTCCTGGGATTCCGAAGTCATCACTTCGAAAGGCTCCATGTTCGCCTCGCGGAGATGAACGCTGTCGACGTTGACGTCCATTCCGGCGCCACCCTTGGCAGCGGTTTCAGCGGTTGCGCAGGTGATGCCCGCTCCACCGAGGTCCTGGACGCCGGTTGCCAGGTTCTTCTCAAGCAACTCCAGACATGCCTCGATCAATCGCTTCTCTTCGTATGGGTCACCGACCTGAACACTCGGTCGCTTCTCGGCGTCCGACTCCTCGTCGGAGAACCCGGCCGAGGCCAGGACCGAGACTCCACCGATACCGTCGCGGCCTGTGGTCGAACCAAGAAGCACTGCCAGGTTGCCGACCCCTTCGGCGCGCCCCAGGACCAGTCGCTCCACCGGCATGACGCCCAGGGCCAGGACGTTGACCAGCGGGTTATCGGTGTAGCACTCGTCGAAGACCGTCTCGCCGCCGATCGTGGGAACACCGACGGAGTTGCCGTAGCCCGAGATCCCGGACACGACACCCTCGGCTATCCAACGGGAACGTGCGTCATCGAGTGGACCGAACCTGAGTGGGTCCATCAGCGCAATGGGTCGGGCCCCCATCGAGAAGATGTCCCGAAGGATGCCACCAGCTCCGGTTGCCGCTCCCTGGTATGGCTCGATCGCCGACGGGTGGTTGTGGCTTTCAATGCGGATCGCGATGGCGATTCCGTCTCCTACATCGACGACCCCGGCCCCTTCGCCCGGTCCCACCAGAACCCAGGGCGCCTTGGTCGGGAATCTGCGCAGGTGGATCCTCGAACTCTTGTACGAGCAGTGCTCGGACCACATGACCGAGAACATCGCCAGTTCCAAATGGTTCGGACGTCTGCCGAGGATTTCGACGATGGTCTCGAACTCGTCATCGGTGAGTCCCAGCGCCAGGTGTGTGGTCTCGTCGGTCGATTCGGCGGCCATTTGTCGAAGCTACCCCACGACCGTCAGATCCGGAGAACGCAGAAGCTCCCCGACGGCCCCATGTTCGACCAACCACCGCCAGTGCCGATGGAGCCTCTGCGAATCGGCTTGGTTGACCCCGGTAAATATGTATCTGGGGTAAATATGTATCTGGCCCGCCTACGTGCCGTGTCAAGCGGGGAGGAATCGGCCAAGAATCACCGATTTGGCTGAATATTGGTCAGCGAGCAACGGCTTCTACATGTATGCATTTCACCGCTTACGTTTTAAGACTTTGACGTTAATCAGATATATAGTCACCCGTTATGGCAGAAACAGACAGATCGAAGCGTCAACCAACCCCCGAACATATCGAGGCGATGGGACGTGGTCGCAAGGCCGCTGCCGCGGTTGGTGCCTACCTTGAGGCGCTCGAGAAGAACAAGCCTCAGCGTGGCCGTAGGGTTCCCGTTGAGCAGCTCCAAGCGCGTCTTGAAGAGGCAAAGATAATGACAGAGTCCGCGACGGGCATACCCAAGTTGAACGCGGCACAGGCGGTGATGGATCTGGAGAAGCGTATTGCTGAGTCCAACGCCCCCAAGCAGGACCTTTCACAGCTTGAGGATGGCTTCGTCGAATGGGCATCCACCTACGCCGAGTCCAAGGGCATCAGCTATGACGCTTTCCGCAAGGTCGGTGTCACCCCTGCTGTACTGCGTAAAGCTGGCATCAGTCGCTAGCCGCCGCTGAGAAGCTTCAGATCAGTGCCTAGCACGGTGGTGTGCACGCCCAGTGTGCACCACATTCGGTCCGAGGCGACCGGCTTGGGCTCGTGGATTCGCCTGATCGAAGGGTTCCTGTCCGCCCGATGCGGGCGGGAACCTCTCGGGTGACTGTGCGAATGGCGTTGCGGATCAGTTTGCTCGGCAACGCGCAGGTCGATTCTCGACCGAAGTTGCGTAGGCAGTTACCTAGGCAGGCTGACGAATCCCTGCTGTATCCAGGAATGACTGCATCATGGCGATGCCATCGGTGGAGTCGAGCAACTCGTGGCTCGCACGTTCGGGGTGTGGCATAAGTCCCACCACATTGCGCCCTTCATTGCATATTCCTGCAATGTCATAGGTTGAACCATTGGGATTGTTGCTGTACCGCAAGACAACCCGATCTTCCGAACGTAGTTCAGACAATGTCTGGTCCGAGCAGGTGTAGTTGCCTTCGAAGTGATTGATCGGAATTCGAACCGATGAACCGACTTCCAACCGAGATGTAATGGGAGAGTTGCTGCTCTCGACCGTCAGTTCAGCCATCTCACACTTGAACTTGAGTCCCGCATTCTTCTGCAGGGCTCCGGGCAACATATGTGCTTCCGTAAGAATTTGGAATCCGTTGCAAATGCCCAGCACCGGCCCACCATCGTCGGCGAAATCTCGAATCGCATTCATTATCGGTGAGAACCGGGCGATAGCGCCGGGCCTCAGATAATCCCCATGGGCAAATCCACCGGCGATGACCACAGCGTCAGCGGACCCGAGAGAGAGTTGGTCGTGAAAGACCACCTCAGCTTCTCCTCCGAGACTGTTGATGACCTCTGCCACATCAAATTCGCAGTTCGTCCCCGGAAATCGGATCACCGCAATCTTGTGCGCCATATCAGCCCGCAACTTCCGATCCGACCGGTTCCGATATAGCGATACTTGAATCCTCAATCACGGGATTGGTGAGGAATCTGTCGCACATGTCCTGGACCAAAGCCCGGGCGGCGACTTCATCAGCAGCTTGAACTGCAAAACGAATGCTCTTGCCAACGGTCACTCCGCTCACGCCGGCGAACCCGAGAGCGGGCAATGCCTTCTCAATGGTCGCACCCTGCGGATCGGCAATTCCCGGGCGGAGTCGGACCTCAACCACCACGTCGAACGTCATGTCGAGAGTCTCCCACAACCAGCAGGCCCCCAATAATTGACCTTGAGAGGCAGCGTGGAAGCGAACCAGCCACCGAAATCGCGGTAGCCAGGCCGTAAGTCAGGCCCGGTAGCCGAGCCGTAGGCAGGCCCGGTGGTCAAGGCTGGGTAGTCACGCTCCGGGCCAGTCGGCGAGCGACAGCCCACAGATGCGTTCGTATGCCTGACGGTACCTGCCGGAAGTGGCGGCAACCACGTCGACGGGTAGCGGTGGGGCAGGTGGACGTTTGTCCCACAGCAGTGATTCGAGAAAGTCCCGGACCGGTTGCTTGTCGAATCCTTGAGGAGTTGAACCCGGATGCCACTGGTCCGCCAACCAGAATCTGGACGAGTCAGGGGTCAGGACTTCATCGGCGAGGATGAGCGTGCGCTCAGTCGGGTCTCCATCGACTTCGCCGATCAGTCCGAGTTCGAACTTCGTGTCGGCTAGTAGGAATCCCGAGGCCTCCGCCCGGGCCGAGGCACGCTCGAACATGGCGATACTCACCGCACGAACTTGCTCGGCTAGTTCACCTCCGATCAACTCCACTGTCCGGTCGAAGCTGATGTTCTCGTCGTGGTCCCCCACGTTTGCCTTGGTGGAAGGTGTGAACATCGGCTGCGAAAGGCGATCGGCTTCGTGGAGTCCGGGCTGGACCGACATTCCGTGGATGGTCCCCGAATGCCGGTACTCCTTCCACGCAGAGCCGGCCACATGACCTCGGACTATGCACTCGATCGGCAGCATCTCTGCACGCCGACACAACATGATTCGTCCCGCCAACTCCGGGCGTCTCACAGGTTCGGGCAGCGAGTCCAACGAAGTCGAGATGAGGTGATTACCGATGAGGTCGGCCAGCTCCTCAAACCAGAATGCCGACATCGCTGTCAGAACGCGTCCCTTGTCGGGCACGGATTCGGCCATGACCACGTCGAAGGCGGACAGCCTGTCCGATGCAACCATGAGCAACCGGTCCTCGCCGGCGTCGAACAGGTCACGGACCTTGCCGCTATGGACATGTGGGAGTCCAAGGTCAGGAACTTGGGAGAGAGTGCTCACAGGATCTCCTCGCCTTCATATGCCAGCGCTTCGGGATATCGGGCCAAAAGGCTTTCGACGTTCGAGACGAATTCGGCGGTCTGACCAACGGCGTTACCGACGAACTGCACAGGATCACCAGTGGTGGCCTCCAACTGGACGCGATCCAGTCCCAGCCTCGGGTCGGCCGCGAGTCTGGCGATCAGGTCGTTGCCTTCGGTGCCCTTTTCGCGCATCTCCAGCGCTACGGCAACGGCATGCTCCTTGATCACCTCGTGGGCCGTTTCGCGTCCCACGCCTGCACGCACCGCTGCCATCAGGACCTTGGTCGTGGCCAGGAACGGAAGATAGCGGCGAAGTTCCCGCTCGATGACCGCCGGGTAAGCACCGAAGCCACCCAGGACATCGAGCAGCGTCTGGAATGCACCGTCAGCGGCAAAGAACGCGTCCGGTAGCAGTACACGCCTGACTACCGAGCACGAAACGTCGCCTTCGTTCCATTGCTCGCCGGCCATTCCGGCAGCCATGGTCAGGTGCCCGTTGAGGATCACCCTGAAACCGTTGATCCGCTCACAGCTGCGTGCGTTCATCTTGTGGGGCATCGCCGAGGAGCCGACCTGGCCCTCTCGGAACCCCTCTGTGACCAATTCATTGCCGGCCATCAGCCGCAGGGTGGTCGCCAGTGACGAGGGACCCGACACCAGCTGCACCACGGCGGAGACAACGTCCAGATCGAGCGATCGTGGATATACCTGACCGACGTTGACGAGCGTGTGGTCGAATCCCAGATGGTGGGCGACCGACCGCTCGAGCTGAGACATCCGTTCGGGGTCATCGTCAAGCAGGTCCATCTGGTCCTGTTGAGTGCCCATCGGGCCCTTCAGTCCTCGGAGCGGATAGCTCTCAAGTAGATCCTCCAGGCGGCGCACGGCGACCAGCAGTTCCTCACCGGCGTTCGCGAAACGTTTGCCCAGAGTCGTTGCCTGGGCCGCGACGTTGTGGCTCCGTCCGACTATCACCGTTCGTTCGTGTTCCGCAGCCAGGGCCGCCAGGCGGGCAAGAGCGGCAACTGCCTGGGTCCTGAGGATCTCTAGACCCTGTCGCACCTGGAGCTGCTCGACGTTCTCGGTCAGGTCCCGGGAAGTCATTCCCTTATGGGCATGCTCCTCCCCCGCCAATGCAGAGAACTCCTCGAGACGAGCCTTGACATCGTGGCGCGTGATCCGCTCACGGTCGCGTATCGATCCAAGGTCCACGTTTTCGACGACCGACTCGTATGCCGCGATCGATTCCGCCGGGACATCGATACCCATTTCACTCTGGGCCTTCATGACCGCGATCCACAGTCTGCGCTCAAGCACCACCTTGTGCTCGGCGGACCAGAGGTGGGCCATGTCGTCGCTCGCGTAGCGACTGGCGAGGATGTTCGGTACGAGTGTCACCGCAACAGTCTCCCCCAGCCGACTCGCTTGCCTCCACACGGAACAACAGCCATTGGTCACTGCTATGTCACCGACACGGATCGCCTCAAGTGTCGACTGCCGTGTGTCGATACCTCGAAGGACGGCCTTCTGGCCGCCCCCGTCGGTCAGCGAACCAGTCGCTGAGACAGCGGAAGCAATCGAACATGCGAAACGAAAGCCGACGATGAGCAACTCATGTGTCAAACACCCGATGACCTTCGGGACACAGATCTGCGGAGAGTGCGGCCACCACTTCTGCGAGGAGTGCGTCGTGTTCCCGTTCGGTGTGAAGAAGCCACCGGTGTGCATTTCCTGTGCCTTGGAGCTTGGCGGTGTCAGCTCACGGCCAAGTGGTCGCCCGAAGCTCTCCCGGCAATCCATACGTGAGCGACGTTCCGCCCAGCGCAAGGCCCAGAAGGCCGCTCGCGCTTCGGAGCAGACCACAAGCTCATCCGGTGGGTTCAGCGGTGACTCGAGCGATACGCAGACGGGGGTCTCCGGCGAGTCGACAGAAGAAGGCCAACCCGCCACCACCGGAAACTGGATCGACGACTCCGAAAACATCGAAACAGTGCCCGGGGGCTGGTCCCAGACCTACCGATAGCTGGTCCCAGACCTACCGGTGGCCGGGCGGGACCAGGGCGGTTACCTGTCGCCCGAGATTCGTCGCCAGAGCCGTGTTGGAGCGTTCGCCAGAACTGCGAACAGTGGACCAAGTGACGCGGGCACCCACACGACCTGGGAGGGTCCCCGCCGCGACAGGGCCTTGGCCACCGCGTTTGCAACGACCTCTGGCCGTGTGGCGAACGGTGCGGGGTCCAGGCCTTCGGTCATCCGCGATTCGACGAAGCCGGGCCGCACGACCAGCACACGCACACCGGTGCCGACGAGAGAGTCACCCAGCCCTCGGGCAAAAGCGTCGAGGCCACCCTTGGATGAGCCGTAGACGAAGTTGGACTTCCGCGGTCGGGCGGCCGCGACCGACGAGATGACGACAATGGTGGCCGGACCACCGATGGTAGGAGCTGATCGTCGCTGCTCAACCATCTGTTCCGCCAGCACCGCTATGGCAGACGCCGGTCCCGAAAAGTTGGTTCGCACCATCTGGTCGATCGCCTCGGGCGCCATTCCGAGTCCTGCATGGTGGCCGAGCATGCCGACTGCACAGACGACCAGGTCGATCGTGCCCAGGACCTCGACCGCCCGATCCGCCAGGCCCGCGTGGGAACCGATGTCCAAGGCGTCCCACGCCTCGACAGTGGTCGAGATGCTGTCCGGCGCGACCCGCTCGATGAGAGCCTCCGGGCTCCGCACGGCGAGCATGACCTTCTCGAGGCCACTGTCTGCGAGTTTCGAGACGATCGCCGTAGCGATGTCGCTGCTTCCACCGAGCACCAAGGCTGTTCGGCACCACCCCGGCGTCAACCCGACGTCGGGAGTGTGCGTCGACCCGCTCACGCGGTACCGGGTCGGGGCTCATGACCAGATCGATTCTGATCTGCAGACCCAGCTTCGGAACCTGGTTCACCGCCCTGGCTGAACTCGGCGCGCACTTCGTCATCCTGACTGACTGCATGGCCTTCGAGATCGTCCTGATCCTGGCGGAGCAGTCCGGCAAGTCGCTCATCGGAAACGGCGAGGATACGCACCGCCATCAGGCCGGCATTCCGGGCTCCGCCGATGCTCATCGTGGCGACCGGTACGCCTCCCGGCATCTGCACGATCGAGTGGAGCGAATCGACGCCACCAAGGTTGCGGGTCGCGATCGGTACGCCGATGACAGGAAGGGTCGTTAGCGAGGCGACCATGCCCGGAAGGTGAGCTGCGCCGCCGGCGCCTGCGATCACCACGCTCAACCCGCGTTCAGCTGCGGACCGGGCGTACTCGACCATGCGGAGGGGACTCCGATGCGCCGATATCACGCGGACTTCGTGGCCGACACCGAATCGCTCAAGTTCGGATGACGCATCTCTCATCGTAGGCAGGTCCGAGGAGCTGCCCATGATGATCCCAACGGTGATCTTTGGTGTCACTTGTCGTCCCATCGTTGATTCCTCAACACCGTTTCAGGTTGTGCTGGCAGGGTTCTCGCTCAAACCAACTGCGCCCTCGATGAGGCTAACGGCCCGGCTCGCCTGTGATCGGCATGACTCCATGTCATCACCCAACACGGTCACGTGACCCAGCTTGCGGGCCGGCCGGGGAGTCTTCCCATAAAGGTGCAGGTGCGCCTGGGGCACCTCGGCGAACATCGAGGCCTGGTTGCAACGGGGATCGTCAGCTCCCCCGACGACATTGCGCATGACGACACTCGGGGCGAGTGGGTCTGTAGGGCCCAGTGGCCAGTCGAGTACGGCCCTCAGGTGCTGTTCGAACTGCGAGGTGACGCAGCCTTCGATGGTCAGGTGGCCCGAGTTGTGGACCCGTGGCGCAACCTCGTTGATGAGCAACTCGCCGCCCGATATGAACAGCTCGACTGCGAACACGCCAACGGATCCGACCGATTCGGCAATCGAATGTCCTACCTGGATGGCCTGGCGCGCCAGCTCCTCGTCAATGGGCGCCGGTAGGAGCACCTCGTCGCACATCCCATCGACCTGAACCGTTTCGACGACTGGCCATACGGCGACATCGCCGCTCGGGTTGCGCGCAACCAGCACCGCTATCTCCAGGTCGAGCTGCAGCAACGGTTCGAGAACCAGCGGTGCGCCGCGGTAGTCAGCGATGAATGCCGGGATGTCATCAGGACCCAGCTTCCAGACTCCCCTGCCGTCGTAACCACCTCGGCTGGCCTTGGCCACGATCCGGTTCTCGCTGCCGCCATGGATATCCAAGAAACTCTGTGCTGCTGCAACGGCTGAGGACCGATCAGAATCAGCGGGCACATCGACGACTTCGAACGGGGGGACGGGAAGTCCGGCCTCCGCGAAGATCCGACGTTGGTGGGCCTTGTCGGCGAGTCGCAAAGTGGCGACGTTGGGACGGACCTCGGCGATCCCGTCGGCTTCGATCTTCGCCAAGGCATCGAGGTTGACGTTCTCGTGGTCGAACGTGATGACGTCGACGGTGCTGGCAAATGCGATCAATGCGTCGTAGTCATCGGGAGCGCCAAGCACCACGTCCACAACGACTTCCGGTGCGCCTTCGTCGGACTCACCGGCCAGTACACGCAGTCCTACCCCTAGAGGGCCTGCGGCCTCGGCGAGCATCCGCGCCAACTGACCACCGCCGACGATCCCGACCACCGGTGGCCTCATGGCTTCTCGTCCACTCCCGCTGCGATGTCGGTGCGGTTGTACATGCCGGGCCATGAAATCCGCTCGACTGCTCTGTAGGCGAGCTGTCGAGCCTCGGCGACGCTCGCTGCCGATGCGGTTACGTTCAGGACCCGACCACCTGCCGTACGCAGTCCCGACTGGCCGCTCCGAATCCCGGTCGAGCCAGTGTCGCTGGCGGAGCTAACTCCGGCGCAGAACACCGTTACTCCATCAAGAGCCTCGGCCTCTTCTATCCCTTCGATGACATCGCCGGTGCGGGGCGCTGCCGGATACCCCTCCGACGCGCACACGACGGTCACTACGGCATCCGGTCCGAACTCGGGTTCTTCACGGATGTCACCGGCCGCGGCCTGGGCCAGAAGGTCGGCCAGATCGGAGGTGATCCGCGGAAGCACGACCTGGGTTTCGGGGTCACCGAAGCGGACGTTGTACTCGATCAGCTTTGGTCCCTCGGATGTCAGCATGAGTCCTGCGTAGAGGACACCGCGGTAGTCGATTCCACGGGAGTTCAACTCGGCCAGGGTCGGTGCGATGAATCGATTCATGACATCGCTCAACAGATCGTCGTCAACCATCGGCACCGGCGAGTAGGCACCCATGCCGCCCGTGTTGGGCCCTTCGTCGTCGTCGCCGATGCGCTTGTAGTCCTGGGCAGGCGAAAGCAACACGGCCTTCTTGCCGTCACAGACCGCCAGGACGGAGAGTTCCGGGCCGACCAGACCCTCTTCGATCACAACCGTACGACCGGCATCACCGAATGCTTGACCCGACAAGTAGTCATCGACGGCGTTGCGGGCCTCGGTCAGGGAGTCTGTAACCGTTACGCCCTTACCCGCAGCCAGGCCATCGGTCTTGATCACGAACGGCGGGACCATCCCAGCCAGGAACTCCAATGCGTCATCAGCATCGTCAAAGGTGCCGTGTCGTGCGGTCGGAACGCCTGCGGCCGCAACGACCTCCTTCATCCACGCCTTCGACCCTTCGAGACGTGCTCCGTCGGCACCAGGGCCGAACACAAGTCGCCCCGCCGCCCGCAGCCGGTCCGCCAGCCCATCGACGAGAGGGGCTTCAGGTCCGATCACATAGAGGTCGGCATCGATCTCTTCGGGGTCCATCGATGTGGAATTGGGGATTCCGGCATTGCCCGGGGTGACGACCACCTCGGCAGTTCTGGACAGAGCGGCCGCCAGTGCGTGCTCGCGACCGCCCGACCCGATGACGCACAACTTCACGTGGCGTCTCCTGCTCAGGACGGGGCGTCGACGTGCTCGACGACCTCGAACGACAACAACTCCGTGTCGGTTGACACCGGGGTCTTGGCCTCACCCGATTCGCGGGCGTGCATCTTCGCGGCGTTGCGTCCCGTCTGCCAGGTTGTGAAGGCCTCTTCGGATTCCCACCAGGTCACGACAAAATAGCTGTCACCGTCAGTGGGTCGAAGCAGTTCGAAGCCCTTGAAACCTTCGGCTTCCTCTACGCCGCCGGGGCGCTGCGCGAACCGCTCCTCGAGCATTGGACCGGCACCTTCGGGAACCTTGATGGCGTTGATCTTGACCACAGTCATGATGACTCCGATTGTCTATTCGTTGAACCGGACGTACTGGTCGCGTCCGGGTCCGGTTCCGACCACCCCGATCGGAACGCCGACCTGTTCCTGAAGGAACTCGACGTACGCGATCGCGTTGGGCGGCAGATCGCTCTTCTCGCGAGCTCCGGTCAGGTCAGTCTTCCATCCCGGCATGACTTCATAGATCGGTGTGGCCTTGAAGAGGTCCGACTGGTGATACGGCAGGTGGTCGTGTCGGACTCCATCGACGTCGTAGGCGACACAAACCTTCAGGGAGTCGAACGTATCGAAGATGTCCAGCTTCGTGATCGCCAACTCGCTGAGGGAGTTGAGTCTCACTGCGTGACGCAACATCACCGCGTCGAACCAGCCCGGCCGGCGACGCCGCTTGGTGTTGACCCCGTACTCGTGACCAAGGTCGACGATGCGGTCACCGGTCTCATCGAACAGCTCGGTAGGCATCGGACCCGAACCGACCCGGGTCACATAGGCCTTGGCGATGCCGATGACCCGGTCGATGTGACGAGGTCCAACCCCAGCACCGACACAAGCTCCACCCGAGATCGGATTGGACGACGTCACGAACGGATAAGTGCCATGGTCGAGGTCCAGGAACGTCGCCTGGGCACCTTCAAGCAGCACGTTGTCGCCGCGCTCGAGCGCTTCGTGGATCAGAGTGACCGTGTCGGCGATGTAGGGAGTTACACGTGGTGCCACCTCGGCCAGATATCTGTCGGCCATCTCGTCGGCATCGAAGCCGAGTCGGTTGTAGACCTTGGCCAGAACCAGGTTCTTCTCGGCAAGGACGGCGGTGAGCTTCTCGCGGAAGATTTCGGGGTCCAGCAGGTCCTGTACCCGCAACCCGACCCGTGAGGCCTTGTCCGCATAAGCCGGACCGATACCCCGCTTGGTGGTACCGAGCTTGTTCTTACCCAAGTGGCGCTCGATCAGCCGATCAAGTTCCTGGTGGTAGGGCATGATCAGATGGGCGTTGCCGGACACGCGCAGTTTGGAACAGTCGACGCCACGGGACTCCAGGCCGTCGATCTCGGCCAGCATCACTACCGGGTCGACGACGACCCCGTTGCCGATGACGGGCACGATGTGGTCGTAGAGCACGCCCGAGGGGATCAACTGCAACGCGAAGGACTCGCCGTTGACGACCAATGTGTGGCCGGCGTTGTGACCACCCTGGTAGCGCACAACCAGTTGCATCTCTCGAGCTACGAGGTCGGTGAGCTTCCCCTTGCCCTCATCACCCCATTGGGTGCCCACCACAACAGTTGCCGACACGCTCATCTCCTCGGTTCATCCCCATATCGGGGCCGGTCCACCGTACTCGGCGCGTCCGGAGGTTGTGAACCGGATCCGTTCACGGTTACCGTCAACCCATGCCCGACACCGGACTGCTGGGGACCTTGCGCGCCGATTGGGCGGCCAACAGCGGTAACCCCAAGGGCCGGTTCGTCGTGAGCGCCTTTCGCCTGGCACACGCATCCCGGGGTGGTAGCGGCAGCCCGATCTGGGCCAAACCGGTCCTGTTGATCTACAAGGTCGCGATTGATTGGGTGATGGGGATCGAAATACCACCGGCGGTCGAGGCTGGACCGGGACTCAGTGTCTGGCACGGGACGGGACTTGTGGTTCATCCGAACACAGTCATCGGTTCCAACGTGATGCTCCGTCACGGCGTGACTCTGGGTGCGGTCGGCGACTCCGACGACACCGAGAACGCTCAGGCGCCCGTCATCGGAGACGGCGTCAGCATCGGCTCGGGAGCCATCGTCATCGGCCCTCGAGACATCGGTGAAGGGGCCATCATCGGCGCCGGCGCCGTCGTCGTGAGCGACATACCAGCGGGTGCGACCGCTGTCGGAAATCCTGCGCGGATCCTGACCGGGGCCTGAGGGTGACAGCGGCCAGAGCCAACCTGCCGTCCGACACTGTGGAGCGCACGAACTACAGCGGCATCCGGGTCGTCGTGGTCGCCCATGGCCCTCCGTTGAAAGGCGGCATAACCACGGTCGCAATGGACCTGGTCGAAGACACGGCCCTTAATGCCGAGTTCGAGATGGTGTTCTTGAACACCGCCCAGAACGACGACCAGCGCGGCAAGTTCTCCTCTGAGAACGTGACCCGTGCATTAAAGGACGCCTGGGGCACCTTCCGACTGGCACGGCGCGGTTCGGTCGTGCACTCCCACGCAGTCCAGGACCCTTGGCTCGTCGCGTGGCGGCAGGTTTCGATCGCCCTAGCTGCCCGGCTTCGTGGCGCAAGGGTGCTGTTGCACAACCACAATCAAGCGCCGTACATGGACGCACCCGGCGCATACAGCGTCGGCCGTTTGAACCGCTGGGCGTTCGCAGTCCTCGATAAACTTGTTGATGCAAATATTCTGATTGCAGCGGCCGGCGAGCCGAACATCCGGCAGTACATGCCGACGGTCGACCTTCCCGTGGTGGCCAACTCGGTGGTGGTGGACGACATGGTCCAGACCTCCGCCGTGCATGAGCCACCGGTCATCCTGTTCATCGGAGAGATACTCGAGCGAAAGGGCATCAGAATTCTCCTGGATGCTCTCGACCTTCTCGACGAGCGGGGCGTCGGCGAATACCAACTCCGCATCGTCGGCGACAACCGCGCTGGCCTGGACCCACTGAAGGACGAGATGGTCGCCCTCATCGCGGCCCGCGGCCGTGGCGCGTCCATGACTGGTCCGCTCGATCGCGCCGAGGTCTACCGCCACCTTTCCGAAGCCGATATCTACGTGTTTCCGACCTTCACCGAGGGTCAACCCTTCACGGTGATCGAAGCCCTGGCCGCCGGAGTTCCGATCGTTGCGAGTGACATCCAAGCCATCTCCAACATGATCAGCGACGGGGCCAATGGCCGGCTCGTTCCGGTGACGGATACGCCGGCGTTCGCCGATGCCCTTGACGAGTTGTTGGCTGACCCGCAACGCCGACGCAACATTTCGGAGACGAACCGGGCACTGGCCGCGGCGCGCTTCGATCGTTCCGTGTTCAGATCGCGGATCGCCGAGCTCTATCGCGAGGCGGCGGACCGCCGCTGACGAGCAGGTCGAGCTGGCCCACCCGGTCTGCTCCATTCGACTGGCCCATCCACGCTCCTCCATCCGGCTGGCGCGCCCGGACTGCTCCAACATGTTCAGGTGTACGAGAAGCGCTTCTTCAGTGTCAGCCAGGGACGCTCCCAGAGCGCCCACGACACTCGCGCGACGGCGTAGCTGACCAGGCCGACGAATACGGTCCGCACGACCGCATCGACCAGATCGATTCCCGTCAGATAGACGTCGTTCGCTGCTCGACTTAGTGGCAGCGAGAAGATGTAGATGGCGTAGGAATACTTTCCCAGATGCTGCAACAGCCGACTCTCGAGCCAGCCCGTAGGACGAGCCGGAAGTAGTCCGCTGTTGGCCCCCAGCACCAGGCCCAGATAGGCCACCGATATGACGGTGAAGCCCACGTAGAGTCCGAGTTGTTCGGGCATGAGTAGAAGGATGGGGATGACCCACCAGCGGCGCGACATCCATGCCACTGCGGGGGTGAGTCGCTGCCGGAGAGCGGGGTCGAGCCAAGCCGCTGCTCCCGCCGAGCCCAGCAACAGCCCGTCTACCCGACAGAAGGTGAAGTAGTAGGCGAAGTCACGTCCGGCGATTGGGTACATGAAACATCGGAACGCCATTCCGGCGAGTGCCAGGGCTACACAGACTTTGAAAACCGGCGCGCCCAGTCGTCGCAGCCACAGAATCACCATCGGCCAGAGCAGATAGAACTGCTCCTCGATCGAAAGCGACCACAAGTGAGCCAGCCCGGCGAAAGCTGCCTCGCTGTAGAACGCCTCCAGGTTGTTGACCTGGTAGAGCCAGCCCCATAGCTGGTTGTCGATCAGGTTCTGCGCCTCGGGAAAGCCGAGATCATCGGCAACGCCGTAGTGGAGCGCGATTACCGCTCCCACCAGAAAGACGACAAGTACCAGGTAATAGAGCGGGAAGATCCGGGCGAACCGGCGACCGTAGAAGTTCCGGAAGTAGTCGGAACGTTCGGTGGTCCTCAGGAGAATCGTCGAGATCAGGAACCCTGAGAGCACGAAGAACAGGTCCACGCCGCTCTGGAGCAGGAGTCCACCGACGGCCGGCTGACCAGCGTGGTAGAGCAGAACGAACAGGACAGCCAGACCTCGAACACCGTCGAGGGACGTGACCCGGGTCATGACACCGCCATCCCCAGTCACGACGCTCATTGTCAGCTCGTCGTAATGGAGTCGGGCTCCAGAGATCGTGGTAACGCCAGACCGTCGAGCCATTCCTTCGCTCTACCCTGGCTGAACCACAAGGCCGCCTGCGTCGCAGCGAACGGAAAACCGATCCAGAACAGCCGGGGGGTCAGGTCCACAGTTATGAAGGACCAGCCGCAAATTCCCAAGGCCATGATGACCCCTACCGTCGCCGGGTCCAGGATCGCGGTCAACCAACCATCGGCACGGGCCGCCTTGCGGGCAAGCAGGAACGCGGGGATGAGCAGCGGGAGCACACCAACGGCGAACGACGCCAAGCTAATGATGTCGGTGAGGTTGTGCACGATGTCGTCGATGTCGGGGGTGACTTCCCAACTGGCGGCCGGTTGAGGCAATGCCTGACGCCAGAAGGCGACGCCGACGACGAAGGCGACCGTTGCAGCCAGAGCAGGTCCTGCAGCGGCGACCAGACTCTTGTCACCCTTGCGATATTCCTGCCATGAAGCCGCCCACACGACCGGAATGACGATTCCGATCGTCTCCTTGAGGGGATATCCGATGAGCATGATGGGCCACACGAGCCAGGTCCGTTTGGTCGATATGAGGAACCAACAGAGGGCAATCGCGGCGATGACACCCGGATCGACGAGCACGCCGGTGCCGAAGAAGAAGGGATTCCAGGCGACTGAATACAACACGCCCGCGGCCAATAGTCCTCGTGAGCCGACTCCCTGGGAGCGGATCGTCGTCAGGACGATCCAAAGTCCGAGAACCAGCATGACGGTGTTGACAAGGGCCAGCGAAACTCCCTCGTCCCCCGGAATCCAATGTGCGATCCACGACATGCCCGCTCGGTTGGTGAACGGATCGTAGAGACAGGTGGATTGCAGATCGGCCTTGGGAACTCCACGGAAGTGTTCGACCAGCGACAGATATTGCATCTCGTCGACCACGACCGGCTTGATAACTCTTCCCGATTCGGTCGTGTAGGGGTGGATCTTTTCAAGGCAGGGACCCACCTGACGCTCAGCCGTTATCGGTCCCCGGTCGAGCGGGAGCCCGGTCCAGTCGAAGCGGGCGAAACGGACGGATCCGAGCACCAGCGTGACCAGCGTCAGGACGAGCCCGATCTTCACGAACGCACTCAGCGGCGTCGCCCGAGAAACTTCTTCCACGAATACCCCCACCCTCGGACATGCCAGGCAACCCTGCTCCGTGAGCCGGGCGCGGATGGAACTCTGTCTCGTGAACCCGATGGTCGTCAACAGCCACAGCTACGCCAGACCCGGATGGTTGGCATCTACCCCGGCAAAGCGCGAGTTCGCGGGCGTCTCAGACCCGTCGAAGCGCGCATGCGTCGGCGGCGGAAGTCCACCGCCCACGCATGCACGCCAAGTCAGTCGACGACGAACTCACCGTCCTGGACTTCAAGGGACACCGTGTCTCCGTCGCTGATCGAGCCATCGAGCATCGCCATCGCCAGTCGGTCACCGACCTGCTTCTGGATGAGCCGCTTGAGTGGCCGGGCACCGAACGCAGCGTCATAGCCATCGTGGGCCAGTTTGGCGCTGGCCTCCTCGCTGACATCGAGCGTGATGCGGCGATCAGCCAGCCGCTTGCGGAGCTGTGCCAGCTGGATATCGACGATCTGGCCCAGATCGGACTCCTCCAAGGGACGGAAGCGGACGATCTCGTCTACACGGTTGATGAACTCGGGACGGAAGAAGTCCGCCGGTTCACCCGGCAGGTTGGACGTCATTATGAGGACGGTATTCGTGAACGAAACGGTCCTGCCCTGACCGTCGGTGAGCCTGCCGTCATCAAGTAGTTGCAACAGGATGTTGAAGACATCGGGATGAGCCTTCTCGACCTCGTCGAGCAACACGACCGCGTAGGGGCGACGCCGGACGGCTTCGGTGAGTTGGCCGCCCTCGTCGTAGCCGACGTATCCGGGAGGTGCACCGACCAGGCGACTCACGGCGTGCTTCTCCATGTACTCACTCATGTCGATGCGAACCATCGCCCGCTCGTCGTCGAAGAGATAGTCGGCGAGGCTTCGGGCCAGCTCGGTCTTGCCGACACCGGTCGGTCCCAGGAACAGGAAGCTTCCGATCGGACGATTCGGATCGGACAGCCCGGCACGACTTCTACGGATGGCGTTCGCCACCGCAGAAACCGCCTCGTCCTGACCGATGACCCGTTGATGCAGGACATCCTCAAGGCGGACGAGTTTGGTCATCTCGCCCTCCATCAGACGTGAAACCGGAACTCCGGTCCACTTGGCCACGACCGCGGCGATGTCCTCCTCGTCAACCTCCTGCTTCAGGATCCTCTGGCCCGACTGCAGCTGTGCCAGTTCCTCATTGGCGGCAACGACGTCGCGTTCGAGGACCGGGAGGTGGCCGTAGGTGATCTCCGAAGCGCGCGTGTAGTCGCCTTCGCGCTCCGCCCGCTCGGCTTCGGATCGAAGGACCTCGAGCCTGGCGGTCAGCGCCTTGATCCTCTCGATGGCGTCCTTCTCGGCCTGCCAGTGAGCGCGCATCGAGTCGGCCTGCTCGCGCAGATTGGCGAGCTCTTCTTCCAGCCCTGCCAACCGTTCGATGGAAGCCGGGTCGACCTCCTTCGCGAGCGCCACCTTTTCGATCTCGAGGCCGCGCATCCGTCGTTCCACGACATCGATCTCGGTCGGAACAGAATCGAGTTCGATCGACAGGCTCGCCGCCGCCTCGTCCACCAGGTCGATGGCCTTGTCGGGCAGGAACCGGCCGGTCAGATAGCGATCCGACAGCACTGCGGCCGCTACCAGCGCCGGGTCCTGGATTGCCACCCCGTGATGGATCTCGTAGCGCTCCTTCAGGCCACGCAGAATCGCAATGGTCGACTCAACCGACGGCTCGCCGACGAAGACCTGCTGGAACCTCCGCTCCAGAGCGGGGTCCTTCTCGATGTACTTGCGGAACTCGTCGAGAGTTGTGGCACCGACCATGCGCAACTCGCCCCGCGCGAGCATCGGCTTGAGCATGTTGCCAGCGTCCATGGCTCCTTCGCCCGTCGCTCCAGCGCCGACGACGGTGTGCATCTCATCGATGAACGTGATGACCTCGCCGTTCGAGTCCTTGATCTCGGCAAGGACGGCCTGCAGCCGTTCTTCGAAATCGCCCCGGTACTTGGCGCCTGCGACCATCGAACTCATGTCGAGCGCGATCACCCGCTTGCCGCGGAGCGATTCGGGTACGTCTCCCTCGACAATGCGCTGGGCCAAGCCCTCCACAACCGCTGTCTTGCCGACTCCGGGTTCACCAATGAGGACCGGGTTGTTCTTCGTGCGACGCGACAGCACTTGGATTACCCGACGGATCTCTTCATCACGACCGATGACCGGGTCGAGCTTGCCGGAACGTGCCGCCTCGGTGAGGTCCTGGCCGTACTTCTCCAGAGCTTCGAAGGTGTCTTCGGGGTTCTGGGTGGTCACCCGTCGATTACCCCGAACCTCGGCCAGCGCGCTCAGCACCTGCTCCCTGGTCGTATCACCGAAACGTCGCTGCGCCAGCGGGCTCGACTGCTCGGCCGCAACAGCCGCCAGCAACAGGTGCTCGGTCGACACATAGTCGTCGGAAAGTTCGCCGCGCTCCTTGTCGGCGGCCTCCACCAGGGACACGAACTGTCGACCGGGACGGGTCTCGGTCCCGTATGAGGTTGGCAACGACGCAATACCTGCATCAATTGAATCGCGCAGCGTTATCGGATTGACGCCCAGCTTGCGGACGAGGGGCAGAACCAAGCTCTCCTCCTGGCCGAGCAGGGCCGCCAAGAGATGGTCGGGCGTGACTTCGGGGTTACTGCGAGCCTTGGCTAATTCGATCGCAGCCGTGACCGCCTCGGTCGTCTTGGTTGTCCAGGTATTTGGATCGAGCGGCATCGGCGCTGTTCCCCTTACTCAGTCTTGGGTCCTCGACATTTTAGCACTGTACTCAAAAAACTTGATAGTCACGCCATCAACTTTGTAGGCCGTTTCTTGTCACATCTTCCGCTCCCTCAGCATCTCCGCGGCATCAGATCACGTCGACGTCATCATCCCTGTCATCATCTCCGGAGTAGGCGTCCCGACGTCGAGACGTCACTGTCCACGTACCCACAGCAACCCCGAACAGCGCCAAGGCCGCGATCAATAACGACGGCCCGGCGCCGATCCGTTGACCCAGAACCGAGATCGGGAACCAGCCGCCGCCGTCCGAGCCCTCCATCCCATCCGGCCGTGCTCCGATTCCCGAACCTGTGGCTTCTGAGTCCCTGTCAGACGGGGGCCACTCCATCGCCCCGATCGTCGTTGTAGTTGTCGAGACCTCGGTCGTGTTGGGCGAAGTCGTGTTGGGCGAAGTCGAGTTGGGCGATTTAGGGTCCGCTCCGTCCGGGGTAACGGCATCAGGAGCCGGACCTGTCGTGGGAACGCTGGGGCTCAGCCGGGTCGACTTCGGGGTCGCGTCCGCGGGAGCAGGAGCGATCGACGGGGCGGCCCCGCCGACCGGCTTTGGCGTCGCACCGATGACAGTTGCGAACGAGACGAGGTTCGCCATTTCTGTCGCGCCGAAGCTGGTCAGGTGAAGACCGTCGGATCCAGTAGCCGTCGGTGTTGCCGCTGCGTGCTGTGCCCACTCGATGACCGTCAGGTTCGGATGTGTGGACGCCGCGTCACGCAGGACCTGATTCGCGGCGGGATAGTACGGCCGCACCTCGGCGATCGTCAGCCAGTAGACGTGGGGGACCTCGGAGATCGCGTTCAGAACCCGCTCGACACGGGATTTGAACGCTGCTGTGTCACCTGCGTCGTTGGCACCCAGCCCGATTACCAGCGAGTCGCCGAGTTCACCGCGATGCCTTTCGATTGCATCGAGACCGGCGAGCGTCGAGCGGCTGACCGCCATGTCGAGCGTCGCGGTCCAACCAATCCGTGCGTACTGGGCAGCGAGTTGGTTCTGGGCACCCAGAAGGATGCTGTCGCCGACCACGACGACGTGCCGGCCCTGTGCTCCTGCCGCGGTTGCCATGCCCACAGAAGTGGCTGCATAACCCAGCGCCAACGCCAGGACGAGCGACAAGATCCGGTATCGGCGCACCGACACCGCGTAGCCAGTGCCGCCGATCGCGATCAACCCCGACGCCGTCGACCGCCCTCATACAGCACAACTGCCTGCTGCAGAGGAACCAGGTCTCGGCGGTACTGACGGTGGACGCTGTCGACATCCTCGACGACCTGGGCCCGCAGTCGAACGATCTCGCTGCGGATCCGCTCGAGTTCCCTCTCGAGTGCCAGCACCCTTTTGACCCCGGCGAGGTTCAGGCCCTCGTTGGTCAGGTCCTGGATCTTGCGGAGCAATTCAATGTCGGCGTCGCTGTACCGGCGGCTGCCTCCGACGGTCCTGCCTGGTTCAAGGAGACCTTTGCGCTCGTAGATTCTCAGGGTCTGCGGGTGAACCCCTGCGAGTTCCGCGGCGACCGAGATCACATAGACGGCTTGGTTGAACTCGGGCATCTGCGAATCACCTCCTCGCTATTCGGGACGAACCTCCCCCGATGACCGGTGCGACGGGTACGCCTCGGCGTACCAGACCAGCGACGTCGGAGGTGTCACTCAACATTTTGTCAGACTCCCAGGTGCCCACGAGGAGATTCAGTTGCCTTGGAGGCATATTCCTCGAGCGCTTTGCGTTCGTCATCGGAAAGGTTCTGGGGAACCGCGATATCGACGGTTACGAGTAGGTCGCCAGTCTTCTTTGGTCCCTTGACTCCTCGGCCGCGGACCCTGAACGTGCGACCGCTGCGGGTCCCGGCGGGCACACGGATCGTCACCGGTTCCTCGTCTGTCGTCGGAACTGTTATGTCTGCACCCAGTGCTGCTTCGGGATACGTGATCGGGACCGTCAGTGTCAGATTCTCACCATTGCGGCCGAACAGCCGGTGGGGTTCGACCTGGACCCGGACGAACAGGTCACCGTCTGGTCCACCGTTTGCTCCGGCACCACCCTTGCCCTTGACCCGGATCCGCTGACCGTCACGCACTCCCTGAGGAATACGGACCTTGACCTGGCGCGGACGGCGAACGGCACCCGCTCCACCACATGTCCGACAGGGCGTGTCGATGAGTCGTCCCCGACCCCCGCAACGAGAACATGGACGACTGAACGAGAAGAACCCCTGGTTCTCTTCGACCGCCCCCTTGCCTCCGCACTCGGGGCAGACACGGGGAGCCGTGCCCTTCTCTGCACCACTGCCGCCGCAGTCCGGACAGCGTACGTCCGAGGTCACGTTGACCGTCGTCGTCGCGCCCCGGATCGACTCGTCGAAGGAGAGGTGCAGATCCGTCTCTATGTCGGCCCCGCGGCGGGGCCCGGTCGGCGCGCTCGGCTCCTGTTGCCCAGCGCCCCGGCTGAAAAGGTTGCCGATCAGATCCGAGATATCGCCGCCACCGAAACGGACGCCTCCCGGGCCCCCGAAACCGCCTCCGCCTCCGCCACCCGGGCCGGGGCCGAAACCTCCGGCCATCGGACCCACACGACGCGCCTCATCGTATTCGGCGCGCTTGTCCGCGTCGCCGACCACCTCGTAGGCGGCGGACACGTCCTTGAACCGGTCCTCGGCGCTCTGGTCATCGGGATTCGCATCCGGATGCAGCGCACGCGCGAGCTTGCGATAGGCGGTCGTGATCTCCTTCTGGCTCGCTTGGGGCGAGACACCGAGGATCTTGTAGTAGTCCTTCTCGAACCACTCACGCTGCACGCGAAACCTGCTCTCTTCGATCTTCAACCCCGCCCGTCGGGCCGACGAGTGCAACCCGCCGGCCCGACGGAACGGACCTGCTACTTCAGGGCCCGGCGTGGGTTCCGGGCCGTTGACTTCAGAACTAGCCGCGCACCTTGACCATTGCCGGGCGAATGACCCGGGCATTCCATAGATAGCCGGTGCGGAGCACTTCCTCCACTATCGGGCTGTCACTGTCGCCCTCTTCGTGGATCACCGCTTCGTGGACATTGGGATCGAACTCAACTCCTGATGAGTTGACCTTCTCGAGCCCATGCTTTTCGAGTGTCACCAACAACTGCGAGTACAGGGCCGTTGCATCTTCCAGACCCTGGGCCGAAGCAGCCTCACCCGCGTCGAGCACGGGAAGGAGTTCGGCAGCGAGTCCTTCGGCGGCACGTTCACGCTGTTCCACCTTCTGGACCTCGACCCGTCGTTTGTAATTCTCGAAGTCGGCCTGGACCCTGCGGGCAAGGTCCAGGTATTCGTCGCGCTCCTTCTGGAGACGGACACCAACTTCGACCATCTCGACGAGATCGCCGTCGATGGCGCCATCATCGGTGACATCGATCCGGTCCTCGGCGGTCTGGTCGGCCTTGTCTGCCTGACCGCCGAGATCAGAGTCCAACGAGCCCGCGGCTTCCCCGGACGACGATTCGGCCGACGGAGTCTCGTCGGTCACTGCTCCTCCTCGATGATCTCGGCGTCGACGACATCCTCATCCGAGCTGGCAGCACCGTCGGATGCGCCCTGGTCAGACTCGGCCGTGGTTGAGGCCTGCTCGTAGAGCGACTGTGACATCTGCTGGCTGGCGGTCATGAGCGCCTCTGTGGCGGTGTTGATGGCTGCCACATCGGTGCCGTTCAGGGCGTTACGCACTTCAACGATTGCCGACTCAACCGATGACTTCTGATCGGCGGGAACCTTTTCACCCTGCTCGTTGACAACCTTCTCGGTCTGGTAGACGAGTGTCTCGGCACGGTTCCGTGCGTCTGCCTCTTCCCGCCGCGAGCGATCCTCGTCGGCGTGGGATTCAGCATCGCGAACCATCTGGTCGATCTGGTCCTTCGACAACGAGGACTGGCCGGTGATGGTAATCGACTGTTCCTTGGAGGTAGCCCGGTCCTTGGCGTGGACGTTGACGATTCCGTTGGCGTCGATGTCGAAGGTGACCTCGATCTGTGGGACGCCACGCGGAGCTGGAGGAAGGTCGACCAGCTGGAACTTGCCCAGGGTCTTGTTGAAGTCCGCCATCTCGCGTTCACCCTGGAGGACGTGGATCTCTACCGAGGGCTGATTGTCCTCGGCGGTTGTGAACACCTCGGTCCTGCGGGTCGGGATGGTGGTGTTGCGCTCGATCAGCTTGGTCATGACACCACCCTTGGTCTCGATGCCCAGGGACAGTGGGGTCACGTCCAGAAGGAGGACGTCCTTGACGTCGCCCTTGAGGACTCCGGCCTGGATCGCAGCACCCATCGCGACAACCTCGTCGGGGTTGACGCCCTTGTGGGGGTCGGATCCGGTGAGGTCACGGACGAGGTCCTGAACCGCGGGCATGCGGGTGGAGCCACCGACGAGGATGACGTGATCGACCTGGCTGGTGGTCAGCCCGGCGTCCTTGACGGCATGGTCGAAGGCGACCTTGCATCGCTGCAGCAGGTCTTCGGTGAGCTCCTGGAACTTGGCCCTGGCGAGTGTGTAATCCAGGTGCAGAGGACCAGCATCGGTGGCCGTGATGAATGGCAGGTTGATCTGGGTCTGGCCGACCTGGGACAGTTCGATCTTGGCCTTCTCGGCCGCCTCACGCAGACGCTGGGTTGCCATCTTGTCCTTGCTCAGGTCGACGCCGTGGTCGCCCTTGAAGGAATCGACGAGCCAATTGATGACCCTCTGGTCCCAGTCGTCGCCGCCCAAGCTGGTGTCGCCGTGCGTCGACTTGACCTCGAATACTCCGTCGCCGATTTCCAGCACGGAAACGTCGAACGTTCCACCACCGAGGTCGAATACCAGAATGGTCTGGTCCTCGGCCTCTTTGTCCATGCCGTAGGCGAGAGCCGCTGCTGTGGGCTCGTTGATGATTCGTAGAACTTCCAGACCGGCAATCTGGCCTGCTTCCTTGGTCGCCGTGCGCTGGGCATCGTCGAAGTAGGCGGGCACCGTGATGACGGCCTGGGTGACGCTGTCGCCGAGGTAGGCCTCGGCATCCCTCTTCAGCTTCATCAGGGTGCGGGCTGAGATCTCCTGCGGGGTGTACTTCTTGCCGTCGATGTCGACGGTCCAGTTCGTGCCCATGTGGCGCTTCACCGAGCGGATCGTCCGATCAGCGTTGGTGACCGCCTGACGCTTGGCGACCTCACCGACGAGGACCTCGCCATCCTTGCCGAAAGCAACTACCGATGGGGTGGTTCGGGCACCCTCTGCGTTGGGAATGACAACTGCATCCCCGGCCTCGAGAACGCTGACCACCGAGTTGGTTGTTCCAAGGTCAATTCCGACGGCCTTCGCCATTTCGCCACACTCCTCTTCAGGACCCACGGTCCACTGATTTTCAGGTTTGGATGATTCTCAAGTGTTGAGTTCTTCGGATCTGCGATGAGGGGGGCTCATCTCGAAACCGCTGACTCGGGGCCGGAGTACTTGAATCGGCGCCCGAATCCTCAAGTCTAGAGGTGTTCACGCAGAAGTCCACGAGAGCACTTGCATAATGTACAACAAACTTGAGTGGTTGACCATCAACTTTGTTGCTCTCCGATCACTTTACTGAGAGCGGCCTTCTGAACGGGCAGCCGCTGACGACACTTTCGCCAGCTTTGAGGGACGGCCAGCTCCCTCAGTGGCGGCCAGCTCCCTCAGTGGGACGCCGGGCCTTCTCAGAGCGGACGGGCTTCCTCAGGGGACGCCGGGCCCTGCATCAGGGAACGAACGAACCGTCGCGGCGGAACCGCGCCAGGGGAAGCAGGTTCACGAAACGCCTGACGATCCAGTTGGCCCGACGAAGCGCCGCATATCCGAACGGACCCGTCAGCCGGAGCCCGGTCGCTGCGATGCGCAGACGCCAATACTCGAATGTGCGCCGCAACTCGGGAGCGGAGCGGTAGGCCCTCGCCAAGTGGGTCAGCGCCTTCTTGGGGTTCTCCTGGTCGTTGAGGGACTGCCACGCCAGGATCATTTGGGTTCGGGCCGTGGCAATCGGGCGCAGGGCCGCTCGTTCAGGAGTGACGTCGGCGAACACGACGTCGAGCAGGTTCTCGTAGGCGGCTTCGAGCGAATCGACATCGCTCGACGAATTCGAATCGTGTCGCCGGTGGCGCGTCACAACTTCCGGGACCAGCCCGACCTTCCACCTTGCCGCGAGGCGGATCCACATCTCCCAGTCCTCGACGTCGATCCGGAACCGGTCGCGATTGACCGCGAAGGTGCCGACGTCCTCGAACGCCTCGCGACGGACCATTACCCCGGACGCCGAGATCGGGTTACGGGTCACCAGATAGTCCCATGCATCGCCGGAGGCGTCGGAGCGGATGACCCGGCCGTTTGGTTCACCCGCGGAGTCGATGACGTCGTACCAGCCGTAGGCAAAGCCGATCTCCGCCGTCACATCTTCAAAGCATGCGGCGAGGTTCCGCGCGGTGGTCGGGGTCCAGAGGTCATCCGAGTCACAGAACGCGATCAAGTCGCCCCGGGCCGACTCGATGCCCAGGTTCCGCGCCGCGGAAACTCCGGCGTTCTCCTGGCGAACGACCCGGACGTCTACTTCGCTCGGCGACGATGGCCGCCGGTCGAGCCGTTCCTTGAGCCAACCGTCGAGCCACTTCTCGAGATTGTCTGACCCACCGTCGTCGACCAGGACAACCTCGTAGTTGCCGATCAATGATTCCGGCAGGTCCTGATCGAGGACCGAGTCGAGCGTCTCGGGAAGAAACTCAAGTGAGTTAAAGCATGGAATGACCACCGACACCCGCATGTCCGGAAGTGTACGGCCATGATCCCCGACGGCTTTCCCTAGCCACCGTTGGTCTTTGCAGGTCCAACTGGTGCACGATCTTGGCCACCTATCTGGGAGGCCCCGTGCATCAACTCGTCCTGCTCCGCCACGGTGAGAGCGAGTGGAACAAGCTGAACCTGTTCACCGGCTGGTACGACTGTGACCTGACAGAGGCGGGAGTCGCCGAGGCCGGCGCCGCGGCCCAGATGATGGCCGACGCATCGTTTGCCCCCGACGTGTTGCACACGTCTCTGCAGGTGAGGGCGATACGCACCGCCAACTTGGCACTCGACGGGATCGGACGCCTCTGGATTCCAGTGCGTAGGAGCTGGCGCCTCAACGAGCGCCATTACGGCGACCTGACAGGTGCCAACAAGGCCGAGACCACCGCCAAGTACGGAGCCGACAAGGTCCACGTCTGGCGCCGAAGCTACGACGTCCCCCCGCCACCGATCTCGCCGGACAACCGGTTCAATCCCAACTCCGATGTCCGATACGCAGATCTGCCTCCAGAGTTGATCCCGCAATCGGAGTGCCTCGCCGATGTCGTCGACCGGATGCTGCCCTACTGGTTCGACTCGATCGTCCCCGACCTACAGGCCGGCAAGCAGGTGCTCGTGGTGGCCCACGGCAACTCATTGCGGGCGCTGGTCAAGCATCTCGACGGGATCTCCGACGACGAGATCACCGGGCTCAACATTCCGACCGGGGTGCCATTGCGTTACGAACTTGACGATTCATTCCGACCGGCCGAGGCCAAGTCGGTCGAGGACCGTTATCTGCTCGACACCGACACCGTGCGCGCTCGCGCCGAGGCCGTCGCCAAGCAGGCAAGCGGCGGTTGAGTCCGACGGTCGTGTGGCCTCAGTAGGTGTCTCAGAGGCCGAGGCGCTCGGAAATTTCTGCCCAGAGCCGGCGGTATGAGACCGCCGCCAGATTGTTTGGCGAAGCCACGACTGCAGGCACCTGTTCCATCCCCATCCGTTCCACCGACGAGGACGTCGGAACTGCGGAGAGCGCAAACCTGGAATCAGCCTTGATCTGATTAACCATTTGACGATGCAACACTTTGCGTTCATCGAGCATCGACAGGAACGCGAGCAGCGGAAGACCTGAGCGGTATTCGTCCAGGAACTCCTCAAGCTGTTCGAGACTCCGCACCGCCAGCGGTGCAGGTATGACAGGGGCGATGATCAGATCCGACGCGGCTATCACCGACTCAGTCACTATCCCAAGCCCCGGAGCGCAGTCGAGTATCACCAGGTCATAGGTCGATTCCAGGGGACGAAGCAGCTTCCGGATCACCCGCTCGGGCCAACGCCTGGTGGACAACACGGTGTCCGCCACCCGGAAGGACGGGTCCGAAGGCAACAGATCTAGGTTCGGGTAATCCGTGTGTCGGATGAAGGAGCGCAGGTCGCGTTTGCCACCCAGTAGTCGGGTTGCTCCACCCTTGACCCGCGCCTTCGCGCGATAGCAATGGGTCGCCGCGCCCTGAGGGTCGAGGTCCCAGAGCAGTGTCCGCTGTCCGGTCTCGGACGCGAGGTACGCAAGGTTCACCGCTGCGGCCGTTTTCCCGACACCACCCTTGGCTCCCGCTACTGCAGCCACTCTCACAGCTGGGACTGCCGATGCTCGTGCATAGAGATCATCTCTTCCGGTGGCAAGACGCCGTCGTTCAACAACATGCCATTCAACAACACAGTTTCACTCCTCGCACACTCGACGCACCGCCCCGAGCGGGGCCCGGGCCCCACAGGTGTGACGTCGGTGACGTTGTCATGCTTTTGCCTTCGCAGACCCACCGCAATCCCTACAGTCCAGTCCATGACGAATCTGGTCGATGAGGTCGCATCCATTCGATTGTTCTCAGCCTGCACCAAGCGAGATCTGCAGCGGCTCGCAAAGGCCGTCGATCACGTGACACTGAAACCCGGGGACGAAATGACCCGCCAGGGTTCCGTCGGCCGTGAGGCTTTCGTGATCCTCTCCGGCGTCGCTTCCGTCATCAAGGACGAGGCCGAGGTAGCTCGATTGGGGCCGGGCGACCACGTCGGAGAACTGTCGCTCCTCGACGGTGGTCCCCGTAGCGCAACGGTGCGGGCCGAGACCGACATGGAACTGCTCGTTTTGTCCAAGCCGGCCTTCAACGCCGTTCTCGACGAGGTCCCGACACTCGCCCACAAGCTGCTGGTGTCGATGGCTGAACGCCTGCGGGAGTCGGAGCAATCGCTCAGCCACTGACCCGCGAGGTATGTTCATCGTGCTATGAGCGCCACCGATACGCATGAAATAGACGACATCGACGTGGTCCCCGGACCAAAGCGGCTCCGCCCCAATCAAATCGCGATCCTCATCGGAGTCGCGATCGCGGTAGTCGTCGCAGCTTCGGGCGTTGCCGCGACCGTCTTCCAGTTCCATGACGACAGCGAGATCCAGCGGCATGTTTTCGACAACATTCCGAGCTCGATAAGGCTGGCGTTCTACACAATCATTCCGGCGATGTTCGTCTACGGAGCCGTCATGTTCTCGTGGCGGGTCCGCAACTGGCAGCGTGGCGGTCCGGACAAGCGTGACATCACTCCCGCCAACGCCAAGCGTCGTATGGCCAAGCTACGTGCCGGGCTCTACATGCAGACCCTGCTGCGGGATCCGGCAGCCGGAATCATGCACTCGCTGATCTACTTCGGCTTTCTGGTGCTGCTCGCTGTCACCTCAGTGCTCGAGATCAACCATCAGCTGCCCGAGTCGCTCAAGTTCCTGCACGGTGGCGTCTACCAGGGCTACGCCTTCATAGGCGACCTCGCAGGGCTGGTGTTCCTCGCCGGTGTCGTGTGGGCGATCGTGCGTCGCTACATACAGCGCCCGTATCGCATTCGCATCAAGTCCAAGCCTGAACACGCAATCATCCTCGGAACGCTGTTCGCTATTGGCGTCACGGGCCATCTGACCGAGATGTTCCGCATCGCACTCGATGGTCGTCCGGCCTTCGAAAAGTGGTCCTTCGTCGGCTACCCGCTTTCGGGACTGATCGAAAACATGGACCACCTCGCAGGCTGGCACCAGGCCATGTGGATCATCCACATCCTGACTTTCGTCGCCTTCCTGGTGATTCTTCCCACCACGATGCTGCGTCACATGTTCACCTCACCGCTCAACATGTACCTATCTGACAAGGATCGCCCAAAGGGTGCAATGAAGGCGATGCCAAACCTGATGGAGACCGAACTCGAATCGTTCGGAGCGTCGGTCGTCGAAGACTTCACCTGGAAGCAGCTACTCGACACCGATGCCTGCACCATGTGTGGTCGTTGCACTTCGGTCTGCCCCGCCCACGCCACGGGCAAGCCGCTCGACCCTCGTGAGATTGTCCTCAAGTCCGGTGAGGTCATGGCAGCATCCGGCTCCCCGGTCGTTTCGCCTCCCATCGGCACCGTTCCGGAAATCGTCATCTCGGCGAACTCGCTGTTCGAGCGGATCACCGCTGACGAGGTCTGGTCCTGCACGAGCTGTAAGGCCTGCGATGAGATCTGTCCGGTGAACATCGAGATCCTCGACAAGATTCTCGACATGCGTCGCTATCTGACTCTCATGGAGTCCGACTTCCCCACCGAATTGGGTGCCGCTTTCCGTGGCATGGAGAACGCGGGCAACCCATGGGGCATGAGCAACAGCGAGCGTGGCGACTGGGCCAAGGATCTCGAGGGCATCACGATCCTCGACGGCGGCGATCCGCTCGAGTCCGAGTTCCTCTACTGGGTCGGCTGTGCCGGTTCATTCGACGACAAGAACCAGAAGGTCACCCAGGCAATCGCCAAGCTGCTCAAGCGTGCGAACGTCAGCTTCTCGATTCTCGGTCCCGCCGAGCACTGCACCGGTGACCCCGCCCGTCGATCCGGCAACGAGTACATCTTCCAGATGCTTGCGATGCAAAACATCGAGACCCTCGACAGCATGGGCGTCCGCAAGATCATCACCCAGTGCCCGCACTGCTTCAACACACTCGGCAATGAGTACCCGCAGCTCGGCGGAACCTACGACGTGATCCACCACAGTCAGCTACTCGAACAGCTGATCGACTCGGGCCAGTTGGACATGACCGGTGCGCACCTCGATGAGCGCATCGTCTACCACGACGCCTGCTACTTGGGACGTCACAACGATATCTACATGGCACCGCGCAACGTTCTTGGCTCCCTCGAGGGCATCGAGGTCGTCGAGGCGGAACGCAACGGCACCAAGAGCATGTGCTGCGGCGCCGGCGGTGCACGTATGTGGATGGAAGAGCACATCGGCAAGCAGGTCAATGTCGAGCGTTCGCAGGAACTGCTGTCGACCGGGGCTTCACGTATCGCGACCGCCTGTCCGTTCTGCTACATCATGATCGACGACGGCGTTAAGGCCCAGGGCGTCGAGGACACCGACGTCAGGGTCGCTGATATTGCGATCCACCTGCTGGAAGCGCTTGAGAGCGCCCAGCCGTTGAGCCAGTCCGGCACCCAGCTAGAACCCTGATCCGATGATCGCCAGCACCCGAACGCCTGCTCCGGGAGCGCGGGTGCTGGTGGTCGAGGACGATCGGGACACCGCACTGCTGTTGTGTTCGCTCCTTGCGGTTGCCGGCTTCGACGCACGGCCCCTGCCAGACACCGCGGATGTGGCGCGGGTGATGCTGGGTGAGAAGATCACCGCGGCGGTCGTCTCTATGAGCGGCGGCGGAATCGTTTCGGTAGCGTCGCTCGTGTCGTCGTTACGTCAGAGACCCGAACCGGCTCTGCGCGACGCAGCACTCGTTGCGCTGGTGGACGACGAATTCGATCTGTTCTTCGGCCTGGGCGCTGAGGTCGACTCGTCGCTGGTGCGACCAATCTCTCCTGTCGGTCTGGTCGACGCGGTGACGGAAGCTGCGGCCACGCATCCCGAGGCTCGACGAGCCCGCCTCTATTCGGCCATCTAGCCGGTCGGGCCGAGCCGGTCGGCGCGGAACCCGACGGTCGTCGCCGAGCCCGACGGTCGGATCAGTCGCCGCTGTAATTCTCGAAGTACTTGGACGCGACTGCACCGCTCTGTCCCTGATACTTGGAGCCCAGCTCCGGATGGCCGTAGGGGCGCTCCGCTGGCTGGTCGAGCTGCTGGAAAACCATCTGGGCGATCTTCATGCCTGGTCGCAACAGGATGGGCAGGTTGGCCACGTTGGATAGCTCCAGCACGATCACTCCGTTGAATCCAGGGTCGACGAAACCGGCAGTTGCATGTACCTGCACCCCGATCCTTCCCAGGCTGCTCTTGCCGTTGACCATGCCGACCACGTCGTCGGGAAGGCTGAATCGTTCAGCGGTGTGGCCGAGGGCGAACTCGCCGGGATGCAGTATGAACTGGTCGTCGATGGGCACTTCGACGACGTCCATGAGCTTGTCGTCGTGGGCCACCGGGTCTATGTGGGTCAGACGGCTGTTACGCATTACCCGGAACTGGGTGCCCAGCCGAACGTCGATGGACGCCGGCTGAACCAGTTCGGGGTCATAGGGATCGATCGTCAGGCGTCCCGCGTCGGCGAGCTTTCGGATGGAGGCGTCCGCAAGAATCATCGCTGGCACCGTAGCGTGCCGTCGCTCGTGACCGCGACTACGATCCAAGGCGGCCGAGAGGCCTGAAGCCGTCTTCATAGGCGGCCGTGCGGGTGTAGTTCAATGGTAGAACGGCAGCTTCCCAAGCTGCATACGGGAGTTCGATTCTCCTCACCCGCTCTCTCCGAGACCCTTGCCACGGCGGGGCCTTGTCGTTCTCGGGATTGGGCGCTCCGCGCCGGAGATCCGAATGTTGCACGGGAGCAGTCGGCACACGGCGCGGTCATCGGCCGCAGCTATCTCGAGCTGGCCAGTTAGAAACGAGATCTCGCGTGGCATCATGCTGGAGCCTTCGCTGGCGTCATCGTGGTTCGGTGGCCAGATCACGGCTGGCTGAAAGCTTTATACGAGACACTCGGCCTCGGCCTCGCCGTCACCGCAGAGCGACACGACAGCGGCCCTGACCACTAACTCCGATTCGGACACCCTTGCCCCTGAAGGGTGGTGCCTGGATAGCGACGTTCCCGTTGCCAGATCGGGCGGTCGCAGTCATCGCGAGCCCAGCAACTTTGCGAACCGAGCTGTTCGACCCAGATCGTGAGCCGGAGCACAACAATCGTGAACTGCTTACCGCAATAGAGGCTAAGGAGAGCCCGGAGAACCTCTGGATGGACTTCGTAGGGCCGAGCATGGACACCGGGTTCCGTGTGCTCGCAACGGCTACACCTAGACGCTTCATGCTCAGCCTCGAAACAGCTTGGCTATACGCGGAAGCTGCTGAGGACGCTGAGCTCTTCTTGCAAGGCGAGATCCAAATGAAGGGAGTCTGGGGAGGTCGCGGTTACCCGCTTTTCTGGCTAGACACCAAGAATCAACACGCAGGCCAGCCGATGCTCGACGAGATTCTGGGCACGAAGCCTGTTACGTCTAACCAGGTATGCGACCTCGCGAAAGCTCTCTGCACCGGGAACGATGGATGGGTGACAAAGGTCTACGTGCCAAACTCAAAGAAGGTCGCGTCGGAGACTGGTGAACGGGTCGCGCAACCCCAATAGCCCTCAGGCCAACAGGTCCTCGATGGCATCGGCTACGTCATCGAGGTTTACCGCCGGCTCATCGAAACGGCGGATCTCCCTGAACGCTCGGTCCCGGCCTACGTCATCAACGAACCACGCTTTGAGCCTGGACGCGACCGTCGTCGCCAATAGCGATGGCATTTCGGCGAGGGAGGCCATAGAAGGCCCATCGACCAGTAGGAGTCGCGCCAGGTCGTAGAAGTCCGACGCTCGCTTTTCGGGGCGCGTCGATGCACGCAGCGGAATGGCGGACGTCTTCATTGCCACCAGTCCTGAAGTCGATGCCACCAGTCGGCCGGTGGCGGCCGCCAACGGCTCACCGTTCAGTTCGTCCACCGCAACCACGTCCAACGCCGTCGCATCATCATGGGCCCAGGTGAGCGCGACGATGTTCAACTCCAGGTCCGTGATCGGTTCGCCGTCCGCCTGAAGCGCGTCGACCAGTTCAGAGGTCGGACCGGGCGACACCTCGATCACGTCCAGGTCCATATCGCCAGCGAAGCGATACTGTCCTCCGCCCTGCGCGGTCACGGCCAGCCTCGCGAGTGTCTCGTGAAGCCCGTCGAGGTTGCGGGCCACCGCGTCCAGGTCGACAGTCGTTCGATGCGGTGAGCCGACTCGACACATCACGGCAAGTCCGCCGATCAGGCGCAGTTCCGGAGGCAGCGACGCGAGCAGAGCCACTTCACTGTGGGTGGTTCCACCCTTGCGTCCAGAGAGTACGACGCTGGTCATGACTCCCCCGTGGGCACGATGCCCCAATCTTCGATGATCTCGCTTCCGCGAGCCGGATCTGCAGCTAGGCGCAACGCGCACAACATCGGCGCTGCGACCGCCCACGGATGCGCTTCATCCGGTGGATGTTCGTTGTTGAGTGGCACCCACTCGACCGGTGATTCCCTGACCCAGCACTGCGCCTGAGTGTCGCGCTCGACAAGTCCTCGCAGTCGTCGAAGCGCCGCTGGTGACTTCACGTAGCAGCGCGCCGGGAGTTCGCCGGCTGCTGCGATCCGGGCCCCTCCAAGAGTCGCTGCGCGTTCATCGACTCGCACCAACTCCTGTGGCCCCGTCCGTTGGGCAACCTCGCCGAGCGACAATGGCAAGGGTGTCCAGTCGCCGTCGGGCCAGTGGGCGGCGGTCTCCCAGAACAGGTCCGGCAGGAGAGGCAGCCGAGTGCGCCTGCCGACAAGTCCTGCGGCGGAGAACCGAGCGATGAGTTCGTGGGTGGCTCCGACGCTGCGACCGATCGCTGATGCGACCCGCCGTGCGCTTATTACCTCGGTCGGATTGACCAGGGCGTGCAGCGCGACTTCGAGTCCGAGCGGCGTCCAGAGGTTGCTGCTGGCGGGTCGCCCGGTGCCGACCGTGGGCAGCGGACCTTCAATGCGTGCCCCGGGGGCCCAGATGCGCAGGTGCCCGCGCCGATCAAGCCACCCCCAACCCTCTGAACGCAACACGCTGCGGCCTGACTCGGAAATTCGGTCAGCGACGATCACAGCGGGACCGCGGCCTCTTGCGTCGGTTATCAACGACGTCAGATCGGCGGGAGTTGGGTGAGCACGCGAGACGAGCAGCGGGACGGTACGTGTCCCGTCGACAAGTATCGCATCGCCATCGACGCGCACGTCGAGCCCCAGGTCGCCGAGCGCATCGACCACCTCGTCCAACAGCTCGACATATTCAGCTGTTCCTGCCGTCACGAACACCGAACAAGATGATACTGGTGAAAGCCATTCTCGACAACGTTTGGCGCTCGCGCCGTCACGAACACCGAACGGCTGGTCGAGCCGGGGCTTAGACCGGCGGGGGCTCCTCCACCCGACCATCGGAGTGCAGGGCGAACCGACCACGGTCGGGTCCGTGGTCCGGGTCGCTGCTGTCCCAGTGCCAGCCACCGAACTGTGTCGCCTGGTAGTCCTCGAACGCCTGACGAATCTCGTCCTCGTGGTTCATTACGAATGGTCCGTACTTCGCGACCGGCTCACCGATCGGAGCACCTTGGAGCATGAGGACATCGGCTCCGGCGTCGCTCGAAAGCGTTAGCGACCTGTCGGCCACGACAACCGAGCCCGTTCCGCTGGCCAGCATCTCGTCGTGTCCCCTGACGGTGATTGCCTCGCCGTCGAAGACGTAAAGCGTCCTCACCGTGTCCGGCCCAACTGCGGCAGGCAGATCCCAGGACGAGCCCGGCTCGAAGTGCATATGCCAGATGGCCAGGTCGGACTCCGGACGACTCGCCCATGACGATGGCGGCGGATCAAGGGGCTCGTCGGCACCGTCTAGATGGCCTGCGATGACCGTGACGACAACTTCCGGGCCACCGTCACGGCCGACCCGCAGGCGGGGGACTTTCTCGTCCCACAGCATCGTGAAGTAGGCGTCCACGTGCTTGTCCGCTGCAGGCAGGTTGAGCCAGATCTGGAACAGCTCCAGGGGATTGGGTTCATCCGCCTTCAGGAGCGGGAACATCTCGGAGTGCTGAATGCCACCGCCTGCGGTCAGCCACTGCACGTCTCCCCGACCGAACCGCGCCGTGGCTCCGAGCGAGTCGGCGTGGTCGATGATCCCCTTGCGGACATACGTGACCGTCTCGAATCCACGGTGGGGATGGACCGGAAAACCGGGAACCTGGGACCCGTGATACATGTTCCAGCCATCGACTCCGGCGAAGTCTTGGCCTATGTCTCGACCCTCCAACGACGCGTCAGGTCCCAGCTTTCCGTCAGATGCGGGGTAAGCGTCGTTGTGGTGGGCGCAGAATAGGAACGGGTCGATGGTCGGCCACTGAGCGCCGAGGGCAACGGTCTGGAGGACAGGATCAGCCACCACCTCCGGGGCGTCGTTGAACGAGCCGTCGCCGGAGTCATTCCCGATCTGCGCATCGCCGTCATTGGCGCGGGAAGTGTCGTCGGCAACCGGAGTTTCGCCCTGGACCATTGAGTCTTCAGCCATGCAATCAAGGCTACTGACCCTCTGTCGGCTAGATGCCGCGCCTTGAGACCTCACTCTTGAGCGTCGGGAACACCTTGGACACCTTAGCGCTCAGGTACTCGCCGTAGGCCCCACTCAGCTCCCGTAGGCTCGTCCCATCCCATCTGGCGATTCCGTCGTCCGGCGGGGCATCCCCAGGTATCGGGATCTCCTCGACCGTCGCGTCCCAGCCCGGATCGTAGAAGTACGGGAACGACACCCGGTCCCGCTCGGGCGAGGACAGCACTCGGTGCGGGGTGGATCGGTACCTACCACCGGTCATGCGGTCGAGCATGTCGCCGATGTTGCAGACCAGAACATCGGGGTCCGGCGGCACGTCGATCCAACCGTCGGCCGTGCGGACCTGGAGTCCACCGCTGTCGTCCTGGGCAAGGATGGTCAGCAGTCCGTAATCGGTGTGCTCACCCACTCCCCAAATCAGTTCCTTCCTGGTCACGGGCGGGTACCTGAACGCCCGGAAGAGCACTGTCGGCTCTGCCGTCAGGTGGCGCTCGAAATAGTCGGCATCCAAGCCCAGCCCGACGGAGATTCCCCGCATGATCGCTGCAGCGAGGTCGCGCATCGCCTCCATCCAGTCATCGACGGCGGTCCGGAGCTCCGCTGGCCGTTGCGGCCACAAGTTAGGCCCGTGCAGCAACTTGCCGGACAGAACGCGCGGATCATCGGGCGGGAGTTCCGTGCCGAAATAGATTCCCTCCTTGGCGTCGGCGACCCCGGAGGTGAGTTCTTCGCCGAGGCCGAACCAACCCCGCCATGCCCGTCCGCCGTTCTCCATCGCGATCTTCGACTTCTCCGCCCGGCTGAGCCCGAAGAACTCCCGGGTCGAACTCTCGAGGGCCACTCGGAGTTCAGGATCAATGCCGTGTCCCGAAATCGTGAAGAAACCGTGCCGACGACACGCCGCATCGATGAGAGCGCCCACCGATTCGATATCAGAGCCGTCGAGCAAGGAGGTGACATCGATGACGGGGATCGAATTGTCGCTGGTTCGATGCAGAGGGTCTGTCATTGGATGGCCGTTGGAACGAAGTGTCAGTCGAACGAAGTGTCAGTCGGACGGGGCGTCAACTGGTCGCTGCGTCGGCATCGTCAATGTCACCGGTCCCCGTGGCACGAGGTGCGTCAGTGTCACCGTCATCAATGTCGCTCGCCCCCGAGACACCAGATCCAGCGGCGTTGCGCATGACGGTCCTGGTCAAGATCCCGAGAGTCGCCCGTAGGGCTGCCTCGGAGATGACGGGGAAGATGCCCGCCTCTCGCCAGACCGGGTCAATGTCGGACCAGTCGTAGTAGGAGGTCGCGAGCGTCCCGGCCTCGGTCGGTTCAAGGCGGTACCCGTAGACGTGACCGATCTGGGGACGGATCTTCCCGAGAATCTTCCACGCGATTTCACGATCCTTTTCGAATTTGGTGATCTCTACCGTCACGTCGTACTCACCCAACGGAAAGTCGTTGAGAGCCTCGCGGTCCATGTGGACCACGAATGAGTCGCCCACGGCGCTGACCGGGTCGCCCGTCGAACTCATCAGCATTCCGGAACTGTCGATACTCACGTGACCCTCGGGGTCACTGAGAACTCTGAAGATCTCCCCGGGTGCGAAGGGAATAGTTCGTTGGACTTCAATCCGGTCTTCGCTCATCGAATCATTGTGTCAGCCATCGTCAAGGCAGTCCCGCGAACCGACCAGATCCGCCTATCGGCCGGCCCGCTAGCCGACCGGTGAGAAGAGCTTGAAGGGAGCCCCGGTCGAATCCGTGATGCCCGCCAGTCGGCCATAGGGACTGTCGTGCGGTTCGTGGGTCAGCGTGCCACCGAGTTCCACTGCACGGGCAGCCGACTCGTCACAGTTATCGACCTGGAAGTAGATGACCCAATGCGAGGAGTGACCTTCGGGCTCGACCGATGAAGAGTCCATGATGCCCGCGAGAGCGTCGTTGCCCTTACCCAGTGAGACGTAGCGGATTGGATCAGGCGACTCCCGTGGCTCGGTGCTCCATCCAAAGACGCCTTCATAGAAGTCGACCGACTTGTCGAAGGAGTTGGTGTGCAGTTCAAGCCAACCCGGAGCGCCGGTGACCCCGAATGCCTCGAATCCCACATGCTCACCTGACTTCCAGACCCCGACGGTCGCACCCCCTGGATCGATCACAACTGCCATGGTCCCCAGGGTCGCCACGTCCATCGGCTCGAGGGCAACCTGTCCACCCTTGGCGTTGACACGGCCAACAGTTTCAGCTGCGTCCGTCGATGAGAGATAGACCAACCAGAAGTCCGGCATGTTTGCCGCCGGGTCGTTGATCATGCAACCAGCGATCATCGCTCCGTCCCGCTGGAAGTTCTTATACCCGCCGAAATCCTCTCCCGGATCGAGGACGGTCCATCCGAACAGCTGTGAGTAGAAGTCGATCGAGCGCGACTGGTCCGAGGAGGACAGCTCGATCCAGATCGGCGCCCCCGGCGTCGACTGCTGTTGTGCCATGACGTACTCCTCGGTGAGCTTCCTTGGGCGATACGCACCTACCCCTTCAGGATGTCGACCATTCGGCTACCCGACGGTGCCGAGGACTTCGGCAGCTGCTTCGGCCAACGCAACAACTGCGGCAGCCGGGCCTCGGGAAAGGCCAACGGGAATGACCGAGGCGTCCACCACCGCCAGCCGATCGACCCCTCGCACCAAAAACTCAGGGTCGACGACGGCAATGTCATCCACGGTCCCCATCGCGCAAGTCCCCATTTGGTGGAACGAGAAGCCTGCGTTCGCACGAATCCACCCGTCCAACTCCGCGTCGGAGGCCAGCTGCTGGGCGCTTGGACCGGAGCGGAAGTCGATCAGTTTCCTGAACGCGGAGGACCGCAGTATCTCGTCGCCGAGTCGGACCGCTGCGCGTAGAGCCTGCCGGTCGCTGGCGTTCGCGGTCGGCCGGTGGGCGATCACCAGCTCGGTCGCCGGATCCCGTCCTCCTGCCAGCGGCGCGGGTCTGACTGTGCCCCGCCCGGAGGGTCGCAGCAGGGTCGTCCTGATCGAAAGTGCGGTGTCCCCGGTCCGCTGCCCCGTGACCACGCCGTAGGGCCGGCGGGTAGCCATGAGTTCGAAATCACCCGGTCCGCCTGTTGCAGTCGAGGTGTGTAGGGCGAGTTGCATGAAGCTCGGACCGACGTCCGAATCGCCGGGACCTCCTACGTCGGAGGTTCCGCTGCCACCGAGCATTGCACTCGTTGGCTGATAGCTGAGTTCGACCGTTGGATGGTTGAACAGGTTGGCTCCGACGCCGGGAAGGTCGACTACCGGGTCCACCCCCGACCTACGAACATCGTCGGCCGGGCCGATCCCCGATGTCAGTAGCAGGCCCGGCGAACCGATCGCGCCGGCAGCAAGAATGACCAGGTCGGCACCGATGGCGACCGACCGGCCTCCAAGATCGATGACCTCGACTCCAACAGCAGCGCTGCCCTTCAGTAGAACCCGGGTGGTCCGGGCGTTCGTCATGACCTTCAGGTTGGGTCGAACGTCGATGAGCGGAGCCAGGTAGCACGTGGCCATATCGGCCCGGACCCCGGATCTCGAGTTGAACGGGACCGGGCCGATTCCCCCTGCACCTGTCGCCCCGACTGTGCCCCAAGTGCCTGACACCTCGCCCGGACCCGTACCGTCTGGGGGCCCGGAAGCCCCGGCCACCCGCGGAGCCGTCCGATCGCCTGCATCGTCGAGCGCGTTTTTGTCCGGCTCGTAGATGGCGCCCCATGCCAACGCTGCGTCTCTGAACGCCTCGCTCACCGGGTGGAGCGGATCGGAGTCGCGCTCGACCGGCACCGGACCCGAGGATCCGTGACCGGGGTCGTCGCCGAAGTCCCGGTCGCTTTCGAGCTTGGCGAAGTGCCTGGCCAAACCAGCCGTCGAATATCTGGGACCGGCGACGCCGGCCCACTCGATCAGGTCCGGACCGGTTGGTCGTATGAAGTAGCAGCCGTTGACGGCGCTCGACCCTCCGACCACACGGCCGGACCGAAGCCCGATCTTGCGGCCCCCGGTATCGATCAGGTCCCAGGACCGCGATGTCACCGGGTCAAATGCAGATGACAACGATCCGCGACTGCGCGAGTCGCCGGCTGTATTGGCCCAATCGCCCTCTTCGATGAGGACCACTTCCCGATCGCGGTTCTCGCTCAACCGGGCGGCGAGGACACAGCCAGCTGAGCCGGCTCCCACAATGACCACCCTCTGGGACTGGCTCACCGCAACCTCACCGAGACCTCACCGCAATCTCGTCCCTGTCCCTGTCCCTCTCCTCGTCCCTGTCTCCGTCCCTCTCCCCGTCCCAACGCAGCGAGCGTCGGCGGAAGGACGAGCATGACCGGGTCGATTCAAATCTCCACCTGGGAGCCGACCTCGACCACGCGGCCCGCCGGGAGCCTGAAGAAGCGGGCGGCCCCAGCTGCCGAGCGGAGCTGGAAGGCGAAAAGCCGTTCACGCCAGTCGGCCATTCCATGGATCGGCGCTGCGATGACTGTCTCACGTCCAAGGAAGTAGGTGAATCCGCCTTCGCGGAGCCGGAGCCTCTTGTCGTCGATGGCCATGAGCGCAGCCTCGACGTCCGGCTCTTCGAAGAAGCCGTAGTTGAGCGTCACTTGGAAGAAGCCCTCTCCGAACTCAACGACCTCTGCCCGGTGGGCGGGATCGACGTATGGCTCGTCAGAGGTACTGATCGAGAGAATGACGACCCGTTGATGGATCACATGATTGTGACGGGTGTTCGTAATGAGCGCAGGCGGAGCCGCCCCGGAACCCTTGAACAGGAATACTGCGGTCCCAGGAACCCTGGCGGTCGACGGGTCCAGGTCGGCCAGGAAGTCATCGATGAGAACCTCGCCCCGGCGGATGCGCTCAGCGAGCAGCTGACGTCCGGTTCTCCAGGTCGTCATGAAGGCAATGATTGCTATTGCAACGATGATCGGGAACCAGCCGCCCTCGGGAATCTTGGCCAAGTTCGCAAGGAAGAACGCCAGGTCGATTATGAGAATCGGGGCCGTGATCGCCACGACCTTCCATAGCGCCCACTTCCACTTGGAATGAACGAACGCTGCCATGAGAAGCGTCGTGATTCCCATTGTTCCCGTAACGGCGATCCCGTAGGCCGCCGCCAGATTGGCGGAGCTACCGAATGTCACGACCAGAGTGATGCTGCCGGCCATGAGCAGCCAGTTGACAACCGATACGTAGACCTGACCGACATGGGCTGCGGAGGTATGTGAAATGGCGAGGCGTGGCAGATAATCGAGCTGGACCGCTTGGACCGTCATCGAAAAAGCTCCCGAGATGAGCGCCTGGGAGGCGATGATCGCCGCGAGGGTCGCGATGCCGACCAAGAAGGGTCGGGCCCAGTGAGGTCCGAGAAGAAAGAAGGGGCTCTCGATGGCGGCTGGGTTGCTGAGCACCAGAGCGCTCTGGCCGAAGTAGTTCAACATCAGACACGGCAACGCCAGCGAGAACCAGCCCACTCGGATCGGTGCCCGGCCGAAGTGTCCCATGTCGGCGTACAGCGCCTCACCTCCGGTGACTACGAGGAAGACGCTGCCGAGCGACAGGAAACCGTTCATGCCGTTGTGGGTCAGGTAACGAAGCCCGTAGTACGGATTGAACGCCTTGAGCACCTCGAGGTCTCCGACCGTCTTCCACAGCCCGAGGCCACCAATGATCAGGAACCACAGGATCATCACGGGCCCAAACACCCGTCCGACTGCGCCGGTCCCCCTCTTCTGCACCGCGAACAGTCCGACGAGGATGACCACCGAGATCGGCACGATGAAGGTCTTGAGGGTTGGTTGGACCACGCCCAGGCCCTCGACAGCGGACAGCACCGAGATGGCCGGGGTGATTACGCCGTCGCCGTAGAGCAGTGCCGTGCCGAACAGGCCCAGAATCACCAGCCACTTGACCCTTCCAGCCATGGCCGCGCCTCTTCTGGGGGCGACCATCGAGGTCAGCGCAAGAATTCCGCCTTCGCCCTTGTTGTCGGCCTGCATCACGTAGAGCAGGTACTTGATCGAGACGATCAGGATCAACGCCCAGACGACGAGTGAACACGCGCCGATCACGTTCACTTCGGTCACAGCCAGGTTGTGGGCCTCGAACGTCTCACGGAACGCGTAAAGGGGGCTGGTACCGATATCCCCGTAAACGACTCCCAGTGCACCAAGGGTGAGTGGCGCCAATCCTGGCTTGGAGGTTGTCTGACCGCTCACACTCGCTGTCACTCTCTGCCGTGTTCTGCCGCAGAGCGGCTGGCATAAAATCCCGCTGATAAGTCAGCTTGGCGATGATAGAGGCTCAATCCCCCCGGTCTGATAATTCGAAGAACTCCGCTATCGAAATCGTTTCAGGGTCGAGCCCCAGAGCTACCTGCAGAGAGAGGCGTGCCTTGCCTGCGCTCAAACCATTGGACCCGATCGCGCCGGCCCCAAAGAGCGTCGCGAAGCCTCCCTTACCTCCGTAGATGGGTTGGACCGAACCGGTTGTGCACCTGCTGGTTACGACGACGGGGACATCGGCCGACAGGGCCTGCATCACTCCGTCGGCCAGATTGCCGTTGATGTTTCCGGCTCCGCCGCCTTCCACGACGATCCCGGCCACTCCCTGGTCGATCAACCAAGGAATGAGTCCCGGGTTCTGGTCCCAGTGCGAGGCGACGATTGCCACATCTCCGCCGATGACCGTGTGGCCCGCAGCATCCCTTCGGGCTTCGGGCGGCGGATGAGGGGAAGCAGCGTGGAATGCAGGGCCGACAATTGTCATCTCGCCGACCGGTCCCCTGCCGGGCGAGACGAAGGACGTCAGCGCGGTCGTGTGTTGCTTCGTAGCCCATCGGGAGTGGTGAATCTCGCCGTTCAGGCAGATGAGCGTTCCACGGCCCCTGGCCCTGGGGTCGGCGGCAAGGAGCAGTGCGTCCACCAGGTTCCTCGGTCCGTCGCCGCCGAACTCATCGGCGTGGCGCATCGAGGCGGTGAACACCACCGCGCCCTTCGTCGTCGTTCGCCCGACAACCAACTCTGCTAGCCAGGCCGTCTCTTCGAGGACATCGGTTCCATGTGTGATCACGACGCCCTCGGAGCCACCTTCGATCGCTGAGCGCGCCGTGTCTGCAATCGACAGTGCGAGTTCTGTGGACAGGTTCCAGCTACCCGGAACCGACATGTCGATCACCTGGATTTCTGAAACGTCCAGCGTTGGACCGCCGGGATCATCCCCGCTGAGAGGGTCTCCACCGATCGCCCGGTAGGAAATCCGCTCCGGGAGTCCCGCCAGCAACTCCTCGCCGCTCAGGGACGCCGACACCGAGCCGTCAGGATTTCGGGTGGACGCAATCGTCCCACCGGTCGAGATCAAAGTCAGCGCCATTCACCGAATCGTAGGCCCGGATGGTCCATTCTGAGAGAGACCCGCGCTCGAATGAGTCTCCGGACCAGAGCCCCGTCGGTCCCTCGCTAGCCTGCCAAGTCATGAGAACCCGTCGAGGCGTCCCCGTAGTGGCACTTGCCATCGCCATGCTCGCCGTCTCCTGCTCGCTGGTCGACAACGATTCCAGTTCCGCAGCCCTCACCTCGGACGAGAGGCCGTCACTCGACGCCGGGGCAAAGCCGTCGCCTGGGTCGGACAGCGAATTGCAGTGGACTCGATGCCAGGACAAGGCGGCGTCAGCGGTGGGGCTCCAGTGCTCGACTCTTCAGGTTCCCCTAGACCCATCCGAGCCTGACGGCGAGAAGATTGAACTCGCTCTGGTGCGTCAGGTGTCCAAGGGAGGCGCCAAGGATCGGATCGGCTCCGTGGTGCTGAATCCCGGTGGGCCCGGTGGGTCCGGAATCGACTTCCTGGCATCAGCAGCACCCGCGTTTCCGGCGGATCTCACCAAGCATTTCGATCTTGTCTCGTTCGACCCCCGCGGAGTTGCCGAGAGTTCTCCGGTGCGTTGTCTGGATGACAAGACCAAGGCCGAGCAGCTGAAGGGTGACCTGTCCCCGGACAACCCCGAAGAGATGAAACGGGCCCTCGCCGACCAGAAGGAATTTCTTGACGGTTGCAAAAAGCGATCCGGGGACCTCCTGACCCATATGAGCACAGCCGATGTCGCGGCTGACCTCGATCAGATTCGTGAAGCGCTGGGTGACAAGAAGCTCACCTACGTCGGATTCTCCTACGGCACGGCAATCGGAGCGGTCTATGCGACCCTCTACCCCCAGAACACCCGCGCTCTGGTACTCGACGGTTCGGTCAGCCCCGTGAGCGACCCGGTTGAGGAGGCCGAGATCCAAGCCGAGGGTTTCGAGCACACTCTCAAGAACTTCATAGCTGCCTGTAACGCCGACAAGAGCTGTGCAATCGGGCCAGATGCAGCCAAGGTGATCGCCCAGACGCGATCGGCGCTGGATAAGAAGCCGGTGAAGGTGACCGACCAGAGCGGGACCCGAGAACTCGGGGTTGACCTGTTCGACCTGGGACTCGCCAGCGCTCTCTACGACACGTCTCTGTGGGGCACCGTCGCCACTTCGATCGCCTCGATCGACGATGGCGGAGCCGAACTTCTCCTGTCGCTGGGGGACCGCCAGACCGGCAGACAGCCCGACGGAACGTTCGACAACTCGAGTGACGCCCAGTCGATGGTGAGCTGCGCCGATGAACGTAAGCGTCCGTCGCTGGAGCAGGCCGAAGCGGATGCTCAGCGAATCAAGGCCGTCGCACCGACGTTCGGCGACATTCTGGCTTGGTCGAGCCTTGGATGTCTTGGGTGGCCTGAGGCATCCAATCCGGTCCCCAAGATCACAGGTGCAGGATCGGCCCCGATACTCGTGGTCGGCACGCTGGGCGATCCGGCGACCCCGTACTCCTGGGCGCAGGAGATGGCCTCAACGCTCGAATCAGCGCAGTTGCTCACCTACGAAGGCGACGGTCATACGGCGTTCCTCCGGGCCGGAGACTGCATCAACAAAGCTGTCGTCGGCTATCTGGTCGACCTGAAGCTCCCGTCGGCCGGCAAGAGCTGTCCGGCAGCCAAGAGCTCGATCAGCTTCGGCGGGCTCTCGGACGAAGTGGTCCGACAGCTCGTAGATGCGGGCCTTCCCGAGGACCTTGCAAACTGCGTCATCGACGGCCTGATCGAGAAGGTGGGGCTGGCGGAGTTCAACCGGATCGTTCTGGAGCAGGACACTGACGCGCTGGCCAAGTTGGTTACGGCTCAAACGCTGTCCTGTGTGAGCTCCGGCAAGAACTGACTCGTCTCGATTGATGCCACTCAGCTGACACAATCAACTGATGAGGCTGGCGAGTCCCCACACCGCAGCGACTCCACCAATTCCAATCATCACCAGGGCCCGAGCCAAAGGAGGCTTGGCGGGCTGTCCGCTGGACTTCGCGTCGCCCGCCTTCCTTCCGTCAGCCCCGGAATCCGCCGAACCGCCCGGTGGACGCACGATGGCGAGAACATTCCCCACGACCATTGCCGCCCCGAACGCCAACACGATCCAGGGAAGAAAATCGTCACCCAGGAAGAGAACTCCCTCTTCCGCAAGCATCAGCATTTCCCGACCACATCTCTAAGCGGTTTCATCATCCCAATCCGTAGCACCGCCAGACTGACCGTGACCAGCCCGCCGCCCACAGGCACTTGTCTGACTGGCAGGACCGGAACTGTTGCGTTTGTGGTCGTCATTCGACCACAAACGTCCTACTTCACGGCTGATTCAGCAAGAAACGTGGGATTTGGAAAGATTCCTCGAAAACTGATTCAAGAAATCGCGACAGGTGACGATACTTCTACTACCGATGGTTTCGCCCCCATCGGTACACAGCCGGGGCAAACGGAGCGTGGGATCACACCTCCCTCCAAACGCATCGCCTCCAGCGCTTTCCCAGGTGCTGGCTGCTTTCGTGGCCCGCGCTCCGCCCCGCAGCTGTGTCACTCGGACCCAAGGGTGAGGCTAACCCGGAGAGCCTGCCGGGTAGGGGGCTGTCAAGGGCCACATCTGGCCATTGATCCGTGGATTTTCGGGTTCGCTCCAACCGGGCATTGACGGCGCCTAGACCAGTCGACCCAGGCAGGGTTCTGTCCTGTGACCGAGGAGCTCTGACCCAGCGGCGCCTGAAGCGACTCGACTCGGTAGGGTCCTGTCCTCGGGGTCCTGTCCTCGGGGACCACGCGAGAGGCCGAGCCCTCGGCAACGAGCCCAAGAACGTTGCGATGCGAAATATCGTTTGAAACCAACAGCCGCCGCTAGCGTTGTGTGGACACCAAAGCAATTCGCCGCGGAGATTCCGCAAGAGCGCCAAGGGGTAGACCTTGAACAATCGAGCAATCGCACTCCTGATCGGAATCATCTCCGCCATCCTCGGCGTGGTCGCACTCCTCGTTGACGGCTCAACCATCGGCCTGTTCGCCGGATTGGTCGGACTTGCCACATCTGCGGTCATCTCTGCGCAGAACGACGTGGTTCATAGCGGCTCAGGAAACGGCGCTACGGCTTCGATGTCCACTTCGGCCGTTGAGGCCAGCGGCAGTCAAGCCTCCGTCACCGAAGAACGCGACGACCAGCAACTCACGCTGGCTAACGATCGAATCAGCTCACTTGAGTCAGAACTCAAGACCCTTCGCGCAGAACTCTCCTCTCCCCCCGAGGAGCGTTCTGCGCTGACAGATCCGGAGTCCCAGCTCTACTCCGAGGCCTATTTCCGTGTTGCCCTCGACGCGCGTATTGCGGCGGCCCGGCGTCATCTTCGTCCAGTCGCGATCGCACTTCTCGAGGTGAACGAGGGACCCGCCTCGTCACTTACCCCAGTTCCGCCTGCACGAGCCGCAGAGTCGATCCGCCAGACGATCCGCGATGCGGACACGGCATGCCGCCTAACCGACGGCACCTTCGCGATCATCCTCGAGGACACCCCCGAAAACGGCGCGGTTTGGACCGTCGAACGCGTTCGGCGCAACCTGGTCAGCAGGTTCGGCAACCACACGATGTGGGCCGGAGTTGCCTGCTACCCGGCGCATGCGTTCTCGACCGACGACCTGCTCTCCCAGGCCAACGAGGCACTCGTGTCGGCCAGGGAGTGGCAACAGGACCGTATAGAGGTCGCCATCTCGGAGTAGGCAATCCGGAGTAGGCGATCCTGGGCCAGTCAGTCCAGTGGTTCGCCCAGCTCGAACCTGATCGCATCGGAATCGGCGTCCGAGGCGCGCCCCGCGAAGCGAATCGAGCCCGGCGTCCGAGAGAGGCCGGCGACGACGTTCGGCATCGGGATGCCGTCCACGGTCACTACGGCCGAGCGCTCGCGATAGTGCGGGTCGTTGAAAATGTCCGCCATGTCGTACACCGGTGCGGCCGCAGCGTGTACCTCTTCGAACGCGGCAAGGACCTCGGCCTGGGTTCGAGCGCCGATCCACGAGGTCATCAATTCGTCGATCTCATCACGGTGGGCAACCCTGCCGTCGAAGTCGCCGAACCGAAGATCACCACCAACCCCGATCAGTTCAAGGACGCGCTGGGCGACTGACTCAGCACTCGATGAAACGGCGATCCACTTCGCATCCGATGTCCGATAGGTATTGCGCGGGACCGTATATGGAATGCCAGCCCCCAGTCGTTCCTGGGTCTTGCCGAGAACTCCGTACAGAGGGACCTGAGGTCCCATCAGTTGAAGCATCGACTCGATCAAGTTCACATCGACGGTCTGTCCAACCCCGGAATGCACTGCCACCATGGTTGCGAAGGCGGCCACCATGGCGGCGACCTCATCGGTCAGCGCGATCGGGGGTAGCAGCGGCTTGCCGTCCGGCTCGCCGTTGATCGCCGCGAAGCCCGATAGCGCCTCGGCCTGGGTGGCGAACGCCGCTCGGTCCCTATAGGGCCCGGTCTGGCCGAACCCGGTCACCCTGGTAATCACCAGCTTCGGGTTGCGGGCGAGCAGAACATCGGGACCTAGTCCCAGCCGCTCCAGGGTCCCGGGTCGGAAGTTCTCGACCAGGATGTCGGCCGAGTCGCACAACCGCAGCATCGTGTCCAGGTCAGCGGGCACCTTGAGATCAAGTTCGATGGTCCGCTTGTTGCGACCGAGAATTTTCCACCACAGCGACTCGCCGTCATCGGGGTGCTTCCAGCCCAGAGTTCGTGCTGTGTCTCCCCCGGGCCGCTCGACCTTGATCACGTCAGCACCGAAGTCCGCGAGGTACCTCGCACATCCCGGGCCGGCAACAACTGTTGCCACGTCAATCACCCTGAGGTCCGAAAGTGGCCCATCGGAAGGGGTTGGCGGGAACTTTTCTTCAACAGGCTGCATTTGCTCTAGAACGGGTTGGGAATGACGAAGCAACGCTCATCGAGTGCGCCCAGGGCATACGGTCCATAGAGCCCACCGAACATGTTGCGGGCTCTCTCGCTCCAGCGCAGGGCCTGTGGTGTCGAGATCCGACGATGCACCTGCAGGATTCCTCCGTCGAACACCCGGTACTCGGCCCAGCTCCCAGGGAAGTCCTTTACGCAGCCGACCTCGGCGAAGACCCGATCCGGAACCAGGGGCAGCTTGGTCAGATGATTGCGATGTGTATGACCTGCGAAGTAACCGACGAGGCTCTTTCGACGAGCGAAGACCTCGGCCAAGGCATCCGTTGCATCAGGGAGAAGTCCGAACACGGTGTTCGATCGTTCTTCGACACTGGAGTCCCAGACCGGGTGGTGGCCGAACGCCATCACCGGACGGTCCGCTCGCGAGGCCAATTCGTCCAGCCATTCGAGTTGATCCGCCGACAGCGACCCGTTGATCTCGCCGTCCCTCGAGGTGTCCATCAGAGCAATCGTGACCCCGGGTAGTTGACGCTCCTGCATCTGCAGCGAGTCGCACTGAAGTCCGTGGAAACTCTCGTGATTGCCACGGATGTAGATCATGTCCTCACCGAAAGCACCCCGGTAGACATCCAGGAAGTGTTCATACTCGCTCTGGGTGCCAGAAGACGTCAGGTCCCCCTTGACCACGACAAGCGACGGGGACACCGACTGCATCTCGGATACGGCACCGGCGTTCATGAACTCCGGATACGGATCTTCATCGGGCTCACTCATGATCGGCGGCCACTCATCGACTCCCTCGACCAGGCCAGCTTCGCGCTCCCCGAAATGCAGGTCATTGACTGTCGCGAATGTACACAGCAGTTCGCCGTTGGCGGGAAGTGTTGTGACCTGATGACCATCCAGATCGACGGTGGTGCAGGGACGAAGATCGTCGAACACCTCCACCCTCGTTCCGGTGTGGATCACAACGTCGCTGTCAGAGACAGAGCTCACCTCTGAAATGTGGGCCTCTGGCGTTTCGACGTTCTCCACGGGTTCACACTACGAAAGGTCGACCGCCGCGACAGGTCGCGGGTAGGCCATGGCTCTCAGAGACCAGGCCTCGACCGGCGTGTCGAAATCGGACGCGACCACCAACGTCCCGAGAATCGCCATCGCGACCGGGGCTCGCCAGCGGGCTGCGCTACACCTCTCGGGAGGCCGACCTCGATCGCGGCGACGATTGCCACGGCCTCTTCGTCGGTGGGCTCAGGAGTGATCCCGACTACCCCGGGTCCGGTCGCGTCAACCATCAGAGGGGCATGTTCCCGTGCTTGCGGTTGGGCAGTTCCTCGCGCTTCGACCTGAGCATCTCGAGACCCGCGATGATCTTGGTCCGGGTCTCGGCCGGGTCGATCACGTCATCGACGTATCCGCGGTCGGTCGCCTCCCAGGGATTGAGGAATTTCTCCTCGTACTCCTCGATCAGTTCCGCACGCCTGGCGATGGGATCATCCGCGTCGGCCACGGCGCGACGATGGACGATTTCGACCGCCCCACTCGCACCCATGACTGCAAGCTCGGCCGAGGGCCAGGCAAAAGTCAGGTCCGACCCGATCGACTTGGAATCCATCACGACGTATGCGCCGCCATAGGCCTTGCGGGTGATGACCGAGATTCGCGGGACCGTCGCCTCGCAGTACGAGTAGAGCAGCTTGGCTCCGTGACGGATGATGCCGCCGTGCTCCTGTTCGACACCGGGGAGGAACCCGGGAACGTCGACGAAGGTGATCAACGGGATGTTGAACGCGTCGCAGGTGCGGACGAACTTGGCCGCCTTCGACGAGGACTCGCTGTCGAGGACACCTGCGTACATCGCCGGGTTGTTGCCAACCACCCCGACGGGATTTCCGCCGAAGCGTGCAAACCCGCAGATGATCGACCCGGCCCAATCGGCCGCGTACTCGAAGAAGTCGTTGTCATCGGCGACGATCCGCACCACGTCGCGCATGTCGTAGGGCTGGTTGGCCGAATCGGGGATCAGGTCATAGAGCTCTTCGCAGCGTCGGTCAGCCGGATCGTCAGTGGGCTCCATCGGTGCCTCGTCGAGGTTGTTCGACGGCAGGAACCCGAGCAGATAGCGAACATCGTCGAGCGCTGCTCGGTCATCGGAGGAGATGAACTGGGCGACTCCCGAGGTGCCGGTGTGGACCCGGGCTCCGCCGAGATCCTGCTGGGACACCTCCTCGCCCGTCACCTGCTTCACCACGTCGGGACCGGTGATGAACATGTAGGACGTCTCGTCCACCATGAACACGAAGTCCGTCATGACGGGGCTGTAAACCGCTCCGCCTGCGCATGGGCCCATGATCACCGAGATCTGGGGTGTCACACCCGACGCCTTGACGTTGCGGTAGAAGATTCCGCCGTAGCTAGCGAGCGAGACAACGCCCTCCTGGATCCGGGCGCCGGCTCCGTCGTTCAACCCGATCACCGGGGCCCCGACCTTGAGGGCCAGGTCCATCAGCTTGTGGATCTTCTCGGCGAAGACGCCACCCAGGGCTCCTCCGAAGACGGTGAAGTCCTGGCTGAAGACGAAGACCTTGCGGCCGTCGATCGTTCCCCAGCCGGTGATCACACCGTCGCCGTAAGGGCGCTCACCCAGCGCGTCTCCGGCACGATGTCTGGCCAACATGTCGAGCTCGTGGAATGAGTCCTCGTCGAGCAGATAGTCGACCCGCTCACGGGCGAGCATCTTGCCCCGCTCATGCTGACGGGCGATTGATCGCTCAGATCCCGGTGTCTCTGCCTGCTCACGACGCTTCTGCAGGTCCGTGACCCGCTCCCGAATGGGGTGTTCCATGTCTCGAAAGGTAGCGGTGCGGGGACTTGGCTCCCAAAGCGTGGCGTTCTTTCCTCTGACCGGGACCGATATGGTCGTCAGGTGGAATCGCCTCGAAGCCCCCGAATCTGTGTGTACTGCGCTTCGCGACTCGGTAACGATCCCGAGTTCGAACAGTCCGCTCTAGCCGTCGCCGAGGTCTTCATCGACCGAGGGGTGGACCTGGTCTTCGGCGGAGGCCACGTGGGTCTGATGGGTGTTCTGGCGGACGCTGTTCTCGCCGGTGGCCGTCACGTGACTGGTGTGATCCCGAAGAACCTGATGGACAAAGAGATCGGCCACGTGGGGGTGAGCGAGCTTTTGGTCGTCGAGGACATGCCCGACCGCAAGCGCACCATGTTCACAGAAGCGGACGCCTTCCTGACACTTCCCGGTGGTGTGGGAACCATGGAGGAAATGTTCGAGATCCTCTGCTGGGCGTACCTGGGTCTGCACCCGAAGCCGATCGGCCTGCTGAACGTCAACGGCTACTACGACGACCTGATCCGCTTCCTGGATCGATCAGTCGATCATGGCCTCACCAACCCGCGGGCGCGGCAGTTGCTCAGAGTTGACGACGATGCCGGGCGACTTGTGGAAGCCTTGCTATCCATGATCATTGACGAGGGCGTTAAAGACCCGTTGTGAGACTTCCGGTGATGCCACCTCTGAAGCCGATGCTTGCAAGGGCCGCACGCGAGCTTCCACTGGAGGGGATGCTCTATGAACCCAAGTGGGACGGCTTCCGGTGCATCGTCTTCCGCGATGGCGACGAGATTGTGCTCGGCAGTAGGAACGAACGGCCCCTGACCCGATACTTTCCCGAATTGCTCGACCCGATCAGGCAACAGTTGCCTAGGCGGTGCGTCCTCGACGCCGAGTTGGTGGTGGCTACCCCGACGGGCCTTGATTTCGACGTTCTGAGCCAGCGGATCCATCCGGCCGAGTCGCGGGTGCGGACACTCTCAGAAGCCACACCTGCAAGTTTGATCATCTTCGACATCCTTGCCCTCGAAGACCTGGACCTTCGGCCGCTCCCATTCTCGGAACGGAGGGGAACGATCGAAGAACTTCTCTCGGACCTCCGCGGGCCGATCCACCTGACCCCGGCTACCACCGATTCCTCGGTTGCCAAGGACTGGTTCGAGCGCTTCGACGGGTCCGGCTTCGACGGGGTCATGGCCAAGCCTCTGAACGGTCCGTACATCTCTGATAAGCGGGTCCAGTTCAAGCTCAAGCATCACCGGACCGCCGACTGCGTTGTCGCCGGATACCGGCTCCACAAGGATGGTGGGGTTGGGTCGCTGCTCCTTGGGCTCTACGACAGCGGCATGGACACGGGCGACCAGGAAACGCCCTCTACCGGCCCCCGACTCCACCATGTAGGGGTCTGCAGTGCCTTCTCGGCCTCGCAGCGCCGGACCCTCGCGGCCGAGGTTGCCCCGTTCGAGGAGCACGGGCTGGATGGCCATCCATGGCGGGATTGGGCCGATCCGGTTGCCCACCAGAGCGGTGTGAGGATGCCAGGTAGTCCAAGCCGATGGTCGGGGGGCAGGTCCTCCGAATGGATTCCGTTGCGATGCGAACTGGTCGCTGAGGTGACGTTCGAGAACTTCACCAACGGGCGGTTCCGACACCCGGCTCGATTCGTCCGTTGGCGCCCGGACAAGGACCCTGCGGACTGCGGCTATGACCAGGTCGATGTCCCGCCGCCCATCGAATACCAGCTGATTTTCGACTAGTCACCATCTCCGCCAGACCGAGTTCGTAACTCCTGCACTCCGGGACCGGCTCGTCGGTGCGACCGCTCCTCGCTCCTATTCGGGCTTCGGCTCGGAGGCGCGACGGCTCGGCGACACGCGACGTCCCTCGCCGGGCATCTTCGGAAAGTTGGGTGGCCATGGTGCGTCACCAAGGCCCTCCGTCTCGTCGCGTTCAGCCAAGTCGAGCAGGGACCGCAACGATCCGGCAGAGTCATCCAGACCGGCGACACCATTGTCGGGATCGCCTGCCTCAATGTCACCTACTGCCCGCCAACGCTCAGGCATCGTCGCGACGGTGAAGTCGCCGAGTTCCACGTCGGGCACTTCGGACCAACGCACCGGTGCAGACACCCATGCATCCGGCGTCGGGCGCACCGAGTAGGCCGAAGCCACGGTCCGGTCCCGGGCGTTCTGGTTGAAGTCGATCAGTACACGTTCACCCCGTTCCTCCTTCCACCACTTGGTGGTCGCTTGGTCGGGCATTCGACGCTCGACCTCGCGGGCCAGAGCGAGTGCCGCCCGTCGAACCTCGGTGAAGTCCCAGAGCTGATGGATTCGAACGACGATATGGATGCCACGCGAGCCGGAAGTCTTGGGCCAACCCGTCAAGCCGTGCTCCTCGAGCACGTCGTTGACGGCGAGCGCCACCTTCCGGACCGTGTCGAATTCAACGCCGGGCATGGGATCGAGGTCGACGCGCAGCTCGTCGGGATGGTCGGTGTCCCAGCGCCGGACCGGCCACGGGTTCAGGTCGATGCATCCGAGATTGACCGCCCAGACGATGTGGGCCAGGTCGGCCGGGCACAGCTCCAACGCAGTGCGGCCGGATGGAAACGCGATGGTCACCGTCTCGAGCCACTCCGGTCGCTTCTCGGGTACACGTTTCTGGAAGAAGAAGTCGCCCTCGGCACCGTTGGGGAAACGCTTGAGGACCGTAGGACGGGACTTGACGCCCCTGAGCGCTCCGCTTCCGACGAGGAGATAGTGCTCGATCAGTCCAAGTTTGGTGAGCCCGGTCTTCGGGAAGAAGATCTTTCCTGGATTGGAAACGGGAACGTCTCGACCGTCCACCTGGAGGATTTCGCTGGTCCGGGCCATCTCGCGACCCTAGATCGACACGAACCGGGACGACTACGAAATCCCTGGACCGTCGACGTTTCGTCGGCATCGCAGCGGGAACCACATTTCCGGGAAGAGTCGTCGCTCTGCTTGCCCCCGCCGCTAGCCCGCTCGTTAGCCCGCTCGCTCGGCCGCCAGCCGGGTTGCCTTGCGAAGCACGTCCGGTGCGTCGAGGCGGTCGCACCAGCCGGCGAACTCCGAAGTCGGCCCCGTCCATTTCCATTCGTCGACCGAGCCGAGCTCCAAATCGGTCACGAGCGTCGCCAGCACCTTGAACAGCTTGGCGTTCTCGTAGTTCTCGGCGAGGTTCCCGGCCAGGCGTGCCGCACCCCGAACTCCTGGCACGTCCCACTGGCCGGGAGCGTGCGGGATGTTCTCCAGGTGGGTGTACGAGGAGAGGACTGCGGCGGTCGTCTTGGCGCCCCATCCCGCAATACCCGGGAATCCATCGGCCGAGTCACCGACCAGCGCTAGCCAATCCGGAATCGAGTGAGGCGCAACACCGTACTTTTCGACTATTGCAGCGGAGTCACGGTATTGACCGGCACGACGGTCGAACTGCACCACTTTGCCCCCGACGCACTGCGCCAGATCCTTGTCGGGGGTACAGATGAGTACCTGCTCCACACGGTCGTCGGCTGCCGCGATCATCGCGGCCGAGCCGAGCGCGTCGTCCGCCTCCGTGTCGATCATCGGCCAAACCGTCACTCCAAGAGACTCCAGAGCATCCTCCAACCACGGAAACTGGATTAGAAGCAGAGGGTCAATCTCGTCACCGGTCTTGTACCCCGGCCAAACATCATTCCTGAACGAGCGAATCACATGGTCGGTCGCGACCCCGACGTGTGTGACCCCGTCGTCCAGCAGCGAAATGACGGACCTCATGACTCCGCGTACCGCGCCGACCTGCTCGTCGGCCTTGTTGGTGTGCCCGCCACCGGGTGAATAGAAGTAGCGGAACAATTCGTAGGTGCCGTCGATCAGGTGGACCTTCATGCGAGAACCCTGCCACAGCGGGCCTCGGGACGCTCAAGGCTGGGAGCTGTGGCGTAGGCGTCTTGTCCACGCCGGATCGAGAACGACGGATCGAGAACGATCAGGGTTGGAGCGACAACCCGGCTTGCTCAAGAGCTTCGTTGAGGACGCGGAGAGCCTTCGGCCCAAAGCCATGCAGGGCCAGTAGCCGAATTTCGGAATATTTGGTCACCTCGGTGAGCGAGGTCACTCCGATTGTTGCGAGCGCACGTGTTGCAGGCGCCCCGATCCTTGGAAGTGGCACATCCGACATGACCAAATTCTTACAGACGTCCGGCCCGACATCCGGCCTGGCGCTCCTCGCGTCGGAAGGGTGCTCTGGCGGAGCAGACCCGGAGGCGCTCCGCCAGAGCATCAATCAGCTGTTGATGCGTTCGCGAGCGCGAGCCTCGGCAGTGCGTTCCTCGCGCTTCGCCTCCTTGGCCCGACGCTTCTCGAGAACCGAGCGGCCGGGCTTCTTGGTTGACTTAGCCATGACTACACCTCCCTTCCTCACAGAACTCCGACTTGTGGTCGGAACGAATGCGATGGGGCAACTGCCAAAGGACGAGTCAACGACTCATACACAGTGGAATGGGCCTGTGCGACGCTGCACCGGACCCACTCCGGAGTGACCGGTCCATGGCAGACCGAGTGTCTACAGACCGAGTGTCTACGGACCGAAGTTCTACAGATCGAATATCAACGGGATCTGCGTTCGGACCGCTGACTCAGCCTGGTGGCGCACCGGTAAGAAGCGCTCGCCAAACCTCTTGAACACTTGCGTTTGCAATGTTCTTGAAGCCGGTCGGTAGCGCCGGAGCGGGCTGTCCCAAAAGAAACATGTTGCCCAATGACCATAGCTAGTTGGCGGGCAACTGCAAGGAGCTCACCTAGGTCGGTGAGAGTTCGCTCAGAGCTGGCCTGTCACAGCTGGCCCGTCAGAGCTGGCCTGTCAGAGCTCGTCCTCATCGAGGAGACCTTGTTCGAGCTGGGCCTTCAAACCGTAGCCATTCTCATCCTCGATAGTTTCCTCATCAACCATTTCGCCGAGCTTGGCCAAGGCCTTGCGCAGGAGCCGGGACACGTGCATCTGGCTGATACCTATTTCTCGGGCGATCTGCTCCTGGCTCATGTCGTTGACGAAGCGTGCAAGGACGATGTGCTGCTCACGTTCATCAAGGCGACTGAGTAGCGATGACAGGAACATCCGGTCGGTAGACATCTGAATGCTGTTGTCGTCGGACGAGAGGGTGGAGCTGAGCCCCTCCCCACCGTTCGGACCGGGCCGGGACAGTGACGTCGCCCGATACCAGCGGCCAGCCTCGAGCGCCTCGATGACTTCCTCGACGGATACGCCAAGGTGCTCAGCGACTTCGCGCGGGTTGGCCGAGTGGCCGAGCTTTCCGTCCAACTCCTCGGCCGCTGCCCGAACTCGGGGTAACAGTTCCTTGACCGCTCTCCTGACTGAACCGCTCCAGGTTCGATCCCGGAAGTGCCGCTTGAGCTCTCCCAGGATCGTCGGAACCGCGAAGCCGATGAAGGGGACACCTCTATCCGGGTCAAAGCGTTCGACAGCTCTAACCAGTGCAAAGCGCGCGACCTGCTCCAGGTCCTCCATCGGTTCCCCGCGGCCGGCGAACCGTCGAGCCATTGCGGAAGCTATGTCCAGATGCAGGACAACCAGTTCATTTCTGATTCCGACAGCCCTGGAACGGCTGTACTTCTCGAAAAGCTCCTTGCTTTTGCGGTCGAGCTGAGCCTGTTGCTCGGCGTCCCGGCCATTGCGACCCTGCGACCGCGACGGTGCACGGGCACCGGAGGACGATGTATCAGCCGGTCGAGCCGGGTGCGGTCCTGGTTTCATCTAGCCAGCCGCGGATCGGCGAACTGGGGCTGCGCGAACGTGACGACGGAACCACGCGGATGACATCGACGCCATCTCATCCGGTCCGGGATAGTCCTCCGGGCGAGTCTCGTTGCGCCCAAGGTGGGCTCCGATGCCGAACTCGTCCGATGCTGCTGCCAGCACCATCGACGAAATGTCGTCGAAGTCGATCAAGGAGTCCGCGTTCGGAACTGTCGCCCGGAGCAGCAACCAAGGAGACTCCGCTCCCTCACCGGCAAAGATCTCTGCCACTACCGTCATACGGGCTTCACCCGGCGCCTCGTTGATCAGGTGCGCGCAGAGCTCGCCGGACGCGATTCTCAGATCCTCCAGATCGTTCAGGTCGGCACCGTGCGATGTCGCGATCGCCGACACCAGCAGGCGAACCATCCGCAGGTGATCGGTCGTCGCAGGAACCTCCAGGACCACCCTGTCAATAGATCCGGTTGCGGGAACTGTCTCGACGCTACTCATCGACGCCCTCCTCTGTCCGGAAGGCCTACTCGAAGGCCCGTACTGAATTCGATGGCGCCAATCACGCCCATGGTCGCTCCCGTCAAGGTTTCTCGTTGACTATCCCCTACCCATCCGCAGTGCCCCGGTATCTCGGATGGCCGTATGAGGGCCGAGGACAACTCGGACGGGGGTGCGACAAGCCTAGATTCGGAGTTGCCCGTCCCCGGTGCTTTCACCCGGTGCTTTCACAACGTAGGAGCGACCAGACGGTCTTGCTGCTCGAACGACGGACCACCCCCCAGGCCAGCGATACCGCTGCGACGATCCACAGGCCTCGGCCCGATGTATCCACGACGCGGCTGGGGCCTAGCTGGGGAAGCGAATCCATACCTCGGTCGGTCACAGCGACGAGAAGCATGCCTTGGTAGAACACCAGGTCGATCATCACCCAGCCGGGCGCATAGCGCTCGACATTGGTCGCCAGTTCGCTGACCACCAACTGAAGTTCGTCGCACCGGATCTCTCGAAGACCGATCTGATCGGAAGCCCAGTTTCGGAGTGATCTGAGCGCTGTCGGCGTCGTGTCCCCGGTAAAGACTCGCCGGGACTGCTTGACCGTTGCCACCCCCGCAGCGCTCAAGGACAGCGCCCCCCAGTCGATCCCCGCGATCTCATCGCGTGCGAAGACCACGGCCGTCATCCCTGACGATGATTCTGCGAAGGGGTCCTCGACGTACTCGTCGAAGAGGGCCTCTAGGCTCACATCGCCCGACTCGGTGACCACGTTGGCCGAGTCCCAGGACCGATGTGGCGATCCCAGGTCAGCTACGGACTCTGACACCTGTCCATGCGTTTGGACATTGACCTCTACAAAATCGTCAGCATTCCCTCGGTACATCCTGCAGCTGCGCATAAGGACCGCTGGGACAAAACCCACTGAACCTTCAGCCCCCATCGGGCTTGACACGTCGAGCGAAGAAGTAGTTTCGATCGAGGCCTCGGCGTCGAACTGGCCACCGCTGTCAAGACGGCGTGAGTCGGTGGATGCGGCCATGTTGCCTCTCGGAATCAATGGTTTCCCCACACCAATTACCAGCAGACGGCAGAGTCAAACATCGCTGGACGTGGAAATATCCAAAATCTGATCCCGATCAAACCTCGGTTGAGGAAGAACCGTACGGATTTGTGTCCCCTGGCGGTGTCGATGACCCACCCAGAACCTTCTTGGCCACCAGGACAGCGACCCCGACGACACCAAGGATCAATATGATCTTCAGGAACCGTCGTGACTTGGCGATTGACTTACCTGCGACCAGATCTGCCTTTTCGGCGGCGCGCAGAGCGCCTTGGGTCCGGTCCAATGCGGATTCAAGAATTTCGAGGTTTCCCTGAGCCTTGACCGATCGGTCTGCCAACTTTCCCATAACCCACGACTCCCACTCTCTTGGCACAGGCGAGATCGCTGCGCACATCCGAGGCTATCCGGTCCTCCGGCACCAACAGTCGGCGGTTCAGGAGATTCTTCGCCGCCCATCCGAGTGCGGCTCTCGTGGGAAAATGTTCTCGCACTGGGACTGCTAAATGTGCGATCATCGCCCCATGGCCACTATCCGGCGTGAGTTGATGATTGACCGGCCAGCCGACGAAGTATGGAGAGTCGTCGGCGACCCCGGCACAATCCACCGGTGGTTCCCGGGCATCGTGGCGTCGACCTATTCACCGTCGGATTCGCCAGCCACACCCGCGACCCGCAAGGTCGAGCTCGCCTCCGGGCTATCGCTTGTGGAGGAGGTGGTCACCAACGACCCGTTGTTGCGACGATTCCAGTACCGAATCACTGGCGGAGCGTTCAAGCAGCACCTGGCGACCGTCGATGTCATCGAGATTGACGAGAAGCGGTGTCTTGCCATTTATGGAACCGATGCGACGCCGGCGGTCATGGCATTGGTACTTGGCGGCGCATCGGGTGAGGCGCTCGAGAACCTCCGCGATCTGGTCATCTCCAACTCGCCTGACACCAACTCGACCGACACCAACGCAACTGACGCCAACTCAACTGACGCCGACTCGCCTGTCAGGTATGCGTCAGACACCGATGTCGACGGACCGTCGACCGAGTCTGAGGAGAACTGATGGCACGCAGAATCCTGTTCGTCACAACCGACCAGCAGCGTTTCGACACCCTCGGCTGTAACGGCGGAACACTTGCCAGAACCCCGGTGGTCGACGCTCTGGCAGAGAATGGACTTCGCTACGAGAGAGCAGTTCCCCAGTCCGTTGTCTGCATGCCGTCGCGATCGACGATGATCACCGGACAGCATCCGGCGACGCACGGTGTGTGGATGAACGGTGTTCCCCTGCCGGTAGATGCTCCGTCGGTTGCGACCTTGTTGCACCGTGAGGGATTCAGAACTTCCCTGTTCGGGAAGGCCCATTTCGAGCCGTTCCTGGATCCGCTGGGACGCTGGGGTGAGAACAGGCTCTCGCGCCTGGGAACCGACACGATCCAGAGTCGCCAGTTCGATGGCCAAATGGGTCCCCATCGGGGCTTTGAGCACATGCAGTTCTCGACCCATGGGGCAGCGGGTTGGCTCCACTACGCGGACTGGATCCGACGCAACCACCCCGAGGCTGCCGACTATTTCTATCCGGTCCTCGACGGCGAGCTCGAAGTCAACGCCGTCGGATTCGGTGATACCGGTGCCCCCCAGGTCAAGCACAACCAGATCCCGAGGGAGTGGTACCACACCGACTGGATCGCGGAGCGGACGATCTCGTGGCTCGACGCCCTCGACGACGACGAGGACTGGTTCTGTTGGATGAGCTTCCCGGACCCCCACCACCCGTGGGATCCGCCTGCGTCCGAACTCGGGCGGATCAACTGGCGTGACGTAGACCTGCCGGCCGGTTATCCCGAATCCTCCGCGGAGCGGGAACGGATACTCGACGACAAGCCCAGGCACTGGCGACTCTGGTACGACGGGCGACTGGTTTCCAACTACGAGGCTCCAGCAAAATGGGTTCCGGCGACTCTTACCGCCGATCAGGTACGCGAGGTCAACGCTCTCAACGCGATTGAATGTGAGCTGATCGACGAAGCTCTGGGACGGGTCCTGAGCGCCATAGGGCGACGGGGCTGGGACGATGATCTCGACATCGTCTTCACGACCGACCACGGCGAATTCCAAGGCGACTTCGGCCTGCTCTTCAAGGGTCCGTACCACACGGACTCGCTCATGCGGCTGCCCCTGATCTGGCGTCCAGCGCCGTCCCGCTCGGTATCCCCCGCGGTGGTCACAGCGCCGGTCGGACTGATCGACCTGGCTCCGACCTTCTGTCAGATCGGCGACATCGACGCAGCTCCTTGGATGCAGGGCAAGCGGCTCCCGACCAGTGACGCCGACGCGCAGGAACGTGGGATCGACCAGCAGTTGACGGGCTGGGACAGCGAGTTGTTCGGCGTTGCTGTGCACCTGCGGACCATCACCCGAGACGGCTGGGTATGCACGGCCTATCTACCTGGAACGGTCCACGATGGATCCGAGGGCGAGCTGTACTCGCTGGCCGACGATCCACTGCAGCAGACGAACCGTTTCGACGACCCCTCGCTGCGCGCATTGCGCGACGATCTACTAAGTGCGTTGTTGGACGCCCAGCCACCGGTCAGAGAGCCGCGGTTGCACGTCGAATCCCCGGTCTGAGTCGACCCGGTTGCGATCTGGTGCGACCCGGTGCGACCCGAGCCCGCCTCGAGGTCGCTCCGAGTCAGTCGCCCAAGCTGTAGCTGCGGCGTGACGCCTCGCCGAGCCCTTCGAGCAGTTCTGACCGAGCCCGCGATACACGGGACCTGATTGTCCCCACGGCGACCCCGCAAACCTCTGACGCTTCGGCATATGAGAGTCCGATGATCTGGGTCAGGACGAAGGCGCTGCGACGATCCTGGGGAAGCCGGTCGACGAGCGCGTCGAGGTCACCGGAAAACACTCTCGCCGGATCCGACACAACCGGGTCGACAGCAGCAACCGACGCCAGTCGCTCGTGCAGGCGGCGGGTCCGAACCAACCGGCGAAGCCAATCGGCACAGGTCCGTCTGGCGATCGTCAACAGCCAGGTCCTGGCGCTTGAATCTCCACGAAACCTGGCCAGAGCCGGAACGGCCCGAACATAGACCTCCTGGGTCAGGTCGTCAGCGGAGTCGCGGTCGACCAGATGTGCGCAGAGGCGCCACACGTCCGCCTGACTGGCGCTTATGAAATCTGCAAGAGCACGGCGGTTTCCGTCACCGGCAGCAACTGCCAGTCGGGTCAGCTGATCCACAGCTCAAATCTCCACGAGGGTCGTCGATTCGGTCCACTTACGTCTATCGATTTCCGCCTGTCGCCAAGACTAGGGAACTTCCACGCCCAGGTGTGCGACTAATGACACATGAACTGTGAAATCTGTCGCGACGCGCTGTCAGCACAACTCGACGCAGAGGACCCGGGAGTGGACCTGACCCAGGTCCATGCCCACCTGGATCTCTGCCCGGGATGTCGCGCTTTTGCGGCCGAGCTTGAAGAAATGCACCGTGTCATCCGGCTGCACCCGGCCGAACCAATCCCGGACCTGACGGCTCAGGTGCTCGCCCGCGTTGCGACGCCACGGCGATTCCGTCCGGAATGGGCCCGATACGGACTGTTCACCGTCGCGATGACCCAGCTCCTGATCGCCCTACCGGCGTTGATACTGGGTAGTGACCCAGGAGCGTCGGTCCACGTCGCCCGCGAACTGGGCAGTTGGGACATCGCCCTGTCGATTGGAATGCTCTACGCGGCCTGGAGACCAGAACGAGCAGCAGGGCTATTGCCGTTCGCGCTGGCTTTGGCAGCAACCATGGTTGTCACCGCGACACTGGATGTGACGACCGGACATACCTCGCTGCTCGGCGAGGCTGTCCACCTATTTGCCCTGGTAGGCCTAGTCCTCCTGATGGTGCTCGCATCCTCCAACTGGTGGAGTGTGCGACGGCCTACTCCTGGACCAGCTCTATGAGCGTCCCGAATGAACTCTTGGGATGCACGAACGCAACGGTCGTCCCGCGGGACCCCGGCCGGGGGGCGGCGTCGATGGGAGTTGCACCGGCGGCGACCATCGCATCGAGGGCAGCCTGACAGTCATCGACCCGGTAGCCGATGTGGTGAAGTCCCTCACCGCGCTTCTCGATCGACTTCGCGATCGGGGAGTCTGGCCTGGTCGCTGCGGTCAGCTGTATGTAGCTGTCCGCAACCTTGATGAGCGCCTCTTCGACGCCGTCGGATTCGACCACCTCTCGGTGGGCGACGGTCGCTCCAAAGGCTTTGGCGTAGTACTCGATCGCAGCATCCAGATCGCGAACCGCTATTGCTACGTGGTCGATCTCTGTCAACAAACCTGAAGTCGTCGGCTCTGAAGTTGCCGGCTCTGAAGTTGCCGGCTCTGAAGTTGGATGGGGATCAGTCATGGCTTCTCTCGAATCTCTTGGATGCTGAGCTTCCGGTACTCAGCCTTGGGATGTCCGCATGTAGAACTTCAGCGGCACTGCAGAGCAGCGGCCACCTTCTCCTACCCCGGCCTCGCAGCGTCGGCGCATGGAACGGTGGGTGGGACGTGGGTGACTCAGATCTCGCCGCGTGCGTAGCGCTGGAACAAGGTGATCTTGTCCTCACCGATCTCGGCACGCTTTTCGGGGTCGGTGATTCCGAGTCCTTCGGCGGGTGACATGCACAGCACACCAATCTTGCCCTCGGCCTCGTTGTGGTGAACCTTCAGCGCGGCATCGCCGACGTGTTCCAGATCGAAGACCTCGCTCATGACCGGCTGGATCGCGCCCTGGCGGATCAGACGGTTCATCTCCCACGCCTCCTGGTAGTTGGCGAAGTGCGAGGAGAGGACCTTCTTGAGCTTCATCCACAGGTGCCGGTTGTCGAATTCGACCATGTAGCCGGAGGTAGCGGCGCAGGTGACGACAGTTCCGCCACGCTTCGTGATGAACACCGAGGCGCCCATCGTCGAACGGCCGGGGTGTTCGAAGACGATGTCGGGATCCTCGCCAACAAGTTCGCGGACCTTCTTGCCCAGGCGACGCCACTCGCTCTCGTCCTGGGTGTTCTCGTCGGACCAGAACTTGTAGCCCTCGGCCCTACGGTCGATGACAGCCTCGCAACCCATCGCGTTGAGCAGCCGGGCACGCTCCGGCGAGGAGACGACACCGATCGGTGTGCCACCGCCGTTGAGCACCAACTGGGTGGCGTAGGCACCGATACCGCCGGTCGCGCCCCAGATGAACACGTTGTCGCCCTGCTTCATGCGAGCACCGTGATTGCCCACGAGCATCCGGTAGCTGGTCGAACTACACAGCGCGTTGACCGCAGCCTCTTCCCAGCTCAGATGCTCGGGCTTCGGCATGAGCTGGTTGGCCTTGACGATCGCCAGGTCTGCCAGTCCGCCGTAGTTGGTCTCGAACCCCCAGATCCGCTGATTGGCGGCGAGCATCGAATCGTTGTGCGCGGATGGGTCCTGATCGTCGACGTGGTTGCAATGCGCCGTGATCCGGTCGCCCGGCTTCCAGTTGCGCACAGCTGACCCAACCCGCAGGACCACACCCGATGCGTCAGAGCCGAGGGCGTGGAAGTCCTGGGAGTGGCGTTTGCCCCAGACGGACTCACGGGCCATCCGGTCAAGGAAACCGAAGGTCGGCAGCGGCTCGAAGATCGAGGTCCACACGGTGTTGAAGTTGATCGAGCTGGCCATGACCGCGACGACGGCTTCGTCGGGCGCCAGTTCGGGCATCGGGACGTCGCCGACGTGAAGGCTCTTACGTGGATCCTTGTCCCAGGATTCGACTCCCTCCCACATTGCCGACTCGGACCGCAGCACGTGGGCTGCCCGGTACTGCTCGGGAACCTCCAGGTTTGCGATGTCCTCGGCGCTGGCGTCGGACTGGATGGCTGCGAGGATCTCCTGCACGTCACTCATGGACGCGCAAGTTACCACTGAGTAGTAACGGGATGAGAGTTGGGGGAAGGCGGTTCTTTCACAGCCCGGCCGGTCCGCTCGCGTTCAACGTCCGGCGATGAAAGCCCTGGACTGCTGGGCGACCAGATCGACGATATTGCCCATGACGACATTTACGTCCTGAAGGTGCATGCCCCATTCCGGACTCAGATCACCACCGATGTCGTCGATCCGGGGATCGGTCGGATCCCCGTTGACCGTCAACTCCAGGTAGTCGAAACCATCCCGACTCCGACACTCGACGCTCACCAGTCCGGGAGTCGAGACGAACGGGGTTGAGATGACCCCTTTGTCGGGACTCACCCATGTGGCGCCCTCGGCCGAATCCGACCCGAGATTGTCCACAATCGAAGCGTCCGGAGCCGATGGAAAATAGGATTTTGCCTCGGCCGACCCTCCGCTGATCGATGCCGGATTGGTACAGGCCGAGACCAGTTCCGCCCCGGTCGTCTCGTCCTTCGACGATCGACCGAAGATCGACCCGGGTACGGGCGGAACCGTCGACCTGTACGAGGACCAACTGACTGCGCAGTGGACCTGCGACTCGTCGCGGCAGAGCGGGACGTTTGCGAAGTCCCCACCGACATCGGCGCCGTTCGGGACCTTGATCGACCAGCCGGCCAGGTAGGCCGAAACCAGAATCTTGACCACGTCGGCGTTGGGATCGATCTCCGACTTGATCAACTTGTTGAGCAGCGCCGCGCCTTGGGAATGACCAATGAGCACCACGCCCCGACCGCCGTTGTCGTTGGCCATGTAGGTCCTCCAGGCATCGAGGACATCCTTGAAGGGCGTGTCGGGATCCTCGGCCGGCTTCTTGCCACCTGTGCCCGCTTCGCTTCCTACGGTGCCGGTGCCGAGGCTTGCGGCCAGGGCGCTCAGAGTTCCCTGTCTGTAGATCGGAGCGAAAACGCGACACTCCTGACCCAGCCTCGCGACCTGGTTGACGGCGACAAATCCCTCCTCCGCGGGGGAGGCCTCTCGATCGCTGAACTTGCCGGGATCGGTTGAGATCGTCGGATAGACGTAGAAGCAGTCGATGGGAGCGCCCGGATCGGCGTGCCATGGCTGAACCGTCAACTTCCCATCGGCGTCCACTCGGGTGGAGTCGAGTCCACTGTCGCAGATGTCATCCACATCGGGTCGACACAGCCAGGCTCCAGGATCGCTGTAGACGTCGCTCTTGTAGTCGACGTAGCGCTCCAGTGGCGAGGTCCGTCCGACCGACTTGCCGTCTGGCGTATCAGCCGCCGATGACCCCGAATCCTTTGAGGGCGACTCCCTAGCGTCGGTCTTGTCTCCGGCCTTGCCATCGGCCGAGGAGTTGCCGCCACTACACGCTATTGGGATCAACAGGGTGAGTAGCACCGTCAAGACCAACCAACGAGAGCGCATGTGGATCAACGTAGCCGGGCGGCGTCGGTTTACCCCTGACGTACTTCCGACGTCGCTCCGGCGGCGACTTGCGACGTGACTTGCGATGTCGCTCCGGGGGCGACTTCCGACGTGACTCCCGTCGCCCGCCTTCGACGCTGCACACCCTTGCCAGTATCCTTGTCTTCCAACGTTTCATGGGGCCGCGACGGTCCCCTTAGGGGAGGTGAACCATGCCTGGTTCCGTAATTCTGTCCGGTGCTCGTACTCCTATCGGCAAACTGTCCGGCTCGCTCGCCGGTTTCAGTGGCACCGACCTTGGCAGCATCGCCATCAAGGAAGCTCTTGCCCGAGCCGGTGTCGATCCCGAGAACGTCGACTACGTGTTCATGGGTCAGGTTCTCCTGGCCGGAGCAGGTCAGATGACAGCTCGTCAGGCCGCCTACAAGGCCGGCATTCCGCTGAGCATTCCGTCCACCACGATCAACAAGGTCTGCCTGTCCGGAATCAACTCGATCATGATGGCCGACCTTCTGATCCAGTCAGGTCAGGCCGACATCGTCGTCGCAGGCGGTATGGAATCGATGACCAACGCTCCGTACCTGCTTCCCGACGCTCGAGCCGGAATGCGCATGGGTGACAAGAAGGTCGTCGACTCGATGATGCACGACGGACTCTTCTGTGCGATCGATCAGATCGCGATGGGCGGCGGCACCGAGAAATACGCCGCCACCGCAGGGATCAACCGCGAAGAGCAGGACGACCTGGCAGCCAAGTCCCATGAGCGCGCTGCACGTGCCCAGAAGGAAGGTCTCTTCGACAACGAGATCGTCAACGTCGAAGTTCCCCAGCGCAAGGGCGATCCGGTGATCTTCAGCACTGACGAGGGCGTCCGTGGCGAAACCACTGCCGACTCGCTCGCCAAGCTGCGTCCCGCCTTCGACAAGGCTGGAAACATCACCGCTGGTAACGCGTCGCAGATCTCGGACGGTGGTGCTGCAGTAATCGTCGCCTCCAAGGCCGCAGCTGAGCGCATCGGCGGAAACCCGTTGGGTGAGATCGTCTCCTACGGACAGGTTGCCGGCCCGGACGCCTCTCTGCTGACCCAGCCGTCGCGTTCGATCCTCCAGGCTCTCGAGCGTGCCGGGAAGTCCGTTTCCGACGTGGACCTGTTCGAGCTGAACGAAGCCTTCGCAGCCGTCGGGGTCGCCTCGATGAAGGACCTCGGCATCTCCGACGAGATCGTCAACGTCAATGGTGGCGCCATTGCCCTGGGTCACCCGATCGGAATGTCCGGGACTCGTATCGTGCTCACGATCCTCAACGAGCTCGCTCGTCGTGGAGGCGGACTCGGTGCAGCCGCACTATGCGGTGGCGGCGGCCAGGGCGACGCGATGCTCGTCAAGACCATCTGAGTCCCCAGGGATCCTGGTCAGCTCCGAGGTCTTCATGGCCGGAGCGATCTGATCCTGGAATCTGATTGGACCGTCGGTCCCGTCACGACAACTTTGAGCGGCCTCCGGAGCTTCGGCCCGGAGGCCGCTCTGTCTTTTGAGAGACCCACAGACCACCGAAGATGCTTGCTTCACAGCTCAATCATTGTTAGACAAACTTAGCCGTTGGGCAGGCCGAATCGGTCCGCCGCGATACTCAGTTTGGGAGAGACATGGGTTTCAAACGCACCGTCGGAGCGCGTATTGCCGGAGCAGCTGTTGCTTTTGGCGCAGTTGGCTTTGCCTTCGTCCCCGTAGCCGGGGCGGTTCCCAACGATTCGATTGTGGCCACCCCGGGTTCCGGACCGGTCGGATCGACGTTCGTGGTCGCGGGCACTCTGTCCTGTCCGGAGGTTCCCCTAGGCGGCGACATCATGCTGGCCTTCGTCGATGCCGAGGCGGGGCCACAGACGAGGGCGAGTCTCGGCACGACTCCGTATCTTGCCGACAATGCCTTCTCGGCCACCGTCACGGTTCCGAGCACCCTGTCGCAACTGAACATCGGAGAGGGGATCACCGAGGTCCCGGTGACGTCACGCTCCTATCAGATTTCAGCCCAGTGCTCTATCGCTGCGGACCAGCCCAACAGCGTGACCGGAACTTTCACAGTGACTGCGGCACCTCCAACCACGACACCCCCAACCACAAGCGCGCCAACCACGGTGGCCCCTACTACCGCACCGCCGACGAGCGCACCGGCAGACTTCACTCCGCCCTCAGAACCTCCAGCCAGTGCGGTGCCGTTCAGTGGCCAGAGTTCGGCAGTCGCCGCAGCGGGCTCATCGATCGATATCGACCAGGGCGGGTTCGTGGCCGGGGAGGCGGTTACCGTTGTCCTTTACAGCACGCCCACGGTCCTCGCTTCCGCGACAGCGGACCCATCCGGGATTCTCCGGGCCAAGGTGACGATTCCGGCCGGAACCACCGCAGGGTCCCACACGCTGGTCCTCTTCGGTGACAGCACCGTCAAGAGCCTCCAGCTCATGGTGAATGCCGCTGCCGACGGCACCGGCGGCGCGGCCGGCAACGGCGCCGACAACGGTCGGGAACTCGCCTTTACAGGCAGTGACTCGGTTGGGGCCCAGGGCGCTGTCGGAGCACTGATGGTGATCGTGGGACTTGCGATCGTCTTCGAGGCCCGCCGTCGCCGCGAGTCAGCGACCTGAAAGGGCCGCCCAAAAGCCGAGCCACGGCTCCTCAGTGCTGCTTCGCTAGGAGATAACCCGGCGTCCTTCGAGGGCTCGCCCGAGCGTCAGTTCGTCCGCGTACTCCAGGTCACCGCCTACCGGCAGCCCGCTGGAGAGCCGCGAGACGGTCAAGCCAGGAACGTCCAGGACGCGCGATAGATATAGCGCTGTCGCTTCGCCTTCGAGGTTTGGGTTGGTGCAGATGATCACCTCGGTGATCTTGCCGTCGCTGACACGAGAAATCAGTTCCTTGACCTTGAGTTGCTCCGGTCCGACCCCCTGAAGATGGTCGATCGCCCCCTGAAGGACGTGATACCGGCCACGGAATTCCCGGGTCCTTTCGATCGCAACGACATCACCGGGTTCCTCGACCACACACAGCAGATGTTCGTCACGCCTGGGGTCGGCACAAACCGTGCAGAGTTCGCCCTCGGCGATGTTGAAACAGACGGTGCAGAATCCGACACGCTCCTTGACGCGAACAATCGCCCGGGCGAGGCGATTTGCCTCGTCTGCGTCAACCTTGAGCAGGTGGAACGCGACCCGCTGCGCCGATTTGGGGCCAATTCCGGGCAGACGACCGAGCGCGTCGATCAGGTCCTGAACCGCTGCGGCATAAGGGCTCGCCACTCAGGCCCCGCCAAGCAATCCACCGAGGCCACCTAGGTCGCCCAGGCCAGCCCCACCACCCAAATCTCCCAGCCCACCGCCACCGAGCAGTCCGCTCATGGGATCAGCCTGGGCCTGGAGGACCGCAACCTGGTCGTGGGCGTCCTGCCATGCGGCAAGGATCAGGTCCTCGACCATCGAGGGGTCGTCCGCGTCAACGGCGTCGGGGGCAATGTGGACCTTCTTCAGGTGGAGGTGGCCGTTGAGAGTCACCGTCACAACGCCGCCACCGGATGTGCCGACAACTTCGGTGTCGGCAAGTTCCTGCTGAGCCAACGCGACCTGTTCCTGCATGGACTGTGCCATCTGCATCATCGATCCGAGGTCCAGTCCCTGGCCGAGTGGAGAGGGCGAGCCCTGGCTGCTCGAACTCTGGTCGTCCGAGGGTGCGTCGGAGGATGAATCGGCGCTTTCGGAATTCATGGCTGCTCCTCGTTGGATTCGATCACTGTTGCTCCGGGAAATGCACTGAGGAGGCGATCGAGACCGGTCTCGGCGACGCCCTTGGCGTCCTCGAGTTCGGTGACGTCGATGGCCATCAGTTCCTGCTCTTCGTCGAACTCGCTCGGCTCATCCGGGCGGTCCAGTGGCATTTCGCCCGCCGGCAGTTCCTGGGATCCTGGACGGCGGGAAGTCGCAGGACCCCGATGGTCATTCGGGGATGCCCCTGGCGGGTGCGCTGAACCGGTTGCGCCGGCGCGACCGGCACCTGACTGGCCGGCGTCTGCCTGACCGCCATCGGCGAATCCACCCACGGAGTCCTTGTCGGTCACCTTGAGCGATACCGGGCGACCAAGATGGGCTGACAGTAGGGATTCGATCTCTGTGCGCGACTTCTCGGCCCGTTCACGTGTGGGGGCATTCTCCACGACGAAAACCGCAGTGCCGTGGGCGATCGAGAGGAAATGACCTTGGGCGTAGATCGCTTTGGTCACTCCACGGATCTGAGTGAGAACTGCCGTTTCGAGCGCGCTCTGCAGGTCCCCCACGCTCAGCTCTCCGTCCGAGCCGGCCCCAGCGGTCGATGTCGGTGCAGGTGGTTCAACCTGGCCGCCCTGGCTCGTGGGGGACTCGATGTCCGGGACGTCAGACAGCTCATGCTCGGGCGACGACTCAGCCCCGGGTGACGCGCCTTCCAGTCCAGTGGGTGCGGCGCCGGTTGGTGCGCGGTCAGCGGGTGCGGCGGTAGTGGGTGCGGCGCCGGTGGGTGCCGGAGGCGTCGACACGGGCGGCGGTTCTGGGGGCGCTTGTGGGGACGGTGACGGAGCGTCCGAGGTGGGCTCCGGCGAAGACCCTGCCTGAGCGGACTCGGCGGGCTCGCCGGTCTCGGCGGTTCCTGCCTGCGGGCGCCGCGAGGACGGCGGAACCGGCGGCGGTCCGCCAGCCGAGGTGGACTTCGGCGTGGCACGAGTCGGCCTGCGATTGAGGTCTGTCTTCTCGGCTGACTCAGAACTGTGTCGGGCGAGTTCGGCACGAGCCCTCGCAGCGTGGCTCATACCGTCACGACTCGGCCCTTCCGAGGTTCGCGATCGCTGTCCAGACGGGGATGGCCGATCTGTCCCGGCGTCAGCAGGACCTGGGGTGGACTCCGCGCCGATGTCGCCCGCCGGCTCATTTGCCCGTGCTTGTTCGGTACCGGGTGAAGCGGCACCGGTCGCAGTGCCGGCCTGCCTGTCAGCTACGACAATCGGAGATCCGTTGGCCATCGCCCGTTCGAGCTTGTCGAGACGTTCGCTGAGCTCGGACAGCGATCCGGCCGATGGGGTTGTGAGGCGCACGAGTGCGACCTCGAAGGGGACACGGGGGTCAGCAGCCTGGCGCATGTCGACGGTGGCTGACCCGATCGATTCCATGGCGCGGGTCAGAAGCGGCGTACCGATCTGTCGTGCCCAAGCGCCCATGCGTTCAGCGTCGTCGGCCATCATGTGGGGCACTTCTGCGCCAAGCGACAACAGGAACGTATCGCGAAGCGAGTCCAGGAAGACCTTGGCGAGCACCCGGGGGTCGTGACCCTGAGCCAGCGCCTCGGCGACCGCCAGAATCGCGACTCCGCTGTCCTTGGCGACGAGTGCCTCGAAGAACTTCTCGATCGGTTCGGTCCGCTCGACTACTCCCCCGGCAGCGACAACCTGGTCGAGCGCCGAGAGCGTGTCGCGTGCCGAGCCGCGGCCCTGTCGAACCGCCCAGGCAATGCCGGCGTCGTCAACATCAAGGTCGGCATCGGCGATTATCCAACGAACGTAACGCTCAAGCTCGTCTGCAGAGAGCAGTTGAAACTCAAAGTGCTGGGTCCGGCTGCGGATGGTCGGCAGAACCTTCTGCGGATCAGTGGTCGCAAGCACGAACCGGACGTGACCGGGAGGCTCCTCGAGCGTCTTCAGCAGCGCGTTGGACGCAGCCGGCGACAGCATGTGGACCTCGTCGAGGATGTACACCTTGGTGCGCCCAGGTGAGCCGACAGCCGTTCGTTCGATCAGGTCACGAATGGCGTCGACGCCGTTGTTGGAAGCAGCGTCCAATTCGAACAGGTCGAAGCTGCGGCCTGCCTCCATGTCCTGACATGGCGTGCAGTCACAGCAGGGCTCACCCTTCTGCAGGTTCTCGCAGTTGAGCGCCTTCGCGAGGATGCGTGCGGTCGACGTCTTGCCGGTTCCGCGGGGGCCTGAGAACAGATAGGCGTGGGTGACCGAGTTGTTGTCGACCGCGTTGCGCAGTGCGCCGACAACGTGTTCCTGGCCCCTGACCTCGTCGAAACGACGCGGTCGATATCGGCGGTAAAGGGACTGGTAGGCCATCGCTGCGATCCTACCTGTGCCCACCGACATCCTCAGCTGCGAGGCGAATGCCTCGGAAACTCAATGTCTTCAGGAGGCGGCCAGGCGATCTGCGGCACACCGTAGGTTCCGCTGAGAGCTGCTGCCTTCCGGCCCTGACCCGATTCACGGGCTGCGATTGCACAGGACCCGGCCGCCACCTGAAAACACGAGTGA
>JBARXY010000028.1:0-229172 GCA_049647585.1 Microthrixaceae bacterium | reverse complement strand
TTCAGGAGGCGGCCAGGCGATCTGCGGCACACCGTAGGTTCCGCTGAGAGCTGCTGCCTTCCGGCCCTGACCCGATTCACGGGCTGCGATTGCACAGGACCCGGCCGCCACCTGAAAACACGAGTGAGAGTTCAGACTATCCTCTCCGCTCGGAGACGTGCGAGAGCGGCCGAATCGGCACGCTTGGAAAGCGTGTGTGGGGCAACTCACCGTGGGTTCGAATCCCACCGTCTCCGCCATATCCAAAAGGGAACCTGAGGCCCCGATCTCACCGATCGGGGCCTCAGACGTTTTGTTTCGACAGGTCAAGGCATTTGGCCGGAGACCGAGCGCCCGCTCAGGTGAAACGAAGCACCGCCAGCATCACGGCCATGAGAGCGGCCAGCGCGCTAACCAGCGTGTAGGTCTGGTTCCGCTGCTCGCGAAAGAGGTCCGCCCTCAGTTCCGACATTTCTCCTTGCAGTGTGGCGGAGAGAGCCACCATCTCTCCTCGCAATGTGGCTGAGAGAGCCGACATTTCACCGCGCAAACCGGTGTCGAGCTTGGCCATGTCACCGCGCAAACCGGTCTCGAGGGTTCCCATGTCGGAACGCAGGACGGTCTCGAGGTGCTGGACATCCTGTTTGGTTGCCACATCGGCCCAACCGAGGGGCGGTAGGTGCTCCATGAGCGTCTCTGCCTCATCGTCGCCCAACGCTTCTCTCAAGCGTTGATGTAACTGAAATCTGGATAGTTCGGTGATCGCCAAGGCGCTTCTCCTGACTGAAATTCTGTTGTCGGGGGAAGCGCAGAAAATGGAATCTGCTCGCCAAGAGTACCAATCTGCTTCGCACATTCAATGGCGAGAATCCGGTTGGAAGATCCTCATGCCCACAGTCAGCACCGTGACAACTGTCCAACCTCAACGCGAGTCCTGCTACCGGGGCTTTGTCGATTGGAATTCATCGACGGTGACGATCGATACCTTCTCGACTCCAGGCTGACAAGTCGCCATGGCGGGGAACGGAGTTCTGGGCGAAGCCCGGAGAGTCGACCTATGACGACCGGGCTTCGTCCTCACGCTTCGCCGTCAGACAAGACGAAGCACCGCAAGTCCTACAGCCATCAGTGCCGTCTGGAAACTCACGAGTGCAAACATCTGATTTCGCTGCTCTCGGAACAGCCCGGCACCCAGATCGGACATGGCCCCACGAAGGTTGGCCTCCAGGGTCGCCATATCGGCACTCAGGACGGATTCCACGTGCTGAAGATCCTGCTTTGTTGCTACTTCGGCCCAGCCGACTGGTGGGAGATGTTCCATGAGGACAGTGACTTCCTCTGCTACAAGCACCCCTTCCAGCTTCAGGTAGAGGTGGTGGCGTTCGACTTCGGGATCGACATTTACAGTACTTCCTTGAACAACAGATCCACATGGCAGATTGCTGGGGGAAGCAACACCCATCTGTAGGGCCGTTGTGAAACTACCGATGCGCTGGGACATCCATCCGTCTGGTCACCTGTGCCGAGAACCTGGACGGCCCGTGCCTCGCGCCTGTCAGCGGGTTGATCGCCCTAGCGAAGCGCTCCGCTCCAGATACCGGTCCCAGCGAGTGAGTAGGTCGTGGAACCATCATGGCCCTTTGGATCAACCGCTGGATCGGACAGGGTGTCGATCCCGCAGGAGGGCGAGATACCGCTCGGCTGGTCCGCGATCTCGTGAGACCGGGCCCTGCGACTTCGGCTTGGCCCAGCCTGTCTTGAGGTCGACGTGGCCGAGTTCGAATACACCGTCGACTGGGTTAGCCAGAGTCCCATACAGATACCGCTTGCCTGGCCCGTTCCAGACGCTCCCGATCATCGCTGTTGTGTAGATGCGGCCGAACAAGCCAAGCAATCGACCGCCACGGATATCGATCGGAAGTTTCGGCAGATCACCTTGCTCCAAGGCCACTCCCTTGGCTGTCGCGCCACGAAGCACCGCCTTGGCAAGCACATCGTCGTGGAAACTGAGCTTGATCTCACCGGTCACAAGGTCCTTCATTCCGAGTTCTTCCCCGTGTTCGTCCTTCAGATAGACACGGTGCCGGCCGTTCTTCCTCCATTGGTTGAGGTAGAGAAACCGGTTTGCTCGGTCAAAGAGTTCGCTTGACTCGACTCCGTCGACGATCTGCAGTCCAGACGCTGCAGGCGGAGCCGTACCCGAGAGAGGAAACGCCTCTGCCAACTTCGCGAACATGGCTTCAACCTCGCTCTGCGAGAAGATCGTCGGGGTCTGGTCAAGTTCGGCGTACAGGGAGTTCAATCCAAGGATTCCTGCGTCTCCGATGAACTCAGGCTTCAAGTCGGGCTGGGTTGTGACGACCAGCGCCCGATTGACAGCTATGTCGGCTCCCAGAGCGTCCTGTACAACGTCGCCTTGGAGGTGGAGATGTTCGATGACATCGGACTTGTTCCAGCCCGAGTTGTAAAGCTTCCCGTCACGAATCTCAAGCTTTCCATTCCAGGCTTTGGCGTCGAGAACCACCACAGCGCCTGGACCGACAACTATGTGATCGATGTTTCCACCGGTCGGCATCACTCGGTCGTTCAGTACATACCAGCCTGCAGCAATTAGAGGCGCTAGCGAGTTGGCGACTGCCACCTCACCCTCTGCACCCTTGGCGTAGTTCTCTGCCGCGCGTCGAGCATTGGCCGCCTTGCGCTCAAGCGTCTCCGCTGCCCGCGTTGCTGACTCGGCGACGCGCCGAGCGGAATCCCCTGCGTTGTTCACGAACCACTCCCTCATCCCGACCGTGAAGTTGTCGTGACCCTATCTGCTACGCCAGCAGATTCCGCTGAGGGTTCCGCCTCTCCATCGCTCGACCATGCAACACGAGTTCGCCCTCAGCCGACGGTTACGAATCGCTTGGCCGCGTCGGGTCCTAGTGGAGTCTTCAGGCGGAAGGTCACGGACATTGGCTTCTCCCCATGGTGGCTGATCGGTTCGACAAGTCCGCAGTATTCGAAGGCCACGTCTGCCTTCTTCAACCGGACGAAGAGGTGCAGCCTCACACCGTTCTCGACCGCGCCGAGAATTTCACGACCCTTTTTCACGCTTGGCCCAACACTGTTCTGTGACGCCCATACGAATTCTGAGGGTGACTCGAAGTGGTCGACGTAATCGCTGCCGTATTGCATCGCGCTGCTCTTCTTCAGGGTCACGAACAGCACCACGTCGCCACCTAGTGATACATGGCCCAAGTTCCACTTCGCAGGGTTAAAGTCCAGGCCGAACATTTCAGAAATTTGGTTCCTCCTGAACCGCTCACCTATGAGATGCGACGGCCCTTCGGCCTCCCGGTTCTGATCCAGCTGGTCTGTCGAGTCGAGCGATGACTCACCATCGACCACGTCGTGATCCTCGGACTCGCCATCGGCTTCAGCATCTCGACCATTCAGCAGATACGAAGCCAGTCGCCAGCCGACGATCTCAGCGACCACCTGATCGAAGGTGTCGCCGAGCCCGTCGCTCACCGAGAATGTGGGTGAGAAGTCATCGCCGTCGAGTTCGAAGAGTGCTGGGGAATTCGCACTCGACTTGGCGAGGTGAAACAGAGGATTCCTGCGCCAGAAGGACTTCCATGCGGCCGGGCTCACTTCGCGGGGTTCTGGGATCGCCTTGCTCCTCGCATCGAGCACCAATCGGGGGTCGGCGACGATCAATCGGTGCGAACGCTGCGCTACTTCGGCGACAGTCGTGCCAGTGCGCAACGTCCCATCGGCGATCAGGGCTCGCAGCGTGACCAACTTGTATGACTTGGTGATCGGCTCGGTCTCGATCCTGCGCAAAAGATCGCCGTGAGCTGCTACGACCGCCTGCTCGTCATCGTTCAAGAGGCGCAGTGAGCTGAGCATCGAGTACCAACCGCCATGACGACTTCGAGCCGCTGCCGGATCAAAGCCAGCAGCGTGAGCCTGCACAGCTGTCGGGCGCTGACCGGCCTCCTCGGCGCTGTCTAGGCAGTACTCCTCGAGAGCGCCCGCTCTACTGGTCCCCTTGGATCCAACCAGCGCCGCGAAGATATCGATCAGCTCAAGATCGAACTTGACCGAACAACCGGCTGGCATCTGGAAGTCACCCTTGGCCATGGCACGCATCACCTGGGAATTGGTGGGCATGAGTGGGGAGCCCAGACCTAGCAATATCCGCGGCTTCAGAAGGAAGCTGGCGTGATTGCCAACTAAGTCGACGACGTTCAGAAAGTCCTTGCCCTCGCTAATTCGAAGTCCTCGTCCGAGTTGTTGGAGGAAGATCACCGGCGACCCTGTCGGACGCAGCATCATCACCGAATCGATCTCGGGGATGTCGACTCCCTCGTTGAACACATCGACGGTGAAGACCACCTCGACTGTCCCATCCCTTAGCGAGTCGACTGCATCCACCCGCGAGGCCGACGTTGGCCCACTGTGCACCGCAACCGCAACAACTCCGGCGCTGTTGAAGTACTCAGCCATGAAGTCGGCGTGAGTCACCGACGCGCAGAAAGCGAGTGTGCGGCCTCCACAGCGGTTCCGCCACTCGTCGAGTGTCTGCTCGGCTCTGGCCTGGGTTTCGACCGCCTGGGCAAGTGCTTGCGGATCGAACTTCCCGTTGCGCCATGGGATTGGTTCGTAGTCGATGACATCGGCAATCCCCCAGTAGTGGAATGGCACTAGCGCGGATCGGTCGATCCCCTCCACGAGCCCGCATTCGAATACCAAGTTGTCGCCGCACAGAGCCATCAGATCGGCTCCATCCATGCGCTGCGGGGTCGCAGTTAGGCCGAGCAGGAACTCGGGTTGGAAATGGTCGAGCACGACTCGGTAGCTGGCCGCCGCCGCGTGGTGAAACTCGTCGACGACGATGTAGTCAAAGGCGTCCGGCGAAAACAGATCTAGCCGACGCGAGATCGTCTGGATCGAAGCAAACACAACATCGGCGTCCGGTTGTTTCTCGCTTCCGTTGTACAGGCCGAGTTCTAGGTTCGGTGCGACCTGTCTGTAGACGTCGCGGCTCTGCCCAAGGATCTCCTCACGGTGAGCGATGAAGAGCACTCGGCCGGTTGCAGCACCAGTTGATAGTGCTCGTTGAGAGACACCGCTCGCTCCGATCACGTCGACCGAGTCGAACGCAGCAAGCCATGTCTTACCCAACCCCGTCGCCATGACAACGAGGCCGGCCTGATGGCCGGCACTTCTTGCGTCACGGAGGGCTTGAAGGCCTTCGATCTGGATGGGGCGTGGCTCAACGGGTTCTGCGGGAGGCTCAACCTCAGCGCCTATCTCGATTTCGCGGGTCGATCGCTTCACCTCGCTTCGCCAACGAGTGCGGTAGGTGCGTAGAAAGTCGTGGTCCAGAGAGCGGCTGCGTGGGTCGACCCAGAGCTCATCGAAACTCTCGACCAGCGACGTGACCTGGTCCACCTCGAGGGACCATTCGATTCCCCCGTCGATGCCGGACCGCGAAAGATTGCTGGATCCGACGAAACCTGCGGCCCGCTCACCTGCGCTGGAGTGGAACAAATAGGCCTTCGGGTGAAACGAAGTGAGCGGATCGGAGAAGACTCGGATCGACAGGGCGCCCGTAACGGCTCGATGCGACTCACTCAGGTCGAGCAGTTCGGCGAGGGCATCGGCATCGGTGATGTTGAGATAGTCCGTAGTGAGCACCCGCACGAGCGCGCCGCGCGCCAATGATTCGTCTAGACGGTCACGAATCAGTCGCAGGCCGGATTTCATGATGAAACTCACGAGCAGATCGACCCGATCAAACTGCGTGGACCGGAGACAGTCGATCAGTTCATGGTGCATGCGGCGAGGACCGCGAGAATCGATCAAAGTGGCAGACGTAGGGACCGCTGCTCCCCTTCTTGAGTCTCGAATCTGCGGCGGCTCAAGTGCAACCGGTACCGCTATCCATTCGGGCGGACGACTGTCGGACAGATCTGGCACGAGATAGTTGCCAAGGTTCGGCATGACGTGGCGGATTCCGCCCCGTGGATCGTCGACATCACCGGCTCGACGGGGAATGACGTGGATATGTAGGTGATCGACTGTCTGGCCAGCAGCGCTGCCTGCGTTGAACCCGACGTTGTAGCCGTCAGGATCGAATTTGTGGTCGAGGATCTGTTTCACCTCTGCCACGAGACTCATCAGATCAATCTGTTCATCGGCCGACGCGTCCCACCAGGTCGCGATCTCACGACGCGAGATCACAAGTGCATGACCTTCAGATACCGGAAAGCCGTCGAAGATCGCGAACGCCGACCTATTCGAGGCGATCCATTCAGACTGCGCGACCGAGGAAAAGACCGACACGTCAGCGACCGGTCCCGAAGACCGACTCCGCTTGTGCCGTTGCGACCTTCCCCAGCTCCATGCGGTGAGGATACCGGTCCCCTCTGACATTCAGCTCTGCCCGAGGAACCCCCCGATTCGTCTCCATCCCTTTGCGCCACTCCTGAGGCGTTCGCCGTCGACAGAGCACTCCCCCGTCAATCGTCAGGTTTCACATAGCGTCGGACCGGTGGAACGTCGGCTCGCGGAAGTCATCGAGGTCGAACTCGCATCGCCCGTGGTCGAATCCCGACCGGTCTCAGGCGGCGACTTCGCGACCGCGTTCCGGGTGATGCTCAGGGACGGCCGCACCGTTTTCGTCAAGACCCACGCGAACCCGCCGCCAGGGTTCTTCACGACCGAGGCCACCGGTCTGAGGTGGCTGCGGGAATCCAACACTGTGCATGTCCCCGAGGTACTCGCCGTCGGCGACGACCCTGCGGATCTGGTGCTCGATTGGATCGACACCGGCGCACCGCAAGCAAATACCGAAGCGGATTTCGGGCGAGCTCTCGCAGCACTTCACCAGTCGGGCGCCCCGACGTTCGGCCGTGAGGACCGATGCACCACTGGCTCGCAGGCGCTTCCCAACGACCCGACTGACACCTGGGTCGACTTCTACTCCACCCGTCGATTGCTCCCACTTGCTGACATCGCTGAGCGGCGGAACTCGCTGCCGACCCGCACGATCGAGCAGCTGCGTAACGTGGCGAACCGATTGACCGACCTCGCCGGTCCCGTCGAGACACCAGCACGGCTTCACGGCGATCTATGGGCAGGCAACCGTCTGGTCGACTCCTCGGGCCGCAGCTGGTTGATCGACCCTGCCTGCTTTGGCGGTCACCGCGAGTTCGACCTGGCGATGATGCAACTTTTCGGCGGCTTCGGTTCGCAGGTGTTCACGGCCTACGACGAGGCCTTTCCCCTTGCTCAAGGCTGGCAGGATCGGATTGCGCTCAACCAGATCGCTCCGCTGGTTGTCCACGCAATCAAGTTCTCGGGCGGCTACGTGGCTGCCGCGGCCGACGCGATCGTCCGCTACGTCTGAGCTAAAGCCGTCGACGGATGAGACCGCTGGCGATCAGTGTTCCGGCGGTCCCGAATTGTCCGAGTTCGTTGGGACGCCATCCGGAGCTGAAGCTTGGGCGAATCCTTCACCCGGCGGCTGAAGCCGTCATCTGCCGCCAACCACTGTGATGCGGTTCTGATGGTCACGTTCACATCACGGCGGAGCCGTCGTTCCGACCGCATAGACGCTTCATAGACTTCATCGCGTGAAACAGATCCGATCAAGAGCACGTCGACATCCTGGGGAGCAGGACCCAGGGTGCCGTAATAGCGGGCGGCCCACGAGCCGTAGATGAACAGTTCTTCGATTCCATCCACGGCGGCGAACTCCTCCTCGATGACGAGCGGGGGTCCGAAGGACATCAATACCAGCTGCGTCAGCGGGGCGAGATATGGCGTCGACGGGTTTGCCCGGACAACCTTGGTGCGCCCAATGGTTCGAGAAGTGAGAAGAGCAGAATCTGTCAGACGCCGCACTTCGCTCGCAATGGTTTGATAGGGCGCTCCTGTGGACTCGGCTAGATCGTGGAGTGTCCATTCCTGATCAGGCTCGACCAGCAGTAAGGCTAGGAGTTCCCCTTGGACATGTGAGCGGAACAACGGGAGGAGCGCCGGTGCAGGAGATCGCATCCCGTCATATTATCTATCTATCATCCATATCAACGAGAAATGGATAATTAGATCTTCATGTGCCGATTCCGTGGCCGGGCAGAGCACTCGTCTCCAAACGCTGCAGCCAGCCAGTCTTCCGCATCGCTAGGTGTTGGTCTCCTCGGTCGGCACCTGGCTCGGGTTCGGCAGTTCGGCTGACGCCTCATCTGAGTGGCCCGAGTTCCCGCGGGCGCGGAGCGAATCCATGCCGAGCGTGTAGGACGTCATCGATAGCGAACCGTAGGAGTAGCCGTCGATGAGGACCCCGCAGGCCGAGCCGTCAGCCTCGGCCAGGCCCGCCAGGTACAACACCGGGATGAAATGGTCCGGCGTCGGCACCGCGGCGGCGAAGTCGGGATGGTCGACCATCTCGAGGATCCGTCGCGGTGAGGTGCGTAGATGTCCCTTTGCCGCCTCGTCGAAACGTTCAGCCCAGTCGAAGCCGACCGTCGGTTGACCCCAGTCGATCCGACGCAGGTTGTGCACGACGTTGCCGCTCGCGACGATCAGGACACCGCTATCTCGCAGCGACGCCAACTTCGCACCGAGCTCGAGATGAAAATCGAACGGTTTGGTCGCGTTGATTGAGAGCTGCACCACGGGGATGTCGGCCTTGGGAAACATGTGGGCCAGAACAGACCAGGTGCCGTGGTCGATACCCCAACTGTCCTGGTCGAGGCCCACCCAGTCCGGTTTGGCGAGTTCAGCCACCTCTTCGGCCAGCTCGGGCAGACCGGGTGCCGGGTAGTCGAAATCGAACAGCTCTTGGGGAAACCCGTAGAAGTCGTGAATGACTCGTGGAGTCGCCATCGCGGTCACCGCGTTGGCAGCGATGAACCAGTGCGCCGAGACCGCCAGGATCGCCCGCGGGGTCGGAAGCGTCGCGCCGAGTTCGCGCCAGGCAGTCGTGTACCGGTTCATCTCTAGCGTGTTCATGGGGCTGCCGTGACCGATGAACACCGCCGGCATCCGCTGTGTCTCTGTGGTCGAGTCCATGGTCATGGGGTCGACTCTACGGCGTGGTTCAGAGCCGAGGGTGGGTTGCAGGGATGCCCCGTCCATGAGACAGGTTGCCGGCAGACGCGTCCGCAGGGATGTCCTGGTCCACGAAGCGGGTTCCCAATGGACGCGTTCTCGTTGGACGCGTGGATTGATTCCGACTGGCCGAGGAGCACCATGGATGACACCCAAGTCGACACGACCCAACTCGATGAGGACCAGGTCACCGACATCTTGACCAGCGCCCGCACCATCGCGGTGTTCGGTGCGTCCACCAATCCCGTCAAGGCGGCGAACAAGATACCTGCGGTACTGATCGAGGCGGGCTACACGGTCATCCCGGTTCACCGGACCGCGAGCGAGATACTTGGGCAGAAGGCCTACCCGACTCTCGCTGACATTCCCGTTGCTGTCGACATCGTCGACGTCTTCCGCCCCAGCGACGAGGTCCCCGACGTGGTGCGGAACGCCCTGGCGATCGGTGCGCCGACGATCTGGGTCCAACTGGGAATCACCTCCGACGAAGGTCGCCGTCTCGCGAAGGAAGCCGGGGTCAACTACATCGAGGACAGCTGCATCGGAGCAACCGTGCTCAACCAGGGCATCAAGGTCGCCTGATTGGCGCTACCTGAACTGGGTGGCCCTACCCGGTGCACGATCTCGGTAAGGATCGTGACGTGACCGAGGTCCGTATTTCCCTCAACCGCTCGCCCCTTCCGGCTACTGAGCGTGACGCAATCGTCGACAACCCGGTCTTCGGCCAGTCGTTCACCAACCACATGGTGACCATGAGGTTCACCGACGGACATTGGTCCGACCTTGAGCTGACTCCGTTCGGGCCGATGTCGCTCAGCCCGGCGACGCTTGCGTTGCACTACGGGCAATCGATCTTCGAGGCACTCAAGGCATACCGACTGGCTGATGGGTCACCTGCGCTGTTCCGGCCGTCGAGCAACGCCGCTCGCATGGCTGCAAGCGCAACCCGAATAGCCATGCCCGAACTGCCGGCCGACGCATTCGAGACCGCATGTGCGCTGCTGGTCGAGGCGGACCGTGACTGGATTCCCGATGCTGACGGAGCGGCGCTGTACGTGCGCCCGTTCATGTTCGCCTCTGAGCCGCATCTGTCGGTTCGCCCGGCGACCGAGTACATGTTCGTCGTCATCGCGTGTCCCGTCGCCTCGTACTTCGACTCCGGCGCATCGGCGATAACGGTCGCTGTCGAGTCGCGCGATGTCCGCGCCACCGCGGGTGGAACCGGCGCGGCAAAGTTCTCGGGCAACTACGCCGCGGGTTTCGCCGCGCACGGAAGGGCCGGTCAGGCGGGTCACGACCAGGTCATGTGGCTCGACGCCGCTGAGCACCGCTGGGTCGAGGAACTCAACGCCATGAACGTCATGTTCGTCTGGAACCGCTCGGGCCGAACCGTGCTGAGCACTCCGCCATTGACCGGGACGATTCTTGGCGGCGTGACCCGCGAGTCTCTGCTGCGTCTGGCGGCGGATCTCGACCCAAAGGGGCCGGGTGCTGCCGGCTCCCGCCCCGCTGGGACGCTGGTCTACCAGGTGACCGAAGAGCGAGTGTCGATCGACATGATCCGATCCGGTATCGCCGAAGGCAGCCTGCTCGAAATCTTTGCCTGTGGCACAGCGGCGGTCATCGCCCCGATCGGACGCCTGGTCATTGACGACGAGACTTTGACGGTCGGCTCGGGTGGTCCCGGTGAAGTGACCATGGGACTTCGACAGAGGTTGCTCGACGTTCAACACGGGCGTGTGGCAGATACGCACGGTTGGATGACCCGTGTCGACACGGCTTTGAGCAGTTCAGGAATCGATCCGAGGTCACTCCATCTCGATCACTGAACCGACCTTGTCCTTGGGCGTGGCGCGTCGCGTTCGTGGGCGCGGGGCGCCGGTGATGCGCGGGCCCAACTGACGGACGACCTCAGGTGAACTGGTCCTGCAGTCGACCAGATAGGTTCAAACCATGCGACCCAGCAATCCGATCCTTGAAGCAGACAGCCGTCACGAGGACTGGATGGACCTGGCGATCGAGCAGGCCACTTTCGCTCTGGATCATGATGACGTCCCCATAGGCGCGGTCGTGGTGCAGTTCGCCGAGGGATCAGAGCCCACTGTGATTGCTGCCCGACACAACGAACGTGAATTGACCGGCGACCCAACCGCTCACGCCGAGGTGCTGGCACTGCGCGACGCAGCGGAGAAACTTGGGCGCTGGCGACTAGACGACTGCCAGGTGATCGTCACCCTCGAGCCATGCCCGATGTGCGCTGGCGCAATGTGGGCATCACGGTTGTCGGGACTGGTCTTCGGAACCGACGATCCCAAGGCCGGAGCGGTCGGCTCGCTCTACAACCTGGCTCAGGACCCCCGCCTGAATCACGAGTTCGCCGTTCGGGCCGGTGTCCGCCGAGACGAGTGTTCGGATCTGCTTGTGTCCTTCTTCGCTCAGCGGCGGGACAGCCGCTAAGTTCACCGGCGGAGAGTTGCCAGAGCGGACGAATGGGACGGTCTCGAAAACCGTTGAGGTGCAAGCCTCCGAGGGTTCGAATCCCTCACTCTCCGCCAGACGAAGCCCCCGCCACGGCGGGGGCTTCGCCCATTTTGGGGAACGGCGCGACACCACGAACAGATGATTCGGGTGCGATGAACGTCTGCCCGGCCCAGCGGAAGAGAAGGGATGTGACCATCCGTTCAATTGATCCGAAGTAGCCGGTCGGATCATATGACTATCATAGGGCTATGGCCCGATCGCAGACGATGGTCCAACTAACCGACGAACTTGTTGCCCAGCTCGACTCTGAATCCCTTCGACGCGGCATTTCTCGGTCAGCTCTGATTCGGGAAGTGCTGACCGAGTTCCTCGCTGATCTCCGATCGAATGATGTCGGCCGCCAGATCGTCGCTGGCTACCGGCTACACCCGCCGCATGAGCCTGATGAGTGGGGCAGTCTCGATGGGTTCGCGGATCGTGCTTCGATCGAACTCGCCCAACGTCTCGATGAAGAAGAACGCCTCGAGGGGCACGAACCATGGTGAGCCGCGGTGAGGTCTGGTGGTATGAACACCCGGACCTGCAGCGGCGACCGTTCCTGGTGTTGACCCGCTCCGAGGCTTGTGCTGTCCTCAATCAGGTTCTCGCTGTACCCGCCACCACGGTGATCCGAGAAATCCCCACCGAAGTGATCATCGATGAGAGTGACGGAATGCCGCGTCGATGCGTACTCAGCCTCGACAACGTGACGCTCATCCGGCCAGCCCTGTGTACTCACCGGATCACCATCCTCGATCCAATCCGGATGGAAGCGGTATGTGAAGCGCTCGGCCATGCGACGGCATGTTGAGCACAAGGCCCGCGCGGCGGCACTGTCGAGTCCCCGCCGCCGCTCGTTAGCTGTTCCATAGCGACGAGGGCGCTATCAGCCGGATTGGTGATCGGTCCAGGCTGATCCATCCCACCAGCGCAGTCCACTGCCACCTGCTGGATCGGGATACCAACCGGCGTCGGGCCCATCCGAAACTGGGGCCGGTGCCGCGACCTGGGAAGGAATGTCCGCTCCTGGAGTGGTCCACGCCGGAACGGGAGTCGCAACTCCAGCCGTAGAAGCTTCGATGCCCGAAGTTTCCGCACCCGGCATCGAGGGCAGCGCTGGCAACGGTGGCGGAGTCGAGGAAGGCCCAGACCCCGGAGCGGATGATCCCGCACCCGGCATCGAAGGTAACTGCGGCGGACTCGAAAAAGGCTGTTGCGGTGCGGCGCCGACACCCGGGCCGAACCCGCCCTGCTGTTGGAATCCACCGCCGCCGCCGCCGAATGCTCCGCCGCCGCCGCCGTTGAATCCACCGCCGCCATACCCCGGCTGTCCCGGAGCGGAACCGCCGCCGTAGTAGCCGTTGTACGAAGATGGCGAGTACTGGGAGGACCCGAACCCGAGCATTGGAATGAAGATGGGCGAAAGGAACAACAAACCAAGTCCGTAGCCGGTGCCCTTACCGAACGCCTTGGCGACGTCGAGCCAGACGATGATCATTATCACCGATCCAACACAGGGAATGATCCCGAGGACCCACCACCAGCCCGGCCTTCCGGCGATCCGGCAGAGAGTCGATATGTTGAGGAACGGGACGATCGAATACCAACCCGGATATCCCGCCTTCGTGAAGACCCGCCACATCGCTGCCACATAGAAGAGCCACAGCGGGATCATGAGCACCATGACCACCCAGAAGCCAGCGCCAAGTTCGGCACTGGTCGAGTAGTCATAGGTGTACTGCTGCAACAAGGTGGCCAACATGGCCGGAAGAGTACCGAACTGAGGCCCTCCTCAGCGCCATGATGGCGACTCCGGGTTCAGTCCATTTCGGCCATCTCCCTATTCCCTGGTGATGGGGACCTTGTCGTTGCCCTCCTCAGCGTGGACCGGGATCCGGATCTCCAGTATTCCGTCCTTGTATTTCGCAGTGCTGTCCTGGCTGGTCGCGCCGCCGGGTAGTGGAATCCTGCGGGTGAACTGCCCGTACTTGAACTCGGACCGGTAGGTGCCCTGGTCGTCGGTGGATTCGTGCTGCTCCCGGCGCTCGACACGGATGTCCAAGTTGCCGTTGGAAACCGTTATCTCGACATCCTGGTCGGGGTCCACACCCGGCATCTCGGCCTTCACGACCAACATGTCATCCTCGCGAAATTCCTCGATGTTCATCCTGTCGCCCTCGACCGTTTCATCCAGAACATTCAAATCCGGATACCCCAAGCCGTTCAGAGCGGGCCAGTTCTCGAACTGTGAGCCCAAGAGCCTCGGAAATCCTCGGAACGGCCAGTCATTTACGACTGTCGGGCTTTCGTGACGGGTGATTGCCATTGCGAACCTCCTTTGGAACCTTCTTGGAGACCTGACGTAGCTCCCGACCGCCGGAATGCGCTGCGGATCGGAAGCTCATGTGGGCCGGAATCCCATGTAAAACGGTACGACCGGCATGTCTGGACTTCAACGCGCCTGGCGCCTATTCAGAGCCGGCAGATGAAGTCACTCAGGACTACTCACCGCTCGCTACGGCAACCTCGCCCCCAAAGGTTCAAGGACAACGATGGGTCAAGATCAGAACCACTGCTGCGCACCCGAGTCCGGGCGAGAAGCGCGTTCGGGTGCGGAGTTGGTGACGCGTGAGCGCTTGGAGCAAATCGCTCCATCATCTCGGCCCCCGACATTGGTTGCGCTGAGCGGCGGGACCTTTCAGATGGGCTCGGCGCCGGGTGAGGGATACGCCCAGGACGGCGAGGAACCGGTCCACGCAGTCGAAGTGTCATCCTTCTCCATCGCTCCGCTTGTGGTCACAAATTCTGATTTCGAAAGCTTCGTGGAGTCAACGAGCTACGTGACTCTTGCCGAGAGCGAGGGCTGGTCCTTCGTTTTCGGTGGCCTGCTCCCCGACGACTTCCCCGCTACGCGAGCGGTCGCAGCAACCCCGTGGTGGCGCCAGGTCTACGGAGCCGACTGGCGCCATCCCGAAGGCCCACAGTCGGATATCGCGCACCGAACAGATCATCCCGTCGTGCACGTCACCTGGGACGATGCCCAGGCCTACTGCGCCTGGAGCGGGACGAGACTGCCGACCGAAGCCGAGTGGGAGTACGCGGCGAGGGGTGGCCTGGAGCGAAGGCGATTTCCATGGGGGGATGACCTCGAGCCCGACGGCGCACACATGATGAATGTCTTCCAGGGAACCTTCCCGAACGACAACACCATCGATGACGGATGGGAGGCCACCTGTCCGGCCGATGCCTTCCAGCCGAATGGATTCGGGCTCCACAACATGACGGGCAACGTCTGGGAATGGTGTTCCGACTGGTTCGCCACCGACGCCTATTCCACCACGAGTCGAGTCGACCCCACCGGGCCGACGCAAGGAACTCACCGGATCATGCGGGGCGGCTCCTACCTGTGTCACCACTCGTACTGCACCCGTTACAGGGTGGCCGCCCGAAGCTCCAATACCCCCGATAGTTGCGCGGGCAACATCGGCTTCCGGGTCGTAGGAAGCTGAGCCTTCGCGGCTCCACCTAGTCTCGGGTCATGTCGACCGAGTCCGCTTCCGGCGCCGACGGAGCGGCGAGCCGCCCGACCCAACCGCGAGGAGCGGCGGACCGCGTCGCCCAGGTCCACAGACAGGCACGTCCGACGTTTGTGATCGCCGCACTGTTCGCGGTCGCATCACCGATCGCGGGTGCGGTTCCCCACAACACCGGAATCTGGCTGCCTCTGCACCTGTTTCTGGTCGGGTCTGTTCTTGGGGCAATACTCGCTGCGACCCAGTTGTTGTCGGTGACCTGGTCGGCATCTCCCGCCCCAGCCAACTGGCTCGCAAACGTCCAGCGGGCGTTGCTATACGGCGGCGTGGCCGCAATCGCAACGGGACGCGAGGTCGATGTCGATGCAATTACCGGACTCGGAGGAACCGCGGTCGTGGCCGCGTTGGCTCTACTGATCGTGAGTCTCATCCAGATCCGAAACAGCGCTGTCACCGATCGTTACCGGCCTGCCATCCATGGCTACTGCACGGCGGCGGGATTCGGAATCGTCGGAAGTTCGCTGGGCGTTGCAATGGCCTCGGGAGCCTTCTCGACCTCGACGGTCAACGTCAGGGGAATCCACATTGCGGCCAACGCTCTGGGCCTTGTCGGAGTCGTGATTGCGGCGACCCTCCCGTACTTCGTTGCCACCCAGGCCCGGATGAAGATGTCACGCACCGCAACTCCGGCACGGGTCCACATTGTGATCGCCTCGCTCGCCACTTCGACGTTGCTCACAATGCTGGGTTGGGCCATCGACATTGAAGCGGTCGCTGCGATCGGACTCTGGGCCTACGCAGCGTCGGTTCTCGGGGTCGTTGCACTCATGCCCCATGTGGGTCGCAAGCAACTGGACTGGGCGGGTCCGCGCCTGATCCAACTCACCGCGGGCTTCGCATGGTGGGTCGCGGCAGTCGTCCTACTAGGCACCAACGCCCTGTTCGAGGCGCCATCGCTGAACTCCGGCCTGCGAGTGCTGGTCGTCGGCGGCTACGCGCAGATTCTGTTCGCCTCGCTCGCGTATTTCGCTCCGGTGATCCTCGCCGGGAAGCGCAAGCCGGGGGACGGGTTGCGAATCACCCGATCATGGGTCGCGGTCGTAGCGGCCAATGTCGCAGCTGTCGGTGCGCTGCTGGGACAGAACCTGGTGCTCACTGCGGGCATCGTGGTGTGGCTGGCGGAGGCAGCGTTTCGAATGGCGCAACTGGGCCGATTCGCACGAGCCCAATCCGGTTCTGCTGGCTCGGGTTCTGCTGGCTCTGCCGCTTAGGCGTGCAGCGCGCCCGAGATCACAAGACCAGCGGTCAGGCCGGCTGCAACGATCCGGTACCAGCCGAACACTGCGAGGCTGTGACTCTGCAGGTATCCGATCATCCACTTGATCGCTATCACCGCTGAGACGAACGCGAATGCCAGTCCGATCAGCGGATTGACGACTCCAAACTGATCTATCAGCGCTCCGCCGTCCGTCAACAGCGAGTAGCCGCTAGCGGCGGTGAGAGTCACGAAGCCCAACAGGAAGCTGAACTCGACAGCGGCACCCATGCTCACCCCGACAAGCAGCGCTCCCAGGATCGCGGCGAGCGAACGGCTTGTCCCTGGCCACATCGCCAGACATTGGACCAGGCCGATGATCGCTGCCTGACGAACTGAGATCTCCAGAACCCTGTCACGTCCGGCTTCGACCACTTCGTCGCGGCGCGGGATCCGCCCGGACCGCTCGAGGGCAAGTATCAGGATTCCGCCGACCAGCCATGCCCCAATGATGGGCCACGACGAGAACAGGACGTCCTCGATCATGTTGTCGAACAGAAAGCCCAGCACCGCTGCTGGAGCGAACGCGACTATCAGGATGATCAGCAGATGGCGACCCTCGTCGGATCGTCCGACCAGTCCCATCAGCATGTCGCGAAAGCGCTTCCAGAACAGTCCGGCAACCGCCAGGATCGCCCCGAACTGGATCGCGATGGCATAGGTGTTGGCGGCCTTGAGATCCGCGTCGGTGGTGCCCAGTCCCAGCAGGTCGGACGCGACCAACAGGTGGCCGGTCGATGAGATGGGCAGATACTCCGTCAGGCCTTCGATCACTCCGAGGGTTGCGGCCTTCCAGGCTGACATCGCGGTCTCGGTCGCCGTCGCGGCCGCAGCTGCGGCAACGGAGCCGATTCCGCTTGCCAAATCAGCGGCTCCCGCTGGGGAAACTACGGCCGCCACGATGAACCCCATAATCGGCAAGGCAATTAACACCCTTACCAAATTGGGATTGAACCGGGGCGAGCCGACCTGGCGATTGTCTGTCCAACGTTTGCGCACTTGGACAGAATCGCCGGTGTCGGAACACCGAGCCAAGTCAGCGGCTACTACCTCAGTGCCTCGGTCCACTGATCTGGTCGGCGAGCTTGCACGAATGGGTCATCTGGACTGGGAGTCTGTTGATGGCTAATTGCTGACCCGTGTGCATCTGCTACCACAGGGGCGTCGTGGGCCTCGGTAGAAGTTGAGGGAACCAATGTCCACGCAGAGGCTCCCCCTCCGTGGAGGTCTCAGCGAGACCTGGGTACGAGGGCTCTGGCCTGCCGGGCAGTTCGCGGTAGACCACGTCATCGCCAAAGAATCGGATCGACACCGTGCGTCGCTGGCCTTCTTTGATGGCACCGCCGCCGTGAAGCATCGCCGGATGGAACATGACCACGTCGCCCGGTGTGATCTCCCACGAGACGATATCGAATGCATCGCGATCACCCTGGATGTCGGGGATGCGGGGCATTCCCTCGTAGAACGGCTTCGTCTCGTCTTCGAGATCGAATCCCGCCCCCGCGTAGAGCGGGCCTTTGTGAGAGCCACGGACGAACTCGAGGGACTGGTCCTTGGGGACCGGGTCGAGCGTGATCCAGAAGCCCGCGAGTTGAGTGCCACCAGTGCACCAGTAGGTCAGGTCCTGGTGCCAAGGCGTGCGCCGCTCGGTGCCGCCCTTCTTCATGAAGACCTGCTCGTAGAACAGCCAAAGGTTCTCGGCTCCAAGGATGTCGGCCACGACGTCGACGATCGGCGAGTCGCGCAGCAGCATCTGGTACTCAGGCGTCGAGGCGTAGTTGCAATAGTCCTCGTAGAACTCGCGGTCGGTCTCGGGGAACAAGCGCTTCGCCATCGGGCCCGGAGCACCCAAGTTTCGCTTGAGGCCCCACTTCACCAGCCCGAGCCACTCGTCATCGAGCACCTGAGGGAGGAACACGACACCATCCTCTTCGAACTGGCGTCGCATTTCGGAAGTCACATAGTTCGAACTCATGGCCTCATGATAGATCTAAATCTTGTCATTGACAAGGTTTAGATCCTCTTATCTGTGTCCCACGTCACCGTTCTTGGGAATACCGATGAGAACGGTGGATGAAGAACTCGATCTGACCGAGTCCCCGCGAGGAGACCCCGGGACCCTCCGTGTGCACCCGAACCAGGAACTCTCCGCCGTAGATCCCCTCGTATTCACGGCCGTCGTAGTCCTGGTGCTTTGTGGGCTGGTTCGAGAAGTCGAACTCGTCCCATTCGACGTACGGGTCCGGCGGGCCGTGGTAGGTGTGGATGTTGCCGCCGTCCTTCCACGTCCCCTGGTAATACCCAATGGGAAAGGTCAGCCACGGCGGGATCACCACCTCGAGCTCCTGGTGCCAGTCACGGCCATGCTCGTCGACGAGGTCGATCGAACCGCCGTCCAGCAGCCTTGTGCCTGGCTTGAAGCGCAGCTCGTGGTGGCCGGTACGAAGTTCGAGCGTGGTTCCCTCCTCATCGTGGAGATGGAGCAGGCCCTCGAAGGGAGTTCCGAACACGTCGTTCAGCTCCCCCTGTGTGCCGTGCTCGTCCTCGTGGAACTGGTAAAAGCCGCCGAGTTCTGGCGACTCGAAGGGCATCCAAAAGCGCAGGGCGCGCCGACCGGCGGCGCGCTCCTTCGGTGGCAGCCATTTGGCAGGGTCGCTCAGCGGACTGCGCGGCTCGTAGAGGCCCCAGGAGTGATCACGCATCGAGTACCACTCGTGAGGGCGGACCTCGATTCGCTCACCGTCGATTTCGATCCAACCCTCGGCGGTGCCCGTCTGGGAATAGCGGGTCTGGTCAGTGGTTACGCGACCCCGACTTCGAGCGAAATGGTGCTCCTCCTGGTGGGCGGGCGACATCGCGAGCCACCTGATGTCGTATGAGAGCCCCGACTCGTTCGGCTCCAGCACCAGACGGATGGTCTTGAAGGGTTCGACGAACTCGTATCGGATCGGACCTGCGGCCACATCGAAATCAGGTCGCCAGATGCGGCTGCTCCGTACGGTCCTCTGGACCCCCTCGCGATTGACCCCCGCGTACGCTCCGACCATGTCGGCGTTTGGCGTGACGCGAAGGCCGGTGTACAGGTGCATCTTCGCTTCGGCGCTGTACACGCCGAAGTAGTAGCCGTCATCCCAGTTGAAGTCGCTCACCGGCATCAGACTGAACGGTTCAGAATACTGGTGGACCGGGAATTCGTCGTAGGGCGTCAGCACGCTGGCCTCCTGGGAATCATGGGACGGTCAATCATCGTCCGCGAAGTTGCTCGACGATGGGGGCGAACTCGTACATCGCGTTGTCAGGAATCGATACGTAGCTGAACCCGTAGCGTTCACGACGAGCGATCAGCGTCTCGACGATCGATGTGACAGTTCCTATCAGCGCGGTGGTCGACATGGACATCGTCTTGGCCGGGAGGCCCAGGCGGACGTCGAGCGCTTCGGCTGCATCGGCAGGAGCTTCGCTGACGATGACGTGGTGGATGGGCGACTGCAGTTCGATCTGAGCGAACCGCTCACCGGCAGCAGCAGCCACCGTCTCGATCCGGCCCAAGACAGCGTCGTCGGTGCTGGCTCCCTGGTGCGGAGCCTGAGGCGTGCCTCCCATCATGGGGACGTTTACGCTCACGATATCCGCGAGTTCGCCCGCAAGCCGGAGCATCTTCGGACCTCCGCCTCCCAGGAGGAGCGGGGCTCCGCCGGCACGCACCGGTCGGGGCCGGACGAGCAGGTCACGGACGCTATGGAAGTCTCCATCGAAGGTGATGAAACCTTCTCCTGACGAGGTGAAAGAACGGATAATCGCCGCGGATTCGCGCAGTCCCCGGATCCTGATTGATGGCGGGTCCATCGGTAGTCCCAGCTGTTCATAATCTCCGGGCAACCAACCGGCGCCGAGTCCGATCTCAAGACGCCCTCCGGAAAGCGCCTCGACCGTCGCCAGTTCCTTGGCGAGGAGTCCGGGATGGCGCAAATCTGCGTTCAGGACCAGGCTGCCGACGCGCAGCGTCGTCGTCTGAGCCGCCGCGTAGGCCATGGCTGCGATCGGCGCGAGTCGGGTGTCGACCACGTGGTCTATGACGAACAGCGTGTCGTAACCGAGGTCTTCCGCATCACGCGCCACCCGCGACCAGGACGGCCCGTCCTTGGCAGCATGGACAGCGGTCACGGCGAACCTGAAGGGCTTGAGCGCCGCCTCCATCTAGTGCCGAACGCATTCGAGACGAGGCCGTCCGTCGGTCCAGCCAGGATACGTCGCGACCAAGGAACGTGGAGCGGTCCCCACTGAACCATGGGTGGAAGAGCGCTTCACAGGTGGCCCCCTAGGGTTGAATGTTCAAACACAACTCGACGTATGGTCGACATCGAGATTAATCACTAACTAACCAGTTAGTCAATTGAATCGCACTGAGATCACGGAGTGACCCCATGTCCAACAGCCCGGTCATTGAGCCACAGCAACAACGTTCACTGGATTCGACACGGCGGCTCCTCGACGCGGCAACTGAGCTCATCGCCGAGAATGGCTTCGCCGAGGCGACGTTCGCTGCCATCAGTGAACGGGCCGGCTTCAGTCGGGGGATCGTGTCTACGCGATTCGGATCAAAGGAGGGCCTCCTGTGGGCACTCGTCGAGCGGAGTACCGAACCATGGATGCCGTTGGTCACTGCCCGCGACGCAACGGGCACCGGCCTCGACCGGATCATCGTGCTGGTCCGGGCCATCGGTGAACATGCCCGACACGATCCCCAGGCGCTAAGAGTGCTTCAGCGCGTCATCATCGAGGCAGCCGAATCCAGTCCGGGACTCCAAGCGCGCATGGAGCACGCCGTCGAGGTCATCCGCGAGTATGCGAGATCGCTATTCGACCAGGGGATCCGAGACGGCTCAGTCAGATCCACAGTCAACGCCCCGGTCGCCGCGGACCTACTCGTCGTCACGCTTCGTGGGATCAGCTACCAGTGGTTCCTGTATCCCGACCAGGTGGACGTCGTCAGCCTCCACGACGGCTTGGTCGACTTCGTGACGGCTGCATACTCATCGCGTCAGCCGTAGGCCGCGTCACTGGCCCCAGGACGTCATTGGTTGGCCACGACTGAGCGACCGATGATCTCCTTCATAATCTCGGTGGTCCCGCCGTAAATCGTGGTCACACGGGCGTCCATGTATGCCTGAGCGATCGGATACTCCCGCATGTAGCCGTAGCCGCCGTGCAGTTGCATACACACGTCCACTGCGCGCTTTTGCATCTCGGTGCACCACCATTTGGCCATCGCTGCGCGCTCGGCCGTGAGGAGTCCGTCCAACAGTTCGCGCACGCAATCGTCTACGAAGGTCCGACCGATCTCGACCTCGGTCGCCAGCTCAGCGAGTCGGAAGCGCGTGTTCTGGAAACCGGAAATTGCCGAACCGAACGCGTGTCGCTCGTTGCAGTACGACACGGTGAGGTCGAGAGCACGTTTGGCACTGGCGACGGCGGACACTGCGATAGAGAGGCGCTCCCGTGGGAGGTTGCGCATGAGGTTGACGAATCCCTCGCCCTCCTCCCCCAGCCGATTCGCGACCGGAACTCTAACTTCGGCGAAGAACAGCTCCCCTGTGTCCTCCGAGTGCAGCCCAAGCTTGTCCAGCTGAGGTCCCCGCTCGAGCCCGGGCATTCCGCCCTCGACGACAAGCAGGGTCAAGCCCTTGTGGCGCTCGCCGGGCCCAGTACGGACAGCTGCGACGATGAGGTCAGCGTTCGTGGCGTTAGTGATGAATGTCTTCGCTCCGTTGACGACATAGTGATCGCCGTCGCGCTCTGCTGTCGTCGCGATGGCAGCGACGTCACTGCCCGCACCCGGTTCGGTCATCGCCACCGCAGTGACCAACTCGCCCGAGCTGATCCCGGGCAGCCAGCGAGCCTGCTGGCCAGCATCTGCGAGCTCGAGGAAGTACGGCATGACGATGTCGGTGTGAAGGAGCAGGCACAGGCCCGCTCCCGTCACACCCGCCGCGTGCAACTCCTCGTTTAGCACCGCGTTGAAACGGAAGTCGCTCACGCCTCCGCCACCGTGCTGCTCAGGCACCTCGAAGCCAAGAACACCGATCGCGCCAGCCCTGTTGAAGAGGTCCCGATCGATCAAACCATCGCGTTCCCAGCGCTCGAAGTTCGGACGCATCTCCCGTTCGATGAACTGGCGGACCAGTCCCCGGAACGCCTCATGGTCAGCTTGGTACAGCGAGCTCATGATCGACCTCGGCCTCAGAGCCGCTCGATCAGAGTGGCGTTGGCCATGCCGCCGCCTTCGCACATCGTCTGCAGGCCGAAGCGGCCCCCGGTGCGTCGCAAATGATGAACCAGGGTGGTGAGGAGCCGAGCGCCGGAACCACCGAGAGGGTGGCCTAGCGCAATGGCGCCGCCGTTGGGATTGACGCGCTCTTCGTCGACACCGGTCTCGGCGAGCCAGGCAGCGACCACGGACGCGAATGCCTCGTTGACCTCGAAGGAGTCGATCTGGTCCAGCCCGATCCCGGAGCGCTCGACCAACTTACGTGTGGCGGGGATCGGACCGGTCAGCATCTCGATCGGGTCGACGCCGGCAAGCGCGAAGGAGCGAAACCTGGCGATCGGCGTCAGGCCGAGACGCTCAGCCGCTTCCGCAGAAGCGATCAACACGGCGGCGGCACCGTCGGAAATCTGGGACGAGTTTCCTGCCGTGACGATTCCGTTTTCCTGGTAGGCCGAGCGCAAGCCGCCGAGGACTTCCATGGATGTCTCGCGACGGATGCCCTCGTCCGCACTCACGACAACCTTCTGGCCGTCGACTTCGGTGATGACTGGGATGATCTCGCCGTCGAACGCGCCGCTGTCGACCGCGGCTGCAGCCCGCCGGTGAGACTGAAGTGAGATTCGGTCCAGTTCCTCGCGCGAGACGGACCACTTCTTGGCAATGATCTCGGCGCTGACACCTTGGTTGGGGAAGCTCGTCCCGAGGCGTTCGCTGATAGTGGGACTGAACGGCTCACCGGGCCCCTGGTCGACGGTGCAGAGCATCGGCACTCGGCTCATCGACTCCACACCACCCGCGATCACGACGTCGTACTGGCCCGAGAGAACCCCGCCAGCCGCGAAGTGGGCCGCCTGCTGGGAGGAGCCGCACTGGCGGTCGATCGTGGTTGCTGGCACCTCGACTGGCCACCCGGCTGCAAGGACAGCGTTCCTGCCAATGTTGACCGACTGTTCACCGGTCTGGCTTACGCAGCCCCAGATGACGTCGTCAACACGGGCGGGGTCAAGGCCGGTGCGCTCTGCGAGCGCGCGCAGCACGGTCGCTGACAAGTCTGCAGGGTGGACTCCGCTGAGTCCGCCGTTGCGACGTCCGAGTGGGGTGCGGACGGCATCGATGATAACTGCTTCCATTTTTCAGGACCTTTCTGGTAGACGGCCGAACGACGGCCGGCGCTTGGAGAGAAATGCTGCGCAGCCCTCCTGGGCGTCTTCGCCCTGGAGCAACTGCAAGAACTCGGCCCGTTCGGCCTCTGCGCCCCGGTCAGGATGCAGGACACCCTCATGGACTACCCGCTTGATGGCGGCCAGGCTGGCCGGGGATCCGGTGGCCAGCCGCGAGGCCAGCTCTGTGGCGCGCTCGATGGCAGCACCATCGGCGCACACCTCACTGACGAGCCCGATCGCGTGTGCTTCCGCTGCCGTCAGCAGCGAGCCGAACATCAGGAGCTTCTTCGCAAGCACCGGGCCGACGATGTGAGTCAACTGTTGGGTACCGCCGGCTCCGGGGATTAGTCCCAGGCTGCTCTCCGGCAGTCCGAGCCGCACGTGATCCTCGGCGACGATCACGTCACACGCGAGTGCGAGCTCGAGCCCACCGCCGACGGCGTTGGCGTGCAGCGCGACTACCACGGGGATAGGACACGACCGAATGGCGCCGAAGACGCTGTCAGTGAGCGCTACGTGCGAGGCAGCTGCCTCCGGAGATCCGAGCAGGTGCTCGAGCTCGGAGAGGTCGGCACCGGCCGCGAACGCCTTGGTACCGGTCGAGGTGAGCAGCACCACGCGTGCGCCGACGGCTTCCGCGTCGCCGATGGCGCCCCCCAGCCCTTGAAGCACCGCTTCGCTCAGTGCGTTGACGGGCGGGTTGTCGATTTCGATGCGTGCGATCGCACCGTGGAGCTTCATCTCGACAGACGACATGAAAGGAGTATAACCGTCAGGGCTGACTGTTTGTACTTCCCTCTGTTCAACGGTGTAGTTGAAGCTCAAAATGCCGTTGCTGATACGCTCACAGTCAGATATGACTGCCGCCGATTCACCATCCGGTTCCCGCACTCGGACACCCCGCCCCAGCGATCTGCAGCGAAGCACCGCAACACGCCAGCGGATCCTCACCGCGACGGTCGCCAGCTTGGCGCGCCACGGCCTGGCCGGTACGAGCACCGTCCAGATACAAGCCGACGCGGGCGTGAGTCGCGGTGGCCTCCTCCACCAGTACGGGTCCAGAGAGCAGCTTCTGGTCGCCGCAGTGCAGCATCTGGCATCAGAGAGGTTCGCCGCCCTGAGGGCCCAGCCGATCGAACTAGAAGGCGCAGCCCGAGTCCGCCGAGCACTGGAGTTGCTCTGGTCGACTCACGACAGTGACCTGTTCTGGGCTGCGATGCAGACCTGGCTCGGTGCCCGCTCCGACCCCCAGTTGCAGGAGGTGCTTCGCCTCCACGAGCGCCAACTCGGGCACGTTGCCCGCGGCCTGTGCGACGACGTCTTCGGGGAGGAACTGATCCGCCACGAGGCATACTCGGATCTGCGCGAGACGCTGATAACCAGCATGCGCGGGGTCGCATTGACGTACGCGTTCGACCCTAGGCCCGCGATGACCGATCCGCACCTGGACGCCTGGTTCCGATTGTCATGTCGAACCCTGGGGATCGCCGAGACCAGCGACTGAACGACGTCCGCGACGTGGGTCAGCTCGCGTTCCGCAGCCGCTCGTTCGCGGTTTCTATCCACGACCCGGGCCGGTAGCCCTCATGGATCACCTGGCGGTGGCGGAACCTCCATGCACCATCGTCGCCGCGCACCATCACGTCTCGATAGCGGCCCCAGTGGTCCGGGCCGCCGTCAGTCACCGCCATCCAGTAGCAACCGGCCCGCGCCACTGTGGGCGTGTCGAGGTCGACGTCGATGTTCGTCAGGTAGTGCCGCAGCAGCGTCGAACCGTATCCATCCGCTAGATCCCGCTTGCTCTGCTCGATCCGCTCGAAGATGGCGTGTCTTCCCTCGTATCGTCCGGCGTCGAACGTTTCGCCGATGATCTCAAGCACGCCGTCCTCGACGAACTGGGCCACGTAGAGGTCGGTGCGCCCGCGGTCGGCTGCTCGGCCGTACGCAACCATCGCCTTGGTGATGCCATGCGTGGCCACCACCTGTTCCAAAATTGAGTCGAGCTGCGTCACGTCGGTCCCCTTCTGTCGGGATAGAGTCTACTTTATGTTTAGTCAGTTATTTGCCGGGGGGGTGCAATGAACGAGATGCCGATCAGCGCGGTGCGCTCCGTCCTCGAGCGCTACGTCGGGACGTCGGTCGGCGCGATCGAGGTACGCCCCGTGGCCGGCGGCAACGGGCAGGAGACCTGGTTCGTCGACGCCAAGGCGAACGAGCGGGTGATCCAGGTAGTACTGCGGCGCGATCCGGCGGGGGGATCGATGGAGTTCACCGATCGACGAGTGGAGTTCGACGTGCTGCGCTCACTGGAGGGCGTGGGGCTCCCCATCCCACACGCCCACGCGTATGGGAGCGCAGAGGACGGACTGGGGCGCCCCTACCTCCTGATGGAGCGTCTGCCCGGGGCGCCTCCGAAGGCCTTGGACTCAGGCCAACGGGCATCGCTGGGAGCTCAACTCGGAGCGCTGCTAGGCCGGCTCCACGATCGGCGCGACGCCACATCATCGACCGCTGTACCCGCTGCGGATCGGACCCGTCAGCACGTCGCCGAGTGGCGTCAACGATACGACGGCGGGCACCTCGGCGAGCTCCCGATGATCGACGCGCTCTTCGGATGGCTCGAGCTCAACGTGCCTGAGTCCGCCCGGCCGAGCGTCCAGCTCTGGGGCGACCCCGGACCGCACAACCTGCTCGTCTCCGACGGTGAGATCACCGGCATGCTGGACTGGGAACTCGCGCACGACGGCGACCCCTTGGACGACCTCGGTGCGGCGGTATGGGCGTGTCTCGACACGTTCCGCCCGGCGGACGTGATCCGCGGTTACGAGGAGACCTCACCGTTCCCGGTATCGCGAGCGGACCTCGACTACTTCGTCGTCCTCGCTTGCGTCACACGCAGCGCGATCTCGGCACGCGGGGCGAAAGCCTTCGTCGAGGGCAGGACCTCCACGCTCCACCTTGCCGGCCTGGCGTTGTCGCTCACCTCGGCCAACCTCGTCCGGGCCGCAGTCCACGCTGGCTGGGGATCGGTCGATGAATCGCCCGAGTCGGTTGAGCACCTGGCGCCCGACTCAGACGCGACACGATCTCGACCCGATGGGGCAGAGCTCACCGCGGGGGTTGCCCGAGTGCTCGCCGACCACTTGGCGACCGCTGCCACGGACCGGTCACTTCGCCGCGATCTACAGATCGCCGCAGCGTTGCTCCGCACTGCCACGAATCTTGACGACCCACTGTCTGCGACCGCGAACGCCAACGCCGAGCTCGCGCGCTTGGCCGAAGAGGTCCGCCGCCGCACCGGCACACAGAGCCTGGACGTGAGTGAGTGCGCGCATGCCATCGAAGGACGCGTCGCGTTGGCTGACCTGCGCGACGAACTTCGTTCCGTACTCATGGGCGACCTCGCATGTCGCCGGGCGCGACTCGCTCCGCTCCACGAACTCTACGGCGACCTAGTGGCCGTCCCCCGCCGATCACCATTCTCTGAGGAGCCCCATGACTGAACAACTTCCGCTGACCTCCGCCGACCTCTCGTTCCATGAGCCGACAACCGACCACTCTTGGTGGACCGAGACGGCGTGGTTCACCTTCGACCAGCCCGGTCGGAACCTCTCGGCGACGTTCTACCCACTGTTCCGACGCAACCTAGGGATCTGTTCCCTCGCTGTGTACGTGTGGGACGCCAGCGCGATCGAGCCTTGGCGCATTCCGTATGCCCGGTTCCTGTGGCACCTCCCCTTTCCCACCGGCGACCTTCGCGAGTTGGAGATCGCCGGTCTGCGGTATCACTGCGACGAGGACTTCCGCCGCTACCGGGTCCGGTTCCACGACGAAGGGCGTCTCGACGTCGACCTCACATACGAAGCCTTGCGAGAGCCGTGGCTGGCTTCGAAGAGCGAGCGCGGCGGCCACTATGACCTTCCGTGTTCCGTCACCGGCACCGTCATCCTCGGTGACGAACGCATCGACGTGGACTGCCTCGGCATGCATGACCGGACATGGTCGGTCCGACCAGACGACCGCAAGGGCAACGGAACGGGATACTCGTTCGGCAACGCATCTGGCGATGACCAGTTCCTGGTCGTGGCGAACCTGAACGGGAACGAGGGAACGACGGCCTCTGGTGTGTTCTCCGGATACCTCGTCAGAGATGGTCGCGCCGCGCGACTAAAGGATGCATCGCGTCAGGTCGTCGAGCGGACCGACGGAGCGCCCTCGGTGGTCGAGCTGGGGGCGACCGATGAACTCGGCAGGTCCCTCGCTGTGATCGGCAGGGCGCTCAACCGTTTCGCGAACCACGCGACACCCGGAACATTCACATGGATGAGCGCGTTCGACTGGGAGTCGGACGGCCTCCGCTACGTCGGCCAGGACCAGGAGAACCTCAACCTGGACCTCGTCGGGCCCCACTTCATGAGCCTGGAGGAGGAACTCAGGTGAGCTGCGCCGTCAGCCGGCGGCGCGGGAGGGCTTCCCGCGCCGCCTGGCTCCGGTAGCCAGCAGTTCCCCGCGGAACGCGTCGAGGCCACCGCGCTCTGCCAAAGCCTCTTCTGAGGCCACACCAGTCACGATGACGGCGGCGAACTCTGCGGCAATCTTCGCTGGCGAATCTCGCCCGGTCGGTCGATACCAGTGAACCATCGAGTTCAACGTTCCAACGATGCCTAGGCTGGTCGACCTTGGATCGATCCGCACGTCGACGACGCGGTCCCGCTGACCTTGTCGAATCACGTCCCTGACCAGGTCGAGGTAGGCGTCGCCTTCGCTGTTGATGATGGCTTGCCGTTCAGCGGACAAGGAGCGGAAGTCCCGGAAGTACACGACGGACTTCTCGTAGTTCACCGTGAAATGGTCGACGTGGGTGCGCACGATTGCGGCAAGCTTTGTGAGCGCATCGCCATCGGTGGAGCGCACGCCCTCGAGAGCGGCGAGCGCGGTCAGGTGGTTCGCCTTGATGATCTCGAACAGGAAGTCCTCCTTGGACTCCACGTAGTAGTAGAGACTCCCCTTCAGGATCCCCACTTCATCGGCGATGTCCCTTGTGGATGCCGACTCATAGCCCTTCTTGAAGAACACGTGGGCAGCTGCGTCGAGAATCTCTTGGCGACGACGGGGTTCACCACGCTTCCGTGCGCTCGAACTGTCACCACTCATAGGTCCGCCTCCCAAGCGGCCATCGTACCGGCATCCATCAGATCGGGTGCAACGATCAGGGGCCGAGACGGACCGCTGCGTCGAGCCGTACGACTTCGCCGTTGAGGAAGGTTGTCTCCATGAACGCCTTGACCAGCTGGCCCACGTCCTCGGGGGTGCCGAGCCGCTTCGGGAACAGGCTGAGGTCCGTCAGACGCTGCCGCAGCGCGTCGTCGGCTCCTTCCAGCATTGCAGTGTCCATGATCCCGGGACAGAGACACATGACGCGGATGCCATGGCGCGCGAACTCTCGAGCGAGCGGCAGGGTGAGCGACACGACCCCTCCCTTCGACGCCGAGTACGAGGCCTGACCCTCTTCGCCCTCGAGTGCAGCGATGGAGGCGACATTCACTATGAGCCCCCGCTCTCCGGCGTCGTCCGGAGTGTTTTTTGACATGGCCACGGCGGCATGCCGGAGCACGTCGAACAGGCCGATGAGGTTGACTTCGACATGTCGACGGAAGTGGTCAAGGTCATGAGGGATCCCATCGCGCCCGACCACTCTTTTGCCTGAGCTGATGCCAGCACAGTTCATGAGCAGGTCGACACGACCGAATCGCTCCACCGCCCCGGCCACATCGCGCTCGACCGCAACCGGATCCGTTATGTCGATCGGATAGAACTGTGCCGCGTCACCGAGCTTCTCGGCGATCTCCGCACCGTTCGACGACGGCAGATCGAAGATCGCCGCGCGCCCGCCGTTCTCGACGAGCATCCGGACGACGCCCAGACCCAGGCCGGACGCACCGCCCGTGACCAGACCGACTGAACCATTCACCTTCATCGCTGTTCCTCCAGCAGTGTCTTGACTTCCTTCAGGGCCTTGAACGACCAACTCGCTAGATCCGGGTCACCGAACGGCGTGATGTTCCAGCAGATCAGGTGCTGCAGACCGGCCGCCTCGTAGGTCCGGATCTGCTCGACCACCTGCTCCGGAGTCCCGCAGAACGCGTAGGACCTAACAACCTCGGGAGGGATGCCGTCGATGATTCGCAGGGCCTCCTGTCGGGGCATCTCGGCCGGAACAAGATTGTGGAAGCCGCCCTCAGCCAGCGGAGGCTCGACACCGAACTCGCGGAACGTGTCCGGCGGAAGTGTCATGCAGAGAAAGCGCACGAGCGGCTTGGCGGACAGTTCGGCGAGCGTCGCCTCGTCCGGGGCGAGCAGAACGTAGCCGAGCATGGCGGGCGTGAAGGTCTCCATGTCGCGACCGGCCTCAATACCGGCGCGCAGGATCACCTCCCGGGAACGCCGGTATTCGTCGACGGGAATCTTGGTGGGCAACCATCCGTCACCGAGGCGGCCGGTCAACCGCAGCATCCGCGGGCCATGGGCAGCCACCCACACCGGCGGAGGAGTGTCGCCGTAGGGGCTGATGCCCAGTACGGCTGACTTGAGCGGAAAGAACTCGCCGTCCCGGTCGATGGGCCCATCTGCCTCCCACAAGGTCCGCATCACCTCGATACCCTCGGCCAGCCGCGCGACTGGCCGCTCGAACGACATCCCGTACGGGCTGACATTCATGCGCTCACCGGAGCCGACGCCAATGATCGCTCGACCCTTCGAGAGGTGGTCGATCGTAAGGGCGGCCTGGGCGACCGACGCGGGATGCTTGGCGATCAAGTCGGTTACGACGACGCCAACGCGGATTCTTTCGGTGTGCGTGGCGGCCGCGCCCATCATCACGAAAGGATCGAAGTACTGGTGCGGATTCGCCTGCGTGGCAGCTAGCGGGGTGAGGTCCTCTGTCCACACCGAGTCGGGATGCCAGCCCATGAGGTGGGAAGGCCACCAAATCGAAGCGAACCCGTTCGCTTCGTTGCGTTGCGCCAAGGACATCGCGCTATCCGCTGGCGGCATGATGTGTCCGGGGACCCCGAGTTCGATCATGCGGCGATACTAATCAACCAAACGGCCGGTTGAAACTTCATCACAAATGACCATGTCACTTCGGCACCATCACGTACCTCTCGGCGTCGATGCCGCCCTCGAAGATCCGCTCCATGGTCTCGTCATCGAGCGGTTCGGAGAACGACACGGCGGTAGCAGCGATCTGCAGCAATGCCCGACCCGTGAGGGATGGGCGGAGATACGTTTCATGCCAGTCGGGATCGCTCACCACATCGGTGTCGATGGCATCCCAACCCATTTCGGCTAGCTGATCCACTGCGTCAGGAATGTCCGGCGTCAGCATCGTGAGGTGGTGGAAGCGACCCGGGTGCCGCTCGGCGAACTGCCCGACCGCAGTTCTCGGCCGACGGGGCTGCAACAACTCGACCTTCATGCCGCCGTCAAAGCGCACCTGAACGCTCAACACCCCGAGATGGGGAGCGTCGCCACCAAATACGGGAACACCGCCGAGCACTCGGCTGAATGCTTCGAACGAGCGCCGCAGATCCGCGGACGGCGCGCAGACATGGTCCACCCGACGGATGAGACCCGAACGGTGTGTCGCACTGGGCCGTGACAGCTCAGAGCTGGGCTCCGCCAGTTCGAGCGCACCACCCATTCCCTGCGGAGCGTGCAGAACCACGCTTGCGTCGCCGCGAGCAGCAAGTCGGTAGCCCAGGTCAATCAACCCTTGGGCCGTCTGCTCAAGGTCGGGGACCTCAAACCTCAGTCGATGAAGCCCCTCGTTACCATCGGCCCATGAGGCATCTCCCGAGTCAACCGTGGCTCGCGGCACGATCTCGATCGCCACACCAGGCTCGAACGAGACCGAGGTTCCCGATCCCGCCCGATTGGGCAACTCCTCGCCGCCGAGCACGTCCATAAGGAGCGCACGAAGCGAGGCCGTGTCGTCGGCGACGACGACCAGGCCAGTCAATCGGGCGGGGATCATCGAATTCTCAAATTGGCAGAGGGGCACATGGCCGTCAGCTGTTCCATGTGATAATCCTATCTACATTCAAACGGTCGGTTGGTTAGTAACTCTCGAACTCCGGCCTGGAGGTCCCATGATCGAGATCGGATTAGGTCTCTGGTCGATGCAGAACACAGCAGCGGCACCGGCCTCCTGGCCGACCCTCTACCGCTCCCTGCTCGACGACGCTCGGTTCGTTGAGGGTCTTGGCTTCGACGAACTCTGGGTGGCCGAGCACCGCTTCTGGTACGACGGCTGGTGTCCTCAGCCGCTGGTTGCTGCGGCAGCCGTGGCCGCCGCCACCACGACGATGCGAGTCGGGACGGCGATGCACCTGCTGCCTCAGCATGACCCCGGACGCATCGCGGCCGAGACCCTTGTCCTCGATCGAGAATCCGGCGGTCGTCTCGACCTGGGTGTGGGTCTCGGCTATCGACACGCGGAGTATGACGGCGTCGGGCTCGAGATGCGACGCCGCGGTCGCCTCATGGACAGCGGACTCGACGTCCTCGTCGATCATTGGCGATCTGCAGATCCAGGACCAATACAGCAACCGCATCCGCGAGTCTGGGTAGGCGGCATGGCGCAGAAGGCCATCGAGCGGGCCGCCTCGCGCGGTCTCGGCCTGATGCTGCCGCCGACGTTACGTGTGGAAGAGGTGCACGAGGCAGTCGGCCGGGCTCGGTCGGCGGCCTCGGCTGCGGGGGTCGCCCCTGGCCCGATCGGGATCATGAAGGACGTCTGGGTGGACCGTGACCGCGACGCCGCGCGTGAATACTTCATTCCTCGAACGACCACCCACTACCGCGAGTACGCGGGCGCGTGGTGGGAGCTCAAGGGCCAACCCGGTTTCGAGGTCCCTGAGCTTCTCGACAAGCAGATGGCTCGTTCGGCGGCAACCATGATCGTGGGGAACCCAGACGACGTGACCGCCGACCTGATCGAGTTCCGCCGCGCCGGCGTCGAGGTCTTCGGCCTTCAGATCCACAGCGACGTCACCCGTCAGAGGTGGAGGGATATCGCCAAACTGTTGGCCGCCGACGTTCTCCCCGCCGTTCGCGAGGAGGTCATCCAATGAGACTCGGTCTACACATTCTTCCCGACCGCCCACTGGCCGAGCAGGCCCTCGCCGCAGAAAGCCACGGCTTTGATCTGCTCTGGCTCGACGACAACCCAGGCTCGAGCGCTGGCACAGCACTCCTCGCGGCGTCACTCGTCGCCGGAGCGACCGACACCATTCGTGTTGTCGCCGTCGTCAGGTGCGGACCACACCCCGTTTCCCTCGCCGAAGAGGCAGCCGTGGCCGACCTCACCCTCGGGGGCCGGCTCAGCGTGGCGCTCCGACGTGGCGTCGATGATGCGGAGCTCGACGAGACGGTGACGTTGCTGCGCGCGGCCTGGACCGCCCGGCCCTTCCGTCACGAGGGCCAGCGATGGACAGTGCCTGCCAACCTGCCAGCGAACACCGGATGGCTCGAACGTCGACTCCGGGTCACTCCCACCCCCGCTCAGATTCAACTGCCCGTATGGCTCGTCGGCACCGAAACTGCACCGGTCGCAGTCGAACACTGCCTGCCGGTCGTCGGGGACGCAGAAGGACCTGACCAACTCGCCCTGACGTGGGGCAGGATCGAAGAACGACTCGGACGCGCCAGCTTGCACCTGCCGCGTCCGGCGATCGTCAATGTGCCCAGGGTCGAACGAGCCGACGTCGAGAGCATCAGCGCTGAGCTCATAGCGGCACGTGAACTGTACGGCCTCGACGTCGCGGTACTACGGCTCCCAACCGGGCTGGACGATGCCCAATGGAGCGCCGCCCTGGCCACCATCGCCCACGAGATACGCCCCCGGGTCCAGATGGACGCGCTGCCGCCGGGTACCGAGGCGTTCTGGACCGAGCAGCGAACCCATCAGATCGAGGAAGAGGCCACATGACCGAATTGCCCGCACCCATCGCCAAGTACTTCGCCCACGTGAACGCGCAGAACTGGGACGGTCTCCGCCGACTGTGGACCGACGATGCTGAACTCACCAGTGTTGGTGGTGGCCGCCCGCGGCGTGGCATCGAGGACGTGATCGCGTATTACCCAGGGGCCCTGGCCAGCTGGAGCGAGCACCGCGACACGCCGGTCTCGTGGTCCGTGGGTGACGACGGTGCCGTGACGGTGCAGATCCGCTTCGACGGCGTGCACAAGTCTGGTACCCCGGTCAGCTTCGACGCGGTCGACATCTTCGGATTGGACGGAGACCGGCTAAGCAGGGTCGAGATCGCCTACGACGTGGACGAGGTGCGCGCTCAGCTGCCGCCAGTGGGCCGCAGCTGATCGGCGGCACGTGCAGAGGTCAGCGGCGACGGCCGGAGAACGCCGGGGTCATCCACGCGTCCTCACGCTCGAGTTGGCGGGCTAGACACTCACGGATCTCCTGGCGGATGGCGACATAACGTTCGTCGTCCCCAATCTCGGAGCGTGCGGCCTGCAGCGCGCGCAGCGCCCGGTCGAGCGCCCACCGCAGAGAAATGACCTTCTCGCCCAGGTCGATTACGCCGGGGAGGGGACAATCGTCGTCTCCGTCCTCGACCAAGGCCGCGTCGATCTCGCCCGGAAGACCGCCAAGCGCGGCCACCTCGGAGGCGGCGTAGTCGCGGATTTCGCTCAGCAGCCCGCGTAACTCACGGCGGTGGGCGTCGAGCGCTGGTCCTTCGAACTGGATCCTCAGCGAAACATGCTTGAGAAGGTTGCGAATCGTGTGCGCGACGCTGATGGCGTACTCGTCGTCGAGATCCGGCATCACGAAGTTCTCGAAGCTCCAACGGATGCTCTCAATGAGTTCGTCGGTACGGGGGTGGACGGTCACAGGATGCCTGCCGTTTCTGCGAGCCGGCGACGTGCGGAGTAAAGGACCTCGGTCGAACTCCAGCCACGCCGGACCAGTAGGTCTGTTCCCGCTGCCAGCGGCACCGCCGAGTTGTGGGTGTAGAGCAACGTCTCGAACGCATCGAAGCGCTGGTAGTACCGGACGCGTTCCATGTCGACGTGGATGCCGCTTATCTCGGTGTAATAGTCGATTGCGTGATCGAGGCTCCAGATGACGTTGCTGTCGGCGTCGTAGATCTTCTGCTTGAGCCGCTGCACGTGAGCGAAATCAGAGGCAGGATCCCCGAGGTAGGCGAGCTCCCAATCGCTCATTGCGACGATCTCACCGTCGCGCCACACCTCTTCGCCGATGCCATTGGTTCCCTTGAGAAGCGAGATGCACGGTACGTCAGTGGGCGCCTCACGGCGCAGCACTTCCAAGGCTTCGGTCGCTTCGGGAAATGCCTCTATCTGGAACTCGGACAACATCGACTCAATGCGGTCGAGTGCTGTGAGCGGCGCCGCAGCGGGAGTCGGTGGTACCGGCAGGATGTCGCCGAAACCGAGCGCCTCCCAGTCGCAAGTGTGAAGCAGAGCCAGCTTGCGCATGTGCTCCTTGGAGCACTCGATGCGGAGCTCGTCGTACTTGGGATCCGGATCCATGAAGTGCGGGATCTCCCAGGACCCCTCGACCAAGTCACGGGTGTAGTACGGCCGGCCGTTCAGGGGATCGTCGTCGTACCAGAGAACGGCCGCGACTGGCACGGAACTGTCCTGAAGGAGCCGGTACACGTCGTACTCGAACTCCAGCGTGGTCGGGATGTTGGCTCCCCCGGGGAGGTCGCGCCTTAGCACGAGCCGCTGTGAGCCCCCGTCCCATGCGACGTCGACGAACCATGTCTCGCGAGAGACGCCCCGCGGGAACTTGTGCACGTCGACGATACGGACGCCATGTCGGTTCGGCCAGCGCGATGCGACCCTCCGCTGGAACTCCCTAACATCGAGCTCTGGTTCGATCGCGTCGCTAGCCTTGGTTGCTGCAGCTTTAGCAGTCAACGTTCCTCCATCCTGATCATCCGGCCGCTCCGACTCAGCTGTGTGGTACCTGGATACCGAGTGCTTCCCTGTCAACGCTGTCTTCGGTGATTCCCTCCGTACGGAGCACGTGCTTCTGTACCCGCGCGGTCGGTGTCTTGGGGAGCGCGTCCATGAACCGGACGTACCGCGGCACCGCGAAGCGTGGCATGCACTCGACGCAGAAGCGGAAGAATTCGTCCGCATCCACCGGAGTCCCCTCGCGGCACACGATCGCCACCATGACTTCGTCGTCGGTCAGTTCCGACTTCACTGCGTAGGCGGCGCATTCCAGAACTCCCGGGTGACCGCCAACTGAGCGCTCAACCTCGAACGAGGAGATGTTCTCACCACGGCGCCGCAGCGAGTCCTTGATGCGGTCAACGAACGTCACTCCGCCGTCGGAGGACATTGTGCCGCGATCGCCGGTGTGGAACCACAAGTTCCGCCACGCATCCACGGTCGCCTCCGGATTGCCCCAGTACCCTTGGAAGATCGCATTGGCCTGAGCAGGGCGGACGACGATCTCGCCGGGGGTCTCAGCCGGAACAGGATGATCGTTCTCGTCGTGGATCTCGATCTGGAGGTGGTCGAATGGTTTGCCCATTGTCCCGGTAGGGCTGGGTCGTCCGGGGAGCGGGCCGGTGGCCGTGCCGATCTCCGTCATCCCGAAAACTTCGATGAGTTCCACTCCGAATCGCTCGCGGAACATCTGCTGCAGGTGTGGAGGGGCGGCTGCGCCACCACCGATCCTCAACGGATTGTCCAAGTCGTCCGGCTTCGGGTCCTGACCACCCAAAAGCGTGATGACCGCACCCATGTACATGAAGTTGGTTGCACCGACGGATCGAACGTCATCCCAGAAGCCGCTCACGGTGAAGCGACTGCGCAACACGGTCGACCCGCCCGCCCACATATTGGAGGTGGTCGCCGCGGACCTGGCTGTCACGTGGAACAGCGGCAGCACCGAGTACGCCACGTCATCCTCGGTGAGCTGCATCATGTCGACCCAAACCTTTGCGGTCCACAGCGCAGACCCGCCGGAGTGCATGACCCCCTTGGAGGGCCCAGTGGTCCCGGAGGTGTAGAGGATGTACGTCAGGTCGCGCTCCGTGCGCGGAACCGGAGCGATGGGCGACGCCGACTCGACGCTCTCCAGCGAGTGCTGGACAATGCCGCCCGGTGCCTCGCGAGCCTCTTCGGAGCCGACGACGACAATGTGTCGGACCTCGGGAATATCGAGCATGCGAAGTCGCTCGACCCACCGCTCCTCCACGATCAGAACGGACGCGCCGGACTCGCGGAGGATGTGCTCCAGGAACGTTCCCTTGTAGTCGGTGTTCACCGGCACTTCGACACAACCGGCCCATGCCGTGGCGAACCACGCAGCGACGTAGTCAATCGTCGGATCGAGCATCGTGGCGACTCGGTCACCCGGCGCTACTCCAAGTTCCACCAAACCACCGGCAAGCTGCTGTGCGCGGCTACGCAAACCCCCGTAGGACAATTCCCCGGCGTGGGACGTGAGTGCCACCTTGTCGCCGAGTTTCTCGGCCCGATCGTCGAGGAACGAGGACAGTACCCACTCGCCGTCGTACATCGTCTTCACTTTGACACCTCCTGTGTTGTCTCCAACGGGTCGCTGGTTCCAGTGCTCGCGCCGATCATCGATACTCTCCACCAGCAACCCACCGCTCGAACGCAGGTTGGCTTCGCTGGTCCACGAGCTCGACGAGCCCTAGGTTCGGCACCCGGTGGTAGGCGAACCAGGCTCGGCCACCTTCACGTCCTGCTGCCCAGGCAACGGCCGGGTAGCCGAGCGCATCGAGCTCCCTGCTCCGGGCATCGACGTCACCGGTCCACACACCGACATGGTGGACCTCGTCAGACGCCGTCCATACGGTCCCCGGCACAGCTTCGATCAGTTCGAGGTAGGTCGGTCCCGCGCAGCTGTAAGTGATCCGAACCGGAGTCGTGGTGCAGCCGCCCTGATCGCAAAGGTCCACGGTCAGGTCCTGGACCGAGGCCCAGTCCACATCGAGGACCTCGCTGTAGGAGGCCATCGCCACATCGAGGTCGGGGACGACGATCCCCACGTGATACGGAGCTTCGAGACTGACATTCATAGGATTCCTGACAGTAGCATTGACTTAACAGTTAGTAAATGGGAGCTCGGGGTCACGGGCCCCTCGTGCAGATCCGAGCACTTCGAGCGTCGAGGCAGCTGCTCGTCGAGCCGCCTCGACTGGTGCGAGCGCGTGCATCTCGTCCGAGATCACCTCCACCGACCACGAACGGTTCACCCCGTGGTCGTCAAGGAGGCGTACGAATCCGTCCAAGTCGAAAGAGCCCTGGCCCGGCAGCTTCCGGTGGTGCAGCGTGTCGTCGAGGAGCGAACCCCGGACCTCTTGGTCGGCGTCATCGATCTGCACCGCGAATATGCGGTCTGCCGGTATGGAGCGGATCTGCGCCGGGTCGGCCGTCCCTCGGTAATAGTGCCAGGAGTCCACGAGCACTCCTGCGTTCTCACGGTCCGCACGGCGGACGATCTCCCAAGCGACCGACGCGTCCGGGATAGTTGTAAACGGCACAAACTCGATGGCGACGCGCAGTCCGTGCACTTCTGCCCGATCGCATACCGCCGCAAACCTGCGGCCGACCAGTTCGAGGTCGTCGCCGATCTCCCCGACTGCGATGACGTATTCACCACCGAGCGCGTTCGCCAACTCGTACACGGCCTCCTCAGCCTGCCGGGCCCGCTCGCCCTCGTCGCCTCTAAGTGCCCAGTCCCGTAGGACCTCAAGCTCTACTACTGCTACGCCGCTTCGCTCGAGCAATCGGCGTAGGTCGGCGTCGGTCGATCCTCCAGCATGTGCTTCACGACGGTGACGGGGGGAGACCCCGACTCCGGCGAACCCGGCCAAGGCAGCGGCGTCGATCCGTTCGGCGAACGTGGCGGACCGAGCCAGTGTCTGGGACGCTAGAACGAGGTCCCGACGTGGCTCGCCACCCGACGTCACAGCGAGTTCTCCCGGGGACGGAGGACTTCGACGCGGCGCTTCGCGATCCGCCATCCGTTGCCAGTCTTCACCAACGTGTCGTGGTACTCGCCGGTAAGGACTTTGCCACCTCGCAGCGGGCACAGGAACTTGCTCGACACTTTGACCGGACCTTCGGAATAGCCGGAATCGTCGCCAAACACGACGTTGGTCGTGAGATGCGCGACGGGGTGCGCCATGCCGGCAAAACCGTCCCGGATGCCGCTCAGCGTGGCCATGAGTGGGAGCTTCAGGCTCGTCGCGTCGAAGACGGCGTCCTCGGTGAAGACCTCATGGAATCGCTCCCAGGCCTGGGAGTCGACTAGGTGGCCGTACCACGCCAGCACTGACTCGATCGCAAGGCAGTCTTCAATATTCATTCTTGCATTCCCCATCGTCGCCTCCGCTCCATCAGGCGGATCTGGCGAGTCGCCGGACTAGACCGAGACGGTCGGTGACGATGTCTCCGCCCAGTCCGTGATCACCGACGGTTACGATTCCGACCACGTAGTGCTCGACAGATCTACCGATGTGCTCTTCGAGACCGGCTAGGCCCCCCACGTAGGTTCCCGTCAGGGTTGCGTGGAAGGCGGCGCGGCTGCCAGCGGTGAAGATGTCGTCGACCCTAACCGTCATGTCATCGAAACGGGGCTGCGGCGACCCGGTCCGCCAGCTGTCGTCGACCCGCATGTCGGCTGCGTCGAACGAGGCGAGTTCGAGCCATGCCCGCACCACCGCTTCGGTTGCAGCATCCTCGGGCTGGGCCGTGGTGACCCACGGATCAAGTGCCGGCGGCACCAGGTCGAGCGGATCACCAGAATCCAGTTGGTTGCGTCTGGAGAGATAATCCTGCTCGACGTAGTTCTCAGTGAGCCGCGAGCCGTCCCAACAGTAGACACCGATCCCGCTCCAACTCGCCATGCGACCCGCGTGCTTGACCGAGGCGCCGTGCTCGCTGAATCTCAGAGCGAGACGATCTCCGTTCGTCACGATGTCGTGGACCACCAGGCCAAGGAAGGGGAACTGCCTCAGCTGCGCGAGCACGGCGGGCTTGTACGCCTCATCCCGGCCGGCCAGGTGATGCTCACCCATGTGCAGCGTGTAACCGGGCACCATGATCTCGTCGCAGACCGAGAGGTCGTGGCTACACGTGTAGTCGATGCAGTACCGCCGCATTAGCGCGACAAACGGCTCTGCCTTTCCATCGGTCCTGGGGACCGGAGTCGCTTCGGTCATCTCGCATCCCTGCTTTCGGAGTCGGGCCGCAGCTCCCGGATCACGGCCTCTGCCGTTTGGCGTGGGCCTGAGACATCGCCGTCTCCGGCGCCGAGGACGTGTAGCGCCATCACGTCGATGCCTGCGTCCCAATATCGGCTGACGCGACTGGCGACCTCGGCCGGGGTACCGATCGCCGCGACGCGATCAACCACTTCCCATGGCAGAGCGGCAGCTGCACCGTCACGGTCGCCATCCTCCAGTAGCGCGAGCGCTTTGGTGAGCTGGGCCCGATGTGCGGCGAACCCCTCCTGATGGGTTGGGAGCGACGCGTAGTGCAGGACGAACTTTCGCATCCGTCGTTCGGCGGCTTCGAGTTCATCCCCGGCGTAGACGTTCAGCGTCAGTCCGATGGTGACCTCCTTCGGGTCCCGGCCAGCCTCTTCCGCACCCTGACGGACGAGGCTGATGCGTTCACCGATCTCGTCCTCGGGGCAGAAGGCGAGGTAGACGAAGTCAGCGACCGCGCCCGCGACCTTCAACATCCGCGGTTGGATGGCAGCGACGAGGATTGGCACCTCATGCGAGGTGGCCGGCATCAACCGGAATCGACTGACGGGTGCCAGTTCCCCGATCTCGCGCACCCGCTGTCCCGTGAGTAGCGTGCGGATCGAAGTGACTACCTCAGCCATGCGCTTCGCTGGCTGTTCGAACGGCCGGTCGTGCCAGTCCTCGGCTATCAGCCGGCTACCGGCTCCCACTCCCGCGAGGATCCGCCCTGGAGCGAGTGCGTCCAGCGTGGCGTACCCCATTGCGAGCAGGGCCGGCGAGCGACCGTAGATAGACACGATCGAGGTGGCAAGGCCAATGCTGTCGGTTGATGCGGCAATCGCGCCGAGCAGCGAGAAGGCCTCGGGACCGGCGATCTCACCGAGGAAGAGCCAGTCGTAACCGAGGTCCTCTGCCTGGATCGCCAGATCAAGCAGCGCCGGTACGGGGAGTTCGTCCTGGACCGGAAGTGAACAGGCGAGCAGGCGGTGACCCGGGCGAAGGTGCGGGAGCTCAGCGGCCATGGAACTCAGGTGCTCGGCGTTCCTGGAACGCAGCGATGCCCTCGGCCGCGTCCTCGGTGGACTGGAGCATGACAACGGCGTCTACAGAGCTGTGATACCGAGTGTTCAGGGCGCTGTTGAGCAGGGCCTTCCCGGCTCGAAGCGCCATCGGCGCGGACCGAGCCATGCGTTCGCCCAGACCGACTGCTTCGTCGAGAAGCTGGCCGGACGGAACCACCCGCTGAACCAGTCCCAGGCGCGCAGCGTCCTCGACACCGAGGCTCTCGCCAGTGAAGACTAGGTACTTGGCCCAGCCGGGGCTGAGGTGGTCCATGAGGCGCAGCATTCCGAACCCGGGTACCAGCCCAAGGCCCGATTCCGGCACAGCGAAGCTCGCGTGGTCGGATGCGATCACCACGTCACAAGCGAGCGCCAGTTCACTACCACCACCGACTGCGACACCATTGACCGCTGCGATGACCGGCTTTCCACATGTCTCCACTGCTTCGAAGGTCCGCATGCAGTCGACGATGAAGTCACGCCGGTCCGGGGCCGATGTGAGATTGACGTAGCCGTGGATGTCCCCGCCGGCGGAGAATGCTCGCTCCCCATCGCCCGTGATGACGATCGACCGGACCGAGTCATCAGACTCGAGTTGCGCCAGGACGTCCCGAAGCGATCCCCAGAAGGACCGCCTCATGGCGTTGAGCCGACTGTCCGCCAACATCGTCACCACCGCGACGACGCCCCGCTGCTCGACGGTAAGGTCGCCGGAGTGAGCCTCGTTGCTCGACGGTGCGGTCGGCGGCGCGCTCACTGGTTCCTCCGAGCGACGTAGTTGCGGCTGCCCCAGCCGATCTCGATCCCGCGAGCCACGAAATCGCGGGTGGTTCCGGGCTCGATGATGTCGTCGAGATGGAAGTGGGCGGCCGACTCCCAGGGTGTCGACTCGTTGGCCCACTCCTGTTCCAGCGAGATAAGGCATTCGTCGTAGGCCTCCTGCCCGCCCTCTGCCATCGCTCGCTCCAACCGCCGTCGGTTGATCGTAACCACGCCCGTGTCGGCCGCCATGAAGCTCATGTCTGCCGTCGGCCAGGCAGCGAGGAAGTCCGGTGCGGTCGGGCGGCCGCCCATGGCGAAGTGCCCCCCGCCGTAGGCCTTGCGGATAACGATCGCGATCTTCGGCACTGTGGACTTAGCAATCCGGGTGACGAGGTTTTCGTAGGCATGCAGGATGCCGCCCCGCTCAGCGTCGGTCCCCACGAGCAGCCCGGGTACATCTTGGAGGAATACGAGCGGCAGGTTGAACGTGTCGCAGATGTCTACGAACATTCGCTCCTTGCGCAGCGCCGGAGGGTCGAGGGCGCCGGCGCCGACGATCGGCTGGTTGGCGATCACCCCGACCGAACGCCCGTCGATTCGAGCGAGGAAGGTCAACAGGCTCGGTCCCCATCCCTCGCCCCAGGGAAACATTGAGCCGCCATCGACGATGCCAGCGATGACCTGCCGCATGTCGTAGCCACGCCGCGGATCGTCCGGGACAATGTCGCCAAGGGTGGCGGGATCGATCTCCGGTGCCCTCGCTGGTGCGACCGGAGCGGCGTGCGCCTCGCTCGGTGGAAGATAGGAGAGGAACCCGGCGACAGCGGCCAGTGCGTCATCCTCGGCCTCGACCACCATGTGGACGTTGCCCGCTGCCTGGGCCATCGCTGGCCCGCCGAGAGCGTCGTCGCTGACGTCCTCGCCGATGGCCTTGCCCACCACTGACGGCCCGGACAGTGCCACGGAACCGAACTCGACCATGACAGCGAAGTGAGCGGTCGAAGCGTGGAGCGCCGAGTCGCCGTAGCTCGGTCCCAGGAGCGCAGCCGCCCTCGGGACGTGAGGCGATCCGTCCTGCGGCTCGAGAAAGGTCTTGAAGTCGAGCGGCAGCCCCGAGAAGCGCCAGCCCATCACATCCGGTATGCGGCCACCGTCTGCGTCGCACAGCAGCACGATCGGCAAGCCAACCCGTTGCGCCGCTGCGATGAGTCGGCCCTGCTTCCGCATGCTGATCGGGGCTGTCGTACCGGCCATGACACTGGAGTCGATGCCGATGAGCGCGATGTCACGACCGTGGAGCTTCGCGTACCCCGTGACAACTGCGTCCCCGGGAATGGGCTTGTCCCGACGGAGTTCGGGCTCGGCCAGCAGGCCAACCTCGAACAACGATCCCTCGTCGATCAGGCGGTCGATGCGCTCGCGGACGGTCAGCCGTCCCGATGCATGGTGCTTCGCCACGCCTTCGGGGCCCCCCATCTGCAGGGCCGCCTCGCGCCGTCGGCGGAGTTCTTCGAGGGGCGATGCCGGATATTCGGCGCCGTCGCCGTGCTCGACGGCCTTGGGCGCCGTACCCGTAACTGCCTGCATGAGGCCTCCTTGGCGAATGTCTTGACTTACTATATAGTAAGTTGAATTCGAACACAGTGCAAGACCGACAGGGGAGCCCAGTGATTGAGACGGTACTGGTCGCCAACCGAGGCGAGATCGCTCTGCGCATCGTCCGTGCGTGCCGAGATCTCGGCCTCCGGACGATCGCGGTCTACAGCGATGCCGATATCGACAGTCCGCATGTCGCGGCGGCTGACTTTGCCGTGAACATCGGGCCGGCACCCGCCGCTCAGTCATACCTTGACGGTGATGCCATTATCCGAGCCGCAATCGCGCATGGCGCCACGGCCGTGCATCCCGGCTACGGATTCCTATCGGAACAGGCTGCCTTTGCGGAGTCCGTGAAAGCCGCCGGCCTCATCTTCGTAGGGCCCAGTCCTGCCGCCATGCGAGAGCTCGGCGACAAGCGCTCCGCACGGCAGGCCGCTGAACGGGCGGGCCTGCCGGTGGTCCTCGGAGCAGCAATCTCCGACTCCAGCTCCCCGCCGGATCTCGTCGACGCCCTGGGCCTGCCCCTCCTCATCAAGGCCGCCTTCGGGGGTGGCGGGCGTGGCATGCGCGTCGTGCGCGACCTCGCTGAGCTCGCTGGAGCTATCGAGGCAGCACGTCGCGAGAGCGGCTCCGCGTTTGGCCGCGACGACGTCTTCGCGGAGCGGTTCGTCGAATACGCCCGTCACGTCGAGGTCCAAGTGGTCGCCGACGGACACGGCAACGTCGTCCATCTGGGCACCCGTGACTGCACGGTGCAGCGACGTCATCAGAAACTCATCGAGGAGGCGCCTGCGATCAACCTTCCGGATCGCGTCCTCGCAGGGATGCTCGATGGCGCTGTACGACTGGCACGCGACGTCGGCTACGTCGGTGTCGGTACCGTCGAGTTCCTATTCGATCGCAACACCGACGAGTTCTACTTCCTCGAGGTCAACACCCGACTCCAGGTCGAGCACACCGTCACCGAGATGGTCACAGGCATCGATATCGTCGCCCTTCAGCTGAGAATAGCGGCCGGTGAGCCCTTGCTGTTCGGACAGGACGATGTCCGCGTCGATGGCCACGCCATCCAGGTTCGCATCAACGCGGAGGACGCCTCCGACGATTTCCGACCTGCGGCGGGCCGCGTGTCGCAGGCCGTCTGGCCAATGGGACCGTGGGTCCGATGCGACACAAGTATCTCCAGCGGCGCGGTGGTGCCACCCAATTACGATTCGTTGCTCGCCAAGGTGATGGCGGTGGGCCCGAACCGTGAGATCGCGTGCAGGCGCCTTGGGCGCGCCCTGCGTGAGACCACCGTCGTCGGCCTGGCCACCACGGGACCCTTCCTCGGTCGCGTCCTCGAGCATCCGACCTTTGCCACACTCGAGCACTGGACCACCTTCATCGACAGTGGCGCGGTCGATACCGTTGACGTCTCGCCGGCAACAGGACAAGACGCGCCACCACCTTTCGACGACGCTGGACCTGCGCTGGCCAAAACCGTGGCGCTTCACATCGCCACGACCACCGGAGCGTTCGAAGTCGTGGTGCCGACGATCGCTGACGAACTAGTCGCAGCGTCAACCGCTGGTCACGTAAGTACGACTCGCACGAGCACCTTCTCAGAGACGAGTGGCGCAGGCTGCGTCGCCCCGATGGACTGCACCCTGATCAGCCATGCCGTCGCGCCAGGTGACGAGGTCGCGCGGGGCGACACAGTCGCGATCGTGGAGTCCATGAAAATGGAGACACACGTCGCGAGCGACCGTGACGGTGTCGTGAAGGCGGTTCATCACACTCCCGGCGACTCGCTCCGGCGTGGCGACGTGCTCGTCGAGGTGGATGATGTCTGAACGAGTACGGCCGGCGACCGGACGAGCACGGTCACGCGATGGTGGGAAGGGCACGCGTCGTACCGACACATCCCCGAGTCGTCGGGGAACCCCGGAGCGCCGGGCCGAGTTGCTCGCCGTCGCGGAGCGAATGTTCTACGAGAAGGGCTATGTCGAAACGACCCTTCAGGACATCGCGGACGAGATGGGCTTCACCAAGCCGGCGGTCTACTACTACGCGAAGAACAAGGAGGAGATCCTCGTCGAGCTCTACGACCAGATCGTGACCGCTGCGATCGACTCCGCCCTCGAGATCTCGCAGCGTGACGAATCGGGCGCTGTCCGCTTCGTCGCTCTCGCGCAGCACCACCTCAGCACCTTTCTCGAGCACATCGAGGCCAACGCAGTGTTCGAGGTGCAGCGAACCTCCTTGTCGCCCGATGCCAAGCAGAAGATGCAGGCGCTGGCTCGGGAGTACAACGGCATCCTCGCCGGCGTGTACCAACAAGGAATAGTTGACGGATCGCTCACGCCGATGGAGCCCCGCATCGCGATCAACGCGGTGCTCGGGATGTGCAACACCGTCCACCGCTGGTTCAACCCGCGCGGTGGCGTCCCACCTGAAGCTCTGATCGCAACGATCATTTCGCTGATTTCGGGCGGACTCGTCACTACAAAGGACTGACGGGCACCATCGAATCAGACGCCCAGGTACGCTGCCTCGACCTCACGATTGGACCGGATTTCATCGGGAGTTCCGATCGCTAGGACCTCTCCCCAATTGAGAACAGCGATGCGATCGCACACCGTCATCACCATTTTGACGTCATGTTCGATGAGGATCACCGAGGCGCCGACCTCGGAGACGATATGGCGGATATCCCGCAAGAGGGCTTCGCGATCCTCGTCGGTAGCGCCAGCCGCCGGTTCGTCGAGAAGCAGGACCTTGGGCCTCAGCGCAAGCGCCCGTGCGATCTCGATGCGTTTGCGCACGCCGTAGGGAAGCCCCTCGATATCCAGGTCTGCGTACTCCAGAAGTCCAAGCTGATCGAGAATGCCGTCGACCTCGATGCGGAATTGGCGTTCCCTCCGCCGGGCCTTTCCGATGTAGCCCATCGCGGCGAAAATGCCATAGTCAACCCTGGGGTGACAGCCGAGCATCACGTTCTGTCGCACGTCCATGCCGGCGTAGAGTTCGGTGTTCTGGAAAGTTCGAACGATCCCGAGGGAAACGATCTGCTGGGGTGACTTGCCGGCCAGTTCCTCGCCCTGAAACTTGAGCGAACCGGTGTGCGGCTGGACCAGCCCGGTCATCGTGTTCAACAACGTGGTCTTGCCCGCACCATTCGGTCCGATGAGTCCAAGCACCTCGCCTTGGCGGTGGTCGAAGGTCACGCCACTGAGAGCATGCACCCCGCCAAAGCGGACGTCGACGGAACGCATCGACAGCCAATCATCCTTATGAGTCATGGGAGTCCTCCCTTTGGACCTCGTGTCCGCCGCCGACGAAGAACTTGTGGGCAGCACCCGACGCCAAGAGCGTAGAGCTGTCCTCCTGGTGGACGATCAGCCCCATATCGAGCAGGTACGTATATTGACTGAAGCGGAGGGCGGTCAACGCGCTCTGCTCGACCAGCACGACCGCGGTTCCGTCGTCAACGCTGCGACGGTGGAGGTCGTCGACGAGGTCACGGACCGTCATCGGGGCGAGGCCGAGTGACAGCTCGTCCGCGATCAACAGTCGAGGCTTCGTGGCCAGCGCTCGCGCAATTGCGAGCATCTGCTGCTGGCCCCCCGACAGGAGACCTGCGGTCGTCTTTCGGCGTTCGATCAGCACCGGATAGATGCCGAGCGCCTGATCGAGGGTCGGACGTCGCCTCCGCGGTATTGCTGCAAGGACCATCCTGACGTTGTCCTCGACAGTGAGAGTGGGGATGACCCCACGCCCCTCGGGCACATGGGAGATGCCCGCCCGGATGAGCTGACCGGACGACATCTTCGTGAGGTCCTGTCCGCCGAACCGGACCGAGCCCCCAGTCAGCCGTCCACGGTACGGGCGAAGTGCTCCGGTGAGAAGGCGTGTCAGCGAGGTCTTACCTGCGCCGTTGGGGCCGATCACGGCGATCCGTCCACCTTCCGGCACCTCGAGTGAAACTCCGCGAACTGCCGTGGCACCGGACGAGTAGGAGATGCTGACCCCTTCGACCTCTAGCAAGCTCATCCTGTCTCCTCTGGCGAAGATCGTCGTCCGGAAAGCCAGCGCACGAATCTCCTGCCGAGCCCGACAAGGCCGTCCGGCTCGAGCAGGATGAACAGTACGATCGCCGCTCCGTACGCGATGCGCTGCAGTTCGAAGGGGTGTGCCCAGATGCTGTCATCGAATGGACCGGCGCCTACACGCTTTGCGATGGTTGCTATGACCTCCGGAATGCCAGTCACGAAGACGGCGCCGACGAATGAGCCGAGGAGCGAACCGTGTCCGCCGATCAGCGTCATGGCTACGAACGTGATTGCCAGACCGAGAGTGTAGAACTCGATCGAGGCCGTACCCAGCGACATCGCCTGCAAGAGTCCTGCGACCGCAACGATGGACGATGTCAGCGACCAGACCACGAGCTTGGTTCGCCCGACCGCTATGCCGCAGGCCGCCGCGGCAACGTCCCGGTCGCGCACACCGACCAGCGCTCGGCCATACGCGCTGCGCAGCAGGTTCCACAACAGCAGCGCTACGAGCACTGCCACAATGAGGATCAGGTAGTAGACGTCGATGGAGCCACCCTGGCTGAGGGGGCCGAGCCCGGGCGTCTTGTACGGTACGCCGGCGACGCCGAAGTTGGCGACCTGGTACCGACTGGCGACGAACACCACGATGAAGTGTGCGGCTAGCGACGACATCAGTAGGTAGATCCCGTGGAGTCGAAGCGCGGGAAGCCCGACGACGAGCCCGACGAGGGCACCCGCCAGCGCAACGCCGACGAACGCAACCGGCAACGGAAGGCCGAGTTGGACCCAGAAGAAGGCTCCCGAATAGCTACCGACCGCGAGAAATGCTGCGTTCCCTAGGGAGAATTGGCCTGCGTTGCCCTGAAGGACGTTGAGGGCAGCGGCCGCGATGAAGTTGATCCCGAGTGTCCTGGCGAGGAAAAGCCAGTACGTGTCGACGACGTGGGGCAGGACGAGAGCAAGCAGCAAGCCCACGACGATGAGGCCGATATTAATCGGCCGGATTGGCATCCGGGTCGAACTCACCTCAGGCACGGCGATGGGGGTCACGGTGGTGCTCATACGCGGCGCAGCCTCCCAGAGCCGAAGAGCCCGGTAGGTCGTATGACGAGAAAGGCGAGCAAGAGTCCCATCGTCGCGACCAGGCGGTATTCGCTCCCGAGGTAGGTCCCCGAAAGCAACTCGACGAGCCCGACAACTATCCCGCCAACCAGGGCCCCGGGAATGCTGTCAGCTCCGCCAACGATCAAGGCCGTGAACGCTCGCAGGGCGAAGTCGCCGAGCGTCAACTCGATCACTGAGAGCGTGCCGAGCAGGATGCCGGCGGTCGCACCGAGACCGGCCGAGATTACCCATGCGATAGTGAAGATCAGCGCGAGATTGGCTCCAAACCCGGCCGCCAGCTGCGGACTCTGTGATGCTCCACGAAGTTGCACGCCGAGCAGCGTGTAGCGGAAGAGCAGACCAAGCAGACCGACCGCGGTGAGAACCACAGCGAGGCACAGCAGGAGGGTCGTCGAGATCCTTGCACCGCCGAAGATCTCGACCTGGCTGACCTTGATAGGTGGGGGGAGCAGACGTTGCCCCGGGCCGTAGTGAATGCTGAGGACGCCGTGCATTACCTCAGATAGGCCGATCGTGACCATGACACCGGCGAAGAGCCCGCGAGTGGCGAGCGGACGGATGACCGTCAGGTGGATTAGACCGCCGAGCAGAGCGGTGACTGCGATTGCGATGGCAGCGGCAGCCCAGAAGCTTCGGCCGCCGCTCACCATCGCCGCCGCCATCAGGGCGCCAGTGGTCATGAGCATGCCGTGGGCGAAGTTGAGCAGGCCCGTACTTTTGAAGAGAAGAACGAGTCCGACGGCGACAAGGCCGTACACCGAGCCAAGGCCGATGCCGTTCACGACTGCGTTCAGGAACTCGGTCAAGGGAACCTCAGCGTCAAAGGGAGTGGATGCTGTCTTACGTCAAGCGGTCGTGCTCGTTCGCAGAGCCGACACCAGGGTTGAGTCAGAGCGCTTCGAGCGCTCCAACAATTGGAGCCCCTGGGAGGTGGCGCTCCAGCATCGGGGACGACGTTCGAGTGGGTCTCGACCGTGTCACCGCTGGAGCGCCACCGGGGGCGCCTACTCCGGAGCGCTGCTCCAGAGGTGGAGGACTTGGGGGTCAGTCCTCGGCACTGATGAAGTCCGTCTCGGGAACGATCTGGCCCTTTGCCTCGTCCCAGCCAAAGATGCGGACCTGCTCTACGCCCTTGTGCGGGGCGCCTCCGGACCAGTTGACCGGGCCGGCGAACCCATAGGTGTCGAAGCCTTCCGTCCGACGGAGGGCCTTGTGCAGGGACTCACGAGTGAGGTCGTCTCCAGCGTCGGTCATCGCTTCAGCGAGGATCCTGGCTGCGACGTAGCCCTGCGTGAAGCCAGCAGTCGATCCGAGGTCCTCTTTGCTCAGGCCGGCCAGTTCGATCGCGTCGCTCAGATCATCGGCGCCTTCGACGTCGGCGTAGTACATCGCCCAGCCGTTGACGCCGAAGATCTTGTTGGTATCGACGTCGCCGACGCCCTGCCAGAGCGTCTCGCCCATTGATCCGTAGCTGGCATACACAGGCACATCAGTGCCCTGGGCGTGCAGCGCCTTCACGAGCACGACGGCGAGGGGCACATTGCTGTGCACGGTGACCACGTCGGAGTTCTTCAGCGCGCTTGCCTGTGAACTGGCCTCGACCGCACCCGGTTCGAGCTTCTCGAAGCCGACGGTGGTTCCACCGTTCGCGGGGACGGCAGCCTTGATGACTGACTCCCACTCGGTTCCGGAGGCCACGTTGATCACAGCCGTGCCGACCTTCGCACCCGGCTGCTGCTCCATCAGGTACTTGACCAACGCTGTGCCTTGGTCCTCGAGCGAAGCTTGTAGGTTGTAGAAGTTCTCCGAAGCCAGGCCTTCCTCGGTCGTTGCCGCAGGCCCCACGACGGGTATTCCGAGCTTGTCGACCTCGGGCGCCAGCGCGGCGATGACCGAAGAGCCGTTCAGACCCATCATTGCGACCATGTCGTCATTCGGCGCGAGGCGCTGGAACGCAGCGGTGCCGGTGGCGACATCGAACTTCGAGTCCTCGACCTTCAGTTCGATCTTGCGGTCGTTCACACCACCGTTGTTATTCACCCACTCGATACCGGCGCGGATGCCATTGACGTATGGCACCTCGGAGCCGGTGTTCGGACCGGTGAAGTCGCCGATGTAGCCGACCTGAATCGGACCACTCGCGGAGCTACCGCCAGTACCCGCTGAACCGTCACCACTTCCCCCGAGCGGATCGGACGAATCACTCCCGCTGCTGCCGCAGGCGCTGAGTAGCGCCACCACGACAAACATTCCGAGAGCTGCGATTTTGCGGTGTCGATTTTGCATATTTATCCCCCTAAGTCGTCACTTACTAATCGTAAAGTAAACAGGTCAACCTACGCGGTGTCAAGGGCTAGCGACCGAAAATTGGGTCGGAGCCACCGTCCACAACGACACGGGCTCCGGTTATGTAAAATCCCCCCTCAGAGACGAGGAAGGCGACCACGGCTGCCACGTCCTCGGGCCTACACACCCGACCGAACGGTGACCCCGCGCCGAAGGCGTCCGCCCCATCCGCCTCACCACCGGTAATCGCCTTCGCGAGCCGATCGCCCATGTCTGTAGCCACCAGTCCAGGAGCGATGGTGTTGACACGGATGCCGTGCTCGCGCTCTTCGATCGTCAGTGTTCGCGCCAGTGTCTCCATCGCCGACTTCGCCATCGTGTATGGCGCACTCATCGGCGGGGCGGTGGCGGTTGTCGAACTCGAAATCATGATGATGTCGCTGCGCTCCAGCAAGCGCATCTGCGGCATGAGCAGCTTGCTCAACATGAACGGCCCCAGCGCGTGAGTATTGAACAGCCGGCTGACCTCTTCCGGATCAGTGTCGACGACTGTGGCCCCACTTGAGGCGATGCCCCCGTTGTTGACGAGGATGTCGACTTTGCCGTGTTCATCAAGGACCTGACGGACCATCCGTTCGCAGTCGTCCCAACGATCTATGGACGCCTGATATGCCGCCGCAGTTCCGCCCGCGGAGCGGATCTCACTGACTGTCGCCTGGGCAGACTCTTCATCGCGGCGGTAGTTGACCGCGACCACAGCCCCCTCCAGGGCGAGCTTTCGGGCGATACCGCGTCCCACCCCGCGGCCTGCACCGGTGACGAGCGCAACGCGGCCTTCGAGCGCTGACATCAGTTTGCCCCGGTGCGGGATCGGCGGGTGTAGGTGAAGGCGCGCCGCGAGAACCGCCATCCAGCAGCGGTGCGGCGAACCTCATCCTGATACTCGCCGGCCACCACCGAGCCGTCGCCCTGTACGGCAAGCAACCGGCAGGACATCCTGCCGCTGTTGTCATCGAGTTCCTGGACAACAACGTTGGCCACGAGGTGTGCTGCCGGATGGATGGCATCCTGCTCCATATAGCGCTGGACCTCGGGTAGCCCCTCGAGGACTCCCCTGCCGATGCCGGTTAAATCGAAAACGATGTCATCTGAAAGGACCTCGCCCAACCGACCCCAGTCCTGGTGATCGATGAGCGTCCCATAAAGCGACGCGATCTGGTCGAGTTCTATGAAGGAGAGGACTTGCTCCGGTTGGATCGTCATAGTTCGCTTTCAGTAGTGAATGGTCGTGGCGAACGCTGGCAGGCGCTCCCCGAGAACGGCCTCGGTGGTCGTGATGGCGGAACGCGCCGCTTTGTCAATGCCTATGCCACGGCTGCGAGTGGTGTCCCCGGTGAGGTAGAGACCGTCAATCTCGCGAACCTCGGCATCCGGTCGAACCGCCCCTACCAGACCCGGCTTGTTCACCACTCCGTAGGTGGTGACGAGATGCTTCTTCGTCCAGATCGCACCCTTCGCCGCTGGCATCATGTCCTCGATGTCAAGCCAGAACTCCTCGAACTTCCGGTCGATCCAGTCCTTGTCGCCGTAATGCTGCGTAGCGTCGAATGCTGCCCCGACGCAGGTCAGGTACTCCCCGGAGGGCGACACGTCGGGGTCGTAGCCGGTGAAGTTCAGCGTGAAGCCGCCGAGACCCGTCCGGGGCGTCGACTGGAACGAGGCCATCTCCCGCTCGGACATGGCGATGACCGGCTCCTTTGCGGCGATCCAGTATCCGATCCAACAGGCCTTGTTGCGGTTGTCGGCGAGCAGCTTGATGCGCTGGAGGAGGTTGAAGGGCAGAACTCCCTCATCAAACAGCGCCGGGATGTTCCAGACTGGAGCGTTGATCACGACTTGGTCGGCCTCGATCACCTCGCCGCCGGACTGTCCGCTGCCACGGGGACCGCGTAGGCGCACGCCCTTGATGCACCCGTCCTCGACCAGCACCTTGTCGACCGTGGTGGAGGTGTGGATCTCGCCGCCCATCTCTTCGATCTTGGCGGCCATGTCCTTCCAGAGCCGCTCCCAGCCACCCATCGGCCAGAACGAATATCCGGCCGTCCGGCGCATCTCGTAGTGCATCTTGCGCACGTAGAGGTTCTCGGATGCCGAATGGTCGTACCACTTGTCGGTGATTTGTTCGAGAATCGAGATGGCTTCCCAGACGAGGTATGCGCCCTCTTCATCGGTGTACTTGGCCATCCATTCCCGCATGGGCATGTGGTCGAGCAGGTCGATCTCCTCGTAGGACATCGACGTCAATGCTTCAATGCATCGCTTAAGCCCGAGCTTGGCCTCACCGGTGTACTTCTCTTGGATCGGTATCCACCGATCGCCGTCCCAGAACGGCATCGAGTCGCTTCGCTCGCTGTGCTGGAGTGGAACGCCGATGAGGTCACACACTCTGGTGAGACTGTCGCCCGGGTCTTCGACGAGGTGTGAGCCCATGCCGATCTGGTGACCGCGGTATCGATGCTCCATAGCCCGGCCTCCGAGGTACTTCTGGCGCTCGAGCACTGCGACCTTCTTGCCCTGATGGGCCAGTAGCGAGGCCGTCACCAGCCCAGCAGTCCCTGCCCCTACCACGATCACGTCATAGCTCACGAGATTCGCCTTTCGATCAAACGGTTGGTTGGTAGCGAGACTGTACACGCGGACCAAGCCAAGGTGGGCACACACCCCGGACTGGAGTAAAGGGGAATGGTTGTGGTCACATGAGCCTGGACAGTAAGACCGTGTCCCTGTCGCAGTTCGGCGACGCTAAGCGGGAGAGAGCAGCGGCTGATGCCTCACATCCAGATGGCTGTGCACGACGATGGCGATCCGAGCAACCCGGCGCTGCGCCGAGCGAAGCGGGCCGCGAACGGCCGGGGACGGGGGTCGGAGCGTCGCCGAGAATTGCTTGAAGTTGCAACGCGACTCTTCTATGAGCGTGGATACGCATCCACAACGCTGCAGGACCTCGCTGACGAGATGGGGTTCACGAAGGCGGCCATCTACTACTACGCGAAGAACAAGGAACAACTGCTTCTCGAGATCTACGAGGAGATCGTCGTGCCTGCAACTGCGCGTGCACAGGAGCTGGCGGCAGGCCCGGGCAGCGGGGGGCAGCGCTTCGAGCAGCTCGTCACGGAGCACCTCCGCACGTTCCTCGCCAACCTCGAGGTGAACGCCGTCTTCGATGTCCAGAGCGGCAGCCTGTCGCCCGAGGCCAAGCACACCGTTCAGGCCTGGGGCCGGAACTACGCCACCATCCTCCGTGGGGTGTACGTCGACGGAGTCGAGGACGGCACGTTGCGTGATCTGCCGCCCAGCGTGGTGGTCAATTCCATCCTGGGTATGTGCAACTCCATCCACCGCTGGTTCAACCCTAACGGCTCGACCGACATCGCACAGGTGGTCACGAGCACCGTCTCACTTCTGGCCTGCGGCTACCAAGTCCCCGAGGGCTAACCCGCTGCTGTGCCCTGCCACGTCGTGGGGGCTCGGCGCTCCGGGCAGAGTGACCGCGCGTCCAAGCACCATGACGTACGCCAGAGTGACGCTGTCGGCCACTGCCAGAAACAGTTTCAGTCGCCTTCGCCCAGAAGCCGCCACGACAGGGGCAGCAGGAGACCGGCGAACGCCATCTTGGCCATGTCACCGGCGATGAACGGTTCGATCCCCATCGACCATCCGCTGTCAGTAGCGCCGAGAACCGGAACGCCGACAACGTGCGAAAGCCATAGCGTGCCAGGGACCCAGATCAGCAGGACGTTCGCAACGATCATCCCCAGCACCGAAGTTATAACCCGACGGTCGGCCCCTCGCTCAGCCAGCGAACCGACCGCGGCGGCCGCCAGCACTGAACCGATGAGGTAACCGCCGGTTGCGCCCGTCGCGTAGGTCCACCCCGAGCTACCGGCCTGAAAGAACGGAAGTCCCAAGGCGCCGAACACCCAGAACAGGCCGATCGCCGCCGCCCCCCGCCGAGCGCCGAGCGCTCCGCCGACGAGCAGAGCTGCGAAGGTCAGTCCGTTAACCGGCACGGGGGTGAAGCCCAGCGGGATGCGCACTTGGGAGGCTACTGCGGTCAGAAGGGCCCCACCCACGACGAGCGCTGCCGTTCGGGCCTGCAGAAAAGCAAGCCGATCGGCGAGAACGGGTCGACGATCAAGGGCTGTCACGGCAGCAACCACGAGAATCCTCCAAGGAGTGAAATTGCACGGAACCGATATCTCAGATGTTGACGAACCACCAGCCGGAATATGTCCGTCGGCGGAACTGCGGGTTACTGCGAGTCCCTAGTCAGCCGGTGCGAGTCCGCCAGCACCGCGATGACAATAGTTGGACATCAAATGAGATGCAATGAGGTCAAGCCTTTGGTGGCCGCCCATGCGCTTGTCGTGAAGGATGATGCAGGCAGAGGCCAACGACAGCTCAAGCCGCCACAGCCCTGCCTAAGCGGTACGACCGAGGAGGTCATCGAAGGGCCCGGTGACCTCGTAGGTGATGCCCAGGGGAAGCCCCAGATCGCCCACCGGCGCTCGTTGCGAACTGAAATACAGCCTCTGCCCATCGGGGCTGAAACATGGTCCCGTTATCTCACTGATGTCCTGTCCGGGCAGTTGCACTACCGGTAGGAGGGTGTTGTCGGGACGCAACATGACGACCTCCATGTTGCCGCCGTCCTCGGCCACAAAGAGCGCCTCGCTGCGAGTGTCGATCCAAAGGTTGTCCACTCCGGACAGCGCAGAGGATCCACCCGCTTGATACCGAAGTTCGACCGATTCGGTCCGCAGGTCGTACTGCCAGATCCGCTCGTCCCTCTTGGTCGAGAACCAGACGAGGTCGCCGAGGGTTGCGATTCCCTCGCCGCCGCTGAAGGACATGGTGTTGGGCACCTGATTTCGACACAGGGTCTGAAGGATCCCCGGGTCGGGATTGGGAACCTTCACCCATGTGACGGGGCCCTTGGATTCGGCGCCCGTGGCGATCTCCAACAGTCCCTTGGAAAGGTCACCGGGTGTCTCGGGAGTGAACCGGTAGAAACCACCATCGGGGCGGTCCTCGGTGAGATACACGCGATCATCCTTGGCGACAGCCGCGGCCTCGTGGCAGAAACCACCCATGGAGCGGAGACGAACCGCGCTCTTCGCTCCGGTCGGGTCGCACTCCCAGATGTGGCCCCAGTCGAACTCCTCACCTGTCAGCCAAGTTCCCCAAGGGGTCGCCCCGCCGGCGCAGTTGAGACCCGTGTCGGCACAGATCGAGAAGGCGTCCACGATGGTTCCGTCGGGGGCGAACCGGATGGAGCTGACCCCTCCGGCACCCGGAATCTCGTGGTTCACGGCCAGATACCAACCACCGGGAACCGCCTTGTCGACGAACGTCGCCGCCCCGTCGGGGAAGGCTCGGAATTCGAAGCCCGTGCCGGCGACAGGCTCACCGGCGACGGCGATCTTACGGCTGACGAATCCAGGCAGGGTGACGACCCCGTTGGCGTCGGCACCAGCGCTTTCGGGAATATCGGCCGCGCATCCAGCGACGACGCTCGCACCGACTGCGATGATCCCGGCCGTTCCCGACCAACGCAGCACACTGCGGCGCGACATTTCTGTGCTCGTAAAACTATCGGCACCCTGCGAGTTGGAACGTCCCCCGGCCATGTCGAGAAACGTACCGGAGGTGCGTGTTGATGAACAGTGGGTGATTTGTCGGGGCCACTTTGGGTAACTGCGGATGCACGAACCCACTGTCGCGGTCATCGCAGCCCTTCTCACGGGTCACTGTCGGTATGGCGTGGCAGACTCGACACAGCAGGACATCTCGCTGCCGGAGGTAGAAATGCATGCATTGATAGCCACAGACGGATCGACCGTTTCCCTTGCCGCCGCACGGCGGGGTGCGCAACTGCTCAAGCCGACAAAGGTGACCTTGCTGACAGTCGCCGACACGAGCGTTTCCGAGGATTCGGGAGCGGGTGGTTTCGAGGGCAATCTGCTTTCTCCCGCCGAATCATCCAGAGCCCGGTCGGCCATCCTCGATGAAGGTCGGGACGAGCTCGATGACACGATGAAGGCCATCGGGGTCGACCCTGCGATCGTCGAGCGGAAGCTGATCGAAGGATCTGCCGGCATAGTCATCTGCGCGTTGGCGGAGCAGCTCAACCCGGATGTGGTTGTGGTCGGCTCACACGGTCGGGGCTGGTTCCAACGCCTGGTCATCGGTTCCGTCAGTGAGTATGTGGCGCGGCACTGCAAGTCGCCGGTGCTGGTGGTCAGGCCCGACGAAGACGAGTTGGACCTCGCCGAAGAGGCTGAAGAGGCCGCCGGTGGCCGCGCCAGTTCCAATGTCGAAGGCAGCGACGCTGCAGGGTGAATTCCCAAGGCGAGCCATCGCTCTTCGACCAGACCGACCTCGATGATGGTGAAGACCCGTCGCTTGATGCCCTGATATCAACCTGGTCAGTAGGTGAACTACACCGGGCGATCGAGGTCATCCTCAACGAGGCGTTCGGCGGCGAAATCTGGATCGAGGGCGAGATCCGCAACCTGAAACGCTCCGCCAAGAAGCATGTGTACTTCGACCTCATCGATTCGGATGCGGTCGACGACCAGTACCCACCACTTCTTGCGGTCACGCTGTTCGACAAGGAACGCCAGATCGTCAACAGGTTTCTCAACGCGAACGGTGGCAACGTCCGAATTGGAGATGGACTCCGTGTCCGCATTCGTGGGCGTCTGAGTACCTACGCGTCGCGGAGCTCACTTCAGTTGAGGATGACGGGTATTGACCCGACATTCACCTTGGGCGTACTCGACCAGATGCGCGAGCGGGTCCTTTCTGCGCTATCCGCCGAACGGCTACTCGACCGCAACAGCATGGTCCCGCTGTCTCCGGTCCCCTCGCGGATCGCTCTGATCACCAGCGTCAACAGCGCGGCACACGCCGATGCGTTGGGCGAACTGACGACTAGCGGACTTGGTCTGCACATCTCGGTTCTCGATGCCCGGGTTCAAGGTCTGGACGCCGAGCGGACGATCCTGTCGGCGCTCGACACCGCGACCCACCTGCCCATCGACGCGATTCTTCTGGTTCGCGGCGGCGGCGCACGGACCGACCTGGCCGTATTCGATCTGGAATCGATCGCCCGGGCCATTGCGAACGCAAGAGTTCCTGTGATTACGGGAATCGGCCACGAGATCGACTCCTCGATCGCCGACATGGTGGCTCACACCTGCCACAAGACCCCGACCGCTGCTGCTGCAATGGTGGTCAATGCTGTCCGAGGTTCGCTCGACTCGATCGAATCCGATTGGGCCGACGTGGTGTCATCGAGTTCAGCCGCACTGGCGGAGATCGATAGGACCCTGGCCCGGGCCGGGGCCGGACTGCGACGAGGGTCTGATCGCCATCTCTCACACGAGCGTCACCGGGTCGAGCACCTATGGCGACAACTCGTCTTCGTCGTGCCACGCACCACGGGCGCTCTGGAAGAAACCCTCGATGAGCGCGCCCGACGCGTGACACGCTCCGCCCGACATCTGATCGAGATGAGCCAAGGACGGCTTGCTGCCCTCGATGCCCAGACACGGGCTCACGACCCCAAGCGCGCACTTGCCAGAGGATGGTCAATCACCCGGACGGCCTCGGGCAGACTCCTGCGGAGCATCGACGATGTACAGCCGGGCGACACTATCGAGGCGGTGCTCGCGGACGGGATCGTCCGGTCGGTGGTGCAATCCACCGACCGGCCTGACTCGACAGCACTCCTACACGACCCCAGCCCCACCACGGAGACCTGAATGAGCCAAACGGAAGACCGACACGACCAGGACGGGGTCGACACGGGTTCGGGGGGCGAGGTGATCGCCTTCGCTGCTGCGATGGCAGAGCTGACTGCGATCGTGTCCGAGCTCGAATCCGACGAACTCGATGTTGACGTGCTCGCCGAACGTGTAGAACGCGCCGCGCTTCTGGTCGGCACCTGTCGGGACCGCCTGGATGCGACCCGGTTGAAGGTCGAGGAGATCATCGTCCGCCTCGACAACGTCGAGGCGACCTCTGCGGTATCCACCGGGTCCGCGGGTGACGACGCCGGCTGACTCATGTATGCCGGCTGACGAAGCTGGTTGCGAGGCCGGTTACGAGGCGGGCTGACGAGGCCCTGCCGACTTGGAGAGTCCGGGAAGCCTGGCCGCCCTACTGCGAGAAGTACCGCAGCGCTTCCTGGACCGTGCCGCTCCCGACACCCGGTTCAGTTGCAATTGCCTTGAGCCATTCAGGTCTGGCGACAGCCGACACGATCAATGTCTTGTCGAGTTCGCTGCGATCAGTGGCGAGTCGGACCAGGTTCTGGGCGTAGTCCGGTGGACGGACATCTCGCGATAGCTCGAGCAATGCCAAGGGGTCAGGGGCAGTGCCGTCGGACCACGGCGGCGGAAACGCGAGCGACGGAGAGCCGGGTTGCACACCACCCCCGGCGAGGCCAGGTCCATCGGTCAATACTGCTCCCAGAACCTGAGCAGGCCTTGCTGCGGCGATCAGCAGAGCCACATAGGCTCCCAGGCCCTTGCCCAAAATCGTAACGGCACCAAGATGCGCCAGCGCCGAATCGACATCGCCGGTCAACACCTCGGATGTATATCCGCCACCCGGAGGAACGGTCGAGCAACCATGCCCGGTGAAGTCCAGGCCGAATACCGGACCCGGCCAGTCGACAAAGTCGGGAACCTTCCGCGGAGTTCGTTCGCCCAGCCCGTGCAGTATCAGGAGTGGTCGGAAAGACGGGTCCGAGCCAATTGAGAGCCGGTGGAGCGCCAAGTCGATCCGGTTGTGGCGCAACCAGATGATTTCGCTGTCGTCGACGGGACTCATGACAGGAACTCCAGCACTAGGTCGGCGATCAGTCGGGGCTTCTCGATATGGACGAAATGTCCGACGTCGTCGAGCGAGACGAGTCGGGCGCCGGGCGGAAGGTATGGCTTGACGTCTGCCGCAGTAGTGCCCGAGCCCATGGATTCGATCTCGGTTCCCAACACGCCCAACATCGGTGTGCCGAGCCCCGGCAGCCGCAGCATCGACCATTCCGGACGCCACGGACCGAACCCTCCCATCCGCATGGTCGGGTCGAGTTTCCAACGCCAGCCGTCGTCATCGTGACGGGCGCCGACCGTGACCAGGTACTCGAGCCACTGTCGCGACATCCGGGGATTCATGTGGCCGCGCCGTTCGGCTAGTTCCGGGAGTGTTCCGGGCCGGCGTTGCTTTCCGATGAGTCCGCGACGGTGGGCGAGCCAGGCCTCCATCTCGTCCGCCTGCATCCGCGTCCGCTCATGTTCGGAGACGTCGGGCATGTTGTTGCCCGACGGCAGACCATCGAGGTTCACCAGCGCCGACACCCGGTGCGGAGCCATCTCTGCGAGCGACATCATCAGACTCCCGCCCTTGGAATGGCCGACCAGCGGAATTGGACCCTCTGGCAGCGTCGCCAACACCGCGGCTGCGTCACGGGCATCGGCATCCCAGCTGTAGAGGTGTGCCCACTGCGAGTCGCCATGGCCCCGCTGGTCCCAGCTCACCACCCGGAAACCGCCATCCACCAGCATTGGAGCGAACCGGTTGAGTGTCTCGGCGAAGTCGAAGCCGCCGTGGGCCATGAGAATCGGCGGGGCACTTTCGTCGCCCCATTCGGCCACGGAAATTTCGACTCCGGTTGCCGAAACCACCCGCCTGCGGTCAGGACGGCGGGCGCCCTCGGGAACGGTGACCCCAGCGGTGCTTGTCGAAGCCTCGTTGCCCATGGCGGCCCATGTTACGACCGGCCATCATCACCCGTTCGCGTTCGGCGGACCATCATTGTGCCGGTGAGAGGCGTCAACCGATCCATGACCTTCAACACCGGATTGATCTTGCCACTAGGTAGGGTGTGACACGGGACCCGTCATGACGTCGACTGATTCAAATACCGGTGCTTCCGGCCGCGGAAGGGGCCTTCGGGTGCCCGAGGCGATCGCCGCGCTCCGCTCGATCCCCTTCGGCGGGTTCGATGACTCCACCCGAGATTTCAACCTGCCGCCAGCGGTACGTGCAAGCGTCGCTCCTGCACTCACTTCCCTGCGTTGGGGAGCCGTCGGCTTCGGAATCGCCTTCACTGCGCCCGACGCGTTCAGAGGCTCCTACAACGCCGTAATAGCGGTGGGCGTCTGCCTGTTCATAACGACATGGCGGACGATCATTCCGATCCGCCTCGCATCGGAGCGGCCCCGCGACCGCCTCGCGTCTGCCAGCGACGTCATTCTGATGGGTCTTGCAGTTGGCTACAACGGCGGCCTGGAGAGCCCGTTCATTTTTGCGCTGATGGCGGCGATCGCTGTGATCGCATTCGGCTGGGGCTACGTCGCCGGCGCATGGGGTGCGGGCTTCGCGCTCGCAGCGATGGCCCTGGGCATACCGTTCGGCGACTCGAACTTTTCCCAACAGGTCGACACCCAGCGCGACCTGGCAGTCATCCTGACCCTGGTCGTGGTCCTGGTCTTCGCAGGGTTTCTTCGTCAGCGCCTGCTCGACGCAGAGGGCCGACGTGGACAACTTGCGGGCGAGATCGACACGCTCAACGACGCCAACGAACTGCTGGCCCTCGTCAACAGCGTCGCCCGAACCCTGCCGAGTTCCCTCACTCTGCGCGATGCCCTGGACGCAAGTCGACGACAGATCGAGCAGACCTTCGGAGCGCGGGTCATTGCCCTGCTGGCCTATGACGAGAACTCGCGCGAGTGGGTTCCTCGTCTCGCCGACGGCTGCGTGCTCAACCCCGCCTACCGGACCAACCGGCTACCGCAGGTCTTCAGCGAAGCTCTCAACTCATCCACTCCGATCCTGGTGAACTTCGAGGAGGACTCCACCTACACGCCGATCCAGGTCGGCATGAAGAGCGGTCTCTACTCCAGGCTCGTGGCCCGCTCGACAACAGTCGGAGTCCTGGCGCTCGAGCATCCCGAGGAGGGTAGGTTCGAGCACCGCCATGTGAACCTGATGACGAACATGGCCGAGGTTCTCGCCCTGACCATCGACAACGCGCGGTGGTTCGGCCGTCTTCGCACACTCGGAGCCGAGGAGGAACGGGTCCGCCTGGCCCGAGACCTACATGACCGGCTCGGTCAGTGGCTGACCTACATCGGCTTCGAGCTTGAGCGGATCATGTCGAGTGAGTCCTCGAATCACGACGAGCTGAGCAAGCTCTACGACGACGTCCAGTCCGCGCTGGATGAGCTGCGCGAGACCCTCCGTCAGCTCCGCTCGGGCGTCAACGACGAGAAGCCCCTGGCGGTAATGGGTAAGGACCTGGTGACGTCGTTCGCGGACCGCTCCAAAATCGAAGCGACCTTCGAAGTGACCCGACCAGATGAACGCCTACCCGTACCGATCGAGAACGAGTTGTTCCGCATTCTGCAGGAGTCGCTCAACAACATCTCGAAACATGCCGGAGCGACCCGCGTCAGGGTCACTTGGAACGTCAACGGCGGGAACTTCGAACTCGTCATCGCCGATGACGGAAGAGGCTTCATAACGGCACACGGGGTAAGAGACTCTGCGTACGGGTTGGTTGGAATGAGGGAGCGTGCCGACGCCGTCGGCGCACACCTCGAGATCGAAAGTGCACCCGGGGAGGGAACCAGAGTGACGGTCAGCGCAGGGAATTTGGGCGACTGGGGCTCATTACCCGACCCCAAAGTGCCGATGGGGACCACATGAGGCGAGCCTTGAGATTCAGATTCGGATCCAAACCCAGCGGAGGTGTGAAGTGAGAGTCGTACTTGCCGATGACCACCAGATACTTCGCGACGGCATCCGTCGTGGGTTGGAGAACGCTGGCGAAACAGTCGTCGGTGAAGCCAACAACGGTGAGGAAGCGGTCAAGGTCGTCCGTGAAACCCGCCCCGATGTGGTTCTCATGGACCTGTCCATGCCCGTCCTCGACGGGGTCAGTGCGACTCGGTTGATCAGCGAAGAGTTCCCGGATGTGAAGGTCGTAGTACTGACGATGCACGACGACCCGTCGCGCACCAGGGACGCGTTGGAGGCCGGCGCAATTGCGTACATGACCAAGGGCACCTCGTTCGCCGATGTGCTCGACACGATCCGTCGGGCGCTCGCAGGCGAAGAAGTTCTGAGCCCGCATCTGGCCGCATCGATGTTGGAGGTCGTCGACACGGTGGACCCGTCGCTCGAGATCCTGTCGACCCGCCAGGTCGAGATACTCCAGATGATCGCCGACGGCATGAGCACCAAACAGGTCGCACGCCAACTCGGCATCACCCAGAAGACCGTCCACAACCACCTCAACTCGGTGTACCGCAAGCTGGACACACAGAGCCTCACCCACGCGGTCCTTTCCGCCGTTCGGCTGGGGATCATCGATCTTCAGCCCGCCAGCAACGACGACGCCGCCTGAGCCCCGCATGTCACCGTCGAGATCAACACTCTGAGTGGCTCGAACGGTGCCCCGGTCACGTGGAGTGAGCTCGAGTCGCGGCATTTGCTCATTAACGCGGGACGACCAGCAGAGGATAATTGGCAAGTGACCGTGCAGACCGGGCCAGGAGCTCAGGGTGAAGTTCCATGAGGTTCGGGGTCCAGTTCGCCCGGGTGCTGATGGCCTTGTCCGCCTCGACGATCATGACGTCGACGGTTGTAGCTCCGATGGCGTTCCAGGCCCACGCAGCTCGTTCCGACCAGTCGGACATAGGCCTGCTGGATACCCGCTACGGCCCTGACCCACTGGTTCTTCCTTCGACCACCTATAACGAAAACGTCCAAGGATCCGACGCGCCGGACCCTGAAACATCGGACCCTGCGACGCCGGGCACCGAGACGCCGGGCACTGAGACGCCGGGCACCGGGACGCCGACAAGCGAGCCGACGGCCCCCGAGCCGGGTTCCAGCGGTTCGTCGGATCCGGCCTCCCAGAAGTCCACGGGGCTGTACTACGCGCCTACCTCGGTCGAGTTGCCGCCCCGACCTGCCCTGGCTCTGGACAGAGCCAGGATGACTGCTCCGTCATTGATAATCGTGTCATTGCCCAACATCAGGTCGGTCAAGTTCTTCATCGATGGAGCCCCGGTGGCGCTGGCTTCAATCCCACCGTGGGACCTGTACCTGGGGACCCATGTGGATCCCTCGAAGTTCGCCGACGGCGAGCACGTGATCCGCGCCGAGGTGTCCTTCGTCAGTGGAGCGGTAGGTGTCCGAGTGGCGACATTCAGTACGCTCGGGCCGTAATTACACCCACCCAGGGTGCTCTCAGCGTCAAAGAGGCTCGCATGGCAGAGATAAGAGGGGTCGTTGCTCCGGGGTTCGAGAGACTTCGGGACGAGTTCGCCCAGAACTTCGACAGCCGGGGCGAGGTCGGCGCATCACTGTGTCTTTACGTCGATGGCGAGGCTGTGGTCGACCTGACCGGCGGAGTCACCGCGGCGGGCACCCCCTATGGGGACGACACCCTGCAGTTGGTCTTCTCGGCGACAAAGGGCGCCACCGCGGTGTGTGCACATGTGTTGGCCCAACAGGGCCTGTTGGACTTCGATCGGCCGGTGGTCGACTACTGGCCGGAGTTCGCAGCAGCTGGCAAGGGCAACGTTCCGGTGTCCTGGCTCCTATGTCACCGCAGCGGTCTAATCGACACCTCGGAGCAGTTGACGCTGGACGAGGCGCTCGACTGGGACCGCGTGACCCAGGCCCTGGCCGAAAGTTCGCCACTGTGGGAACCGGGGACCCAGCATGGCTACCACGCAGTCACCTACGGCTGGCTCGTCGGCGAGATCGTTCGCAGGGTGTCGGGTCAGAGCATCGGCGAGTTCTTCAACGCCAACGTGGCGACTCCCCTCGGATTGGACTTCTGGATCGGGCTGCCCCCTGAACAGAACCATCGGGTCTCAGAATTGATCCCCTTCCAACTTCCCGAAGGGCTCCTCCCCACTGGATCCGGGGAGCCCGGCGGTGCCGTGGCTGGCGGTGCGCCGAGTGGGTTCATGTCCATGTTGGATGCTCTACTCGGACCGGGAAACCTGGCAGGCAGAGCGCTGTCGGCCCCCGGTGGAGCGTTCGGAAACCAGGACAGCTGGAACGACCCACGGGTCTGGAGCGCGATGGTCCCGGCAGCGAACGGAATCACCAACGCCAAGTCGTTGGCACGGATGTACGCCGCGTGCATCGGTGAGGTCGACGGCGTTCGTCTTCTCGACGAAGCGACCCTCAAAAATGCTATCAAGCCCAGAACTGAAGGTCCGGATTCGGTCCTGATGTTCCCCATTCCGTTCGGACTGGGCTTCATGCGCAACTCGGACTTCTCGCCGTTCAGCGGCGACGGGGCATTCGGCCACTACGGCGCCGGCGGAGCCGTGGGTTTCGCCGACCCGGATCGTGGTCTGGCGTTCGGTTACGCGATGAATCAGATGCAACTAGGCCTCGCCGGGGACCCGCGCACCAACGCTTTGATCGACGTAGCCAAGTCGCTCATCTGATCCGCATCTCCGACCCGACTTCCGGGCACTCCGTCGGCTCGATTCCGCGTCACTTTGCGTTCCGCCGCCACTACTAGTTTCCTGACTGCGTGAGTTCCCCCGCTGGTCCAGTCGCCGAAGCCTCGAGACGTCGAACATTCGCCATCATTTCGCACCCTGATGCGGGTAAGACCACGCTCACCGAAAAACTGTTGTTGTACGGCGGTGCGCTGGGTCGGGAGGCCGGAACGGTCAAGGCGCGCGGCGACCGTCGTTCGGCGACCTCGGACTGGCTCGAGCTGGAGCAACAGCGCGGTATTTCGATCACCTCGACCGTCCTGCAGTTCCCCTACCGGGACTGCGTGGTCAACCTTCTCGACACGCCCGGTCACCGCGATTTCTCCGAGGACACATATCGAGTTCTGACCGCCTGTGACGCCGCCGTCATGGTCCTTGATGCCGCAAAGGGTATCGAGGCCCAGACCCAGAAACTCTTCGAGGTCTGTCGAAGCCGAGGGTTGCCGATCCTTACGTACATCAACAAGTGGGACAGACCTGGCCTGAGCCCGCTCGAGTTGATCGACGACATCGAGTCCAAGCTCGGGCTCATCTGCACGCCCATGACCTGGCCCGTCGGGATCGCTGGAGACTTCCGTGGCGTGGTCGACCGGAGCACCCAGGACTTCATCCGCTTCACACGAACGGCCCGCGGGTCGACCGAGGCTCCTGAGGAGATCGTTCCGGCGGATCGCGCGCTCGCCGAGGAGGGCGCCTCGTGGTCCGAAAGCCTGGATGAACTCGAACTCCTTTCCGGCGCCGTGCACGACCGCGAGATGTTCCTCGAGGGTGAGACGACTCCGATGTTCTTCGGTTCCGCGCTCACCAACTTCGGTGTGCGACTGCTGTTGGACTCGGTCATCGATGAGGTCCCAAGCCCCTCGGCGCGCAACGACGCGTCTGGAGTGCCGCGGCCCCTTGAGTCGCGCTTCTCGGGTTTCGTGTTCAAGGTCCAGGCCAACATGGACCGCTCCCACCGGGACCGGATCGCGTTCCTGCGGGTCTGCTCGGGCCGATTCGAGCGAGGTGTCGTCGTAACCCACGACAGGACCCGCAAGCCGTTCGCGACCAAGTACGCACACTCGGTGTTCGGCCAGGAACGCGAGACGCTGGAAGAGGCGTTCCCCGGTGACGTGGTCGGCTTCGTCAACGCGACCGATGTTCGCGTCGGGGACACGCTGTGGCTCGACGAACAGGTCACCTTCCCCGAGATCCCGAGCTTCGCCCCCGAATTCTTTGCTATCGCAAGAACGACGGACGTCGGCCGCACCAAACAGTTCCGCAACGGCATCTCCCAGCTGGACGAGGAAGGCGTCGTGCAGGTGCTTCTGGACCAGGACTACGGAGATCAGGCGCCGGTACTCGCGGCGGTCGGAGCACTGCAGTTCGAGGTCGCCAAACACCGGCTGGAAAACGAGTTCGGCGCACCGGTCGAGTTCACCATGACCGGCTTCAAGGTTGCCCGTCGCACCGATGCCGAGTCGATGCCGGCACTCCGTGCGATGCAGGGCGTCGACGTACTGTCACGGCGCGACGGTTCGCTCCTGGCGGTCTTCGAGTCGACCTACTGGATGGAGCGACTCATCAGTGAACACCCGGAGTTGACCCTGGAGCGACTCGTCGCCGAAGGCGAACTTCGCCAGTAGAAGTCGTCGATGACTACAAGCTCCTGCAACTTTCTGAGATCGGCCAATTCGGGCCGGCCCTTGTGGAGCGACCCCGATGGTGGAACTCTGATTGTCGTCCGGCGGGCGAATGACGGACACCAATCAGATTGCTTGGGGGCAATATGAAGAAATCACGTATGGCTGCGGCTGTCGCTCTGGCGTCGGTCGCGTTGTTTGCTATCGGCTGCGTGCCGCCGGAGGGTCCACCGCCGTCGAATGCAGCGCCAAATGCGGTAGCCGCAGGAACTCCGACCTCCGCGGTCACGCCGCTTCAGGTCCAGTTCAGCTCGGCCGGATCTGTGGACACTGACGGAACGATCGACGAGTACCTCTGGGAGTTCGGCGACGGTGGAACCTCCACCGACGCGAATCCCCTGTATTCCTACGCTGCTCCCGGGACCTACAACGTGACTCTCACCGTCACCGACAACCAGGCCGCAACCGGCACGGCAACGACAACGGTCACCGTGGCGAACGCTGTCGCCGGCCGCTATGTCTCGACCACCGGATCGGACTCCACTGACTGCTCGGCAAGCGAAAGTCCATGTCTGACGATCAACTACGCGGTCGGTCAGGCCAACGCCAACGACACCGTTTACGTGGCAGCCGGGCAGTATCCGGAGATCGTGAACCCGAACAAGTCACTGACGTTCAAGGGTGCCAACTACGGAGTCGCAGCCGGGGTCACCGCCCAGCCACGTGGACCTGAGTCGGTTGTCCAGGGCTTCCGTGGTGGCGGAACTTCTGTCGCCGAGAACAGCTTTGTTCTGGACGGATTCCGAGTTGATCCGACCAGCGATCCGGCCCTGGTCTCGACATCTGCGGTCGGCCTGATCAACCTGTTCGGTGGACCGACGGTTTCGATCGTCAACAACGTGTTCTCGGGTGCGGACGCACTCGTGCCCGACTGCAGCTATCTGTGCACGACCATGGCGGACTACGCCATATATGTTCGTAGCGGCTACATCGACATCAGCGAGAACGCGTTCGTCAACTGGCGCCGTCCCGTCAACGTTGCCCAGTCGGATGTCACTCATCCGATCGTCTCGGCGAGCATCGCCAACAACGTGTTCGACGGAATCACCTCTCGGGCAATGTCGATCGGTCAGAACACCGGACAGGCTCCAATGCCGGGCGTGACGGTCACCGGCAACTCGGTCGATGCAGGAGCGATCACCAGTGGGTCCACACCGGCCGGCATCACCGTGTCGAACGCTTCGAACCAGATCACCGGCAACACGTTCAAGGGCTTTTCGAGCGCCGTGTACGTGCAACTCTGCAAGAAGTTCAGCACGAACGACAACGTGATCAGTTCCAACTCGTTCCTGAACAACAAGGGTGGGATCAACATCGTGACCACCGGTGACACATCCCAGTGCATGTCGGGAGTGGCCGAGGGCTCGGGCGGCTGGGTCCCCGGAGGCGGGCAGGTTGCCGGTCTGAAGGCGAACAACAACTCCTTCACCGGCCAGTTCGAATATGCCATTCGGTTCAAGCCAGACTTCGGCACCTATACCCCGGTGATCACTGCCGGTGACCTTGATGCCACCTGCAACTGGTATGGATCGGCGAGCGGTCCCTCGACTCCGCCGGGGGATGCCATCGTCCAAGGTCCCGTCGATAATGCCCAGATCGTCTTCACTCCGTGGTTGACCGCGGTTGGCGGCGCCTGCGACGGCGGCGTCTGAGGGTTCAGGGGTCAGCAATTCACAGTCCTGGTTTGGGGTCCCGCCGATTCGGCCGGGACCCCAAACCGTTCTTCGACCGCGAGCGACCACCGGCCCGTGGTGACGCCCGCCGTTCGGCGGTCTCTCAGCTCACCGTCTGCATCAAGTTTCGGGAGTAGCCGGAACTTCGGTATCGTGGTCGACTCTGGGGGCGTAGCTCAGTTGGCTAGAGCACTGCCTTTGCAAGGCAGGGGTCGTGGGTTCGATTCCCATCGCCTCCACCAAATGTGATGTCTCAGGACATAAGGACACCCCGAACCCCTCAGGGCCGGGGTGTCCTTCCGTTTTCGGCTGCGGTTTGTCGTGTATGTCAGTCTGCCAGGCAGTACATCTCGCCCTCTCGGTCCTCGTACACGCAGTAGGTGACGATATAGGTGTTGCCACGACTGCTGCCCTTCCCGGTCATCTGGTAGACGCACTTGTAGACGCCGGTCGTCTCACACGTGGAGTTGTTCGACCCGGACCAAGGGTTCGAGGTGCCAACCGCTACGGTGCCACGAGGCCCCTTGTAGAGCACCCAGTTCCAACAGCCGCGCATGAACCCGGCGGAGGTCGTCCAATACGCGGCCCATTCGAAGTCACGCGTCGGATTCTGACGCCACGTGTCGGTGCCCTTCGAGTCGTCGGTCACCCACTTGAGAGTGTCGTCGGTGACGTTCTCGAGCACCGCTGAGCACGTATGACGGTCAGTGATGTAGCCCACGAAAGTGGCCACCAAGGTGTAGATGTCGGCGATCAACTTCCCTTTGGCGTTCCCCGGCGATCGGATTCCGTCATCTATGAACAGCCCGACCTCATCAAAGGCAGCGGGCAGGGAACCCCCGATACGGCTCGGTCCAGCGGCTGGAGCGCCGGTCTCGACAAGCTCGGTCACGCGGTAGCGGAGGGTCTTGGTGGCCGGATCCCATTTTCCGTCCAACAGCTTGAGCCCGACAACGATGTCGCTGTTGGTGGCTGGATCCCAGGCGTCGACCGCGGCGTTCGGCGGTTCGGCGACCTCGTCGGCGTCGGAGCCAGCGAAGAACTGGTCGAGCATCTCCTGGTTCGACATGGCTCCGGTCTGACTTCCAGGACGGTTCTCGAACCAGAGGGTGTTCTCGTCGGCGCCGTGTAGTTCGAGCCAATGCTCACCAGGAACGTCCGACGGAAGGAAGGTGCCGGACAAGGCATCCTGGACGAACAGCAGAGTGGGACCTGTCCGGTCGGCCATCTCTTCCTGGTAGCCAGCAGCGGTGGAAGCATCGGCGTCAAGGCGGGCGGCGGCCTTCACGAGCCGTTGGATGTCGGGATCCTCTACGTCACGTTCCCGACCACCGACCGGCTCGTCCAAAGCCTGTTCGTCCCCGTCGTCGTCGGAACTGTCGTCGTCAGAGAATATGGCGACGTTGGCGATCGTGAAGGCGATCATGGCCAGGACAACGAAGCAGGCCGTGGCCTTCCAACGAACTGGCAGGCCTATTGGAACATCTTCAGGTTGGGGCATGGCGCATATCGTGCCCGAGATTTATCTAGCCGAGGTTCATCCATGACCATCGGTCCGACGACATCCGCTCCGAGCGTGCCTACAGCACCTGAACCCTGGAGTAGTGCCGGCCCGAATCGTTGCCGACCAGTTTTGTGGAGCAGTTCGGGAGAGGCACGCGGGCTGGGCCAATTGTGGTTGGAGCGAAGCAGCCGTTGATTGCTAGAGTCACGTCCTGAATACGCGTTCGTAGCTCAATTGGATAGAGCATCTGACTACGGATCAGAAGGTTGTGGGTTCAAGTCCCGCCGAGCGCACATTTCGAAACCCCCGCCATGGCGGGGGTTTCGTCGTTCTCGGTACAGCCGCCACGCCGTTCTGAATCAAAATTTGCCGGCTGAAGTCGATGGGGTGAAGTCCTCTGGTGCGAGGGAGGCGGACCTCGAGTGCGGACCTCCAGTGCGGACATCACGCTGGGGGGCATGCAATCAGCATGCTACAATGCATACTGCATGACACAGTCTCGGGCGGTAAAGAACTTGCAGATCCGCAATGTCCCCGAGGACATCCACCGGCGCCTGAAGATCCGCGCCGCACAACAGGGTCGCTCGCTGTCCGAGTTGGCACTCGAAGAGCTGCGCCGATCGCTCGACCGGCCCACTTCTGACGAGCTGCTCGCGCGGATCGCAGAGCGTGGAACCGTCGTCCTGGATAGCGCAGCGGCTGAACTTGTCCGCGCTGAGCGCGACGCAAGGTGATCGTTCTAGACGCATCAGCGCTCATAGAAGTTCTGTTGTGGACCCCGGCTGGTCAACGGGTGGCGGCGGTGCTCTCCGAATCGTCCAGCACACCCTGCGCACCCCACCTGATATCGGTGGAAGTCACCCAAGTCCTCCGTCGCCTTTGCCACCTAGACCAATTGGATCCTCACAGAGCCGCCGGAGCCATCGAGGACCTAACGGATTTCAACATCGAACGGTACGACCACGAGATTCTCGCGGGGAGAATCTGGCAACTGCGCGGACACATGACTGCCTACGACGCCGCATACGTCGCCCTGGCCGAACTGCTGGATGCCCAAGTAGTGACCTTTGACAAAAGGCTGGCCCGCGCAGGCGGAACCACTGCGACATTTCTTGTTCCGTAGGGGTGGCGGGCTGGTCGGTGAGCACCCCAGCTATATGGGTTCGACCAATTTTCCCGAGAGTCCTAGTGCCACAAGATCATCTGGGAGGAAGCCATCTCGCCACCGCATTTGGGACATTCGATCCTTGGCTCGTCACAGTTGGATGTGACACTTTGGCCACCTCGTCACGTCGAATAGCTTGCATAGGAGCTTCCAATGCTTATGGGAGGAGGGCTCGATCGAGGATCACCCTTATCTGCTCTTCGGTTTGTGGCGCCTTTTGATCGGCCTTCTTGGTCAAGGCTCTCAGTTCGATGATGCGCTCAAGAGCCTCCTCACCTGTATATCCAGAGTCGACCAGCAGGCACCCTGCGACGGTTGCGGTTCGTCCGATGCCTCCCCAGCAATGGAAGTACACCGCTCCACGTTCCTTCCCCTCGGCGATGATCCGGATGATCCTGTCGTATCCGTCGGAGCCCAGAATTCCCATGTCCGGAATTGGCATTGAGATCCGCTGGATCTCAACTCCTCGACGCCCGGCAGCCTCTTCAAGTATGGCGCCATACGGCGTCAACCCGTCTTTGGTTTGGGTCAGGTCGATGATCGTTCTGACCCCGTGATCGATTAGCAGCTCAATCTTCGCCTCAGCCTTCTTGCTGTCCTGACTCCCTGGATACTCCCCTGCAAGTACCCTGCCCGGTTCTATCCAGTAGGCGTGGAAGTATTCGTCATGACTCCACCCAAGTTGAGGCGAGGAATCGAGCCCAAGGCCGCGTAGCGACTCCAACAACGCAAGCCGTACGGCCGAACCCTCCGGCAAGTTGTCGACCTCGCGATGAATCTCACGGAGCTGATCGGCGAGTTCTTGCTCCTGGCTGCTTAACAGTCCACGGAAGTCGCGTTCGAGTAGATGGGTCGAACCATCGACTGCAAGACAGGCAACTAGGTCCAGGAAAATCTGCATCGTCCTCGCGTTCTCGCTGAAGGTACCGTCGCCGACCTGTTTGATGCTTACCGCATTCGACCAGAGGTCTTTCCATATCGGTTCGTGGAGAACCAGCGCTGTGCCCAAGTGCGTCGTCTTGTCCGAATTGATTGCTGAATTGATCTCGTCGACCAACGAGTGGAAGTCGTCATCAGCCATCCCGTAGCCAACGAAGAGCAGGTGCTTGGTAACCAGGAGCGCCTGCAGAATGCCGAAAAGAGCACCCCGATCCCTAGCGAGTTTCAAGTAATCCGAACGGGTGATTACAACGTCAGGCCTGCCAAGATCTCCGTGAAGCTTGAGCAACCAAGGCCGAACATCGTCGGCGACCTCGTAGGGCAGGACTTTCGGACGCCGCTCGGGCTGGCGTGGTATGTGGCAGGCCCGCTCGTAGAGGCGATCGAAGTTCGTTGTCACCGCCGCCTCAACTTCGAGCGAAGCCAACAGCGCGTGGGTGAGACCAAATCTCGCGTGTGAGAGTTGGCTCTCCAGGACTTTGAGGAATGCCTTTCTCGAGCCGGCTCTGTTCTCCAGGAGTCTCGCCTGATCGCGAGGGTCGAGCCTTTCGAGCTTCTCGGCTTCGGGCTGTTCCATTTCCAACCGTCTCGCCGTCTCTTTGAGCAGCTCTTCCCATCTGGGCAGGCCGGCATCTGCGCTGACGCCAGCGCCCATGAACAGGACAAGTCTGCGGGACCTTGCGTGCTCAGCAAGGCGGCGGGCCAGACCCACAAGCCCATCGTCTAGCCCCCAGGCATCGGAGAACTCGCTCGTGCGGCGCACCTGTTGGATCGCGTTCCAAGAGAGTTCTCTGACAGTGGCGAGCACCACATCGATGCCGGTGTCCTCAGCAACCGCTCGAAGACGCACAATCAGTGGGGCGATCAGTTGGCCCGCTGCATCCGAGAGACCTCCGTTGCCTGTCCCAATGAAGGGCAGGACAATTCGAGTGGGACGCTCTAGTACCGTCTGGAGGTTGCCAAGCTCCTGAGCCGCGAGACGTATGAACCTTTCGGCGACGTCAGCGGCATGGGCAATGGCAACTGTGGAATCGTTCGATAGGCCGCCGAGAGCTGCCACACGCCCGAGGATTACAAGCCGCCCGTCAGACCGTGAACCGACACGTGCGAGTTCTCCGTCCCTCCACGGCTCGGCCTTTAGGCAGCCCCTTTGGGTAAGCCCGACCAATTTCAACCAGGGCTTCTCGATCATGAACCGGTCGTCAGTCGGTACAAGTACCGCCTCACAGGCAAATGCAGTGAGATCCGCCCGGACTACGAAAAGGTGCCCTTTGGCGAAGCTCTGTCGCTCGCCCGCTGCACGGCTGTTCATCTTTGACTTCATCTCGCCCCCCTCACTGTCGGAAGAGTAGTGAAGGACGGCGACACCACGATGACTGCCATAGCGCGCCGAAACTGTCACGTTTCGTCGCGGGTTGCCTTCGAGATCCGCAAGCTCGCTTTGCCGCAGTGGCTACCGGCGCCTATGGGGCAGGTCGGCTGACATCAACCTCACACGGGAATGCTGCTGCGAATCCGGTCGATGATCCCGGCAACCAGGCCGGTTGCAAGGTTGGCTGGAGGGGTATCGGGTGAACCGGGGTGTGGTCGCGTCGGCGCCAACTTACGGGCTTCGTTCAGGGCGTCACCCAGATCGGACATGTCGTTGCGACCAAAAGCTTCTCGCATCATCGGAAAAAGGTCGTTCTCCTCTTCCTCGACATGGTGGCGAATGTTCTCCATCAGGACGGTCACCTTCGGATGGAACCGCTCGTCGTCGGGTTCAAGCTTCGTGAGCTCCGCAAGCACGACCTTCACCAGGTGGTGTTCCTCCAAGCTCTCCAGCGTCTGTTCCTCTGCCTCGGCGGACAGCACACGGGAGATCGGATAGAAGACCTGCTCCTCGATCGCTGCGTGGACGGAAAGCTCTTCAATCATCTGGTCCACGAGCTTCCGACGGGTCTTCATTGCCCGATCGGTGGTGTCCTCATACTTCTTGAAAAGCTTCTCGACCTTGGCGTGGTCGTCCTTCAATTGGGTGATGGCATCTGACATCGATGGGTCTCCTCGGGTCGGCCGTTCAGCCTGACTTACGTACCCAATCGCTCAGCCGGTCAATCATCTTCCTGTGGTTCGGCCACGCTCGCCGTGCCAGATCCAGCGCCTGCTCACTGAAGGTCGACGCCCGTTTGCGCGGTCGCGCGTCGATCGCATCGGCATCGGTATCACGCGTGATACACTGCCACTATGACTGATGTGTCGATCAGGGAGCTGCGAAACCACGGGGGCGACGTCGTAGATCGTGCCCAGCGCGGCGAGCGCATGACGATCACGAAAGCGGGAAAGCCGGTAGCGCAGCTTGTCGCACTGCCTCCTGTTGGTCTTTCTCTCGAAGAACTGCGGCGCCGTCGGGCCCTCTTGCCAAATGTGGATCCGGATGATCTCCGCTCCGATATTGACTCTCTGATGGATAGTTCCATCTAACGTGGCCCATACCTGACATGTCGACAGGCATCCTCGATACGAGCACTTTGATCCTTCTGGGGCGGATCACCGACCTTGACTCCTTGCCGACGGAACCGCTGATCACTGCCATCACCTTGGCCGAGTTGTCCGTAGGACCGCTTTTGGCGACCACAGCCGAGATTCAAGCTGCCCGCCAGGCGCACCTCCAACAGGCGGAGGCGGACTTCGCCCCACTTCCATTCGATGTAGCAGCAGCGCGCGCGTTTGGGCGGGTCGCTCAGTCTCTTCGGTCGGCTGGACGCAAACCTGCCGCCCGTGCGTACGACGCCATGCTCGCTGCGATAGCGATTGCGAACGACATCCCGGTCCATACCTGCAATCCGAAGGACTTCCTCGGAATCAAGGGCCTCAAGGTGATCGCCGTTCCCCATCCTGACCGAGGCTGACGGCATCGCGCATACTGAGAAGAGACCCTTTCGTCCTCCACGTCGGGCCGGATGTTTTACATCAGGACGGTCGCCTTCGGGTTGTCACTCCGGGTTGTCAATCCTGGTTGTCACTCCTCGCCGCCCCGCAGAAGGCGTCGCACCGCGAGGGTCGGCGCAGCAGCGAGCCCGCCGACCACAAGCGATTTCTTCGTAAGGTCCAGGCGTCGCCGCGCCAGGGCAGCGCGAGCCGCGTTCGCTCCACAGGCTCCGTGGACTGACCCACCCGGGTGCGCAGATGAAGACCCGAGAAACAGTCCTCGGATCGGCGTTTCTGCCCGACCCAGGCCGGGCACGGGACGGAAGACCAACTGCTGGTGAAGCTGCGTCGTACCGCCGCTTATGTCGCCACCGATCAAGCTCGCATTCGCCTCCTCCAGGTCGTCAGGACCCACGACCCGCCGGGCGATGATCCGGTCTCTGAACCCCGGGGCATGTGACTCGATACGGTCATCCATACGTTCGGCAAATCGTTCCAGGGCTGCTCCGGACAGCCTTCCCTTGTGGTCGATCTGTCCCCCTGCGTCAGCGACCACGTCCTGTGGCACGTGCGTATATGCCCACAGCGACTCGGTTCCTTCTGGTGAACGGGTCCGATCGGCCACCGTCATCTGTCCGATCAGAAGGAATGGATCCGACGGAAGTTCTCCGCTCGACAGCTGTGCAGCGGTATGGGTCAACTCCGTGATGCTGTCAGCCACATGGACCGTTCCCGCGTCAGCGGCCCGGTCGTCCTTCCAAGGCACGGGAGCCGAAAGTGCGTAGTCGACCTTGACGGTGCCGTTCGCGCGTCGGAACTGCTGCATCCGCGCCATGTACGCGTCGGGAATGTCGGAATCGTCGAGGAGCGTTCCGTAGAGGATCTGAGCGTCGCAGGCCGCTATGACCCCGCGTCTTGCGGCAACCAAACCTGCTTCTGTCACGACACCCGTCGCGCGCCCGCTCTTCACTTCGATCGACTGCGCAGGTGAACCTGTCCGGACCGTTCCGCCACTGGATTCGAGCCGAGCAATGAGCGACCGGATGATCTCACCTGCCCCTCCGATCGGAACCGGGAACCCGACACTCTGACCCAGTCCGACCAACAGCCAGCCCAAGAACGCGCTCGGGGCGGCATCCGGGGTCACATCCGCATGTAGCGCATTGCCTGCCAGGAGCAACCCGGGGTCGACACCCTTGAAGTTCTCCTCCGCCAAGGTCCGCACGGGTAGAACGGACATCCGAGCGAGATCCCACAACTCCGTACGTGCCGCCCAGCCGAGCTTGAGCCCCGCCTTGACTGGTGGAAACGGCGACAGAAGAGCGTCGAGCATCGGGGCTCCGATACGCGACCACTGAGCGCTGAAGCGACGCCATGCATCGCCGTCACCCGCCCCGGCCAGGTCCAACCCTGCGGCGGTCCGCTCAGGGTCCTTGTAGAGAACCGCCGCTGGAGCGTCGGGCTTCATGTGGGCCAAGACCTTCGGAGCATGGGTCCACCTCAGGCCGTGCCGTTCGAGTTCAAGTCCGGCCATCACCGGCGACGCCGCTGTCATCGGGTAGAAGGACGAGAAGCGGTCGGTCACATATCCGGGGTGAAGTTCGTCGGACTGGACTGCTCCACCTGCCTCCTCTGCAGCTTCGAGGACCAGAACGTCCCAGCCCGCGTCTGCAAGCAAGTTTGCCGAGACCAGGCCGTTGTGTCCCGCTCCGATGATCACCGCGTCGAATGTCTCAGTCACCGGAATTCCCTGCGATATATCCATTCTTCTCGGCCGAGCAGGCCACTTCGGGCATGACTAGAGCTGGCATCGATATCCAAACTTTCATCAGGACCGGGCACGTTTGCTACGGGCCCGGTTCGGTTCTGGCTGACGGCCTACGGCAGGGCGGCTGGTGCTGCGAGGCTCAGTGGACTTCCCCGCCGAACGGGCGAGTACCACCCGTTCGAGCGACGATAGCGAAATGGCGTTTCGTCCCCGGAGCGCCGTTCCGAGCAACAGTCGAATCCCACTCCAAGGGGTTCTAGCAGGTCCTCGTGTGAGGGTTTCCTCCAAAGTGATCTGGGTTCCGGCCGGCACCTGTTCCAATCGGAACCGAACCGTGGCCTCACCCAGCACACCCATGCCAGCACCGAGCACGAGTTCGGATGGCCGGTCGATGACTTTGATAGATGTAGATCCCGGCATCACAAACGGTCCGACGCCGATCCGGTGCGAGAACTTTGATCCCACCCGCGGCCAAGTACTGTCGACCTTGATTATCCGGCTCGCCCCCACGAGCCAGTCCGGATAGGTGTCAGGATCTTCGAGGATGTCGAACACCTCTTCCTGACCAGCAGTAACGGTCAATGAATTACGCGAGGACGCCCCTGGTTTTGGCATTCACCGAACTACCCCCCGACGCCGTCTCTGCAAACGTGGCCCGACTACACCGGGATCCATACGACGGACAACTCACTCACCTTGATGTCGGTCTTCTCAAGCGGCACCTGGACCGTTTCGACCGCCTCCGCCCTGGTATCCCAGGCGTCGGCGATGTCCGCGATCGAGTCCTGCAATTCGTCTGCAAGGTCAGCTAGCTGGGCCGTCTTCTCCTCGACCCTGTTGTTTGCTGTGGCGACCCTCTGAGCCGCCTCGGAGCTCCGCCCCCGTCGTCGACCTGCGGTACCTACCTTGCTGGCGAGGCTCCGTGCGCTCTTTCGACCACCAAACAGCGCACCCAGCAGTTCGCCTGCACCGCTCAACAGTTCGTCGTTACGGCGACTGGATTGAGTCTGCTCCGCCTGGGCGGCGCGGTCCTCGGCAGTTCCCAGCGCGACCTTTGCCCGTTCCATCTTCGCTTGGATCCGGCCGGCGACCTTGGCGCTCTCGGCGTCGGCGCCGACATCGGCCGCAGCCTCGCAGCGAGCAGCGAACTCCTCTGCCGACTCACCGGGTCTACTGGCGAGCTTGAGTTCGGAGTTCACGAGTATGTCGACGGTTCGGGTTCGGAACAGGTGGTCGACAAGGTCCTTCTGGACTTTCGTGAAGTAGGCCTTGTCCGAAAGCTTGACTTCGGGAATCCGGTAGATCGCCGCAGGTGGGGCATCGGGCCGGAAGTCGCGGGGGTCGTGATCGACTGCCTGGACAGATGCTGGGTCTGTTGCCGCGCCGAGGGGGAAGAAGACGCCCTCGAACTGTTGGGTGTCGCGCAGGTCCAGCTTGGTGTCGTCAAAGAGAAGTTCGACTGTCGCCACCAGCGCTGCTTCCAGGACCATTCCGGTCGGGTTGCCTTGCACCTCCGATATCCAGGGAGCAGCGGGATCGACCCAGTGGACGGGCACCCCGGACGCGATCGTGGGCATGACAACGGTCGTGTCGTCGGCTCCGCCACCGGCCAATCCGCTCGATCCCGAAGCGCGCGATTCCGAAGCTGCGCTCGACCCCGGTGACGTCGCTCCCGGGGCTTCCCGTGACTCCGGCAAAGTCGAACTTGAGGTCGATGGCGATGGCTCCTGTGCCCCGACCCGGGCCGGCTCGGCCTGCGCCGCGTCCCCCGTGGTCGACCTGTTGCTCATCAGGGAACTGATCTGCTCGCGGGTAAGTGGCCCACGTAGATAGGACATGGCCCAGCGGCTTGTGAAGATCTCGGTCGCTGAGCTTCCGGGCCGCCTGAGCAGGAATTCGCGCTTGTTCAGGCTGCCGATCGTGCCAGCCAGCGATGAGCTGTCCACACTTCCGTCGGCGGACGACAAACCGCTCACCAACCTTGATGTGTCCTGTTCGGTCTGGAGGCGGCCGATCATCCAAGTACCGGCGTTTGACAAGGCCTTGTAGTCCACGTCGACCGGATTCTGGGTCGCCAGGACCAGGCCAACCCCAAATGCGCGAGCCTGCTTTAGCAGCGTCAGGATCGGACGTTTCGCCGGTGGCACCGCTGTGGGCGGAACGTATCCGGCGACCTCGTCGAAATACACCAGGACCCTTAACTGCTCGGTTCCCGGTTGGCGACGCATCCAGGTGACCAGCTGCGACAGGACAAGGGTCACGACGAACTGTCGCTCCTCCTCCGACAGATGGGCAATCGAAACGATGGCGCAGCCCGGCCTACCGCCGGGCGACAGCAGGGCGTCCATGTCCAGGGGCTGGCCCTTGCCCCATGCAGCGAAAGCGGGTGAAGCGAGCAGGCCGTTGAGACGAACGGCGAGCTTGGTCCGTTCGGCCTGCGGGTAGAACTCGTCCAGTTCGAACACACCGAGTTTGCGCAATGGAGGCGACTGCACCTGGCCGACCAGGCTCGGCAGATCGAGATCCGTCCCGTTCGACCACGACATCGCGATGAGGTTGGACATCAGGATGTGCTCGCGACTCGACAACGGGTCGGCCTCGATCCCCACCAGGCCGAGAAGGCCCGATACATAGCCGCCTATCTCCTCCGCGATCGTCTCCTCGTCGGTGCCCTCGGGCGGCCGCTGCAAACCGCCGATGACGTTGAGGGGCACACCGCTGGTCGACCCGGGGGTGTAGATCGTGAACTCGGCGGAGTCGGCCAAGGCCTTGATTCGTGAGCCGTCCATTCCCCACGACGCAAGGCCCTCGCGCCAGGAACGGGCGACTTCAGCGGGATCCGCGTCCTCGACCCACGGGGCGAACGATTCCGGACTCAGATCGGGGAACGTCAGCAGCAGATTTCCGAGGTCCCCCTTGGGGTCGATGATCAAGGTCGGAATGCCCTGGAGCAACGCCTCTTCGATCAAGGAGACGCCAAGGCCCGTCTTTCCAGAGCCCGTCATTCCGACGATTACTCCGTGTGTCGTCAGGTCGTCGGATTTGAGCAGAACCTGCTCGCCGCTCCGTGCACGTTCTGCATCGAGTGTCTCGCCAAGGAACAGCTTGTCAGCCGGTACGTCAGTCACATTCGGATGGTAGCGCCGAGCCTCTGAGCGCCGACCGAAGATTAGGTGCCGGACCCGGTCGAATATCCGTCCAGGAGTCTCAACCCGTGGTCGATGATCGTCGAATCGCCGGTCTGGCCCGTCTGGGTGTTGGACATCGGAACTCCGATCAGGTCCTCCAGCTGGAGTTGCTCCGCGCTACTGAGCGGAGTTCCACTTGTACGGGTCAGGGCCCACGCAATGCGGGCCAGATCGGCCGACGGCCCACGGCTCCTTGGAGCCTGACAAACGGCAAGCCCAGCGATCGCCAGCGCGGATCCCATCGGGTCCAACCGGAGCAGTGCCTCTGCGCTCTGCAGCAGCTCGCGCTCGCCCCTCTGGACGTTCCCCTCCGCCAGGTGCATGAGTCCCAGGTCTCGACGGGTTGTCGCAGCAGTCCGTAACAATCCCGCTGCCTCCAGCGCCGCGGCGGCTTCAGCCAGCAAATTCATGGCTCCGGGGTCTCCGTCCTCCTGGGCGCAACGCGCCTGCTCAGCCATGATCAACGGGCTGTATGAGGTCTCCGAGGCACCTATCAGGTGGGATGCACGTTCGACCAATGGCCGTAACTCACCTCTGCATGCAGTCCGAGCAATCGTGATCGCGAAGTACAGCGCGCCGAGCGCCTCATCCGGATCGCCCAATTCTTCCAACCGGTCAGCGCTTTCCTCAGCAAGCTTCACCGCCTCGTCCGGCAGACCATCGGCGAAGATCAGCAGACTCCGATATCGGTCGACCGCCGCGTCCTCCCACGGCTTGCCGTCCGCGAGCCGCTTGGCTTCGGACATGTGGTCCCACGCCAACCCGAGTTCGCCGTTCCAGCCGGTGGCCACCGCCAGAAGCACGGCCACTGCCATCGACCAACCGCTCCCCCGCAGGTCCCCGGAGTTGATGATCCGACCGGCCAGCTCAATGTCTGCACGGCGACGTCCAACGGCCGCCAGGTCAGGCTCGAGCATGGCCGAGCAGATGATCAGCCGCGGGTCGGCATTCCCGTCGGTTGGTCGTTCTGAACGCAACTGTTCCACCCACCGTTTGATCCGGTGCTTCTCGTTGCTCTGGCGTCGGTGGGTCACCAGGGCAATGAGCAACTCGGCCAACGCGTCTGGATTCCGATCGGCGAGATACCTCTGGGCCGCAACGACGTTTGGGGATTCGTCCGTCAGAAGTTCGCGGCAGCGAGGGTCGGCCCGAAGGGCTTGGCGGGGTCGGCGAGCTTCCAGAGCGGACAGCAGGTAATCAACATTCGCTCGGGCGGCGTCGTCGCGGGTCCCGGCCGACATCGTCGAAGTGACCAGCCTCGAGATCTGTTCGGGTGCGACGAACCGCACTCCGGTCCGGGCCGGAGTGCTCCGGAGTAGGGAGGAGCGGACAAGTTCACCCATCACACGTCGATGTTCGAAGGGGTCCTCCACGTTCCAAGCCCTGTCCCTGCCACAGACCCATTCGGCGGCGTCCATGCTGATGCCCGCCGGCAAAGCGCAGCTGAGCCTCAGAAGTTCTCTCGCACGCGGCGATAGGTGCGCTGCTGCAGAGTCGACCACCTTGCTCAGGATCTCGGCCGGATCAGGCGGATCACTCCGATTCCCGTCCCGGGGAGGGCGGCCGGCCGGGTCCTCCGGTTCGGCCAGCTCGGCCGTGCCATCGACTACCGCTTCGAGTGTGCCGGCCATCATCTCCAACGCCAGTGGAAGTCCGCCGCAACGCTCGGACAACTCGATGGCCGCAGCGAGACCGATACCCGGTCCCATCCGATCCTTCGCAAGCTGAACCGCCGATCCTTCGATACCCACACCGTCGACAGGCATGGGTAACGGCTTCAACAACAGCACCTGTTCACCCGAGATCGCGAGGGGCACCTGGGAGGTGACAAGGACCCGTAGCGCAGGTCGAGCAGCGCAGATTCTCAGTACGACATGGGCCGTGTCGTCTAGGCAGCTCTCGGCTCCATCGACAACCACCAGCCCAGGCTCATGGGGCAGCGATGCTCGCACGGAGGCCCAACGCTCATCCTGATGGGATTGTTCATCGGATTCGCCCAGCCCGAGCGCGTCGCTCAGCGCTCCGGTCACGTCAGACTCATTCGCACCGTCGATGGCAACAGGAACACTGACCCAGAGCGCACGCGCCATGGTGCAGTCCCGCTCCAACCATTCCCTCACCAGGCGGGACTTGCCGACTCCGGCGAGCCCACAAACCGTTACGACGCGATGCCTGCCGAGAAGGTCCGAGATGGCTCCCAGCTCTGACTTTCGGCCGACGAAGCTCGTGCTGTCACGGGCAATGCGGCCATCGACGGTGGTGTGCCGGGCGAGAAGTGTCGGGTCGTGTGCCAACACCCGGGCGTGCATCTCCTCCATGGCCTCACCGGGGCTGACACCCAACTCGTCGCGAAGGACGATGCGGATCTCTTCGTGGAGCCGTAGCGCGTCAGCCTGTCGTCCCGCCCGATAGAGGGCGTGCATCGTGTAGACGCACCGTCGCTCCCGGGTCGGCTCTCTGCGCACCGCTGCGATCATTTCGTCCGCCGCGGTGGCAGCCAGGCCGGCTTCCAGGAGAGTCGCCATCCAGTCGTCCCGAACAGCAAGCTTCTCGGTCCGGACGGAGATCGCAGCGTCTCTCAGGAGCGGATCTTCGCCCGGCTCGCCCCACGGAGCCGAGAACATGGCCAGCGCCTCTGACTGCAGATCGACCGCTCTGGCGGGGTCGATCCTCCGCAGCGACGAGGCTCGAAACATCAGCTGCCGGAAGTCCCAAAGGTCCATGGAGTCCGGGACGAGTGCGTACCCGTCCCCCACCGATCGCAGGTGGACACAATCACGACCGGCCAGACCAGGATCGAGACTTCGCCGGAGTCGGCGAATGTGTGCCTGCACGACGTTCTTGGGATTCGAGCTCCGAGCGTCGGGGTCCAGACACTGGATGAGGCGGGACACACCAACCGATTCGGGGGAACTTGCCAGGAGCAACGAGACGAGTCGTCGACGTTGGGCTCCGACGATGTCGACCTCGGCGCCGTCGAGTACCAGCCGCAGGCCACCAAAAATGTTCGCCCGAAGCATCTGGCGCCCTCCCCCCCCTTCACATCCGTCCGAGATCATCCCTCAGTTACCTACGCGCAGGACGTTCGTCGCATGTCCCAGGTTGCAGCTCGGCCCGCCTTTTACGGTGTCAGCGACATGTCAGTGACAAATTCTAGTTTGACGAAGTTCCCATGGGAGATGGGATGGGGGGTCAGAGGACGCAGTTGGCCTGGGCTGAGCAATTGGCAGCCAAATTGCCCCAAAAGGGCCGATTTGCATCACGGTGTGGGGAGGGTTTCGGCCCACCCCACACCGTTGTCTCCCCTTGGACCAGACGAGGTGAAGCGCGCGTTGTTGCGCGCGCCTATCCGCGGCGGTGTCACAGCGCGTCGCTAAGGTCTGGAAATGGGCCGTCCCCGAGTGTCAGAAGAGAAGCGCATAGCAACCGCTGTCCGTCTCCCCGAATCAATTCACCGTCGCCTGCATCGGGTCGCGACCGAACGGGACGTCTCGGCAAACCTCCTCGTGACCAAAGCGGTTTCTGACTACCTGGAACGTCTGCCGAGCACCGAAGGAAGCTTGGATCCCCAGGGCCCACCGACCTGGGCCGATCAGAACCGACAGGTCGGGTCCACCACCGGCCCCGTGTTCGACTCATGAGCCGCGGTTCGCCAGCCGGACCAGGGGGCGGTCCAACCCGACCACGCAGCGGCAGGGTCAGGCAATCGACAGCCACCGCGAACTTCGGTTCCGGACGCCGGGAGGGTCACGACGCGTCAGCGTTCTATGAGCGCTTCGTAGCTCCCGAGATCTCGACCGACACCACCATCAATCGACCTGCCGAGGTGGACGTCGTCTACCGGGCCGACGCTCGTCAGATGACCCAGATCGAGTCCAATTCGGTGGCCCTAGTGGTCACATCGCCGCCCTATTTCGCTGGCAAGCAATACGAAGAGGAACTCGGAATCGGCGGAGTTCCGGCCGACTACTTCGAATACCTCGAGCTGCTCCATGACGTCTTCGCGGAGTGCAAGAGGGTGTTGGAACCGGGTGGCCGAATCGCGGTGAACGTCGCCAACCTGGGTCGCCGCCCCTACCGGTCCCTCTCGGGCGACGTGAACCTCATCCTCCAGGACCTCGGCCTGCTCCTGCGCGGAGAGGTCATCTGGTGGAAGGGAAAGGCGGCCGGCGGGTCATGTGCCTGGGGCACATTCCAGCATCCCTCCAATCCGGTTCTACGGGACATCACCGAGCGTGTCGTCATCGCCAGCAAGGGCCGCTTCGACCGTGCGCTGCGGCCTCCACAGCGTCTTGAACTGGGGCTGCCTTCCACCACCACCATCTCCCGCGAGGAGTTCATGGAGGCCACCACCGACCTGTGGGAAATTCCTCCTGAAAGAGCCACGCGGGTTGGGCACCCCGCGCCCTTCCCGGTCGAACTTCCCAGTCGGCTGATCGATCTCTACACCTACAAAGGTGATGTGGTGCTCGACCCGTTCATGGGCTCGGGAAGCACCGCTGTCGCGGCGACAAGGTCACAACGCCACTATCTAGGTTTCGACACCGACGCCGCGTATGTAGAGATCGCGAAGCAACGGGTGCAGACCGAGAGGGCAAGGCTCGAGCTGGAAGTGACCAGTGGAGTGCCCACCTTCAAGGTCGAAATTGCTGCGGTTGCGCCAGCGAAGCGGCCCAAGGGTGAGCATGCCGCTGAGTCCGCGCCGGACCCGGCGACAGATCCGGTGGACTTTCAGGCCCGCGCAGTTCGCGAAGGTCGCCAGGCCCGCGAGATCGCCGAAGTCCTGATCGACGCGTGCGGATTCGAGAACATCCGCTCAGAGGTGAAGCCAAAGGGGCTTGGCATAGTTCTGAACTTCGTTGCGACGGACAAGACCGGTGGGGAATGGGCTTTCGACGTCTCGGGTGCCTTCACTTCCAACCGAGCGGGCCTGCGCAGAACAGACACGCTGTGGAAGGCCCTCGGCAAGGCGGCCGTCCTGCACGAGAGCAACTCCGAACTCGACGGCCAGGAACTTCCGCTTGTTCTTCTCACCACCGATGCTCCGGTCAAGAACACCGCCGGTAGTCAGGCCCTGAGGGTCATGATGGGCCCTGATCGACCGATCTTCGATCTGATCGAGTTGCTCAACGTCGATGACCAGAAGCGACTGCGGTCATACGCCGAGAACGGCCGCTAGTCGTCCAGCTACTTGCTAGTGCTGCGTCAGGCAACGTTCGAGGTGACTCCGCCGGCGGTCAGGGGAGATGCTCGATAGAGGTCGACGTTCTTCCACTTGGAACGAAAATCGAGTTTTCCTGCAGTGGCTGACCGTTTCTAGGGTCGGTCAATTGACCGCGAGCTCCAGCGTAGGAGAACCCCATTTCTCCAAGGAGTGCCACAGTGTCGGCGAACAGTGGAGCGCCCTCGTACAGGCGGTGAAAACTGGTCTCTACCAGAACTGCCGCGGCGCGGGCAATAGTCTGACGCCCGCCGGAAATTACTCGGTCCTCGTATCCCTGAACATCGACCTTAATCAGTATCGGTTCGACCAAGGAAAGATCCAGATCGTCGAGGCGGGCAACTGGCACGATCTCGATTCTCTCTCTAGCAGTGAAGGGAAACGCCTCTTTGTGCAGCGGAGCCATCGGGCGCAAGGAGGACGACTGGGAGAACTCCGATCGATGCATTTCGAGGTAGCCCTCTTCGGCTGCCAAAGCGACCCGATGCGCTTCGGCGTTTCCGAGACGGTGTCCCACACCTACGAGTTGCTCGTAACAATCGCGCAGCGGCTCGAATGAGATTATTCGCGCCGCGGGGAGGACGTTACGGATTTCTGTCGCAAATTGACCAACGTTTGCTCCAACGTCGAGGACCGTGGCCACGCCTAAGTCCCGCAACCATTGGTCCGCCTTCGGGACCTCCGGTTCGGTGGGAATTCGTCGGAGTTCCCAACCGCGCTGCCGCAGCATTCTTCGCAATCTACGCCGGAGAGGGATCATCCGACGACGGTAATAGCTGCCCAAGGTCGCGGACCATCCCGAGTTGACTCACTCCAAATTTCCGCGTGACGGTATTCGTTCAGTGCGGAACTAGTCCTCTGGAGCCAAGGATGCGAACGCCCTGGCTCGGTCGAGTGCCGCAGTGCGCTCATCGGCCCGATCGGCTCCGACGAGGACATAGTCGCCGGTGAACTCGGGGTGGATTGCGCCCGTCTCGTCCACCAGCCAAGGCAATGCCAGACGGCGTGGGACCCGCACCATCTCGGGATACTCGAAAGTGCCGAAAACGTGATCCCAGACCGGGGTGCTGACTCCGTGATTGGCCTTGGGGTGACCGAAGTGGTGGTTGAAATGGTGCCTACGTACGAATCGCTCGTACTGGTTGCGAGGGGCACGGAGATGGGCCGACATGTGCTGGTACTCGTAGAAGAAATAGCCGACCGCCCAACCCACGGCCATGGTCACCCCAAAGGTCGGCCCGGCGAGGAGCCACCCGAGAGGCGCCCACACGACTGCGCCCACCAACAGCATCCCGGACCACGACAGAAGGTGTGTTACGTCGAACGACCACCCGGAATGAACATGGTGTTCGAGGTGCTCGCGGCTCATGATCCCCTTGCCATCGAGTTCGTGCATCGCGAACCTGTGAAGCACGTACTCGGCGAAGGTCCACAGCACCCATCCCGTTGCAAACGCAATTAGCGCGACCAAGATTGTCATCGGATTCATCCCCTTGCTCCCGGTGTAATTGGACCACCCGATGGGGAAGCCACTTGCAATCTGCTGGTAGTGACGGTGCCCGGCACGTCCAGGCCCACCGCGAGTTCGCGAGCGGTTTCGACGAGTTGCGGTTCGGCTCCCCAGCCGATCATCAGACCTCTTGTGAGCTCCGAACCGAGCAGCGCACCGGTGGTCGGCAGGCCCGTCGCCAGTCCATCGGCGAGCAATGCGCCGTTGAGTGAAGTCAGCCAGGTCAGCGTACGGAATAGGTCGATGTCGATCTCGTCGCCGAGGGGGCCGGTGGTCGGAACGCCTCCGTTGAGAGCGTCCTCGATCCGTGCCCGTTCCAGGAGGCTGCGCGGAACATCCAGCACCGCCATCGCCACGGGAACAACCAGCGCAGCATCTGACGCATCCTCGGCGTCGGGCGACACCAGGAGCTGTTGCTGCAACATGAACTCCCGCGGGTGATGCTCGGGGGCTGAAAGGAGCAGTCGGCTGAACGCCCAGAGGCGAGCAAGCGCAGCTACCGGCGCCGTGGATCTGCCCTGCAAGGACTCGTCCCACGCGGCGACCGAGTCATGCGCCACCTGGGCCAGGACCGTGAGTGCCCGTTGCTGTAGGGCAGCGACGAGCGCGCTACGCGAAGGGAAGTAGGTGTAGAGCGATGCAGGCGCGTAGTCGGACGCCTCGGCGAGTGCCGCCATGGTGAGACCGTCAACACCGGAAGTAGCGACTATGTCTGCCGCCATCTCCAGTAATACCTCACGTCGTGCAAGCCGCTTACGCCCTCGACGATCAGAACCGTCCGGATGGCCGCCCGGGCCGGTCATAGTCGAGCTAGCAACGTTTTTCGAAGGCACATCGGAAAACGTAGATCCTTAGAGTTCTTTCGTCAACGGGCCCTCGCGGAAATCCACACGATCTGGATCTGGGTCAATGCGCTCCGGCAGCGGTACCAGATATCCGATGCCAGAAACCGGTGAACGACCCACCTATGGTGCGGCCATCGGCTAGGCAGCACCGTCTCGCCAAAACAAAGCGGAGCAAAAAGTGCGAATCCTGAAACTGACGTACAAGGAGCACCCAAATTGAGCGGAACCCAGGTGGATCAGATCGAGTCGATGCTGGGACGTCGCCTGCGGCCGTGGTGGGGTCAGGCGCCAAGTCGATTGGTGACAGGTGGCGCTGTCGCCGGGGCCATCTTCTGCGGAGTCATCTATGCGAGCTTCCAGGTCCGTGGGGGTGATCTGGACCTAACCGGCACAGGTCTCGAAGAACGGCGCTCCACGATCGACAGTGTTGCCCTGGGCGCAGCTGCGTTGGCCGCGCTGGGAATCCTCTACAACGGGGCCCGCCTGGTAGTCGGAGCCATCGACCTGGTTGTCCGCCGGACGATCAAGGGGACCGTAGTGAGTGTCCGGGAGCGGCGTACGGGTGACTTTCTTCCCTGGTACGTCCAACGGCTCTGGTACAGCCGACGCGACGAGAGCGGATATACACGAGAGATGGGACGACGGAGTCGTACCGAGCTGGTGTTGGAATCTTCTGGCCGCAACAACTCATGGAATGTCCGCCCCAACCTCGCCTCGGAGTCGCTCGAGGGCACCTCGGTTGAAATGACCGTGACGCCGATGCTGGGATTTGTCAGGCGGATCGAACGGGTCGGGCCCGTCCCCACCGCCCCGGTCCCCGAAGCACCGTCGCCAGGCTGACGAGCAGTCCAGCCGCGATTCCCGCCACCAGCGTCAAGGTGCTGAGCCCGGCGATCAGGACGATCATGGCCACCGCAGCGGCACCGAGCGCGATTGCCAACTGACGAAGCTCAAATCCCTGGGTGGCCAAGCTCACAAGCGCCACAACGGTCGCAGCGAGAACGAGCAACCCGAGAACGCTCCCCAAACCGATTGTGGTGCTCTTCAACGCCGTGGCCACAGCGGCGCTTCCGGCAGGGTTTGCAACGAGCTGGGAGGCCTGATCGATGACTACCGGAATTGCCGATCGGACAACGAGGAGAAGCACGCCCGCTGCCAGGCTCAGGTAAAGAATTGCCCGTCGTCGCGACCCGGCAGCAAGGACCGATCCTGCGCCCGCAAGAAGCGTCACGGCTACAGCCAACCAGGTACCGCGGTGGGCGGCGACGACGATTCGTTGGGCGAGGGAAACGGTGGTCTGGGCCCTGTCGACCTGGGAGCCGCGGTAGATGACGAGCTGCCCGAAATCGGCGGGAAGCGGGCGCCCCAGCACGGCGGACAACTCGTCGAGCTGATCGAGCGGGTCGCCGTCACGACCGAACTCCGGGATGGACAACCGATCGAGCACCCCCAGACCCTGGGCTCCGATCAGAGCCCGACTGATGAGGGGCAACAGGTTGAGCCTCACCTCACCGTCACCGACGGACACTCCACCGACCGGGCTCTGCCCCGAAAGAACCCGCATCGCTGACGAGTGGGCCGATCTGGCGGCGAAATCTACAAGTTCGGCTGCCCTCTCCGTTGCCAAGAGCGACTCGACCCGCGTGTGCAGGTTGGCCTCCACGCTTCCGGCGATCATCGGGGCCAGTGGCGACAGTCGGGATAGGCGATCCGGCAAGACGCTGGCGATCAACTCCTCGACGTCGATCAGGGAAAGCGCCTGTGCGGTCACAAAGTCCGCGAGTCCCGACCGAACTTCGGCATCCGCGTAGGTCCGGCTGGCTATGCCTGCTACCTCGTCCGGGTTGAAAATCGTCCCCTGAGCCCACACCCCGACGGTGGCGACCACTAGTGCGACCGAGGCCAGAATTCCCAGCGCCAACGACCCTGCACGTCTCATTGGGTCAGCCCCATCCTCGTTCGGGCCGGTCTCATTCGGTCAGGCCCAGCCTCGTCTGGTCGGTCTCGTTTCGGCTGAGCCGCATTCGTCCGCCTTCCATCCACGCGATTCGGGCAGGGTACAGCCAGGCAGCTCGGCTCAGGTGTTGCCGGTCCGGCCCAGAAGCGTCGTCAGTGCAGCACCGGCGCGGAAGATGGTGATGTCCCCGTCCACGGACACCTTCAGGACCACATCCGCGTTGTGGGACAGCGTCTTGGCGGCCGCGGTACGGGCACCCTCGTTTCGTGAATCACTACTGGCAACGACCGCGCCGTAGGCAAGCAGGTTGGCATCTCGGTCCATGATCGTTGCGCCGTCAAGTGATGCGATCCTGGTCAACGTGTCCACATCCAGGTCGACCGCGTCGATCAGATGGTGAAGACGCGTCTCGGGCTGCATCGCATCCAGGTCGATCTCGTTGCGCAGGTCATAGCGATCCTTCAGAGGAACGATCCCATCGAGCGACTTCGGCCCCGACACGATCGCGAGGATTGCGCCATGGCGTTCGCTCGAAATTCGCAGGGCGGCCTGCACGATCAGCTGGGCAGCGTTTCCTCCACCGACCATCTTCGTTATCGCCTTGCCCAACTCCAGCGGAAACGCGGTCCAGTGCTCCCCACGACGAACCAGCAACGGTTGGCCATCGATGAACGCCCGGATCGTGCGGTCGGACTCCAACATGAGTGCAAGCCCGCCCAGGTGGAGGGTCGCCTCGGCAGCGAGTGAATCGCCGTCTGCCTGGTCGCTGCTCTGAAGTCGGTCCGGGCGGGCGCGCTGAAACTCTGTTCTTGCGCGGCCTTTGGAGTCGACCACCAGAATCGAGCGGAGTCCGTCGAACAGCAGCGGGGCACGTTTGGCATCGCGAATGTCGGACGGGTACGAGAACCGCAGTCGCGGCTCGTCCTTGATTCCGTCAGTGATGACCACACCATGGGTCAGATCCTGGGATTCGACCCGAATGCCCCCGAGTTCGATCAGAAAGTCGAAGGTCTCATCGATCAGGTCCCGGCGGACAGGGTGGTGGAACCGCACCGACAACAGACTTGTCAGCGCTTCCGACACCACCGTGTCGCGAATGGCTCTGCGGAACGCAGGTCCGATGCTGTTCGACCTGACCGCGGGACGGAACTCGGCAGCTGCTCTCAATCCGGACTCGGGCAGCGAGTCGAGCAACTCGCGCAACAGCGATCCGTCCGAACCCGATAGGGATGCCAGCTTCGGGCTGAGCTGAAGTCGAATCTCCATCAGCCAGCCCGGTGGCCCTTCTCCGGTCGCCGAGGCCGTGGGTTCAGCGAGTTGGAGTGACTCGCCCTCCATACCGATAGGTGAGTAGAGAATCTCTACGGTCGCACCCAGGAGAATCTCGCTGATCGCCTCAGCGACCATGTCCGCTGCTGGGTCCTCGGGAAGGATCTCGGCGGTCGACGTCCGAGTCCAACTCACGGCTCGATCAAGGCCTTGAGAGTGCGCAGTCGATCCTCCAGCGCGTATGTCGAGCCGGTGAACATGACTTCGTTCACCTGTGTTGCTCTGACCAGATTGTCGATGCGGGTGACCACCGAGTCGCGATCACCGACGAACTTTATTGCGGGCAGATACTCGAGTACTTCGAGTTCCTGTTCGGTGAAGCCCCGCTCGGCGGCTTCCTCGGGAGTGACTATCGAACCAATATGTCCGGTCCGCAACGATAGGGCCATCACCCTGGCCGGACCTGCGAGAAATTCGGCCTCCTCCGCCGTGTCGGCGATGAGGGCGGAGGTTGTGAGCATCGAATAGGGCTCAGCAAGGACGTTGGAAGGTCTGAACTCTCGACGATAGAGATCCATGACGGCGAACGGGTCCTCGTTGCCGAAATGGTGGGCGTAGCTGTATCGCAGCCCGAGGATTCCGGCGAGCTGGGCCGAGTAGCTACTGGATCCCAACAGCCAGATGTCGGGATGGGACTCCGCGGCTGGCGTGGCACTCAGGTTGAGGGGTCGTTCCGGGTTCCGGACGTCGCCGAGCATCGCCATGACGTCGAGCACGTCGCGAGGGAAGTCGTCTTCGGTGAACCTCTCGGTGCTGCGTCGGAGGGCACGGGCGGTGTGCTGGTCCGTGCCGGGGGCCCTTCCGATGCCCAGATCGATGCGCCCGGGATTCAGAGCCTCGAGCATCGCGAACTGCTCCGCGACGACGAGCGGCGCGTGATTCGGCAACATGACTCCGCCCGAGCCGACCCGGATCTTCGTGGTCCGAGACGCCACGTGGGCGATCAGGACCGGTGGTGAGGTGGACGCCACCACCGGCATGTTGTGGTGCTCCGCCACCCAGAACCTGGTGAATCCGAGTTCCTCGGCGGCGATCGCCAGACGCTCCGTGTCAGCCAGAGCATCACTGCTCGAATGCCCGGCTTTGACGTTGGCGAGGTCGAGGACGGAAAGGGGAATCGATGAGAGTGTCACTAGCCCGAGAACGAGGCTCGCCGCTGAAATGTTCCCGAATCGCCATAATCCCCGGTCTCGGGCATACAGAATCACAGTGGGTGAGATTCCCCACACATTCGGATGGATGGTCGGGAAGGCCAGCCGGACCGAGGGGGTTTCCCCTTGTAACCCGGCACCCCCCGGCCGCGGTTGAGGGCCCGCCCCTTGACACGACCCGTAGAATTAGTTTCTGGTCAATGTCTTCTGCTGTTGAGTGTCGGCTCAACAGTACGGAGAGTGGCCTTCCCACGACAGTTAACGAGGAGCCTCAGTGGCGAACCAGCGAGTAGAGCGCGACGAAGAAGATCTCGTCCGAATGTACTTGAAGGACATCGGTCAGTACGCGCTTTTGACCAAGGACGATGAAGCACGCCTGGCCCAGGCAATGGAAGCGGGCCGTGACGCCCGCACAGAACTAGATGAAGGCGGCAAGAGCGTCGCCCCCGGCCGCAAGCGCGAACTGCGCCGGCTGATCCGTGATGGCGAGAACGCGGAGCGCACTTTCGTGCAATCCAACCTGCGCCTCGTCGTGTCGATCGCCAAGAAGTACCAGGCGTCGGGAATGCCGCTTTTGGACCTTGTCCAGGAAGGCAACCTGGGTCTCATGCACGCGGTCGAGAAGTTCGACTGGCGCAAGGGGTTCAAGTTCTCCACCTATGCAACCTGGTGGATCCGTCAGGCCCTGACACGTGGTATCGCCAACACCGGGCGCACCATCCGGCTCCCGGTCCACGCCGGTGACACCATGAACCGCGTCCAGAAGGCACGGACCCGACTCGAGACGACTCTCGGTCGCCCGGCGACTCTTGCAGAGTTGGCGGCGGACCTGGAGATGCCCGAGGCGAAGGTCACCGAGACCTTGCTGTTCGCGGCCGACACGCTGTCGCTGTCGACACCTCTGCGTGAGGACGGCGACGCCGAGTTGGGCGACGTGGTCCCCGACCGTGGTGCGGTTACCCCCTTCGAGGCGGCCTCGCTCGCGTTGCTTCCCGAGGAAATCGGACGTCTGCTCTCTCCCCTCGATGAGCGCGAACGCGAGATCCTTAAGCTCCGCTTCGGCCTGGACCGTGGTGAGCCCCGCACGCTCGAAGAGGTCGGCGAGCACTTCGCTCTGACCCGGGAGCGCATCCGTCAGATCGAGGCACGGGCGATGTCGAAGCTGCGTCACCCGTCCGCCGACACCGGAGCACGGGACCTGCTGAACGTCTGATCCAAGCCGGATCACGGTTCCAACGAGCCGGTGCCTTCCTCCAAAAGGGGCGAAAGCACCGGCTCCTGCCGTTTTCCGGAGCCTTCACCTTGAATCCGCGTGTGCCGATAGGAGGGCCTGCGCTTGTTGCTCGCGAGCTGCTGGCGATGGTGGATGCCCCAAGTACTGAGCCCTAAACGACACCTAGAGTACGGATCCGACCGGGTATGTACTCGTCGGAATCACAGAGAAGGTGACGACTTGGGAACCAACGATGACGGCAAGGTTGTGTTTGCAGAATCAACGGTTCCGACGGTGCCGCTGGGTGTCGGGACATGGGCCTGGGGTGACGAGTCCACCTGGGGGATGGGTGGTTACGACTCCTCACTGAACGAGTCGACCATCAGTGATGCCTGGCACACGTCACTCGATGCGGGGGTCACGCTGTTCGACACCGCCGAGGTCTATGGGGGCGGCGAGAGCGAACGCATCGTCGGCAAACTGTTGGCCGAGAGCGCCTCGCGGCGCGACGACATCGTCATCGCCACCAAGTTCATGCCTTCACCCTGGAAGCTGAACGTCCACAGCGCCCTACGCGAAGCACTTCTCGGATCCCTCGACCGCCTCGGAATCGAGAGCGTCGACCTCTACCAGATCCACGGACCAGTCAGCCTGCGATCGCACGCGGTCATGGCGGAAGCGCTGGCCGCGGTCCACCAAGAAGGTCTCGTCAAAGCAGTCGGAGTCTCGAACTACTCGATCCGCGAAATGGGCTCCATTCATGCCGAGCTCGCAGGGCGCGGAGTCCAACTCGCTTCGAACCAGATCGAGTTCTCGCCACTCCGCCGACATCCGGAGTCGAGCGGACTACTGGAGGCGTGTCGACGACTGGGCGTTGTCCCGCTCGCCTACTCACCGCTCGGCCAGGGTCGCCTCACCGGGAAGTACTCCGCCCAGAATCCGCCTCCCGGCAAGCGGACCTTCTCGGCACACCCGATGGAGCAGGTCGATCGCGTCGTCGCCGAGCTGCGCCGGGTCGGTCTGGCCCACGACAGTCGCACCCCCGCACAGGTCGCCCTGCGCTGGATCATCTCCAAGGGCGCTGTGCCGATCCCTGGTGCGAAGAATGCAATGCAGGCCGCCCAGAACGCCGGGGCTCTCGGTTGGGAGCTGACCGAGGACGATATCGAGGCAATCGATCAGGTCGCCCTGGACGGTCAACGGACCATCAAACAGAGGGTCTGGCAGCACGGCTGATCGACAAGTCGGCCAATTCGGGCTCGGAAGTCAGGAGTCGACAGGAGCATCTGTTCCGTCCGTCTCATCGGCCAAAGCTCTGGTCGACTCGGACTGCGCCCAGCGATAGACACCCTTGGCCATAAGCGAGCGCTCGGCGCGGGCACGGTCGCGATAGATCTGGGCTCTGGCTCTGTGCACGCCGGGGTCCGAACCCATACCGCGGTCCGAGTCCGACAGAGCGGCGAACTCGATCAGGTGACATGCCAGTCGGTGGTCTCCCGTGGCGCTGAGTTCGAGGGCGCGTTCGGTCAGCGCTCCCGCTCCTCCCGCCAGGTCAGCCAACTCCCGGGCGAGTGCCCGCTCCGGGGCCGGCTTGAGAGTCGCCGGGTTTCCGTCATACCAGCCGCCGTAGAGCCGCCACAGGTTTCTGACGATGAACTCGGGATCGTCGTAGATCGGCTGGAGCCAGGGTTGCCCCTGCAGGTGGTCAGGCACCCGCACGGTGTGGATCAGCTCGTCGAGTCGAGCTCCGGCATTCATCATCTCGAGCGCCTGGGAGTGAAGCGATTCGAGCAGCTCGGCCGTCTGGGAAAGCACGAGTCTGATCCGCTCGACACCAGCGATCGGCAAGCCGTGACCTGGCAGCATCAGTTCCGCTCCGAGGACACTCATCTTGCGTAGCGCACGGGCCCATTCCCAGGGGAACCGCTGCACCTTCTGGGGGTTACCGCAGTTGGGCGCAGCCCAGATGAACAGGTCACCGGTGCAGAGCAGTTTCCGTTCCGGAAACCAGGCCCAGGTCCCGTCATCGGTCTCGCCCTTGTCGTGGTGCAATTCGACCTGCAGGTCCTCGACCCGGATCGTCAGGTCATCGACGTAGGTCTCGTCCGGATAGCGGAACTCATCCGGGAACAGCGGGGCATCCAGCTGGAACTGCCTCTGGTTGATCCGTCCGTTGTAGCCGTGGGTCAACTTGTAGCGGTCGAAGCGGCGGGGCACGTTCTCGTGGGCGATCACACGCGGGGACTGCCTGTGTTCCTCGGCTTCGAAGAGCGGAACCGAAAAGACGTGATCGACATGGCCGTGGGTGTAGACCGCGGTGTGGAGTGGAGCCACACTCCAGCGGCGGATCTGTCCGTGGACCTCACCGGCGTGGAGAATGCCGCCGGCGTCGATGAGTAGTAGCGAGTCCCCTGCGAGAAGTGCCGTCACGTTTCCGAAGCTCTCCACGAAAGCGACGCCGTCACCAACCTCGTGCAACGTCGTGCCACCTCGGATCGACAGGGGGCTGTGATCCTCGATCGAGAGCCTGCCTGTGAGAATCCGGTCGGAGATTTCGAGTAGGTCGTCGCCCATTCGGTCGAGACTACGGCCGCCCGACCGCGCCGGCTCGCCCCAAAGGCGCCCGGTGGACAAAAACCTGCCCTGTCGGTGAGGAGTTTTGCTCATCTCCCGGCACACTGAGCCGATGAGACCCATCGACGCGCGGGTACGGCCCCTGACAGCACTCACCATGGTTGCTTTGGCGGTCTCGCTGGCAGCGTTGCTGAGTTCTTGTGTGGTGCCGCCCTCGCCCCGCTCCGACGGTGCGGCGCTGGCACGGGGACCCCGCGTTCCCGACGCCACGATCGAATTTTCCGATGGCCTGGATGCCAGCGTCTACAAGGCCCGCGCCGGTGGGAACCGGGGTGTCATCGTCCTGGTACATGCGGGCGCTTTCTACAGCGGTAGTCGTGCCGAGGTTGGGCTCTATGCGCATCCGATCCTCGACCAGTTGGACCGGGGCTTCGCCGTTATGAGCGTTGACTACCGACTAACGAGCGGATCGGTCAACGTGTTCCCCGCGGCGCTCGAGGACGTCTCGCATGCCATCGACTGGGTCCGCAGCCAAGGTCCCGCGCACGGACTGAATCCGAAGACCGTGCTCGTGGCGGGGCACTCCGCCGGTGGAACGATCGCGGCCCTGATCGGATTGGGCGCCAACAACCCCGGAAGTCCCAGGGGGAAGACGTCGCCGGTCGACGGTTGGATCGCCATATCGGGCTTCTATGACCTCCGTGCCGAGGGACTCGCGTCGTTACAGGCAGACGTTTGGCTCGGCCCCGGTGCAAGTGCCGCAAAGCTCGACTCGGCGTCAGCCGTCACCCTCGTCGACGCAGCTGATCCTCCCGGCTACATCATCCAGGGTGGCCGGGATCCCCTCGTTCCCCCGGCACAGGCCTTCAGCCTGGGAGCATCGACTCTGGGCGCCGGAAAACCGGCGTGGCTGGACATCGTCTCGGATCCAAGTTGTGATGGTCATGTACCGACATGCGCGGTCAACATGACCTTTCTCAATACTTGGGTGGACAATGTCGCCGGCCGATGAACGGGATTCCGACAACGCGAACACCAGCCTCGACGACGGCCGTTCCCAATTCGACAGGATGATCGCCGGCGATCTCTACATCGCCGATGACCCCCGGATAATCGCCGCTTCCCTGCGTGCAATGGCGTTGACCGAGTCGTACAACGCCACGCCCGCGGCAGAATCTGCATTGCGTCGACAGATCCTCGAAGAACTACTCGGCGGCCTCGGAGCGGACAGCGAGATCCGGGCGCCGCTCCAGTGCGACTACGGCTCCAACATCACGGTCGGGGCCAGGACCTTCATCAACTTCGGGCTCGTCGCGCTTGATGTCGCATCGATCACCATCGGCGACGATGTCCAGATCGGCCCGAATGTTCAGTTGCTCACACCCACACACCCGATCGACGCCGATCTTCGCAGGGCGAAGTGGGAAGCGGCCGATCCGATCACGATCGGCAACAACGTCTGGCTCGGTGGCGGAGTAATAGTTCTCCCCGGAGTCAATATCGGTGACGACACCATCGTTGGGGCCGGGTCGGTCGTGAGCCGCGACCTGCCGTCGGGTGTGGTGGCCTTGGGTGCCCCCGCCAGGGTCACCCGTCAGCTCTGAGTTTCAAGCTGCTGACCGCACTGCCCTAGTGACGTCAACCGTTGCGGTGCAGCTTCTCGGGTCGGATCTGCAGAATCACCCGCTCGGTACCTATCGCATCGGGGTTGTAGGGCTGCTTCGTGTAGCGCATCGAGAGTTCATCGATGTGTGCACGAGCCCGCTCGCCGACTATCTCGCCCACGACCCGACCGCGGGCCTCGATGTAGTGATAGGGGTTCGCCGCATCTATGACAGTGATGGTGGCGCGTTGGTCTCGCTGAACGTTGCGGTGCTTCTGCCTGTCGATCTCGGTGTTGATCAGCACGTAGTCATCGTCGGCATCCACCCAGATGACCTGTGACTGGAACGATCCATCGGGCATCAGTGTCGTCAGAACACCGAAGTTGGCACCCTCTGAGGCAAGCGATTTCAGCGACTCATCGATCATGATTCCGACGATACGCCCTTCGGCACTTCACGTCCGACCGGAATCGGCTCAGATGAACGTTGCTGCTCCGAACGCGGCGAAGTACAGCTGGGTGAAGATCAAGGTCACGAACACCAGGCCGATGGTCCAGCGGACCCCGACGGCCACCGGATTGTTTCTTCCCGATCGGCGCGCGAAGAACCAGGCGAAGAACATCGTCGGCACCCCGACCAGCAGCGAACGACGAATTCGTACCCGCCATTCCGCTGCCTGCTTGGTAGCCGGAAATCCATTTGCCCGGTCCAGGAGCGGAACCAGCTGACCGATCGGTACGCCGAGCCCTCCGCCACCGGGTCCACCGAAGGTCGCCACGGCGCGAACGCTTCCATCTGAGTCGAAGACGGGACTCCCTGAACTACCCGGATGAATCTCTGCTGTGAATTCAACGGTCTTGATTCCCCGAGTGACGATCCGCCGACCGGTGATCACTCCCCTTGTACTTATCGGGCCGATGCCACCCGGGTAGCCGACCACACCGACCGCTACCTCCGGTCCCGGAATCGATGTGTCCAACGCCACCGGGGCGCGCGAGCCGGTGTCGCAGCGCAGAACCGCCAGGTCCATATCTCGGTCGGCAACCGCCGAATAGCACTCAACCCGGTACCCGTCTGAGAAGTCGACGTAGATGTCCCCCGAGCCGGCCTTTGCGACGTGAAGGTTTGTTATCACCGTACCGGGAGCCGCGATCCAGCCGGTACCCGTGCCTCCTGCGCTCCGAACCTTGCCCACCGAGGCCGTCACGCCGGCCATCACCGGCTGCGGGACCTCCGGCGGGGGTTCGACGGCACCAGCAACGGGCGATGCCACGGACATCCAGAAGAGGGGCGCAAGCAATAGCAAGAGCGGAGTTCGTTGGTTCAAGAAATACTCGCAGCAACTACAGCGCCGAGTTCCCAGCAGGCGTCGCGGGCGTCGGCACCAACATCTGTTGTAGAGCGCACAGGTTCGGCAACCTGACGCCAACCGAGACCCTTCACGATCTTGTGGATTCCGAGAATCGCGCCGTCGACATCGTTGTTGCCGTGAACGTAGAGCCCGAAGGGCCGTCGGATCGTCTCATGGAGACAGGGGTAATAGATCGTGTCGAAGAAGTGCTTGAGTCCGCCCGACATGTAACCCAGATTCGCCGGAGTTCCGAGGATGTAGCCATCTGCCCCGAGCACGTCGGAGGCGCCCGCGGACAATGCTGCTCGCACCACTACCTCGACCCCCTCGATCTGTTCATTCCCCGCACCGTCAATCACGGCCTCAAGTAGCGAGTCCATCGCCGGAGATGGAGTGTGGTGGACAACCAGTAGGCGGGCCATCTCAGCGTCGGTGAGGCTCGGAGTGTTGCCAGTCGGCCACCAGCGAGCGGATCGCCGTCAACAAGATAAGTGGTTCATCAAGCATCGCATGGTGACCGGCCTCTGGAATCTCGATCACCGGGGTGACCCGGCCCAGCATCTCGAACATCGAGTTGCCGATGTCTCGGGTCACCAACCCGTTCTCGGATCGCAATAGGGCCAGACGACAGGTCACCTTCGGAAGATATGGATAGGCGGCACTGCGTACAGAACCGGCGAACTGACCGAATACGTTCCGGTCGAACTTCCAGCAATATCCGCCCTCCACTGACCGCAGGGAGTTTCGACCGACGTGATCCATGACGAAATCGAGGTAGTGATCCTGGAGTGGAACGGTCCGGAAGCGGCTGACGGCGGTTTCGAGTGACTCATAGACACGGGCCCGACCGAACTGATCCCCCACGTGGTAGCCCGACACCTCGGGATCGGGTTCGGTGACCGGTGAGTCACAGACGATGACACCGGCCAGGTCCTCACTGTGACGGGCAGCAGTTGCGATAGCGACGAATCCGCCCATGCTGTGGCCGATCACCAGCGGTTGACCATCCAGATCGCTGGCACCCGCAGCTGCGATTACCTCATCTGTCCATTGTTCAAGCGTGTAGCTGTCACGGTGGCCGCTGTCGCCGTGGCCGGAAAGGTCCACCGCCAGAACCCGGAACTCGTCGGCGAAACGGGCCGCAATATGGGCCCACCAATAGGCATTGGCACCACCACCGTGGATGAAGACCAGACCCGGTCGACCCTTCTCGCCCCAGGCGAGGTAGTGAATGGCGCAACCATCGACCTGAACCATGCCGTGGTCCATCGGGACTTCGAGCGCCCGCCTGAACCAGTCGGGCGAATCCGCCAGTATCGAAATTCGGTCATCGTCAATCGTGATTCGCTCGGCAATTGGTGCTCCGGTCACGCAATTACCCTACTGAATTCAAGAATGTCCCTTGTCGGCCTTCTTGTGTTTGTCCTCGACGACGTAACGGACAGGGATCCAGTTCTGGTCGTCGATCGGTGGACGCAGGTACGTGCGCTCCTGTCGGGGTGGCATCTCGAACTTCGGATCCGGCAGGTCCTCGTAGGGAATCTGGTCGAGGAAATGCGCGATGAGATTGAGTCGGGCGGACTTCTTGTCCTCGGCGTCGACGACGTTCCAGGGAGCCTCGGCGATGTCGGTGTGTTGGAGCATCACGTCTTTCGCCTCGGCATAGTCCACCCAATGGCTCCTGGCCTCGAGGTCCATCTTGGACAGTTTCCACTGCTTCATCGGATCCGACATCCGTGCTTGGAACCGCTTCTCCTGTTCCTCGTCGCTGATAGACAGCCAGTACTTGACCAGATGGATCCCCGATCGGATCAGCGCCTGTTCGAATTGGGGACAGGTGTAGAGGAACTCCTCGTACTCAGCTTGGGTGCAGAAGCCCATCACCTTTTCGACCCCGGCACGGTTGTACCAACTGCGGTCGAATAGAACCATCTCACCCGCAGCGGGAAGGTGTGCCACGTAGCGCTGGAAGTACCACTGACTTCGTTCCCGCTCGGTCGGAACTCCCAGTGCGACCACTCGGCAGTACCTCGGATTCAAGGTCTCGGTGATCCTTTTGATGGACCCACCCTTGCCCGCGGTGTCGCGTCCCTCGAACAGAGCAACGACCCTGAATCCAGTGTGTTGAATCCACTCCTGGGCCTTGACCAGCTCACCCTGCAACCTTTCAAGCTCGGCCTTGTAGCCACGCTTGTCCAGCTTGATCGGCTTGATCGGCTTGTCGTCGTTCACCGCACCCTCTTCGGTCACGTTCACATCGGTCAGCTAGCACATGGGTCAGCTAGCTCAGATCATTCAACCAGCTGGGCGGCCAACTCTCCGCGGAGCTGGACCAAGCTCGATTTGAGGATACGCGACACATAGGACTGAGACACCCCGACGGTCTCTGCGATCTGGGGCTGACTCAGCTCCTCGACGAACCGCATCCGAAGCACCTGCTTCTCGCGCGGGTCGAGTCCCGAAAGGACCCGCTCAAAACCTTCTTCGTCATCTACGTGCTGGAAGCTCTCGTCGACACTCGCGAGCCGCCCATCGCTGCTCGACGTTGTCCCTGTCGGACTGTCGGGTAGGTCGAGGGACTCTGCGGAGCGTGCACGTCCCGCGTCCAGGCCTTCGAGGATCAGGTCGACGTCCATGTCCATGCGCTCGGCAAGCTCGGCGGGAGTCACCTGTCGGCCCAGTTCGTGGGTCAGATCTTCGGCCACGCCCCGGATCCGCAGATGCAGATCCTGGAGTCGCCTCGGGGGCCGTACGGCCCAGGAACCGTCCCGAAGATGACGTTTGAGTTCACCCTCGATGGTCCGTGACGCAAAGGTCCGGAGAGTCACTCCCCGGTCGGGGTCGAAGCGCTCGACGGCATGGATGATCGCCATGAACGCAACCTGTTGCAGGTCATCGACGCTGACACCTCGGGAGTGCGAGAACCTGCGCACGTGGTAGTCGGCAAGATGGAGGTTCTCCTCGACAACGCGGTTCCGAATTCGCTTGTCCCCGGTGGAGCGGTACGCCCGGACCAGTGAGTTGGTCTGGTCCTCGGCCCTGTGGGGCGAACCTCCCCGTCTGGATCCACCACCGCAGCGGGCCCGGTTGATGCCGGGCGGAACAGCCGACTCTGTCAGGCCCAGGACAGACACGTCGCGTGCTCCTTGGGCGTCGAACGGGGTTGCAGGTGTCATCGTTCGCATGACTACCGATACCCGGCTTTCCCGGAATGAAACCTGTGACTACATATTGCGAAGTTCCGTCTCAGCTACCGCACACGCGTAACGTTGGACAGATGACCGAAGGGCTGGCGGGCGTACAGGTAGTGATCGTCGACGCCGACACGGTTGCCGGCTGGCGGAGGGCCACCCCTTCGCTCGCCCAGTTGGAGTCGGCGATCAGCGATCTACGTCGTAGCGCACCGGGAGCGCTCATCACGATCGTCGGTGACGCCTCGCTCAAATGGGCTCTACCCTCCGACGAACAGGAACGACTCGACGATTGGGTCAACCATCAACAGGTTGTTCTCTCGCCCGCTGGTTCCAAGGACGGCCACGTCGGCTTCATGGCAAGTACCGCCCAGAAGGCCTTCCGGTTGGGAATGGCTCCCGTGATAATCACCGACCGTGCGGTACCCGGCTGTCCAATAGCGCGCATCCGTAGGGATGCGGACCGTTGGCTGTTCGATTTGGACAACGCGACGGTCATGGATGTCAGCCGGGTCGTCCCAGTGGCCCACCGTCGGCGCAGCGGAACCCGTAGGGAACGGTAGGTTCCAGACCATGAACTCTCCCAGACCTGAACGTCAGGCCCTTCTCGAAGTCGTCAAGGACCGCGGCTTGATCCAGTTCGAGGAACCGAGAGAGCTTTCCTCCGGTGAACTGAGTCGTGATTTCATCGATGCGAAGTACGCACTGTCGCGAGGTGTCGACCTGGCGCTCGCGTGTCGCGTTATTGCGGACTCGATCAAGGCGCGGTCGATCGAATTCAACGCGGTTGGCGGAATGACCATGGGAGCAGACCATTTCGCCCACGGCCTCGCCATGCATCTGGGCGGATCAACCGAATGGTTCGTCGTCCGCAAGGCACCCAAGGGCCGGGGCACGAACCAGGTCGTCGAGGGCGCCAAACTCAATGCCACATCGCGGGTCCTACTGGTCGATGACATCGTCACCACCGGCGGTTCGATCGTCAAGGCGTACGACCAGGTCAGCGCGACCGGTGCTCAGATCGTCGCCGCGGTGACACTCGTCGATCGCAGCGATATCGCAACGGCGTTCTTCAAGTCCCGGTCCGTTCCGTACCTGCCTGTATTCACATACACAGATCTGGGCATCGTCCCAGTGGGGGTTGAACGATGAGCGAACTGGTCAGGGAATGGAAGGCCGCTGGCGAGTTCCTGCGCACACCCGCCGGAGCCGTCTTCGTTCGCGACGTTCCGGCTGTCGACCCTGATGGGTCCCCACCACTTTTCGTCCTCCATGGATTTCCGACCTCGTCGTTCGACTTCCGCTCGGTGCTCGGATCGCTTTCGGCAAACCGACGAGTCGTGTTGTTCGACCAGATCGGATTCGGGTTGTCCGACAAACCCGACCGACACTACGGGATCCACCTTCACGCCGACACGGCAATGGCGGTGCTCCAGCACTTTGAGCTCGCTGAGATCGACCTGTTGACCCACGACATGGGTGACAGCGTCGGCGGCGAACTACTGGCACGCGAGGCCGAGGGGAAGCTCGACACGACGATCAGACGTCGGGTGCTGACCAATGGCTCGATCTATCTCGACCTGGCCAACCTCACCACCGGACAGCAACTGTTGAGTTCGCTTCCCGACGAGGCCACCGGCCCGATTCCAGTAGAGAACTTCGTCGCCGGAGTCGCCGGGACGTTCGCCGAGTCCTTCTCGCCGGATCCTGAGGACCTTGCAGCACACGGCATCCTCGGTGAGACCAACGGTGGTCTGCACCTGATGGCAAGGCTGATCCGCTACCTAGAAGATCGACGCCGTGAGGAGGACCGATACACCGGAGCAATCGAGTCCCACCCTTCACCACTCCATGTCATCTGGGGCAGGTTGGATCCGGTGGCGGATGTGTCAATGTCCGACAAGTTGATCTCACGCCGTCCCGACGCAACCCTGCTGGTGCTCGACTCGGTGGGCCACTATCCGATGATCGAGGCTCCCCGGGAATTTGCCGCCGCGGTGGTCCGGGCGCTGTCAGTTGGAAGCTGACTGGAATTTCCGGAACGACAGCAGCGAGAACACGATCGTCAGGCCCGCTGCCCACAGAATCGACCAGTAGACGTCATTGCCTGCCGGCTGGCCGTTGTAGAGCGCCCGGGTGGCATTGGTGACGATGGTGAAGGGGTTCACCTCGGCGACCTTTGCCAACCAGTTCGGCATGGAATCGGTCGACACGAATGCCGACGAGACGAACGTCATCGGGAACATCCAGATGAACCCTGCGGAGTTGGCGGCCTCAACGGACTTCACGGACAGGCCGATGAACGCCTGGACCCAGCTGAAGGCCCAGGCGAACGCGAGCAACAGCAGGGTTGCAAGCAGCGCACGGAGAAGTCCACCTTCAAGTCGGAACCCGACGATGAACCCGACGACCAGCATGATCACGAACGTGAAGACGTTCCGAAGAAGGTCGGACAAAGTGCGCCCGATGAGGACTGCGGGCTGGAACATCGGTAGGGACCGGAGCCTGTCGATGAACCCCTTAGACATGTCCTCGGCGATCCCGATTCCGGTGTAGGCCGAACCGAATACCACCGTCTGGGCGAAGATGCCCGGAACCACGAACTGCTGATAACTGGAATAGCCCGGGATGTCGATCGCTCCGCCGAAGACGTACACGAAAAGTACGACGAACATGATCGGCTGGAGTGACGCGAAGACCAGTAGGTCGGGGTTACGCCAGGTTGCGATCAGGTGACGTGACGCCTCGGCCCACGTGTCGCGGAACAACCAGACCGGGCCGGTTGGTACCACGTGTCCCTTCGCAGCGTCACCTGAGATGGTCCCTGCAAGACTCGCTGTGTTGCCCGCTGTTTTGCTCGTTGTGTTGCTCATCGAGCACCTTCCTTGGCCACATCTTCTGACTCGCTGCTGTCCGGCTCGGCGGGACGCCCCGTCAGCTCCAGGAACACATCGTCGAGTGTCGGCCTACGAACGACGACATCCTGGACATCGATCCCGTTCGCGTCGAGAGCACGCACCACGGAGGGCACGAGCCCGTCGGTGCGACTCACGGGAATCGTCACCGTCCGGGACCCGAGATCCACGGATTCATTCAGTCCAACGATTCTGAAGCTTTCGAGTAGCCCTGCCACCTCGCCGAGGCGAGCGGGGTCGGTGACAGTCACCTCGACGCGCTCTCCACCACTCTTGGCCTTGAGCTCGGTTGCGGTGCCTTCTGCAATGACGGTCCCGTGGTCGATCACCACGATGTTCGAGGCCAGCCTCTCGGCCTCGTCCAGGTACTGGGTGGTCAGCAGTGTCGTGGTCCCGTCGGCGACCAGACCGTCGATCACGTCCCACATGTCGAGGCGGCTACGGGGATCGAGCCCGGTTGTGGGTTCGTCGAGGAACAGCACCGACGGCTCGGCGATCAGGCTCATCGCAATGTCCAGACGTCGGCGCATGCCGCCCGAGTAGCCCTTGACGACACGGTCCGCCGCCTGGTCGAGTCGGAAGCGATCCAGAAGGTCGTGTGCACGGCGACGAGCCTCGGCGGTCCTCATGTGGAAGAAACGGCCGACAAGTTGCAGATTCTCGAAGCCGGTAAGACGTTCGTCGACCGCTGCGTACTGTCCGGTCAGGCCAATTCTCGCCCTGGCGAGGCTTGGGTTGGCCACCACGTCGATGCCGTCGATCTGCGCTGTGCCGCTATCGGGCTTGAGCAGCGTCGTGAGTATGCGGACAGCTGTCGTCTTGCCGGCACCGTTGGGACCAAGCACCCCCAGAACGGTGCCCCGCTCAATCTCAAAGTCGATTCCGGTCAGTGCTTTGGTCTCACCAAAACTCTTGGTCAGTCCGTGGACTTCTACTGCAGGCACGAGGTTTCACGCTACGACATCGACCACTTTCTGTCTTGTCATTTTCAGTCACATCTCGGACGGCGAGGCAGGCAGGCGTGGGGTATTCAGCGGCGTCCGGCTGGGTAGGTGCAACGGGTGTCGGACCCGTCCGGCGAGACCCATGCGTTCGGTGACAGGTCGTCAATATGGCTGAGGAACGGTTAACCGAGAAACAGGGCCGACAGCGACTTCTCGACGCGGCCGTCGAGCTTGCGCTCGAAACCGGTGGTCCCGACTTCACGGTGCGACAGGTGGCCGCCAGAGCCGGTCTCAACCACGGTCTGGTCCACCGCTATTTCGGGACCAAGGACGCGCTGACCTCGGCGGTGATCAGGAGCATCGGATCCGACCTTGCCAGCGACCTGAGCGAGTTCCCCGAGCAAGTCTCGTTCGTCACCGACCGCCGGGCCCATGTCTTGGCGTTGTTGCTCACGCACAGCTCAGCGGCGCATCACCTGGACCAAGAGATGCTCGCCGGCATTCAGCCGGTCGTCGAGGCTCTTGGAAGACCTACCACGGACGCGACCGACGACGAGACGGCCGACCCTGGAACCCAGGCTGCGCTGCGTCTCGCAACGATTCTGGGTTGGGTGAGCAATGAGCGACTGATCACCAGCGCGTGTGGACTCGGAAGTGAGCAGCGGGCGGAGCTGGTGTCGAGACTCGACTCCATCGTCGGGTCAAAGGTGGGGTAGGACTTCTGACTCGAAGAGTCGGAGGCTTCTCCAAGCCGATGCTGGCGTCAGGCCGCCCATCATCGGATTGAACGGCAGGGTACCGGAGGGACCCAGTCGAGCGATGAGTTCGACGCACTGCGATGGCGTCACGACCACGTACTCGGGATCGCCGCGGAGGTCGTTGCCCAGGTCATCGGAGACCACCGGGCGATGGCCCGTGTCGATGCCGGCCTGCTCGGCCCAGGTCCCGTAGGAGTTGCGATCCCGGGCGACGAACGATCCGACTTCCTCCCAGCCCTCATCGACATCGTTTGCGATGTGGACGAATCGTGGCCCAACTGGAGGAAAGTTCCCGAAGTCGGGACCGCCGGCGTCGATCAGCGCCTGTCGGTAGGTGTCCCAATACGTTCCATCCGACGGGAAGAACGCGTCTGCTATCCGTGCCGCCCGTCGGGCCGCGCCCGGCGAGGACCCACCGAGGTAGATCGCGGGTCGTGGGTCACTGAACGGTCTGGGAGTCACCCTTGCGGTACGTCCCCTGTATTCGAATGGCTCGCCGCTCCACGCTGCCTTGAGGGTCGAGATCATTTCTGTAACCGCGCCGACCCTCCCGGACAGTTCCTTGCCGAACATCGCGAATTCTGGCTCGACGTATCCGTTGGCGACGACGAGTTCGACCCGCCCCCGGCTCAACTGGTCGAGCACCGCGATGTCCTCAGCAACACGAAGTGGATCGTGCAGCGACGCGACAATTGCAGCGATGCGAATCCGGATCTTCGTGGTTCGAGCGGCAACCGCGGCCCCGAAGACGATCGGCGACGGTAGATAGCCGTCGATGGTGCCGTGGTGTTCCGAAAGTGTCACCGCCTTGAACCCCAGGGCCTCGGCCCACTCGATCTGCTCAAGGGCCGCGTCATAGCGGTCAGCAGCACCGACGCCCACCTCCACCGGGCTGCGTAGGTCGTATCGGATCTCCAGTCGGGTCATTGCATGACCGTAGAGCCCTCCGGGGAAGGCAGACTGACGGAGTGTTCGACGCGAGGGTTTCCCCACGAATCGACGACCAGAGTCGGGGCCTGCTCATCGCGGTCGTCGCCCTGCGCTTCGCGCTCCTGGTCTGGGCGGCCATCGTGGTTGGGATCGACATACGGGGAGTAACCGAGATTCGAGGAGGTTCCGCCGCCGGGCTGCTCTGCCTCCTCGGCATCTGGACTGCGATATACGGCTGGCTGTTGCTGAGGCGGCCCCAAGCGTTGACCAGGGCTCTCACCAGCGGCGTCGATGTCACCCTCGCGGCAGTCGTCGCCGCATCCGATATGTGGATCTACTCGGGTAGACATCCACAGTCGTTCGCCTCGGCCTGGCCCTTGTGCGCGGCGATCGTCGCAGGGATCATCCACGGCAAGCGAATCGGTGCGGCGGCGGGAGTGTTCATCGGAACCGCCGGTGCACTCGGAATCTCGCTTTTCGCCGACGGCGGACTTCAGCACCGCTGGCTCGGAGCCGTCGGAACGATCGTGCTGATGACGGTCAGCGGTGCGCTCTCGGGACTGGTGACGGGGCTGCTTCGGGAGGCGGAACTTGCTACCGCAAGAGCCGACGCGCGGGAGGAGGTCGCCCGCCAGCTCCACGACGGAGTGATGCAGACTCTCGCGGCGGTGCAGCGGCGTAGCGACGACGAGGACCTGGTCGCACTGGCCCGCGAGCAGGAACTCGACCTACGACGATTCATCGGCTCCGAACCACAGGGAGCCTGGTCCCCGGGTTCAGGTCTGCAGGGTTCGAGTCTGCAGGGTTCGAGTCTGCAGGGTTCGGGTCTGCGTGCCGCTGCGGTTACCCAGAACGGTGACCTGGTGGCATCGCTGCGCGACGTGCTCTCGGCTGCCGAGCGTCGACACGACCTGCGCTGCGAACTGGTTGTCATCGACGTCCCGACAACGGCGTCCTTTGACCTGGTCGACAAGCTTTCGGGGGTTGTCACCGAGGCGATTACCAACGCCGCGAAGCATGGTTCTGCGGGCCGGGTGATCGTTTGTGTCGACTCCGTCGACGGATGGCTGACCTGCACGGTCAACGATGACGGCTCGGGCTTCGATCCGACCACCACCGCAGAAGGGACGGGCCTTGCGCGTTCGATGCGCGGACGAGTCAGAGAACTCTCGGGGACTCTCGACTTGCGCAGTTCACCCGGGGAAGGCTGTGAGATCTCGATCGTCCTGCCGCTCTGATTACACCTGGCCACCACTGCGACGCGACCGTCACGCCATGCGTTGTGGCTGTGGGGTGGCTGTGGGGTGGCTTTGCATCACACGTCGGTACAGTCCATGTATGGCTTCATCCCCGGTGGCAGATTCATCCGTTCTGCGGGTGGTGATCGCCGATGACCACCACATCTGGCGTTCGGGGCTGCGCGTGGACCTCGGTGACGGGTTCGAGGTTGTCGGCGAATCAGAGGAGGCCTCCCGGGCGATCGAGCTGATCCAAAGCACCGCCCCCGACCTAGCGTTGGTTGATCTGCACATGCCGGGAGGTGGTGGTTTGGCAGTTGTTCGTGCCTGCGCCTCCGAAACTCCGATCGTCATCATCACCGTGTCTGAAGCCGAACGAGACCTGTTGGATGCTGTAGCCGCAGGCGCGGTCGGATACCTGGTGAAGTCGACGCGGCCTGAGGAGTTGAGGGCCGCTCTCCGTCTGGCAGCTTCTGGAGAACCGGTCTTTTCACCACAGTTGGCGGCGCTGGTGCTGTCGGAGTTCCGTCGGATGTCAGGCGCGACCAACGCCGGCGGCGGTTCAGCCGCTCTCGGCTCTCCCGAGGGCTCTTTGACCCCGCGTGAGCGCGAGGTTCTGGGCCACGTCGCCCGCGGTCACACCTACGCCCAGGTGGGCGAGGAACTCTTCATTTCGGCCAAGACCGTCGAGAACCACGTCCGCAACATCCTCGCCAAGCTGCACCTTTCACGACGACACGAGCTGATCAGGTGGGCGGTCGACCGGGGCATCACCTGAGGCCTGAGCAGTCACCGTTGTCGACGTGGACGGGTCCCTCCGGTGCAGGGTTCCCGCATGCCCATGGCCACGCCGGCTACCGGCAGATCAAGCTGCGACGTGGCGGTCCGCCAACTCCAGGACATCATCGAGGATTGACAGACCGAGGTGGGCGTCGTCATCGGAGATGTTCAGCGGCGGTGCAACGTGGATCCGGTTGAAGTGGGCGAAGGGTGACAAACCCGCCGCCTTGCATGCCGCAACCAACTCGGCCATCGGCGCGGCATCCGCGCCAGTCGCGTTGAAGGGGACGAACATCTCGCGGGTGTCCGGGTCCTTGACGAGTTCTATCGCCCAGAAGCAGCCGATACCTCGTACGTCCCCGACGCTCGGATGCCGATCCTTCAGCCCGGCCAACCCGGGGGCGAGTATCTCGGTTCCCATCCGACGTGCCCGACCGAGGATGTTCTCGTCCTCGAAGATTCCGATCGAGGCGACAGCACTTGCACATGCAAGGACGTGTCCGGAGTAGGTCAGTCCACCCGGATAGGCACGATCGTCGAACGATCCGGCAATTGCAGAGTTGATGGCCACGCCGCCCAATGGCACGTAACCCGAGTTCACTCCCTTGGCGAAGGTGATCAGGTCGGGAACCACGTCCCAGGCATCGATCGAGAACCATTCTCCACATCTTCCGAACCCGGCCATGACCTCGTCGGCGATCATGACGATGCCGTGGAGGTCACAGAGTTCACGCACTCCTGCCAGGTAGCCGTCGGGTGGTACGAGAATCCCGTTGGTCCCCACCACCGGTTCAAGGATGATCGCCGCGATGTTGTGACCGCCCTCGAACATGATGACCTCGGAGAGGTGATCGAGTGCCCGCTCACACTCCTGAGCCGGGCTTTCGGACCAGAACGACGAACGGTACGGGTACGGTCCGAAGAACTTGACGACGCCCGGAACCACGTCTGGTTCCGATGCCCAACGACGTGGGTCTCCCGTCAGGGCGATCGACCCGCCGGTCGCGCCGTGGTAGCTGCGGTACATGCTGAGCACCTTGTGGCGACCGGTGTGGACCCGCGCCATCCGGGTCGCGTTCTCGGTCGCCTCTGCTCCCCCGTTGGTGAAGAAGATCTTGTCCAGATCCCCGGGGGTTCGTTCGGCGATCAGCCGCGCCGCCTCGGATCGTGCCTCGGCCGCACTACCGGGGGCGATGGTCGCGAGCGTCGCGGCCTGGGCCTGGATCGCAGCCACCAGCCCGGGATGCTGGTGCCCCAGATTGAGGTTCATCAGCTGTGATGAGAAGTCCAGGTAGCGCTTGCCGGTTTCGTCCCAGAACCATGATCCCTCCCCGCCTGCCACCACCATTGGAGAGATCTGGGCTTGGGCCGACCAGGAGTGGAAGACGTGTGCCCTGTCGTCCAGATATGTCCGGCTCGGCCCCTGTTGTGGTGTCGTCACTTCAGCTCCGGTCATCTCGGCTCCGCTCATGTCAGCCCCTGTCCCTGGTGTCACGCAGCAGGACTTCCTGAGCGATCGTCGCCAGATGCGCTCCGTCGAGGCCGAAGACATGCCCGATCGCCAGTCCCCGTGCACCGACGAAGGTGTGGCAGGTGAAGTCGTGCAACTGCCATTCGTCGGCCCGGAAAGGTCTGTGGAACCAGATGGTGTGATCAAGGCTCGCTGTGAAGAGAACCTTCATCAGCACCTCTGTCGACTCCTTGCGGACCGGGTGTGCGCGGGCCACGGCGTCGGTCGGCAGGTCATCAGACAGGTATGCGAGCCCACCGGCGTGGATCGGTCCTTCGGGCGGAAGCTCCTGTAGCACCCGGAGCCACGCGGCGGCGCGTCCGGCACCGTCACGACGGTCGCTCTTTATCGACTCGGGGGGTACGAAGGCCCTCTCGAAGACTGGACTCCAACTGTCCTTTTCGAGTTCGTCGGGTCTTGGCACGTCGAGGGGCAGGGACACGGTCTCGACGTCGGCAGACTCCTCGGGCCGCTGGTAGCTGGCCTCCAGGTTGAGGATCGCGCCGATCGGCTGGCGGGCGACGACACGACGTGTCGCGAACGACCGACCGTTGCGGATCCGGTCGACCTCGTAGCGGACCGGTTCGTTGTGATCGCCACGACGGATGAAGTAGGCACGCAGCGAGTGGACGTGGAGCTCGTCGTCCTCGAGGGTTGCGGTGGCGGCAGCTAGCGCCTGGGCGACGATCTGGCCCCCGTAGAGCCCACCCCAGGGGTAGTGGGGGCCTATCCCTACGAATGTGTCCGGACCGTGGTTGGCCAGGTCGAGGATTGTTTTCAGATCCATTCGCTACTCCGGGTAAGCGCCTTGAACGCCACTGCGTTCGATTGATCATCCCACCAATCTCGTCGTCACCTTCACAAACCAGGTTCAGAGGTTCTGCGGTGGCCTGTCCCCCACCGGTCTGACCGGCCCGTTCCCGACATTCGGTTGATACGCGAGACTTGGCCACATGACTCAGGTGAACCGGGAAATGCTGGACGAGGCCGTTGGCTGGGCGAGAAAGGCTGGCGACCTCACCCTGGAGTGGTTCAACAACAGCGAGCTGGAGATCGATTCCAAGGCAGACGGAACCCCGGTGACCCAGGCGGACAGGGCGACCGAACGGCTCCTGCGAGATCTCATTTCGGCGACATACCCCGACGACGAGATCCAGGGTGAGGAAGAGGCCGACCGTCCGGGCTCCTCGGGCCGTCGGTGGGTGATCGATCCGATCGATGGGACCAAGGCTTTCTCCCATGGGGTGGGCACCTACTCGAATCTGCTCTACATGGAGGACGAGGACGGTCCCGCGCTCGCCATAATCAACCTGCCCGCACTCGGCGAGACTGTCTATGCGGGTCGGGGGCTCGGGTGCTTCTTCAACGGAACGCCGACCCGGGTTTCTTCGACCAGTGATCTGGTGACCTCGTATCTGTCGTGCACCGGGTTCCACATGTGGACCCCCGAGATGTTCAAGCGTGTAACGGCTGCAGGGCTGCGCCTGCGCACTTGGGGAGATGCCTACGGCTATGCGTTGGTCGCCACCGGACGCATCGAGGCCATGTTCGACCCGATCCTGGCTCGCTGGGACATCGTTGCACCCGCGCTGATAATCCGCGAGGCGGGCGGGACCATCACAACTCGTGACGGTGATACGGATCTGTCCCCGGATGCCAACGGCGACTATTCCGCCCTCGCATCCAACGGGGCCCACCACCAGGATCTGGTCGAACTCCTGGCTCCCTAGGGGAGTCCATTGTCTGCCACCGGACCTAGTGATGGTGCGGGTCTTCGAGCGGCGTGCCCGCCGGAGTGCTCAAGAGGCGGCCCATATAGGCGTCACGCAGATTCTCGTCCGTGAGCACCTCCGATGGGGGTCCCAATGCGACGACCTTGCCGGCGAGTAGGACAACCAGATCTGCGAGCTTGGCTTCGGCCATGTCGTGGGTGGTGAAGATGACGGTTCGGCCCTCGCTGCGCTCGTCATCGAGGACATCCAAGATCTGTTCCTGGGAAACCAGGTCGAGACCGATCATCGGCTCGTCGAGCAGCAGGAGTTCGGCCTTGGCCGCCAAACCCTGGGCGACCAGAACACGCTGTCGCTGACCACCCGAAAGCTCATGAAGCTGCCGCCCGGAGAGGTCTGTGATCTCGAGTCTCTCCATCGCGTCGGCGATCGCCGCCTTCCCTTGCGGGCCGAGACGTCCAACGAGCCCCGTGCGGCGATAGCGGCCCATCGTCACCACTTCCCTGACCGTCAGGGGAAGATGGGCCGGAGTGAGCGTCGACTGGAAGACGTACGCAATGAACTCTGGCGCAGAGATGTGACCACTACGCGGTTTGAGTGGGCCGGCTATCGCATCCAGGAGGGTCGACTTGCCACTGCCGTTGGGTCCGATGAACGCAACCAGACTTCCAACGGGCAGATCGAAGCTGACGCCACTCAGTGCGACCACGTCCCCGTGGGCCAGAGTCAGGTCCCGGGCGACCACTGGGACGGAAGGAGACATGAGAATGAGTCTCGCACAACTGCCCTGGAGCCATGTCGCCGGGAGACACCGACGTGGTCCCGGCGCATCGCGTCAGAGGCTGCCGACCACTTCCAGAGATGCCTCTTCGAGATGGATCGATCCGGCTATCTCGCCAGGGTCGGACGACCCGCACGAAATTCGGTCGCCCCAACCGGTGGCATCAGAGATGGCCGCTGCGTAATTGGCCCGACGGCGAGCGACGAGTCCGGTGGACTCGTCGTCAGATTCGTCGTACTGGGCCTCGATGCCACGGCGCAGCATCGTGAGAGCTTCGGTTCTCATCTGTGAGACACGGGACTCGGTGACGCCGAGGAACCGGGCGAGGTCGGCCGAAGTGCGTTCCTCGATGAAGTATCCGAGGATGATCACCCGGTGACGCTCAGGAAGCAGCTTCACGGCGTCACGCATGTACGCCCGCAGTTCCCGGGCCTCCAGCTCGGTGGAGGGCTCGACGACGGTTCGGTCAGCCAGGATGTCTACGACAGTCAGTTCCTCGTCGTCGCTGTCACTCGAGAGTGAATCGAAGGCCAGGACAACTGAACGGAAGAGACGGTCACGAAGACGGTCGAGCTCGGCCCTTGAGATTCCGAGTTCGTTGGCAGTTTCCCCGAGGGACGGAATGCGTCCGAGCCGGGTGGCGAGGCTCTGTTCGACCTGATCGAGCCGACGGGCAAGTGCCCGCACTGACCGGGGCGCCCAGTCCGCAGCCCGGACTGCATCGATGATCGCACCTCGGATGCGCTGGGCAGCGAAGCGGTTGAACGGGACTCCACGACTCTCGTCGTAACGCTTTGCGGCTTCCACCAGGCCGAGGGCGCCGGCCCTGGCCAGTTCCTCGCGCTCGACGTGACGGGGAAAGTGAACCGCAACCTGGAACACGACGTGGTTGACGAGTGGCAGGTACTCCTCGATGAGGGCCGTGATTTCCTTTTGGCTCAGCGGCGAGACCCTGCCGACTCCAACAGGACGGTCACTGACCGGACCGTCGTCGGCCGCCAGCGCGTCCAGCACACCACTATTTCCCGAAATCTCACCCATGACGAACACTCCTCCAAAGCCGCACGTCGGCTTGAGGACTATCGGCGCGCGAGGACCTCAGACTTTAGAGATTTCTCGGAAATTTTCTGATTCGCGCCAAAACAGCACGTTTCACTACTTTGCGTGATCATTATATCACCCTACGTGGTGGTTCCACCTCTCCGATTGTGTGAATCTGGATGAATGAAATCATTCCCCTCCGGCCAACAGTTCGAGATTGGTTACGGGGATCAACGGGCGACGATTGTCGAGGTTGGAGGCGGCGTCCGCGAGTACTTCGTCGGATCTCGGGCCGTGCTCAATCCCTATGAGGTCGATCAGATGTGTGACGGCGCCCATGGGGCCCCGCTGATCCCTTGGCCGAACCGCCTGGCCGACGGGAAGTACAGATTTGATGACGTCAACCACCAGGTGGCGCTGACGGAGCCGAAGAAGGGCAACGCGATCCACGGGTTTCTCCTCTGGCGCTCGTGGACGCTGCTCGATCACGCCAGCGCCGAAGTCACGGTTGGAACGACTCTCCACCCTCTCACCGGCTATCCCTTCTCACTCGAGATCCAGATCACCTACCGCCTGGATGAGGCCGGCCTGACCGTCACCACAACTGCGACCAACGTGGGCACCGAGCGCTGTCCGTTCGGGGCCGGCCAGCACCCCTATCTGTCACCCGGGATCGGAAAGATCGATGACTGCACCGTCGAACTCAATGCGGCAACCCGTGTCCTCACCGACGACGAACGTCAGCTACCAGTCGGAGTCGAATCGGTGGACGGCACCGCCTTCGACTTTCGTGAACCCAGACAGCTCGGGACCCTGGCGATCGACCACGCCTTCACCGATCTTGCGCGTGACGGGGATGGCCGCGCCTGGCTGCGGTTGAAGGGACCGGATGGAGGGACCGCCCGGTTGTGGGTTGACGAGCACTATCGCCTACTCCAGCTCTACACCGGCGACACCCTGTCCCCGGTGCGACGACGCACCGGTCTTGGGTCCGAACCCATGACCTGCCCGCCGAACGCCTTCCAGAGTGGTGAATCGCTGATCGTGCTGCAACCGTCGGAGTCAGTGGTCCTGCAGTGGGGCGCGTCCCTGGCCTGACTGCCTCGCTGGCCCGACTCCCTCGCTCCGCTGACGGTCGCCTGAAGGGGCGCGCCCGTTCAGGCCGGTGTTTCTATGGCCCCGTCGAACGCTGCTGCCCGAATCCCGCGGCGTGACAACTCGCTGAGGAGCGGAAGTGTCGCACCCAGACCTGCGAGACCGGTCGCCCCGGGTGAGGCGGATCCGGAGGACAGCCATAGCGCAGCTACGGCTGCGGTGGCGGCTCCAGCCACAGCCGGGCGATCCAGCGCGCCGTAGACGACGGTCTGACGCCGGCCCTTCAGTTCGCCTCGAAGCTCCACCCGGATGGCTCCCAAACCGCCTTCAACGGGGGGTGGCCAAAGAACAGGGAACGGAGCCAGGGCCCGATCTCGACGGTTGGCGGCAATCCGGGCCGTCACCCGTTCCACCCCGTCGATCGCCGGGACCAGCAGCAACGGGTCCGCCAGAGCCGCTCGGTAACAATCCCGCGCGCCGATCGGATCGGGAAACCACAGAAGTTCGCGCCCGGAGAACCCCGGACGCTTCACCCAATCTCCGTCACGCCAGTCAACCGCTGTGCCCCTGAGCGCCTTGAGCCGTTGTCGGGCGCAGCCCGGGCCTGCCGCACCCGCCCGACCTGTGTGGATCTCGTCGACACGGTCGAACAGTTCGGCCGCGTGTGCGGCAAGAAGGCACGAGAAACCGGGAGCCATCGCCGCTCCGACAACAAGAGTGCTATCGGTGGAACGTGCCAGTGAGTCCAGGTCCAACAACGCCTCGACCTCGTCCAGGTCATCCGAGGTCGCGACCACGTGACGTCCCCGGAGAAGGCTCTCGCGGGCGATGGCCAGTTGCTCGCCCGCGGCCTTTGCAATCACCACGACACCGACGGCGTCCCCAGAGACTGGATCGGTGTCGTCGAGGCTCGTCACGACACGGGCAGCGGAACCGAAGCTGGCTCGAAGGGTCCGGGCACGTTCGTCCCTGGAGGTGACTATCTCGACTGCGGTGGGCGCCCGGAATGGATCCGGCGCGGGGGTGAGTAGCTCCCTGGCGATTCGGGCACCGATAATCCCGGCGCCCACAACCGCTATTTCCACCGGATCGCTAGAGGTCATCGAAGGTCTGGTCCGGACAGCTCACGCCATCCCCCACCCTTTGGTGCCACTGACGGCCCGCCTATCAGCCTCACTCCCAGGCTGACCAGCAATCCCAGAGCAAGTGCGAGCGTCGCTCTAATCAGACCACCCATGACGTCCTCCTCGGTTCGTCCCTGGGACGTGCCCCTCTCGGGTGCACGAGAGGATTTTATGTGGGGCTAGCTGGAGTCGAACCAGCGACCTCACCCTTATCAGGGGTGCGCTCTAACCAACTGAGCTATAGCCCCGCTCGGCGAAACAAAATCAGTTCCGACAGCGGTCGGTCAGGATACCCGAATCCGCCTAGCGGTTCGATTCGGTAACCGGGCGGGCCGTCTCCTCTTCGATGACCGAGATCCACACGCCGCCGATGATGTCACTCACCAGGTTGAAAATCAGGGTGGCAACGACCATCGCCAGAACAAAACCGATGCTGAGCAGGAAGGTCACGATTCCGAGTTGCCGGAACAGGAACGATCCATCCAGGCTCCAGTCCTGCAGGGAAAGTGAGGAGTTGACGAAGTTCTCGAGGCTGGAGATGGTTCCGGCGTTGGTTGCAACGGTCCACATGATTGCCGAGGCGATCATCACGACGACCCACATGCACAGCGCGAGCAGACTCGATAGCTTCAGGGCGGACCACGGGTCAACGTGACGGATCAGCCTCCTTACCTTGCGTGCCTCGTAACGCTGACGTTGATATCCCAACACTTTTCTGCCGCCTAGGCGCGACGAGCCGGATGCCGACGCAAGGACGCCGTCGGAGCGGTCAGCCTCTGACTCGGACATCATCGACGCCGCGGTGATCTCTGTGTCGGGTCCGGAATTCGGCTCCGCCGAGGCCGACACCATCGAGGGCGTCGAACCTGTTGCGTCTGCGGATGCTGCAAATCCCGCCCAGTGGTCTGCTCCCGACTCGGACGGGGGCAGGGGCCTACCTGACCGTCCGAATTCGGGCCCGGGCTGATCGGTGTCCGCGGAGGGAATCGTCACGTCGAGATCCTACAGTCGGCCGCAACACGGGACACTGCAACCCAGGACACGGCAACATTGGGCACTGCACGCACAATGCACTCACTTTCCAGGAGCGGCCGCGGCAACTGCCGCCACGGAGCCCATCCGGACTTCGACCAATGTGGACCCATCCGCTCGGACGACGTGGCTTGCCAACTGCGCACCGTTGGCCAGAGCAACCGTTCGGGCACCTTCCTTGCCGCCCGGCACTGCCGCCAGCGCGACCATGTCGGCCACCGAGTCGACCCGGGCTCGGGCGACCACCGCGGATCCAAGCTTGGCGGATCCCAGGATGAGCGCAGCCCCGATCAGAAGCATCACCGCCATGAAGGGAACCATCGAACCCCTCTCCCGGCGCACCGCGACGGCAGGGTCGAGGGTCAATGTGGGACCGGCCTCACGCGCAGGGAGAAACGGGCCTTGCGGCTCACCCGGCCGGGTTGTCGGAGGCATCCGGAGAGTCCCCTTCAGATCCACCTTCGGTATCGCCGTCGGAGTCAGGAGCACTGTCGGTTTCGCCGTCGGCGTCGGCGTCGAGGATTCCCGACCCGTCTTCGTCCGACCCGATGTCATCTGCGTCGTCCTCGTCCTCGTCGCCCGTTGTCAGTACTCGGGCTACGGCAGCCACCTTGGCACCCTCGTCGAGGTTCATGACCCTGACACCGGTGGCCGAACGCCCTTGGACAGATATGGACGACACCTTGGTCCTGATGACCACACCGGCATCGTTGATCATCAGTAGGCCGTCGTCCTCGCCCACGAGGAAAGCGCTGACGACGGATCCACGATCTGCGTGAAGCTTGTGGGCGCGCACTCCCTGACCACCTCGATTGTGAGCGGTGAATTCGCCAAGGTGGGTGCGTTTGCCGTAGCCCGAATCGGTGATCGTGAGAAGCCTCAGATCGTCCACGGGCTGGGGACCACTACCCGGAGAAACCTCTTCGGAGGTCATGGCGATGTTGTCCGCTCCGACCACCCGGTCGCCATCCTTGAGTCGAATCCCCCGAACGCCTGTGGCGGTGCGACCCATGGGGCGGACATCGGTGCCACGGAATCTGATGCACTGTCCGGCTTCGGAGACGATCAGGATGTCGTCGACACCCGAGGTCGGCATGACCCTGACCAGTTCGTCGCCCTCACGCAGGTTGATGGCGATCAGACCGTCCTGGCGCCCATTGTCGTAGGCGTTGAACATCGTCTTCTTGACCTGACCCCTGCTGGTCACGAAGAAGAGATAGCGATGGGTCTCGTAGTCGCGGGTGTCGATGATCGTCTGGATCTTCTCGTCCGGTGCAAGCCGGAGCAGGTTGACGATCGCAAGTCCCTGAGCCGTGCGGTCCCGCATGGGGATCCGGTGCGCCTTGAGTCGGTAGACCTTGCCGCGGTTGGAGAAGAACAGCAGATAGGCGTGCGCCGAGGTGGAGATGAGGTCGGTTATGTAATCCTCGTCCTTGAGGCGAGCTCCTGCGACTCCACGTCCGCCACGGATCTGGGTTCGGAAGGTGTCAGCAGCAACCGTCTTGATGTAGCCGCGGGCGGTCATCACCACGACGACCTCTTCGTCGTCGATCAGGTCCTCGATGTCGAGGTCGCCGTCGTCGTGTTCGATGCTCGTGCGTCGCGGTGTCGCGAACTCATCACGGATCGCGGTCATCTCGTCACGGATCACTCCGCGCAGCACCGTCTCGTCGGCAAGGATCGTCTGGAGGAAGGCGATCGTTTCCCGCAAGGTCGACATCTCTTCTTCGAGACGCTCCCGACCCAGACGGGTCAGGGTCGACAGGCGCATGTCGACGATCTCGGTGGCCTGGATCTCGCTGAACTCGAAGCCTTCACCCTGCAGGGTGATAATGGCTGAAGCTCTGTCGGCGGAGGCGCGGATCGCGGCGATGATCTGATCGATCAGGTCGAGAGCCTTGAGGAAACCCTCGACGATGTGGGCACGCCGCATGGCCTTGTCGAGACGGAACTGGGTCCGCCGGGTGATGACCTCAACCTGATGGTCGATGTAGTGGACCAGTGCTTCGCGAAGGTTGAGAGTTCGGGGCACACCGTCGACCAGGGCGACGAAGTTGGTGGAGAACGAACTCTGCAGAGGCGTGTGCTTGTACAGATTGTTGAGCAGCACGTTTGCTGGAGTGTCGCGCTTTAGTTCGATCACCAGGCGGGTTACGCCCCTGGAACGCTCGTTGCGGATCTCTCGCACACCTTCGATCACCCGGGCATTCGCGAGGTCAGCGATCTTCTCCTCGATGTTCTCGACCGAGGTCTGATACGGAATCTCACTGACGACGATCCGGTCCCCTTTGGGGCCTTCCTCGATCTCGGCACGGGCACGGATCTTGACGGAACCGCGACCGGTTCGGATGGCCGACATCAGACCAGCACGACCCATGATCTGGCCGCCGGTGGGGAAGTCCGGTCCCTTTACGAACTCCATGAGATCGTCAGGAGTCGCGTCAGGGTTGTCGAGAAGGTGCAGCGTCGCGTCGATGACCTCGCCCAGGTTGTGGGGAGGGATATTGGTCGCCATACCCACGGCGATGCCCTGGCTACCGTTGACCAGAAGGTTGGGGAACCTCCCGGGAAGGACCGTCGGCTCCTCGGTCGAACCGTCGAAGTTTGAAACGAAGTCAACCGTGTCCTCGTCGATGCCGGCGAGCATGTGCATAGCCAGTGGCATCAACCGGCACTCGGTGTAACGGTATGCGGCCGGCGGATCGGACGGCGATCCGAAGTTGCCGTGGGGATCGATCAACGGGTGGCGCAGCGAGAAGTCCTGACCCATGCGAACCAGCGCGTCATAGACGGACTGATCACCGTGGGGGTGATACTTACCGAGCACGTCGCCGACGACCGTCGCACACTTGCGATGGTTGCGATCCGGACGTAGTCCCGCCTCGTGCATCGCCCAGAGGATGCGGCGGTGGACGGGCTTGAGGCCGTCACGGGCATCGGGAAGTGCGCGTGAGACGATGACCGACATGGCGTAGTCCAGGAAGGACTGCTCCATCTCCTGTTGGATCTCGATCGGCTCGATGGTTCCGAATGTCGTCAGGGTGGCGGCGTCGGAAGCCTCCCCGGATGCTCCTTCGGGGGACGGGACATCGTTCGACGGGGTGTCCTCGAAGGGGATCCCGTCAGAACCATTCATGTCTGGGCTGGTTCCGTCCGGGCCGGGGACGCCGGAGTTCTCGGAGCCGTTGGAATTGTCAGAAGGAGTGTCGTCGCTCATTCAGGGGCTCCGGTCAGTAGTGCGAACAGATCGGCATTGCGGATCCGTATGGCATCAGATGTCGAGGAAACGGACATCTGATGCATTCGTCTGGATGAATTGCTTGCGGCTCTCGACGTCGTCACCCATGAGTATCGAGAACACCTCGTCGGCGATAACTGCGTGCTCCATGTTGATCTGCAGCAGTGTCCGTCGGGTCGGATCCATGGTGGTGGCCCAGAGTTCCTCGGCGTCCATCTCGCCCAGACCCTTGAGTCGCTGGAACTCGCTCTTGTGGTTCGGATGCTCGGCGATGAAAGCGGCCTTGGCGGCGTCGTCCTTCAGGTAGATCTTGTTGCGGCCCACCTCGGTCGAGAACAGCGGAGGTTGGGCTATGAAGACGTGGCCACCCTCGATCAGCGGCTTCATCTGACGGAAGAAGAACGTCAGCAGAAGAGTACGGATGTGTGAACCGTCCACGTCGGCGTCGCACATCAGGACGATCTTGTGATAGCGGATCTTCTCGATGTCGAACTCTTCGGCGAGGCCTGCGCCAACCGCCGAGATCAGTGCCTGGACCTCGGTGTTCTTCAACATCTTGTCGAGCCGGGCACGTTCGACGTTGAGGATCTTGCCCCTGATGGGCAGAATCGCCATGGTCGCCGGATTACGGGCGTCCTTGGCCGAGCCGCCCGCAGAGTTGCCCTCGACGATGTACAACTCGGATTCGCGGGGATCCTTCGATGAACAGTCGGCGAGCTTGCCGGGCAGACCCGCGCCATCGAGGGCCGACTTGCGACGGGTTGCGTCCCGTGCGCTGCGAGCGGCCTCACGGGCCCTTGACGCCTGGAGCGCCTTCTGGAGAATCCGCTTGGCCTCGGAGGGATGTTCCTCGAGCCATTCGGATAGCTTCTCATTGGTTGCGCGCTCAACGAGAGAGCGCATCGGAACGTTGCCGAGCTTGGCCTTGGTCTGACCTTCGAACTGCGGGTCGGTCAATTTCACCGACACGATGGCGGTCATGCCTTCTCGGATGTCCTCACCCTGCAGGTTGGAGTCCTTCTCCTTGAGGTACTGGTGCTCGCGTGCGTAGCGGTTGACGGTGTTGGTGAGGGATTTCTTGAATCCCTCTTCGTGCATACCACCCTCGATGGTGCTGATGCCGTTGGCGAAGGAGTGGAGTCCATCGGAGTTGTACCCGGTGTTCCACTGGAACGCGACTTCGACCTCCATCGAGTTGTCACCGTTGACCTCGCTCTGGATCAGATACCCGACCTCGGTGAACAACGCTTCCTTCGAGGCGTTCACGTGCCGTACGAAATCCCGGATGCCGCCTTCGTAGCAGTAGTTGACCGACTCGGGTTCACCGGATCGCTCGTCGGTGAAGGTGATGCTGAGCCCGGCATTGAGGAACGCCATCATCTGGAAGCGCTCGGTCAGCGTCGCAGCCCGGAATGTCACGTCGTCGAAGATCGTCGGATCAGGCCAGAATCGGGTAGCCGTTCCGGTCCTGGGAGAACCGTCGGGACCCAACGGCGAGTCGTGGATCACCTCGAGCCGCTCGGTGAGTTCACCGCCATCGGTGAACACCATCCGGTGGGTGCTTCCGTTGCGGTCGATTTCGACCTCGACACGCGACGAGAGCGCGTTGACGACCGAAATTCCAACCCCATGGAGACCGCCCGAGACCTTGTAGCCCCCGCCACCAAACTTCCCTCCGGCGTGGAGGACCGTAAGCACGACTTCCGCGGCGCTCAGGTCTGGGAACTGCGTGGACTTGCCGACCGGAATGCCCCGGCCGTCGTCATCGACAGAACAACTGCCATCGGCATGCAGACGAACATCGATGTGGGTGGCATGTCCTGCCATCGCCTCATCTACAGAGTTGTCCACCACCTCGTAGACCATGTGGTGCAGACCCGCAGGTCCCGTAGATCCGATGTACATGCCCGGACGCTTACGGACGGCCTCGAGACCTTCGAGCACCTGAATCGCGTCGGCACCGTAGTCATTGGATTCTGGGGACAAGCGTTGCCTCCGAGACAAGGGGAACATACCGACACTGGGCTCTGACAGCGCTCGCACGGTTGTGGACAACCTGTGCAACAACCGTTGAGACCGGGGAAAATGTCGCTGAGACATCCTACCACCTGAGAGAGGTCCGCCCTGCCGTTACGCAGGGGTCGCGGTCCCCTTCTCAGCGGGCGACGGTGACCCTTATTTCGCTGATCGCCTCGCCGCCACAGATCTCATTGGCCGCCGCCACGAGTTCCCCTGCACTCCACTTGAGATGGTCGGCTATGGCCGGGTCGTCGACACCGATCACCAACGTCCCGTAACGCACGGAATCGAGAGTGCAGCGCGCTGCGAGCTCCGGGCCCAGCAGAGCCACCCAGTGCTCTGTGAGGGTGATCAGCACGTCGGGGCGTGCCAGGCCCAGGCGCCGATGCAACACGCCCAGGACATCGTTCAGGTTCCGCGTGTTGTCGACGTTCTCCCGCAGCGGTTCCCAAGGCACGTTGGAAGGCTACAACGCGACCTCGGTCACCGAGCCTGTGCGGATCTCGAGGACCTGATCGGCGTGAACGTCCGGTGGCAGGCCCGCGGCGGTGGAGAGTAGGCGTTGACCCCGCGGCAACGACCGGAGTAGAGCTGCCGATCGCTGTAGATCAAGCTCCGAGAAGACATCGTCGAGCAGCAGCACCGGTGGCGCGCCACTCACATCGTCCACCAGCAGGTGCCCGGCGAGTCGCAGGGCGAGCGCGAGCGAGCGCTGCTCACCCTGTGATGCCTGGGTCCTCGCCGGCATCGAGTTGAGTGTGATCACCAACTCGTCGCGGTGGGGCCCGACAAGGGTTACTCCTCGACGCAACTCGTCGTCGCGAACCTCGACGAGCGCGCTGGCGAGCCCCTTGTCCCGCCATGGAGCGTCATATGCCAACGTCGCCGCCGCCCGTTCACCCGCTATGTCCAGATAGGACTCACGCACCAGCGGGATGAGACTTTCGACAAGTTCGGCCCGGGCCGCGGCGAGCCGTTCACCGGTCTCTACCAGCTTGGTATTCCAAACCTCGAGGGTGATCGAAGCCGCTTCGTCGAGTCGTCCACGGGTCTGTTTGAGCAGCGCGTTGCGCTGTCGCAGCGTCTTGTCGAAATCGGTCCGCAGAGCATCGTTGCGCACATCTATCGATACGAGCAGTTGGTCTAGGTAGTTCCGTCTGAGCCCTGGACCGCCCTTGATCAACTCGAGGTCATCCGGCGAGAACACCGTGACCCTCAGCGCTCCCAGAAGATCCCTCGACCGGGTTAGCCGCTGGCGATTAACCAATACCCGGTTGCGTCCGGTCCGGGATATCTCTGCCTCGATGAGCTGCTCACGACCATCGGTCAGGATCTGTCCCCTGACCACCGCGGCTTCGCTATCGGCTCGAATGAGGGCGTCCCCAGGTGATCCGCGGAACGACTCGAGCAGCGCCAGATAGGCAACAGCTTCCAACAGATTCGACTTACCCATGCCGTTGGGACCCAGGACCGCGCAGGTTCCCTGGGTCAGCTCGATGTCGACATTCTCATAGGACCTGAAGTCCCGGAGCCAAAGATGTTGCAGATGCACCGATTACGGAATCAGGAGACCCGGACCGGCATGAGCAGGTAGAGGAAATCCTCGCTGTTGATCGGGCGCAACAGAGCCGGCTTGAGTTCATCCACGGTCTGCAAGGAAATCTCATCACCGGGAGTGACTTCGAGCCCATCGACGAGATACTCGGGGTTGAACGCAACGGTCAGCTCAGTGCCGTCATAGCTGGCATCGAGAACCTCGGTCGCCTCACCGACATCGATGGTGACAGCCCGCAACTCGACGGAGTTGGTGCTCATCTTGATGCGCACCGGGCTGTTCTCCTGGGCCATGAGCCGGACACGTCGGACAGCGTCGAGCATGGCCTGGCGATCCACGGTCAGGTGGTTCGGTTGGGAGCTTGGAATCAGACCCCTGTAGTTGGGAAACTCTCCCTCGATAAGGCGTGTGGTCAGACGCAGAGTGCCGACCTCGAATGAAGCGTCCCGTTCACCGAGGACCAGCGTCACCTGATCGCCACTACTCATGACCCGGGTGAGTTCGTTGAGCGCCCGGGACGGAACCAGGACCGTCTGGCCTTCACGCAGCGCAGCTGTTCCGGGAAGGTCCCTCACTGCCAGACGGTACGAGTCGGTGGAGACCATGCGCAGGCCATGACCCTCGGCCGCCAGGAGGACTCCGGTGAGGATCGGTCGCGACTCGTCACCAGACGCAGCCCGAACGACCTGCTTGAGGCCTTCTTCGAGTGAGCCGGCATCGATCGTGACGCTCTCCCCGACCGGCTCGGTGAGATTGGGGAACTCGTCGGCGTGGATCGCGTTCAGGTCGAATTTGGAACGGCCACCACTGATGTGAGCCTTGTCGCCACTCGCCTCGACATCGACCGCCCCGCCCTCGAGTGAACGCACGATGCCCAGTGCGAGCTTCGCGGGAAGAACGGCCACTCCGTCTTCCTGGCCGGCGACGAGGATCTCTGTCGTGATCGTCAGATCCAGGTCGCTGCCGGTGATTCGAAGCTTCTCTCCGGTCAACTGGAGGCGCAGACCGGACAACACCGGAAGCGTCGCCCTTCCCGAGGTGGCCCTCTGGGCGGTGTTCAGTGCTTCTACGAGCACATCGCGTTCACAACGAAACTTCACTACTTCTCGCTTTCCCCACTACTGGACCCGTTGATGTTATTAATCCAGTTGAAGTAGTAGTTGGGTCTGTGGATTGTGGGAAACCTAGCGCAGCCCAAGCCCTGAGCGGGTTGTCCATCCACACTCTGTACACCCCATCCACGGGACATCGATGAAATTCCACGCGTGTCTGTTGAAACGACACCTCGGAAGGCTGTCGAGGGAACAGCGCGATCGCGCTCCCATCGCGGTCGCGATCCACCTCCCATGAACAGTTCTGCCTGCCTTTTCGGGAGCCGGCTGTGGAGAAGGTCCCCAGATCGGAGAGCCGGATCCTGCGTCATTCCCGCGCCCTTACCAGCTGGATCAACGCGGTCACGTCGTCATAGGTTTTTCGGCGTTCCGGCATGAGGTTCGAGATCTTGTCGCAGGCGTGCATGACGGTTGTGTGATCACGACCACCGAACTCCTTGCCGATCTGAGGGTAGGAGAGGTCCGTCTCCTGACGGCAGACGTACATGCCGACCTGGCGTGCATGCACCAGGTCCCTCGTGCGGCTCTTGCCCTTGAGCTGTTCTACTTCGACGCTGAACATCGACGCGGTCTTTTCGATGATGAACGGTGCCGTGATCTGTCGAGGTTTTGTCGCCCGGATTGAATCGGCGAGAATCTCGCTGGCTAGTTCGACATCCAAATCGGCGTTGTTCAACGCCGAGTAGGCGCTGACACGGATGAGGGCGCCTTCGAGTTCACGAATGTTGTACGTGATGTGGGTCGCAATGAACTCGAGAACCTCTGCAGGAACCTTGGTACCGGACTGTTCACCCTTCTTCTGGAGAATCGCGAGGCGGGTCTCGAAGTCGGGCGGCTGGATGTCTGTGATCAACCCGGCCTTGAAGCGGCTCCGTAGGCGATCTTCGAGCGTGGCTATTGCATCCGGTGGACGATCCGAACTCAACACGATCTGCCGCTGCGCCTGCTGAAGGGTGTTGAAGGTATGGAAGAACTCTTCCTGGAGCTGTTCCTTGCCTTCCAAGAACTGGATGTCGTCTACGAGTAGCACGTCGATCTCGCGGTAGCGGCGCTTGAAGTCCGGTTGGGAGTTCTTGCGGATGGCGTCGACGAATTCGTTCAGGAGGGTCTCGGTCGAGATGTAGCGCACGGTGTAGGACGGATAGATCTCGCGCACATAGTGCGAGATCGCCTGCAACAGATGGGTCTTGCCGAGACCCGCATCGCCGTAGACGAAAAGGGGGTTGTAGCTCCGGGCCGGTGTTTCGGCGACCGAAAGAGCGGCGGCGTGGGCAAACCTGTTCGAGGGGCCGATCACGAATGACTCAAAGGTGAAACGGTCCGCTCCGCCTGGGCGGGACCCGCCAAGTTGGTTGGGAGTACCAGCGATTTCGAAGTCCTCGCCCTCAACGGTCTCCGGGGTCACCGGCTCACCGGGTCCTACCGTTGAATCCGCTGTTGCGACCGATCTGGAGGGAGGTTGTGCGTCGTGTTGGCCCTTGTAGATCGTGACCTCGAACACGACCCGAATACCGGGATGGCCCGCGTCGATAAGAGCTGCACCAACGAGACCCATGAAACGAGACTCGATCCGCTGACGGGCCAACTGACTCGGAACCGAGAGCGTGAGGGTGTCATCCTGCAGGTCCACACCGTTCACATCCTGAAAGGTGGAACTCCAGACGGCGTCGCTCACCTGCTGTGCGAGAAGAGTTGCCGCCTCCGCCCAAAGCTGATTTGCGTCGGCTGCCACGTGGGCCGTCCTCCTCGGTTGACTCCGGGTCGTCTCCCCAGATGACACGGAATCGATGCGGTGATCCACAGGTGGTCCACACACTGTGGACAACTAATAGGAAGTCTGAATCCGCATCGGAAGGTAGTGACTAGTTCATCGTGTCCGCAAGTGGAGGACCGGTGCGCAGGACCCGCGGCGTCCGGGCGGGCTCCCAGTCCGCGCCCGTGGGCTGGCGGTGACGTGGTTTGAGTCGTACTGTTGGAAGGTCCGGGTCCGCTCGGGGTATTCATCCGCGCTTATCTGAACGAGGTTCAGCCTTTTCTGGGCCCTCAGAACGATGTGTGCAACCGGCGGCGTACGGTATTCAGACTACGCCTACCCCGCAGCTGACCAGTTGTTGGTCGATCTTTCGATTCGCCACCGGACATACCAGCCACCCTGTCGGTCACAGCCGCTTGGAGATCCAGTGAAGCGTACATTTCAGCCGAACGAACGACGACGTGCCCGCAAGCACGGATTTCGTCATCGCATGTCGGACCGTGCCGGTCAGGCAATCATCAAGTCTCGTCGCCGCAAGGGCCGTCACCGCCTTTCTGCTTGATAGATCGGATTCGGGAACGAGCGGTATTCCGCGGGTTCGGCCGCACCGCTGTGCGGTCCAAGGCGGGCCCGATCACCCTTGTTCGCAATCAGGTTGCCAAGGTGGATCGTGCGGCTGTTGCCTACGCCATTCCACGGATCGTGGGTCCTGCGGTGGTCCGCAACCGTCTACGCCGCCAGTTGCGGGTTGTGATGTCGGACTTGGAAGAACTCGGAGAACTGGCTCCAGCGGCGTACCTGGTCGTGGTACGGCCGGGCGCGAGAGGTGCGGACATGCAAACCTTGCGGGGTTGGTTGCATGCGGCATGCGAAGGGCTTCCACCGAGCCCTATCGGAGGTTCAGATGATTCGACCACGAGTGATCGATAGTTACGATGACCGTAGCGCCTGAAGCACACTCTCTGCTGTCCAATGATGCACCCGACACGGATTCGGGCGTCGGCCCGCAGACAGACGATCGACTTTCCTGGAGAGTCCGACTTTCGAGTCAGCCCATCAGGCTCTACCAGAGGTTGACGGAGGGCAGGCCCTCCCCCTGCCGGTTTACGCCCAGCTGTTCTACTTATGCTCTCGAGTCGCTACAGACCCACGGAGTCATAAAGGGCTCATATCTGGCCGTCTGGCGAATCTTGCGCTGCAATCCATGGGGAGGCCAGGGATACGACCCGGTTCCACCCCGAAGAGCGCGTCACCACCACGCATGTAACGAGAAGGTCCACTGATGTTCGATACATTTTTCAATGCTCTCGCCAAGGTGCTCGATTTCTTCTTCAGGCTCGTGCCCTCGGGCCTCCGTCTGGACTTCGGCTACGGGTTCTCGATCATGGCTCTGACGGTTGCGGTGATGATTCTCATCACTCCCCTGACGGTGAAGAGCACCCGTTCGATGCTCCAGATGCAGCGGATGCAGCCGGAGATGAAGAGGATCCAGGAGAAGTACAAGAACGATCGCGAGACTCTCAACGCCGAGCTGATGGCGTTCTACCGTGAGAACCAGATCAATCCGCTCGGTGGCTGTCTGCCGATGCTGGCCCAAGCTCCAGTGTTCTTCATCATGTATCGCCTGATCGAGGGCCTGACGGTGCGTCAAGGTGGTCTTGGCAGCGGTTTGGGCCAAACCATCAGCAATCAGAACCTCGGCAACACCTTCAAGCCCTGGATTCTCAACGAGCAGTTCTTCCACCCGCAGCATCTTGACCCCAGCATGGATCTGTACAAGGCGTTGGCTAAATCCACGAAGATGAACTTCCTCGGGATGGATCTGTCGTTGTCCGCCAGTCAAGCCCTGCAGATCAGCCTGGTGGTGGCGATCCCCTTCCTGGCCCTTCTGCTGATCATGCTCGCCACCGGACTCTTTCAGAACCGTCAGCTACGTCTGAGAAACACGTCGGCGCCTGCCAATCCGCAACAGCAGATGATCATGAAGTTCATGCCATTCTTTCTGCCGATCTTTTCCTTCGGCTTCCCGGCAGGTATGGCCCTGTACTGGTGTACTCAGAACCTCTGCCGGATCGGAACCAACTCATACATAACTCGGTCGGTCTATAGGCACGAGCACCCCAAGGGTGAAGTAGAGACAACGGCTACCGAGAAGTCCAAGTCGTCCGTGTCGACCAAGGCACCCACAAATGCCAAGGCCGTAGCAGTCGCCAAGAAGAAGACCGAATCGGAGAATTCCGGTTCCAAATCAGACGACAAGCGTGGGACCGGATCGAGCCCACGAAGCAAGGCGGCCCAGAAGAAACAATCCGGAGAGACCGCAGCAGCGAGTAGCTCCAAGAGTTCTACAACTAGTCCGAAGGTGAATCCTCGGCGCTCCGGCGAGACGCGCCGTGGTTCCCAATCGAAGCAGAATTGAGGCTTGGAAAATGGAATGGATAGAAACGACTGCAAGCACGGTCGAAGAGGCTCGTGAGTTGGCACTGGACCAACTCGGGGTAGACGAAAGCGAAGCCGAGTTCGAAGTAATCGAAGAGCCCAAGACAGGTCTGTTCGGTCGGACCAGGGGCTTGGCACGGGTGCGGGTACGCATCGTTCCGAAGGCGCCCCGTCCCAAGACCGAACGCAAGCGTCGTGGAAAGAAGCGCCCTGAGGAGTCAGAAACCGATTCGGTTCCTTCCAACTCATCGGACGCCAACTCCGAAGTCGAGCCGACCAAGGGCTATCGCAAGGCCACAGAGCAGTCTCCCGCCCCCAACCGCGCGTCGGGTAAGTCGGACCAGTCCAGGTCGGAGTCCAATCGGGCCGCGGACGGCCCCAAGTCGGGTAACCGCGGTCGTTCGAATGACCGAAAGAAGGAACCCATGGACGAAGCAGAGCAGATCTCGGCGGTGGAGAACTTCCTAACCGACTTGGCCAAGTCCTTCGATCTTCAGGTCTCTGTCGAGTCGAGCTTCGACGACGGAGATCTTCGGGCCAACGTTGTCGGAGACGACCTTGGCCTACTGGTTGGACCAAGACTCGCAACTCTCGATGCCATTCAAGAGATCACCAGGACGTCCCTTCAGCGTCAGGCCGCAGGACGGGAATACGCACGAGTGACCGTCGACGTCGCCGGTATCCGCAAGCGGCGCTCGGAAGCCCTGTCGGAGTTTGTCGAGCAGGCCGCCGAGCAGGTTCGCCAGGACGACGTGACGGTGGTGTTCGAAGTGATGTCGAGCGTGGATCGCAAGCAGGTCCATGACACGGCCTCCGAGCTTGACGGCGTCCGATCGGGATCAGAGGGCGAAGACCCGCGCCGGCGGGTTGCACTGCGCCCGGCTGATTGACCAGCTGCCACCGCACTGACGGGCTCTGGCCCAGTTAATTTGAGAAGGCCGGCACCCTTGGTGTCGGCCTTCTTGGTTTTGGGATTAGTGCGCTCCCCAGCCCCCTGACTCCCCTGCTCTGCCACCGTTCGACGACGTCGGGGCGGCTGCACCCTCGGAGAGGTGCTTTCTTGAGCGCTTAGTCCTGAGCCTCCACAGCGTTCCTGAGCGACTAGGGCAGCGGTCAGCCCACGTCTGAATGCGACGCTCGATCTGAGACCGATTCTCTGGAGTGCTCCAAAGCGTTCCACGTGGAACGGCCGAGTCTGCCCGACGTCGAGGAAATGCGACGGACAATGTTCCACGTGGAACAGTGGTGAGCGGGCCGATGCCTTTGTGTGTGCCGGGCCGTGACCCAAGCCAAAGGGGTTGCGGCCCGCCTCGACTTAAGTTGAGATACGACGGCACGAAACCGCTTGACGATTCAGGTGCCTGCGGTGGACCTTGGTCCTGGACGCCAACCGGTCTCGAGGTCGGCGTCAGAGGTACGAAGACTCAAAAGAGAGGTCGCTTGGCAGGTATGCCGGTTCTACGAGGGAAGCGTTCTGGGCAGCTGGCCGTGGCTCGCAGAATCTGAATCCTCCCCGAGGCGCTATTGAGAACCTCCGCCGGTTCGAGCCCAAGTCCTTGGAGTCCGTCCGCCGGCCACCGGTCCGTTCCGGGAACCGGAGGCTCACTGACCGCCAGGATGGCGCCTCGTCCGTTCAGGAAGCCGACCGCACACTCTGCGGTCACAGCAGGAGGTCCGAAGGACCTTGACACAACGGCGTCGAAGGATCCTCGGAGTGCAACTTCTCGTGCCATCTCTTCGGCCCGGCCATTCACAACAGAGACCCGGTTATTCAATTCAAGCTGCTCCACCGCGGATTCCAGAAAGGTACACCGCCGACCCTGCGAGTCGAGAAGAACGAACTCAGCATCCCGGAGTTGAGTGGCAAGGACAAGACCGGGCAGCCCGCCGCCGCTTCCCAGGTCCAGGACTCTCGATGTATTGGACAGCGCGGGAAGAAACGCCAAGGCGTGGGAAACCTGCTGCTCGATGTCACCAGGTCCCAAAAAGCCCAGTCCTTTGCTTCTCTGAAGGACCCTGTGGAGCTCTGCGTCAGCGGCCGTCATTAGACCAGTCTTTCACGTTCAGAGATGGTTGAGAACGACGCAGGAGAGTGCCTTCTGAAGCGATGTTCCACGTGGAACATCGCCGTTGATGGTCGAGGGTGCTTGACCCGGAGCGCTTGACAGTAAAGGATGGGGGAGCGTCATTCGGGCGCTCATCATCGGTTCAGGGAGTTCGGATGACCGACGTCCACTTCCCGGAGAATCCCCAGTCGTCAGCCTCACCGCTGATCGATGCGCAGGACGGACATGAGGGATCGCCATCGACTGGCGCTTCTCCACTGTCAGACGCTGCTGCCAGGCCCATTACGGGCGACTCGGAAACACCGGGACAAATCGTGTCGCACCAGAGCCTCAAGGGCCCAAACGCGTCAGATGGCAACACTGCTTCGGTGGAACCGGCGGAAGGTGCCACAGAAGAAGGTGCACCAGAAGAAGGTGCACCAGAAGAGGGTGCCACAGAGGAGACAGCTGCAGAGAACAGAGAATCGGAGCCGCAGGTGTCAGATTCAGGGACTAGGCCCTCTGGGCCCAACCCATTCGGACCTTTGGGTTCTGACCGTAGCGGGCCTGACCTACAGTCCGTTCCGGAGGATGTCGAACCGAACATTCTCGACAGGGCTTCCGGTGCTCCGATCGGTGCTCAGCTAGCGGCGTCATCCAGTGATGAAGGCGTGGCTCAGTCAATCGAGCCGTCGCAGGCCGTGGAGCCGGTTGAGCGGGAGGTGGTTGTCGACTCCCACGTACGTCCGCTTCCGCGGGTGATTGCGATCGCGAACCAGAAGGGTGGAGTGGGCAAGACCACAACCACCGTGAATCTCGGGGCAGCGCTGGCCGAACTCGATTTCCGGGTTCTGGTGGTTGACCTGGATCCTCAGGGCAACGCAACGACCGGTCTGGGAATCAACCCACGTACGCTGGACGTGACGGTGTACGACGTCCTGCTCAACGATCTCGGGCTTGATGAATGCGTCGAGCCGACCGAGGTAAAGGGCCTCTTCGTCATTCCGGCGAGCCTCGACCTTGCTGGGGCCGAGATCGAGCTGGTGCCTGCCTTCAGCCGCGAGAGCAAGCTGAAGCGGGCCCTCGAAGAAGTGATCGATGACTTCGACTACGTGCTGATCGACTGCCCGCCTTCTCTGGGTTTGTTGACTGTCAACGCCTTAGTGGCTGCATCCGAAGTGCTGGTACCAATCCAGTGCGAGTACTACGCGCTAGAGGGACTTGGGCAGCTGACCCGAAACGTGGATCTGGTCAGAAGGAACCTGAACCCCACCCTCGAGATCTCGAGCATTGTCCTGGTGATGTACGACAGTCGGACGCGGCTGGGTGAACAGGTCTCCACCGAGGTTCGGTCCCACTTCGGATCGACCGTGTGTCGGAACGTGATCCCCCGGAACATCCGGCTTTCGGAAGCGCCCTCATACGGCAAGCCGATCACGACATTCGATCCGAGCTCCCGTGGAGCCGTCGCATACAGGGAACTGGCCAGGGAGGTTAGCGGTGTCTCGTAAAGGTGGACTCGGACGAGGGCTAACGGCCCTGATACCAGCTGCAGAAGAGGCAGTGGGCGAGGTTGGGACCGGCCTGAAGGAAGTTTCAATCTCGTCGGTGTATCCCAACCCGATGCAACCCAGGCACCTCTTCGACGAAGAGACCCTAGAGGGTCTGGTGGACAGCATCAGAGAAATCGGCGTACTTCAGCCGATCCTGGTCAGATCAACGGAGCAAGGCTACGAGCTGATCGCAGGCGAGCGTCGTTGGAGGGCAGCGAAGCGGGTCGGACTGCCAACCATTCCGGCAATCGTGCGCACCGTCGACGACGTCACGTCTCTGGAGCAGGCCCTCGTTGAGAACTTGCACCGCCAGGATCTGAATGCGCTCGAAGAAGCTGCCGCCTATCAGCAGCTGATCGATGACTTCGGCCTGACACAGGATGAGGTGGCCAAACGGGTCGGCAAGAGCCGCTCGACGGTCGCCAATCATCTGCGGCTGTTCCAGCTGTCGCCAGCAGTCCAGAAGCTCGTAGGGGAGGGGCTTCTGTCGGCGGGTCACGCCAAGGCTCTTCTTGGTCACCCGGATAGGTCATACCAGGAAGGCCTGGCCCGCAAAGCCGTCACAGAATCACTCAGCGTTCGTGACATCGAACAGATGGTGAAGGAACGCCTGGACCTTGAAGCGGGACTGGGTTCCGGAAGCAAGGGATCAGATTCACCCGAGGGTCGTGGTTCCGGCGATGACTCTTCATCGGGTGGTGACGACGAGCAACGTCAACTTAGGCCCCCCGGGCTACTGGAACTAGAGGAGTTGTTGGCGAGTCATCTCGACACCAGGGTCTCGATTGCGATGACCGCCAAACGCGGGAAGGTCACAATCGATTTCGCCAATCTCGAGGATCTCGAGAGGATTTATCGTCTCGTGATGGGATAAATGCGCCTCAATCTATAGCTGAGGCACAGGGATTCGAGTTATCCACAGGCTGTGTGGAACTCTGTGGTTAACCTAAGCTGAGGTGGAGATTTACCTATCAGCTGGGCAGATCCAAAAGTTCTTTAAACCTCATCTAGAGGTACACCGTCTAACAGCTCAGCAGGGGTCGTGGACCCACGCGTCGATCGCACGACGGAGCGATGCGATGACAAGATCTTCACTCGCTTGGAGTATCTGAGCGTCGCCGACGCGGATCAGCACAGCTGGGGGACGGGTCTCGCGGACGATTTGGAGGCGGGTGCCCCGCACCGTGCCGATGCCCCACCCGGGTGACGCCGGCATCTCGGATACAACGAGTTCTGCCAACCGGCGTCCGCCCACCGACTCATAGCCCGGAACCGAGAAGTAACAGGCTTCGATCATTGGCGTCGCCGTCACGGATAGACCTATGAATAGGTCGGCTTGGAACTCGTTCACCTGGTTGGCCTGGGCGCTCCAGTCCAACTCTTCGAGGAGTAACACCACCGAACCAGCAGCTTGTAGCTCGGACGCGAATCGGCTCATCGCCGAATGGGGTCCGTTGGTCATGCCGACAGCGATCCGCAGGTCATGCGGTGTGGAGCGTCGACGACGGAGACGATCGCGTTCGCGAACTCCCGTCACCGCGGCCTTGCCACTTCGACCCTCAAGACGCAGTAGCGCCCCGACTGTTTCGGGGCCACATACCGTGTCACAAACCAAACCTGCGTTTCGTTGGAACTCCCCGACTGCGCGCTGGGTCATCTGACCGAAAATCCCGTCCACACGTCCGGCATCGAAACCGAAGACCCCCAGACGCAGCTGGAGGTCCGAGACGTCATCTCCACGCATCATGGGGGAGCGGAGACACAGAAGCCTGTCGCCGATCGCGAAACCCGATTCGATGAGGGCAGACCAGGTTGTGGCGTCACAGGCCCCGTCCTCGCGCAGCCCCCGGGCGCGCTGGAACTTGGTGACTGCCGCGCCGGTGAGCTCGTCGAACAATCCCGTTTTGTCGTCCAGTGGGAAGCCCGCGGCGCTTAGACGGCGCTGCAGGTCCGCGACATCGGGCCCCGAGGATCCGATACGAAGGGGTAGTGACGCGAGGGTGATGGCTCTACTCCATCTTCGGGGCCAAGAAATCCGTGAACCGCCGGGAATGTCGGCAGATCACATTCCCGACAGGTCTGCGACACGGATAGTGGGCCGCGAATTCGACGGATGTCGGTGCCCCGAGCTTACACCGCGACCCAATCAAACATATGTTCTGTTAGGTCGTAGGGATGCTGTCAGAGGTATGGCTGGAACTCGGAGAGAATCTGGGCCTTGCTGCGGGCACCCGTGATGCTGTGAGCCACCTGGCCATCCTTGAAGAGGATCATGGTCGGAATGCTCTGTACGCCGTAGGTAAGGGCGAGACCCTGGTTGGAGTCGACGTCGACCTTGGCGACACGCAGCTTCTCGGAGTTCTCGTCGGCGATCTCCTCGAGAATCGGTGCCACCGTCTTGCATGGCCCACACCATTCCGCCCAGAAGTCCACGATCACAGGTGCGGACGAGCCGTTGACCTCCTCCGAAAACGTGGCCTCGGTCAGATGTGTTATGGATCCGGACATCTCATCCCTTTCAAAGTCAGAGCTTGGATTCCCCGATTGTGGGCGAACCCGACAGGACCGCTGTCCCGCCTGAACTAGCTGAATACTGAACCCGTCACAGAGCCGGCTGATTCCGAATTGCCGGCTGATTCCGAATTTCCGACGGGAGTGTGCTGCGGCCTCAGTGGAGCCGGGGGCCTATTCGCCCTCGGCCTCCAGCCAGCGCTCGGCGTCTATCGCCGCCATACAACCACTACCGGCCGCAGTGATGGCCTGGCGGTACCAGTCGTCCTGGACATCTCCGGCTGCGAAGACGCCCTCGATGTTGGTCCTGGAAGACGAATCCTTGGTGACCAGGTAGCCGTTCTCCTTCAGGTCCAACTGCCCGCGGAAGAGGTCCGTATTGGGGCGATGACCAATGGCGACAAAAACACCTGCAAAGGGGACCTTTGTGACCTCACCGGTATTGACGTCACTGACGGAAAGCGCCTCGACCGTTGTGTCACCAATGATGTCCTCCACAACGGTATTCCACATGAAACGGATCTTCTCGTTTGCATGTGCCCGATCCTGCATGATCTTCGATGCACGGAGTTCATCACGTCGGTGGATGATCGTGACGGAGTTGGCGAAACGACTCAGGAACATGGCCTCCTCGACTGCGGAGTCGCCACCCCCGACAACTGCGACATCCCGGCCCCGGAAGAAGAACCCATCGCAGGTGGCACAGGTGCTGAGTCCATGACCAAGAAGACGGCTCTCGGCTTCGAGACCCAACATGAGCGATTGTGCACCGGTCGAGACGATGACGCTATCCGCAAGGTAGGTGGGCTCCGCCGTGGTGTCGCCGACCCAAATCTTGAACGGGCGACTCGATAGATCAACCTTCGAGGCCTTGGCAGTCACTATCTCGGTTCCGAAGCGGAGTGCCTGCTCACGAAAATTGTTCATCAGGTCGGGACCCATAATTCCGTCGGGGAACCCCGGATAGTTCTCGACTTCGGTGGTCAACATCAGCTGACCACCGGGCTGATCGCTAGTCGAGGAGGGTTCCCCCTCGATCATCAGAGGTTCCAAGTTGGCGCGCGACGCGTAGATGGCAGCGGTCAGGCCAGCTGGGCCACTGCCGATGATGATCACCTTGCGACGCACGGAACTACTGAGCTCCGAGAGATCGGGACTGACTTCTGTAGACATGTTCTCCTCAGAACGGTTGCGATCGAAACGAGATCGACCCGAACTACCAGCTGTGACAACCCGTGGGTCGACCCTCTTCAGGCCAAGTGGGCAGTCCCTTCGGGGCCACTCGATGGTCAGCTGTGACAGGCGGGTCGGCCGTTACGATTCTGCTTTCAGATTGGCAGTTTGGAGCGTCTGGACCACAGGACAACCCCCATGAGCACCAGAATCGTCCCGACGATCGTGTAGGCGATCCAGACCTGGCCCAAGGCCCACGCCAGCAGTCGGACGGCGCCGATGACCATCAGCAGTGCGACCGGCAGAGCCAGGAGCACGGCGACCACGGCATTAACCGACGCCCTCGAATAGTGGAGAATCGGTCCGGTTGTGCGTTTGCGGACCGTGTCGACAGTGTCGACCACAAGATTGGTGACCTGCTCGGTCCAATCTGCCTCACCCTGTGCGCCCGTCCCTCCGACAGTGCTTCTCGGGCTACTGGTCGAACTGGAACCGTCGGTTGTCGACCTACCGGTTGCGGAACTGGCTGATCCGGCTTTGGGGGCACTCATGGCTCGCGAGCCTAGCTGAGGAGCAGGTTTGGACACACTGACAAACAGTGCACCACGACTGTATTCATCTTGCCGCCGCAACCCCGGCGATCGAGACGTTGGAAATCTCGACCCGGTACTTTCCATCGGGGGCGGGCTCACCCAACCGGTCTATCCAGATGAGGACCGTCGTGCCGGTCCTCTCCTCGGCCGGGCCATCCAGGGTCAGGGTCGACTTTCCCCTGACGTCGGCAAACTCGCTCACGGGAGTCAAACGGTCCGGATCAGGCAACGCCGGAGGATCCGCGTCGAGTACGAACAGCTTGGCAGACCAACCGTTCTGCGAAGCTTCGACGGTCATCGAATCGATCTCGGTCCGATCGGACAGCTTGAGGAGTAGTCCCACACCCCTCTTGCCACCGGTGAATCCCGGCGGGTTGTAACCCTCGGTCCGCCAAGCCGTTGCGGGGTCTCCGTCGACAGCCAATCTGGCCAACTGGTTGTTCTCTTTGCCATCACCCTGGGGGTCGAAGGCCTGGGCGCCCTCGATGGACGGCGGAACGACGGGCGGTGAGGAGGTCGTCGAAGGCGTACTGTCGGGCCGAGCAGCGCGAGTCGACTCGTGGGCCAGAAGCCCGGCGGTGGCGAGCGCGGCTCCGACCAGCAGGATGAAAAGTGCCGGGTACAACCAGCTGCGTTCCGACCGGGAGAACGATTCCTCGACCACCGGGACCGGCTCGACCGGCGGACGGGGAGAGGCTGGTTGCCGTGGCGGAGTGACCCCGGTGTCGAGCAGGGCAGCGCGCAGATCGGCTGCGGAGTCGAAGCGGTCATCAGGATTTCTCGCCAGTGAACGCATCACCGCTGAGGCAATCGCCGGTGGGACGTCCGCACGCACACGTCTGGGGTCGAGCGGTTCGGAATGCAGTCTCGCCAGTGCGACCGCCGCTCCGCTTTCGCCCCTGAACGGAACTGTGCCCGTCAGACATTCGTAAAGGACGACACCAAGGGAGTAGAGATCGGTACGTCCATCCACGGCTTCGCCCAACAGCTGCTCCGGAGCGAGGTAGGCGGCGGTGCCGACCAGAGCGCCTTCCTGGGTCAGCTCGGTCTGGTCGTCGGTCTTTGCGATCCCGAAGTCGGCGATCTTCACCCGGCCGTCGTCGCAGAGAAGAATGTTCGACGGCTTGACGTCACGATGAACGAGGCCCGAGCGGTGTGCAGCCTCGAGAGCATCGAGAAGCCTCAGAGCGATGCGCACGGTGGTGTCGGCGTCGACCACGTGGTGCTCATCCAGATAGTTCCGGAGAGTTGAAGCCTCGAGCAGCTCCATGACAATGGCTTCGTGGACCCCGTCTGAGCAGGTGTCGTACACGCCGACAATGTTCTGGTGGCTCAGTCGGGCAGCGGCGACGGCCTCTGCGCGGAAGCGTGCAACGAACACCTCGTCGCCGGCCAGGTGCGGGTGGAGCACCTTCACAGCGACCCGGCGGCCGAGGACGTTGTCGACCGCCTCCCATACCTGTGCCATACCGCCCGCGCCGATGAGCTTGACCAACGAGTAGCGGTTGCACAGGGTTAGTCCAGCCAGCTCCTGCAAGGGGGCCAGCTGAATCTGGGTCGGGTCCTCCGACCCCGGAGTTGAGCCGGTGTCAGCCACTTTGATCTACCGTACCGGCGTCCGATGGGCTACCGGCGGTCGAGGGGTGCAGTGAGGCGGCGCGGCTGGTTTCACGGCGACGCTTGCGCATGGTGCGAAGCCACCAGATCAACAAAAATGCGATCGAAATGATCGAAAGCGCGGAGCCGACACCCGAAATCGACGTCGACCTGACGGGTATGTCGAAGCTCGACAACACGATGGAACCGTCCGGTGTCGTCAGTTGGACCCTGAGCAGTGACTCGCCCGGTGCCCTCACCTCCACGGGAAGGTCGAACCGGTTCTCGCCCGGTTCCAACACCACCAGGTCCGAATCGGAGAATCGGACGGCGAGCCTGGGTGAGCGTGCCCGCATCCTGAGCTGCACCTGATAGGGCAGACCGTTGCGGAATCTCAGTGGAATCGTGTGCTGTCTGGTTGCCAGGACTACACGTCGCGGTGGCGGAGTTTCGATTGCCCCGAACTTGAGCGCAACCTGGCCTCTGATGGCGTCGTGGCGAGCTTGACGCTGGTCACTGCTGAGACTGATAGCGAAGGTCTCGGCGTTGAGGAAGTTCCACATTTCCAACGCAGGCTCGGCCGACTGCGACATCGAATTGACTGCGTCGATCTGTCGTTGAGACTCCAGACTCTCGTCGATCGTGTCGGTGATATCCGTTGCCGGTCTGAACGTGAGCTTTGTGATCGGCTCTTCCATCCCACGGGTGGGCGGTGGAATCAGGGAGGCACCCGTCGAAGACTTCAACGGCCCGTTACCCGATAGCGCCGAGGCGAGGGTCGTGACTACCTCGGGGTCTGTTGTCGGAGGTATGACGATCACAGAGGTGGGGACACTCAGCTCTGACCGCGACTCGTTCGCGCTAAACCAACTCGACATCAGCAGCGCCAGCGCGTCGTGTGCCCTGACCGCCGGGTCGAGCGACGGATTGGACAGCTGCTGTGACAACACGTCGTCGTAGGCGATGGCCCGAAGCTGACTCGGACCGTCCAGTCTGACCGGTCCGGTCATCAGGTCCTCGCGCTGGAGGTCTTCGGTGGTCTCCAGACGCGATACCGGAACGGCCACGTCGGTGAAGTTCATCGAGCTGATCAATGGGAGTGACTCGTTCGTCACGCTCTCGTCGAAGACCCAGGTCGAGGAAGGCTCCTCGCCGGCACTGACTTCCGCGACGACCTTGGAGCCGAGCGACAGTTGCCGTTCGAGGATCTGCCCGGCGTTGGATTTGGAGTTTGCCAGCCCTCCGACGTCGAGCGCTGAGTAGGGGAGCCGCAGTATCGAGGCGCCCCCGGTCGGTTGGTTCGGCGCGGTCGCTTGAGGTGTCGTGGTCGACGAGCTTGCCGTCGTGGTCGTCGTGGTCGTCGTCGAGTTGGCGGTTGAGTTGGTCTCTGGAATACCTCCGCTACCCTCGCCGGTCCCGGACTCGTTGCCCCGGCTGGGTTCGGATTCGGCTCCAGTTGCGACTCCGGTGGCGGCCCCAATTGCTGCGACGAGATTCTGTGCCCACTTGTCGTCGATCCGGGTCAACCCAGCGAAGGTGTCGGGCCGGAGCCCGAGTCGTAGCGGCGCAGAGCCGGCCTTGGTCAACAACTCCGTGGTCGAATCCAACAGGAATCTGGTTTCAAGGGGGAAGTCGGCTTTCATGTCCTCCGAGAAGGCAGGGTCGGTCTGAATCGGTACGACCATCGAAACGGTTACCGGCCGGGTCGACTGATCACGATCGCTGCGCGATGGCGTCCTGGACGGGGCCCGAGTTGTGGCCTCTGCCTCGCGGGGCAGACGGTTGAGGAAGACCACTTGGCTCCAGAGTTCGGGTCCATCTGCGGTCGTGAGAACCAGGTCCACCGGATGAATCCCGGAATTCGGCAGGAAGGCCCGGGTCGAGTCCGAGGAAGTGCTCGAACGAACCGGAATTGAAATCACCGCGCCTGACGTCGGGTCGCCGTAGTCGGAGAGGGGTTTGGTGACAGGTGCCTGGAGCACCTTTCCGGTCGGTCCTCCATTGATCAGGTCCAGGACCTTGGACCGCAGGGATTGCCTCTGGCTGCCAACGAGGGACTGGTGGATCGTGTAGGTCAGCTTCGCGTCGGGGGGAATCTTCGAACTGGGTGCGAAGCGGACCTGGAACTCGCCGTCGGCCTGGACCCACGGGGTCACCGAACTGATCACCAGCACCCGGTCCGGATCACCCGCACCCCTCTTCGATGGCTTGGCGGTATCCGCCTCGCTCGGTGTCGACCGGCTTCCCGGGTTGGACCGATTGTCGGGGTTCGACCGGCTTCCAAGGGTGGACCTCGTATCGGATGCAGCCCTCGCTCCGGGAGTGGCTACGTCCAACGCGCCCAGGGGCGCGGACGATCCTTGCCCGATGACGACGAGCACGAGCAGGACGATGGCTAAAAACCGCCCCGGTCCGAGCGGGTTCCTACTCATGGGACCGCCTCATGGGACCGCCTCATGGCAGGGCCCGCGTCATGACCAGAAGGCTTGTCGGAGTGATACGGAATCCGAGGCGTCGATAGACGGCCAGAGCGCGTTCGTTGGTTCTCTGGGTGTTGACCAGAACGCATTTCACATGACGTCTCCGACCCCATTGCAGGGCATCAACTACCAGAGCCGATCCGATGCCCGTTCCGGCCACCTCGGGATCAGTAGCCAGACGTTGTAGGAAGCACTGCCTCATCGCCCGCCCGGTCACGGAGTAGCCGACGATCCGGCCATCGATCTCGGCAACCCGAAAACGGGTTCGGGCTGTCGCTGCGAGCGCCTCGTCCAACCCGTCCTCGTCGAGTCGCCAGAACTGCGGGAACGCTCGTCCGTCAAGCTCCAGCGCAGCGGCACGGTCCCGTTTACGGGCCGGTCGGAGGCTCATCGAATCGGGTGGAGTGCGACGGGAGGGATCCATCTGGGACATGTCGTGGGCAAGAACCGTCAGGCGGTCGTACTCGGTGAAGCCCGCTCTGATGAACGCGTCGATCTCGGAGAAGTGCAGGGCGGAGGTGATGACCGAGGTGTAGCCGACCGATCGAATTTTCGTCAGTACCGACCTGAGAGTCTCGGCATCAGGCGACGAATTCGCCGGGCGTGAAGTCAGGTACGCGACATGGGGATCAGCATGCCAAGGCCGCACCGAGAAATGTTCTCGACCGATCGTGACTGTCTGACGCTTACCCATGCCGTCGTTCGAGGTCTCCTGCACCCTGATGGTTTGCGCCTATCTCACATGTCCGATCGAGACAACGGGTCGGAAGCCCCGGCTCGCACTCGGATTGCCATGCAGGATAGGTCACCACGGGGCCGGATACGCTGCTGGCATGACGGTGCTGCTCTACACCGACGACCGGTTCCTCGAGCACGACACCGGGCCGTACCATCCTGAACGTCCTGCCCGACTCGGCGCGGCGCTCAAGGGACTGTCCCACCACGGATTGGACGAGGCCCTCGAGCTCAGAAGTCCCCGGCCGGCCACGGACGCGGAACTCGAATTGGTCCACCCGCCCTCGTATATCTCGGCACTCGAACAGTTCTGCGCCAAGGGAGGAGGAGATCTGGACCCAGACACACCCGTTTCCACGAGATCCGCCGAAATTGCCCGCCTCGCGGCTGGCGCTGGCTTGGATGCGATCGAACAACTCAGCGCCGGCGGAGCCGACTCGGCCTTCCTGATGGTGAGACCACCCGGACACCACGCGACTGCCACGCGGGCGATGGGTTTCTGTCTCTACAACAGCGCCGCGATTGCCGCTGCCGTGCTGGCCGAGCGGGGAGAGAGGGTGGCGATCGTCGATTTCGACGCTCACCACGGCAACGGGACGAACGACATCTTCTACAACAGGGACGACGTGCTTTACGTGTCGTGGCATCAGGACCATCTGTACCCCGGCAGCGGAGCCGTCGATCAATGGGGATCCGCCGCAGGTGTCGGATGGACGCTGAACATGCCGATGCCGCCGACCGCCACCGGCGAGCACTATCGCCGATCCCTCGAAGAGCTTGTCGCGCCGCTCATTGCCAAGCACGGGAGCACCTGGTTGATCATCTCGGCCGGATTCGACGCACACCGGGACGATCCACTCACCGACCTGGGACTCACCTCCGGTGACTTTGCGGACATAACCACTGACCTTGTCCAGCTTGTCGAACCGGGTCGAGTCCTGGTGTATCTGGAGGGCGGCTACGACCTCACTGCTGTTGCCGAGTCGACCGCGGCGACCGTCGGAGCGCTCGTGGGGGAACACCTCCACCCCGAAAAGCCCAGTGCAGGAGGCCCCGGATCAGAGGCCATCACATCGGCTGAGTTGCTGCGCCGGCAGTTGGCCTAACGCCGCTGTTGTGACCGTGGAGGAACACGAAGAGGTTCGTGACGTGCACCCACTGCCCATTAGCCTCGCCGCGTGATTCCTCCACGCGCAGTCTCCCTGCTCGAGCCCATCGAGCCGCTCGCCGAACGATTCGGCGCAGCAGGACACCGTCTCTACCTGGTCGGGGGAGCGGTCAGGGATCTGGTGATCGACCGGGACCGCAACGACTCCCACGATCTGGACCTGACCACCGACGCGGTGCCCGAGAAGATCAAGGAACTGGTTGCACCCCTGGCATCGGCTGTGTGGACTCAGGGAGAGCGATTCGGGACGATCGGATTCATCATCAAGGGGATTCCTTTCGAGATCACGACCCATCGTGCCGAGGCCTACGCCGAGGACAGCCGCAAACCGCAGGTCGCCTTCAGCACGAACATCGAAGAGGACCTGTCGCGTCGTGACTTCACCGTCAACGCAATGGCGCTGGAGGTCACGGGCGAGGAGCCCGTGATGATCGACCCCTTCGGTGGACTCGCCGATCTGGGAGCCAAGGTCCTGAGAACACCATTGACTCCGCAAGAATCCTTCTCGGATGATCCACTTCGGATGATGCGAGCGGCAAGGTTCATCGCAGGGTTCGGACTCGCGCCGACTTCGGAGTTGGTGGAGGCGGCCAGAACCATGTCGGAACGCTTGGGCATCGTGTCGGCTGAGAGGATCCGTGACGAACTATGCAAGCTCATAGTCGTCACCGATCCATCGGCCGGTATCCAGTTTCTCCACGACACGGGTCTGGCAGCACAGTTCCTGCCCGAGCTTCCGGCGATGCGACTCGAACAGGATCCGATCCATCGCCACAAGGACGTCCTCACCCACTCCATCGCAGTGGTCAGACAGGCCCCTCCCCGGCTGCGGGTCAGGCTGGCGGCGCTGTTCCACGACGTCGCCAAGCCCAAGACCCGGGCCTTCGGTCCCAACGGCGTGTCTTTCCATCACCATGAGGTGGTCGGCGCACGTATGACCAGGGAGCGGATGCGGAAGCTCCGGTTCCCCAACGACATGACCGACGAGGTCTCCCAACTCGTCTACCTGCACCTGCGGTTCCACACCTACGACATGGGTTGGACCGATTCGGCGGTCCGTCGATTCGTGCGTGACGCCGGCCCGCTGCTCGAGGACCTGTTGGCCTTGACCAGGGCCGATTGCACCACCAGGAACCGTCGCAAGGCCGAGGCGCTCGGCCGCCGGATCGATGAGCTGGAGGCGCGGATTGCTGCATTGGAGGAACAGGAGGAACTCGCCTCGATACGACCGGACCTGGACGGGCGCGCAGTCATGGAGCATCTGGGACTCGGCCCCGGTCGCGAGGTCGGCGACGCCCTGCGGCATCTGCTCGAACTGAGACTGGATCGAGGCCCGATGTCCCAGGAGGACGCCAAGCAGGAGCTCGACCTCTGGTGGGCCGCCCGTGGGGACCGTTAGTCCGGAGGGGCGGTAGGTTGTCGCCATCGCCGGAGACTTCCGGCTCGGGATGTCGAGGAGCGCACATGGCCGGGATCGTCGTTGGTGTTGATGGATCAGATAACTCGATCGACGCACTGCGCTGGGCCGCGGCCGAAGCCAGACTGCGCGGCTCGGTCCTACATGCCGTGACCTCGTTCGCACCCGGGTTGTTGAGCACGGGCTATGAGATGGCCCTACCCGACCCGGCCGACTTTGCAGCTGCGTCCAACCTGATGCTCAACGCCGCGGTCGACACGGTGCGCGAGACCGTGAACCTCGAAGGCATCGACATTGTGACCGAGGTCCTCGAGGGCCATGCGGGCGAGGTGCTGATCAAACTTTCCGAGACCGCCGAGCTGGTGGTCGTCGGGTCACGCGGTCGCGGTGGCTTCGTCGGCCTGGTGATGGGTTCGATCACCAATCACGTCGTCAACCATGCCAAGTGTCCGGTGGTCGTCGTCCGCTGAGTCGGCCTGTTCGGTCGGCCTGTTCGGTCGGCCTGATCGGTCGGCCTGATCGGTCGGCCCGATCGGTCGGCCCGATCGGTCGGCCTGTTCGTTCAGGTCCCCTGCTTGCGGGCGCGGAATATGACCGTGGAGGGCAACCACTCGGCTAGCGGGGACCAGTGCACGCTGCGCTGACCCTGGACGGCCGGGGGCTCGACCATCGCGTCCACCCTGAAGTTGGAACGGATGAGGGTCATGAACAGGTCGCTGATCTGGTGCACGTGCGACACGCCCTCGTCACCACCTGCACGCCACGGAATCACCTGATCGGCCCAGGAACTGCGTGTCAGGTACGGCGACGAAAGCTCTTCCTCGTCGGCTTCGAGCATCATCGAGAACGGGTGGGGAAGCGAGAGGACCAGCGCTGCCTCGGGCTTCATGATGCGGTGGAGCTGACGGAAGACCCGGCCCAGATCCTGCACCCCGGCGAGTGAGTACACGGCAATGACCAGTTCGATGCTGTCGCCACGCAGAAATGCCAGGTCCGCCAGATCGCTGTGGTGGAACTCGATCCTGACATCGGCGACCTCTGCCGCGGCCCGGGCCTGGGTCAATCGTGCCGTTGAGGCTTCAACCGCGATGACTCTGGCTCCCTTGCGGGCGAGCGCAATCGCAGATGCCCCCGCACCACAACCCAGCACGAGCACCCGCCGACCCTCCATGGGCCCTGCAGATCCGATCAGGCGACCGATTGCGGTGTCATCCAGATCTGGGCCGAACTGGATCTGGTCGACGCTCGGATCCACTCCGTGGGGGTAGCTGACGGGCGGAAGCTGCATGGGCACATCCCCGACACGCAGGAGCACGGGACGTGTGTTCAAGTTGCCCGCCGAGGGGTGGCGGTGCGTCTGGGTGAGCTGGGGGTTGGACTCGGACATCACGGCGAAGTCTGTCCGACCGGAGCGCGTTCGGCGTGGACCCTGCCCGGGTGGCGCCCTTGAGCGAGCGATCTGGTGGCGTATCCTTTCGGGCCGTGCCCTTCCTGCAACCAGAGATACCGGGGCGCCCGGGCAAGGCACCGGGAAGCGTCGATTACCGGTTCGCCAGACGACAGATGTTGTTCAGCTTCCGTGCCGGCGAACTGTCCCGCGCAGATGTCTGTGACGCACAGGTCGAACTGATGAGGGTTGCCCTGAACTGTTCCCAGGCGTCGACGGTCAAATGCCCGATTTGTGAGGAGTCGACGCTCAGGCTTGTCCGGTACGTCTTCGGCCCTCGGCTGCCGCCAGGCGGACGGGCGGTGAAGACCAAGACCGAACTGCGCAAGCTCGCCTCCAGGCGCGGTGACCGGCGTTGCTACACCGTCGAAGTGTGCACGACGTGCCGCTGGAACCACCTACTCCAGGTCGAGCCGCTCGTGGGAAACCCGCGTTGATCCTGGACCGCGACCGCCAAGGTTGCGGCGACGCTGACCATCCGCACAGCAGTTTGTGAACGGATGTCATTGAGAGGGCAGACTGTCGCCATGGCTGGAAAGCGCAGACTCCTCTGGCGCCTGCGTCGCTTCGGCTACGTCATGCTCGTCCTCATGATCGTCGCGGTCGGCGGACTGTGGATGGCCCTCAACACCATCGACCTGCCACCGGCAAAACGTTCGATGGAGACTTCGTTCGTCTGTGATCTGAACGTCGAGAACGGCGACTGCGGATTCCAGAATTCGATGGCGCATCTCTCTGCGTCCGAGGAGCGGGTGAACGTCGACTACGAGGATCTGCCACCCGTGCTCGTCCAGGCGGTTCTGTCGGCGGAGGACCGCAAGTTCTTCGACCACGGTGGCATCGACCCGATGGGAATCGGCCGGGCGCTCTACCAGTCGGTGCTGGGCTCCAGCAGTTCGAAACAGGGTGGGTCGACGATCACCCAGCAGTACGTGAAGTTGACGTATCTGAGCTCGGAACGGACTCTGACCCGAAAGCTCCGTGAGGCGGTCCTGTCGATCAAGCTCGAAGGTGAACTCGACAAGCGCGACATCCTGACCCGCTACCTGAACGAGATCTACTTCGGCCGCGGGGCTTACGGGGTCGAGGCCGCCAGTCGGGCGTATTTCGGGATCGGTGTACAGAGCCTGCAGCTGCATCAGGCCGCCTACCTGGCGGGATTGATTCGCTCACCCGAAAGTGCTGACGCAGTACGTGATCCGACAGAAGCCTCACGCCGACGCAAGACGGTGCTTCGCAACATGGTCACGAGCGATTACATAACCCAGGCCCAGGCCGACGCCGCGGATGCCGTCCCGTGGATCTCGAGTTCGCTCGATCCGAACGGGAACTCCCAGAAGATGACGGTTCTGCCGAGGCCCTCCGAGAAGACGGACCTTGGTGAAGTGCGCTACAAGGAGTTCGGCTCGGAGTACTGGGTCTCGCTGATTCGTCAGCAGCTGCGTGCCCGCTTCGGAGCCGGCGCCGAAACCCAGGGTCTGCGGGTCTACACGACCTATGACCCACCCAAACAGCAGGCCGCGTACGAGGCCGTCACCTCCAACCTCAACGTCGCTGACGGACCGGTCGGAGCGCTGGTGGCGGTCGACTCCGAGGGCCGGGTGCGCGCCATGGTGGGTGGAACCGACTTCGCCAACAACAAGGTGAACTTTGCCCTCGGACGAAACGGCGGCGGTTCGGGTCGTCAGCCGGGATCGACTTTCAAGCCGTTTGCGCTGGCAGCGTTCGTCGAGGACGGCTATTCGATCGAGTCGCCCTTCAGGTCTCCGCCGACGACCGAATTTCCAGGCGTCTTCGACACCCCCGGAAAGCTCTGGCAACCGAAGAACTTCGGTAAGGCAGACCTTGGTGTCCTTAGCGTTGAGGAAGCCACCTGGAAGTCCTCCAACACCGTCTATGCCGGAATCGCGAACGTGGTCACCCCGAAGAGGATCGCCGAGATGGCCAACCGCCTTGGCGTGACTGCCGAGTTGGACCCGGCCTACGCACTCGTTCTGGGTACCGAAGAGGTATCGGTACTCGATATGGCCTCGGCCTATTCGACCTTCGCCGATCGTGGCCGCCACATAAAGCCCTACGTGATCCGGCGGGTCGAGAACTCCAAGGGCGAGGTCCTCTTCGATGCCGCCTCGTCGGTCAAGGCAACCCAGGTCATAGATGAAGGCGTGGCGGACACCGTCAACTCGGTCCTCAAGGGTGTGCTGAAGGAGGGGACCGGCAAGTCCGCCGCCCTGCCCCGCCTGGCTGCCGGAAAGACCGGGACGACCACCGACTCAAAGGACGCGTGGTTCGCCGGCTACACCTGTCGCCTAACGGCAGCCGTGTGGATGGGATATGAGCAGCCCAAGGCCATGAAGACCTTCAAGGGCCGCGAAGTTTCGGGCGGTTCCTTCCCGGCGAAGATCTGGCGGGACTTCATGGTCAAGGCCACCCGTGGCGACGAGCCGTGCGAGTTCCCCGATACCGACTTCGGTCGACGGATCCTCAACCAGAAGCTGTCGTCGCAGCGGAGTACCTCGACGACGGTCGATCCGAATGCGGAGGAGTCGACAACCACCACCGACCCGGATTCCACGACAACCACCGTGGACAACTCGACCACCACGACGGCGAAACCTCAGGCGACGACCACAACCGTTCGGCCCACCACCACCGTCCCGCAGACCACCACGAGCACGCCCCCGAGTTCGACGACATCCGCTCCGCCCCCGCCCGGCGGGTGAGGGCTTTTCTCGACAGGGTCATTGCCGTACACTTTTCCTGACGGCCGGCAGCCATGGGGCGCTGGACCTCACAAGGAGGGCTGACATGGCTCCATCCACACAGATGAGAGTTCCCACGATTCGATCCCGCAAGGTTCGAAACGGTGCAGAGCCACTGGTGATGGTCACTGCATACGACGCGCCGGGGGCACGGATCGCGAGCGACGCCGAGGTCGACATGATCCTTGTCGGTGACTCCCTGGCGATGGTGGTTCTCGGCTACGACGACACCCTGCAGGTGACGGTCGCCGACATCGCCCACCACACAGCAGCGGTCGCCAGAGCAAAGCCGACGAGCCTGGTCGTCGCGGACCTTCCGTGGATGAGCTACCACGTGTCGGTCGAGGACACCGTGCGCAACGCCGCCGAGCTGATCCGTGCCGGGGCGGCATCGGTCAAACTTGAAGGTGGCCGTAAGCGCCTGCCGATGATCGAGGCACTCGTCGCATCGGAAATTCCCGTCATGGGTCACCTGGGGCTCACGCCCCAGTCGATGCACGCGATGGGCGGGTTCAAGGTCCAGGCCAAGGAATCCCAGGCCGCGCTCGAACTGGTAGACGACGCCAAGGCTCTCCAGCACGCCGGGTGCTTTGCGATCGTGCTCGAAGGTGTTCCCGACGAGGTTGCAAGAATGGTCACCGACTCTCTGGACATTCCGACGATCGGTATCGGAGCTGGCGTCCACTGCGATGGACAGGTTCTGGTGTTCCATGACCTTCTGGGACTCGAGGACCGGACTCCCGCCAAGTTCGTGCGCCGCTACGCCTCGCTCAAGGACGAAGCAGTCGAAGCCGTTTCAAGATTTGCCGCCGACGTGCGATCCGGGGCGTTCCCCGACGCGTCCGAGAGCTATCACCTGTCATCGGATCAGGCCGAGGCGTTGACTCTCTACGGCGTAGAGGGCTGAGAGGCCCAACGGAGACGGGTCGGGGGTTCACGGACCCGATCGGAAACCCGGTCCCCGTTGGCTCCTTTTGAACCCCAGCGACTACGGTTGCCAAGTCCCTCTGTCAGAAGGGGGACCGATGCCCCTCGATACGGGCATAGAAACAGAACACCCTGTCCTGCAGATCGCAGGACCCTGACGGCCCACCTGGGCCGAGGTCCATAGGGAGGAACCTAGTGACAACTCGCGTTTACGAGTTGATGATCATTATTGACGGCGACGTGGATGACGTCGTCGGCAAGGGCATCGTCAACAAGGCAAAGGAAATGATCGAAGCCGATGGTGGCACCGTTCCCACGGTCGACCATTGGGGTCGTAGGCGCTTCGCCTACCTGATCAACAAGAAGTCCGAAGGTGTCTACTCGGTCCTCGAGATTGTGACCGAGGCAGCCAACCTGGACGAGGTTGATCGCTTCCTCCGACTCGCGGACGAGGTCGTCCGCCACAAGTTGTTCCGTCTGCCGGACTCCGAAGCCATCAAGCGTGGCCTTCTGAGCCCTGCGGGCTGACCCAGGAGGACAAAATGGCAATCGGAAACACAGTCGAACTCATCGGCAACATCACGCGGGACCCCGAACTCCGGTTCACTCCCAGCGGAGCCGCAGTCGCGACTTTCGGTTTGGCCGTCAACCGTCGTTGGCGCAATCAGCAGACCAACGAATGGGAAGAGCAGACCTCGTTCTTCGACATTGTGTGCTGGCGTGAAATGGCCGAGAACGTGGCCGAGTCCCTCACCAAGGGCTCCCGTGTCATCGTGACCGGACGTCTGGACCAGCGCTCGTGGGAGACCGACCAGGGCGACAAGCGCTCCAAGGTCGAGGTCGTAGCCGACGAGGTCGGACCAAGCCTGCGATGGGCAACCGCGCAGGTAACCAAGAATGAGCGCCGCGAAGGCGGCAGTGGCGGCGGCTTCAACTCCCCGCCCCCGGCCCAGGAGCCCCCGGCCGGCGGATACAACGATGATGAGGAGCCGTTCTAATGGCCAAGTCGCAACAGAAGCGCACGCCCAGCAAGGGCAAGGGCAAGGACAACGGACGCAAGTTCAAGAAGAAGGTCTCGGTTCTCAACTCCGAGAAGATCGAGTACGTCGACTGGAAGGACGTCAACCTGCTCCGCAGGTTCGTCTCCGACCGTGCGAAGATCCGTGCGCGTCGGGTGACCGGCAACAACGTCCAGCAGCAGAGCGCGGTGGCGATGGCCATCAAGAACGCTCGCGAAATGGCGTTGATTCCCTACGCCAACCGTGTGACGACCCAGCGTGGCGGCCGTGGCCGCGATCGCGACGGCGATGACCGTCGTGAACGTCGCGACCGCTCCGAGAGCCCTGACGCTCCGAAGGAGTCGACCGAGGAATTCGCCGGGATCACATCCGAAGGCACCGACGAGGCTCAGGCAGTCGAAACAGTCGGAGGTGAAGAGTGAAGGAACTCAAGGTCATACTCCGCTCCGACGTGGATGGACTTGGCAAGCGCGGCGACGTCGTCGACGTCAGCAAGGGCTATTCACGTAACTTCCTCGAGCCGAAGGGACTTGCGTTCCCCGCCACCGAGGGCGCCATCTCCCAAGCTGCCGTCATGCGTCAGTCCCGCGACATCAAGGATGCACGTGACCGCGAGGCCGGCGAGGACATCGCCAAGGTTCTCGTTGCACGCACCATCCGCATCGAGGCCCGTGTCGGTGGAACCGGTCGACTCTTCGGTTCGATCACCGAGACTGATGTGGTCGAGGCAATCCTCGCCCAGACCGGCATCGACCTCGACCGCAAGGTGATCCACATCGATGAGCACATCAAGGAGGTGGGCACGCATCAGGCGACCGCTCGCCTTCACGTCGACGTCCAGTTCCCGGTCACCCTTGAGGTTGTCGCGGACCAGTAGTCGCCAATGTGATTGTCGAAGGCCGCTCCGAGTGTTCACTCGGGGCGGCCTTCGTCGTTTTCCCCAACGTCCGCGATCGGTGTTGGGTTCGTCGGGCCGGCCACGGATGGCGTCGGCTCCCATTGTCACACCCATCTGGAAGGTTGTTCACAGACTCGACCCATTCACCCACAGGTCGTCCCCCGGGCGCAGTACCGGATCCACAGGCAATTAACAGGGTTTCGGGACTTACTCCCCACAGGCCTTTCAGCGGAAGATTGTCCCCGATGACGCAGCTCCCAGATCCACGATGACCCAAGCGCCCGACCGGCCCGACACCTCGCGCCTACGAGTACCACCACACAGTCTGGATGCCGAGGAATCTCTGCTCGGCGCGATGCTGCTCAGCGAGCAGGCGATTTCCGCCGCGGCAGGACTTGTCACCATCGAGGACTTCTATCGACCGGCGCACCGCCACATTTTCGACGCAATCCTTGCCCTCTATTCCAAGGGTGAAGGAATCGATCCGGTAACGGTCGCCGACGAACTTGGCCAGGCAGGACTGCTCGAAGCGGTCGGAGGACCGGCAACGCTCATCAGCTTGCAGACCCGCACGCCTGCGATCACCAACGCCCAGCACTACGCCAAGATCGTCGAAGAGAAGGCTCTGCTGCGGCGGCTCATCACCACCGCCAACGACGTGGCCGAACTCGGCTACTCGCCACTTGACGACATAGACAAGACGATCGACTCCGCCGAGAGCCTGATGTTCTCGGTCGCCCAGCGTCGCAACGCGGACACGATGTCCGAGTTGAGTCCGCTGCTCAAACAGAGCATCGAACGACTCGAAGAACTGTTCGAGAACGGCGACTCCATCACGGGGACGCCGACCGGCTATGTCGACCTGGACATGAAGCTCGCCGGACTGCAACCCGGAGCACTGCTGGTCGTCGGTGCCAGACCAGCGATGGGCAAGACAGCCTTCGCACTCGGCCTGGCCGCCCACGCCGCGGTGCGCGAGCAGCGTCCGGTGCTGTTCTTCTCTCTCGAAATGGGCCACCTGGAACTGACCCAGCGTCTGATCGCCGCCGAAGCGCGGATCGACTCCACAAAGCTGCGGACCGGCCGACTGACCGACGCGGACTGGACCAAGATCACCAAGGCCATCGGGCGTCTGGGCGAGGGCAAGCTCTGGATCGATGACAACCCGGCGCTGACCGTCACCGAAATTCGTTCCAAGGCCCGGCGTCTCCAGGACCGGTTGGGCGAGCCGCTCGGCCTGATCGTCGTGGACTACCTCCAGTTGATGTCGGGGCGTGGTTCTGCCGAGAGCCGCCAGGTCGAGGTTTCCGAGATCAGCCGTGGCCTCAAGGTCCTTGCCCGTGAACTCGAGGCTCCGGTCATGGCCCTGTCGCAGCTCTCGCGTCAGCTTGAACAGCGCGCGGATCGCCGGCCGATGCTGTCGGACCTTCGTGAATCAGGTTGCCTGATCGCCGACACACGTGTCCTGCGCGCCGATGACAACACCGAGGTGACACTCGGTGAGTTGATGGCAAGCGGCGAGAGCGACGTTCCAGTCTGGTCACTTGACGATGACTGGAAACTTGTTCCCGCAACCATGACCCACGCGTTCCCGAGTGGCACCAAGGAGGCGTTCCGGATGCGGTTGGCTTCGGGTCGCGAGGTGACTGCCACCGCCAATCATCCCTTCAGGACCGTCAACGGCTGGGCGCGTCTGGACGAACTTTCCGTCGGTTGCCGGATCGCGGCGCCCCGCCAGCTCGACAGCCCCGAGAACCTTCGGGTCGTCACTGGTGACAACGCCAGCCTCGTCCTGGAACAGATGGCCGAACAATCGGTGCGCTCAGGCGCGGTTGTCCCAGAGGTGTTCAACCTCGTTGATGAGCAGCTGTCGAGCGTCCTGGCCCAAGTCTTCGGGCGGGTCGGATCCCTCGGTGTCAGCGAATTGCGTGGACGCCCTCATGTACGGCTAACGGCCACGACGCCGCATCGCCGTCTGATAGACGACCTGCAACTTCTGCTCGCCCGCTTCGGGGTGCAGTGCCGGATCACCAACGTCGGTCCACGAAAGCCTCGTTGGAGGCTGTGGATACACGGGGTCGAACATCAGCGACGCTTTCTCACCAGGATCGGAGTGGCAGGGGAGCGCGGGCGTCTGGTCGCCCAGGCGCTGTCGTCCTTGGGAGACACGGTCGGAAATCCCAACGTCGACACGATTCCCAGCGGTGTCAAGGAACAGATCCTCGTGGCACTGGAGAGCTCAGAGATGACCCAGCGAGGTCTGGCTGAAGCACTCGGCGAGCAGTATTGCGGCGGGTACCTGCTGGGGACCGACGCTCGCCCCCGCTGCTCGAGTCGCTCCCGCCTTGCACGTATTGCCGAAGTGACCGAGTCCAAGCAGTTGGCGGCGCTCGCCACCTCGGACGTGTTCTGGGACGAAGTGGTCGAGATCACATCCGTAGGAGACCAAGAGGTGTTCGACGCGACCGTGCTCGGTACCCACAACTTCGTCGCCAACGGTGTTGTGGTTCACAACTCGATCGAGCAGGACGCCGACGTGGTGATGTTCCTCTACCGCGACGAGGTCTACAACCCGGATACGACCGACAAGGACACAGCCGAAGTGATCGTCGCCAAGCACCGTGCCGGGTCGACCGGTACGACGCGATTGGTGTTCCTCGATTACTGCACCCTCTTCACCAACATGGCCCGCGAGGGCTGATCGAACCTCTTGCAGCGGCGGTAGGCCGCCTCGACCGGAAGAACCACGCGGAGGGCGCGGTCAGCTTCGCCGCATCGGATAACTCAGGTCGTGAAGAACGCTCCCTGCATACCCATCGCACCATGGAAGTTGCACGAGAAGCGGAGCGAGCCGCTCGCCGGCACCTTGACGGTGACCGTGGCTTCGTCACCTGGCTGGAGCGTCTGGTCGACGCTGGAGTCATCGAGAGTGAAGGTGTGTGCGGCCTTGCCCTCGTTCTCGAGCTTGACCGTCACGGTTGCCCCAGGAGCCGCCTGGATATAGGTCGGGCTGAAGTAGTTGTCGTCCACCTCGATGTCGACCTTGGTTCTAGTGCCTTCGCCCGAGATGTCCTTGGTCCCCTTGTTGTTGACCTCGCCACTCAGCTCTACCGGCGCTGCAGTGGATTTGGTCTCGGCAGTAGTAGTCGATCGGTCGCCGCCGCTAGCGGCGGTGCCGGATGAGTCGCTGCTGCCGCATCCAGCGAGTGCAAGTGTGGCCCAGATTGCGAAAGCTCCAATGAGTATGCGGTGTCGTGACATGGTGGACTCCTCGAATTGCGACGTGGCGCCGGTGATCTGCCGGCAACAGCACTACGGCCCATGACGTCGGGTGGATTGCGGCGTAGGTTCTTTTCGTGTCACGCAATCCCGATGATGTCTCGGGCCGTATACACGGAGTGAGCCTCGCCTCCGATGAAGCCCTTCTCGCCGGAATTTCGCTCGGTGACGAGGCCTCGGCGCGCACTTTCGTCCGCAGATTCCAGCACCGTGTCTTTGGCGTGGCCATCCTGATCCTCGGCGACCGCCAAGCCGCGGAGGACGTAGCCCAAGAGACGTTCGTGCGCGTCTGGCGACACGCAGGGGGCTTCGACGCCCGCAGAGGGGCCGTCGCTCCATGGGTACTAACCATCGCTCGCAACGCTGCGATCGATGCAGTCCGCATGCGCCGATCGGTAGCAGTCGATCCGGCCGCGCTCGAGTCCCTGCTCGGTGCCTCTACTCGCCAGTCACCGTCGCAGGATGTCGAGCATGCAATGACGGTTGACCGGGTGACCCGAGCCCTCGGCATTGTGCCGGTCGAGCAACGTCGTTCGGTTGTACTGGCGGCCCTCTACGGTCGGACCGCGGCCGAAGTTGCCGAGATCGAGTCGATCCCGTTGGGAACGGCCAAGACGCGCATCCGTTCGGGGCTGCGCCGGATCCGGGAATTGCTCAACGAGGAATTGGTCGATGACGAGGTGCTCCGGTGACTGCCGCTGACTGCGACAGTTGTCGCGAGATCGCCGTCGAACTCGCCCTCGGTATAGCAGTCGGGGATGAGCGCGCTGTCGCACTCGAGCATCTGACGGACTGCCCTGCATGTCGCCGGGAGCTCTCCGGTCTCACGGCTGCACTCGATGCGCTCATGTCCATTGCGCCCTCGGAGGACCCGCCGACAGGTTTCGAGGATCGTGTCCTCAAGACCTTCGCCAGGACCACCGACACCGTCGCAAGTGACGCCGTGAACGGAGAGGTCGTAAGCGAGGAAGGGGTGCCGGACACCGGTCTTGCCGGGACCCCACAGGACCGGACGACCTCACTGTTGGTACCACTCCTCGGAAATCGGCGTGCGCGCGTGCTGAGTGGTGCTGTCGCGACGCTGCTCGTAATCGCCGGAATACTCGGAGTGGTGGCACTCGTTGGCCACGATGGGGCCAGGCCAGCCAGCAATGAGATCGCCCAGACAAGCGCCAATCGACTCGAAGGAGTGCTGCGTACGCCCGACGGTGCGGACATCGGACGGGTCACGTTGGACACAACCACCGGGTCTTCCGGTTCGCAGGGAAGCGACGCCGAACTGGTCGTTTCCCTTGATTCAGCCGTACCTGCTGGTAGCTACCGGGTCGAGTGCGACTACGAGTCCGGCCACCCCTATACCGCTGGGGTGCTCCACTCGTCACCCGACGGGTTGGACGAGTGGCGCGGGACCATAACCGTCCCGACCTACGACTTGCGTCGTGTGCGCCTGGTCAGCACAACCGGCGGTCCGAATCTAGAAGCATCAATGGCTTCCTGAGCGCGTTGTCGGCCTACTCGGCCCGTGGGCGTTGAGGCCCGCCCAAGGCACAGCCGTCGGGAAGTACTAGCCGGGGTGATTCAGCCAGCCGGTTGTCTCAATGGGTTGCAGTCCGCGGATCGTCCGTGATTGTGGGGAAGTCTGCTGACTACGCTTCCGCCCATCGGAACAGGGGGACAGGGGATCACAGCATGACCAACGCGATCGCGACGGATCGACTGACCAAGAAATATCGCCAGGTCACAGCCGTCGACGCGATCGACCTCGAGGTCCACACCGCCGAGGTGTTCGGCTTTCTCGGTCCCAACGGGGCGGGCAAGTCCACGACGATCCGGTGTCTGCTTGACCTGGCACACCCGAGTAGCGGGACGGCGACGATCCTCGGCATGGACAGTCGGCGAGATTCGATCGAGATCCGACGTCGGACGGGGTTTCTTCCGGGAGACCTGGCCCTGTATCCAAACCTGACCGGCCAAGAGGTGATCGACTACTTCGCAAAGCTGCGGGGAGGCGTGGATCCCGCGGCGATTGCGGCTCTGGCCGAGAGATTCGACGCTGATCTGTCCCGAAGATGCGGCGACTATTCATCGGGAAATCGTCAGAAGGTCGGCCTGATCCAGGCCTTCATGCACAGACCGGAACTGGTCATCCTGGACGAGCCGAGTACAGGACTCGATCCGTTGGTCCAGGAGGAACTGCACCACCTGATCCTCGAGACCCGCAGTGAGGGGCGCACCGTGTTCCTATCGAGCCACGCGCTGTCAGAAGTCGACAGGGTGGCCGACCGGGTCGGGATCATCCGCAAGGGCCGGCTGATCGAAGTCGCGTCCATGGATGACCTGAAGTCCAAGGCCATCCGACGACTGGACCTGGAATTCGGCGGTGACGTCAATGCCGAACTGCTTAGAAATGTAGATGGAGTCCGCGAGGTCACGGGATCCGGGCGCCACTTCAGCGTCGCCTACGAAGGCACGGTAGACCCGGTACTTGCGACGGTAATGAGCATGGGAATAGTCAACCTGCAGAGCCGCGACGCTGACCTCGAGGAGATCTTTCTCGGCTACTACCGCGAGGACTCGCCGGAAGCCCCAGATGCATCTTGAAGTGATCAGACGGGCGTTCCGTGACCGTTTGACGATGTCCGTTGTGACAGGATCCGGCATCGGCGTCCTGATCATCGCAGCTCTGTTCATTTATCAGGGCCTTGGCATCGATACCGAGGCGATGGTGGCCGGCTTCCCGGAGGCGCTGCGTTCGCTGATCGGCGTTGCCGGTAGCGGAGTCAACTACGTACTGAGCGAAGTCTTCGGACTGATGGTACCGATAGTCGTTCTCGTCGTCGGGATCTCCGGCGGAGTCGCGGCCGGGGCTGGGGAGGAGCGCGACGGGACCGCGACCCTCCTCTTCGGTCAGCCGATCTCCCGCCGTGGGGTTCTCGGCGCAAAGGCGCTAGCCGCAGTCGGCCACGTGTTGGTCACGGCCGCGCTGACCATGGCCTTCACAATGGCCGGCGGCTTCTTCGTCGACACCGGGGTGAGAACTGTGGATCTGGGCGCAACTTGTCTGCTGGCGGCTGGTCTGGGGATCGCCTTCGCAATGCTCGCCCTGGCGATCTCTGCAGCCACGGGATCGACGACCTTGGCACTGGGAGTCAGCAGTGGGGTCGGAGTCGTCGCCTACCTGGTGAAGTCGCTCTTCCCCCTGATCAAGGGTTGGGAGAACCTGGCCAAGGCATCTCCGTGGTACTACTACGACGGGTCTGACCCTTTGGTATCCGGACTGGATGTGGCCCATCTGTCGGTTCTCCTGTCGATCGGCGCAGTGGGTCTTACGGCGGGATTGGTGGCGATCGACCGTCGAGACCTGGGCGCCGGATCCACCCGCCGGAGACTCAAACTCCCGCCACGATTGAGTCGGCTCGTCCGTCCACGCATCAGCGGTGTCTACACCTTTTCGCTATGGAACCGATCGTCATTGACGCTGGTCACCGGAGTGTCGTTGGCATTGATGAGTTTCGGGGTGGGAGCGATGTATCCGGGTCTGAAGGGAACCCTTGCCGATGTCTTCAAGGATCTGCCTGATTCTTTCGCCGGCTTCATCGGCAGCACCGATCTGGCATCGGGATCCGGGTGGATCAACGCCGAATTGCTTTCGATCCTTGCTCCGCTCACCGTCATCGGAGTGAGCACCGCCATAGCGGCAGGTTCCCTCGCAGGAGAGATCCAGCGTCGCCGCCTGGTCGTCCTGTTGGGCCATCCAGTCCGGAGATCCAGTGTGGTCATATCGACCGCCGTGACGATCGCGGTGGTGGCCGTGGTCATTTGTGCAATCACCGGTGTTGGCCTTGCGGGCGGATCTGCGATCGGTGGGCTGGGCCTTGGGCTGAGGGGAATTGTGGGAGCGATGCTTCATCTGGCGGCGCTCGGGATTTTCTTCGGGATGGTGGGCCTGGCGTTCGCGTCGCGTCTGTCGTCGAAGCTATCCGTGGGGCTCTCGATCGCCCTGGCTTTGGTCGCCTATCTGGTCCAGGCGATCCTCCCGTTGTCGCAAAGATTCTCTCGCTGGGCATTGGTTTCACCGTGGCACTATTTCTCGGCGAACGATCCGCTGAACAACGGCATCAGCGTCGGGTACGTCTGTGTCCTGTTGGGTTCCGCTCTGGTCGTTGGTTGGCTCGCCGTCCTCGGTTTCGAGGGCCGCGACGTCACCTGATCGGACGTCCGTGCTGCGCGGTCGGACGGTTCGACCCGGGTGGGCATCCACACCTTGGTGATTTCGGCACCCTAAGGTCCCCGCCTGTCTCTACGAGACTGCGCGTTGACATCGTTCTGGAAGGGTGACTTGATGGGCCGGCTGCGTTCTATTTTCGCGTTCTCAACAGTTTTTAGTGCGGTGAGCCTGGTGCTCCCCGCAGCGGCTTCTGGAAACTTGCTCGAGCCCATCACGGATCCGGTACCGGTGTTGTCAGAGTCAACAGAGTCGACAAAATCCACGAGCGGACGTGCCGCCGCGGTTGCGTCAGGGGATTACGAGACCCAGCTCTACACCGGAGTTACCCCTGCGAGAATCTTCGACACCAGGCCCAGCGGCGTCACACAGGACGGGCTGTTCGCCAACACCGGCAAGTTTGCCGGGTCGAGGGATGTCCAGGTGACAGGCCGGGGAGGGGTTCCCACAGGAGCCGGGGCGGTTGTGGTCAACCTCACCGTCACGAATCCCACGCATGTGGGCTACACAACGGTCTTTCCGACGGGAACCACCAGGCCGAATGCCTCAAACCTCAACTTCGTTGCGGGGGCAACCGTTGCAAATGCCGTTGTGGCCAAGCTCAGCGCCACCGGCTCGTTGACCATCTACAACATGGCCGTCGCCGACGTGATCGTCGATGTATCCGGTTGGCTACCGGCTGACGCCGACTACACCTCCCTCAATCCGGCACGCCTGACCGACACGCGACCCAACCGCAAGACGATCGACAACCTCGAGACCGGCAAGGGCGCATACACGGGGAACCGCGCGGTCAAGGTGACTGGTCGCGGGGGAGTGCCTGCTCTCGGAGTTGGATCGGTGGTCCTGAATGTGACTTCGACCCGGGCGGCACTCAGTGGCTACACGACCGTCTATCCGACGGGGGAAACCCGTCCGACAACCTCCAACGTCAATTTCACCAAGAACCTTGACAAGGCGAGCCTGGTGATCGCCAAGGTCGGATCCGACGGAACTATCCAGATGTTCAACTCAGCCCGTACCGACCTGGTCGTCGACGTGATGGGCTGGTTCCCAGCCGAGTCGGACTTCACCGGCTTCAAGCCAGCTCGACTTGTCGATACCCGCAGCGGTCGGTCGACCATCGATGGGAATGACTTGGGCGATGGATCGTTCAGTGGACCGAGGTCCTATCAGGTTGCGGGTCGCGACGCGGCGCCGACCCGCAGCAGCGCGGTGGTGTTGAACGTCACGGTCACCGAGCCGATCAACAGCGGCTACACGACCGTGTTCTCTGATGGCGACGCCCGTCCCGTTGCGTCCAATCTCAACTTCAACAAGGGACAGACGACCGCGAACCTAGTGGTTGCAACAGTGGGGCTGAGCGGCAGGATCACGATCTACAACTCGACGGGAACCCACCTGGTAGTCGATGTCTTCGGCTGGCTCCCGGGCTTTGTGCCCACCAAGGGCGACCCGTCCACAACGCAGATTTCTGTTGCACCTGATGGCGCTGGGGGAACCATCGATTCAGTCGATGCCTCGCTCAGTGGCAACGGCAGATTCACCGCATACGCATCGAGGGCCACGAACCTCGTCGCCGATGATACGAACGGATATCAGGACGTGTTCGTGCACGACTCCCAGACCAAGGTGACCACACGGGTCTCGGTCGGGAGCGCCGGGTTGCAGGGAGACCGGGACTCCGGCGCACCCAATATCTCGGCCGATGGTCGTTACGTGGTGTTCGAGTCGGCGGCCCGAAATCTGGTTGACGGTGATCTGAACAACAAGGTGGACATTTTCGTTCACGACCGCGATACGGCGACGACCAGTCGAGCTTCGGTCGCGAGTAGCGGCGTTGAGAGCAACGACACCTCTCTGAGTCCTTCGATAAGCGACGACGGACGCTACATAGCGTTCTCGTCCGAGGGGACCAACCTCGTCGTAGGCGATACGAACAGTTCGAGCGACGTGTTCGTTCGAGACACGATCAACGGATCGACTTCACGAACTTCTTTGTCAAGCTCAGCGGCGCAGGGTGACGACGCGTCGAGCGCTCCAATGATCAGTGGCGATGGCAATTCCGTGGTCTTCCAATCCTTCGCTACCGATCTGGTTATCGGCGATACGAATGGGCACCCCGACGTCTTTCACCGCAACCTGCCGAGCGGAACTACCACTCTGGTGTCCCGGTCAAGCGCAGGGATTGTCGGTGACGGCATATCCGAGAGCCCTGATGTAAGCAACGACGGCAGACTCGTTGTATTCAGGTCGACAGCCTCGAATCTTGTCTCCGGGGACGTGAACAGCCGGGCCGACGTGTTCCTCCGGGACACCGTGACTGACGTGACTACCCGAGTGTCGATAGCCGACGGTGGTCTTGAGGCGGATGACTTCTCAGCCGGTCCCGCAATAAGCGGCAATGGTCGTTTTGTTGCGTACTCCTCTGTTGCAAAGAATCTCGTAAGCGGTGATTCCAGTGGTTGGGAGGATGTGTTCGTTCTTGACGTCGAACACTTGGTCACGAGCCGCGTTTCATTAGGTCTCGGCGGTTTGGAGGCGAACAACCCGTCCTATCGGCCAACGATCAGCAGTGACGGCAGGTACATCGCATTCGGGTCAAATGCATCAAATCTTGTTGACTCCGGAGACGGGTCAAAATCGCAGGTGTACCTGACACGAAGTCCGGCCCGGTCCTGAGGCGAGCCGTCCCTCGGAGCTATCTACCGCACCCCGCCTGCACATGCCGGAGCGCTGGCGCATGAGAGCCGAGAACCGCCGCTGGGCTCCGGAGCCGGTATTCAGTCGACCAGAATCTCCTGTTCCGGTGGCGTCTTGCGGCTGTGATACAGCCCGAGGGCCGAGAGGATCAGCATCAACCCGCCACCGATGAATGCCGCGATCGCAGCAATCCCGGCGATCTTGCCCATCGTTCCAAACGCGTATGCGTTCAACAGCAAACCGCGAAGTGTCTCGCCACGGAACTGGGTCTGGACCTTGGCGGCTAGCGCCTCATCATCGGGATTGGCGTTGGACTTGGCGGAAAGCTCCGCATAGGTCAGCCCGCCACCAGACTCCTTGAGGTGGGCCGCAATGAAATCGTCCGCGTAGACCCTGGCCTGGGCCCCGGTTAGGAGCTGCTCGCCGCCGTAACGCCGCATCTCCTTGAAGTCCGGTCCCGCGACCGCCGGGCTGTCTGCTGGCGGGAAGAAAATCTTCTGGGCAGCGAGTTGATCGTGCACCTCGTCGGTTATGTAGTTGTGGCCCCAGATGAGGAGGCCGCCTGCAACTATCAGCACGGCCGCCAGAAGCAATCCGGCAATGCTCATGAGCGAATCGAAGGTTCTACGACGCATTTGCTTGTCTCCCTGAGTGTCTGGCCGATCTGGCTGTTCAACAACTATCTGGATCAACAAACTGCTGAATTGCTTGGATCTCGACTACTTGGGTGATCCTGAGATGATTCTTACCACGGTTCGGATGGCGGCACAGCGAACAGATGTCACTCAGGGCGATTGAGTCTGGCTATCACTCGCATAGGGAGAATCGATTGACTCCCTCTATGGAAGCTGCCTATAGTGATTCATGTCAACTATGACAGTTCCCAAGACAAGAGGTGCAGCGATATGCCAGTGATCAACTCACAAATCAAGCCTTTCTCGACAACCGCCTTCCACAACGGCGAGTTCATCGAGGTCACCGATCAGACCCTCGCCGGCAAGTGGGCCGTGGTCTTCTTCTACCCCGCAGACTTCACCTTCGTGTGTCCGACAGAGCTCGGCGACTTGGCCGACCACTACGAAGAGCTCCAGAAGCTCGGCGTAGAGGTGTACTCGGTCTCGACCGACACCCACTTCACCCACAAGGCCTGGCACGAGACCTCCGACACCATCGGCAAGGTTCAGTACCCGATGTTGGGTGACCCCACCGGTCAGATCGCCACCAACTTCGACGTGCTCCGCGAGGGTCAGGGTCTCGCCGACCGTGGAACCTTCCTGGTCGACCCCGACGGTGTCATCCAGTTCGCCGAGATCACCGCTGAGGGCATTGGCCGTAATGCAGCCGAACTGCTCCGCAAGATCAAGGCCGCCCAGTACGTGCGGACCCACCCCGGAGAGGTCTGCCCCGCCAAGTGGGAAGAGGGCGACGAAACCCTCGCTCCCTCACTGGACCTTGTGGGCAAGATCTGAGCTGACACATCGTTGACGACGGCTGCTGGAACCGGATCTCCTCCGGTTCCAGCAGGCCGATTCGCCAGATCGTTGAGATCAACGCCGTCGACGAACTCGCCGTCCAAGAACCCGATTCCGGACAACCAGCCGGCAAACCCAACCGAAGAACCCGCCTCCGAGCGTGCCGTAGGGCCCGCGTCCCGGAAGAGGCCCCCGTCCACCGTGCATTGAGAGGAGTCAAAATGCTCGACCCATCCCTGGCAACGCAGTTGAAGACATACCTGGAGAAGGTTGTGCACCCAGTTCAATTGGTGCCCTCCCTCGATGACGGTCCCAAGTCCGCAGAACTCGACGAGCTGTTGGTCGAGATCGCGGCGATGTCCGACAAGATCGAGCTGGTTCGCGACGAGGCGTCAAACGACGTCGATGGTCGCCGCCCGGCATTCACCATCCGGCGGACCGGCACCGATGTGGAAGTTCGCTTCGCCGGCATTCCCATGGGTCACGAGTTCACCTCGTTGGTGCTGGCACTGCTTCACGTCGGTGGCCACGCCCCTAGCGCGACCGAGGAAACGCTCGAGGCGGTCCGTGACCTGGAGGGCGATTTCCACTTCGAGACCTTCTTCTCGCTGTCGTGCCAGAACTGCCCCGATGTGGTTCAGGCCCTCAACGTGATGAGCGTCCTCAACCCCAACATCACCCACACAGCAATCGACGGCGCCGTGTTCCCCGGCGAGGCCGAGGACCGCGAGGTCATGGCCGTGCCGACGGTGTTCCTCAACGGTGAGCTGTTCGACACCGGCCGCATGAGCCTGGAACAGATAGTCGCCAAACTCGACACCGGCTCGGCGGCGAAGGCCGCGGCCAAGCTCGCCGAGAAGGACCCGTTCGATGTCCTGATCGTCGGTGGTGGTCCCGCGGGCGCGGCCGCGTCGATCTACGCGGCCCGCAAGGGCATCAACACCGGTGTGGTCGCCGAGCGGTTCGGCGGCCAGGTGCTCGACACCCTCGCCATCGAGAACTTCATCTCGGTGCCCTACACCGAAGGCCCCAAGTTTGCTGTGGCGCTCGAACAGCACGTGCGTGAGTACGAGATCGACGTTATGGATGTCCAGGTCGCCAAGAAGCTCAAGCCTGCCGACAACCCGGGTGACCTGATCGAGGTCGAACTTGAGAACGGAGCCTCGTTGAAGGCCCGAACCGTCGTCCTGTCTACAGGTGCGCGTTGGCGTCACATGAACGTCCCCGGTGAGGACGAGTACCGCAACAAGGGTGTCGCGTACTGCCCCCACTGCGACGGGCCGCTATACAAGGGGAAGCGGGTGGCAGTGATCGGCGGAGGCAACTCCGGCGTCGAAGCCGCGATCGATCTGGCAGGCATCGTCGAGCACGTCACCTTGATCGAGTTCGACAACATCCTGCGGGCCGACGAGGTTCTCCAGGCAAAGCTGCACAGCCTCCCCAACGTAAAGGTGATTGTCAGCGCGCTAACCACAGAGGTGCATGGCAACGGTTCCAAGGTGACTTCGCTCACCTACGAGGATCGCACCACCGGAGAGTCCCACGATATTGAACTCGAAGGAATCTTCGTCCAGATCGGGCTGCTGCCCAACACCGAATGGCTCGAAGGCGACGTCGAACTCTCTCCCCGTGGCGAGATCATCATCGACGATCGGGGTGCAACCTCGATCCCCGGAGTCTTCGCCGCAGGCGACTGCACGACCGTGCCGTACAAGCAGATCGTCGTGGCACTCGGTGCCGGCGCAACTGCGTCGCTCAGCGCATTCGACCACCTGATCCGCAACTCGGTCCCGGTCGAGAGCGAGCCGGTTCCGGCCTGAGTTCGGCCGTGAGCGGCCATGGACGGAGTTCGACATGAACCTTCGAGACCTTCACTATCTGGTGGCGGTTGGCGAATATCTGCACTTCGGCAATGCCGCCGAAGCGTGTTTCGTCAGCCAGCCGACTCTCTCGACACAGATCAAGAAGCTCGAGAAGGAACTCGGCGTCGAACTGATCGAACGCGGGTCTCGCCAAGTAATGCTCACCGACGTCGGTGCCGAGGTGGTGGTCAGGGCCAAGCGGATGCTGGCCGATGCGGACAGCATCCGTGACATAACAATGCGTGCCCAGGATCCAGAGTCGGGCAGCCTCCGATTGGGGCTGTTCCCGACCCTGGCTCCGTACCTGCTGCCACACGTCGTCGGGGAGCTACACAGCCGGTTCCCCAAACTCGAGCTGTTGCTCGTGGAGGAGAAGACCGAGATCCTGCTGCAGCGTCTACGCGACGGGCAGCTCGACGTTGCCCTGATGGCCCGCCCGATCCGACACGAACAACTCCATGAGGAGTATCTCTTCACCGAGGACTTCGTGCTGGCGGTACCCAGCAGCCATCGACTGGCCGATAGTGACCGCTCCGTGAGCATTGCGACACTCGCCTCCGAGCCAGTGCTGCTGCTCGAAGAGGGCCATTGTCTGCGCGACCAGGCCCTGTCGGTCTGTCAGATCGCCGGTGCGTCGGAACGCAGCGGGTTCAGGGCAACCAGCCTGGAAACGCTCCGCCAGATGGTCGCCGCGGGAGTCGGTGTCACCCTGTTGCCGGAGCTTGCGACACAACCGCCGGTCCCTCAGTCCGAAGACGTGTCCCTACTGCGCTTCTCCGAGCCTGTTCCCAACCGCCAAATTGCCATGTACTGGCGCAAGAGCAGCGTCTACCACGACCTTCTCCCGGGGGTCGCCGGAGTAATCCGAGGCATAGCGGGTTCGTTGGTCACTCCGCGACCGGAAGATCCCGACATTCCACCGTCGGTCTCGGAAGCAGTGATCGATCCACTGCTCGACAAGTTGCAGTAACCATTGTCCAAACCATTGTTGGAATACCCTCGGGGGGTATAGAGTTTCGAGCGAAGCGACTCACACCCGGAGGCAAGGATGGAAACTGTCGACTACAAGGTCCAGGGCATGACGTGTGGCCATTGCGTCAACGCGGTCACCGAAGAGGTGAGCGCCGTTCCCGGAGTCGAATCTGTGAAAGTCGACCTTGATTCTGGAACGTTGAGTGTGCAGTCGCAGGGCAACATCGACATCGCGCGAATCCGAGAGGCAGTCGATGAGGCCGGATACGAGTTGGTCTCATGAACCCCACCAGTTCCCCAGAGGTGCGCAGGCCCGACCTGTCACAGTCCGACTCCGGGGACTCCGGGGACTCCGAAGCCGAGGAGTCGGGCCCGGATCATCCCGAGCTGAAGAAGGTCGAGCTGGCGATCGACGGCATGACGTGTTCGTCGTGTGCTGCCCGGATCGAGAAGAAGCTCAACCGGATGGACGGGGTCGAGGCATCGGTCAACTACGCCACCGAGCTGGCGTCCATCACCGTCTCATCCGACGTCGACCACGGTGACCTGGTCCGGACTGTCGAAGCGACCGGCTACCACGTCCGCCAGAACAGCGCTCAGCGCGCTGGCGGCGCACCAGGCGCGACCGGCGGCGGGACCATGGCCCTCGTGTCCGGAAGCTCATCCGGGACGGACGAGTCCGTCGAGTCCGCCGAGGACACCACGGAGAACGACGTGGATCCAGAGACACGGGCCCTACGCCAACGACTGATCGTGTCAGCGCTCCTGTCACTTCCGGTCATCGTGTTGTCGATGGCACCTCCGCTGCAGTTCGACAACTGGCAGTGGCTGTCGCTCGTGCTGGCCTCGCCGGTTGTTGTCTGGGGAGCACTTCCGTTCCACCGGGCAACTTGGCTCAACCTGCGTCACCGCGCAGTCACCATGGACACCTTGATTTCTCTGGGAGTCTCAGCCGCGTTCGGTTGGTCCCTCTACGCGCTCTTCTTCGGCGACGCCGGAATGCCCGGCATGACCATGGACTTCAGCTTCGCCGTCACACGCGGCGGAGCTCAACACGAGATCTACCTTGAAGTGGCTGCTGCAGTGACGGTATTCCTACTGGCAGGCCGCTACTTCGAGGTGCGCGCCAAGGGCCGTTCCGGGGCCGCGTTGCGAGCCCTGATGGAACTAGGTGCAAAGGATGCAGCAGTTCTGCGAACCCAAGTTGTCGACGGTGCAGAAGTGACCGAAGAGGTCAGGGTGCCGATCGCAGATTTGGTGGCGGGAGACCTGTTCGTCGTGCGGCCTGGTGAGAAGGTCGCAACCGACGGTGTGGTGGTCGAAGGGGTGTCGGCTGTCGATACCTCTCTCGTCACAGGTGAACCGATTCCGGTTGAAGTCTCCCCGGGCGACGACGTGGTTGGAGCGACACTCAACGCGTCCGGCCGTCTGGTCGTCCGCGCCACCCGGGTCGGCTCAGAAACAGTTCTCGCCCAGATCGCCGAACTGGTCAAGGACGCCCAATCCGGCAAGGCTCCCGTTCAGCGCCTGGCAGACCGCATCTCGTCGGTGTTCGTGCCGATCGTCATCGTGTTGTCGATTGCGACTCTTCTCTACTGGCTGCTGACCGGCGCCGAAACTGCGATGGCCTTCACCGCGGCCGTGGCGGTGCTCATAATTGCTTGTCCCTGTGCCCTGGGGCTGGCGACTCCGACTGCTTTGCTGGTCGGTACCGGACGCGGCGCGCAGCTTGGAATTCTTATTCGGGGACCTGAGGTGCTCGAGTCCACCCGTCGGGTCGACACCGTGGTGCTCGACAAGACCGGAACTGTCACGACCGGCCAGATGAGCCTGGTTGAGGTGATCCCGGCCGCTGGTGCCTTCGACGGTCCGAGCGGCTCTGATGCCAGCGAGGACGCCGACGCGTCAGAGTTGCTTCGCATCGCAGGTTCGCTAGAACACGCCTCGGCCCACCCGATCGCCTTCGCGATCGCCCAGGGTGCACGTGAAGCGCTCGGAGCGGACGCCTTGTCCGAGGTCGAGAGCTTCGAATCCCACCACGGTGGCGGGGTCAGCGGAGTGGTCGACGGCCACGCCGTGATCGCCGGCACCGAGAGACTGCTCGCCGACTGGTCGGTCAATCTCTCGGACGATCTGCGGACGGCCAAGGCCGAGTCCGAGGCGCTGGGCCGCACCGTCATCGTCGTCGCGTGGGATGGGGACGCAAGAGGTCTGATAGTCGTTGCGGACTCACCGAAACCGACGAGCGCCGAAGCAATAGCGCACATGAAGACCATGGGCCTTACACCAGTGCTGCTGACCGGCGACAACCAGCGGGCCGCCCGTGCTGTGGCCACACAGGTCGGGATAGACGAAGTCATAGCCGAGGTTCTGCCAGCCGAGAAACTCGACGCGATCCGTGAACTGCAGGGCAAGGGTGCGGTTGTCGCCATGGTCGGCGACGGTGTCAACGACGCCGCCGCGCTGACCCAGGCGGATCTTGGAATATCGATGGGCAGCGGCACCGATGCTGCGATTCAGGCGAGCGACCTGACACTTGTTCGCGACGATCTACGTGCTGTTGGCGACTCCATCCGACTTTCCAGATGGACACTGCGGACCATCAAGGGCAATTTGTTCTGGGCCTTCGCCTACAACGTCGCGGCCCTGCCGCTGGCGGCGGCCGGTCTGCTGAACCCGATGATCGCCGGTGCAGCCATGGCGTTCTCGAGCGTGTTCGTGGTGTCGAACAGTCTTCGCCTGCGCAGGTTCAAGCCCGACCGCTGATCGACCCGTTCAGCGGCGGATGGGCGCCGCTCCGAAACCGATCCGCCGTGGTGCAAGACTCGATTGCATGCTGCTGTCGATCTGGCCCAACCCACAACAGCCATGGTCTGATCTGTTGGATGTCGTCCAGCACGCCGACCAAGGCGGTTGGCATGCCGCATACGTGTGGGACCACTTCATGGGAGACGCCGGCGACTTTGGAGAAGCTCCGGTGCCGACGCTCGAGTCGTCGGCTGTGCTCGCCGCACTCGCAGCCGCGACTTCGACGATCAGACTTGGCCCGCTCGTATTCGGCAACACCTACCGTCACCCGGCAGTCGTCGCCAACTGGGCTGCGACGGTCGACCAGATCAGTTCGGGTCGACTCACTTTGGGCATCGGCGCCGGATGGCAACAGAACGAACACGAACAGTACGGAATTGAACTGCCCCAGCCCGGCGTTCGGATAGCCATGCTCGAAGAGGCCTGTCAGGTCATCCGAACGCTTCTGGACAACGAGAACTCAACCTTCGACGGCCGCTACTACACGCTGAAGTCCGCACTGTGTGAGCCCAAACCGGTCCAGCCCCACGTTCCGCTGCTGATCGGCGGCAAGGGCAACCGGATGCTGCGATTGATCGCACGCAACGCGGACCAATGGAACATGTGGAGCCTGCCCGACCTGATGCGGGAACGATCTGGCGAACTGGAACGGGCCTGTGGCGAGGTCGACCGGAACCCAGCCGATATTCACCGCTCCACGCAGGCTCTCGTATTCATAACCGACGACCCGACCCAGGCAAGGGAGCTCGAGCAGCGAGCGCAACCCCGTGCTGCGGTTGCCGGTCCACCTGAGCGCTTCGCCGAAATGGTCGAGGCGTGGCGTGGGGTAGGAGTCGACGAGGTGATCGTGCCTGACATGCTCTTGGGCCGTGGTTCACAACGAGCGGAGAACCTCGATGCCCTCAAGGCGGCAACCCGAAGCTGATCAGCAACCGGTGGGGAGCACGCGGCGTGCGGCACTCGCGGTAGGCGTCACCGTTGTCGTCCTGGCGATCGTGTTCGCTGGGATCCTGACGAAGTTCGGCGACTACGGAGACGCCTGGAAGTCGGTGACCAGCATGACTGCGATGCAGTTGGTGGTGCTGGCGGTGGTGGTGGCGATCAGCATCGTCGTCTACGTCTTCCCGCTTCAGGCAGCGCTGCCCGGCCTCAGGTACTGGCCAGCGTTCATGACAAGACAGACCTCCTTCACCATCAGCAACGCCGTGCCTGCAGGTGGGGCAGTCGGGCTCGGGGTCCAGTACTCGATGCTCTCGGGCAGTGGAGCGTCCGGGTCAGCCGTCACCGCTGCTATCGCGATCGTCGCCGTGTTCAACCTGTTCATGACCCTGGCGCTGCCGGTCCTCGGAGTGGCGGCAATGTTCCAGTCAGGCGCTCCGAGCACGGCCCAGATCGCCGGGGCCGTCGCCGGCCTGGCGCTGGTCATCATCCTCGTTGCCCTGTTCGCCGTCGTGTTGCGCAGCGAGAAGGGTGCACGCAGGGTCGGTGAGGCATTGGATCAGGGCGCGGCGAGGCTGCCAGGTCGGCTGGGACGGCCCGGATCATCGTCGGGTGCAAGACAACTCGTTGCGTTCCGGGACTCAACCGTCGAGGTGGTCCGTGAACGCTGGCTGTCCATCACGATCAGCTCGTTCGTCCAGCAGCTCGCACAGTTCGCCGTGCTGTTGGTGGCCCTCAGGGCGACCGCATCGGGACAGACGGACGGGATCTCGGTGCTCAGCGCGTTCGCGGCATTCAGCTTGGCTCGGCTTGTGGGCTTCGTACCGGTCACCCCGGGAGGGCTCGGCACAGTGGACGCCGGACTCGTCAGCGTTCTCGTCACCCTGGGTAGCCCCAGAGGTGATGCCCTCGCCGCGACCCTGCTCTGGCGGGCGGCCAGCTGGGTTCCCCAGGTGGTGATCGGGCTGATAACTCTGGTCCTATGGCGATTGGGCCGACGCGGCAAAGGAGGCGTTGCCGAAGGTGGGGTTAACCCCACCTGAAATTGACCGGCCTCCATGATGGGCGCCATCGAAGGCAAAACGTACGCTGTCGGAGTGAGCCGATCTTTCTTTCGTCCGTGGACACAGGAGTCCACCTGGTGGAGCCTCGTCCACCTGCTCTGTGGGCTCCTCATCGGCTATCTGGTCACCGTCTTCGTGTTCGTCGGCCTCGTCCTGTCAGTTTCGATGCTGATAGTCCTGCCGGTGGCGATAATCCTGTCGTGGTTGGGATTCATGATCACCCACGGCATGGCCCGCGTGGAGCGGTCCAGATACATGGCCTTCCTAGAAGTGGACCTGGCCGATCCGATGGCCATCCAGCTCTCATTTGAACCCCCTGATGAGCAACCCCGGAAGGCCAAGTGGCTTTCGACGCTCTGGTCCAACTACAAGGCGAGGCTGTCATCGGGCGGACGCTGGCGTGAGCTGCTCTATCTGTTGCTTCGTCTGCCGGTATCGGCCATAGAAGCGGGATTGCTGGTGATCCTGTGGCCCGGTTCCCTGGTGCTTGCGACATTGCCGTTCTGGGCAGGTCGCCTCCCGAACGACTCAGCGGACTTCGGTTTGTTCGCCATAGGTTCCGGCCCGGGCGTATGGCTCGGGGCACTAATCGGCGTCGCAGTCCTCCTCTATCTGGCCCCGTGGGGGACCGTCGTACTAGCCCAAGTGGACATCGCCTTCGGACGGTCGCTGCTGGCCTACGGATCGAGGACCGAGATCGAACAGGCCGTCGACCGGCTCGAGACAAGCCGAGCCGCCGCCATCGAGGGCGCCGAGGCTGAGCGACGTCGCATCGAACGCGACCTGCACGACGGTGCCCAGCAGCGCCTGATCGCAGCGGCCATGGACCTAGGAGTCGCCAAGGACCGACTGATTGCCGACCCGCCCGCAGGCCGGGACCTGGTCGATCGAGCCCACGTCGAGGTGAAGGCTGCGATGCGGGAACTCCGTGATTTGGTAAGGGGCATCCATCCGGTCATCCTCGAGGACCGCGGACTCGACGCAGCCCTTTCGGCAGTAGTTGCAAGAGTGAACGTTCCGGTCGAATTGAACGTCGTGGTCGACGCAAGGCCCGGACCAGCGGTTGAAAGCGCGGCCTACTTCATCGTCTGCGAAGCGTTGACGAACATCACCAGACATTCCCGGGCGACGCGGGCAGCGGTCGACATCGAACGCAGGAGCGACAGCCTGTTTCTGACGATTCGTGATGACGGTGTCGGCGGAGCGGATCCCACGCGGGGCACAGGCCTGCACGGTCTGGCAGAACGTGTCGCCTCGCTAGGCGGAAGCTTCAAGATCGACAGTCCCCGACTGGGGCCTACAACCATCGAGGTGGAGATTCCATGCGGATCGTGATTGCCGAGGACAGCGTCCTGCTCCAGGAAGGACTTGTACGTTTCCTGACCGAAAGCGGCCACGAGATCGTCGACGCCGTCGGAGACGCGGTTGCCCTGGTTGACTCGATCGAGCGCCACCAACCCGAACTCGCGATCGTCGATGTGCGCATGCCGCCAACCCTCACCGATGACGGTCTGCGAGCGGCGCTCGAGATTCGCACCCGCTGGCCTGGCGTCGCGATCCTGGTCCTGTCCCAATATGTGGAGGAGCAGTACGCGAGCGAGTTGATCGCGGGGGGAACCGGAGCGATCGGATATCTGCTCAAGGACAGGATCGCCGAAGTCTCCGACTTCCAGGACGCTGTCGCTCGGGTGGGTGGCGGTGGAACCGTCCTGGACCCCGAAGTCGTCGCCCAGATCGTCGCGCGGTCACGTCGCCAAGACCCCTTGGCCAACCTGACCGCCCGTGAGAGCGAGGTGCTTGGGTTGATGGCCGAGGGTCGGAGCAACTCGGCTATCGCTCAGGAACTAGTGATCAGTGAGGGTGGCGTCGAGAAGCACGTCAGCAACATCTTCACCAAGCTCGACCTGCCGATCGCGGCCAATGACCATCGGCGAGTGCTCGCCGTTCTGAGGTGGCTCGAATCATGACGCGCTCCACCAGACAAATCATCACCAGGTCGACCAAGTGGTGGCGAGTGCTTGGAAGTTTGGCGGCGGTCGCAATGCTGGGGTGGTCACTGCTCTGGGTCGTCACGATGGTCGCCCGGCACACCGAGGAGTTCGACAAGTCGGTGCCTGCCGCCGAGGCGACCTCGTTGCGGGTCGAGATTGGCGCCGGAACCTTGGAGATTGTTGGAAATGACACTTCGATGATCTCGGTTCGCGCTACTTTCACCGACGGCCTGTTCGACAGTGACCACACCGAAACGTTCGATGGAAACACCTTTGTCGTCACTTCAGAGTGCGCGTTCAGTCGGGGACCGCTTGCTGGAGGTCCCAACGGATGCGCGGCCGACTACCGGATCGAGGTACCCAGTTCGCTGGACGTTCGCGTTGTCGCGACGGACACCGCCGTGTCGCTGAGAGGACTTGCGGGCAAGGTCGATGTACGGACCTCGAACAACCGGATCAGCGCCGAGGATCTGGCCGGAGCGGTCCGGTTGGAGACGTCTAACGATGAGATCGAGGCGTACCGTCTGGGCTCGGGACCTGTGTGGATGCGAACGTCCAACGACAGGGTCACCGCCCAGTTTTCGGACTCACCCGATCAGGTCGATGTTCGGACCTCCAACGGCTCGGTATCGCTGATGCTGCCTGACACTCCGGCCGCGTTCGCAACCGACGTGTCGACCTCCAACGGCGATACGAAGACAAAGATCCGCACCGATCCGGACAGCCCGAGACGGATCCGGGTGCGGACCTCCAATGATGACGTTTCGATCACCTACTCGACCGACTGACCCAAAGCTAAGAGGTAAGAAATGACCACGACATCGACGAACGCGGCGTGTGCCGTAGCAGCGTCAAAGACCTACGGAAGTGGTGACACTGCCGTGCACGCTCTGGACGACGTGACCGTCGACTTCCCCCGAGCACAGTTCACCGCGATCATGGGCCCCTCGGGCTCGGGCAAGTCGACCTTGATGCACTGCGTCGCCGGACTGGACCACCTGAGTTCGGGTCAGGTCTTCATCGGCGAAACCGAGCTCGGCTCGCTCTCCGACAAGGAGCTGACCATCCTTCGCCGGGAGCAGGTCGGCTTCATATTCCAGGCGTTCAATCTCATCCCGACGCTCACGGCCAAAGAGAACATCCGCCTACCTATGACTCTGGGCGGGAAGACCCCCGACGAGGAGTGGCTGGATCTAGTCATAGAGACCGTCGGTCTGGGCCCGAGGCTGTCGCACCGACCGTCGGAACTGTCCGGTGGCCAACAGCAGAGGGTGGCGGTGGCGCGAGCCCTGGCGAGTCGACCGGCGGTCATCTTTGCCGACGAGCCAACCGGCAATCTCGACTCGCAGTCCGGAGCCGAGGTGCTGAAGTTCCTTCGGGAGGCAGTGAGCATCCACCACCAGACAATCGTCATGGTGACTCACGATCCCGTCGCAGCGTCACACGCCGACGCGGTCCTGTTCCTCGCCGACGGGAACATCGTCGATCGTATGGAGGACCCCACTGCCCAACGAGTTCTCGACCACATCAAGTCGTTCAGGAGCTGACATGTTGAGCATCGCACTGAAAGGAATGTGGGCGCACAAGCGCCGGTTGCTCCGAACCTGCTCGGCGGTCCTGCTGGGGGTCGCGTTTCTCGCTGGGACCCTGGTCCTAGGCGACACGATGCGGGCCGGGTTCTCTCAGGTCTTCGCGGACGCCTATTCCAAAACCAATGTAGTTGTTGAGGCAAGTAAGTCCATTGGCACCGACCAGCAGCAGAAGCGTCTGATCCCCGAATCTGTCCTGGGTCCCATCCAGGATCTCGACAAGGTCGAGGCCGCCATACCCTCCATCGACGGGACCGCACAGGTCGTCGGCAAGGATGGCGAGCCCATCGGCGGAGATGGACCACCGACGCTGGGGGGAGCGTGGGTCGTTGACGACCCTACGAATCCCTACCAAATAGTCGATGGCAGGGCTCCGGATGCCCACGACGAGGTGGTGATCGATCGCGGCACCGCTACAGCGGGTGATCTGGGTGTCGGTGACACCACCAGCATCAGAACGCCGACTCCGGTGCAGGCGAAGATCGTCGGAATCGTGGCCTTCGGGAGTCAGGACTCCATTGGAGGGTCCGGTTTCACCGGCTTCACCCCCGACGATGCCCGCGAGTATCTGCTGGGAGGCGCCTCTGGATACTCGGGCATCTCGGTCAAGGCCGCGAACGGCGTGTCGGACGAGGCACTCGCCGACTCGATCCAGCCGCTGCTGCCGGACGGATTCAGCGCTCGGACTGCAGCGCAGATGCAGGCGCGAGCCGAGGAATCCATCGGCAAGGACTTCCTGAATGCGTTCGAGATCTTCCTCCTCGTCTTCACCGGAGTCGCCCTACTCGTTGCAACATTCAGCATCTACAACACCTTCTCGGTGATCCTCGCACAGCGCTCGCGGGAATCGGCTCTGTTCAGGGCGATTGGGGCGACCAGATCCCAGGTGCTGGGGTCCATTGGCGTCGAAGCCGCAGCCGTGGGCCTGGTCGCATCAATCGGTGGCTTCCTGGTTGGACTGCTCCTTGCTGTGGGACTCACGGCACTCATGCGCAACTTCGGAGTCGATCTACCGGGAAGCCTGGAACTCCAGCCCACCAGCATCATCGTCTCAGTCGTCGTGGGTCTTCTCGTGACCCTGCTCGCCAGCCTGGTACCTGCGATCCGGGCATCACGCGTGCTTCCGATGGCAGCACTACGCGACGCAGCAATCGACCGGAGCGACACGTCGCGGTCTCGGGCGATCGTCGGCAGTTCTCTGGCCGCCGTCGGCGTCGCGCTGGTGCTCGCCGGGGCGCTGGGAAGCCTCAAATCTGCAAGCTCCGTAGTCGGTATCGGAGCGGTTTTGTCGGTCATCGCCGTGGTGGTGCTCGGTCCGGTCGTGGCAAGACCAGCTTCCAGAATTCTCGGTTCGCCGATCGCGACTTTCAGGGGAGCACCAGGTGAACTCGCTGTGGGGAACGCAATGCGAAACCCGACGCGAACCGCAGGTACAGCATCGGCGCTGATGATCGGCGTGGCCGTCGTTGTTCTGTTCACCGTCGTTGGCTCGTCACTGACCTCGATGGTCCGCGATGTACTGACCGGCTCGGTGCGAGCAGAACTCCTGCTGGTCGAGACCGGCTTCAGCGGCAACGGGATGAGCCCGAAACTCGCGGACGAGTTGTCGCAGATCCCCGGAGTGTCGAAGTCGGTTGGGCTGGGCTTTGGCACGGTCCTGATCGGGAGCAAGGAAACGAACGTCACGGTCGCCGATCCGTCTCAGATTGAGCTGGTGCTCGACAACGAGGTACTGAAGGGAAGCTTCAACTCACTGGGCGACGACCATGTCGCGGTGTCCGACAGTGAGGCCGAAAAGCACGGCTGGTCGATGGGGACATCCATCGACGTCGGCTTCATCGACGGGACGACCATGCCGATGGAGGTCGGTGCCATCTATAAACGAGCTGAGCTGACCGGCTCGATCGTGTTGCCCCGCGAGACGTGGCGGGCACACTCGACCTTCGACGTTGATCTGGTCAACATGGTGGCTCTGGACGACGGAGCCGATATCGGCCAGGTACGAAAGGCCATCGACAAGGTCGGTCAGAAGTTCGGCGCACCAGAGGCGCAAACACGGAACGAGTACGCGGACGAAGCCGCCGGCCAGATCACGCAGCTACTGGGCATCGTCTATGTCCTGCTGGCGCTCTCGATCATCATTGCCCTGATGGGCATCACCAACACTCTGGCCCTGTCGATCCATGAGCGGACCCGTGAACTCGGCCTGCTTCGGGCGATCGGCCAGACCAGGGCGCAGATGCGCTCGATGGTCCGGTGGGAATCAGTGATCATCGCCGTGTTCGGCACGGTGGGAGGCGTGGGACTCGGGCTGTTCCTGGCTTGGGGGATGGTCAGGTCGCTTGCATCGGAAGGCCTTTCCGGGTTCAGTGCGCCGATCGGACAGCTCGTCGTGATCACCCTGATCGGGGGAATCGCAGGAGTGCTCGCCGCGATCCGACCGGCAAGGCGGGCCGCCAAACTCGACGTGCTCGAGGCGATCGCCAGCGAGTAACTCCAGCCCGAACTGCCGCCGGAGCGCGACGGCCAAGGGCATAGCCGTGCTGACGCGGATCGGGGAGGAGCCGGTGGCTCCTCCCCGATCTAGTGCTTCCCAGAAATCCATCGGCACCGAGATGACTCGGTTGACCAGATGAAGTGGGGGAGGGTTCGCTACTAGCTCCCCATCGTCTGAGCGACCAGACAGTGACGATGGATCAAAGCATCCCCGGCTTGCTGCTTTTCGTGTTCCTCATCCCTCTTGGTACAGATCAGCTGAGGAGAAGGCAACGAATTCCTGCGGTATTGGGTGGATTGACCCAGCGGCGGTGGCGTCGGCGCGGGTGCACAGCGCACCTCACGTCCAGGAATCGACGGAGTTCGACACGTCGTCGCGGAACTCGATCGGGCTCGGAAGGTCCCTGGCCACGGCCGAAAGTTCGATGTAGCTATCGCGGTCGATCTCACGAACCCCGAGGGTCTCAAGGTGTGGGGTTGCCCACTGGACGTCGATCAATGAGCCGGGCGTCGGCGACATGATCCGCGCCAGGGTGATCACCGCGGCCTTGGATGCGTCGGTTCGGGAGTGGAACTTCGACTCGGCGGCGAACAGTCCACCGATGCAGATCCCATAGAGCCCGCCGACCAGCTCGCCGTCGAAAAAGGTTTCGACGCTGTGCGCCCAGCCCAGTCGGTGAAGCAGCGTGTACGCCGCCTTGATGTCACCGGTGATCCAGCCATGGGGACGAGAGGGGTCGGCGCACCCGTCGACCACCTGCGCGAAGGAAGTATCGACGCGGAACTCGAACTGGCGCATGGAGCGCTCCAGCGAGCGGCTCTGATGGGCGTCATTCGGGACGAGCACACCCCGCGGATCTGGTGACCACCAGCCGAGTCGACGCCGACCGATCGGCATCGGAAATAGGCCATGGCGGTAGGCCGCGAGCAGGGTGCCGGGATTCAGGTCACCGCCGATGGCGACGGGGCCTTCCGGATCGGCGTCGTGCACCGGCGGAAAGACCCACGCGCTCGGTTCCGGTTCTACAGGCACGGCCCAAAGCGTAGGCCGTGCCCGTAGATGTGGAGTTTGTTACCGCTACTTGCGCTTGTAGTCGTAGAAGCCCTCGCCCGACTTACGCCCGAGCTGTCCGGCCGACACCATGCGACGCAGGACGGGAACAGCTGCGTAGTTGGGATCGCGGAACTCGTCGTACAGCGCGTCGAGGATCGACAGCGAGGTGTCGAGTCCTACCAGGTCGAGCAGTGCCAGAGGCCCCATCGGGAAGTTGCAGCCGCCCTTCATGGCGGTATCGATGTCCTCCGCCGACGCCGTCCCGGCTTCGAGCATCCGCACCGCGTTGTTCAGGTACGGGAAGAGAAGCGCATTGACGATGAACCCCGCCCGGTCCTTGACCTCGACGGCGTTCTTTCCGCACGCCTCGACGAAGGCCCTTGCTTCAGCAACGGTATCGGACGAAGCGGTCAACGGAGCGATGATCTCGACCAGCGACATCGCTGGGGCCGGGTTGAAGAAGTGAACACCTAGAACCTTGTCGGGGCGCTGTGTGGCGACGGCCATCTCGACCACAGGCAGCGTCGAAGTGTTGGTGGCCAGGATCGCGTCTGGCTTGACCACACTGTCGAGTTCGGCGAAGAGGGCCCGCTTGACCTCGAGGTCCTCCACCACCGATTCGATCACCAGGTCACAGTCGGTCAGCGCGCCCAGATGGTCGGTCGCGCTCACTCGTGCCCGAACGGCGTCGGCGTCGGTCTGCTCGAGCTTGCCGCGCTCGACCTGCTTGGCGAGAGACTTCTCAAGCGATGCCACCATCGCGTCGGCACTTTCCTGCTTCCGTGACCGGAGCACCACGTCGAAACCCGACTTTGCCGCAACTTCGGCAATGCCGGAACCCATGATGCCGGACCCGAGAATCCCCACTCTTTGGATCGTCATGGGGGAAGATGTTACCCGCGGGTAACCCCGCGGCCCCAACTCCGGACGCAAACTCGGGGGCGCCCTCTGTTCCCACGTCGCGCTAGTCGGTGCTCGCATCTGGGCATACCTTTGGATACTTGTAGCCTCGGCTGCTCAACGGTGGACCACTTGCCGGTGTGCGGTTTTCAGTGGCGGTCGAACTTCTGGAGGACACTCGCAATGAACGGAACGCTGGTGCTGATGGGCGGTGAGGAGTTCACCGACGGGTGCACCTTCGATTCCGCCCTGGTCGAAGGAACCGACGAGGTCCTCCTGATTCCTGCGGCTCTGGCCTATGAGCAGCCGCGGGCGACCATCGAGCGGGCCCAGAAATGGTTCGGTGCGATGGGAGTCGGGGTCAACGCGCTGGACGTGTACAGACGCGCCGAGGCCATGGACAACGACGTTGCAGAGACCGCAGCCGCAGCCAAGGTCGTCTACGTGACGAGCGGGTCGCCGATGCATCTTCGGTCGGTCCTCAAAGACACGCCGTTGCTTGGGGCGCTCGTTGAGGCGTGGCGCAATGGAGCGGTCGTGGCAGCGGCCGGAGAGGCAGCATCGGTGCTCTGTTCCAACATGGTCGACAGCCGCGGAGGCGCCTACACCGTCGGGCTCGACCTGTTGACCAAGATGACCGTCGTTCCGCGCTACAACAGGTGGTCACCCGACAAATGGGACCGAACGGTCGACCTCGCCAAGACAGGCCTTCCGGTTGTCGGTATTGACGAAGCCACGGCGCTGATTCTCTCACCCGAGGGCGAATGGTCCGTCGAAGGCGCCGGGGGAGTGCACGTCTTCATCGACGGTGTCCGCAAGGACCTGTCGGCCATCCCAACCGATCTTGGCGGCTGACCGTCAGTCCCCTTCAGGGGATCCCGACAAGGAACCCTCCTCAGGGAACCCTCCTCAGGCCGGCGGGGTCTCGTTGATCTTCACCGAGTTGATGAGAATCACCTTCGTTGGGTTCTCGGCTCCGTCGTTCAGGGCCCCGATGGCGTCGATCACGTTCTGCCCCTCGGTAACCTGACCGAACATCGTGTATGACGGAGCGAGCTTTGAGCCGCCGCCCGGCAACACGACGAAGAACTGACTTCCGTTCGTGTTCGGACCGGAGTTGGCCATGGCCAACGAGTAGTCCTTGTAGGCGGACGAGTCCTGGGGGAGTTCATCCTCGAAGGAGTAGCCCAGGTCGTTGTTGCCCCACGGCTCGCCATCGCCGTCGCCAGCCTGGATGACGAAGTCCGAGATGATCCGGTGGAATGGCACACCGTCGAAGTAGTGGTACCGGCTGAGCACGACGAAGTTGTTGACAGCCTTGGGAGCGGTGTCACTTGCAAGTGTCGCCGTGAAGGACCCTTCGGTCGTGTCGAAGGTGGCCGTGTAGGTCGCGCCGGCCTCCAGGCAGTCCGGAGGCGGGCCGGCGAACTTCTGGACCCTGTTGGCCGACCCGTCGACAGGTGGGCACTCGGTTGGGGTGGTCAGCGTCTCGCCCTTGGGCGGCGGCGGCAGCGTCGCGCGGCCAGTGTCGGCCCCGGGGACGCTGGACTCGGGGACGCTCGTTTCCGGAGCCGTCGACTCGGTCGTCCCGGGTGCCTTGGTGGCTACCTTGTCATCGTCGGACCCGCCGGTCAGGGCCACGAGTGCGACGATCGCCGCAATGACGACGACCAGGACCCCGCCGATTCCGAGGAGGCGCCTGCGACGCTTCTGGGCTTCGAGTTGGGCCCATGCCGCGTCGACCCGAGACCGGTTGTCCTTCTGGCGAGCGTGTTTGTCCGAACTGGTAGCCACGGGTCGATGGTAGCCAATGAGCCCTTCTCCACTGTCGGATGGGGGCTATCTGCTTGAGTGACGACACAGAGGCGGTGTTACCGTTGTCGCCCGTGGCTCTTCTGGTGCAGAAGTTCGGTGGAACATCGGTCGGGGACCCGGACAGGATCCGGGACGTCGCCGACTACGTGGCTCGCTGCCGCCGGCGCGGCGACGACGTGGTCCTAGTCATCTCCGCTATGGGTAAGGAGACCGACGAGCTTCTGCGGCTTGCGAGCGATGTTTCCGACATCCGTCCCGGCCGTGAGATGGACATGTTGATCACCGCCGGGGAGCGCAAGGCAGTGGCGCTCGTGTCGATGGCGCTGCACGCAGCAGGGGTCGATTCAGAGAGCTACACCGGCAGCCAGGCCGGATTCCTGACCGACACGAACCACACCCGGGCGAAGATCCTCGAGGTGCACGCCGAGCGAATCCGCGACGCAGTGCGGGCCGGACGGGTCCCGGTGGTCGCGGGATCCCAGGGAGTGTCGACAGATCGTGACGTCACGTTCCTGGGTCGTGGTGGATCGGACACCACAGCGGTTGCGCTCGCCAAGGAACTAGGCGCCGATGCCTGCGAGTTGTACACAGACGTCTCGGGTGTCTTCACGACCGACCCGAGGGTTGTCGACACCGCCCGCAAGATTCATCGCATCTCCTTCGATGAGATGCTCGAAATGACCGCAGCCGGCTGCCCCAAGCCAGCCATGCGCTCGGTCGAGTTCGCCCACCGTCACCGGGTTCCACTCCATGTGCGCTCAGCATTCACGTGGGAAGTGGGCACCTGGGTCACCGAAGAGGATCCCGATATGGAAGATGCCGTCATCCGAGCCGTGGTCGCAGATCAGTCCGAGGCAAAGGTCACCGTCAGCGGTGTGCCTGATAAGCCGGGTGTGGCAGCGAATCTGTTCCGTCGCCTGGCGGACAAGAGCATCAACGTCGACATGATCGTCCAGAACGCGTCCGAGGGCGGGATAACCGACATTTCCTTCACGGTGCCCCACTCGGAGCTTGAAACGGCGCTCGAGATCTGCGAACAGAAGCGGGCCGAGATAAACGCCGAAACCGTCTCGGCCGATCCACGCATATCCAAGGTCAGTGTGATCGGAGCCGGGATGAAGTCGAATCCCGGCGTTGCGGCCACGATGTTCGAAACACTCGCCGACAACGGGGTCAACATCGAGATGATCTCCACATCGGCCATTCGAATTTCATGTGTCATCGGCGAGGACGATTCCGACAAGGCGGTCCAGGTGCTCCACGACGTCTTCGAGTTGGACAAGACGACGTTCTGAGCGCTCAGGCCTCCGAGGGGTCACCGCTGATTTCGGCACGGCCGCTGTAGGCGCTGACCCCGGCGACGAATCGCTCCAGCAGCTCGGCCATGGCCTCGCGTTCGGCCTCATCGAATCCCTTGAGCGCCGCATGGAGCAGCTCGCTTCGACGATCGCGGACCTGGTCGAAGGTCTGCTGACCGTGCTCTGTCACCTCGACGAGAACCGATCGCTTGTCATCCGCAGCAGTCACACGGCGTGCGTAGTTGCCCTGCTCGAGCCGCATCACGGTGCGGGTGGCCGTGGAAGGATCGACACCTAGTCGCTCGGCCAGTTCCGACATTCGAACAGGGCCGCTCTGGGTCAGCACATCGAGCGCGTGCGACTGCGCTGCTTCCACCAGATGCCCGTACAGATGGAGGCGAAGGGCATGCAGCCCAGACCCCCGGGTGAGCTCGAGCCAGGCCTGACCGATTCGGCGGGTATTGGCGTCCGTTGGAATAACCGATGACATAGTTGTATTCTACAAGTTTACCTTTGCACACTACAAGTAACCGCCTCGAAGGAATTAGAAATGTCAGGTTCAGGTTCAAACACCGCCGCAGGGACGAAGGCCGCATCGGTCAACTCGGCCGGGTTCACCCACAAACAGATCCTCCTGGTTTTCTTGGGCCTCGGATCCGGGATGCTGCTCGGTGCGCTCGATGGGACGATCATGGCGGCGGCGCTACCGACGATCGTCGGCGAGTTCGGCGGGCTCGACCAGCTCTCGTGGGTCATCACGGTCTATCTGCTGACGGCGACCACTTCGACACTGCTCTACGGCAAGCTCAGCGACCTGTTCGGTCGCCGCAAGGTGTTCCAGATCTCCATCGTCATCTTCGTCATCGGCTCGATGCTCGCCGGAGTGGCACAGTCGATGGAGCAGTTGATCTTTTTCAGGGCCATCCAGGGAATCGGTGGCGGTGGTCTCATGGTGTTGCCGTTCGCGATTCTCGGGGACATCCTCTCGCCGCGCGAACGGGGTCGCTACACCGGCTATCTGGGCTCGGTCTTCGCCTTTGCAAGCGTCGCCGGACCGCTACTGGGCGGATTCTTCGTCGACTCTGTGTCCTGGCGGTGGATCTTCTTCATCAATCTGCCCGTCGGCATCGTTGCGCTGATAATCACGTCGATCGTCCTGCGTCTACCCCACACGCGGCGGGAGCACTCGATCGACTACCTGGGTGCTTTGCTGGTGGTCAGCGGGGTCACCACGTTGTTGCTCGTAACGACCTGGGGTGGTAGCCGCTACGACTGGGCCTCTGGACAGATCCTGGGACTCGCCGCCCTCGGAGTCGCGCTGCTGGTCCTGTTCTGTCTGTGGGAGACGCGAGCTGCAGAACCGGTGCTTCCGATGCGCCTCTTCAAGGGCCAGATCTTCTCCACGACGATGTTGCTGGCGACGCTGATCGGCGTCGGTCTCTACGGATCGATCTCGTTCCTGCCACTGTTCCTCCAAGCGGTGAGCGGCGTTTCGGCCACCTCGTCGGGATTGTTGATGCTGCCGATGATGGCCGGCGTCATGTCCACCTCGATAGCGTCGGGACGGATCGTTGCAAGAACCGGCAGGTACCGCATCTGGCCGATCGCGGGCATGTGCGTTGCGGTACTCGGAGCGGTGCTGTTGTCCACGATCCATCCCCACACTTCGATCGCTCTCATCTCGTTCTACTCACTCGTCCTGGGTGTCGGCATGGGCATGGTGATGCAGACCATCGTGATCGTGGTCCAGAACGCCGTCGACTTCTCGGACATGGGTGTTGCTACCTCGTCGGTCACCTTCTTCCGTCAGATTGGTGGCTCGTTCGGCGTGGCGGTGTTCGGCACGGTGCTGACGACCACCATTGCGAATGAGTTGCCCGGGCTACTTCCCGCTGGAGTCGACCCGGCAAAGGTTGCGGAGGCCCTCAACAGCCCGGACACCGTTCGGGCCCTTCCGAGCGCTCTCCGGGAGGCTGGACTCGAGGCGATGGCACGTGGACTCCACTGGATGTTCCTGGGAGCGGCGGCCGCCCTTGCAGCGGGCATCGTCGTTGCCTGGGTGCTCAAGGAAATTCCGCTGCGCGAGACGATCGGTTCCGCGGCGACGGATGCATCGGCACCCGATGCAGCAACGCCAGATACAGCTGCCAGAGTCGGTGCGGCGGAGGATGCGGCCGGGAAGCCCGGAGCTGGGACTGTGGGGACGGGACCTATCGGGACGGGGATTGTCGAAGCCGGCATTGAAGCGCCCCACGACGGCGAGGAACGCTTGGTCGCCAAAAACTGATCAGGTCAATCTGTCGACTACACGATCGGCGATGAGGCGGCCCTTGCGGGTCAGGACCAGACGATCTGGTGCCGCTACTTCGCTCTGGCCTCGGCTACCGCCAAGCCGGTCACGGCCGCGCCCGGAGGTGCCGAGGCCATTGGCATCGGTGGGATCCGCAGCACCGACGGCTGGATCGGAATATGCCGGAACGACGGTGATCAGGCCCTCTCTACTGAGATCATCGACGACATCCGGGTCCAGCAACGCGTCGACCGGTAGACCCCTGGAGAGCCTGATTCCGAGCATCACGTGTTCGAGGCGGCGCTGATCGGCATCGAGTTGCTCGTATCCGGCGACATGAGACCCGCCCTGGTCTGACAGGCCTCGATATGCCTCGCCTGGGTCTGGCCGATTCGGCTCGTTCGAGAGCAGGGGCTCCGCCCAGATATCGGGGTGATTCACGTTCCACCACCGCACGCCGTTCAGATGCGAATGTGCACCCGGTCCTATGCCCCACCAGTTCGCGTTGGCCCAGTACAACAGGTTCTGACGGGACTGCGCTTCGGGACTTCGGGCCCAGTTCGAGATCTCGTACCAGTCGAACCCGGCCGCGCTGAGCAGGTCATCCGCCATCACATAGCGCAGGGCTGCCTCGTCGTCGGAGGGACGGGGCAGCGCACCGCTACGCACTCGTGCCGCGAGTTTGGTACCCGACTCGATCCCGAGCGCATAGGCGCTGATGTGGTCAACACCGGTCGCAACCGCGGCGTTCAACGAATCCTCGAAGTCGGCCGTGAGTTCTCCGGGTGTGCCGTAGATCAGGTCCAGACTCACGTGATCGAATCCGACGGAATGGGCCAGGTCGACGGCTCGGAGCGCCAGCACCGGGTCATGGGTCCGATCGAGCAGATCCAGGACCCTTCGGCTGGTGCTTTGCATGCCGAACGAGATCCGGCTGATGCCAAGTCGGCGCAGACCGCGTAGATAGTCCCGGTCGAGCCCGTCAGGGTTGGCCTCGATCGTGACCTCCGCGGTCGGCGGGACTGCAAAACTCTCGCGGACGCCCGTGAGGATCTGGTCGATCTCGCCAACGCTCAGAATCGTGGGTGTTCCACCGCCGAAGTAGATGCTCGTCAAATCGGGACGACCTAGGACCTGTGCTGCAAGTCGAATCTCGGCCGCTGCGCCGAGCACGTAGTTGGACCGGCTCTGGCCCGAGACCTCGCCCGCCGTGTAGGTGTTGAACGCGCAATAGCCGCACCGGCGCTCACAGAACGGCACGTGGATGTACAGACCGACAGGCGTCGCGGCCACCTCACCCGCAGGTGCCAGGGTCCAAGGTCGGCTCGTCACCTGTGAAGTCTCGCATCGTGGCGGGCCATACTCGCTTCGGCGCCAACAGGTTCGAGAACTAGCCTTGGGCCCATGAGCATTCCCTCGATGCCCACGGTTGGCATATTCGGTGCAACAGGTCAGGTCGGCAATGTCATGCGCACATTGCTGGATGAGCGCAATTTCCCGGTCGGCAAGATGCGCTACTTCGCCTCGGCGCGTTCTGCCGGTAAGACGCTCCCGTGGAAGGGCGAGGATGTCGTGGTCGAGGACACCGCGACCGCTGACTTCAGCGGCATCGACATTGCCCTGTTCTCGAACGGAGCGACCAGCTCACGCGAATACGCCCCCAAGGTCGCAGCTGCCGGTGCGATTGTCGTCGACAACTCATCCGCCTGGCGGATGGACCCGGACGTTCCCCTGGTGGTCTCCGAGGTGAATCCCGAGGCACTCGACTCGATTCCCAAGGGGATCGTCGCCAACCCCAACTGCACGACGATGGTTGCCATGCCGGCACTCAAGCCGCTCGATGCCGAGGCCGGACTGGTGCGTATGGTCGTCAGCACCTATCAGGCGGTCTCCGGTGCTGGTCTGGCCGGTGTGGAGGAACTCGCAGGGCAGATCGCAGCCCCCGGTCCAAAGGCTTCCGAGTTGGCCTACGACGGTGACTCGATCGACTTTCCCGAGCCCGACAAGTTCGTCCGCACGATCGGTTTCAACGTCGTTCCCCTTGCGGGTTCAGTTGTCGATGACGGCAGTGAGGAAACCGACGAGGAACAGAAGCTGCGAAACGAGAGCCGCAAGATCCTCGACCTGCCGGATCTGAAGGTGTCGGGTACCTGTGTGCGGGTGCCGGTGTTCACCGGTCATTCGCTATCGATCAACGCAGAATTCGAACGGCCGATCAGCCCGGATCGGGCACGAGAACTCCTGGGCGCAGCTCCCGGAGTGGTCCTCGACGACGTTCCGAACCCGCTCAAGGCGGCCGGCGACGACGTCACCTACGTGGGACGTGTCCGAAATGACGCCTCCACGTCAAATGGACTTGCGCTGTTTCTGTCGGGGGACAACCTGCGCAAGGGTGCAGCGCTCAACACCATCCAGATCGCCGAAGAGCTGCTCAAGCGAGGCTGAGCCGGCCGGGTCCACAAGCTCGACGCGCTAGGTCTGAACCGGTGGCTACGTGAGGCTGGTCCGACTCGATCCGTCAGCTCTAAAGCGGCGGATCCACGACGTATCGGTTGGCGGCATCTTCGAGCGAGATCCCCATCTGGTTGGCCAGCGACGCGACCCAGGCGATCACGTCGCCGAACTCGTGTAGCTGCTGCTCGGTGGTCCCCTTGCGGACCGCCTGGGCAAGCTCGCCAACCTCTTCGCACAACCATGCAACCGTCGCGGGAACCCCGCGTTCGGCGTCCGCTTCGCCGTACAGGTCTTCCATCAATTTCTGGAACTCGCCAATCTGCATCGCCTGACCCTAGAGGCCGGGTCTAGTGCTACAGGAGGAGCCCTCAGCCCTTCATGAAGACGTGCACCGTGAACACCGTCCGATAGCCGTTGCAGTCGCCCCAGACTGCAGCAGCACCCATCTGGTTGAACGCGGGGTCTAGAACGTTGGCCTTGTGTCCGGGTGAATTCATGTAGGCGACGTGGACCTGGGCGATCGAACCACCACGTCCCACGTTCTCTCCCAGCTTGCGCCAGTTGTCGGGCGCACCGTCAGCAAGGTTCGAGTGCCAGATCTTGCAGGCGTTGCGCATCTTCTGTGCCCACTTGTCGGCCTTGATGTCCAGAGCGACATTCTCCTTGACTGCGGGGACTCCTGCAGCGGCGCGACTGGCGTTCACTTCGCTGATCACCTGGAGTCGCTCGGACTCAATCGATTCGCAGCTCGTGAGAACACCAGCGGAGAGCGCCAACGCCAGGCCGAGTGCGAGAAATCCGAAGCGGCGGGTGCGGTGGCGGCGGGATGGGCGGTTCGCCGTTTCAATCTGTTGCTCGTGAGAATGGTTCAGGGCCATGCAACACGTATCGGACAGCTAGCGGTACCTGCTTGACCTTTCTCAACAGAATCTCTCAACTATCGCCGGTGGCAGTCGACACATGCGTGTGACGTGAGCGAGCCCTGGCTCATCGGAACGAGTCGGCCCATGCGTCCTAGAAGGCCCGGGAAAAGCTGAGAGACCCGGGTTCCCCTCGGGAATCCCGGGCCTCGGAGCCACGTCATTGAGCTCTGGAGAGCATCTGGTCGGGTGAGGGAGATTTGAACTCCCGACCTCCTCGTCCCGAACGAGGCGCGCTACCAAGCTGCGCTACCACCCGTACTGCCGGTCCATCGTACCGATACCTGCCCCGGCGCGGTAATGCGTTGGAAGAACTCGTTATCGGAGCCGGACCGCTCGGCTTTCAGCCAGCTGCTTCAGTGGTCGCCTGGCCGCCATCGGCGTCAGCTTCCTCGCCCGGGGATTCTTCACCCGGAGATTCTTCACCGGCATCCAGTTCCGCAGATTCCTCGGGCTCTTGTTCGGTGCCTACGACAGTCAGGTGTTCCGTGTAGTACTCGCCGTTCATCACGAGGGTCGCCGCCCGCTGGAGCCGGAGCGGATTGAGTGGCTTGACGATCCAGCCATCGGCATCGGACCTACGGGCGATGAACACGTCAGCGATGCGATCGAGCAGCAGCAGCACGTTCTGGGGATCGAGCCGTCCGACGCTCTCTTCGTTGCGGATCGCCAGCGACGTTGCGACCCCACCCATATTGCCGATCTGGAGATCGAGAATCACCAAGTTCGGCTCAATCTCGCGGATGGCGGGCAGAACGTCGGGTCCGGAGGCGACCCGGAGCAATTTCGTTCTCGAATCGCTCAGCGCCGCATCGACCTCTTTGAACACCGAATCGGCGTCGGTGGCTAGAAGAATCGTGCGTATTTCGGCATCCACGTTTGCGACGATAGTTGGTCGTCGGCCGACTTCCACAGTGGGACCCATTTCGAGCTACGGCACTGCGAGGATCCCTAATTCTCAGCCGAGGCCGGACAGGGCGGAGTCCGGGTCGAACAGGACCGAGGCGAGCTTGGTCAACGACTTGATATCGCTCACCTCGAAGGGCTGGATCGCAACGCCGACAACAGGTGCTGGTGCCACGTCGGCGGCAATGCCCCGGAGGTTGACATGTTCCTCTGCTGCACTGGCTCGTGCCTGGGCCAGACATTCGATGAGATCGGCCAGAGCCGATCCTTCGGGAGCCTCGATATCGGCGACGGGATCAGTGGGTGGGACTCCCGCTGAACCGCCCCGGTCCTCGCCGAAAACGGGGCTCATCCGATTGACGATGAGAGCCCGGACCTCAATCTCGAGCCGTCTCAGCTCACTCGCGAAATAGCCGGCCTCGGCAACGGTGTCGACATTCGGCGAGGCGATGAGCACGAATGCGGTGTCGTCCTTGCGTAGCAGCGCATGGACCTTGCGGGCCCGATCCTTGAAGCCCTGCTCCATCCCGTCGAAAGCGCTGAAGAAAGAAATCGCATCAGCAATCACATCGGCCCCGACCACCTTGGCGACCGACCGCATGACGGTCTGCGCGGCCAGGTTGACTGCCTTGACAAGCCCGCGGGTCGGCATCATCAGAACCCGATACAGACGGTGGTCGAGGAATCGCGCCAGACGTTGGGGTGCTTCGAGAAAGTCGAGTGCGTTGCGGGTCGGGGGAGTGTCGACCACGACGAGGTCGTAGTTACCCTCGACGGCGAGTTCGTAGAGCTTCTCCGAGGCCATGTACTCCTGGGTTCCGGAGAGCGACGACGAGATATTTCGGTAGAAACCGTTGGCCAGGATCTCCTCGGCCTGTGTCTGGTCCTTCGAGTAACGGCGGACGAGACCGTCGAAGGTGCTCTTCGTGTCGAGCATCATCGCCCACATCTCGCCCGGCCACGGACCGTCGACCAGAGCCGGTTCGTTCGAGAGGCCTTCCAGACCCAGAGCGTCGGCCAGACGTCTGGCGGGGTCGATCGTCACCACGACAGCCCGTCGACCCTCCTGCGCGGCGTGCATTGCCAGGACCGCGGCGCTGGTGGTCTTTCCCACACCGCCAGAGCCGCAGCAGACGACTACGTGGCTCATAGCCATTACCTGTTGCAGAGTCATGCCGACCGGCCGCCCGACTGGTCCGGTAATTCCCTGATCTGGGCGAGGAGCGTTTGGGCCAGAGTCTGGATCTCGCCACGGCCCAGTTCCGAGGTGAACAGCTGCGGGAGGCGTAGTTGGGGCAGTGGTAGGTCGCGGCCGAGCCGGCTGAGCTGGCGGTCCTGGAGCTCTGCCCTGGAAATGCGGAATGCGGCAGCGTCGCCCAGAATCCTTGTTTGGTCCCGGGTGAGTTCCACCCCCAGCTCTTCTGCAGCCTCCTCTGGGCTGATGTCGAGTCCCGGCATGCGTGGCAGCACGCCGTTGACAACGACTGGCCCGAGCGCCAGGCCTACTTCGTCCTCGACGCTGTAAGCGGTCTCAATCAGCTCGTTGACCGGTGTTTCCTCAGGGAGGGTCACCAAGATGACTCGGCAACGTGCCGGATCGTTCAGCAACTCCAGAACGTCCTTCGCCTGGCTGTTGATGGGCCCAACCTTCACGGCATCGGCCAAGCCTCTGGCTGAACGCAGGAACGAAATCGCATGCCCGGCGGCAGGGGCGTCCACGATTATCAGGTCGAATCCCGAGGCCCGCTCGAGTTGCTTGATCTTGCCCAAAACCAGAATGTCGCGAATCCCTGGAACCGCGGTCGAAACCATGTCGAGTGCTCCGCTCGAAACGAGGCGGTTCGAGATCCGTTTCATGCCGTGGTCGTGGAGGTATTCAACCAGGGCGTCATCCGGTGTCAGGGTTCGTGCGGTGACCCCGGCGTGACCGTCGCCGGCGTCGACCAACTCGATCTCGTCGTAGGTGAGTCGGTTGGACCCGAACGCCGCGGCTAGTCCGCTTTTGCCCTCGATCTCAATGATCAGGGTCCTCACACCGACCGACGAAGCCGCGTGCGCGAGTGCTCCGGTGACGGCCGTCTTGCCGACACCGCCTTTCCCGGCGACGATGATCACTCCGGATGCAGTGAAGAACTGCTCAGGATCCACTCTGTCCCTTCGGAGACCTTGCCATGGGCACACTAGCTACTCGCTTGCAGAAACCACGACGATCGAAGCTGTTGGCACTTCTCTGCCTGGCCATCGGCGCGACGATGCTGCTGGGCAGCGCGTTTGCCGCACCGGCCGGTGCGCAGAGCCGCTGCCCCGAAGTCGGATGTGTCGACGTGGTCGGGGTTGACGGTCTGATCGACGAGATCGAGGCGCACTCCATCATCGAGAGCGTACGCAGAGCTGAGCGAGCAGGCGACGTTGTGGCCGTTGTACTGCAGATAAACAGCGCTGGATCGGTCGTTTCGGACTCAAGGCTGAACGAGATAGCCGCGGTGATCGCCAACTCGACCGTACCGGTCTCGGCATGGGTCGGCGCCTCGGGATCCGAGGCACTTGGAGGCGCAGCTGAACTCGTTCAGATTGCTGACTCTTCGGCGATCGCGCCCGGAGCGGTGATCGGCGAAGTAGGAATGCAACGCCTCGACAGCCAGCAGTTCGGCGAACTCTTCGAGGGTCGGGCCGCCCGGGGGCTTACCCGGGTCTTCAAAGGCGAGGATGCGGTCGAGCAGGGCCTGGTCGGTCGATTCGATCCGACGTTGGTCGACCACGTCGGCAACCTTGATTCCGTCGATACCAAGGTCGTGACGGTCGACGGCAAGAAGCAGAAGCAGGCGGTCCAGACCGTCCGCATCTCCAAGCTGCCCCTTCCGACCCAGATCATGCACACCGCGGCCAGCCCCGCTGTTGCGTACCTGTTGATAGTGATCGGCGCGGCGCTGTTGCTGTTCGAGTTCTTCACCGCCGGTGTTGGGGTCGCCGGTGTCGTCGGCGCCGGGTTCGTGCTGCTCGGCGGCTATGGGGTTGCAGAACTGCGGGTCGTGCCGTGGGCCCTTGCGCTGTTCATACTGTCCTTCGTGGCGTTCGCAATCGACATGCAGACCGGCCTGGCTCGAGCATGGACCTGGATAGGCCTCGTGGGATTCACCGTCTCGTCGCTGTTTCTGTTCTCGGAGTTCCGACCTACCTGGCTCGCGTTGATCGTGGGGATTGGCGGAATCGCGACGGTGGTCCTGACCGGTATGCCATCCATGACCCGGGCCCGCTTCGGCACCCCGTTCATTGGTCGCGAATGGCTGGAGGACGAGGTTGGGGAGATCAGTTCCGTGCTGGCTCCCTTGGGTACGGTCCTGGTTCGGGGAGCTGAATGGCGCGCTCGTGGCGTCGATGACTTCCGTGGCACAGTCGGCGACGCCGTGAGAGTCGTCGGGGTAGACGGATTGGTTCTCGAGGTGCGTGCCGAGCAAGAGAGCCACTCGTAACTCTGACGTCCGGTCATGGAACGCCGAAGATCGGTCGTCCGAGGGAACTGCTGTCAAGAGCTAGCGCATTGCTAACAAATTTGTCCTTGTAGAGGGCGACATTGCTGAATAGCGTGCGGCCACATCGAAACCGGGGGGTTCGAACGTGAGCGCACAACAATCTCCAGATGCATGGCAGGCCAAAGCAGCCTGCCGCGGACCTCAGGCAGCAGTGTTCTTTCCGCCGCCGCAGTTCGAACGCAAGGCCGATCGGATCGAGCGCGAGGCTCGGGCCAAGCTGATCTGTCGAACCTGTCCGGTGGACCACGAATGCCTCGAATATTCCCTGACCATCAAGGAGCCACACGGCATCTGGGGCGGTCTCAACGAGTCTGAACGCCGGGCGTTGTCCGAAGCCAAGGTCTGAGAGCCAACTCAAGTCCGCCCGAACATGCCGTGACCGGGCGGCGCCGAGGACGTACCGTCGGTACATGGCGTTGACCGTCCTGGTGATCTTCCTGGCAATTCCGGTTGTAGAGATCTGGGCCGCGTTCGCAGTCGCCGGTCAGGTCGGTGGATTCGCGACGGTGCTGTTGCTGATGGCGCTGAGCTTCACGGGTGTCTGGATGCTTAAACACCAGGGAGTTGCCTCGTGGCGTGCGGTGGCCGAAGAACTCACCCAGGGCCGATCCCCAGGCACCAAGATGCTCGATGGCGTCATCGCGATGCTCGGCGCGCTTCTCCTGGTGATTCCCGGTTTCGTGACCGCCGCTTTCGGAGTACTACTGCTATTGCCACCAGTCCGTTCGGTCCTGCGTCCACTGATGCTTGCGTGGATGACCAAGCGTGCCGCCCAGGCCGCGGGTCGATCACGGGTCAGCGGAGTATTCATGACCAGCGGGGTTGATGGGTACGGACGGGTTCACAGCCGCACAACCACATTCGGCGACGTGATCGATTCCGAGGGATGGGATGTCGATTCCGAAGCTACGTCGCCCCAACCACTGCTCCCTGGCTCAACAGACACTTCGCGGGATGCGCACGGCGGTGTGATCGACACCGACGGTCGTCCCAGCACAAATCGCTGACTCCGGCGCTTCCGTCCACCCCACCCTCCCTCCCGGGCGGCGGCGCCGGAGCAGCGCTCAGGCAGTGACTAGGGTGGCAACGTGGCCTCAATGTCCCTTGCACATCCCGATCCCGGGTCGGTCCCGGTACGCGACGCTGCGACGGTCATGTTGGTTCGCGACGGCGACTCCGGTCTGGAGGTCTGCATGTTGCGACGGAACCTCAATTCGGATTTCGTCGGCGGTGCATATGTTTTCCCCGGCGGAGGGGTGGACCCCGAGGATGCAGAGCCCGACGTCGAAGCGATTTCAATTGGTCGAACCAACGACTCGGCCTCACGACTGGTCGGATCAGAACAGGCAGGCCTGTCATTCTGGGTGGCGGCAATTCGAGAGTCCTTCGAGGAGGCTGGCCTGCTGTTGGCGACAGACTCCGAAGGCCGCACGATCTCGTTCACGGACGAGACGGTGGCGCGGCGTTTCGAGATCCACCGGAAGGCAGTCGACTCGGGCGAGCGACGCCTCGCCGAGATCTGTGTGGAGGAGGACCTGCGGCTTGATCTCGGATCGATCCACTATTTCTCCCGCTGGGTGACGCCGCTTGGAGCGCCCCGCAGGTACGACACGCGCTTCTTCGTTGCAGCGGCTCCGCAGGGTCAGGTGGCCCTGCACGACGACCGGGAAGTGATAGCTGCGGTCTGGGTCACCCCCGAGAAGGCTCTGGCCGACCACGAAGCCGGTCGACGGACGATGATCTTCCCGACGGTGCGAACGATGGTGGCACTTTCCCGCTTCAGCCGCTCCGAGGACGTCCTCAGCCACACCGCCTCCCAGGAGCACGTCGAGCCGGTACTCCCCGTCCTCGAAGAATCGGGTGACGGGTACAGGATCCTTCTGCCCGGCGACCCCGAACACACCGGTGGCGTCTACGACGCGGTTACAGCCGAAGTGCTCGGTAGCTGAGGCCCTGCGAGTCGGTGGCCGAAGGGTCTGACCCGGCAGGACACGTCTGGTTCTCGGCCGAGGAGAGTTGATGGCTACAGATCGATCCGTGGAGCTCTCCGAGGAGATAACGGCCGTACACGATCTAGCTGTGAGCCGCGGCGCGGCGCGCTACGAAGATCCTGAAACCGGCTTCGTTGTGATGACCGCAGCAACCCTGGCGGCACGCGAAGAATGTTGCGGGAACGATTGTCGCCACTGTCCCTATTAGACAGTGCGACACTCCGAAAATGCCTGAAGCCGGTTAAAGCTGACCGGGCCCGACAGGCAAAGCGAACCCGAGTGTCGGGCCGACCAGGAAGCGGGACCGACTTGCATCCGGAATAGACCGATGGTCTGATGGATCGGAATACGTCTAATCATGACGCGGAGGAAAGCCGGTCTAATTCCGGCGCTGTCCCGCAGCCGTAGGTTCCCGTTGCCAAGGTCTGACCTGAAGCCCGAGAACGAGTCGGAATGCTCCCCGTGATGAAGCGCTTCGAGTTTGTCCGTCGTGGATTGCGGATGCCGGAGCCCAGTTGCTCCTCCGTGTGTTGAGCCTCTTGGGCCGTCGGCCCCAGAGAGGTACACATGTCGAGTTCCGATCAGACTTCAACAATTTGGGCAGCACCAGATCGTCGCCCCCCAGGACATCGAGGGAAGAAGCCGCGTCGAGTGGGCCGAGCATCGATGATTGTTGTCCTCTTGAGTCTCGTAGCTCCGATTGTCGGGCACGTAGGCGCTTCTGCAACACCTGCGGACCGATCTGCTGAGCAGTCCTCGGCGTCGGAATCGGCCCTCGATTGGCTCGGATCCGAGCTTGCTGACCACGGGGGATCCATGCCCGGGTTTGTTCCCGGTTCGACTGACTGGGGGCTAACCGCCGATGCAATTTTGGCCATGCTTCTCGGGGGTCGTGGAGCCGATCCATCAGTGGGGTTGGCCCTGGATCTGCTGGGTGGAGAGGTCGACACCTACACCACATGGGCTCCATCGATGCCTGAAGTTAGAGAGGCCGGTCCGACTGCCAAGGCGCTGCTTGCGCTTCTTACAGCGGGTCGCACGGGTTCAGTTGCAGGAGTTGATCTGGAGATCGAACTTCGATCGCTGATGGCGACGACCGGAAGCTCAGCCGGTCGCTTCACCGACCGCACTCCCGATCCATCCTGGGATGCAAGCAACGGATTTGGGCAGTCGTTGGCCGTGCTCGCTCTCTCACTGACCGACGACGGCGTGCCAACGCGAGCGGTAGAGTTCCTGGCGGCTCAGCAGTGCCCCGGCGGCGGCTTCCCCCTGACCTATACGCCCGGCGGATGTACCAGCGATGATTCTGCTGACACCGACGCTACGGCCGTAACTGTTCAGGCGCTGCTCGTCGTTGAACGAACCCCACAGGTGCTTGGCGCGCTCGAGCGGGGAGTGACGTGGCTGGAGGAAAAGCAGGGTCCCACGGGGGCGTTCGGTGGGACCGGCCCGACCGCAGGACCCAACAGCAACAGCACCGGTCTGATAGCGCAGACGTTACGGGGCGCTGGTCGAACCGTTGCTGCAGATCGCGGGGCGTCGTGGATAATCGCCACGGCCCAGATCAGTGCAGCGATGGCTGCTGGAACGCCGGCGAGCGACGAGGGTGGCGCCATCGGCTACAACGCGGCGGCGGTCGAAGCCGCGTTGGGTGGAGGAATCACCGAGCAGGTCGGTGACCAGTGGCGACGCTCGACTACGCAAGCGGTTCTGGCGCTTGGTCTACCCACCTACGGCGGTCCGACCAAGGGGCCGTTGCCGCCCTCGAGCCCACCATCGACCAGTACATCCACCTCGACACCGTCGGCACCGACAACCTCAACCCCACCAACTCCCACCCTACCGACGACCTCGGTTCCTGCCACCGCCCCGCCGACAACCTCAGCAAGTTCGGGGCACGGAAGCAGTCCACGCGGGAGCATCCCGAACATCGACTCGTCTGGCAGGTTTGAGGTGCTCGGAAGTCAGTCGTCGAGCGGTGCGGACCTCAAGGAAGGGAACAGGAGAGTCTCGAGAGCAGAACCGAGCAAGGCCGAGCTCAATGCTGATCGTGGTGGGTCGAACCTGCCGCGCACCGGCGGGGACGCCGGGCGGTGGCTGGAGGTTGGGGTACTACTTCTGGTCCTCGGTGGAGCAGTCCTCTACGCCCGGCCGAAAGATCAGGTGCATTCGTGAGCAGCGCAGCCTCATTGCTTCTGATCTCCGCATGCCTGACCATGGGTGCGACCTCGCTAGATGTCGATGATGCAGGTGCGTGGACCGACGGCGCTTGCAATTCGAATTCCGGAATAACTGTCGTCATCGACTTCCAGGAACTTGGTGGTGGGACCTATGTGCGCTGTGCGCCAGGTCCTGTCGATTCAGGCTTCGCTGCGCTCAGGCAGGCGGGAATCCAATTCCAGTCTTCGGTTCGGTTTCCCGGCTTTCTTTGCAAGATCGCCGGAAAGCCGGAGAACGATCCCTGCATCAACGCTTCGCCCGCCTCGGCGTACTGGTCGTACTGGTTGGCGCCTCGGGGTGGTGCGTGGTGCTACAGCAACTTGGGAGCGGGCAGTCGGACTCCCCCCGCGGGGACTGTCGAAGGATGGTCCTTCTCGTTGGGAAAGACCGGGTCGACGTCACCTCCGCCGAGGGTCCCGCCGCCCTCGCCAAGCCCGGGGGTTACACCGAGCCCGCTGGCAAAGAATGACTGCACCACCGGCGGTTCCTCTCCCGCGTCCCCCACGACGACCAGCCAACCAGGAACCTCGCCGGTCAGCCCGCCCGGGTCCACTGGTGGGTCTCAGCCGGGGGGCGGCGGAAGTGCCGGAAGTGGCGAAGGCAAGAGCGGGTCCGCTGCCGGCCACGGTGCTCCCCGGAGTCCTGGAGCCGCCGCTGAAGGCCGGTCAAGTGCTGGAGGACCCGCTGGGCCGACCGCAAGTCCCGCGGGCGGATCTGGACCGCTAGACCCCGGCGGTGTCCAGGGTCCCGACAAGGGGACTCTCGAAGTGGCCGGTGGGAGCATCGAAGCCCCGGACGACCCGACAGGATTCCGAGACCCGACCCGGAACAGCGGCGATGATGAACAGTCAAAATCCGATGACTCCCTGGGTCAGGAATCTGCAGAGGGCTCCGAGGCCTCTGGCAAGGCTGGGCGCAGGGCCGAAGGCAACGTCGACCTGGGCGGCGACAGCACCAGCGGATCGCCCGTTGGAGTTCTCGTCGCCAGTGGAGTCATCCTGATACTTGGCAGCACCACGGTGGTCCTGAGGCGTCGTGCTACAAATCTCTGAACGTCACCTTTGGCGAAACCTGGACGGCAAGTCGAGCGGCCGACGTAGGCGACCCACGATGGCGTTGACCAGCGGGGAGTGTCAGCGGTGAGTTCCCGGAGCGATCCCAGCCGTCATCAGGCACTGCGCCTCGGAGGCCGGCCGGCGGTAGTTCTTTGTCTCGCTTCAATTGCTGGCCTGTCAATGTTCTTGTGGCCCCTGCTCACGGTCCCGCCCGATGAGTTCTCCCACAGTTCCGATGCCCCCTTTGTCTTCATCCTGATCCTGCCCGTCGTCATCGCGGTTGTTCTCTCCGAGATCAACAGCGGCGGCACGGATACGAAGGCACTGGCGATGCTCGGGGTTTTGTCAGCGATGGGAGCCGCACTGCGACCTCTCGGTGCCGGAGTCGCGGGACTCGAGACGGTCTTCTTTCTGCTGGTTCTGGCAGGTCGCGTCTATGGACCGGGTTTCGGGTTCGTCCTCGGTAACACCACTCTGTTTGCCTCGGCGCTACTGACGGGAGGGATTGGACCGTGGCTCCCGTTTCAGATGCTCGCTTCCGGCTGGGTCGGCCTCGGGGCAGGCCTGCTGCCGACGTTGCGTGGACGTGCTGAGATCTGGATGCTCGCCGCCTACGGAGCCGCCGCCGCCTTCATCTACGGGTTCTTGATGAACATGTGGTTCTGGCCGTTCTCGATAGGGGACGGAACCCAGCTTTCGTTTGTTGCGGGGGACTCCGTGGTGGCGAACCTCCACCGGTTCGTCCTCTTCACTATGGCGACATCCACGCTCGGTTGGGACACGGGCCGGGCGATAACCAACGTGATAGGCGTAACCGTGCTCGGCCCGGCTGTTCTGCTCACGCTCAGGCGGGCAGGTCGCCGGGCCGCATTCGATGCTCCAGTCAGCTTCGACCCGGAGCTTGGCAGTGAGACTGAATTGCCCTTGGCACCAGAAACCTCCAGGTCCGGTTCGAAGGTCGACGGAGGCGGAGCCGATAGCGGAGCAGGACGGGCCTGAAGCGGCACAGTCCCAATGCGGCCCTGGCCTAGAGCGGCACGTGCCTAAACACAGGAGAGGGTTGGCGGATAGATCCACGTCATGGAAGCAGCGCCGCCGGCCAGACCCTGTCGTAGAGGGCGACCACCGCATCGAGGGTGGACATCCGGATGACGCCGCGGGAACTCGGACGCCACATGAAGGCTCCTTCATCTGGGTCTGGTCGTTCTATCTGGAAGGAGAGGAGTGTGTCGTAGGCGGTGCTATCGGGCGCCTCATCAAGAGCTTCCAGCGCAGCTATGACCAGACCGGTCGAGTTTGAGTCAGAGACCTGGGTCGGGCCCGACGGGCTAGCACCCCAGCCGCCGTCCAGGCCACGAACGGACGTGAACCAGGCGGCGGGATCGTTCCGGGGAGTTGCGTCGACCGCTGCGAGCCCGAGCGCGGCGAGGGCAGATCCGTTGGAATCCTTGTAGATCTGCATGCTCGGCACCTCGATACACCTACCGGCGGTCGAGGCTCGGAACATGAGCCAACTTCCATCACCGCACTGTTGATTGAGAAGCCAGGCAACCGCAGGAACGTCATTGATGGTCTGGCCGGGGCCGGGTGTGATGGTCGTGGGTGGTGGGTTGACCAGGGAGAGTGCAGAAAGAGCCAGACCCTGTCGGAAGGCGCCGTCGAAGCCCGCATACTGAAGTCCGAACAGACCGTCAGGCTGCTGCGTTGCCTCAAGGCGTGAAACGAGATCGTTGCCGCCGAAGTCCCGCGGGTCGCCACCGGCTGCAACTACCGCCAGGATCACTCGGGCTAGAGCACCCGGACGGTCACCGGCACCCTCGTCGACGTAGGTCTCGAAATTCGATTCCAACTCATCGAGGCGTTGGCGAGCAGTCTCTGCACCCTTGCCCAGTGAGGCCAGAGTTGCCACCGCGATCACTCCAGCACCGAGGTCAGGGGAAGTCGGATCACCGGCCACGGGCATGTAACCCTGGGAATTGAACTGATCGAGAATCCAGTCGACGGCTCGATCGAGGGCCCGAGCTGCTCCGGACGGGGGTACCGAGGTCGTCGGCGGAACTGTCGGCGTTGGAACGCACGCAACAGGCACGAGGGCCAGAGCCGTCAAAATTGCTGCGCCAAGAGTTAGAGCGCGATTGCGTGTGGATCTTCTGGACATTTGAGTTCGGCTCCTGCTGGTGGACTGCATCGGTATCTATTCTCAGAAGAGGCTCAGGGAACGATCGGGCCAGAGGTGCCAATCCGGGGTGGTTTGGCGCTACCAGCACTGAATGGAGCGAAGCGCCATCCCTCGACGGCTCCCGGCATGGGGCTGGCACCTGCGCTTGCTCCCCAGTCGCTGTAGATCCATTGGGAACCGGAGGATGGCGCTTTCCAGTACGACCAGTACCCGCCGGTGGACCAGCAGTGCGGGTGCCCCTGAGTCGGAAGCCCTTCGATCTGGCAGACGGATCCGGGATACTTGCCGGGGTCGTGAGAGAGGCCGGCCGCGTCCAGTACCGAGAACCCGTTCTGCTGGGGACCGAGCGCGCATCGGACGACTATTTCGTCCCGCAATGGGGTGAAGTCGACCACAATCGTGACCCCTTCGGTTCCAGCGCAGCGGCCAACGCTGTATGTGGCTTCCCCCGGCGGTAGCTGAGGGCTGCACGCTCCCACGGCGGTCGCACCGGCAATCAGCGCAATCAGCATGAACCGCAGCGAGCGACGTGGAGAGCGACGTGGCGAGCGGCCAGTAGGACGTAGAAATCGCCTCCCGTGTAGGCGTCTACTTGTTGTGGTGTTCATCGGGAGATCCTTTCGAATGGGCGGACCGTCGAGGTTGGGGGCGCACCGCGGGGCGCGCCCCCAACTCTTGTAAGGCTCGATCGAGGATCGCCGAAACTTCATGGTCGGCGGTTACGACCGGGACTACTCGTTCAGTTCGCCTGGTTCAACACACCAACAGCGCGCAGGTCGAAGCCGCCGCTCCCGGTGGTCTTGTGGGTGTCGAAGATCTGACGACCGAACGAGTCGTTGTAGGTGTCTCCCGGGTTCGGATAGTCCGAGGCCCCGACTACGTCGAGGATGCGCACGTGGGTGATCGCCGACAGGTCGAGGGTTCCGTTGCGAACTTCGAGCTTGTTCGACAGCGCCGAAAGATCGAACACGGTTCCCCAGCCGCCGGGGTCCTTTCCGGCAAGGCCACCCAAAAGCCGCGGATCCTGGAATGCGAAGGCTCCAACAGCGGTTGGCTGCTGGCTCGCGGAGTCGAACTGAACGAAATCGACTCCGTTGCTCGATACCTCGACGTAGCCGAGTTCGGTGAACAGAAGTTCACCGGTGCCACTCGTGAAGCCATTCTCGAATATGGCGAAATCGTCACCCAATCCGTTGGTGATGGGAGTATCGAAGGTCATGGTGATCTGACCACCGTTCCCAAGAACGACAAGATCGGTGCCGTATGGACCGACAGCCTTCTCCGGAGTCTGGAACGTAGCGGTGACGTCTGATCCGGGGATGTAGTTCGTGAAGCCGCTCGCCCAGCCGATCAAGGAACTGCTCGTCGCAGCTACCGCTGTCGAGGTCGAGCCCGGCAGATCAGGTCTGCCGGTGTATCCGTCGCGGACGTCGTAGACGGCGTCAAAGACATCGGTCACCTGGCACTCGTCTGAGCCGGAACGGGCCAGGACCCGCGTCAACCCCTGGTGGCCGGTGAGTGAGAGCGAATCCGAGTCGGTGAAGACTGCGTCAGCAGGGTCATCGGATGCAGCTTGAACGGCGACCTGGATCGGCCCGCCCCCCGGGATCGCAAAGGGAAGCACTTCCTGGTCGTCGATGATCGACAGCACTGGTGCATCTGGCACCTCGCATTCCGGAAGCTCGGGTGTGTAGTCGGCCAGATCGGCAACGCTCACGCCAGGAGCAGCGCCGTCGAAGTCCGGAGCCCACGAGAACCCCAAGACCGTGCCTTGCGAAATCGGACCTTGGCTGATTCCAACGGGGCTGAAGACCCAGGGTGTCGTGCGGTTTGCCGACATCCAGTAGCTCCAGTAGCCGCCTGTCAGCCAGCAGAACGGGTAACCCTCGGTGGGCAGACCATCGATAGTGCACAGCGTTCCCGCTCCCGACTCGCTGCCTGTGGTGAATCCCGTCGCAGCGAGAGTAGAGAATCCATCGGCCTGTTCGCCGGGCGCGCATCCGATCTTGATGCTGTCGTCCAGTGTCGTGAAGTCGACCACGACCGTGACTCCCGAATTCGGCTGGCAGGCCTCACCGGAAATCGTGGGACCGGTCGGCTCGGGATCCGTCGGTATCGTTGTCGACGGGGGTGTGGTGGTCGGTGGGGTGCATGCAGCAACCCCCAAGCTGACAGCCAGTAGTGGGATTGCCAGTAGGGCTCTCGACCGGAGTCCTCTGGACATGTTTCGTCTCGTGGGAGACATCGCATCGCCTTTCGTAAGCGAGAACCCGACTGGGATCTCGCACCGAGTTGACGACACCGGAATATCCGACGCGCGGTCTCACGATCCGAGCTCACGGTCCGCAGTCCTCGACGGATGTAGTTGAGCTGTTCGCCCCCCAGCGGGTACTCCGACTCACGATGCGCCCAAAAGTGCATCGCCTACGGCTGCGGGACAGTGCCGGCATTTGACCGGCTTCCCCCGCGCGGGGACGTGTTCAATTCGTCGGCAAGCCGACTCCCAGCACCGTACTTGGCGTCTGTAGCCAAATACAACAGACGGCATCGGCGGGAGTCATAACAATCCTAGCGATCGTCGGTGGCTGCGAAGCCGATAGGCCGGCCGTTGCGATGACAAGCACATGCAGCGGTGAGGCGTCTCGTCGGTAATCGCCTGTCGGCTCAAATCGCGATCACGGTACGGTCCAGAGAATGAGCGGACACGAAACCGATGAGAATCAGATGGAGTTCGTTGTGCTCGCAGACGGTTCAACCACGAGCACGCAGGGTGGGGAGATCGTCGTCGGGGAGATAGTCGACCTGGTTCAGTCTGCTTATCGGGGCGAGGCGAGCCGTCAGGGTTGGACGACCGAGGCCGATATTCTTGACGGTCAGCGAGTCGACGCCGACATGGTGGAGGAGATTCTCGCCAACGACGACGCAGCCATCTTGACGCTCCGTTCGCATGGGCAACTTGTCGGCTGTTGCGAGCTTCGCCGTCAACCGCATGACACCGTGACCTACCTCGGGATGTTGGCGGTGCTACCCGGCCTTCAGGCCTCCGGCCTTGGCCGGATGATCCTTGAGGAGGCCGAACGGATTGCCGCTCGACACTGGTCCGCCACCCAGATGGCGATAACAGTCATCGAGTCACGGCATGAGTTGATCGCGTGGTACGAGCGGCGTGGTTACGTGAGAACTGGCGAAACCGGTGAGTTTCCCTACGGCGACGAACGATTCGGCATTCCACTGAGGGATGACCTTCGGTTCGTGAGCCTCAAAAGGCGGATCGTCGGGTCGGACTGAAGATCAGTCCCGACTGTCGGGTTCAGCAGTAGGTTGCAGGATCCATGCCTGGCCACCTGACGGACACTCTGATCTTTTTGCTGGTGGTCGGAGCACGACTTCTGGTACCGCTGCTGATACCGAGGTTCCCGCTTCCCGCCATCGTTGCGGCGCTCGTTATCGACGCGGCTGACCAGTCGATCTTCCAGAAGTACACGAATCTGGATCTGGGCGGATATCAGAGCTACGACAAGGCGCTCGACATCTACTACCTGACCATCGCATACCTCTCGGTGATCAGGAACTGGACGAACGGCTTCGCGGTCGAGGTTGCGCGCTTCCTCTGGTACTACCGCCTGGTAGGCGTGGTCCTGTTCGAACTGCTCGAGATGCGAGCGCTGCTCTTCGTCTTCCCCAACACATTTGAGTACTTCTTCATCGCCTACGAGGTGGTCCGGACCGGATGGAATCCGCGCAGACTGGCGCGTTCCACCGTGCTGTGGATGGCCGGCGTGATCTGGGTCGCAATCAAACTTCCTCAGGAGTGGTGGATCCACATAGCCCAGAACGATTTCACCGATTTCATGAAGGAGACCGTCCTGGGGGTGGACGCGGATGCAGCCTGGTCGACGGCGTTCGGTAACCGACCCGCCATAACTGCGGTTCTGGTCGGTGTGGCGATCGCTGCTGTGGTTGGCGGAAGAATTCTGTGGGTCCGGTTGCCTGAGCGGGATTGGACGATCCGTTTCAATGTCGACAGGTCGATCGTTCCCGGATCTGCCGGGGTGGCGAACGGCGGCATAGGAGTCGATGACATGGACGATGAGGGCCCGGAGCTCCGTTGGCCGATCATTGAAAAGATCACGCTCATCTCGCTGGTCAGCATGGTGTTCGGCCAGATGCTCGGGATCTCGATCTCGAACTGGCAGGTCATTCCCGCCGCGGCGCTGGTCGTCGTCGTGAACGCAGGGATAAGCCACTGGTTCGTACGAAGCGGGGCGGAGTGGGGAGCGTTGCTGCCTTCATTCGTTTCGCTCGCCCTGATCAACACAGCGTTGCTGATGTTCTACGCGAGTTGGGCAGGTGAAGGCCGTGTCAATCGCGCCCTGGCTTTGTTCTTCGGGGCCCTACTCACCCTGATCACCGTCATGTATGACCGTTTCAGGGGGATGCGCCGGCGTGCGGTCGAAGTGACGGTTCAACTCGCCTGAGTTCAGACTGCGGGGCAGTTCAGAGTGCGTGGCAGTTCAGAGCCGAACCGATCACCGACTCGGCAATCTCACGAAGATGCTGGTGATGTGTGAACAACAGGATCTGACTGTCAGCGCAGAGTTCTCCAAGGACCTGCAGAGCCGCCGCCGCCCGCGTGTCGTCGAACGTCATGAGTAGGTCATCGAGAATGATGGGGTACGCCCCACCGGCAGCGCTGCTCTCGGCGATCGCGGCCAGACGCAGAGCCAGGTAGAGCTGGTCTCGGGTGCCCTCACTCAGCTTGTCCGCCACCAGAGCGGTGCCGTCGGGGCGGATCGCCTCGAGGACGGGCTTGTCCTCGACCTCGTAGTTCGCCTCCAACCGCTCGAAACTCCCAGCGGTCATCGTCTTGAACCAAGGTGTGGCCCTCTCGAGGATCGGACCCTGGTTCTGTTCCCGATAAGAGGCGATGTGATCTCGGAGCAGTTCGATCGCAACTTGATATGCCAGGTAGTCCTCGGTCAGGGCGCCGATCTCACTGAACACCATCTGCGACTCGGTCGTCCTGTCGGCCGTCTCTGAGGAACCGTCCCAGCGGCTGAGTTCCGAGTTCAGCTCACCGAGTCTCTTGTTCAGAGTCTCGAGTTCACCGTCGATCTCTTCGAGTTCTGCGCTGCGTTCATCGAACGCCAGACTCAGCTTCGACTTGTCTCGATCAGCGAGCATCTGTTCGAGCTCATCAGCGGTGCGTCCGCCGCCTTCATCCGATAGCTCGGCGGTGAGCCTGTCGATCGCCGTCTGTGCCTCGCGTAGCTGCTCAGACCGTTCGATCGCTTCGAGCAGATCTGCCTCACCGGTTACAGACGCCTCGGAAAACAGGCCGTTTAGCGTCTCTTTCGCTCCCTGCCTGTCTGTCCGTGTGGCAAGAAGCTCGTCTTCAACCTCGGAGCGTGTCCTTGCGAGTTCCTCGTGTTTGATCCTGACTTCCTCCGCGTCGGCGAGCCTGTCGCCAAGGCGGTCAAGGATCGACAGTGGATCTCGACCAGCAGCTTCTTCGTCGCCCAGTTCAGCCGCGATTGTCCGGATGGCTTGCTCGTAGTCGCCGACCGATGCTTCGAGGCCGGTGATCCTCAAGTTGATCTCGGCGATTGCGTCCAGAGCGGTTAGCACCTCGGATGCTTCGACGAGATGCGTCTTGGCTTCGTTCGGTTGTAGTCCCTCGAACCCCGTGCTGGCGCTCACCTCCAGCCATTCGGACTCCCACTTCGCAAGTCTCGCGGCCGCCTTGTCATGTTTGACTTCTCGGCTGGTCAGCTCTTCTTCAAGTTGTGAGACCGAACCAAGTAGCTCGTCGCGCAACTTGGCCTGCTCGGCGAAAGCCGTGAGGTTCGATCTGGCCAACTGGAGGATCGTCGCCAACGTCGTCTCGTGCGGAACGTCGACCCCAAGACCGCTGAGGCAGGCCGAGAGCTCGGTCCGGTGGCTCTCCGACTGGGCCTCCAGGGCATCGAGTTCGCGACTCTTCTCGAGAGCTCTACCCGCCACCGTCGCGGCCTTCGTGTGGTCATCGAGCCACACGGACATCTCTTCGGGTCCGCCGGGGTGTATCCCGAGCGGTGACCACATCTCGGACCAATTTTTCTCGGATTCGAGGATCTTGGGCGCATGCGACTCGAGTTGCTCGCGGATGGAACGCTCTTTGGAGGAGTGAGCGGCGATCTGGCTCTCCAGGTTGGCCCGCCTCGCGACCGACTCGGCGTGCTGTCGAAGACGATCCGCGATCATGTCCGATTCGCTGACAGCGCTCTGGTAGTCGCCAGCCAGAGTGCCCGGATCGGTTGTTGGCCCGTCGGCCGGTGTTGAGGTCGTCTGGGCAGCGTCACCGTCGGCAACGTCGAGGTCGGGCACGTCAGGCACGTCGGGACCGGCTTCCCGATCGTTGCTGCCGAACCACGCTGCCAGAACATCGGCCCAACGGCCGTCGCGCTTGGACCGGGATGCGAGCAACTCGTCAACCGTCGGTATGTCCTCGCCGTTCAGGAGCTCCTCGAGCTGGAGTCTCAGGTCGGCGGTGGTGGCGACGGTGCTATCCAGCTGCTCCTTCAGCCTCCGTTCGGTCGCGAGCAGCTTGTCGTGCGACTTGCGGAATTCGTTGACAGCAGCTCGAGGTGGAGTCTGGAGGGAGAGGAACTCCGCGGGCGCGACGGACCCCAACCCGAGGTCGCAGGTAGCGGCGCCCAGCTCGGCCTCTGAGGATCGCAGCGAGGCTGCGGTCGACCTGTGACTGGCGACCAGGTCGACACCACCGTCGATCGCCTTGACACCGGCGGTGAGCCGAGAATGTTCCGGAGTGTCAGTGAGGGCACCAAGTCGTCGCCGGGCGGTGTCGAGCTGGCCTTGAGCCTCGTCCAGGAGCTTCTGGGCGGAGTGCTCATCGGCCCTCAGTTGAGGTTCGGCCTCGACGAAGTCCATTACCCGTGCTGAGATCGCAACCGGGATCGTCAACGCCGCACGGGCGTTGTCGAGATCGACGTCCATCCCCAGGCGGGCGAGCCCGTCGCTGGCGGAACGCTCGACCGAAGTGAGGTTCTGGCGCAGACCGGGTAGCGATTCGACGTCGCTCTTGTACTTGGCTCGCTGCTCGCTCAGCCGCTGCAACGCGGACCTGTGCGTGATTACATCGGGGTCGGATGACAGGGCTGCCATCCTGAGGGTGATCGCTTCGATCTGACCGCTAGACCTTCGCCCCGCGGAGTCGAGTTCTACGACCTTTGCGGTGAGGTCTTCGTACTGTTCCGCCAGGCCCTCACGGAGCTTGCGTCCACCCGGCTCCAGTTCGGAGTACCGGTCCACCGCGATGCGCCGCTGCCCGATCCGGTCGAAGAGGTTGACCAACATCTTGAACACGTCACGCTCAGATGCGATCGTCGCCTTCCTTGCACGGACCTGGGCGACCTCTTTCGTGATTCGTTCGCGATCCAAGTGGGTCTCGGAGAACTGGGCTGGCCGCAGCGCATGTGATGTCGCCTCCTTGAGCAGATCGCCGTAGCTGTTGATGGCGGCGTTCAGCTTTCGCGTCCGGGCATTGGGGGCGAAAATCTGCTCCGCCATTTCGGTCAGTGCCTTCAGGGCAGCGGGAAGGTTGACCGTTCCGCTGCCCGCTCCGAGAATCGCCTGGCCGAGATCGCCGCCACCCGTCAGAAGACTCGCTCCACCTTGGCGGAGGCGGAGGTGGTCGATGCCATACATGGTTTCGAATACCGTCCGGTCGAGTGCGCCGAGGAACTGGCGGAACTCGTCGTCGTCGATCACCGAGCCGTCCGGGCGCAGCAGATTCTTCGATCGCTTCTTGATCCGTTCGAACTCGATAGTCCGTCCGTCGGAGCGCCGAATCAGCATTCCGAGTCTCAGGTCGCTCGGCCTATGGGCGAAACCCGCGGAACTGCTGTGGGGGAATCCGAACAGCGCATCACCGATGGCAGCCAGGGTGGTCGACTTTCCAGCCTCGTTAGGGCCAACCACGAGGTGCACCCCCGGGTGGCTCAGGTCGAGTGACCGGCCGGTGAACGGACCGTACGCCGTCAGGTCGAGGCGGTCGATCCTCACGATGGCCGTCCGTCCGCGAGGACCGCCAAGATGTGTGACTCGGCAGCGCCGAGCGCCCGGGTCAGGACATCGGGGTCCAACGGGTCTACGCCATCGCCGGTGCGGGTCTCGCGGGGCAGCTTGGAACGGAGTTTGGTGAACGAATCCGAGAAGCGGGCAACTAGCTGATCGGGGCTACCGCGAAGTGAGTCGATCGTGGCGAACAGTTCACCCATTCCGTCATGGCGCTCGATCAGTGTGGCCCGGTCAACCGCCCGCTTGGTATCTAGGACGACTTTCTCTACCCACACGTCGCGTAGTTCGTTGGCGAACGAACGAATCGACGCTTCAAGTGGTTCGTGTTGAATGGCCAGGGAGTCGTGAATACTGCATTGACCCGAGATGGACACGCGAACCGCGGCGAGTCGGCCGTCGGCCTCGTCGGCGATCGACTCCAGGTGTGACCGGACAAGATCCGCTACATCTTCGATCGATTCTGCGTCCGTGGCGTCGACCCGGCGGTTGAACCACCTGGCGGTATCGGCTTCCCGATGGCCGATGTCGGTCACCTGGCCGTCGGTGACGGTCACAACGGTGAATCCCTTGGCACCGGTTTCACGGATGTTGCGACCCTGGATGTTGCCGGGGAACACGATCCACGGGTCCTCACTCACGATCTCGCGCGTGTGCACGTGCCCGAGTGCCCAGTAGTCGTAGCCGAGCGCCCTCAGATCATCCTCGCTGCACGGGGCGTAGTAGCCGTGACCTTCGCGTCCGTTAAGAGCTGTATGCAGGACACCGATGTTGAACACCCCCGTCACCGGCTCCGGATAGCCTGCCGCCAGATTGGTGGTCACGTCGCGCGTCGCGTAGCTCTGGCCGTGCACTGCGACCTCAAGGTCGAGCTCTTCGGGTTGGATCGTCTGGGCTGAATCGTGGTCGAACTTGAAGGCGCCGTCCGGGAGACGAAGTTCCCTGGTCAGCTTGCTGGCTGCGTCATGGTTGCCGGCAAGGGTGACGACCTTGATTCCCTCGGCGGTGAGTTCGCCGAGCCGGCGCGTGAAGTACAGACCTGTGTTGAAATCCACCCAGTCCCCGTCGAAGACATCTCCGGCAAGTACGACCAGGTCCACCTCTTCATCGATGGCGGTGCGGACGAGGTTGTCGAAAGCCCTGCGACTGGCGCCGCGCAAGGCCGCTTCGGGCGCACCCTCGTAGCGTGAGAGGCCCCGCATCGGACTGTCGATATGTAGATCGGCTGCGTGGATGAACTTCATCAGGTGGCTTCCTCTGCTCTACTGCATTCTCGCGACTAGTAGACACAAAGGGTGTGACACTGAGCAGGTTTCGGCCTCGATGCCGGTCGCTGTCACACTCGCCGACAAGAATGGTGTCGTGGCAAACCTCGATTTCAGCTTCAGCCCTTCCGCCGCAGCGGTGTGGGCGCAATGCCCCAGACGTTGGTGGCATCGCTACGTCGACCGTCTGCCTGAGCCTCCCCCGGGCGAGCCTGCGATCCTCGGCACCTTCGTCCACCAGATCCTTGAACTGCTGATCGATCAGCCGGCCGAGTTGAGGACGGTCGAAACAGCCCGAAAGTTCGCGGCCGACGTCTGGTCATCCATCGCTGAGTCCGAGGACTGGAAGTCCCTCGAGTTGGACGCTGGAGCCTCCCTTCGGTTCCGCCAGAGAGCGTGGGCGACGGTCGAGGCCTATTTCTCGATGATCGAGCCGAGCGATGTGGAGCCGATAGCCCAGGAGTTGGAGGTCCGAGTCGAAGTTGGGGGAGTCCCCTTCCGCGGTTTCATCGACCTGGTCGAGCGCGACCCGCTCACCAGCGAGGTCGTCGTTACCGACTACAAGACGGGCGCCCCTCCGGTCGAGGGAAAGCCGTGGTCCGAGGAGACCGCTCAAGAGAAGCTGCTGCAACCGATGTGGTACGCGGCGGCGCTGACCGAACTCGGCGAGCACGTTCCGACCTCCGCCAGGCTTCTCTATTTCACGGTTGAGGAGTCTCGGGACCGCAGAAGTCTCAACAAGCGGACCCGTGAAATGGCGGTAGAGGTTGACGAGCAGGCCCTTTCCGCTGCACGTCTCGAACTGCGACGCAGGTGGGACCAGATCTCCGAGGCGCTCGAGAAGGGACAAGCCGAGTCGAGGCCAAGCGCTCTTTGCGGATGGTGCCCCTTCGTCGAGATCTGTGCCGAGGGCGATGCAGAGGTCCGTCGACGGTGGAGCGAGGTCAACCCCTACAGCGGTCAGCGCCGCATGCGTTCCGATGCCCCGGCTGTCGCGCTCCTGGCCCTGAACTAGCTCAGAGCAGGCTTGATCCAGGACCGTCGATCAAGTGTGGGACTGGCCGTGTGCCGGGTGGTGTCTGACTAGAACCAAGGCTTCTGCCCGGCTACGTAGGTCCAGTAGAAGTCGGAATCCGTCTTCGTGAGGTAGATGATTCCCTCGATGATCCCAATGATCGGACTGATGCCGCACAGGACGAGCAGAAGCATGATCACGCCCTCTCCGGTGTAGCCGAGTATGAACTTGTGGACGCCGAATCCTCCGAGGAGGATCGCCAGAACCCCGGCGGCCACCTTCTTGCCCGGGTCATAAGGCGGAAGCTTGCTCATGTCGATAGGGGTGCCATCCGCCCAGGTCCACGAGCCCCACGGCGGCGGCGGTGGGGACATCGTCGGCATGTATTGGGGCGTCTGATATTGCGGCGTAGGGTCCGGCCGAGGCTGCTGGAACGGGGGTGGAGTCTGAGCTCCAGGCGACCCCGGGAATCCGCCTGTCGGCCCCGCCTGAGGCTGCTGGAACGGGGGTGGCCCCGGTTGGGGTTTCCATTCTTCAGCGGATTGACCCCAATGGCTTCCATCCCACCACCGGGTTGTGCCCTGCGAGTCGACATACCAGCCCGGTGTTGATGAGTCCTCCGGTTGGCCGGTCTGTTCGTCCATTTGACCACTCCCAGAACCTCGAGGTGCGTTTCGGCCGGTCCTTCAGGAGCCGGCCGATGCTGATGTGCACCGAATCTATCGGGCCGTCCGAGACCCAACCGTGCCGGGTCATCTGGGTCAGCTCCGGCTGGCGGTCTGGGGCTAAGAGCCGCCGCTCCCCATCGACTGCGTCAGTCGCCTCCGTCTCGGGTCCTACCGACCACCATGGCGGCGACGCGTCCCCGTTCGACCTTGTCCATCTGGTCCGAGATTCGCATCCAGGTGTCCAGAAACTCGGTTCGGGACTGACCTGACGAACCGCTGTCGAACTCGGCTTGGGCGGCATCGCGGCGCCCCTTGAGCCGATCAAACTCGCGTTGCTCCGCACGACTCAGTGGGTCGTACTCAAGCAGTGGCTCCCAGCCCTGCTCAAGCAGGTGGGCACGCATCTGAATGGGCGCGACCTGCACCTGGTACTCACCCCCATGGGATCGGTGCTCTCCGACTTTGGACGGGCCGAGCTCTGCACTGCTCACTTCGTAGCCCTCACGCTCCAGTTGCAACATCAGAGCGATCGCCACCTCTGCCGAGTGGATGTCGGCCGCTGATGAGACATCGATGCTCCGCCCGGCAGCGTGTTCCTCGACAACCCTTTCCAGGGCTCTCACCGTGGGCGCGTAGCTGGCAAACGGGTTCTCGGCCCCAATTTGCTGAACGCCGATCGAAGCAGAAAGCACGCAGATCACCACCGCGAGCGCGGACATCTGAATTGTCTGGGGGATACCCGGGAGGCTCCTGAAGATCGACCCGATGCCAATGCAGATAGTTGCTATCGCAATCGGGCGGAGACCCAGTGTCAGGTAGTTGAACAGACCCCCAGAGGTGGCGGCCATGGAGATCCAGACCCCGACCAACGCCGCGGCGCTGATCGTCAACCCTCGCAGGAAAGCATGGTCCCGCCTTCGGACAGCGAGCACGGCGCCGATGATTGGAACGAGCAGCCAAACGGGCAGAGCAAGGTCGACGTTGACGATTACCTTGGCCAGCTCTGCGTTGTTGAGCGTCGAGGGCCACGCTGCGAACGCCTGAGAGACAACGCCCGTGGCTTCTCTGAAGCCAACGCTTGCTCCGTCACCTCCGGTGCTCAGCAGCCTGGTCAGGTTGCCCGGATCGCCTGTGAGCTGTTGAACGAGCGGCGGCAGCCACATGAGCGCCGCGAGTGCGGCACCTACGCCCAGATGCAGCCAAGGCATCGGGTTTGTCTCCGTCGCGTGAGAGACGGGGTCAGTAGTCTCGAGCGGCGTGCCTGCGGCCCGACCCGCTCGTCTGGCCAGGGCAAGGACTGCGCCTGTGACCACAACGATGAGTGTCATCGGCGCCGTCACAACGTGGCTCTGGATCAGGTATGTCGCAACGGGCAACACCAGCACGGCGCCGAAGCGCTTTCGTTCGGCGAGAGACCAGCCCAGTGCCACAATCGCGAAGCCACCGATTAGGACCACGTAGGGGTTCCATGGGGTGCGTAGGAGCTGCGGCGAGGTGCTGGCCAGCACAAGCCCCACGCCAGCCAGGACGATTAATCCCAACGTGCGGTCAACCGCCCGGATTGCCCGCCACGCAACGACCCCGAACATCAGGTGCGTCGCCATCGACCCGACGAGCAGGGCGGAGGACGACGAGCGTCCCACGAAGTAGAAGAGCGACAAAAGATAGAACTGGCTGGGCCCCGGATGATTCCAGCCGAACTTCGAGTACACACCGCTGAGAGGCAGATGGGCCGGGACATCACGGACCCGAAGCTCGATCAGAGCCTCGTCAGAGATCGGCACCCATCCGTGACGAACGGCGAGCACCGCACCGACGAGCAACGAAATCGTCAGAGCCAACAGTGAGATGACTTCCGCGGGGTGAAGCGTCACACCCCCGGTTGTCGGCTCGGCTCCATTCGAGGCTCCGTCGGAGATCATTGGGCCCGGATCCTACGGCGCAGGAATCGAACCACGTCGCACCGGACGGGCTACAGCAATCGTTGGGCTGCCGCGAAGGAGAGGAGCTGGTTGTAGAGGGTCAGAATCTTGACGCCGTATCCGGGTCCGGTCGCCCACACCCCTGACAGTCTCATCCAGGTCTCACAACAGCCACGCACCGACGATCGCTCGGGTACGAGACGCGGAGGAGGGTTGGACAGGTCCGAGGTCTTAAGGCCCTTGGTCGCGTAGGTGCGTAGCAGTTGTATCTGGCTCCGGACGCCGTCCTCCATCGATTTGAAGACGATTCCTCGGGAGCAACTGTCGCAAGCGCCGATGCCCGCATAGTTGTAATCGTCAGGTCTCACCATCGAGGCGGCGAATGAGAACCAGCCCGTCTCGATTATCGACTGGACCCACGCAACGTCGGATCGCACACCTTCGGCCTTTCCCTCCGCGATGAAGGCCTCGGCAAGCTTGTCGAGGTCGATGCTTGGATTGGCACGGCCGTTCTGGCGGACGAAGGCTGCGAGGTCCTTGGCCGAAACGAGTGGATCACCCAGGATTCCGAGCCCTCCGGTCAACTCGGTGCTCTTTAGCGACGGAGCCTCGGCGGCGACCTTCGCGACCTGCTTGGCGCCCGAGGATTTGGTATCAGCGACCTGCTTGCGGGCTGCGGCAAGTTCACCTTCGACTTTGCGGGCTGCCTCCGCAGCACTGTGAAGCTTGCGGTTGGCGGCTTCGACGACGTCCTCGGCCTTCGCCACCCTCTTGTTGGCCTGAGTGGCGGCGTCCCGAGCAGATTCCAGATTGTCGAACGCCTTGTTTGCAACGGTGTCCCGGTAGACCTTGGCCGCTGACTCATCGGATATGTCGTTCGCACCGGACAACACCGCAAGTGCAACTCCCATTCGTGGGTCACGCTCACTACCACTCACGATGTACATCGAAACGCCGATAGTCACCGCCTGATCTGCCATGGCAGCTGCGTGGGCAGTCGCCTGGTCGTGTGCGGCATTGGCAACGTCGAGTTTGCCCTGGCGGTCCGCAACGACGCTTGTTGCATCCGCAACGGCTTGGTGTGCTTGATCGACCACACCTTGGGTGGACGCGACGATTGCCTCGGCTGCTGCCACCTCGACCGCGGCGACGGCCTTGGCGTCTTCAACTGCGGCGGCTCGGCGTTCGTTCTCAAGAACCGCTGCGATCTCTCTATCGACCGGGGGAGGGATGGGCAGAAGCATCCCGACGTCAGGTGTGCCACCGATCGGAGGGACGGTAGTACTGGACTGCCTACCGAGTTGCGGGCCGCCGGCCGGCTGGGTCGTCGCGGTCTGCTGAGAGGCTTGAGGAACGCTGGAGCGCGACTCGCGGGCGTCTACGGGCGTCGAAAGCAGTGCCAAGGCAGTGGCGATTGCTATCGGTGCGACGCGGCGGAGGTTCATACAGGAAAGTGGTCGGTCCAAATACCAGTCGGGGTCGGGCTGCGATGTCGACCGAGCCACCGGCATTTGGACGAAACGACTCTAGATCGGAACGACTTGGGGATTCGATTAATCAATCGGCATCCAAGAATGAGGAATTAGCCCCGATATCCAGCGAACTCACTGCTGATCGTTGGGCTGGCCGTCGAACGAAGGAGCAGTTGGGAGTAGCGAAACCACTTCGCTCCCGTAGAGTCATTGTGTGAGCGAAGTCGGTCGCGAAAGTCCCCCAGCTCCGGCTGATCAGCCCGTCAAGCTCCGGGATGCCGGGCGATGGGTGCTGGCGACGCTGGAGGCCAGGTGGCTCCAGGTGGTCGTGAGTCTGAGCATCCTCACGTCCCTGGCCGCCGCAGGAGTAGCGGCCAGGGCGGCCGCGACCGTCAGTTTCGCTGACGAACAGGACTACCTTTCGCTAGCAGCCAATCTCGCTGGCGGCCTCGATTTCACCATGGACGGGGCGCATCCCACAGCTTTCAGACCTCCCGGGTTTCCGGTGTTTCTGAGTCTCGTCGCAACTGTCAAACCCGAGCTGACCGCGCTCAGGGTGGGCAATGCGCTGCTGGCGGGTCTTGTGGTGTTGCTCGGGTCGCTCTTGGCGAAGCGGATCTTGAACGGGGCGGGGGCTTCGGTTACGGCGGTTGCGCTCATGGCATCACCGGTCGCGATCTATACCGCCACGAAGCTCTACCCCCAAACACTGGCTGCATGCCTCCTACTAGGAGCGCTGCTTGCGATATTGGCAGTTGAGCACGCAACTGATACCAGATTCCGTCTCGTCTGGGCCGTGGTTGCCGGGCTGTGCCTTTCGGGGCTGACGCTCACCGTCCCCAACCATGGGGTCACGCTGGTGGTGGCTGTGATCTGGCTCGTCGCCAGCCTTAAGCGCTCCGCGATGGTCGCCGTCGGAGTCATGTTGGTGGCCTTTCTGGTGCCAATTGGCGCTTGGACCGCCCGCAATTATTCCGTCTTCGATCGCGTCGTTCCCGTGTCCACCAACGGCGGGATCAACCTACTGCTCGGCAATTCCGAACACGCTGGTTCCAATACCGGTGTCAACGTTGATATCTCCCGATACATCGACGAAGCGCATCGGCGTGACCTCGACGAGGTCGGGATGGACCAGTTCTTCCAGGAACAGGCGATCGAGTGGATCCGGGAGAATCCGACATCCGCGGGCCGGCTGTACGTCGGCAAGTTCCTAAATACCTTCACGGTGCAACAGGAGTTCGCGACGAGCGCAAGAGCACCGTCCAAAGCGCAGACGCTTGTGATTGCCCTGACCTACTTGCCGATGCTCGCACTGTTCCTGTTGCGACACGTGGTCATCGGTCGGGTTCCGTTTCGTCGAGGTGAGCTGTTGCTGATCGGTGCCTTCTGGACGAACGTGCTCGTCGGGGCGTTGGCCTTCACCCGCATACGCTTCAGGGTCCCGGTGGACCCCCTGATGACGGTCATCGCAGTGGTCTTCCTGGTCGTATTGATTGATGCTTACGTCAACCGCGACCGGCGCCTCGCTGACGCAGAACTGGAAGTCGCCGGAGCAGCGTCGGTCCCGGTCGAGGATTCTTCGGAGTGAAGCCTTCGCGCCGTGGGGGTTCGGACACTGCGCCGGTATGCTGCAGCGCGGAACTCCGTGGTGCTAGCCCCCAGCAACCGCAATCGATGTTTTCCCGCATTTCGGAGAAGCCGATCAGATGAGCAGTATCACGGAAGCGATAGCAGAGCTGCGGGGCGCTCAGAAGTCTTCCAAGGGAGCTCCGGCCTACTCCAGGTTCATCAACCGGCCCTTCGGTCGCGTGCTGGCCGCAGTTGCACACACAATCGGTTTGAGCCCGAACACCGTCACGATGATCAGCGGCACGGTGACCTACAGCGGGATCGCCGTGATCCTCCTGATAGATCCGAGCTGGTGGTCCTCGCTACTCATTACCGGCCTGCTGGTCCTCGGTTACGCGTTGGACTCCGCCGACGGACAGGTTGCCAGGCTCCAGGGCCGGGGCAGCCTCGCCGGCGAGTGGCTGGACCACATGGCCGACTCGTTGAAGATGTCATCGATCCACATCGCCGTGCTCATCTCGTGGTTCCGGTTCTCCGACCTTTCCGACGGGTGGCTTGTCGTGCCGGTGGTGTTCCAGGTGGCGGCCTCCGTGTTCTTCTTTGGAGTCATCCTGACCGACCTCCTCCGGCGGATCTCCAATCTGCAGCACCCTGTGGAGCCTGCTACCGCCGACAGCGCCAAGACCTCGGCTGCCTATGCGCTCGCAGTCCTCCCCGCTGACTACGGCTTCCTTTGCCTCATCTTCCTGACTCTGTGGGTCCAGCCGCTGTTCGTGGGCATCTACACGACCCTCGCCGTGATCAACACACTGTTGCTGGTCGCGTCGCTGGTCAGGTGGTTCAGGTCAGTCAACTCGCTAAAACGGGTCGGCTGAGGATGTTCGAAGGGATCACCCGCAGAAAGAAGCTCGGCGCCCTGGTGCAGCTCGGATTCAGGTTGGTGCCGATGGCGGTCCGCGGAGTCATCCGTAAGCCGTTCTTTGCGAGCTCCCGCGGACTCGTCTTCATTGGGAGGGGTGTGCGGCTGTCGAATCCATCCCACATTCATCACTCAGGACGGCTCGTTCTCGAGGACGGGGTCGAGTTGCAGGGACTCTCCAAGCACGGGATCCGTTTCGGTTCGGACGTTTCGATCGGCGCGCAGACGATGATCCGCCCATCGAGCTACTACGGCGGCGAGATCGGAGAGGGCCTCGTCATCGGAGACCGGTCCAGTGTCGCCTCGGGCTGCTTCTTGGGCTGCTCTGGCCTGATCAGCATCGGAAACGACGTCATGTTCGGTCCGGGAGTCAGGGTCTTTTCGGAGAACCATGTCTTTGCCGACACCGACCGGACCATCAAGAGCCAGGGGGTCGAGCGGTCGACGGTCGTGATCGGGGACGACTGCTGGATCGGGAGCGGCACGACGATCACTGCGAGCGTGAGGATCGGCCGTGGCGTCGTCGTCGGCGCCGGAAGCGTGGTCACCCAGGACCTACCGGACTACAGCATCGCCGCAGGATCACCGGCGAAGGTCATCCGGTCCCGACTCGACGACGGAACGCATCGGGTGGTCGACCCGTCAGTGGGAAAGGTGGTCGATGGCGGCCCTTGACAATCATGCCGTAGGCGGCGCTGCTCATCCCGAGGCAGGGGCCCACCAGGACATCCTGATGGTATGCACCGCAAATATCTGTCGATCACCGATGGCAGAGCACATGCTGCGCGCCCTGCTCGCCTGGGAAGTCCACAACGGAACGGCGACAGGTCCACCCCGGACGGTCGGCTCTGCCGGCACTCTCGCCCAACCGGGCATCCCGATTCACGAGCTCAGCCGCGTGGCTCTAAGGGTGCGGAACGTCCCGGTCGGCGATATCCGGTCCCGACAGGTGACCGGCAAGCTGATATCAGAAGCTGGCCTGGTTCTGACTTCCACGCGTCAGCAGCGCGCCTGGGTGGTCGAACAGAGCCCGTCGGACGTGAAACACGTTTTTGCGATGCGCGACTTCGCGCGGCTGGTTGTGGCGGGCCGCACCGTCCTATCCGACGTCGAGGACAACTCGACCCCCAGTCTGCTCATGCTCGCTTCCGCCGGCAGGAGCCTCCTACAGCCCGTTCCACAAGAGTTGGGCGACATCCCAGACCCGGTGACGGGCGGACCGGAGGATTTCGAGGCGTGCGCCGAGATGATCTGCGGATGTCTCCTCGACATCTTTCACCCTCACCCATAATTCCGGCGGACCTGATTCCAGGCCGAATCATCAGAGCTGGAGCTTGTCTGCGTCTACCACTTCGACTGTCGGACAGGGGCGGGCTCATCCACTGTGTGCGGTGAGTAGTCGTAGGTCTGGTAGCCCGAGGCCCACGAGGTGGGAACCATCGTCAACACCGTCCCGAGCACGTTGGTGCCGACCGTTTCCAGCGTCCGGACCGAGGTGAGCAGCTGACGCTGCGTGGTCCGGCCGTGGCGAGCTACGAGCACGACACCGTCCGCCCAACCAGACACGACGGCAGCGTCGGTGACGGGCAGCAACGGGGGAGTGTCGATGATGATGCTGTCGTACTCGTCCCGAAACTTCACGAGCAGCTTGCCCATCAGCTCGTTGCCCAGCAGCTCTGACGGGTTCGGAGGAATCTGGCCCGACGGGAGTACGAACAGTCCTGAGCGCCCCCAGGGCTGGACCACGTCGTCCGCATCGGCCCGGCCGGCGATCACATGGGACAGTCCTGCGGAACGCTCCAACCCGAAGTACTCCGAGAGCATCGGTCTGCGCATATCGGCCTCGATGACCAACACCTTGCGCCCGGTGGCGGCCATCGCTAGGCCCAGGTTCGCGCAGGTTGAGGACTTGCCCTCGCCGGTGACCGACGAGGTGACGACCACAACTCTGATGTCGTGACCCACGTTGATGAACTGCAGGTTGGTGCGCAGCTTCCGGAAGGCCTCCGCCTGCAGGACCTTGCTGCCGTCACCTATCGCGAGAGGAGCGGTCTCGGCGGTGGAGTCGAAGGGAATGTGGGCGAGGATCGGACCGGCCCCAAGCTCGAGCACCTCTTCGTCGGTGTGGAGGGACTTGTCCCTCATGTCGGCGATTAGCGCCATCCCCAGCCCCAGGAGAAGGCCAAGGATCCCGTAGAGCCCCACGGTCAGGCTCGGCCGTGTCGGGACCTGTGAGAGCGTCGGCCCCGAGACCAGGTCCAAGTTGACCGATGCCGGACCGGTGCCGACGTTCTCGACCTGGCCGACCATGGTCACGAACTCGATCGATAGAGCGTCGGCGACGGTCGACGCCAATTCAGAGGACTCTGAAGTGACTGTTGCTGTGAGCAGCACCGTGTCGATGTCGCCGCTCGCACCGATCATCGACTCGACCTGCTGTGGGGTCAGGTCCAGCTTCGCCCGCTTGATAATGCCCTGCGCCAACCGATCAGTCGACAGAAGGGCGACGTAGGAACTGACCCGTCTCTGAGCAAACTGGTCGGCGGCGAAGTTGGAGTTGACGTCACCGAGGGTGCGGACGAAGAACGTCACCGAAGAGCGATAGGTGGGTACTTCGCGTTTGACGGAAACCACACCGAAAACGAGCCCGACCACGAGAGGAATGGTTACCACCCACCAGAACTTTTGTAGCGCTCGAAGATACTGGCGCAGGTCCATCTGACCATCCTTTCGTGACGCTGATTCTAGAGGTGGGCTTTGTGATTTCGTGCTGTCGGCGACTGAATTGCCGCATATGCGAATCTGAAGGCCTCGGCGTGGTCCCTTCCGATTTTCTCCCAGTCCCGGCTCGACAGGTCAGGCGGACCAGACGGAGTGTGCTCACGGACGCGCTCCATGGCCAACTCGATGTGGGCCGAGGTGAGGTCACCGTCGTAGAGGAACACCCAGCCCTCTCCCACCTCATCGGCTACCTCGACGATGGACGGAGCGCCCGGGGCGAGAACGGGTCGGTTCAATGAGAGGGCCAGGATCAGTGAACTGGAGTTGGTGATGCGGGTGAACGGCAGGACGACGAGGGAACTCGTCAGTACCTCTTCGACCAACTGCCGGTCCGGCACATACTTGTTGACGGCGGTGATCCGGCTGTCGGCTTCCGCCGCCCGGACTATCTCTCGTTCCAGGTCCTCGTCCTCGATCGCACCGACGATGCGCATGGTCAGGTGAGGGTCATCGAGCTTGCGGAATTCGCGGACCAGGTTGTCAACACCCTTGTAGCGGCGCACCAGCCCGAAGTGCAGCAGTCGTCCCGGGACGGGGTCGAGATCAGGGTGGTCGAACCAGTCTTTGAAATGGCCGATTACGGAGTTCCTTGTCAGCGAGCCGGGTGGAGGATCGGAACCATCTCCTAGGACTATCCAAAGGGTGGTCCAACGTTCGGAGAGACCGATCACCCACCGTTGGAGGAAGTTGGGAGCCTCGTGTGGAACCTGATCGTGCAGGGTCCTGACCAGCGCCTTTTTCCCGATTCGGATTCTCAACAGGATCAGCAGGAAAACTACTCCACGCAGCAACGACTTCACTCCGCTCACGCCCCGGACTGCGACCTCGGGCCAGTGAAGATGGAACACATCGAAGTTGCCGAGGAGAGCGTCCTTCCTCGAGAAGTACCTCGCGTCGATTTCTTCGGGAAACGACCCGAACAACTGCACCAGGTACGGATTAGTCCGGTAGTGGGGCGGAGGGAACGACTCCATCACCCGAAGCCTTGGTGAACCGTCGTGTGGGGAGTCCGGGTCGACACGGTCTCTACTGATAACTGGCTCCCAACTCAAGCGGTTCGTTCACCGAGGAATCGGCCGAGACCAAGGGTAACCTCGGCCCATGGAGTTCGTGTGACGAGGCGGCAGGCGCACCTGTGAGAACTGTCGTTCGAGAGTCCCGGGAGGGCCGAGGGTCAGTCGTCCGCCGGTACAAGTTGAATAGCTGGGAAGGCCTCAGTTCGAGCGCGGCTCAGTTCGGCGTCATCCTGGTCGGTGTCGACTACTACTTCATGAAGGGTGGCAGCATCGCGCTTCTGTGGGCGATTCTGCTGGCTCCGGTCTGTCTTCCGGCTCTGCACAGGTATCGGTTGTCCCGCGTCATTGTCGTCGCAACCCCTCTGACCTTGGTGTGGGGATACGTGTTGGCCCTCCAAGCAACCGTCGATCACTCGGTCGACCTGGCCAACATGCAGGTCATCATGGGCGTCGTGCTGACCGGCATCGCGGCGCTCGTTCTGGTCCTCTGGGCCCGTACCTTTGTTTCGGTCAACAGGGTGGCCATCCTGTTCGGGATCGGACTGCTCATGAGGGCACTGATGGAGGGCGACTTCACCTGGAAATTCGGTCTGGCGATGCCAGTCACGTTCATGGTCATGGGACTGATGGGACAGGCCCGGAACAAGGTCCTGCCAGCTGTGGTGATCCTGACGATGGGCGCCTTCGGAATTGTCACCGGAGCCAGAAGCTACTTCGCCTTCTGTTTCATCTCTGCCGTCTTGATTCTCTGGCAGTCAGCTCCCTCGCGGGTCCGTGAGGAGTCGGCGGGAGGGGCGTTGCGACGCTGGCGGCCAGCGTTGTTGATGCTGAGCCTCGGGCTGGTCGTCTACTTCGCCATCTCGGCGCTACTCGTGAACGGCGCGTTCGGCCGCAATATGCAGGAGCGATCCCAGGCTCAGGTCGAGGCGTCCGGTTCACTGATCGCTGGAGGCAGGCCTGAATGGGCCGCCACACGTGAACTCGCGCGGAACCGACCCCATGGCTTCGGGGCGGGCGTCGTTCCGACGTGGGGGGATTTGGAGGCCGGCAAGGCGGGGCTTGCGTCCATAAACGTCGACGCCGGCGGCTACACCAAGTACTACATGTTCGGAGGATCCTTCGAACTCCACTCGGTGATGGCGGACTTCTGGGTCAGCTTCGGGTTCGCTGGACTTGGACTGACGTTCATCGTCCTGTTCTGTCTGGTCCGTAACGTGAGCACCTTGGTGTCGATGAAGCTCGCCGCTCCGATAGTGCTCTTCTCGACGCTAATTTCCCTCTGGTCGATGTTCTTCGGCCCGATGTACACAGACTGGCTCCCGATCTGCGTCGCTCTGGGGATGTCGATGCTGACGCGGGAACTGCGAACCGGTGCTGGGCAACTCGCCCCGGTGTGACCGTCGGACCACGTGACATGGACAGCACCACCGATAACAGAGACGGAGATCGCCCCCTGTCCGACGGCCCAGGTCGGGTTCTGGGCAGCGGTCCGTCGGTTCTCTCAACCGAAGCAGGTCAAGGCGAGGATGCCGCCGGCAAGCCCAAGAAGCAATCGGCATGGAGGTCGGCTGCCACCAGCGCAGGGGTCCAGATCGTCGCGCTGCCCGTTACGGCAGTGCTCGGCATCGTTACAACGCGGCTCATAATCACCCACTTCGGTACCGATGCGTATGCACAGTTCGGCCTGCTGATAGCGATCGGCTCGTTGCTGCCCTTCGCTGATCTCGGGATTTCCGCGGCCGTTCTAAATGCGATCGGTGGCTCTGAACGGCCAGCTGATGATCCCCATGTGCTCAGAGTTCTGATCACGAGTATCCGGGTGCTAACCGCCTCTGGCCTGATCATCGTCGTCACCGCGATCGCACTCACCGTGCTCGGTCTATGGCCCTGGCTAATGGGCGACGCCTTGTTGGAGGGCTCGGGCCCGATAGCTGCTGCCTTGTGCCTTGCACTCATCGGACTCGCACTACCGGCCGCCTTCGGACAGCGAATTCTGACGGCATTGGGCAAGAACCACCTGATGATCGCGCTCGTGTCGCTCCAGACCCCCCTGGTGCTGGTGGCCGTGGTGTTGATGATCAAGTTCATGGACGGCTCCGGGGGCGCTTACCTGCCAGTCCTCCCATATGCGATGGCTGTTCTTCTCGCCCTTCTCGCCGCAGTCATTGCCGCCCGGATGATCGGGCCACAGGTGGGCCGTGCGCTACGCGCGGCTCCGCGGCTCAGGACCGTGAAGGGCGGCAAGGTATTCGACGTCGCATGGCCCATGCTTATCCAGTCGATCGCTCTGCCCATCGCCATGCAGTCGGACCGGTTGGTGCTCAGCCATGCATCGAATTCCGTCAACCTGGCTGAGTACAACCTGGCTTCCCAGCTGTACGTTCCGGTCTTTCGGGTGATTGCCGCCTCCGGTGCGGCTCTGTGGCCGATCTTTGCTCTGGCTCGTGCCAAGAAGAATGTCCGCAGCCACTCGCCACTGCCCTTGGCAGCAGGGTTCGCTGCGGCCGCCGCCGGAGCGTGCCTGGTCATTTCGCTCGCGTCACCGTGGCTGGCACGGATCGCGTCCGGAGGAGAGATAACGCTGTCGAACCAGATGCTGATCTGGTTCTCGGTTTACATGGTCTGCCAGGCGGTCCAGTTTCCGCTCGGGACGTTCCTCACGGACGCGGCCGGGCTTCGGTACCAGGCCTTCCTCATCGTGCTCATGGTGCCGGTCAATTTGGGGCTGTCGGTGGCTTTCACACAGCGGTACGGAGCGGTCGGACCAGTCATCGGGTCTGCTGTTTCAGCGTTGGTATTCCAAACCATCGGGAACATGGTCCTTGTCGTGCGACGGCTCAGGACAGACGCTGGAACATCACCGTCGGTCAGCGGCGCGTAGGCTGGCATCTAGGCGTTCCCCGTATAGGACAGGGGAATGACGTTGTGCAGCGGTTACCGCATCCCTGATGGCCGCTTCGACGGTCTCGGGCCAGTTCCCAATCAGGCTGTCAACTGCCCCGGCAAGGTCTTCGGCACTGCCTGGAGTGCAAGATCTCGCCGACGTGTACCCGCGAATGGCTTCAATCAGTCCTCCGGAAGCGCTCGCAACCACCGGCCGTGCGGCCAGGACCGCTTCGACCGCGGTATTACCGAACGGCTCGTCGGCAACCGAGGGAACGACGACGATGTCGGCCCCTTTGACCGTCGACCAGACGTCCTCGGCGAACCCCAGGAACCGAACGTGGTCGGTGAGCCGAAGCCGACCGACCTGATCATGGAGATCCTTCTCGAACCATTCGTAGCCCTCGAAGACTGATCCGAGAAGGCTCAGACGGGCGTCTACCCCGTTCCCGCGCAGAATCGCCAGGGAACGGATGGCCACATCCGGACCCTTGCGGGGTGAAAGTCGTCCGATGAACAGCAGGTTGACCCGACCGGCCAAGTCGGCGCGCGCTGGTGTCACCTTGGGGGGACCGATAACCGGGTTGGGAATCACCTCGGTGCGCGACACAAGCCGCGGGAGAGAGTCCAGGAGTGTGGCCCTGCTGAACTCGCTGTTGGTCACGATTCGGGAGGTGGTCAGTAGGGGTAGCGCCAACAGCGTTCTGAGTGGTTTCGGAGGTTCAGTTTCCGCTTCGTGCACGTGGCAGACGACGGGAATTCGCAGGATCCATGCCAGAAGACTCCAGAGCGGAATTATTACAGTTGAGATGTAAACGACATCTGGCCGCTTACGACGCAGTAGTGCCAATCCCTGAGGTGCGGAACTGATTGCGTCGGCAATCAGACGCACCATTCCAAGCGGTCGTAGAGCGCTCTTGCGGAGCACCGGAGTGCGGCATACGACCACGTGAATGCCCTCTCTCGCAAGGATTTCGGAAAGTGGACCGTCACCCGGCAGCGTTACTGTGACGGTCCAACCACGCCGAGCGAGGGCCTTCGCGGAGTCCAAAAACACGCGATCCGAGCCGTAGAGCTCGGCCCCGGGGTGAGCTAGCAAGGCCGAAATCTCTGAGCTCTTGGCAATTCTGGTCATATTGTTGTCATTTCGTAACGAGGCTGTCATAGTATGGCCAATGCTCGTAATGAGATTGACGCATTCGCCGAAATGCTGGCGAGCTGCTTGCGATTCCCGGACGATGCTACGGCACCTGGGTCGTTCAAATGTGAGTCGAGTCTCAAGGTGAGGCGACTGAGAGCCGATGGATTCTCATGCGTGGGGTCGCCTTCCCGGACCGATTCAGAACGACACAGTTCGACCCCTTCGTGAGCCAGCGACGGACATGCACAGCCACACAGCTATAGGTAGTTACAGGTAGTCACAAGCCATTTCAGGCCGGTACAGGTAGTTACAGATAGTTACAGGTAGTCATCTAGAACGGTGTCATTGGCACCTCAGGCACCTCGGGCCCCCGCACATCAGAGCCCCTGAACAGAGGATTAAGTGTGAGACGAAGCAGTTACTTCATGACCAGTGTCTCCTTGGCCGTGATTTTGCTCGCCGGTTGTTCGGCGACCCCCCAGGATGTGGCATCGCCGCCACCCAGCACGGCTGGGTCTGGCCAAGGCGGTGGAGCATCAGCAGTCGACGTTCCGGGAGCGGTAGTGACACCCGACCCGACTCCGATTCCAGAACCTCAACCCACACCGGATCCGGTACCCACGCCCGTTCCCTCGGGGGTTGATCCAACCGGCAACTCGATTCCGGACACCAACTATCCGATCCCTTCCGGGGCCGTTTTCATGGCGGTTGATGGCAATGACGCAAACCCGGGTACCAAGACAGCCCCCGTGAAGTCGATCCGTCGGGCCGTCGAGCTGACCCCTGCGGGCGGAACCATCGTGCTACGTGGGGGCGAACACCGCACTTGGTACTCAAATGCCTCCGGAACCTCGTACGAGGGTGTCAACAAGAGCTTGACGATTCAGGGATACCCGCACGAGCAGGCCTGGTTCAACGGAGCGGATGTCGTCACTGGCTGGACAGCCAGCGCTACCACACGTTGGTCGCTTCCGTGGAGTACCCCTACCTTCTGTGATGGCAAGTACTACACGTACCCGCCGACCGAACAATCAACCTCCAACACCGGTCCGTGTAGCCACTACGACATGGCGCGCGATCCCAAGCATCCCGTTGCCGGCGACCCGCAGATGCTCTTCGTCGATGGTGTCAACCAGCGTCAGGTCGGAACACTGGCCGAGGTGAAACCGGGAACTTTCCACTATGACTGGTCCAAGCGGATCCTCACAATGGGAACCAACCCGGCGGGCCACAGTGTCGAAGCTTCAGCTCGACCAGTTGCACTGATCCTCGGAAACAACCAGGACTTCACAGTCCGAGGAGTTGGATTTCACCGCTATGGGTCCAACCAGTACAGCAACCTGACAGGCGCAACTTTGTACATGGGCTCCCGGAAGGCGGTCGTCGAGAACACCGTGTTCTCTCACAATGCCGGAATGGGACTCACCCTCAGCACCCCGCGCCCCGGGTCGAGCATCAACCGATCTGTCTTCGCATACAACGGCGCGAATGGCCTTGGGTCCAACGGAACATCCAGAGACGGATCTCGAAACGATCTCATTATCGAGAACAACGTCTTCTCGGGTAACAACTTCGAGTTCTTCGGAGACGGGTGCGTGGCATCCTGTGGAGCCGGCAACATCAAGCTCACCCGAATGGTCGGCTTCACCGTCAGCCGCAACGTCATCGAGAACGCCTTCGGATCCGAGGGCACCGGGTTCTGGTGTGACATCAACTGCTCGGACGGTGTGATGGTCAACAACCTCGTTCGAGGCAACGGCAACTACGGGATCTTCTACGAGATCTCGAGAGACGGGATCATCGCGTCGAACATGGTCGTGAAGAATGGCAACAAGGGGATCATGGTCGGCTCAGCGACCACCAAGATCTACAACAACACCGTTGTCCTAGATGCCAAGAACCAGCCCAAAGCGCAGGGGATCAGCGTGTTTGACGACTCAAGGTGGCCGAACAATCCCCCCGAGACCGGACCCAACACGACGGGTATCGAGATGGTGAACAACGTGGTGTCGGGTGCGACCGGGATTCTGATGGTTCTCCACGACGGCCCGGGACCCAACAACACCAAGGCCAGTAATTTCTTCACGAGGTTCGACCACAACGCCTATCACCACAACGCTGGGCAGAACATCATCAGTTGGGCTGATTCGCAGGCTGGCAACTTCATCAGGTCGCTGGCGGACTTCACCGCGAGGACCGGGCACGACAGGAACGGCCTGGACTTCGCCGGGGGAGCCGACCCCTTCTTCGTCAACGCGGCAGCTGGCGACTTCCGGGCTCGGCCGGGCGGTCAGTTGATCGATAACGGAGCAGCGCTGCCGTCGGACGTGGCCAGAGCCATAGGTGCGACGCCTGGAGTGCCCGTCAATCGCGGTGCTCTCAGTTGGGCCGACGCTGCCTGGTAGTCAGGAGCTGGTCGTCTCGTCGGACAGCTGATCCCTAGGTCCGCCTCGAGAAGCAAGTCCGTCCTTGAGGCCCCTTGCGCCACATACCAATGGTGCTAGGGGCCTCAGGAACTTTCGCTTGCCTCCGCCTCGTAACAGGATCCGGTATGACTCCCGTAGCGCTGTGCGGATCCAGCGCTTGCGGTGTTGCGAATCTAGAAGCTTTGACGCGAAGAGCAGTCGGTTTCGGATGTTGTAGTAGTAGTAGTCCCATGAGAAGTCGGCGTTGGAGTTCTGCTCCTGGGTGCCGCCCTCGTCATGGACAGCGGAGGCTTCCGGGACGACAGCCAGGCGGATTCCTCGCCGCTGGGCGCGAACTGACAGGTCCACGTCTTCCCAGTAGAGGAAGTAGTCCTCGTCGAAGCCGCCTAGAACTCCCCAGGCCTCGGCGCCGGTCATCAGGCAAGCTCCGCTAAGCCAGGGTAACTCCAGCTCCGAGCTCGGATCGACGGGTCGCGAAATGGTCCGCCCCCGGTCGAGGTCCAGCGCCCCTCCCTCGAACCAGATCGACCCGTTCCGCCGTGTGATTACAGGCGAGATGAGGGACATCGGATCTGACGAAAGAGCCTCCACCAGGATGACGAACGACTCGGGGCCGAGGCATGCGTCCGGATTGAGCATCAGGAAGGTGTCTGAACCCAGCTCTGCTGCGGCAGCGATACCGAGGTTCATCCCTCCGCCGAACCCGACATTGATTGGAGACTTCACCAACGTCCAGCCGTGCGAGTCGGCCAGACACTCGATCTGCTCCACTGCCGCAGCCGTGGAGTAGTTGTCGACGACGACTGTCACCAAGTCCGGGAATTCGTCTACCAGCACCGCCAAATTGCGGCGGATCAGGTCGGCCGAGTCGTAGTTGACCACGATCACCGCTGGCGTGCGGGTGTTCACGCCAAGGATAGTACCGGTCACAGGGGCGCTCCTACATCTGTCCGGTGGGTCGCGCCGGGTGTCGATGCCTCACTCGTGCCCAGAAATGCCGATGCCACTCCGACCTCGTCGGAGTGGCATCGGCAGGATCCTGGATTCTGGGCCGGTCTCAGTTCTCGGTGGACAGCAGCGTCATGTTGTCGTAGATGACGTTGTTTGGTGCGTTGGTTGCTGATCCGGACAGGAAGTTGTCGAGTCCGATTCCGCCTGGGCCTTGGAGCGCGGCGGTCGAGTCCGTCGTGGTGAGCTGCGGCAGCGCCGGTTCGGCCTGGGATAGGTCCCAGATCTTTGCGGTCAGGGTGGTGGGGCTGGTGCCGG
>JBARXY010000027.1:0-1606 GCA_049647585.1 Microthrixaceae bacterium | reverse complement strand
ACCTTCGGCGGCTAAAGCGGGCATCCGCCCCAACGCTCAGGGTCCCTGGCTCAATGCAGAGAGAAACCGAGCGTACCTGAAGTGGCGGAGACCACCCATGCGCCTGCACCCCTGCCTGCACTCTGTACATCGCGCAGCTCCCCAGAACGGCGTGGCTTTGTGGAATGCGATTGCACTCCCTATAAACCTGCGTGGGTGCGAAGGTGTGTGGCCGACTGCATCCGGCTGTGGATTCAACTGGTCAATGCAACACAATGACCGCCTCTGGCGGAAGGAGTGTTGGCATGACGCAAAGACCGCGGATTTACTACAGCGAAGCTCAGAAGGCACTGATGTGGGATCGCTGGAAAGCTGGCGATACCTTGCACGAGATCGGCAAGCTGTTTGACCGGCCACACACCTCCATTCACACCATCCTGAGTGCAACGGGCGGCATCCGGCCACCGACGAGGCGTCGGTCTCGCTGGGCATTGACCATGTCTGAACGAGAAGAAATCTCCAGAGCGTTGGCAGCAGGTGAATCTATCCGTTGCGTGGCTCAGCGTTTGAAGCGAGCGGCCTCTACCATCAGCCGAGAACTCCTGCGTAATGGCGGCAAGACTGGCTACCGAGCAGCCAAAGCGGATGAGGCAGCCTGGACGCGAGCACGCCGCCCCAAGACATGCAAGTTGGCCTGCAATCCTGCATTGGCTCACATCGTGGCGGTTAAATTGCAGAGTCAGTGGTCGCCCGAGCAAATAGCAGGGTGGCTCCAACGCACTTACCCGGGCGAAAAGGATTTGCAGGTGTCTCACGAAGCCATCTACCGCACGCTCTTCGTCCAAACACGCGGGGCCTTGAAGAAAGAACTGCTGGAGCACTTGCGACGAACCCGTGGGATGCGTCGCTCACGCCACTACACCCAGAAAACTCCCATCCATGGCCGGATCGTTGACGCCGTGCCGATCAGCGAACGACCTGCCTGTATCGAGGATCGGGCAGTGCCGGGGCACTGGGAGGGGGATCTGTTGTTCGGGGATGCCTACAGCCAGATTGCGACGCTGGTGGAGCGACACACGCGCTATGTGATGTTGGTAAAGCTGGTGGATAAAGACTCATATACGGTAGCTGCGGCGCTGGCCAGGCACGCACAGACGTTGCCGCATGAGCTCTACCGATCCTTGACCTGGGACCGGGGATCGGAAATGGCAGGGCACAAGCGATTCACCGTGGCCACCAACATCCAGGTCTACTTCTGCGATCCGCAAAACCCATGGCAGCGCGGAACGAACGAGAACACCAATGGGCTACTCAGGCAGTACCTCCCCAAAGGCATCGACATCTCAGGCTACACGCAGGATGAGCTGGATGGGATTGCGAGAAAATTAAACGAGCGGCCCAGAAAGACCTTGGGGTACAGAACCCCGGCTGAGATGTTTAACGAATGCGTTGCATCGATCGGTTGAATCCACAGCCAGAAGCCGACATTCGATGATCGATTTTCTGTCGAAATCACAGACTGCATGGGGTTGCCTAAACCCTATCGCTCGCTACTATTTCAACAATTTGGCTCTATTTAGCCAAGAAACTTCTACGTTCGATTTGTCTTCTCGATCCAGGTTCCCTT
>JBARXY010000026.1:0-230208 GCA_049647585.1 Microthrixaceae bacterium | reverse complement strand
CGGGTTCGGACATCGATCCGAACCCGCTCTTCTCTTGGCTGCATGAACCACCCGACCTGGATTTCGGGGGTCCGGGCCGGTTCGGCCATCGCATAGATCACCGGTACGATCAGCGCTATGGCCGCTCAGTACATCTTCACCATGCACCGGGTGAACAAGTTCATCCCCCCGGACCGCGACATTCTCCAGGACATAACGCTGAGCTTCCTCCCGGGAGCCAAAATCGGCGTCATCGGAGCCAATGGATCGGGCAAGTCCACGATCCTGAAGATCATGGCCGGGGTCGATGACCACTTCACCGGCGAGGCCCGCCTCACCCCTGGATACACCGTCGGGATGCTCGAACAGGAGCCCCAACTGGACCCGGACAAGGACGTGATGGGCAACATCATGGACGGCGTCGCGGCCGTATCCGGTCTGCTAACCGAGTACGACGCGCTCATGGCTTCCTGGGGTGACCCGGATGCCGACTACGAGAAGCTCGGCGCCCAGCAAGCCGATCTCGAGGCCAAGATCGAAGCCGCCGGAGCGTGGGACCTGCAGCGCACGATCGACATCGCCATGGATGCGCTCCGCACTCCGCCACAGGACGCCGATGTCACCAAGTTGTCGGGCGGCGAGCGCCGGCGCGTGGCGCTCTGTCGACTTCTGCTTTCCAAGCCCGACCTTCTACTTCTCGACGAACCGACCAACCACCTGGACGCAGAGTCCGTTGCGTGGCTTGAGCGCTACCTGCAGGAGTATCCGGGAACGGTTGTGGCCGTCACCCACGATCGTTACTTCCTGGACAACGTCGCTCAGTGGATCCTGGAGCTGGAGCGCGGCCGCGGCTATCCGTTCGAGGGCAACTACACCGGCTGGCTCGAGCAGAAGGAGCGCCGTATGGCGCTCGACGAGAAGGAGAAAGAGGGCCGCCGCAAGACGCTGGAGCGCGAGCTCGAGTGGGTGCGCATGGCACCCAAGGCGCGTCACGCCAAGTCCAAGGCCAGACTTCAGGCATACGAAGAACTCCGCACCCAGGCCGAGGCCGACAAAGTCTCCGACGGTCGACTGGAGATCGTCATTCCGCCCGGTCCGCGGCTGGGTGACCAGGTCATCGAGGCAGAGTCGGTCACCAAGGGTTTCGGCGACCGACTGCTCATCGAAGACCTGAGCTTCACTCTTCCCCGTTCCGGAATCGTCGGGGTCATCGGTCCGAACGGCGTCGGCAAGACGACCCTGTTCCGCATGATCGTCGATGCCTTCGAGGGGACCAAGAGCGACAACTCCCCCGACTCGGGCGAGATTACCGTCGGCAGCACCGTGGATCTCTCCTACGTCGACCAGTCGAGGGACTCACTCAATCCCGAGAACACCCTTTATGAAGAGATCACCGGTGGCCACGACTTCCTCAAGGTCGGAAATCGCGAGGTCAACAGCCGGGTCTATTGCGCGAGTTTCATGTTCAAGGGTCCCGATCAACAGAAGAAGGTCGGACAACTCTCGGGAGGTGAGCGCAACCGGGTCCACCTGGCCAAGCTCCTGCGCACCGCCGGCAACGTCCTGCTGCTCGACGAGCCGACCAACGATCTGGATATCGACACGCTCCGGGCGTTGGAAGATGCGCTCGAATCTTTCCCGGGATGTGCGGTGGTGATCTCCCACGATCGCTGGTTCCTGGACCGCATCGCAACACACATGTTGGCTTTCGAGGGCGACTCGCAGGTCCGCTGGTTCGAAGGAAACTTCAGCGACTACGAAGCTTTCCGTCGCAAGGAACTCGGCGCTGACGCGGCGCAACCTCACCGCGTGAAGTACAAACCACTGACCCGCTGAGTAGCGGGGTCGACCCTCGTGGAGGGGTGGGCCATTCGACTCATATTTGGCGCGATTGTTCAGGCACAGACGCCGGAGCACCGATCACCAAGATATGGGGACCATCACTTCAACCACTTCGATCAGTTCGACCACGAGTGTCAACACCAGCCTGAGCAGAGCGGTCCTCCGTGATGTCGAGCCGGGGTCCACGGTCGAATGCCAACTCTGTTTGGAGCGGATCAAGTTCCAAGCCAAGGTGCGCCCCAAGCAGGTCATCTGCAACGTCTATATCGATGGCCGTTGGGCGAGGGTCGAACACTTCCACGCTCCCTGCTACGAGGTGGCCGATCAGCCGCATGGACCGGTCGACACCACACCCGTCGTGAGAACCCGCAGGAGCGCTCCGATCAAGCCTGACGCAGCCACCGCTGCCGTCAGCGCGTAGCGCCGCCGTCACCTTCCGGAGCGGACCGAGCGACCGGGACGATTGCCCGAGTGCTCGGTCGTCAATCTGGCGCTTCGGCCATCTAGCCTGCTGGTGTGAACACGACACCGATGTTCCCGCTCGGAACAGTCGTACTACCGGGCATGCCGTTACCGCTTCGGATCTTCGAACTGCGCTATCAGCTGATGCTGCATGACGTGATGGCCGGCGACCAGAAGTTCGGTGTGGTACTCATCGAACGTGGCAGCGAGGTGGGGGGCGGTGACTCACGGAGCAACGTCGGGACGCTTGTTCGTATCTACCAGCATCAGGCCATGGACGAAGGCCAACACGCCATCCTTGCTTTTGGAGAGGAGCGGATACGGGTCGAGAAGTGGCTTCCCGACGATCCGTATCCACGCGCCGAGGTCTCGGTGTGGCCTGACGGTGCCCACGCAACCGCTGACGACTCTGTCGACAGCATCCCCCACGACGGCACTTCGAACGACGCTGAGCTCCTAGGCATGTACGCGAAGTGCATCAGCAGCCTGCGACACCTGTTGGCAACAGCTGCGGAACTAGGCCACCAGGTGGCACCATCGACTTTCGAGGCCCCTGAGGATCCGGTGTCCGGTTCCTACCTCCTTGCCGCCCTCACCCCGGTCGGGCCCTTCGACAAGCAGCGGCTCCTGACAGTTCCTGGCGCACAGGACCGGCTCCCTCTACTTGCGAGCCTGATCGTGGATCAGCTGGACCTGATCACCGGCGAGGCGACGCAGGGTTGATTTGGCCGCGAAGCCAGCTTTCGTACTGAATCACCCACAGCAGTCGTGACGGCCAGACACCGATTCTCACGCTACGAGGAACTGATCACAGTCTGAGCCGATGGGGCTTGGGCCGAGGGGAACAGTGTGGATGTCCAGAAGTGGAGTACTCTGTCTCCAGAGATACGGAGATTATCGAATGTCTAGGCTGGATGTGAACACCCCTGCAGCCCGTTTCGAAGTGGGCGAATGGCCAGATTTGACCGAACGCAGCGTGCGTGCCGAATTGAGCCCTGCAGCTGTCCAGGCAATGAGCCGGCTAGCTGACCGCTGGGGTCTCACTGTTGGAGAGGTAGGACGGCTGCTCGGAGGGATCTCCGACAGCAGCTGGCATTCGTGGCAGCATTCCGCCCCGAGCGCGCTGACAGCCGATCAGCTCACCAGGGTGTCGTTGCTGTTGGGGATCTACACGGCATTGCACGTGCTTCACGAAGGCCCGCTCGCAGACGAGTGGGTGCGACGGCCCAATTCCAACGTGATGTTCGCGACCCAGACGCCGTTGGCGGTGATGCTCACTGGCGGGATCCCCGCAATGTTGGAGGTGCGGGCGCTCCTCGACGGCCGCCGCGGCGGTCTGTGAGCGGGACCTGGCCGCGTTTCGCTGCGGTCGCCCACGACGATACCTGCCGTCTCATCCCGGGCAGGTATGCATCAGACGCCGAACACGTCCTTTCTGACCTCGCTGAAACGGCAGAGGACCTCGACCTCTTGGTCCGTCTCGCCGGGGCAACCAATAGCCGCCTCCAAGCCCAGGAGGAGAAGCATCCCGCAGGCCTCAACCGCACCGACATGGTCTTCGGTGTGCCGTTCTCGAAGATCATCAACGGTGCGTTCTCCTACGGCGGCAGCGGGGCCCGGTTCCACCCGCCCGGACCGCGAGGTGCCTGGTACTGCGCGCTCGACGTCGAAACATGCCTCGACGAGGTTGCCCATCACAGAATCACCCACTTGCGTGAAACCGCAGCCCCTGACGAATTCAACATCCCGTACCGGCTGTTCCTAGCCGATGTCCACGCTCAAAATTTCGCTGTACTCGACGACAGCCATCCGCGCACCCTCGAGTGTCTGGACCCGATCTCGTACACCGCCGGCCAAGCGCTGGGAGAGCGGCTCCGCTCAGAGAACCATGCCGGTGTCCGGTACCCGTCGGTGCGTCACAAGGACGGCGTCTGCCTGGCGGTACTACAAGCCCCGGTCATCTCGAATGTCCGCCGCGGCGACGTTTACCTACTGAACATTCGCGATTACCACTTCGACGGTGCAGTCGTCGCCCCGTGACGGCCCGGCCTATCGGGGTCAGCTTGTCTCTCGCTGCTGCTAGACCTGTTTGGCGATGTCACTCACTCCAGGGAACAAGCGCCGACTCAAGGCCGCCGAGCAGCTGGCTGCCGACAACAAGGTAGCGGCGCGGCTACTCGCCCAACACGGACCTCCGGCGCTTGCCCCTGGGGCCGCTCCACCGGAGCGTTTTGAGGCTCTGGCCTCGTCCATCGCCTATCAGCAGTTGGCTGGCAAGGCTGCCGCAGCAATCTGGTCGAGGGTCAAGAAATCCGTCGGAGACGACTTCACCCCCGCTGCCGTCACCGCCCGAGGTCCGGTCGAACTTCGCGAGTGCGGGCTGTCGAACGCCAAGGTCGCATCCCTGCTCGATCTGGCCGAAAAGTGCTCGAACGGGATGATCCAGCTCGAGGAGATCGAACTCCTTGATGACACCGACGTGATCGAGCACCTGACACTGGTGCGGGGAATCGGACCGTGGACCGCCCAGATGTTCCTGCTCTTTGAACTCGAACGACCAGATGTGTGGCCCACCGGCGATCTGGGAGTCCGGGCCGGCTTCGCACGTGCCTTCGGTCTGGACGAAGTTCCCACCCAACGCCAGCTGGAGCCTCTGGGCGATCCGTTCACCCCGCACCGCTCGATCATGGCGTGGTGGTGCTGGCGCGAGGCGGACTCGCCCGGTGGTCGTGTCTGACAAGGTTCCGGCCCCGCGTCCTAGTCTGGCCCCATGGCTACCGCTGAAGACCACCGCCTCGCCGCCGAACTGGCCGAGTCCACCGGGGCCCTGCTCCTGGAAACCCGCACCAAACTCCTCGATGAGCGAAGAGCAGTAGCCGAAATCAAGGACATCGGCGACGCGACCGCGCACCGGCACCTGATGAAGATGCTCGGCGTGGAGCGGCCCGAGGACGCGATCCTCTCGGAGGAAGCATCCGCCGATGAACGTCACGACTCGACGCGACTGACCGCGCCGCGGGTCTGGATCATCGACCCCGTCGACGGAACCCGCGAATACGGCGAGGGCCGCGACGACTGGGCCGTCCACGTAGCACTGGTCGAGGGAGGCGTTCCCACCGCCGGTGCCGTGGCGCTGCCCGGTGCAGACATGGTCCTCTCCACCGCCCAGCCGCCCACCGCGGCCTCACCGCAGGACCCCCTCAGGATCGTGGTCAGCCGCACCCGCCCTCCGGCCGAGGCTGAACGCGTGGCAGAAGCGCTCGATGCCGAACTGATTCCAATGGGTTCGGCGGGAGCCAAGGCGATGGCCGTCGTGCGTGGTCTGGCCGATGTCTATATCCACTCCGGCGGACAGTTCGAGTGGGACTCGGCGGCTCCGGTTGCAGTCGCCACCGCAGCAGGTCTGTCATGCACCCGGATCGACGGAACCGCACTCCGCTACAACAGGGTCGACACCTATCTTCCGGACCTGTTGATCTGTCATCCCGAGCATGCCGCGATGATCCTCGACCTGATCAACTGATGGAGACGCCCACAGCCAGCGACACGGAGTCGTTCGCCTTCACAGACAACGGGCCCTGGACAGTCGACCGGTCAAAGCTCACCTGGAGCGCTGGGATCGAAGTTCTGCGAGCCTCGACCCGCCACCAGATCCCGGCCTTGACGGCGAAACGCCTTGCACCTCCACCGGGAAGACTGATTACCGTCACCTGGCATCTCGGGCGTGCAGTTCTTGGCTGGGCAGTCCTTGACCGGCGCAGGGGCGGGGGCGGGACCGCGTCCCGAGCGGGTCTCTCCCGCCGGCTGCGGATCGCGGCCGAGAAGCTCGGTCCGACCTATATAAAACTCGGCCAGATCATATCGAGCGGCGCCGGGCTCTTCCCGGCAGAACTGGTCGAGGAATTCAAGGCCTGTCGGGACCAAGTTCCACCCGAAAGTTGGGACACCGTCAGAGCGGTCGTCGAGGAGGATCTGGGCCGGCCACTCAATGAGATCTTCTCGCGCTTCAATCGCACGCCGCTCGCCGCAGCTTCGATCGCCCAGGTCCATTCGGCACGCCTGAAATCGGGCGAGGAGGTCGTCGTCAAGATTCAACGACCCACGATCCGCAACCAGGTCCGCTCCGACATGCGGGTCATGTCGTGGCTCGCGCCCTTCATGGTGGGGCGCATTCCCGTCGCGGCACTCGCCAATCCCCCGGCGCTGGTCGAACTGTTCGCCGAGACGATCAGCGAAGAACTCGACTTCCGCCTGGAGGCCGAGAACATGCTCGACGTCGCCGAGTCCTTCGCCGAGCTGGGTCAACGGGGCTTCGTGATCGCAAGACCGCATCCCGAGCTGGTCACTCGTCGGGTCCTGGTCATGGAGCGGCTCGAGGGCTTCGGGTTCGAGGACCTCGAATCCATGCAGGAAGCCGGAATCGACACCCACGAGGTGATCCGTGTGGGCATGCGGGGCTTCACCGAGGGCTGCATGGTGCACGGCATATTCCACGGCGACCTCCATGGCGGCAACCTCTTCGTCCAGCCGGATGGGCGGATCGCGCTGCTCGACTTCGGAATAACGGCCCGTATGAGCGACCTCGAGCGCAATGCCTTCCTGCGCCTCACCTTCACCGCAGCGACCGGAGACATTCCCGGGCAGCTGGAGGCATTGCGTGACCTTGGTGCGCTCCCGGCCGATACAGACATCCATGACGTGATCAAGGAGCTTCGGCTCGACCAGGACCTGGTGGACCCGACCACGCTCTCCCAGGAACAACTGGTGGGCGAACTTCAGCGGATCATCAAGGCGCTCCTCGGCATGGGAGCCAGGCTGCCGAAGATCCTGATGCTGTATGTGAAGAACCTCGTGTTCCTTGACGGCGCCATCGCACGGCTGGCACCCGACCTGGACCTGATCGGTGAGATCTCCGCCCTGACCGGATATCTGTCCGTTACCCACGGCGAGCGACTGGCCGCCGAGGTTGGGGCCAGGGCCACGGACCTGATCGTCGATCCCGCCGACATCCGGCGAAACGCCGGAATAGACGAGTCCAATGGCGACGAGCTCACCTACAGCGACCTCCAGGAACGTCGGGCGCTCATCCGCAGTCGACTCGACCGCAGGTGATTTCCCCGATGCCCGCAACGACAGTCGATCCAACGCCAAGCGCCGTGTTCTGGGATGTCGGCAACGTCCTGCTCCGCTGGGATCCGCTATGTCTGTATCGAACCCTCTTCGATGACCCAGACGAGTTGGAACACTTCGTGTCGAACGTGTGGACGTCGTCGCACAACTCTCGCTGCGATGGCGGTGAGCCCTACGCGACCGTGATGGACGAGGTGATCGCACAGCATCCGAAGTACAAGACCCAGGTGCTCGCAGTGCTGGATCGTTGGATCGAGACGATTCCGGGACCTGTCGATGGAATGCTCGAACTTCTCGGCGAAGTCAAAGAAGCCGGGGTCGCTCAGTTCGGCCTGACCAACTTCTCGGCCGAAACCTTTCCCCAGGTCACAGGTCACCCCCACTTCGACCTGCTCGACGGGGTCGTCGTATCGGGGAGTCTTGGATTTCTCAAGCCCGATCCTCGGATATTCGAAGCAGCGCTCGATTTGGCGGGAGTCGCACCCGAGTTGGCGTTGTTCGTCGATGATTCAGCCACGAACGTCGAGGGGGCCAGGGCTGTGGGGATCCGCTCGCTCCTATTCGTGGACGCCGCTCGAACGCGGGCCGAGTTGGTCGATCTCGGATTGCTCGGCTGAGCAGATCCAAAGCGGCCGACCGGCTCCGGCCCGCGAAACGGCGTCACTCCCCGTCAGGTGTCACAGCTCCGGGTTCGGGGTGAGAGCCCCATTGCTGGCAGAATTGTCCGTCCCACTTTTTCCAGCGCGCTTTGCGCTGCCCCATGACCGGAATCACGAATGACCACAACCGCCGACACCCCCACTGACAACTCAGAGGGAATCCCTGTAGAAGGCATCCGCAACGTGGCGATCATCGCCCACGTCGACCATGGCAAGACCACTCTTGTCGATGCCATGCTCCGCCAGGGAGGCGCCTTCCGTGAGGGCGCGGTCGAGGTCGATCGCGTCATGGACAGCACGGATCTGGAGCGCGAGAAGGGCATCACGATCCTGGCCAAGAACACCGCTGTCCGTTGGACGGGCGAGGGTCGCGACGAGGTCAAGATCAACATCGTCGACACGCCCGGTCACGCCGACTTCGGTGGCGAGGTCGAACGTGCGCTCACCATGGTCGACGGCGTGATCCTGCTTGTCGACGCATCCGAGGGTCCGCTACCCCAGACCCGCTTCGTGCTTCGCAAGGCGCTGTCGCTCAACCTGCCGGTCATCTTGGCGGTCAACAAGGTCGACCGGGCCGACGCACGTATCGACGAGGTCGTCTCCGAGGTCGAGGACCTGTTCATGGACCTCGACGCCGACATCGACCAGATCGACTTCCCCGTCATCTACTGCAACGGCCGTGCCGGACGCGCCAGCATGACCCGTCCCGAGACACCCGATGATCTGGCCGAAGACCTGACGCCGCTGTTCGAGCTGCTGGTCAACCATCTTCCGGCTCCCCGCTACCTGCCCGAGCATCCGCTGCAGGCCTGGGTCACCAACCTGGATTCGAGCGCTTTCGTCGGGCGACTCGCCATGTGCCGCGTCATTCACGGAACCATCCGCAAGGGTCAACAGGTTGCGTGGTGTCGGGCCGACGGATCCATCGAGCGCGCCAAGGTCGCGATCCTGTACGTGACCGAGAACAATGCCCGTATTGAGGTCGAATCGGCCGGGCCAGGTGAGATCATCGCAGTCGCCGGGATCGACGAGGTCACCATCGGTGAGACCCTCAGCGATCCCAACGACCCACGGCCGCTCCCAGTCATCACCGTCGACGAGCCCAGCCTGGCCATGACCCTCGGTGTCAACACCTCACCGCTCAACGGACGCGACGGCGACAAGGTCACAGCCCGACAGATCAAGGCTCGCCTCGACAACGAACTGATCGGCAACGTCAGCCTCCGCGTCATGCCAACCGCCCGGCCCGACACCTGGGAGGTCCACGCCCGTGGGGAACTCCAGCTCGCCGTCCTTGTCGAGACCATGCGCCGTGAGGGCTTCGAGCTGACCGTCGGCAAGCCCCAGGTCGTGACCAAGGAGATCGACGGCAAGGTTCACGAGCCCGTCGAGTCAGTCTCGGTCGACGTGCCCGAGGAGTACCTCGGCGCTGTCAGCCAGCTTCTTGCCACCCGCAAGGGCCAACTGGTCGACATGGTCAACCACGGCACCGGTTGGGTTCGCATCGAGCAACGGGTTCCAGCCCGTGGTCTGCTCGGATTCCGCACCGAGTTCCTCACCGAGACCCGAGGCACCGGCATGCTCCACCAAATCTTCGACGGCTGGGCCCCCTGGTTCGGCGAGATCCGCTCCCGTGAGCGCGGCTCCGTGGTTGCTGACCGCTCCGGCCCCGTCACCGGCTACGCCGTCGTGCAGGTCCAGGAACGCTCGTCGCTGTTCGTGGGTCCTGGCGAAGAGGTCTATGAGGGCATGATCATCGGCGAGAACTCACGCTCCGAGGACATGGACGTCAACATCTGTCGAGAGAAGAAGCTGACAAACATGCGGACGTCGTCCTCGGACAACACCGAGCGGCTGACACCGCCCAGGCGACTGTCACTCGAGCAGGCACTCGAGTTCCTCGCCGAAGACGAGTGCATCGAAGTGACCCCAAAGGCAGTGCGACTTCGCAAGACCCACCTCAACTCCGGTGAACGCGCCCGCCTGACCAAGGCATCCAAGAGCGCAAAGGTCTCCTGAGTCCGGCTCGCCTTCAAAACCACAGAGATCCTTCTCCAAAATAGTGTTCCGGTAGCGGTATCGAGCTTGAGGAGACGACAGCTGCGGGACCTGCCAATCTGGTGAGCATGAACGAATGCTCGTCGGCACTGGACCAATGGTGTGGCCCGGGGCTTGCTCGACTGGCTGAGCTGGAGGCAGTTCACGCCAACCTCACTGGTTCTGGCTCGGGGCGTCGGTGGGGCACAACCCAGCTCAATCGGAGTCTGTTCTTGGCTTTGGTCGCCCAATTCCAGAGTTACTGTCGAGACCTCCACGACGAGGCAACGAGAGTTCATGTCGATACTGCGATCGCTGGGCAACGGCAGCTTCTTCACCTTCTTATCCGGCAAGGTCGGAAGCTCGATACCCACAACCCCCGACGTTCGACCCTCGGTCACGACTTCGGGCGCTTGGGCTTCAACCTCATCGAGGAGCTCAAGGCTGCCGGACCAGCGACAGTCGAGCAGCTCGACTTGCTTGATCTGCTCGTGGACTACCGCAACGCCATTGGACATGGCGACGAGGCAAGGATCGGTGGGCTCGAGGCGTCCGGTGCAGTAAGGGCTACCAAGAAGTCCTACTTGCAACACCGACGTTCGCTCGAAGCCCTAGCCGGTACAATCGACCTCACCGTTGCTGCGGGCTTGGCTCGCGTCCTCGGCACGCCCGAGCCTTGGTGAAGGAGGACCCATGAAAGAAGATCTGAAGGCTGGCGATTTAGTGGCGTTCCTGTGGGGAGTCTCCGAAGTCCGAGGGACCGTCGCCGAGATCTACGGCCAGAAAGGCCACCGCCAAGTCGTGATTGCTCTTGACCCCGAGGTGACCGGCTACGTCGTCGACGAGCCCACCACCGTCAGTCTTCCGATTGAGGATGTTCGTCGGGCCATCGCTGCCTAGTGGATGGGTGCCCGATCCGGCGCCTAATCCCGACTTGATTGGTCGGGATTAGGAATCTACTCTCCTTCTCGATGAGCGAACCTTTCTTTTCGTTTCCAAATCCCGTCAACGACGTCGCCGCCCGTGCAGTAGCCACCGGAGTCGTTCTCATGGCGATCCTGGTGGCCGGCCTCGGATGGGGTTGGGTTCTGATTCCCTTGACGTTCGGATTTGTGGCCAGAGTCGCCAGCGGACCGCGCTTCAGCCCCCTCGGGCTGATCGCCACCAAGGTCGTCGCTCCCCGACTGCCACAGCACACCAAGATGGTGCCCGGGCCACCAAAGCGCTTCGCCCAGGCGATCGGCGTGACATTCACACTCAGCGCCTCGATCCTGTGGTTGGCCGGTGCGCCGGGCGCGGCACGAATCGTAATCGCAATGCTTGCGGTGGCCGCCACACTCGAAGCCGCTCTGGGTTTCTGTCTCGGCTGCAGGATGTTCTCGCTGCTCATGGCGCTGGGAGTCATCCCGGAGTCAGTTTGCGAGGAGTGCAACGACCTCTCGCTGCGCTACCCACGCCTGGCTGGGGCCAAGCAGCAGGTCGACGCCTAGACTCACCGAGCGATGCGCCTGGTAATTGCACGCTGTTCGGTCGACTACGAGGGCCGTCTGTCCGCCCACCTTCCCGAGGCCCTCCGCCTGATCATGGTCAAGGCCGACGGCTGTGTTGCGATCCATGCTGACGGCGGCGCCTACAAGCCCCTCAACTGGATGAACGCCCCCAACCGCCTCGTCGAACACGATGGCTACTGGACCGTCACCAACCCCAAGTCCGAGACTCTGACCATAAACATGTTCGAGGTGCTCTCCGACAGCGCCCACGAACTCGGAGTCGACCCGGGACTGACCAAGGATGGGGTCGAAGCGCACCTGCAGGAACTTCTTGCTGCAGACCCGACTTCGATCGCCGAGGGCCTGGTGCTGGTCAGGCGCGAGTTTCCGACCGACATCGGGCCGGTCGACCTGCTGTGCCGCGACGCCAACGGGCAGGCAGTAGCTATCGAGGTCAAGCGCCGCGGCGAAATCGACGGTGTCGAGCAACTCGCCCGCTATCTGGAACGAATGGAACGTGACCCTGCGCTGCGCGGGGTACGCGGAATGTTCGTCGCCCAGGTGGTCAAGCCGCAGGCTCGCGTTATGGCCGAGTCACGCGGAATGGACTGGGTCGAGGTCGACTACGACCAGCTGCGCGGTGCCCGCGAACCCGACCTGACCCTCTTCTGAAGCTCCAGGGTCGGGTCCAAGGAACCAAGTGCGATTCGATTCACTCGGTGGGAGGGTCAAAGGTGATGTGACCTGCATCGATGACGATCCTGCCGTCGCCGCCTGCCACGTTGAACACCGCATCCCCATCGCCCTGGTCCCAGGCTCTGACAGTCAGCCCTTCACCAGGCATCACTGGCGACGCGAAACGGCCCTCGATCGATCGCATCCTGGCTGGATCCGAACCGGCGAAAGCGTGGAGCAGCGCCCGGCCTGCGAACCCATAGGTGCAGAGGCCGTGAAGAATCGGACGATCAAAGCCAGCCATGGCAGCAAACGTGGGGTCGGAGTGCAGCGGGTTTCGGTCCCCTGTCAATCGATAGAGAAGGGCCTGCTCGGGTCGAGTCTGTACGCCAATCGAATGGTCGGCCTCCCGGTCGGGTGCGACATTGCGAGCTCCGCTCGGGCCGCGTTCTCCACCCCAGCCGCCTTCTCCCCGGATGTACACGGACATAACCAGGTCGAACAGCGGTTGGTCAGCCATGAGCGCCCGAGTCGTGGCCTCTACGACAGCTCCTTTGCCCTTGTCCCAGATGGCGGTGATCTCGGTGGTCGACGTGATCGAACCGGCCACTGGCAGCTCGCGGTGCCACGTCACGCTCTGTTCTCCGTGGACCAACATCGCGGGGTTGAAGCTGCCGATGTTGGCATAAGCGCCCGAGGTCGTAGGCAAGACCACAGCCATCGTCGGGAGTGCCCGCTGGGTTACCCCGTTGGAGTTCTCGGTGGTGAACGGAAGCTCGCGACTATCGAGTGGATCCTGACCCGCACCCACTCCGACCGCGTAGAGCAGGGAGTCCCTGGAGTTCCACTCGTTGGTCACTGGGCCCGAGACCGTCCCCACTGCTTCGGGATTGATTGGCACGACTATCCTCCTGAGATCAGTTTCATCGACACTAGCCAGCGAGTTTCCAAATGACGGGCAATGGACTTGAGTCTCCAACGGACCTTGTGTCCCAAACAGGCTCCGAGCCCCAAACAGGCCCTGCGGCTCCTACGGAATCTGTGAATGTCACACCTTCCGCCTCCACGGCTGAAGGCAACTTGCGCGACCCTGTTCCAGTGTCGAAACGCCGCAAGATCACTATGTGGCTGGTGGCCACGCCACTGGTGATCATCGTTCTCATAGTCGCCGCATGGGGCATCGACACCTGGCGTAACGGCGATGACGTCGCAAGGGGCGTCACCGTCGCTGGAAAGGACGTCGGCGGACAGTCACCCAGCGAACTCAGATCATCGCTGGAAGAACTCGGCTCGAAGCTTCCCTCGACCAAGGTCGCAATCGACGTCGAAGACCGCACCATGGAGACCACAGCCGGTGAACTCGGTCTGACTCTCGACGTCGACTCCACCTCCAGGACGGTGATGAATCTCGGTCGACACGACTCGATTCCGAGCCGTCCGGTCCGCTGGGTTGAATCGTTCTTCACCAACCGTCAAGCCAAAGTCGCGGTCAAGGTCGATGGGGATCAGCTCGCCAGGAAGCTTGTCGAACTCGAAGGTGACAAGCGAACCGATCCCGTCGAACCAAAGATCGAAGCTGGCGAAGACGGCGTCAAGGTGATCCCTGGCACCAATGGGACCTCCGTAACCGTCCGCGATCTCGTCGATGCCCTGCCGTCGACGCTCGGCGATGTCACCAAGACGATCCGCATTCGCGTCGACTCAACCGAGACTCCGCCACAAATATCGGACGAACAGGTCCAAGCGATCGTCGACGAGGCAAATCGGACCACCGATGGCGAACTGACCTTTGAGGTCGGATCCAAGAAACTCAAGATCGATGGCAAGGAATTCCGACCCGCCTTCCGGCTCGCCGTCCAAGGCAAAACGCCCGCGCTGGCCATGGACGGAGAGTTGGTCGAAAAGGTGTTGACACAGCACGCGAAGACGTCCGCCAATCCGACTGGCGTCAAATTCGACATCGTGAACGGTGTTCCCACTCCAGTCGGAGGGACCGATGCCGAGATCTGTTGTGGAGCGGAGGCACCGAAGCTGATCGTCGACGGACTCCTGGCGGGAAAGACCACTATTGCTCTACCCCACCGGGTCGTCACCGCTGCGGACGGCCGCAAGTGGGCAGCCGGGCTCGGAGTGAAGCAGATCGTGGGCTCGTTCACCACCCGCCACGCCTGCTGTCAGTCACGGGTCAAGAACATCCACCGGATCTCGGACCTGACCAGGGGAATACTGATCGCCCCGGGCGAGACCTTCTCGGTCAACGACACGGTCGGTCGTCGAACGGTCGCCAACGGATTCTTCGAAGGTGGCGTAATCAACGAGGGTGAGCACACAACCGATATCGGTGGCGGTGTCAGCCAGTATGCGACCACGCTGTTTAATGCCGCGTTCTTCGCCGGCTTGGACATCCCCCAGCACAAGGCCCATTCCGAATATCTGAGCCGCTATCCGTTCGGTCGCGAGGCCACTCTCTGGTATCCGACGGTGGACCTAAAGATTCGCAACGAGACTCCATACGGAGTGGTCGTGTGGCCCACCTACACCTCGACGTCGGTGACGATAGACCTGTGGTCCACATTCAACGTCAAGGGAGAACAGACCGCTCAGCATCCCAGTTCGGGTTGCGGCAAGATCACCACAGAGAGAACAAGAACCTGGACCGACGGCAAGGTCGAGAAGGACAAGTTCTACGCGAGCTACAAGTGCGGCTGATTGATATGAACAATTCGACTGTGGCCCAACAACCCGGGATGTCCAGCCGTTTCGAGGACCGCATGAGCGACTCCGACGCTCTCATGTGGAACATCGAGAAGGATCCGATGCTCCGCTCGACCATCACCACGGTGATGATCTTCGAGGACCCGATACCTTCCGACAAGCTTCACCAGACCTTCGAGCGGGTCAGTCGCTCGATTCCCCGGCTTCGTCAGCGGGTGCGTTCCAACCCGATGTCCCTCGCCCCGCCGCGCTGGGAGGTCGACCCCAACTTCGACATCAACTATCACCTGCGTTCGGCAAGGGTGGGTGGCGAAGGTTCCCTCTCGGACCTTCTTGAGATGGTCTCCCCCATGGCCATGCAGTGCTTCGACCGAGCAAGGCCACTGTGGGAGGCAACCGTCATCGACGGCCTCGTTGGCGACATGTCGGCGATCGTCATGAAGTTCCACCACTCGATCAGCGACGGGGTCGGTGGAGTCGAGTTGATGCTGGAGCTACTCGACCTTGAATCCGATGCCCCTGAACGACCGATGCCGCCTGAGCCGAACGCCCATGTTCTCAATCAGGCCGAACGGTTCGTCGACGCGCTGCAGTTCGAGACGAGACGACAGGCGGCAATGGTCCGACATGCCACGACGACAGGTGTCGACCTGCTCAAGGGCGCGGCCTATGACCCCGCGGGCGCGATGGTCGCGTCGAGTGAGTTGGCGTCGTCGGTGGCACGACTGCTCCGCCCCGAGAGCACGCCAATGTCCGGGATCGCCAAGAGCAGGTCCCTGTCCACCCACCTCGAAATTCTCACCATGCCACTCGACGAGGCCAAGCGTGCCGGTGTTGCCCTGGGTGCCACCATCAACGACATCTTCGTGGCGGGAATCATCCGCGGGATGGACCTGTATCACCAACAGCACGGGGTCGACCAAGCACACCTGCGTATGGGGATGCCCGTCAACGTGCGCGGCGCTGCGTCGATGCACTCCGGTGGCAACGAATGGGTGCCGGCACGATTCGAGATCGACGTGCATCACGAGTCCTCGGCTGACCTGGTCGCACACGTTCACCAGCGTTGCGCCGCGGCAAAGGACGAACCGGCCAACAGCCTGGTCAAGCCCATGTCGGCGTTGCTCAACCGGTTGCCCACATCGGTCCTGACCCAGGTGTTCGGAACCATGATGAAGGGCCTCGATTTTCAGGCCTCGAACGTCCCCGGCTCGCCGGTGAAGCTGTACATGGGTGGAGTGCCGATCACGGCGGTCTATCCATTCGGACCGCTCGCCGGTGCCGGAGTGAACGTGACCCTGCTGAGTTATCAGAACGACCTAAACATCGGTGTGAACATCGATCCTGCAGCTATCCCCGACGTCGAGTCGCTCATGGAGTCGCTTCGTGACGCGTTCGACGAGCTGCTGGACTCGGCGTGAGCCCTGTCCGGACCGTCGATGTCCTGGTGGTCGGTGCCGGCCCCGCGGGCGCGTCGGCTGCGATCACGCTCGCACGCGCCGGAATTGACACTCTCGTGGTGGACAAGGCCCAATTTCCTCGCGACAAGACCTGTGGGGACGGCCTGACAGCCAGTGCGCTGCGGCACCTCGAAGCGCTCGGACTCAAACCGGACATGGTCGACTCCTGGCAGAGCGCCGAGACCTGCTGGATCCGTTCGCCGTCGGGGTCGATGACACCGTTCAGAATGCCAAGTGGCCAGGGCACGTTCATTGCGGTTGCGAAGCGAGTCGACCTGGACTTCGCGCTCGTCGAGCTTGCCCGCAAGGCAGGCGCCGAAATCGCCGACGGTCACGCGTTGACCTCGGCGACCGAGGACCACTCCGGTGTGACCGCCGAGGTAGCCGGCATCGGTGAGATACGGGCCAAGTACGCAATCGGTGCAGACGGCATGTGGTCTCCCCTACGCAAACACCTCGGCGCCTCGCAGAACGAGTCGTATCTGGGCGAGTGGCATGCCTTCCGGCAGTACTTCTCCAACGTCGGTGAGTTGGCGGCCCGTGACATGTACATCTCGTTCGAGCCAGATCTGGTGCCCGGCTACTTCTGGTCCTTTCCGCTACCCGGGGGTGGGGCGAACGTCGGCTTCGGGATCCAACGGACCGCATCGACCAAGACCAAGGAAATGAAGTCCTTGTGGGACGAACTACTCCACCGTCCCCACATCGTCGAACTACTGGGACCTGACGCTGCTGCCGACGCGCCCCACAAGGCCTGGCCCATACCGGCACGCGTCGACCGGGTGCGTGCTTCGACCGACAGGGCGCTGTTCGTTGGCGACGCCGTAGCAGCCTGCGATGTGATGAGCGGCGAAGGGATCGGCCAGGCGCTTATCACCGGAATCGGCGCTGCTGAACTGATTCGGGACCAGGCGGACAACCCGAATTTGGCGCGCCTGCATGATCAACGTGTCAGAAGGAGCCTCCTGGCGGACCACCGCATGTCCCGCCTGCTGGTCAAGGGTCTGAGCACCCCGCGTGGAGCGAACATGGCGACATCGATCGCCGCGGCCAACGACTGGACACGACGCAACTTCGCCCGTTGGTTGTTCGAGGATTACCCACGGGCCCTAGTTGCCACCCCCAGACGTTGGCACCGGGGGGCGGTAAGCCAGCCAGGATCATTCCTCGCCGACTGAAGCTCGTCGACCGCGCCCGTGACGGCCGACTGAAGCTCGTCGACCGCGCCCGTGCCGGCCGGTTCTCGTCCCTCCGGCGCAAAGGTCGAGTCCGATGCGGGTGGACCGGTTGGGCCTACTCTTCGTCCATGCAGACCCGACTCACCGAACTACTGAACATCGAGCATCCCGTCATGCTGGCCGGGATGGGCGGCGTTTCCTACCACCGCCTGACGGCAGCGGTTTCCAAAGCTGGCGGATTCGGCTGCCTGGGCGCCTCGATAATGGGCGCCGACGAAATGGTCACCGAGATTGCCGGCACGAGGGAACTCACCGACAAGCCATTCGGTGTCGACCTGCTGACCGCCGCGCCCCAGGACATGGCCGCCAAGGTCGTCTCGATCGCCGAAGGTGGCGCCACGGCATTCGTCGCCGGTCTGGGTGTTCCGCGCGAGGTCATCGAGCTGTGCCATGAGATGAACCTGCTGGTGGTCAACATGTGCGGCAAGGTCGCTCACGCCGTGGAGGCCGTCAAGGCCGGGTGTGATCTGGTCGTTGCGCAGGGCACCGAGGCAGGTGGCCACACCGGGCAGATTGCGACGATGGCGCTGGTACCTCAGATCGTCGACGCAGTCGGCGACAAGGTCCCGGTGGTGGCAGCAGGCGGAATCATCGATGGACGCGGTCTGCTGGCTGCGCTCAGCCTGGGTGCAGACGGCGTATGGATCGGCACTCGTTTCATAGCCACTCCCGAGGCCCGAGCCGTCCCCGGCTACAAGGAGCGGCTCCTTGCCGCCGCCGACGATTCCACCGTGGTCACCAGGGCCTACACCGGCAAGACGTGTCGAGTGCTGCGCACCAGTTACGTCGCCGAGTTCGAGTCGAGCGGCGCTGTGGCCGAACCGTTCCCCGGCCAGGTGATCAAAACCTGGCAGGAGGGCGTCAACCATCTGGGAGGCGATGAGAACACCGAGGGTGTCGACCCTGACCTGGAGTTCATGCCCGCCGGGCAGGGAACCGGCGCGATCGACGAACTTGTCCCCGCCGGGGAAATCGTGGCTCAGATGGTTGCCGAGGCGGAGTCGGTCCTCGACCGGATAATCAGCTTGCGGTAACGGTCGGCGAAGTCAGTCGACAACTACATCGCTCAATCAGGACATCAGCCGGTCAGGCCGACAGTTCCTTCGTCTTCGACATGAGTTCCTGCTGCGCCTTTAGGTCCTTGGCGACGGGCACCACGTTCAGAACCGTGACTCCGGCCTCTTTGAACTCGGCGATCCGATCGCGGACGTAGCTCTCCTCGCCACACAGCGAGGTCTCCTCGAGGAAGCTGGCGGGAACCGCTGCTGCGGCCTCGGCCTTCTTGCCCTCGAGGTACAGGTCCTGGATCTCCTTGGCCTCGGCTTCGTAGCCGTAGCGGGTGAACAGCGTGTTGTAGAAGTTCTTGCCCCGCGCTCCCATGCCACCGACATAGAGGGCGACCATCGCACGATTCAGATCTCGGAGTCCGGCGACCTCGGATTCTGGCCCGATGGCGAGTAGTCCACCAGCTATCACGTCGAGTGGCCCCAGATCGGCTGAACGCTTGGCCTTGCCAACTTCCAGATCGGCACCCCATACGCTTGCGGCCTTCTTGGGGTGATACAGGATCGGCAGCCAGCCGTCGGCCATTGCGGCTGTCATCTGGACGTTCTTGGGTCCGAGAGACGCCACGTGGATCGGGATGGCGGAACGTCTCGGATGGGTGATGATCTTCAGCGGCTTGCCGAGCCCGGTTCCCTGCTCGGGAGGCAACGGCAGCTTGTAGTAGCGACCGTCGTGGACTACCGGTTCTTCGCGGCGCCAGACGTCGCGACAGATCTCGATCACCTCACGGGTCCGACCTACGGGTGCGTCGTAGGCGACACCGTGGAACCCCTCGATCACCTGCGGGCCCGATGCCCCCAGACCCAGAACCGCGCGACCTTCGGAGATGTCGTCCAGACCGGCGGCGGTCATGGCGATGAGTGTCGGAGTACGGGTGTAGATGGGGAGAATTCCCGACGCGATCTCGACCGTATTGGTCTTGGCTGCCAGGTAACCCATCAGGGTCACTGCGTCGTAGCCGTAGGCCTCGGCGACGTAAACAAGGTCAAGTCCCGCTGTTTCCAGGGCCTGAACTTGGGCAACCGACTCGGCAAAGCCCCCCGAGTACCCGATCTGCATGCTGAGCTTCATTGATTCCCCCTAGGTGAAATGGATCGCCGGACCACCGGGGTCCGCTGCTTGTGACTTCGTCAATCCCACAGGTAGCCGGAGGCTGCAGGCGCAATCTCGGCCTCGTCGAGGCGAACTCCGGCGTCCCAGTCCTTGCGTCGGGCGAGTTGGGTGCCATCAAGTGAACCGGCGTCGACGCCGTTCTCGAAATAGACGCGGTACCGGGTCCAGCGGAAACCGTTGACCAGAGTCACCTTGCCGGGAGTTCCCGCCGGAACGCCGGGAAGATCGACTGCTGCAACCACTTTCTCGTGGAAGTTCAGCTTTTCGCTGTCTGAGTTCTTGGCCATCGCCGCACACAGTAGGCGCGGCACCGCTCCGACAGCATTTTATCGGCGCCGCTGGGTCTCGGCCCAGGTGCTGTCACCCTCTACGTCGACATCGCCGGGAAGTCCGAGGACCCGCTCGGCGAGGATGTTGCGCTGCACCTCCCCCGTGCCTCCCCCGATGGTCAGCGCCGGAGCGAATAGATAGCCGTAGTTCCACAGGTCCACCGGCTGGCCCAGCGGCCCGGCGTCGTTCAACATTCCTGCTGCACCAGCCAGGTCCTTAGCGGCGGCCATGATGTGCTGGCCGTGCTCATCGGCGAGCACCTTGCGTACCGAAGCCTCGGGGCCGGGCTGTCGTCCGGCGATCGCTGCTGTGACCGTCCGCAGGCGAATCAGCCTGAGCACCTGTGACTCGATGTGTAGCTTCGCCAAACGCTGGCGCATGACCGGATCGGCGACCCCACCGGCACCTCGTACCAGGTTGAGCAGGTCATCCGCATCGGGGCCCATTCCCCACAGCGCACCGCCCGATGACAACGAAACCCGTTCGTTGGCCAAGGTGACCTTGGCGAGTCGCCATCCGTCGCCGACCACGCCGACCAAGTTCTCTGCCGGGATTCGGACGTCGGTCAGGAACACCTCGTTGAACAGGTGCACACCGGTCATCTCGATGATGGGACGGATCTCGATTCCAGGTGTTGCCATGTCACAGACGAAGTAGGTGATTCCCCGGCGCTTCGGCTCGTCGACATCGGTGCGAGCGATGAGGATCCCGTAGCGAGCCTGATGCCCGAGAGAGGTCCAGACCTTCTGACCGTTGACCACCCACTCGTCGCCGTCACGAATAGCCCGTGTGGACAACGACGCCAGGTCGGAACCCGAACCTGGTTCCGAAAAGAGTTGGCACCAGATTTCCTCACCACTCAGAATCCCCGGCAGATACCTGGCCTGCTGCTCGGGCGTGCCAGCCGCCAGCAGCGTGGGACCGGCCCAACCAATACCGATCGGATTCGTCGGACGCCTGACTCCCGCAGCCTTCAGTTCCTCGTCGATGATGAGCTGCAGAATCGGGTCTGCGGCCAGGCCATAGGGCTCGGGCCAGTGGGGCGCCACGAAGCCGGCCGCCGCCAACTCCGTCCCCGATGGCGTTGGGTTGTCAGCGAGCCACGCCTTGACGCTGGTACGTCTGGGATCGTCACTCGGCGGTAGATCGAAATCCATCTGGGGACACTAGGTCGGGCCGGATTGTTGTGTCGCTGCCCTACACTGCGACGAATCCGATTTCAGGGGGACTCAATGACCGGGTGGAATTTTGCCGATCTGTGGGAACGAATCGCGGACAAGTTCCCCGATGAACCAGCGCTGATCCAAGGGCCTCGAAAGATCACTTGGGCCGAGTTCGACCGGCGCGCAAATGCGCTGGCCGCCCACCTGATCAACAGCGGTGCGGACCATCAGGACAAGGTCGCCCTGTATGTCTACAACTGCCCCGAATACATGGAGGGGTGCTTCGCTGCGTACAAGGCGTCCCTGGTCCCGGTGAACACCAATTACCGCTACCTCGATGACGAACTCGCCTATCTGTGGGAGAACGCCGACGCGATGGCGGTCATCTTCCACGGCTCCTTCGTGCCCCGCGTCGAGTCGGTGCGCGCGAGGTTGCCGAAGGTCGAGCAGTGGATCTGGGTGGACGACGGTTCGGGCCCCTGTCCTGACTGGGCCGTGCCGTACGAGGAGATCGTCGCCAAACCTGTCGAGCGCGTCGTGCCCGAGGCTGGCCGCTCCGGCGACGACATCACAATGATCTACACGGGCGGCACAACGGGCATGCCCAAGGGTGTCATGTGGCGCCAGGACGATCTGATCCGGGCAACCGTGGCTGTCGGCAATCCGATGTATCTGTCGAACCCTGAGGACATCGGAGTGGACGCCCCGATAGATGCGCTGACCGGACCGGGAGCGCCTGGACTGCCCGCCTGCCCGTTGATGCACGGCACCGGCTGGTACACCGCCAACATGTACCTGACCGCCGCCGGTTCGGTTGTCCTGTTGTGCGACCGCAGCTTCGACGTTGAGGAACTCCTCGACACCATCGAACGTGAAAAGGTCGGGGCCCTGACGATCGTGGGTGACAGTTTCGCCAAGCCGATAGTCCGTGCCCTGGACGCAGAACCAGAGCGGTGGGACATCAGCAGCCTGGTCCTGATCACGTCGTCCGGCGTCATGTGGTCCGAGGCCGCAAAGAAGGGTCTGCTCGCGCACAACCCCGGGATGTTGCTCCTCGACTCGTTCTCGTCCTCGGAGGCCATCGGTTTGGGAGCATCCGTCTCCATGGCCGGCGCCGAGGAGAAGACCGCCCGATTCCAACTCGGTGCCGAGGTAAAGGTCGTCTCGGACAGTGGCGGCTACGTCGAGCCTGGCTCAGGCGAACGTGGGCGCGTGGCTGTCCCAGGCTTCGTACCTCTCGGCTACTACAAGGACCCCGAAAAGTCAGCGGCGACGTTCATCCAACTCGATGGTCGTCGGTACTCGATACCGGGTGACTACGCGACAGTCGAGGCCGACGGCAGCATCACCCTGCTCGGACGGGGCTCGGTGTGCATCAACACCGCCGGTGAAAAGGTCTTTCCCGAAGAGGTCGAAGAGGCCCTCAAGACCCACCCTGATGTCCGTGACGCAGTGGTGGTGGGCGTACCCGACGACAAGTTCGGCGAATCGATCACAGCACTGGTCGAGTTCGCTCCGGGGACGTCAGTGACCTCTGAGGATCTGATCACCCACGTCAAGTCTGCACTGGCGTCCTACAAGGCTCCTCGCACGATACTTGCGGTGGACACGATCGGAAGGGCCCCGAACGGCAAGGTCGACTACAAGAGATCCAAGCAGTACGCGTATGACCAGCTGGGAATCACTGCCTGACGCCTGTCACAATGTGCCATCCGCAGGTCGACCACACTGCGGATTGACCAAAACGGCTGCTGGGAGGCCTCATGGTCCGACATCACCTGCGTCGCAAACCGCGCCGCCCGGCCACCAGGCTGGCGACGTGGAGCGGCCGCGGCGCGCTGATTGTCGGGATCGTCTGTCTGGGACTCGGTGCAATCACTCCTGCCGCCGGGGCCGACAATGCCCGGATCGCCGCTGAAGCACGCTGTGATCGAGTGGTTTCGTGGGTTGTACAGGCAGTGGCGGACACCGCTGGAGGCAAAGCCGATTCAGCTGGTGAAGCCAACCGGGTCCGGACGAACGAAGCGGTCGAGGTGTCGTACCGCCCGGCCGGGTCCGAACAGGACACTGGCGAGCGCAGTTGGACCACGGTTGAAACCTCGGCGCTCAACGCTTCGAACGACTTCACTTTCTCTGGGTCTTTCCACCTGCCCGACTCGGTCGATTCGGTCGAGGTGCGGGTCCTTCCAAGAACCGACTGGGCCGATGGTTCAAAGGCAGGATCACCCAGATACGCAGTGGCAACCGTTCCCGATGAATGCGAGAAGTTCCCAGCGGTCGCGGTGGTTACCCCTAACTGCCGGTCGGGCGGCGCGGTCGTCGAACTCAAGAACGCCGGGTCGAGCACCATGGATATGGAAGTGACCGTCGACGGGGTTGCGGTCCGCAAGGTCCACCTGGCGGCCGACACCGAATCCAGCCTGGTCGTACCGATCCTTGCGGGGACGTCCTCGGTTGTTCGGGTCAACGCGGGGGACTTCGTCGTCGCTCAACGCAAGGTCAATGCGGACTGTCCGGTGGAAGGGCCGGCGGCGTCGATCCTCGAACGATGCCCGACCCACCAGGCGGTCGTGTCCGCAAGGCTCAATGACGACAAATCCGATTCGGGCGCAACACCTGAAATCGTGATCCGCGCCGCGGGAACAATCGTCCACAAGGGTGAACTCACCGCGGGCAAGGTGTTCCAACGCACTCTCGACCTTCCGACGGATGAACCGGTCCGGATCGAGGTTCAGATCGCCTCAAGAACCGCGGCTATAGGCGAAATCGGCTCGTGTGCAGGGCCGGTGGCCGGAGCGGTCAGCTGCGGCGGCTCGGGGCAGATCGCCTGTGCGGTGGAACCACCCAAACCTGACCTGAAAGCACCGCCTCCTCCCCCTCCGCCGCTGTCGATCGAGTTGGGGTCCGGGTCGCTGCCCGTCACCGGGCCGTGGCAACGAGCCGTGGTCCTGCTGTGCGGCGGAGCGTTGTTGAGCGTGGGCGGTCTCGCCCTGGTCGCCGACCAGCGCCGCAGACCCAGACCTTCGCTGCTGGCATCCTCGGTCGATGGCTACCGTCGCCAGTGGTGGAGCTGAACTTTCCACTGGTGGAGCTCAAGTCCCCAGCGGTAGGAGCTCAAGTCCCCAGTGGTGGAGCTGAATTAGTCGACCCGGCCTAGCTCTAAGTAGCTTGTGACCGATGTCCGCCCCGGCACGCACCGTCGTGAATTGGGCTATTGGGCACGCAGTCCATTGGGCACGCAGCTCAACGACAAACAGTCCATTCGATACACAGTCCATTCGAGATAATTGAGGAGACGACATGACCGATCTGGGATTTGACGGCCAGGTGGCAATCATCACCGGCGCAGGGGGCGGCTTGGGCAAGTCCCACGCACTCGAGTTGGCGCGCCGCGGCGCACGAATCGTGGTCAACGATCTGGGCGGATCTCTCGACGGAACCGGCGAGAACGCCTCTGCCGCCCAGCTGGTGGTCGACGAGATCGTCGCTGCCGGCGGCGAAGCGATAGCCGACCACAACTCGGTTGCGACACCCGAGGGCGGCCAGGCCATCGTCCAGACAGCTGTGGAGGCATTCGGTACGGTCGACATCGTCATCAACAACGCAGGAATCCTGCGCGACAAGACGTTCCACAACCTCACCCCCGAGCTGTTGGAGCCGGTCATCGCCGTGCACCTGCTCGGAGCGTTCTACGTGACCCAGCCCGCCTGGCTCATCATGCGTGAAAAGGGCTACGGACGTGTGGTTAATACCAGCTCCAACTCCGGGCTGCTAGGCAACTTCGGCCAGTCGAACTACGGCGCTGCCAAGCTCGGCATCGTCGGTTTCACACGTGTTCTCGCAAATGAGGGCAAGTCCAAGGGCATCAAGGTCAACGCCATCGCACCCGTCGCCAAGACCCGGATGACCGAAGAGCTCCTCGGCCCACTAGGCGACAAGCTCAGTCCCTCCGAGGTCACGCCCACGGTCGTGTACCTGGCCCACGAGGACTGCCCCGTGAACGGCGAGGTCTACTCGGTCGCAGGAGGCGTCGTGTCTCGCTACTTCATCGGGCTGACCCCGGGCTGGTACAAGGAGAACCACAACGCCGAAGAGGTCCGTGACAACTTCGAGCAGATCCGTGACGAGACCGGCTACATCGTCCCCGAGGATCCCTCTGGCGAACTCCAGAAGCTGCTCAACACCCTCAGCAGCTGAAGTCCGATCACAGCTAGCCCATTTCGCACCTACAACTAACGAACTGGCTGTCGCTCACGACACTGTGGGTACGTGAGCGACAGCCAGTTCGGGTTGACGGCCCAGACACGTGGGCGGTCTAGCGCTAGTCCTTGTCGGCCTTCTTGTCCAGGCCTGCCTTCTCGTCCAGACCGGCCTTGTCGAGGCCTGCGAGATGCTCCACCTGGACCATCTTGCCGGTCCGCATGTCGAGCACTTCCTTCTCGGCCGAGAACCGAAGCTTCATCTCGAGAACCCGCAATTCGACCTTGTAGTAGACGGGCATCGAAACGAGGAACGCAGCAACCACCAGGACCGGGGTGCGCAGCAACTCCACCGCAGTTGAGGGCTCGTCCCCACCGAGTAGTGGAATAAGGATCAGGTATGGCAACGCGTGCCAGATGTAGAGGGTGTAGCTCAGCCGACCGGTCCACCGGAACGGTTTCCAGCTGAGCAGCCTGCTGAACCACCAGTCGCGGTAGCGGACCATGCCCACCAGCATCAGACCGAAGGCCAGCGCACCCACGGTGTGACCGAAGCGGAACCAGTACAGCGTGTCGAGCATCTGGGGGCGTGTGAACTCGGAGGGACCCGACGGCAGATAGTCGATGTAGGGGCCACCAAGCTTCTTCACCAAGCCGCTCGACAGGTTCAACATGATCGCCCAGACGACGATTCCCGCGGTTGCCAGGCCCAGAACGACCCTCCGCCAGCGCTCAATCATCTCGTCGGACACATAGGCGTTGGCAGCGGCCAGCGCTACGCCGAGCATCAGCGCGTCAGGTCGCTGCAGGAATGCCATCCTCACACCGGCGATCATTCCCGAGTCGTCCTGGAAAAATCCTGTGTAGGCAAACCAGCGGGCGACGCCGATGGCAATGAACAGCGCGGCCATGAGCAACCCGAGGAACGCCACCCAGCGTTTCCGGACGCTTATCAGGACCGTTCCCGCAATGAGGGCGTAGAACCACTCCTCGACCGACAGCGTCCACAGATGCCACATCGTTCGGTGACCCTGTACCGCAGGCTCAATTACATAGAGCCCGTTCGGGTACACCAGGTGGTAGATGTACAACAGCACTGCGGCTGCGTCCTTACCGACATTGTGGATGCTGAGCGCATCGAATCCGACGACGGTCGAGATAAGTGAAATGACCAGCCAGACACCGACGAAGAGCCAGACCGAGGGCAGGAGCCGGATTGCACGTCGGGAGTAGAACTTCTTGAGACTGATGGTTCCGGTGGTCCTAACCTCTTGCAGAAGTAGCGTCGTGATCAGGAACCCGCTGAGCACGAAGAACGTGTCGACCACGGTCACCCAGGATTCGACGAAGCGGAAAAGCGCGTGACCGACCAGCACCATGAATACGCCGATACCGCGGATTCCGTCGAAGCTGCCGACCAGGCCAAGCTTCGGCGCGCGGCTGACGAAGACGTCTGATTCAGCCTCGGTCAAGCTCGTCACGCTCCCCTGCTTCGCCCTTCGACTGGCCTGCTTCGCCCTTCGACTGGGCGCGGGCCTGCTCCACCGAGATCATCTTTCCGGTGTTCAGGTCCAGAACCTCCTTCTCGGAGGCAAACCTGAGTTTGACCCGCAACATGCGCTGTTCCACTCCATAGAAGATAGGCAGCGAACAAACCACTGCGATCGCCGCGAGGATCGGCGCACGCCACTTCTGACCGAGGACCTCGTTACCACCCAGCCAGTCCAGCACGAGGAAGTAGAAAAGGGTGTGCCAGACGTAGACCGTGTAGGACATGCGCCCCAGGAAGCGCAGGGGCTTCCACGATAGCCAGACATTCCCCTTCCACGACTTACACCGAGCCATTGCCAACAACGCAGGGGCAAAGGCCAGCGCGGTGGCCGTGTGACCGAACTGGATCCATCCCTTGCCGCTGTGGTGCAGGCCCACCGACATCGGGACATATGGGTAGGGAACGCCGTATTTGCCGAACGACTCCCACAGGAACTTGCTCGACAGGATCATCATCACCGACGCAACGACCAGACCAACTGCGCCGACTCTCGGCAGCCACCGCCGCCATCGTTCCGGCAGCGGCTCTGGCAGCCGGGCGTTCAGCACGGCCAGGGCGACGCCCCACATGAGCGAGTCGTAGCGTGACAGCCACAAGAGACTGATTCCCCGAGCCGGGATGTTCGAGTTTGTCGGCGTATTGAGTGGCCACGGTCCGGTATTGCCGGTCCAGCGGGCCAAGCCGATCGCAGCCGCGATCACCACCATTGCAATCGCCAGTTGCGTCATCCACTTCTTGCGCAGACAAACAAGAACTGTGATGGCGATGAGCAGATAGAACTGTTCCTCGACCGCAAGTGACCAGAACTGGTCTATCGATCGATGTGAGGCAGCGCTCTGGCTGACGAAACCGAGCCCCACGGGGAAGATCAGGTTGTAGATGTAGGTGACGGCTGCCGCTGCGTCCTGGAGGACATAGATCAGCCTGTCTCGATCGAACAGCAGACAGAAGACGATCCAGGCCAGGATGCACAAATAGGCGGATGGGAGAAGTCGCACGACTCGTCGGGCGTAGAACTTCCGCATATCGATGTGGTCGTGGTCACGATGCTCCTGGAGGAGCAGTGTCACGATGAGGAACGCGCTCATCACGAAGAAGACGTCGATGATGCCTGCGAAGGAGGGCGAAAGATCCGAGTAGGCGTGGTTGAACAGCACCATCAGGATGCCGATGCCCCGGACACCGTCGAATCCGCCTACAAAGCCCAGCCTCGGCGCCTGCGAAGTGAACTTCGAAGGCGCCCCCTGCCTCGTCATTGCGCCGACAGTACGGCCAACTCAAGCCGATAGACAAAGCCGACCTGCAAAGTCACGTGTCCAGCGGCGTCGCCATACTGTTGCAGTCCGATTGTCGGCAGTTCGCCGTCCGGTTGTCGGCGGTTGCCATCCGGTTGTCGGCGGTTCCCCGTCCGGTTGTCGTGGAGTCGCCATCGGGTGCCACCGTGTCCTCTTGGTGCTTCGAGGTCTACGGGCCGCGTAAGTTGGATCCATGAGCGAACATCGACCCCTGCGCCAGGCCATTGATCCCCGGGACCTGCTCGCCACCGACTCCCTCCTCGACGACACGGAGATCCTTCTGCGGGACACGGTCAGGCAGTTCGTCTCGGAGCGGATAGTGCCCGAGGTCGGCGAATGGTTCGACCAGGGCGTGTTTCCACGCGAGATGGCCAAGGAGTTCGGAAAGCTCGGCCTTCTCGGGATGCACCTCGACGGCTACGGCTGCGCCGGAACGTCCGCGACGGCCTACGGCTTGGCGTGCACAGAACTCGAGGCCGGCGATTCTGGAGCCCGGAGCTTTGTCTCGGTCCAGGGCTCCCTTGCAATGTTCCCAATCCACGCGTTCGGTTCCGAGGAGCAACGCCAACAATGGCTGCCAGGCATGGCGGCGGGTGATCTCGTCGGATGCTTCGGACTGACCGAGCCGGACTCAGGCTCTGACCCGTCGTCGATGCGGACGACGGCACGCCGAGACGGCGAGGACTGGGTGTTGAACGGCTCCAAGATGTGGATCACCAACGGCTCGATCGCGGATGTAGCAGTCGTTTGGGCAAAGACCGATCCCGAGGGTCCCGACAAGGGAGCGGTCCGCGGTTTCGTTGTCCCAACGGACACGCCAGGGTTCTCGGCACCCGAGATCCACCGCAAGGTGTCGTTACGGGCGTCGGTCACTTCGGAGCTGGTGCTCGATGACGTGCGCCTGCCCGGTGACGCAGTCCTTCCGGGCGTCAGTGGAATGCGGGGTCCACTGTCCTGTCTGAACGAAGCACGATTCGGGATTTCCTTCGGAGCAGTCGGGGCGGCCCGGGCCTGCTACGAGGCTGCCCTCGACTACTCACTTGGACGAGTTCAGTTCGACCGACCGATCGCCTCGTTCCAACTGACCCAGCGCAAGCTCGTCGACATGATGGTCAAGGTTCAGCGGGCAACTTTGGTGTCGATCCAGTTGGGCCGACTCAAGGACGCCGGCGCTCTGGCGACCCCGCAGATCAGCTTCGCCAAGATGGACAACGTGCGGATGGCTCTCGAAGTTGCCCGTGAGGCCCGCGGGGTGCTCGGAGCGAACGGGATCACGACCGAGTACCCGGTGATTCGCCACATGAACAACCTCGAGTCCGTCTACACCTACGAAGGCACCAACGAGATCCACACTCTTATCCTCGGGCAGGCAATCACCGGTATCCCAGCGTTCTCCTGAGCCACGAGGGGCTCGTTTGATGCTCGCCACTGCCCCCGCATGAGCATCTTGCGGAGCCATCAATCCTCGCCGAGGACTCGGAACTGGACACCAATGGACTCATATGTGGGACCCGCGCTCGAGCCACGCGTCAGCAGTTCTCGACTTTTCCGCCATCATCGAGTTCCAACAGGCGCCTGAGCGCCTTGGCGCTACAACCCTCCCCCCCCCCCCCCCGTAAACGCGACCTCGCTGGCTGCCCAACGCCGTAGCCAAGGACAACCATCTTCCCTCACGATGCCGATGGATGTGCTCCTCGGTAACGGAACAGCGCCTTGCGGGCAGCCTTGGCCAACTTCTTGTCAGGATGTTCACTGCCGAGAAACTCAAGTACCTCGGCGGTCTCCGGCACTGGGACACGCCACAGGTCATCCAGAATCTCGGCAAAGCTAGAGCCATTTGCGGTCCCTAGCTCGACCGTGGTTTCGAACATCATGTCCGGGTCATCCATCATTTCCATCCAGAGCATGTCGACCAGCGGCAACAACGATGCCGCCGGACCAAGTCCGGAGAGCAACTCCGAAACGGTACGTCCATCGGTCAACTGCGTCGCCAGGTGGGCGCGGTCCACCTCGGCAGCTTCGATCTCATCGAGGTCATCAATATCGGTACGGCGCATCCAGAACAACGATCCGTCGAGAACCATCGCCGCATACGCACCGAGTGGGCCGTCAGCGATCGACTCCGACCGGCGACGCACGTCAGGTGGCGCCTCCGAAAGAATGCTCACCAGAGCCAGCCGTTGGCTTGGATCCGGGGCGTCGCCGAGTGCTGCGATGAGCTGATCGACCTTGTCGGCCGGGTCTACGCCTGGCAGCCAGTCGGCCCACACCTGAGCTGGATCACCATCAAACATCGTGTCCAGCACCCGACCGGCATCAGCAGCGGAGCAGACCGACAGGTCGGCCAGCTCATGCGGCGCGTAGCCAATCGTCGGCAGAACCGGCGTCAGTAGCGCACGTCCCAGGTCAAGCACTGCGACCGTGCCACCCGACGGTGTCGGCCACCCCGTCAGCCAATCATCAACCATTTCGACATCACGTCGCTCGACCACGCCGCAACGCTGCAGCGTGTCAAGGTTGTCACTCAGCTCTTGGTCCACAATTGCTCGGAAGATGGCGGACTCAACCATCTTCGGAAATAGATTTGCCAGTTCGCCGCTAACGATCTCCTGCGCTCGATCAAGCATCTCCTCGTAAAGGATCTCTCCGTTGACGAATGCGGGAATCACGAGGTGAAGGACACCCACGCTCATGAGTTCGTCCAAGGCCTCGCGGAACGGGACTCTGTGCTGCCCGAAATCGCGGAGGGCCGGCCCCAGTTGTGTTGCCGTGTCGAAAAGGATCCCGCACCGGTCGAGCGGTTCGAGCTCCTCCCAGCCCGGCGCCGCACGCATCGCCCGACCATCGTCGTCGATCGCACCGGCGGAAACCGCGAGTGTCAGGATCGATTGCAGGTGGGGCAACTGATCTGCGCTGCGAACCGGCTTGGTGGACCCATCCGCCGAAGGCCGCTCCCATTCGTCGTCGGTGGCGAATAGATCCCGAAGCACCTTTGCGTCCACAAGCTTTGGGTTGCCGGTGGCCGTCAGCTTGATTCCCTTGGACCCGAGATACTCGCCCACTGCTGTGAGCTGACCTATGAGCGGAGCGACAGCAGCCTGGGCGGCGACGACTTGGGGGTCGGGTGCCGGCGTTGGCGGCAGATCGACGGGGTCTGAATCGACGGGGTCTGGCGGGCCGCCGGGGCTCATGAAGGAGTCGGTCAGAGCCTTGCGCTCTTCGGCGGACAGAGCGTTGAACGCCTCCATGGCTGCTTCGAGCGATGCCGGATCGGACATGTCGATGTCCGCACCGCTGAGGGCGGGACCCATGAACATTCCCTTTGCCAGACCGAAATTGGCAGGGTTCGACATCGCGTCGAGGAACTCAGGGACGATCCCTTCGAGCCGCTTGAGCAGCGGCTGCACCGGCCCTCCGGTCCACTGGTCGGTCAGGACCAAATGAATGATCCACTCCTTGGCGCCATCAACGATGGGCAGGTAACCGACTGGATCGCTCGAGACCTTCCGCGGACACCACCCGAGCAGATACTCCTCGATGTCATCGATGCTGTAGCGCGACAGGTCTCCGTCGGCGTAGTTGACGGTCCAGTCCATGAACATTGCCGCGTCACCGACGACCTCTTCGTCACGGTCCAGACCGAGTCGTGCGCTCAGCTCACCCACCAAAGCGTCCTTGTGGTCCCAGAAGTCATCGTGGTCAGCGTCGGAAAAGTTCAGGCGTGTCACGCGTAGAGTCTCGCGCGAGGCGGCCAAATCTGGCCTCCGAGGAGTCGCCCATCAGCCGGTCGTCGGGCAGCGTTCAGCTACTCACCGGACATCTGTGCTCTGAGCAGTCAGCTCTACCGACGCTCGCCTCGCTGTCCCTCGCGTCGCAGCGGCGTCAAGCGCTCGGGTCGGTGATGCCCGCGAGCCATCTCCGATTGGTTGCGCTCATCGGATTGATAGCGCCTGCCCGGACCAGCGCCATCAACACGTTGCGTCGGTCTAGGTCGCTGGGCAGTCGGTTCGCCCTGCCGTTGAACTGGCGGATGTTTCCGCCGTCGGTGATCTCGATCGCATAGGTCAGTCGTCGGTCTCGTTCGACACCGATGATCACGCTTCGTCCTGCATCCACCGAGGGTCCGAAGTCTCCAAGGCAATTGGACAGCAATCGCCCCCATCGGGTGAGGTCCCCGACCGTTCGGGGTACCACGAACACAAGGTCCCCGCTGGCGGTTCCGTCCAGCGCCCGGATGTTCGCTGGCATGGCAATGCGCCTTGCGGATGGGACACGGGCGGCCGTTGCCGGCGTCGGCGGCGGAGCGAGTACCGGATGGTGGGCGCGCCGGTCCTCGACCCGAGCTTCGCCACGGCCCCGGTTGGCGCGGGTTCCTGCGGATCCACATCGTCTGGGTGTGGGACCGGGCCGCTCGGTGGCTGATGGAACCAACACCCGGTAGGTGTCGTGGAGTTCGGAAAGACGGTTGGGTAGACGGCCGGTAGGGCCGTGGTCTCCGAGTTGTAGCGCATAGCCGACCGATTTCATGAGGACGGCAAGCCCGTCAGGTCTGTCGGCAGCCTCTATCAACACTTTTTCGGTGCGTACCTCGCCCCAGTGGTGGAACACCCGGCTAGCCGAGTTGATGGTCGATGGATCCGGAAGGTCAGCGACCGGGTGTTCCACCCGATCGCAGCTGAGCACCCGGGCAATCCGGTCCGGCTGGAGGACTTCTCGTCCCATGAGCGCCAGGGCGAGGGCCCCCAGAGATATCTGCCCGCCCGGCAGAGGACGGACTGCTTCCACCAGAGCACGCTTTACGGGTCTGGTGGCTCGACGGCCGAAGGCGAGCACGGCGCCCTGGCCAAAGCTTCGTGCCGCAAGTACCTGCTCGGCCCACCGTGGAACCTCGGCGACCGGTGTAGCGCCCTCGTCATATGCGGCTCCGAGAAGAGGGAACGAGATCCCGCCGAACCAGCCCGTAAGCGCAACCGCGGCTGTGGGGTTCCAGGCGTCGCTCACCTGGACTGCAGCCGTGATCGCCTCACGAGTTGATTCCTCTACCGCGGAGGCTTCAAGTCGTGCGTTCCAAGCCGCTTCGGCCAAGGCTCGACATGCCGTGCTGGGCTGGACGCTGACGTCGATGACCCGAGCCAACCCGGGCATGACCAATCCAACCCGAACCCGGTGATCGAGCGGCGTCAGCGCAAGGACCGGCTGGCGGTCAACCACGATCTCAATGGGTCCAGAACCGCTTGGCGATGACCTTGTCGTGGTCGGCGGAACAGGCATCCGGCCAGTCAAACATCTGGAGTCGGCTCGAACAAGTGTTCTTTTCCGAGATGCCGGGATAAGGGCGACACGCCGGCGAAAATTTGGTGAAAGGGTGGGCGCCGCTATCGGCTGCTGCTCTGCTTAGCCAATGAGCCACGTCATGATTCATCGCTCAACAATCAACCCGGGCGTGCCGATAGATGAATGTGTTTCATCCCCGCGCGTCGACACGAGACCTCATTCGGCATGTGACGGAACTCCCCGAGGCTTTCATGGTCCGACGAATCCGCGACCACTGGGTGGTGGTCGGGCCCACCGGAGTATTCGTCGTCGGTCGAGGAGACATCGACGCAGGTGACATCAGCGAGGTTGCACGCCAGACCGCTTCTCTCGCACATCGGCTGCGCGATCGCCTCTCCGAATCGATTCACTGGGTTCCGTTCATCGATGCACTACTGATCGTCGAGAACCAGTCCAATGGCGCAGGCGCGGATGAGGGCTTGGAGTGCACGGTCGTGGCGGCGGATCTACTCCGCTCGGTTCTGACTTCTGGGCCCGAGTCGATCGAGTTGATGAAGCTCCACGAGATCAAGCTGCTACTACCTAGGCTTTCGAGCGAGTTGGAGGAGCCCGATGCTCTCTCCGGCTCCCCGGCCTGCTAGTCCCGCTCAACCGGTTGACTCACGGGCTGATCTGCACCGGGCCGACAGGGCAATTCTTCGACACAGGCGTACACCTGGCCAGCTTCAGGGCGCGCAGCCGTGTTTTTCGCAACCCCGGACGAGCGTCTACGCGACCGGATGGCAAGCTGATGGGATGGATGACGCCTCCAGCAGTAATCACCCGCAGCTTCCAGCGCCCCAGATGATCCAATCCACCAACGACGTTGAGCTTGCGCTCTACGACCTGGGTGGCGATGCCGAAGATGTCTTGATGGTCCATGCCACGGGCTTCTGCGCCGGGGTCTGGCTGCCTGTCGCCGAGCGTCTGGGCGGCCTGCACCTCTCGGCGCTCGATGTTCGCGGACACGGCCGTTCGACCGTCCCCCAAACCGGCATGGACTGGAACGGCACTGCTCAGGATGTCCTCGCGACGGTCGACGCCCTGGGTCTGGAAGAGCCCTTCGGCGTGGGGCACTCGATGGGCGGAGCTTCACTCGTCCTGGCCGAGCAGGCCAGACCCGGCACGTTCAGGGGACTGTGGTTGTTCGAGCCGATCATCTTCCCGCCCGAGTTGAACACAGGGTCCGACAACCCGTTGGCAACCGGCGCCCGCAGACGACGTGCCGCTTTCACGAGCGCATCGGAGGCCTTCAAGAACTTCTCCTCCAAGCCCCCCTTCAGCGCCCTCGACCCTGCTGCCCTGGCCGCGTACATCGAGTACGGATTCGAGCCGCACGACGACGGCTCGGTCAGCCTGCGCTGTCTACCCGAGGTTGAGGCCCAGACATACGAAATGGGGTCCAGACACGATGCCTTTTCACATCTGGACGAGATCCACTGTCCGGTGACAGTGCTGCGCGGCGCCGAGTCGTACCCCGGTCCTGCGAGCCTCGCTCCCCGTATCGCCGAACTTCTCCCGTCCGGAGAGCTCGAGGAGCACCCCGAGCTCGGACACTTCGGGCCGCTCGAGAGCCCTTCCTCCATGGCCGAATCGATCCTCGCCGCCATGAAGGCCGACCCTCGGTCGTGAGCGCTGACATCACAAGGACCCTGGCCCGTGTGTTCCAGAGTCCCGCTGTCCAACGTCTCGATGCATGGGGCGAAAGGGCAGCGCAGCCACTACGCCGGGTTAGCGGGGCCGACAGGTGCATGCATCTGCTCTCTGAGGCCGCCAACCACAGCATCCTGTGGCACTCCATAAACGCTGTCGACGGCTTGCTCGGCGGGCGTCAACGCCGTTCTGCAGCGCTGCGCCGCAGCGTCATTCTCGGTGTTGAGCAAGGGCTGATAAACGGTCCCGTGAAGATGCTCATCGCCCGGGAGCGTCCCGTCGCACCCGAGGTCCGCACCCATGACCTCCGGACCCCTCTCACATCGAGTTTCCCGAGCGGACACGCCTCGGCCGCAGCTTGCGCGGCAAGCCTGCTGAGCCGTGATCTCGGCATGGCTCCACTGTGGTGGGGAGCGGCACTCTGCGTCTCATGGAGCCGGGTTCACGTGGGAATTCATCACCCGAGCGACGTCGCCGCGGGACTAGTGGCCGGCGCAACGCTGGCCCGCTCGGCCCGAAAGCTCTGGCCTTCACAGCTTGCGAAAGACACGCGAGCGCAGCGGTAGTCGCCCGACTGGGCGCAGAACACCAAATCGGTGGTTAGCCTCAAACGATGGCGGAGATGTCAATGGACACCCAGGCCATGACCGGCTTCGAGTCGATCATGTGGGAGATGGAACGTGACCCACGGCTGGCGTCGGCGTTCTCGAACCTGTCGATCCTGGACAGCGCACCTGATCGCGAACTCTTCCGGAAAAGGATGTTGCGGGCGGTGGAGGTAGTCCCCAAGCTCCGCCAGAGAGTCGTCACGAGTGCACTTCCATGGGAACTCCCGCGCTGGGAGGACGATCCAGACATGGACATCGACCAGCATCTGCGTTGGATCGATATGGGCGGACAGGCCAGCCGCGACGACCTGTACGAGCTGACTGCGACCTTGAGCCGCGACCCACTCGACCGCGAGAGGCCACTGTGGCAGTTCGTCGTCATCGAAGGACTCGCCGACGGCAGAGCCGCAATGCTCCAGAGGCTGCACCACACCATCACCGACGGCGAGGGAGGGATTCGACTCTCGGTCGAGTTCCTCGACTTCGAACGCAATCCGCCGGCTCGACGCGATGATCCGCGCCCTGCGCGCCCTCCGAGGGTGTCGTCCGCGCCCGGGGACGACGATCCAGACAAAGCCCGCCCGAAGGACAACGCCGACAACTCCGCCGACAACTCGGCCGGCGAGAAGGACGGCAAGAAGGACGGTAAGACTCGTCCGAAGCCGGAGAAGCGGGTCTCGACCAGCCCGGCAGACCTGCTCGGAGCGGCCCGGTCGGCTGCCCGCCAAGCGCGGGTCGGCAAGAAGCGGTCGCCCCTTTGGACGGAGCGATCCTTGGGCCGATGGTTCGGGACGACCACTCTTTCGCTTGAGGATGTCCTGGGTGCGGCCCACAGGATGGGTGGCAGCGTCAACGATGTCTTCATCGCTGGCGCGGCCGCAGCGGCCGGTCAGGTTCACGATCGTGCTGGTATGCCGGTCGAGCAGTTGCGGGTTTCCATGCCGGTCAGTACCCGTCACGACCGTTCCGCCGGGGGTAACGCCTTCAGCCCCACCCAGATGCTGGTTCCCACCGGAGCGATGACGCACGCTGAGCGGGTTGACGCAATTCACCAGATCGTCACCGAAGTCCGTGAAGAGAAGGCCATCGCTGCGATGGAGGGCGCCGCGAGCGCCGCCGCGATGCTGCCTCCGGCGGTGATCCTCCGGACCGGTCAGTATCTGACACAGGCAGTTGACTTTGTGTGCTCCAACGTGCGGGCCGCGCCGATGGATCTGTTCATCGGCGGTGCACTGATGCAGGCCAACTATCCGCTCGGACCTCTTGCCGGCACTGCATTCAACCTGACGACGATGTCTTATCGCGGCTGGTTGTTCCTGGGCTTGTACGTCGACTCGGCCGCCGTCTCGGACCCGCAGCAACTACTGGATGCTCTCGATGAGAACTACACCGAGTTGTTGGCGTCGGTCGGCCTGGGTCGCCGAACACCCGTTAGCGATTAATCCCGTTAGTTGGTGAAAACCTCGGGGCCGAGGCGCGCCAAGACGCAACGGACATCGAGAAGAAGATCCGACATCTCGGAACTCGACAAGATCGTCCTGTCCGAGATGTCACCCAGGCCCTGGTCAATCAGGTCGAGAGCATCACGGATCGTCCCATCACGGGTGATCACCTTGGATGGAGCTCCACTATCGAGCACCTCGGTCATAGTGCCTCCTGCGTCCCGTACCCCGTCGCCGGGGCATCTGCCTCCATGGTAGTCCTGCGACTGTCGAGCTTCCCGACGTTTTGGGCGCGGGGCCGGCACCCGGTCGGTAGTCACGCGGCAGTCGGACGGTACTCCGGCAGCCGTTGTGGACCCGCGGCTACCGTCGCCTTCTGTGACCAACACGAATCAGCCAATAGGTGTGACCTTCGCAAGCTTCCAGGGTCTGGGAATCCACCAGGGCATCGGCGTCGCAGCCGATGCCCGCAATCTGGGATATGACTCATTCTGGACAGCCGAGACTGTGGCACAGGAGGCCTTCTCGACGCTGGCGGCCGTTGGGGCAACGCAGCCATCGATGGGACTCGGGACCGGCGTCCTGGCGCTGCAGTTGAGAACACCGATGCTCACCGCGATGGGCGCAGCGACGCTTCAGGACCTGTCCCCCGAGTCGACTATCCGTCTCGGGATCGGAATCTCGTCACCTGTCGTCGTTGGACGCTGGCATGGCGCCGAGTACTCGACCAGGCCTCTGGCACAGACGCGTGAGTACCTGAATCTGATCCGAGAGTGTCTGACCGGTGAACCGGTGACCCACCGGGGCGATTTCTACGAATGCTCCAAGTTCAGATTGGGAATCCGCCAGGGTGATCGTCGACCTGAACTCGTCCTGGGCGCACTCAACCCCAAAATGTTGGCGTTGGCCGGAGAATTGGCCGACGGGGTCCTGCTCAACTATCTGCCGGCCACAGCCGTGCCCTGGTGTGTCGAACAGGTTCGAGCCGCCGAGCGCAAGGCTGGTCGACCCGAAGGTTCGTGCCGCATCTATGCCTACGTCCACGTAGGGGTCTGTGACCGCGACACGGCTCTTCCCTACGCCCGCAAGGACCTCTTTTCCTATGCGGTGGTCCCGGCATACGCGAAGGCATTCGCCCGAGCCGGTTTCGCCGACGAGATCGAAGCAGTAACCGCCGCACACAAACAAGGTGATCGAGCGGCAGCCCTCGATGCGATCTCTGACCGGATGGTCGACGCGATCGACATCTGCGGCTCAGGCGAAACCGTCACCAAAGCCGTCGCCGCCTACCGCGACGCGGGTGTCGAGCATCCGGTGATCATGCCTCTGCCGTGGGGTGAGGACAGGCGTGCGACCATCGACGCGACGCTCGAGGCCGCCGCCAAGTCCTCTTGAGCGGTCGAGCAGGACGACGCTCCAACCAAGGGCGGCACCGACCGAGCGGGCCACGACCAAAAGAAGACCCCCCGACCAAGTGGGCCACGGCCCACAGAAGATCGTTGGACAGAATGGAATTGTCGGCATGGAACTGAATGGCAAAGTCATCATCGTCACCGGCGGGGGCAGCGGGATAGGAGCGGCCCTCTGTGAGCGCTTCGCTCAGGAGCAACCGCGTTCGCTGACCATCGTCGACCTGAGCGAGGCATCAGCGCGACGTGTCGCAGATCGAATCGCGGAAGGCCATCCAGCGCTCGCGGTACATCCGGTCGGGCTCGATGTCACCGACGAGGGTGAACTCGCCGGGCTGATCGGGGCGACCATTGAGAGGGAAGGTCAGGTCGACCTGTTCGTGGGGAACGCAGGAATCGGAACCGGTGCCGGGGTCTACGCGGACGACGTCGTCTGGGAGCGGATAATCGACGTCAACGTCATGGCGCACGTCTACGCCGCCAGGGCTCTGTTGCCCGGCTGGCTGGAGCGTGGCGAGGGACGGATGGTCATCACTGCTTCGGCCGCCGGGCTGCTGAGCAACCTGGGCGACGCCCCCTACAGCGTCACAAAACACGGTGCAGTGGCGTTGGCCGAATGGTTGTCGATCACCTATGGCGACCGTGGCGTGACGGTCTCGTGTCTGTGCCCCCAAGGAGTCAGAACCCCGCTGTTGTTCCCCGAACTCGCAGAAGGAAACGGGGCCCCTCCCCTGCTACCCGAGGACCAGTTGGCTCTCGAGGTCGTCAAGGCCCAGCGAATTCTGGAGCCATCTGAAGTGGCGGAATCCGTCATGGATGCGCTCGCCGATGGACGTTTCCTGATTCTTCCCCACGTCGAGGTTGCCGCCTACGAACAGGCCAGAGCCAACGACCGAGAACGGTGGCTGCGTTCGATGCGTCGAATGCAGGCCAAACTCGATGCCGCAATCTCCGGCGACTGACTGCGATGTTCCTCCACGAGATCATCGAGTTCGCAGCGAGCGCCCAGCCGAATAGGCCCGCACTGCTGAGCGACGGTCACACCTGGACCTTCGCCGAGATGTGGAATCAGGTCACCGCAATGGCCGGGGCGATCGGTCGGCGCACGAGTCGAGGTGACCGGGTCGTCATAATTTCGGAGAATTCACCGGCGATGGTCGCCGCCCTCTACGCCCTCCCATTGGCTGGGACGGTTGCGACATTCGCCAACACGCGCCACACCCCATCCGAGATTGCCGAGCTGATCCGCGCCACCGAGCCAGTCCTTGTGCTCGCAAGCTCCGGACAGCTCACCAAGCTGAGCGGCACGAAGGAGTTCGATGCGATTATCAAGAACTCGGCCATCGAAACGGAGCTGCTCGAGAACTTCTTCGCTTCGATGCTCAACCCGTCGGATGTGGGACCGGACGGGTCGAACAGGAATGGGGGCGCGCGCCTGGGGACCGATTCCGACTGCGCCTGGCTGATTCACACCTCGGGTACGACGGGAAGGGCCAAGGGTGCAGTACTCACACATCGGAGCCTAATCAGCGCGGTCATGAACACCGCTGTAGCCCGCCCACTCGCCGACGACGACGTCTATCTGTTTCCCTTCCCGCTGTTCCATGTTGCCGCCTACAACGTTCTGCACAGCCACATTCGGAGGCGGCCGGTTGTTCTGGTCCCCGGGTTCGACCCCGCTCAGGTCCTGTCGCTGATCGAGTCGGAACGGGTGACGAGTTGCTCGCTCGCGCCGACGATGTTGTCGATGTTGCTCGATCACCCGAACCGGACCTCGACGGACCTGTCCAGCCTTCGCCAAGTTTCCTATGGCGCTGCCTCGATGCCACTCGACCTGATCCTGCGGGTCGAACATGAGCTTCCGGGCTGCGGGCTGGCACAGGGCTACGGCATGACCGAACTGAGCGGCAACGCAGTGTTTCTCACCCCTGCGGATCACGAACGGGCGAGGACCACCGATCCTCACCTTCTGGCTGCCGCTGGACGCCCGGGTCCTCTGGTGGCGATGCGGATCGTCGGCCTCGACGACTTGGACGTTACGGCGGGTCAACCGGGCGAGATCCTCGTGCGGGGCGACCAGGTCTGTGACGGCTACTGGAAGTCTCCGGAGGAATCGTCAGGGAGTCTGCTCGACGGTTGGTTCCGCACCGGGGATATCGGACGTGTCGACGCAGAGGGTTTTCTCTACGTCGTCGATCGAAAGAAGGACCTGATCATCTCGGGTGGCGAGAACGTGTCGTCGCGAGAGGTCGAGGACCTGCTGAGCACCCATCCTGATGTCGCCCAGGTCGCAGTGGTCGGCCTACCCGACCCACATTGGGGAGAGAAGGTCTGCGCCGTCGTCGTGGCGTCGAGTGAAGATGCCGACGCCGGTGAGATCGTCAGTTGGACCAAGGGCCGGATCGCCGGATTCAAACGCCCGCGCGCGGTCTTTCTGGCCGACTCACTGCCGACCAACGCCTCTGGCAAGGTGGACAAAGTTGCACTTCGCAGGACCGTAGAACCGACGGCCTGACGCGCCTGGGTCAGGCGTCTAGCTGGGCGCCAGGTCTCGGATCGCCTGCCGGTATCGGTCGACGTCGTAGCCAAAGGGCAGGATCGCCAAGGCAGGGGTTGTTACCCCGTTGTCGACATAGCGCTGGATGTGCTCTCGACATTCCTCCGGCGTACCCGAGATGATGAGTTCATCGACGAGGCTGTCGGGAATCGCGCCGAGCGCACCCTGTCGGTCGCCCTCCTTCCAGAGCCGCCACATATCGGCGAGTTGCTCCCCGCGGCCCATCCAGTCGTGGAAAGCCGCGTAGACGGGGACGTTCAGATATGAGGCAATGGCGAACCGCCCGGCGTTGAGAATCACCTCGCGGTCGATCGAGGGAGCCACGAAAATTCGCGCCACAACCTCCCGGGCCGGATCGGCCGAGGTGCCGCCTCCCGCCTTCTGGACGATCGGGGCGACGGTCGAGACATCCTCGGCCGAGAGCCAGTTGACGATTGCTCCATCGCCGTGCCTGCCTGCGAGCTTGAGCATCCCTTCCCGAAGCGCCGCAATCAGGATCGCTGGCTGCTGGGCCGGACGAAGTCCGAGCTTGAAGCCGTTGATGGTCGAATTGCCGAACTCGCCCGACATCTTTTCGCCGGCGAGCGCACCGCGGATGAAGGTCACCATGTCCTTGACCTGCCGGTAGGGCTCGTCGAATTCAATTCCGTTCCACCGCTCGACGATGACGTTCGAGGAAGTACCGATACCGAATGCCACACGTCCGGGGGCGGCATCGCTCAGCGCAGCGACGGACTGTGCCAGAAGTGCAGGTCCCCTGGTGTAGGCGGGGACGATGGCACTGCCAAGACGCAGCGATGGAGCCCATACCGAAGCGAGTGCCAATGGGGTGAAGGCATCGGATCCGTTGGCTTCCGATGACCACACGTCGGTATAGCCAAGGTCGGCAAGCTCGCGGATCCAGTCGCCCTGCTCGGCGAGAGGAACCCCATCGAAAGGGATGGTCATGCCATAGCGCCGACCCGGCGGAAGGCCTGGATGGCCGGCGTTGGGAGCGACGTTGGTCTGATCCGGGCTGTTCGAACTCGTCTGTCCTGAAGAACTGTCGCCTGTCATATCTCGACCCTATTAGGTCAGGTGTCAGCTCCGCGGCTTGTGGATGACAGCCGACTGACTTGCGGTAGCGAGGAGTGTTCCGTCCTGGGCCCACAGGTAAACGGATCCGTGACCGAAGCCGGCGCTGACCGAGTCGATGCGCACATCACACAAGACCCAGTCGGTCGGAACAAGACGGTGGACCCTGATCGTGTTGTCCAAACTGTTGGATGGGGTCCAGTCACCAAGCGCCTGGGAAATCCCGAACGGCACATAGTCCCCCAGAATCGCGATCGCTGCGGCCGACATGTCGACATCAGGCATCTGGACCCACATTGCAGACCGTCCACCGGGTGCCGGCTTGCCTTCGAGGACATCCCACGAGGTTCCGAGCGCCAAGCGCATGTCGAAGCGACTCATGATCGAGTCCGAGTCGTCGATCAACTCGCTCCGCACCGGACAGTCATCCGGATCAGGAACATCAGGCATGTCCAGCCACTGCTCATCGAATTCGATCGGTTTGGACCCGAGTGCGGCGTTGACGGTGAGGATCTCACGGTCGCCGACATGCCCCACGGCCCTGGCCTGGCTGGTCATCCTGCCTTCGACGGCGATCTTCACGTCGAGATCCAGCGTCTGGTCGATCATTGCGAAGGAGAGGTATTGAGCCGTCGCCCAGACGACAGGTCGTCCACATTCGTGCTCCATTGCGGAAACTGCGGCACCCAGGCCGCAGCCACCGAACATGAAATGACCCCGCGTGGCTATTCCGGATGTGATGGGCATCGACCAGCGCATGGGCGTTTCAGATCGGGTCAGGCCAAGGAATTCTGCAGCGTCCATCGCTTGACCCTATCGGGGGCGCTCAGAGCGGCGAGACGGCCCAGGTCCACCGATGGGTGAGCATCGGTCACCCGCGAGCTCGGATCGAAGTATCGTCCGGCCGGCGTCGACGAAATGGCGCCAAGGGGGTTTGGAAAATGACAGATTCACCATGGCTGGGAGATGCCTGTTCTCTCGTTGACGCGTTCCGCGCCGGGGAACGGTCACCGGTCGAGGAACTGGAGGCAACACTCAGAGCCATCGATTCGAGCGAAACAAACTCGTTCTCGTTCCTCGACCCGGACGCTGCGATGGCCAAGGCGGCGGATGCAGACGTCGAACTGCCCTTCGGCGGAGTCCCTTTCGGCATCAAGGAATTGAGCCACTACGACGGCTGGCCCAACACCGAAGCTTCTCTGGTGTTCGCTGACCGCAAGGCGAGCCATACAGAGACCATGCTTGTCCGAGCCGAGAGCGACGGCGGCATCGTTCCGGTGGGAATGACTACGGCATCCGAATTCGGTGGCCTCAACGTCAGCGTCACAAAGCTAAACGGCGTGACCCACAACCCGTGGCAGATCGGTCGCACCGCTGGCGGCTCATCCGGTGGTAGTTCGGCGGCCGTGGCCGCTGGTCTGCTCACACTGGCATCGGGTGGAGATGGTGGTGGTTCGATCCGGATACCGGCCGGTTTCAACGGCCTCCCCGGAATGAAGGGGACTGCAGGACGCATTCCACGTGGCCCGCAGACCCTGATCCATCCGATGACCGTCGTCGTCGGAGTTCTGTGTCGCTCGATTCGCGATATCGCCCGGTACTACGACGTGACGGCCGGATATGAAGCCCACGATCCGTACTCCTTGCCGAAGGTCGACGGATGGGAGAGGAACCTGGGCACACATTTCGAAGCTTTGCGAGGCGCCAAGGTCGCGATCATTCCCGATCTGGGCTCCGCAATGGTCAACCCTGTCGTCGCAGACCTGATCGAGGAGGCCGGTTCGATGCTGGCGGACGACGTCGGTATGCAGCGGGTCGACATCGACCTGTCCATAAAGCCGATGGGCTTCGAATGGGCCCTGGGCAACCTGTCCGGGCTGTATGCGGACCTGGAAGATCTTCTTCCCGAATGCATGGAACAGCTGACTGACGAGATCGCGTTCGGCATCCAGTTAGCCCAACGCAAGTTTTCCCTGGAGATGATGGCCCACAGCGAAACTGCCCGCACCGCGTTGAACGAAACCCTGGCCGACGCGTTCGAACAGGCGGACTTCATAATCAGCGCCACCAATCCCGACGTAGCTTTCCCGGCGTCCACGACCATGAACATGGAAGTTGCAGGCAAGCCCGCAGACCTGGGCAACAACGGAGCGCTGACGATCCCCTACAACATCGTCGGGAATCCTTCGATCTCGGTTCCGGTCGGACAGATAAACGGCCTGCCGGTCGGTATGCAGATCGGTACCCGACACCACCAGGACGCCCTTCTGTTGGACCTGGCAACAGCCGTGGAATCCGAGCGACCCTGGCCTCTGGTGGCTCCGAACGCTCCCTGTTGAGCTGCGACGGAACCATCACGGAACCGCGACGGAACTGGTGAAATAGGTGCGCCTGGCTCTGACATGGACGCTTCAGAAGAGGGGTCACAGGGGGTAGTAGAACCCGTTGTTTCACTGTCACACCCGGTTCGCATACTGGAGCCATGACCACGCAGCTGAAATTGATGGATACCCAGAACACCAAGGGTCGGCCTGCACCCAGCCAGCCGTACCGGCGCCTGGACGAGCGGACCCGAGAGCTCGGTCGCATCGGCGTCCGTGAAGCCCTCGCAGCTCTCGACGAGGCAGATCGACGGGTCGCCGAGCGTGAGGCCCAGCGGATCGCCCGTCGCGACAACGAGCTCGCTGACCGGGCCCGCACTGCCCGTCGTGCCGCGCTGACACTCACCCCCGGAAGCGGATTGGTGACCGATGACGTCGAATCGGCACTTGCCGACACGGCCGAGTCCACCAGCCACCAGAGCGCCGCCTGAGCCGAGTCTCGCTATCCCCCGCTCGATTTCCGGCAGGGATCGAGGCATAGGATGGAAATATGTCCGAAGTTGTAGTCATTGACGCCATCAGAACTCCCATCGGCAAGCGCAACGGCGCACTGTCCACCGTGCACCCGGCTGACCTCCTCAAACACGCATTGATGGCCCTCATCAACAAGTCGGGCATCGACCCGAACAGCGTCGAACAGGTCGTAGGCGGATGTGTGAGCCAGGTTGGCGAGCAGTCCTACAACATCACCAGGACGGCTTGGCTGAGCGCAGGTCTACCCATCAGCACCGCAGCAACCACTGTGGACACCCAGTGTGGGTCGTCCCAGCAAGCCACCAACATCGCCACGGCACTGGTCGCGTCGGGCGTTGTGGACATTGCCATTGCCTGCGGTGTCGAGTCGATGAGCCGGATTCCCATCGGATCGAACAGTTCCAAGAAGCTCGGGCTCGGCGTTCCGATTCCGTCGTCCTACTTCGATCAGATCGAGTTCACATCACAGTTCGAAGGCGCCGAGCGCATCGCCGACAAATGGGGTGTGACCCGCGCCGACACCGACGCATTCGGCCTTCTTTCACAGCAGCGTGCTGCCGCTGCGTGGGACGCGGGAAGGTTCGACTCCCAGGTGTCCCCCGTTGAAGCACCCGCTCGCGACGCCGAGGGCAACCCCACCGATCAGACCGTGACGGTCAGCCGCGACGAGGGTCTTCGTGCAACGACCCTGGAGAAGCTCGCTTCGCTGAAGCCCGTCGGTCGCGAAGATGGCGTGCACACGGCTGGAAATGCCTCACAGATCTCCGACGGCGCTGTGGCGGTTCTGATCATGTCCGCCGAGAAAGCATCGGAACTCGGCCTCACGCCCCGAGCGCGGGTCGTTGACACCTGCTTGGTGGGAGTGGATCCGGTCCTGATGCTCACCGGCCCGATCGACGCCACCAAGCGTCTGCTCGCAAGGACGGGCATGGCCATGTGCGATATCGACGTGTTCGAGATCAACGAGGCCTTTGCATCAGTCGTTCTGGCCTGGTCGCGAGAACTGGGCGCGGACATGGATCGGACCAATCCCAATGGCGGAGCCATCGCGCTCGGCCATCCCCTTGGTGCCACGGGTGCTTTCCTACTGACCAAGGCCCTTTATGAGTTGGAGCAGACCGATGGAACCAACGCCCTCGTCAGCATGTGCTGCGGTGGCGGGCTTGGCACTGGCACCATCCTCCAGAGGGTCTGAACCACCGGCAAGTCACCGCGCACAGGGTTGCACCAGCGCTGCCAGAACCGGGGTGGCCACTCCGCGAGGCAATGTTGGCGTTCAGATAATCGGGGTGGTAGTTGCCTCGCTGGCTTTTGCGATTGGCCTGACTTCTTGTTCAACCTCGACCGCTGACGATGGCAGCTACGCGCTCGAGCCCAACGCCACCGTTGTTCGGGTTGTCGATGGTGACACGATCGTCGTCAGGTCCGAAGGAGAGGAAGAACGTGTTCGACTGATCGGGATCAACACGCCCGAGAGCGTCGATCCGAGCCGTCCGGTCATGTGTTACGGCAAAGAAGCGTCTGCTCACATGGCCGAAGTGCTCAAGGTCGGAACCAAGGTGCAGCTCAAACGGGACGTGGAAGCCCGCGACCGCTATGAACGCCTGCTGGCCTATGTGTACAGAGCTAGCGACGGGTTGTTCGTCAACCTCGAGATGGTCACCAGCGGATACGCCAATCAGTACAGGTTCCCACCGAACGTTTCACACGAAGAACAGTTCAGCAAGGCGGCGGGCATCGCCCGACAGAACGGGATCGGCCTCTGGTCGGCATGCGACAAGCCGTTCGAGGAGTAGTCGTACTTGTCAGCGATCGACAGCCACGGACCGCTGAACCCGGCGAAGGGCATCCCACCCGATCAGGCTCACACCCATGCGTTTGAGTGAGGACCCGACCGTTTCGCTGTCGGTGAGCAGAGCCAGGTCCTCCGCCAATCCCAGTGCATTGGGCGTTAGTGCCCGAGACTCCGGTGAGTCGACCGCAGGATTCAGGTATATCTCGGTCACCCCGGCGGGAAGTTTGGATACAACCGACATCAGGGCCTGCGGCCCGCCGATTCCGGAATGGCTCATTATCTGATCGGGTGAGACGATCCCCTCTTCGGCCGCCCGCTCCCGGAACGGAAAGCCGGCATCCTCCTGGAACTGCGCCGCCGGCAGTCGGATCGGCAGATCGAACTCGACCGCAAGGTCCAGAAAGACGTCGAAGAACTCAGGCCGCAACGGCAGGGTCTGCATGTGCGAATCGAGGTGGGTCACGTCGATGCCCCATTCGATCGCCCGTTCGACCTGGGCCCGCAGTTCACGGTGGACCTCGCCGACGTCCGCGTGGTCCCAAACATCCGCGACGGTGCGGGGAAAGCCGCCTGCCCCACCCAGGAGCGACGGTGCATGGGTGATGGGTCCCCACCGATAGTGCTCGAATTCCGACGTCAGAGTCAGATGCACGCCAATGTCGTCACTCGACTCATATCGGGCGGCAGCACCCCGGGCCCAAGGGCACGGCACCATCAAGGATGCCGAGGTGGCAATTCCGGCTCTCAGCGACTGGAAGACACCTTCATTCGAGGAATGACACAGTCCAAGTCCATCACAATTGATGATCAGAAGTCTGTCCTCGGCGCCGTATCCGAGCTGTTCAGCGAGAGTGCTCACGTCCCCCAAGGTAGTCCCCCGCCTACTGCAGTCTTCTTCGCAGAACCAGAGACACCCTGACGACCTTCGCACCGACCGCCTCGACATAGGGGGTCATCGTCGAGGCACCCACCACCTCGGCGGATTTCAACCCGGCGGTCGCAAGGTCACCAAGCAACGTTCTGAACATCACACCGATTACGATGCGCTCCTCTGCACCAGGGCCGATGACGACCGGTCCAATGACCCCGAGCCGCTGCAACGAGTGGGCGGCTGCGCCATAGATCCGACCTGAGTCACCGTCGATCGCCATGACTGCGGTGCCCCACTCCGCAGCCTTGGCGAAGGTGGCGGAGTGCCTCGGTGCGATCTCGGCGACGAACCGGTCAAGGGTTTCGACTTGATCGTCGCTCGCCACCCGGACCGCCCGCATACCTGCGCCGAGGCGCGCCGGTGACGCGCTGATCGTCGGGCAACCCAGGTCCACCTTGACTGCGACACGTTCATAGCCCCTGGATTCGAACAGACACATGGCTGCGGTCCAGCGCACATCGATACCGCCGAAGAGTCCGTTGGGCAGGTGGTCACCGGCCTCGATCCATTCCGCTCCTTGGTCCCTGGCCCAGTCCTCGGCTGCTGTAAGTACAGAGCGGGCCAGACCGCGCCTCCTGTGGCCCAGATCGGTCGCCAGAACGTCCAGATGCGCAATCGGCGCATCGCCCGAATGGTCCACCCTGGCGACCGCCATCGCTAGGCGATCAGCGGTGGTGAACACATCGGTCAGGACGCTGCTCTGAACTGCATCCGAAGCTCCGCCGGACGACGCAGATACTCCTGAGGCTCCGGGTGTGCCAGCTTCCGCAGGTTCCGAGCGACGAAGGGCCTCGATATCTTCAGGTAGCAGGTGCTCGCCTTCGAAGGCTTCGCAAGCAATCGCTGCCAGCTCCGATCCGAGTTCCCCGACTGACCTGGTGGCCCGCGTTCCAGGCGCCGACGCGCCCGGGACCGACAGTTTTAGAGCGCGGGCGCGACCCGCCGGCTTGGACATGTCTGGCCTCGGCCAATCTCAGGGACGAATCCGCCCCGGCACCCCGGCGAACAGGTCGTCCTCGGGGATATCGCTCTCCACCAGGGATCGGGCCAGCACGTAGTCATCGAATGGATGGACATCCCGTGCCACCTCGGTCGGGAGTCCGAACCAGAAGCTTTCAGTCGGGTCGACCTGGGTCGCATGTGCGCGCAGAGCGGTCTCCCGAACCTCGTAGAAGTCACGAATGGGCACCCGAGTCGTCACGTTGTCGACCGTTCCGGCTGCGTCGATCCGTTCCATCCACTTGCCCTCGAAGGGTGACTTGAGGCCCAGTTCGAGGAACTTCTCGTGCATTGCACGCACCCGGGCGATCGACCATTCGACGTAGTAGAGCTTGAGCGGCTGCCATGGTTCGCCCAGATCCGGATACCAATCGGGATCCCCGGCCCGGTCGAAGGCCGGAATCGTTATGTCATGGACCTTGAGATGGTCAGGATGTGCGTAGTGCTGCTGGTCATCGCTGTAGGTGATGATCACCTGTGGTCGATCCCGACGGATAATCGCGACCAGTCGTCCCACCGACTCGTCCAGGTCCGCGTTCCAGAAATTCTCGGGGTTGGCGTTGTCCAACGAGTCGGGCATTCCGGAATCCCGGTAGCCGAGCATCTCGACGGTTTCGTAGCCGATCGCTGCGGTGGCGGCGGCGAGTTCCTTCCTGCGGACCCCGGGTAGGTCGGCGCGCACCTCAGGCAGGTCCATCGCCGGATTCAGGATGTCACCCGCTTCGCCTCCGGTGCAGCACACCAAGGTGGAGGGGATTCCTTCGGCCAGGTAGCGGGCGATAGTTGCCGCCCCTTTCGACGATTCGTCGTCGGGATGCGCATGCACGGTCAGCAGGCGAAGCGGAGGCGTGGAACTCATGCCACAAGGCTAGTGGCCACAAACTCCCTGCAATCACCCGCCATCGGCCGGACACTTCGATTCTGTCTGTAGCCTGCAGGGCGTGGAGCCCGAAACTCTCGCCGCAATATTCGTCGTCGCAGGCGTCGTCCTCAGCGCACTTGAGCTGATCGCGCCCGGACTGGTCCTTCTGCCGTTTGGCCTGGGTGCGTTCATCGCCGCCATAGCCGGCTTCTTCGGTGCCGCCCCGCTCACACAACTCGTAATCTTCCTGGTCGCCTCGGCACTGTTTTTCCTAGCTCTGCGCCCCATCTCGCGCCGTCTCAACCGTGGAGAACCCAACGATGGCATCGGTTCGCGACGTCTCATCGGCACAGAAGGTGTCGTGTTGGAGGACATCCACACCGGCGATACCGGCATGGTCCGGATCGACCGCGAGGAATGGCGCGCCGAGTCAGCCGACGGCTCGAACATGCCAGTGGGTCTGAAGATCAAGGTCGTGGACGTGCGCGGCACACGGGTACTCGTCGAAACCATCAACAGTGGGCAAATCGGTTCACACGGAGGACCAGACCAATGACCACCGCAATCGTGATCGTGATCATCGCGTTCATCGTTCTGTTGCTGATAATTGTCGCGTCAAGCGTCCGTATCGTGCGCCCATATGAGAAGGGACTCATCGAGCAGCTCGGCAAGTACAAGCTGACCACCGACTCCGGTCTGCACCTGATAGTGCCTTTCGTCCAGCGCATGCAGTTGATCGACATGCGTGAACAGGTCGTGGATGTCCCACCCCAGGAAGTGATCACCTCGGACAACGTGGTGGTCTCGGTCGATGCGGTCGTCTACTACGAGCCGACCGACCCGCAGCGTCTGATCTACAACATCGCCAACTTCATTCTGGCCATCACCAAACTCGCCCAGACCAACCTCCGAAACGTGATCGGTGACCTGTCACTCGACGAGGCTCTCACCAGTCGGGACAAGCTCAACCTGGATCTTCGCCAGATTCTCGACGATGCCACCGACAAGTGGGGTGTCCGAGTGGCGAGGGTCGAGATCCAACGGATCGACCCGCCGCCGGATGTCATGTCCGCAATGCACGAGCAGATGAAGGCCGAGCGCGGTCGTCGCGCCCAGGTCACCAGCGCCGACGGGTTCCGTGAAGCGGCGATCATGAAGGCCGAGGGTGAGAAGCAGGCCGCGATCCTCACTGCCGAGGGTCTCAAGCAGCGCCAGGTGCTCGAAGCTCAGGGTGAGGCCGAGGCCCTCCAGACCATGGCTGACGCCGAGCGTTACCGTGCCGAGACCGTCGCACTTGGCGAGGCCAACGCAACGCGTTCCATGTATCAGGGGATCCACGACGGAAACCCAACCAATGACCTGATCGCAATCAAGTACCTCGAAGCCCTCAAGGGAATTGCCGACGGACAGGCGACAAAGATCTATCTGCCTCTCGACACAGGGGGCGTCTACGGCTCACTGGCCGGGATAGCAGAACTGTTCAACGGTGCAGGCACGCCATCGGCCCCGGGGACTCCCGACAGATCCGGCGGACCGGGCACGGCTCCCGATGCGGCACCGCTGCCTCAACGGCCGGCCACCCCACCTGCCGGAAGCGTTCCTCCTCCGCCTCCGCCACCGCCTCTGAACATCGCTATCCATCAGCAGATGGAAAGCGACCGCTACAACGCCGGCTGAGGTCGGCCGGCGTCGAACTCAGACCATGCCCAGGTCACTGGGTCACTGAAGCCGGTTATCGCTGAAGTCAGCCGGCTACCCGTCTGACGCTGTCATTGCTGGCGGGGCCAGACCTGGTCGAGGCTGACAAGGGAACGAGTTCAACCTCGCCCGTCTGGTCGTCTTCGTCGCCGACGAAGCTCCAGCCGCAAAGCTCGGCCAGCCTGCCGCGCCCTTCCTGGGGGCCGGAAGCGATGATCTCGTCGTTCTCCCGGAGCACAGCCATGCCCCTCGGGCGGTACAGATAGCGATTGTCCCGGCGGATGGCCAGAACGTGGAAGCCGGGCTCGATATCGAGTTGCAGATCGGCGAGCGAACGACCTTCGACCGCTGAGTCCTTCGATACAGGCACATGAACTGCAATGACGTCTGCTTCACCTAAAGCCAGCTTCACAATGGGATGGAAGCCACGATCGTCGGTGATCAGCCACACCATTTGGGCCGCCTGGTCGCCAATGCTCACCGCGGCAAAAGCCAGCTGCAGCAGGCCGCGCAGAGGGGCTGGGTCGACGTCGGATCTAGCCGCTCGCAGCACCCACAGCTGGAGGTGATCCTTCATTTCTTCAAGACGGTCAGCCAGGTGCCTCACCTCGGCAGCAAGCCCTGTGTCTCGGAGCGCCAGAGCCGAGTAGGCAAGGCCGACGGCTGCTTCGGAGATGTTCTTCATCTCGACCAGAACGTCGACGGCACGATCCAGGTCGGTCAGTGCCCCAGCCGGTGCGGCCAGCGGCGGATCCCATGTCGGAGCGGCCGCCAGTTCGTGGAGACGAACGATGCCGGCAGGTGAACCCCGGAGGAACAACACGTCACCGGGCAGGAGCACCAGGTTTCCCTCGACCTCTTCGATCATCCAGGAACGATCCCGCCGGATTGCGACGACCCGCATGCCGCACTGGACGGTCAGCTCAAGATCCTTGAGTGGCCGGTGCGCCATGTGGGAGCCCTCGCGGATCCAGACACGGTGCGAAACCTCCTCGGCGTTGGACAGGTCACCGATCAGCTCGTTGGGGATGCCCAAGCGATGAGTCACGATTCGGGTCACGTCGACCGACGCGTTGGCTATGCCCTCGATGGCCGAGATGATCTGCAGCACCGACGCCATACCCTCGGCCTCGGCAGGGCGTCGCACGGCCATGATGCAAACAGCACGCATGTCCTGGACGAGGTCGTTCATACGCTCCTCGAGCTCGACCAACTCGTCGGCCATGCCGGGATCGTTGAAATAGACGGCCGCATAGGCCAGGTCGACCATGATCTCCGAGGAATCTTTCGCCTCGGCGAGCATGGCCCTCAGACTTCGGGGTCGCTCATCCATAGGAAGTGGCGAACACTCTATGCCTCTGGAAGGGCAAACGCGTGACCAGACCGAGCCAATTCACGCGACAACCGCCAGCTGACGGGATTCGATCAGGAGTCGCCCATCGGAGGAGTAGATCCGGCCATGTTCGACCAAATAGCCGTCACGGGCGAGCGGACTGTCGAACAGTGCAAAACAGTAATCCAGGGGATCGGTCGGCAGGCCCCTGAAATGGATGGTCAGATCGATGGTGGGCACTGCCAGAGGCTCGGCAATTCGACTGAAGATCGGCGGCATCCAGGCGTCGGACATGGCTGCCAGAACCACCTCGTCGATCGGTTCGTCCTCGGCGGGTCTGATCCAACCGCCGCTCCTGGCTGTGGCATCGACGGGCAGGTCGCCGGAGAAAGGTCGGTGACCGAGCACCCAGCGCAGGTCGTAGTGCTGTCGCATAGGAATGTCCCGGGACGGATCGACTTCGACCGCTGGAACCTCGGAAACCGCTGGCACTCGAGACCCGTCGGGCATCAGCGGCAGACCGGGTGACTCGTCGAAACTCGTCGGAGCCTCCCTGTCGACACCCAATGACGCCATCGCAAGCACCAGCGTTCGGCCCTCTTGGGTGAGTCTGGCGGTGACGTTGGTGACACTGCGACCGGCACGCTCGATGGTCACCTCGACCTGGACCTCACCTTCGACGGGCGGACGCAGGTACTGCAGCGTGATCGACCGCGGACGTCGGTTGGGATCTGCGACCTCAGCGACTATCGCCCGCAGAACGATCGCGGCCACATATCCCCCGTTGGGCCCGGCGATTATCCACCATGACCCGTCGACCATGGCCGAGTACCGGCCATCATCGATCCGCTTGATCGATGTCTGCTCGGCAAACACCGTCACGTCCGGATCTCACTCGTCGGGATCACGTCCTGGTCCATCGCGACATAATGCCCGCTCGCCGGGTCCCCTGTGAGATCCTCAGGCGACATCGGCTGTCCGGGCGCAAGGCCGTCGGATGTGATGCCGCGCAAACTAACGTTCTGGTGTCGTCACGACCTGGGAGACAGATGTCGCGTAACCCGATACTCAATGAGAACGCATTCGGCGGATCACCGCCGTTGCAGGGCAGCAGCCCGGCCGATGAATGGGCCGCAGCACAGGACCGAGCCGCAGGGTCGACCGGAGCTACACAAGGCGCGTGGACGTCGGCTCGCCAGAGCACCACCGGTCAATACCCGACCGACCCGACTTCGGCGGCGCCTCAGCCTGCGGATCCATATACCTCCAACCGATACGCGACAACTGCCACCGATGGCCGCGTGATGACCCTCGGCGGCGTATCAGCCGCGACGCTGTTCATGTTCGTGTTCCTGCTGGTGGCAGGAGCATTCGGATGGACCCAGGTGACCGAGGGTGATCCGGTCCGCCAGATAGACGGAACCATGCTCACGCCGGTCCAGATGAACAGCCCCGGATTGCTGATCGGTGCTGTCATTGTGGGCTTCATCTTGGCCATGGTCACGGTGTTCAAGCCGAACCTCGCCCGCTTCACTGCGATCCCCTACTCGATCGCCCAGGGCGTCATGCTCGGCATGATCTCGCACCTCTACAACAGCCAGTTCAACGGGATCGTCGTCCAGGCAATCCTCGCCACGTTCGGAGTCTTCCTGACGATGCTGGTCCTCTACGGGCTCAGAATCCTGCGGGCGACACCAAAGTTCGTCAAGGGCGTCATGGCTGCCACATTCGGGATCATGATCATGTACCTACTCAGTTGGGTCATGAGCCTATTCGTGAGCAGCTTCACGCCGTTCTGGGCGAGCAGCAGCCTTCTGGGAATTGGGATCAGCGTCGTGATCGTCATCGTCGCCGCTCTCAACCTGATCCTGGACTTCGACTTCATCGAGCGTGGAACGAAGAACAATCTTCCCGCCTACATGGACTGGTACGCAGCGTTCGGACTGGTGCTGACCCTCATCTGGCTGTACCTCGAGATGCTCCGCCTGCTGTCGAAGCTCCGCCAGTAAGGCGAGCCGCAGAAGACCTCAGTGGCCGTTGGTGCTCCAGTGCCAGGGCTCAGTGGCCGTTGGTGCTCCAGTGCCAAGGCTCACTGGGAAGGTTGTATAAACCGAAGCGGGCGGCATTCTTGCTCAACCAGATGAACGCCGGGTTCGACCTGGATGTGATCAGCGAGCCGCTCGACTGGATATCCAGGGCTTTGCCCTGCTCGTGCATCGACCGACCGGGTATCGCCGTGGGCGGCGTGCACTGGCCCGAGGGCTTGACGTATATGTCGTAGTAGGTCGGCCCGCAGTTGGCTCTACGTGTGGCGATCTGTGAAGCAGAATCCCGGTAGCCGCCTCCACTGAGCGAGAAACCGGCCGAGGTCGCAGCGTCAAGAAGACCCCGAACGTTGGATGCGATCGACTTGTGCACCCAGAACGACCCGACCTTGGTCACGTCGTCCCACCCAACCAGGCCGGACGGAGGTGGCGGCACCGTGGTCGTGGGCGCCTTCGGCCTTGTGGTGGGCGGCGACTTCGGCCTCGTCGTCGTTGGTGAGTTGGTCACCGGAACCGCGGCCGAGTTCACCGTCGGCGAGGAGCGGGGAGTCGTGTCGCTGACCAACGATGCGGTGGGAAGCGCAGCCGACTTGCGAAGCTCCAATTCCTGGGCGGCCAGTTCATCAGCAACCTGCTTGTCGATGGCCTCCAGTGAGGCAGCTTCGGACAGTGCCCGCTCCAAACGCTCATCAAGGCTCGCCGCAAGGTCCGACTGCTCCTGGCGAATGCCATCCAGGTCCCCGAGAGCGGCGTGTGCGGCCGAGGCCTTGTCAGCGGCTTCGGCAGCGGTCTTGTCCGCCAGGGCTGATTCCATTGACGCGATCTTCTTCTTGACCGCCAGAGCGTCGACGACCTTGTGACGTTCCTCGGTCATTATCTTCAGGACGTCACTGACGTAGGTGGCGTCCTCCGCCTTCTTGAGGGACAGGATGCGCATCGACGTCTTGGCCGGAGGACGGATATACGCCTCCACCGCGTACTGCTTGACGCTGATCTCGGCGAGTTCCACCTCGTTCTCGGCCAGCGCTACGCGGGCCTTTGCACTCGCAACCTTCTGCTTGGCCGTCGCCACCTCGACTTCAGCTGCGGCAACAGCCGTCTGTTGCGCCTGGTACTGCGAGTCCAGCGATCTGACTTTGCGTGTCACTTCTTCCCGTGTCGCCGTGAGAGCGTCGACCTGACGGTTGGCGTCCCGGGTCTTTCGTGACGGCGCCGCCGCCGAACCTGAGTCGGAGCCGGTTCCTGTGCTGGTTTCGCCGTCGCCCTTCATCGAGGCACGAGTCGCGGCGCCGGTGCTGGACATTGGAAAGATGACCGACACGAGCGCACAGGCGACGATGGCCAGGACAGCCAGATTTCGTCTAGAAGTCGTGATGGGCGGCGGAGTCATCAGGATCTATATCGGCCGAGATGGCCCCAAGGTTGACAAGCGGAACAGAATTCCGGCCCAGAAGAGGGTTCCATGACTGCTCAATCGGCGGAACAGTGCGGTCTGAGAGATTTTGTGACTGATATCATGACTGTATCTCCGCTCAACGGAAGTCCCGCGATGGGGTCGAAGCGACCACCGGTAACAACTGGATCTTCTCGGCATGGACGTTGACGACACCGTCGGAGGTCTTCTCGAGTCGCCCGTTGATCAGCAATGCAGGAGCGGTTCCGACGATATTGCGATAGCGCATCCAACACCCCCTGGACACGATCACGTTGATCAGCCCGGTCTCGTCCTCGATGCTCAAGAAGGTGACCCCGGTAGCCGTGGGAGGACGTTGACGATGTGTCACCACTCCAGCCACCACAACCTTGGAGCGGTCCGACCGCTCACGCATCTCTGACGCGGTCACCACACCGCGACGATCCAGGTCAGAGCGAAGGAATCTGGTCGGATGTCCTTCTGGTGAGACCCCGGTCGCCCACAGGTCGGCGACGGCCTCCTCCCAGTCATCCATCCCCGGCAGTTGGGGCGCTTCCATTCCTACGACAACTCCGGGCAGACGGCCGGGCCCAGCCTGGGTCGCCGCACCGGCCGACCATATGGCCCGACGCCGGTCCATCGACCTGTCGCCCTCGCTGCCACCCACACCGCTGTCGTCCACGCCCCGGTTGTCCGTGCCGAAGCAGCCGAATGCTCCCGATGTGGCCAAGGCCTCCATCTGGGAACGGTTGAGACCGCAACGTCTCACCAAGTCCTCCATGCCCGAATAGGGCCGACCGGCAGCGATTCTCTTCGCCAGGTCATCGCCGATCTTCCTTACCGAGGAGAGTCCCAACCTGACAGCGGGACCACCAGAAGAAACGTCGTGGGAATCGGAGGGGGCTTCCAGGGTGGCGCACCAATCGGAGCGGTTCAGGTCTGGAGTGTGGACCTTGACCCCGTGGCGACGGGCGTCCTGGACCAAGGTCTGGGGCGAGTAGAAGCCCATCGGCTGGGACTTCAACAGAGCAGCACAGAACGCCGCCGGATAGTGCAGTTTGATCCACGACGAGGAGTAGACGAGATAGGCGAAGCTGACGGAGTGGGATTCGGGGAACCCGTAGTTGGCGAACGCGGCCAGCTTCGCCCAGATGGCTTCGGATACATCGGCTGTGATCCCGTTGGCAGCGGTGCCGAGATCGAAACGTTCACGCAACGCCGCCATACGACGTGAAGAGCGCTTCGAGCCCATGGCCTGACGCAACTGATCCGCGTCGGCCGGGGTGAACCCGGCCACGTCGATGACCATCTGCATCAGTTGTTCCTGGAACAACGGGACCCCGAGAGTCTTGGACAGGGATTTCTCGAGCAGCGGGTGCAGATAGGTGACCGGCTCCTCACCCTTGCGGCGACGGATATAGGGATGGACAGAACCTCCCTGGATGGGGCCCGGGCGGATCAGCGCCACCTGCACCACAAGATCGTAGAAACAGCGGGGCCTCAGCCTCGGCAGGGTCGAGATCTGTGCCCGTGATTCGACCTGGAACACCCCTATCGAGTCGGCTGCACACAACATGTCGTAGACCGCGTCCTCCTGTGGAATCTCGGCCAGGTCGATGTCCACGTCGTGGTGTTCACTGACCAGATCGACCGCATGGTGAAGTGCCGTGAGCATCCCCAGGCCCAGAAGGTCGAACTTGACCAGACCCGCAGCGGCGCAGTCCTCCTTGTCCCACTGCAGGACCGAGCGGCCCTCCATCCGGGCCCATTCGGTGGGACACACTTCGATCACCGGCCGGTCACACATCACCATGCCACCGGAGTGGATTCCCAGGTGGCGGGGTAGGTCCTCAAGCCTGCTGGCAAGATCCAGAACAGACTCAGGAATGGGCTCGTCCGGTAGGGCGGGAGACGCCTGTCCCTGACGTGGCTGAGCGTCACCCGGTTTGGGAATACCGGTCCAGCGGTCCAACTGTTTGGCCCAGGCATCCTGTTGTCCGGCAGCGAACCCCAGTGCCCGCGCCGCGTCGCGGATGGCGGATCGGGACCGATAGGTGATCACGTTCGCCACCTGGGCGGCATGGCTGCGCCCATACCGTTCATAGACGTACTGGATGACCTCTTCTCGGCGACCGGACTCAATGTCCAGGTCGATGTCCGGCGGCCCGTCGCGTTCGGGCGAGAGGAACCGTTCGAACAACAGGCCCAGACGGACTGCGTCGGCCTTGGTCACACCGAGGGCGAAACACACCGCGGAGTTGGCCGCCGAGCCACGGCCCTGACAATAGATGTCGTTGCGTCTACAAAATTCGACGATGTCCCAGACCACCAGGAAATAGCCGGGAAACCCGAGAGAGTCGATCATGTCCAACTCGTGGTCGATCTGCTTCCAGGCCCCCGGGGCGGTCTCGGCCAGACGTGACCCGTAGCGTTTGGTGGCTCCGAGTTCGGTCAGGTGTCGCAGAAACTCGCCCTCGGTCATGGTCCTGCCCGCCGCCGGCGACCCTTCCGGATGAGATGGGCATGGATATGGGGGAAGTCTTGGAGCCATGAGCGACAGGTCGAAGGCGCAGGCGCGGCCCAGATCGACAGAGGTCTCGACCGCACCCGGAAAGCGTGCGAATCGTCGGGTCTGTTCGGCACCCGAACGCAGGTGTGCGGCCGCTCCACCCGGCAGCCATGCGTCGATCTCGTCCATGCTGCGTCGCGACCTGATGGCGGCCAGAGCAGTTGCCAACATGCGGTCCGAGGGAGTGGCGTAATGGACGTTGTTGGTCGCAACTGTTGCCACTCCACATGAACGCGCCAGCTTTGCCAGCGCATCGTTGCGATCAGAATCGAGTGGGTCCCCGTGGTCCCAGAGTTCGACGAAGGTGTTCTCGAGTCCGAACGCCGAGATCAGCGATCTCAGTTCCGTCTCCGCAGCACCACGACCCCGGTCAACCATTGCTGCAGGCACCGTGCCCTTTCGACAGCCCGTCAACACCGCCCAGTGCCCGCGCGCACCCGACGAGGCCCCACCCGAAGCCGCCTCGGCCAACGCTGCGAAGGAAAGCTGGGGCCGCCCCTTCTCTCCCGCCATCTGTGCCTCGGAGAGCAGCGCCGCCAGGCGCGCGTAGCCGGTCGGATCGCGGGCCAGTACCACCAGATGTTGCCCATCGGGATCGACGGGACCAGCCCGGGGTTGGGTCGCGTTGAGCGTTATCTCCGCACCGAACACCGTGGGCAGTCCCAGAGTTCTGGCGGCTTCTGCGAATCTGACCACCCCGTAGAAGCCGTGGTGATCCGTGATCGCCAGCGCCTCGAGTTCCAGCCGGGCGGCTTCTTCAGCTAGGGCCTCGGGGTGCGACGCCCCGTCGAGAAAACTAAATGACGAGTGGCAGTGCAATTCTGCGTAAGGGGTCGCCGGACGGTGATGACTCACCCAGTCATCATATAGAACGGACGTTCGCTTTCAATATCTGCTGCTGGCCGGTCGATCTCGACTCCTCGACATATTTGGACCGACTACGTCGCCCCGCAACCCCCGGGTCACCTACGGTGCTGCGGTTCCCGAATGCAGGCACATGCCGGAGGAAACGTGAGCACAACCCCACAAACATCCGACCTGTCGGGCCAACTGATACGGGTGGACGCAGGCGGCTGGGGACTCACCTGGGTGGTCGACTCAATGGGAGTCCTGCGACAGGTCGGGCTGGGTCCCAACGGCCACATGGCTGACTGTGATGTCGAACCGATCTGGTACCCCACGGCATTTCCGACCTGGGGTGGGCCGGACGTATACCGACCGGCCGCCCTACGTGTCACCCATGCCGACGGCACCATGAGCACCAGATTGGTCGTCGAGAGCATCGAGCGGACCGCGCTCGACAGCCCGGACAACCACAAACCCGAGGACCCGGACACGGACCGAGACCGACTCGACGGCGGTGAACACATCGTCGTCCGCTGTCGCGACGAGATCTTCGGCCTCACGGTCGAGCACCATCTGAAGACCCATCCGGCCTCGGGGGTCCTGGAACAGTGGCTCCAGATCGAACATTCCGAATCGGGGCCCGTGCGCCTCTCGGACTATGACTCGATAGCTCCCTTCATGCTCGTTCCCGAAGCGGCAAATCTCTGCCAGTTCGGTGGTAGCGGTTGGGCCGACGAATGGCGCTGGAGTACCCAGACGCTGACCACAGGGACCACTTCGCTGACCAGTCTGGGTGGAATCCAGCCCCATCTGCAGCGCAGCCCAACACTGTTGCTGTCCCCCACCGGCCTCTCGGAGGAGAACGATGGTGAGGTCCTGGGGATGTCCATCGCCTGGGGTGGAAACATCCGTTTCGACCTGGATGTCCGCCCCACCGCCCAGCCGGGGGCGCCCCGTGAACTGCGCATCCGGGCCGGTGCGAATCCATACGGTGCGGAGTACACGCTCGATCCTGACACCAAGTTCACAACCCCGACAGTCGCCTGGACCTGGTCAACGACGGGTCGTGGCGCTGTGACCCGAAGCTTCCATGAATGGACCCGGGCACGGGTCCTGCGGGACCCACAACGCCTGCGGCCACTTGTAGTCAACAACTGGGAAGCGACGTTCTTCGACTTTGATGAGGCCCGGATAGTCGATCTGATCGACCGCTCCGCCGAGCTCGGCGCGGATGTGTTCCTTCTCGACGACGGCTGGTTCGGTGTCGAGCATCCACGCAACGACGACACCACCAGTCTTGGCGACTGGGACCCGGATCCGGTCAAGCTTCCCGACGGTCTGGCTCCCCTCGCCGCGGCTGCTGCCGACGCCGGGATCCGGTTTGGCATCTGGGTCGAACCAGAGATGGTCAATCGTGTCAGCAACCTGTACGAGGAGCATCCCGACTGGGTCATTCGCGACCAGCGCGAACCGCGTGAGCATCGCAACCAGTTGGCGCTCGATCCACTGCTGGAACAGGTCCGCGATTTCGAGCTGGGGGTAGTCGACCGGACACTCGCATCCGCTCCCGGGACCTCCTACATGAAGTGGGACGCGAACCGTCCGGTCACCGATTACGGCTCCTCCGCACTCGCTGCCGATAGGCAGAGCAACCTGTGGGTCGATCAGGTTCTGGCCACCTGGGATGTCATGTCCGAGGTCGCGGTGCGCCACCCGGATGTCGAAATGATGCTGTGCGCGTCGGGCGGCGGACGGACCGATCACGGCACGCTCCGCTGGTTCCATGATTTCTGGACCTCGGACAACACCGATCCGGTCACGCGGGTGCGGATGCAGTGGGCCTGTTCACACTTCTTTCCCGCCGCAACGATGGCCGCTCACGTCACCAGGTGGGGCGAGCGGCCGATGGGCTTCGCCTGCGCCGTTGCCCTTTCGGGACGCTTCGGTTTCGACCTGGATCTCGTGTCGCTGACCAATGTCGAATTGGCCATCTGCCGTGAGGCCGTCGCAATCGCACGTCGCACCCAGGACGTAGTCCAGATGGGCGACCTCCACCGGCTGATCTCGCCTGTCGAAGGGGCAGACACGTCGCGAGCGGCGCTCGCCTACCGCTCCGCCAGCACGGGTCGACCGAGCGCCGATCGAACCGTCGCGTTCGCCTATCAACTGGAGGACTCTTCCGGTGCAGGTCCAACGCTGCATCTTCCCTGGCTGGATGCGGACCTGACCTACCGGATAACTGCCACCGATCTGGACAAACCAGCGACAGGAGGCGACCGAGGAGGTGCGGTCACCTCCGAGAGAGCTGGGGACGATTTGATCGAGTCCGGACTGTCGTGGCCCTCGGATGAACCGCTGACTGCGACAATTTGGGAGATACAAGCGGTCTAGAAGGCTGAACAGGTTCTCTTCGGCGGTGTTGGTCCAGATCTCCTGGTGGGGGTCCAGTTCTCCTTGTGGTGTGGGTCAGCGCAGGTGTCGTAGGAGTTCCTTGCCGTGCGGGTCAGCGGGGGCGGTCGTGAACCTCTTCCGAGGTGCTGATCCTGTCCACGAAGTTCGGCTGGGTCTTCTCAAGAAACGCCGTCACACCTGCCCGGACGTCTGTGGATCTGCCTCGCCTGTACAGAGCGATCGATTCACGCCGATGGGCATCGACGGGGCTGGAATCCCCCATTGCGTCCCAGAGAAGTCGCCTTGAGACGGCGACCGATACCGCGGCACAGTTGTCTGCGATCTCGTCGGCCAGCGTGAAAGCAGCGTCCAACAGAGCCTCACGATCGGCGTAGACGGACCTGATCAGACCGCCGTGGAATGCCTCGTCCGCCAGGAACACCCGGCCGGTGTCGACCCAGTCGAGCGCCTGACCGATCCCGACGACCCGTGGCAGGAACCAGCTGGCCGCGCCGTCGATGCTGATTCCCCGGCGGTTGAAGACAAAGCCGAACTTTGAGTCCTCGACTCCAAGGCGAACATCCATCGGTAGCGTCATCGTTATACCCACGCCCACTGCCGGCCCGTTGATCGCCGCGATTATGGGCTTGAGCGACTCATGGATCCGCAGCACCACCATGCCGCCCAGGTCGGCCGGAGCCTGCTGGTCACCTTCGCCAACCATCCCCCATCCCCGGATCCCACCGGATTGCGGGTCGTCTCCCCCGCTGCCACCCGAGTCGGCGGCGTCAGCCGAACCTGCGGCGTCAGCCGAGTCCGCGGCGTCAGCCGAACGCTCGGCGACCGAAGTCAGATCGAAGGACGCGCCACCCATCGACAAGTCGGCTCCAGCACAGAAGGCACGGCCGGCTCCGGTGACCACCACTGCCTTGACCGAGTCGTCTGCATCTGTCCGGTCGAATACGTCGATCAACTCCTGGGCCATTCGGACGGTGAAGGCATTGAGGTGCTCCGGCCGATCGAGTGTCACCAGGGCGGTGGAGCCCCGCACCTCGTAGGAAATATCTCGGTAGTCCATGTGGCGCATCCCCCGATTCGACGTGAGACGGATCCTAGGGCGACACGACGTAGCCTTCTCCTCGATGAACAGCGACACCGGATCCAGCACCCAGACCCCTGCCCAGGTAGCCGAGGGCTCCGCCGAGAGCCTTGGCGGGACCGGCAGTGAGGACCTCCTCGCAAGCAATGTGGCCTGGGATCTCGACACCCTCCTCGACGGTTCCGACGTCGATGACCTGATGGACCAGTCCGAGGAACTGATCGACCAGATCGAGACTCTGCGCGGCAAGGTCGCCGAACTGGACAGCGGCGCACTCGCCGCAGCCATGACCAAGCTTGCCGAGTTGCAGGAGATCCAGGGCAGGGTCGGTTACTACGCCATGCTCCGTTTCTCGGAGAACACCGCCGACCCTGAGCGCGGCGCTCTGATGATGAAGATCCAGGAGCGATCGACGACGCTTGCGACCCGGCTGGTGTTCTTCGAACTCGAATGGGCAGCAGTGGACGACGACACCGCCGAAGCTCTACTGGCCGACCCACGGCTGGACTTCTGCGCCCATCACCTTCGGTCGGTCCGTCGTTACCGTCAGCACCTACTCAGCGAACCGGAAGAGAAGCTGCTCACAGAGAAATCCGTCAGTGGCGACAGTGCCTGGGTCCGACTCTTCGACGAACTCACCTCGGCAATTACCGTCGAACTTCCGGCCGAACTGGTTGGCGGTGACGCCGGGGATGACGCCAATGACACAGCAACGGTCCCGCTCGAACAGGGCCTTTCGCTGCTCGCCCACCCGGACCGAGAGACCCGACGCCAGGCCGCCGAAGCAGTCACCGTCGGCTTGGAACCTGGTCTGCGAACGCGGGCATTCGTCTTCAACACCCTCCTGCTCGACAAGTCCGTCGATGACCGTCTCCGCGGTTATCCGAGCTGGATCTCGGCACGCAACCTGGACAACGAGGCCTCAGATGAGTCGGTGCAGGCACTCATCGATGCTGTCGTCGCTCGCTACGACCTGCCACAGAAGTGGTACTCGTTGAAAGCCCAGATCCTCGGCGTGGACCGGATCGCCGACTACGACCGGATGGCATCTGTCGCAAGCGATGAGACAACCGTCGGATGGGCAGAGGCCAAATCCATCGTCCTCGACGCCTACGGAAGTTTTTCCCCTGAGCTCGCAAATATTGCGAAGCGTTTCTTCGACGAGAACTGGATCGACGCGCCGACCCGCCCCGGCAAGCGGCCGGGTGCGTTCTGCGCCTACACGGTCCCCTCACATCACCCCTATGTCCTTCTCAACTGGACCAGCCGCAGTCGGGATGTATCGACCCTTGCCCATGAGCTGGGTCACGGACTCCACGCCTATCTCGCTCGTGAACAGGGCGTCTTCCACCAGTCGACTCCCTTGACGCTGGCCGAGACCGCTTCGGTGTTCGGCGAGACCGTCACCAACAACGCCCTACTTGCGCAGATGGAGGATCCTTCCGCCCGCTTCGCTCTGCTCGCAGCGACTCTCGAGGACTCGATCGCCACGGTGTTCCGACAGGTCGCCATGAATCGCTTCGAGGACTCGGTGCACACCGCCCGTCGCGAGGTCGGCGAGATCTCTGTCGAGAACATGAACGAGCTGTGGCTCAAGTCCCAATCGGCGATGCTCGGCGACTCGGTCGAACTGACCGACGGCTACGCGACCTGGTGGAGTTACATCCCCCACTTCATCGGTACGCCCGGATATGTCTACGCCTATGCGTACGGTCAGCTCCTGGCACTGTCGGTCTATGCCCGTTACGCCGAACGTGGGCGGGAGTTCGTCCCGTCCTATCTCGAACTGCTCAGCGCCGGAGGGTCGATGAGCCCCGGAGAGCTCGGGCAGATCGTCGACTGCGATCTGGAGGACCCGGGGTTCTGGGATGCGGGTCTGGACATCGTGGAGTCACAACTCGACGCCGCGACCGAAGCCGCCGCTGCTGCCGGCCGGATCTGACGCAGCCCATCCCGGCGCCAGCACCCATCCCGGCGGGCATCCCTGTCCGGCCTGGCCATCCACCGACCACGCTCCGCGCGAATCTAGGCTCACTCACGGCCAGCCGTAACGGCGGACCGCACCTGATTGACCCCCACCCGGTCTACAAGGTGCCGCCACATCGGATCCGGGAGGGGCACAGTGTTCAGTACGTCGGAGGACATGTTGACCAGTACGGTCGACCATCTCCGCGAGGGCATCTGGATCCTCGATCCTGCCGACGGCGTCATCACGAGCCTCAACCAACCTGGAGCCACGACCGTCGGGCGTGATCGTGACGGCCTGATCGGCACGACATTCCGAGCGCTACTCGAACCCCGACTGAGTCGTGCGGGATGGCAACTCCTGTTGGACCAGGTTCAACCGATGGTCCCCCACATCATCACCACCAGGATTACCCATCCGGAGCAGGCTTCACTTCCGGTCGAACTGATGTTCATTCTCAACTCGACGGGTCCGGAAGGAACGAACTCCAGAGGATCCATTTCGGTGATCTCGCGCGACCTGACCGAGATGGTCCTCGCCAACGAGCGGGCGGCCAGCGGTCACGAACTACTTCAGATCGCGTTCGGTGCAACGGGTGACGGGATTGCCCTTATTGATGCCGCCGGTCGCTTCGAATTCGTCAACGAGGCGTTCGAAGCCCTCGTCGATTTTCCCCACGAGAAGATCATCTCCCTCAGCATTTTCGACCCGCCGTGGACCTGGCTCGACCCGGACGACGAGCCGGTCAATCCTGAGTCGACAGCCGAATCCAGGAGCATGCGCACCGGCACTTCAACCGCCGCTGATGGGCTCAGGCTTCGCGGCAACGGCAGGTCCCGCGCCACAAATCGGACCGTGACGGTCGATGTCCGCTCCGAACCTCGCCATGATCACCGTGGAAAGCACGACGGTTCTGTGCTGATTCTGCGTGACCGTACCGAGCAGGTCCGGGCACGCGAAGAGCTCCAACACCTGGAGTCCATCGACCCACTGACCGGCTTGATGAGCAGGTCGCGCATCGCTGAGCACACCCAAGACATGATCGACCTGGTCAAAGGCCCTGGTGGCGCTTCCACCGACGTTGACGGTGACGGAGACGACTCCACCAAGAACCAGCGCGTCGGGGTGCTACATGTTGATCTGGACGACTTCCGCAGCGTGAACGACACCTTCGGTTCGACGGTCGGCGATCATGTGCTCGTCACGTTGGCCGAACGTTTCGCCGACCTTGAATCGCGTCACGTGAACGTGGGACGGATCGGTGTCGACGAGTTCCTGATCGTCGCAACCGGCTCCGGAGCGAGTCTTGAGTTCGATTCGCGCCTGCGTCGACTCGCTGACGAGGTACAGCGCCGCATCGATGCCCCCTTCGACGTCGAAGGCCTCGAGCTGCGTTTCACGTCGTCGATCGGAATCTCCAGATATCCGGGAAATGGTGACGATTCGTCGGAACTCCTGCGCACAGCCGACGCGGCACGGTCGGCTGCCCGTCGTGACGGCAATCAACGGGTGAAGCTGTACGACGACTCGGTCGACAAGCGGTCGAGGACCAGCATCGCCCTGGACCGCGACCTGCGAAGGGCAGCCGCCGAGCGGACTCTCGAGGTCTACTACCAGCCGATCATCGACCTGCGAAGCGGGTCCATCGCCGCTGCCGAAGCGCTGTTGCGCTGGCACCACCCTGAGCATGGCCCGATATCGCCTGCGGTGTTCATCCCGACCGCCGAGGCCACAGGCGCGATCTCGTCGATCAGCGACATGGTCATATCCACCGTCGCCGAAGATCTGGCCAACTGGAACAGCGTTGGGTTGATGCCCCACAACGCCCGGATCGCTATCAACATCTCGTCGACCGAATTCGAGCAGAGGGGCTTCGTTCAACGGCTCATGTCGACCATCGACAACGCAGGCGTTCCGGCAAACCAGCTCGAACTCGAGATAACCGAGACCCTGCTGATGCGCGACATGGAAGTGACCGCCCTGCGGTTACGTTCGCTCGACGACCTGGGTTTTCTGGTCGCGCTCGACGACTTCGGCACCGGCTATTCCTCGCTGTCATACCTGCACACACTGCCGCTGCACACCCTCAAGGTGGATCGTTGCTTCGTGACAGAACTGGGCAACGGCCGCTCCGAGACGATCACCAAGGCAATACTTGCACTCGCACAGAGTCTGGGGATCGGAACCGTTGCCGAGGGAGTCGAGACCGACGCCCAGCGCGACTTTCTCCAGGAGCGCGGCTGCGACATGGTGCAGGGCTATTACTACGCACCACCGCTACCCCGCCGGGCCTTCGAGGAGTTCCTCGTGACCCATTCACCGACAACCATCAACCTGCCCGCCTATTCCTGAGGGGCTGCGGCTCAGTCCAGCTCAGGGTCGGGGTCTTCTTCGGATCCGGTCCAACCCGCGGATGGAAGTTTCGCCACGAACTTCGCTCCTCCACCCGGACCCTCCTCCACGTGGATCTCTCCGCCATGGTGTTCGACGATTCTCCGTGACAGCGCCAGGCCCAGGCCGGTTCCGCCCATGTCCCTTTCTCGTCCCTCCTGGAGCCGCGCGAACCGTTTGAACACCGTCTCGCGCAACTCGGGTGGGATGCCAGGTCCGTCATCCGAGACCGTCAGGACGACCCAGGGCCCCTTCTCGGACACTGTCACCGCTATGAACGACTGCGCATAGCGCGCGGCGTTGTCGAGCAGGTTCCGGATGACGCTGGTCAGTTCGTCCGGATTTCCCCAGACACGCCCAGCGGACACCCCTGATACATCGATGCGGATCCCGGTCATCCGGTGTGTCTGACCCATTACGAGATCGTCGAGGTCAACCTCTCCCCGCGGGCCCAGCCGTCCCTCTGCGAGCCTCGCCATTGCCAACAGGTTTCCGACAAGATGTTCAAGACGGGCGTCCTCGGCGAGGACGACCTTGGCTACCGACGGCCAGTCGACTTCGTCGGGATAGCTCAGTGCAGTTTCCAACTGGGCTCGGATGGACGCGACCGGCGAACGCAACTCGTGACTGGCATCCGAAACAAATTGGCGCTGAGCGATCGACGCCTCTTGGAGACGGTCGAGCATGTCGTTCATCGTCCGTGCCAGTTGGCTCACCTCATCCTCGATCGGTGGCACCGGAACCCGGGCGTCGAGGTTCGTGGCGGACAGTTCCCGGACCCGACGAGTCATCATCGCAACAGGGGCGAGGGCCCGTCCGGTGATGAACCAGGTCAGGATTCCTGCACCCAGGGCCAGAACAGGTAGTCCGAGCACCAACGCTCCGGTGAGGGCACCTATCGACCGTTCGATCTCGTCGAGCGGTGTAACCGCGTGGAGAGTCAACATTCCGACCTTGGTGGGAATGTTGCGGGTCACGTCGATCGAGTTCTCCTCGACGGGGCGAGGCGGACCCTGGCGCCCGAACAGGACGAGCCGTCCCTGGTCGTCGACCTTGAAGTTCAGGTCCGTCAGTCCCTGACCCTCCAGATAGAAGTAGGTGGTCGAAATGACCTCCTGGGCGTTGACCGTCAGGCCGAAGAGACTGGTCGACATCGCATCGTCAATGCTCGACCCCAGATCGTTGACCGACGAGAAAAGCTCAGCTGGCGCCTTTCCCTGCTCCAACGATTCGGCCATGTAGGCAACGATCCGCTCGTTTCTGGAGCGGATGTCATTCACAAGTGTTGCTTCAACCCACTTGACCAGGAGCGCGCCACCGACAAGTAGCGAAACTCCGACCACGAGAACCACAGCCAGAGCCAGGCGGAACCGGACCGAGCTGAAGACCCTGACGCGCATTGTCGTTCGCTGACTCTCGGCAAGCCCGACCTGATCGTCACCTTCCTCGGTTGGCGGTGCTTCATGCCGGTCTGGGACCTGTGGAGGCGGACCGGGCTGGTTTCCTGCCAGCGGAGGTGAGCCAGGAGGTACATAGTCCGGCGGCCCCGTCGGATTCGGATCGCTCTGGGGCGGCCCCGTGCCAGCGCTGTCAGACACCAGGTCCGTGGCCGATCCGGTATCCGACTCCCCGCACCGTTTCAATGTCGTTGCGGTCAAATGGCCTGTCTATCTTGCGACGCAGGTAGCCGACGTACACCTCGACGACGTTCGGGTCGCCTTCGAAGTTTCCACCCCAAACATGCTCGAGGAGCTCCTGTTTGGGTACTACCTGACCAGGTTTGCGCATGAGTGCTTCGAGCAGTTCGTACTCACGGGTCGTGAGGGAAATGTCGGTTCCGGCACGGCTACAGGTGCGGGCGAGGGGATCCAACACCAGGTCACCTATGACCAGTGGCTGGGCGCGTCCGTCGGCCGAGCGCCGCAGAAGAGCACGAATCCGAGCTACAAGGACGACGAAGGAGAACGGCTTGGACAGAAAGTCGTCGGCACCGGTGTCGAGCGCCTCGGCCTCGTCGTATTCACCGGACTTGGCGGTCAGCATGAGAATCGGTGTACCGACCCCCTCTTCACGCAGCGTTCTACAGACCCGATAGCCGTTGAGTCCGGGGAGCATGATGTCGAGGACTACCACGTCGATCTCGGCGCTCCGAGCTCGTTCGAGACCGGTCAGTCCGTCATAGGCGACCTCGACCTCGAAACCTTCGGCCTTGAGCCCGCGGGCTACCCCATCGGCCAACGCGGCTTCGTCCTCCACTATCAGTATGCGCCCCTGGAAAGTCGTCTGGTCGCTTTCAGAAGTACTCACCGCGTCTCCTCTCCGACCAACGGCCGGTGTGTGAACCTGAGAGACATTCTCTCAGGTTCGGACGTGGTTCTCTATGAACTTCGCGGCATCTACTCAGACAAGCGACGATTCCGCCATCCCGTCTTTCGGAACCGGCAGTCAGTCGTAGGTCGCTTCGACCCACCAGCTGCCGGCCTCGAGCGTCAGAATGTGGGCCAGACCCCGACTGGGATGCGATGACCCGTCGGATGAACTCAGAACCACCTGTATGCGGGCTCTACGCCGATGCGCTATTGGATCCCACCAGCGCTCATCCACACACCACGGACCTGCCCAAGCTCGGACCGACAACCAAGGTCCTCCATCGAGGGCGCAGCTATGGGGCGACGCGCTGATCATTCCCCTCCCGCCGACTCCGACCTGGTTCCCCTGGTCATCTATCACTTGTGCCGGTATGACCTTGGGCCAGACCACAGCAGGCATCGGAGACGGAACTCTTCCGGGCCAAGGACGACTCGACGGCTTAACCCGGGCTGACAGATCGACCGTGTCTATCGGTACCAACCTGTACTGCTCCGAAGGTGCACGCCCACCCTGGTGTTCGGGCACCAGAACCGAGTCGGCTCCCAACAACGCCTGGACCCTGGCCAAGCCCTTGGCAGCGCGTTCCCCCTCCTGGCTGGTTCCTCCCCAAAATCCCAACTGGACCCCGTCATCGGGACACACCTGATCGGGGATTATCTCCAGCCTGGAGACCCCGCCTTCGCAGCGGCTCTGAGACTTGCCGAGGCCGAGCCATCCCTCGAGTTGCCATCTGACCCGTTGGGCAACAGCGGCAGACGAAAACGTTCCCGAATGCCTCCAGAACCGTTCGATACGGTCCCCCGTCTCGGTCTCGGCGACCACGAGTATGCGGCTACAGGCCAGGCCGCGGGAGGAAAGCTGGGTATGAAGATCGTCGGCGAGCACCTTGGCCATGAAGGCCGCCCGATCGACCCGATCTGCCGGAGGGTCCAGACTGGCGCTCACCTTCAGTTCGACAGCGACATCGCTCAGAATCGGGGGTTCTGTATCCGAACCGTTGGCCAACCGGTGGGCACGGATGGCCACTGCTCCGAAACGGGCAGAGACATCTGCCGGTGGAAGCGAGGCGAAACGGCCGATAGTGCGCAATCCCAGACGCCTGAGCAGATCGATCAGATCTTCATCGAGAATGTGATCGAGCCGCTCGATGGGAAGCGACGCCAGAAACGCTGCACTCGCGCCCTTGGGGACCAGCACCGGCGCATTTATCTCCAGGGACTCCCTGGCTGCCATGGACGCCGTCCGGGGACCGTCGGCGATCCCTATCCCGACCGGACAAAGACTCGCTCTGCCAGACCCCGGGCCTGAAACTGCTCCGATATCGGAGTCCGGGCCGGAATCGGGTACGAGGTCGGGGTCGTCGGCGAGTGCCTTGTCAACGGCGGCTTTCACCATCACCGCCAACCGTCTGTCACCACCGTGGTATCGAGAGGGGCCCCGGGACGGAAACAGGCAGTGGCCCGATTCGATGACCTCGATTCGGGGGACCAGATCTTCCAGAGCGTGGAGGACCTGCTCAAAGACCCGGGCGTCGCGTTGTTCGTCGTGGTCGTGCAGTTCTATCGACGGGCACCTGGCCTGCGCCTCGCGTCTGCGCAGCCCCGGCGACACGCCGTGTCCTAGCGCCGCTGAATTGTTGGATACCACCCGGTTGGCCCGCATGACGGCAAGTGGCACATCGGCAGGCCTGCCGACGGCGAATGCCGACCACTGTCCGCATATGACTGAAAGAGTTCTGACGGACTCCCCCGTCTGGTCCGCCCCACCGGACTTGTGGATCGGCCCCACCTGAGTCACCCCGCTCTGCGGAGCGGAACGACCACATCGGAGCGGGCGGGAGGATCGATCACCGAGATCGAACCATCATGGCCCGGCAGCAACATCTCGACATGACGGGCGCGGCTCAGCCCCCTCCTGCCGCCGACTTCCACGGTGAGCCGACGTCGGCGGAGATGACCGCTTCCTTGGCCGGTACCGACCCATTCAGAATCGAGGACCGTCAGTTCGACGTCGGCGACCTCGGGCCAGTTTCTGCGGATCTCCCCCACGCCAGCGATACGGCCGCCCAACAGAACGAGTACCGAGCCCCGTTCACGGGCACGCACCGCCAATCTGCGTGCTTCAGCCGGCGCCACCGAGGTGGACATTCCGCAGAGGACCAGATCGAAGGCATCTACCAAGGCAGCTGTCGCTGTCACGAACGCCGACTCCGTGGACCTGATCACGGCCACACGATCTAGGTCCACCCCGATCTCGGCCGCTGCCGCCCAACCCATCTCGGGCAGGCCAATGCATGCCAGCCAGGATCCCGCCCTAGTGGGTCCGGCCGAAACAGCCAACGCCAGTGACGTTGTACCGACATGACCATCGATCTTTACCGTGGTCCCTCTGCGTAGACCCCGATCAGCCAGAACGTCTTCAAAAACCGGAAGTACAGGGAGGATCTTCTGTTCGGCGGTGGCAACTGGCCGGGTCCGATCGATCAGCGATCTGAGTCGGTCGATCGACTCCAAGCGGCCTTGGGGCCGACCGTTCTCCGTGCGCTCCATCCGTACAGTATCGAACAGATGTTCGGAGCCTGCAAGAGGGTCTCGGGGAAGCGTTTACTCCTCTACGTAACCGAAATCAGCGGGCGTGGGCACCCGAACACCAGGGGTGTAATAGGTGTAGAGCGACCCGATGATGTCCGTTATTCCCTCGGAGGTGGCACCCTTCGCCAAGTTCACGGTGATGACGTTCATCATGATGTGGATCCCGTCGATACCACCCCGAGCGAAGAGCCTTCTTGCCAGTTCGTCCGCCGGACGATCACCCTCGATCGGCTCACCCGATAGAAAACGCTCGTGCTCAGTGCCCGTTAATGAGCGGTTGATCTCGAATCGGACCACCCCAGGTTTGCTGGACGGCTTCTCGATGACAGTTACCGGCTGACCCATGTCACGAGATTACCCGCCCCACATCGCTTGACCCCAAAGACGGACGTCCCAGCGCCGCGGGCTTGGTGGCACCTCCGCCGCGACCCAACGCCGTGACCTGGTCGCGACGCAACGCCGCGACTGCCGCCACATCATCCCGACAGCACGAGAGCCGCCGTCTGGATGTCCGCTTCCGCGGCGGCAACGATAGGGGGATGACCGGCGACGGAGAAGAAGCAGATCCGAATTCCGAGACCCACCGCGTAACGGTCTTCGCGGCGGTCGGCGGACAGGTCTTCTTCAACAACTTGGTCGAACGTTTCTATTCGAGGGTTGCGACCGACCCCGTGTTGTTGAAGCTCTACCCGGAACAGACCGACCTGGGACCGGCGATCGAACGTCTCGCCCTGTTTCTGGGCCAGTACTGGGGTGGTCCTGAGGATTACGGAGAGCTACGGGGACATCCCCGTCTGCGCATGAGGCACGTCCCGTTCGTCATAGGGGAAACGGAACGTGCCCACTGGTTGGACGCGATGCTCCAATCCCTGACGGAAACCATCCCGGAGACACCGCTGGACCAAGAGCTGCGTGACGCGGTGGAAGAACGGATGACCGAGTATCTGACGCTCGCCGCGGGTCATCTGGTCAACTCCCCAGACACCTGAGCCCAGACACCTGAGCCCAGAGAACGAAGAAGGTCCCCGGCTGCAAACGCTGCCGGGGACCTTCGAGAAGATAGGAGGGTCGTCCTGCCATCAGACCCCATCACCACTGGTGAAAGGAAGACCCTCGATCTGTGCCACCCGTGGGAGAGGAAGGGTGGATGGGAGGGAGACACAGAACGTGGCGTTAACCACGTCTTAATAATGGTGCATATCTCCCGACGGCGCCAGTACCGGGGCACCTATCCCCGGTTACGGCTGAAGGCCTTCCCAGCAGGGCTACCCAAGTGCCGGAAGCCCGGCCGATATCTGCTACCCGGGACTGGTCGTCCGGTGTTCCACCGATGACCGGAGCTCACCAACCACGAGCACCGCGAGGGCAATTGAGATCAATCCGAGCACGACGTGGACCGCTATGAATGCGGCACCCCTGTCGCTCGTCAAGGCGATGTCGACAGCTCTGAAAATCCAAACCAGAACCGACCATCCGGCCAATCCCATCAATCCGATTCTCACCCAGGAAGCCAGCGGCGACTTCTTCACCAGCGAGACTCCTACCGCTACCGCCAGAATGACCGCCGGAACCCAGAAGGTCGCCGAGAGCAACAGCGACTGGTTGCGCGACGAAGTGCTCAGAGCGTCGTCACCGAGGATGTTCCTGACCCGGACGATTCCCCAGACGAAGATGGTCCAACCGAGGAATCCAACGGTCAGTGCTGCCGAACGACCACGGATGGGAATCAACCCGCGATCCGGTGTTCGAGGGTACGTCGGTCGCTCAGATCGCTGGCGATCTCAAGAACCGAGACGTTCTGCAACTCACCGATTCCGTGGGCCTTGATCGTCCGCTCTGCAGTGATATCGACCCAGTCGGGAAGATGCGCGTGAACGCCCACAGCCAGCACCTCACAGGGACTCGCCGCCTCGCACAGCCGGGCCGCATGGTTGGCCGCAGGGCCGATGTAGTCGTCGCCCTCGAACAGAAGTACGTGACCACCGGCAATACCGGCGTGGACGTCGAAGCGGTCCTGCTCGAGCCGCATGTTCAACTCACAGACCGCTGCGATCACAGGTCCCGGTTCGACGCCGACGAGCATCGCCCCATCACCCAGCCACTTGAGTACCCGCACGCCGCGTCGACCGGTGACACCACGAACCGCGGTACGGAATCGGGTCAGAACCTCTGTGGCGGCCAGCGTGCCGTTTTCCTCGGTGAACGATGTGAACCCGCAGACGTCGACAAAGGCGAACCAGCGTTCAAGTGTCTGGGAAACGTCGACCCACTCGGGCAACGGTGGTTCGACTCCCGTACCGGTAGGGGCAGCGGTGCTTCGAGGCGCACCGAACTGCACTCCACGGGTTCTGTTTTCACTCACCTGGGACCCTCCTCTCGACAAGAGACCTGCACGATTGTGGAGGCGACGGATCGCTACTCAATGTTGACACAGCTCCATGTAACAAGTGAAAGCATTTGCTAACTAATGTTTGCAGTCTAGCCCTCGAATTCCAGAACCGCTGCGACCGGTTTGGAAAGCTCATACCTGGCGTTCACCGGGGGCAGCCTGAGCCCCGGCCATGGCAGCGAGTCCATGAAGGCCCAGCTACGACGGTGGATCGGTGTTGGTCCATATCCCTTGAGTGCGAACTGATGTCGAGGGCAGGGATACCCCTTGTTCCGGTCGAAGTCGAAGGCCGGGTAGTTCTCGGCCTCGGCCCGCATGATCCGGTCTCTGGTCACCTTCGCCAGAATCGATGCAGCAGCGATGGAGAGAACCTTGGTGTCACCCTTGATGACCGTCCGGGTCTTGCCGTTGCCGATGAAGTCCCAGTTGCCATCGACCAGAACGACATCCGGAGAGATTCCCAGACCCTCTATCGCGCGTGCAGCAGCCAACTTCTGCGCCGCTGACATTCCAAGTTCGTCGCATTCCATGTGACTGGCGTGCCCGACTGACCAGGCTCGACACCAGCCCGCAACCCGATCGAAGAGGGCCTCGCGCCGAGTCTCGCTCAACTGTTTCGAGTCTCGGACTCCGTTGACCCTGCGATCCGTTGGAAGCACCGCCGCACCCACGGTCAAGGGACCTGCCCACGATCCCCGGCCTACTTCATCAACGCCGACGACCACGTCATTCCCCGCCGCCCAGAGAGTCTTCTCCAATGTCAGGGTCGGAGGAGGCTTGGCGGAGGCCATGCCCGAACCGTAGACCCTGTGGGACCTTCGATGGATCACTCAAGAATCGATGTGAATTCAGACGCATTCCCTTGAAAAGTGATCGCCACCTGCCGATCCTGAAGGAAACGCACTGCTCACCACACGGGGGGTCCCAAGTGGATAAGCCAACGGTTGTCGATCTGACAGGACTTGATCACTCGACAGGACTTGATCGTCCGGGTTCGGCCGCGCCGACCAGCGAGCCGATCGATCTACGGGGGCGTCTGGCGGTGGGTGAACCCGTCGAGGTGCTCAGTAGTTTCAACCGTCGTTGGACCCATGGGTTCTCCGTCGCAGTGGTGGATGAGGCGATGGTCAAACTGCGCAGAGGCTCAGACGGACGGATACTTCCAGCCTGGTTTCCTGCCGCGGTGATCCGCCCCGAAGTGCTTCGCTGAGCACTCGGCGGCTCGGAGTAAACCAGCACCCGTGCAACGAGGACCGGCGCGACCGGCACTCGGCGGGCCCACTCCAGCGAGCATCGGTGCGAAATCGCTGAGACTCTTCGCCGCTCCTGGGCCCATTGGGCTTCTGCATTCTGCAAAGCTTCTGGAATGATCGAGATCGGGGAGCTCACGGATCCACAGGCGGACGACCTTTTGATCTCGACGATCCTCACACAAGAGGGCCGCCAGGATCCGTATGCCGCCTACTCACGCCTCAGGGCTTCCAAGCCGAGGTGGAAGAGTTCAACCGGAGCGACCGTGGTAGCCGGCTACCGCGACTGCCTGGAGGTCTTGCGTCATCCCAAACTCGGGCGCCCCGAGGAGGATATGGGTTCACGACCCACCATCTCTGGTCGACAGAGGGTCCTTGAGGGAACAACGACCAGCATGTTGCTCTTGAACCCACCCGATCACACCCGAATTCGTTCCCTGGTGAGTCGGGCATTCACTCCTCGCCGGGTCGAGTCGCTGAGGCCCCTGATGCAGTCAATGCTTGACCCGATCCTCGACGACTTTGGCCGCAACCGTGGCGGTGACCTGGTGTCGGGCCTGGCAGCCGAGTTTCCGATCTCCGTCATCAGTATGTTGCTCGGGATTCCGACCGACGAGACCGAGCGGATCAGACCTTTGGTGCGATCGGTCACCGCATTGATCGACTCGGCTTCCGACGACGAGGCGATCGCGCATGGGAAGAACGATCTCGAAGAGCTGATCAATTTTTTCGTTGGCCTGATCGATGAGCGACGCTCGCACCCCGATGATGGCCTCCTGAGCGCCCTCATTGAGGTCGAGGAGCACGGCGACAAGCTCTCGACGGATGAACTGATTGCGAACGCAATTCTTCTCTACTCAGCTGGTTTCGAGACGACATCGAACTTGATCGGCAACGGGATGTGGCTGCTTCTGCGCAACCCGGACCAGATGGAGCTACTCAGATCAAATCCCGATCTGATGTCCTCGGCAATCATGGAGATATTGCGCGCCGACTCACCGGTCCAGATGAACGTCAGGACCGTGCTGCAATCCGTCGAGCTGTTTGGTGAGACATTCTCGAGGGGAGATTCCTTCGTCGTCCTCCAAGGAAGCGCCAACCTCGATGATTCCGTCTACGTCGACGCCGCCAGATTCGATGTTCAACGCTTCATCTCTCCCGAACAGACCCCTCCCCTGAGTTTCGGCTGGGGCGCACACCACTGCCTGGGAGCACATCTGGCACGGGCCGAGGGCGAGATCGTCTTCAGTTCATTCCTCCGCCGCTTCCAGAGCATCGAGTTGGACACTGATCGACTGGGAGCATCGGCCCCGACTTACAGATCGAGTTTCACCCTTCGTGGCCTCGAATCGCTGCCGCTCAAGCTCGGTTGACCCACCGGCATAGCCGCCACTCAGCCCGCGGGTCAGCCGCCACCCAGCCCGCTGGTCAGCCCTTCTTGGGCTTCTTCATTCCGAGCTGAACCGACAGCCGTGGGGTCGCTCGTTCGGCGATCTCCGCCAGCACCTCGTCGGACACCTGCACGGGTGAAAGCAACGCTTCTCCCGACCATCCCGATGCCCGCCATTGTGGGTCCAAGCCCGGCGCAGTCAGCACTGGCGCAGCCATCGATGAAGCTCCGACCGCGGGCTCGATCTCCCACAGGATCGCCGGACGTTCGCCGTGCCAGCGCACCGCGTACGACACCAAGCCCCATGAAGTCCGCACACGGTTCGCCTCAACAGGTTTGTCGAACCAATGTGGCGACCAGGACGGCAGAATCACCGGACCCTCCGCTCCCTCGGCACACACAAGATCCATGACCGCACCCGCCCGCGCTGCAATCGCCGCAGGGTCTACCGCGATGTCTCCGACAGAGTTTCCGTCGGCGTCGACGAAGGATCCCAGGACCCCCAGGTTGCCCACCCTTGCAAAAGCCATGAGCCCGTCAACAGCGGTTGAAGCTCCAGAGATAACCGAGGCACGCTCGAGGATCGCCCTCCAAAGAAGAGATCGTTGCGAGCTCAAGTCAGCTAGACCCGAAAGCTTCGCAGATAGCTCAACCTGCAGGGTCCCGACCTCGGCCCACAGTCGCTGCGCTGTCAACTCCGCGGACTCCGCAACTTCTGGCTGATCTACGAAGCGCAACGCCGGTGCGAGTCGGGACAGAGCCACTGCCGCTGAACGAGTCAGGGACCAACCCCCCAGCGCCGCGTCCAACGGCCGGTCCTGGGCTGACCCCGGAACGATCCCCTTGCCCTGTCCGATTCGATGGATTCCCTTCGCCACCGCTCCGATGAGGTCTTCGGTCCAGACTTCCGAGCGCGAGCCCACCATCAGAGGCGCAGCTGCGTGAAGTAGCGCCACCACCGCGTCACTGCGATCAGGCATGCGAATCGAACCGCCGATTCGCTCAGAGTCGACCAGCGCCCTGGCGATCGGACCGAGCGGCTCGTCAATACCGGCAGTCACCAGATTCTCTACGAGTTGGGCGTTGCGAAGCGCCGTGGGGACCACTCCATCGCCATCGAGGAAGACATCGGTGGATGCGACCAACAGGTGACTCTCGGCAACCTTCAAAAGGCTTGCCAGAAGCGGCTCCGGTGTCGTTATCGAAGCCGCGTCACGTGTGTGCACGGACCAGCCGCTGCTGATCTGTTCCGAGGTCGGTGCCTGCCATGTCGCTCCGGGAACCGGGCCTACGTTGCTCCGTCGACGGCCCCACCGATTGCCAGACCCTCCGGTCCGCCCAACGATGCGTGGGATCAGAAGTCGGACAACTGCCGTGTGGGGTAGCGGAACGACATATGCGCCTTCAGCCAACTGTCCGGGCACGGCCCAGGTGCCCTCCGGATCCTCGTCATCGGTCATGTCGAGTCGGATCGAGGCCGTTCCCGGTGGGCCGACGACACGTCTGGACACGGGGCGGGAGAGAACTCCGGCCACCTCACCGTCGACCCAGATTGTGTTGCCGCCGACTGACAGTTCGTTGATCTCACCGGGCCCGGACAGCCCAAGTGGAACGAATGCAAAAGCGAGCGCCACAGGCGTCGAACTGCGATTTTCAACCTCGACAACCACCGCCGAGTCGTCCCAGCGAGGAGCTTCGTCCGGGTCTAAGGCGGGTCCTGTCCCAGTGGTTGACCCCTCGCCAGTTGAGGTAGCAGGGACCGTGTCGGGGGCTGAGTCCGAACTGGCCCTGACGGCGAACACCCGGTGGATGATCTCGCCGCCTGGGACGTGCATGGCGGTCTGCACAACAGGTGTCGAGTCGACGAGCGACTGGACGACCGTGGCGTCCTGGGAAGGAAAATGCCAACGGTCAGCTGCGCCGATCCACCAGTCGACACTCCACGATGCGCCGCGCATCTGCAACAAGCCCGCAGGGTCGACATCTGCCATTGCGCCGGCGTCGATCGTTCCGAGCGGAACTGCACAACGCACGGGCTCCTCTCGGTCCAGCTCTCTGGCCCGGATGAGACTTCGTTGTTCCACGCCTGCTACCCGGCGCTCTTGAACCTGGTTGACACCACTGCTGCGCTGCTCAGACATCGCCGCAAGGCTAGGAGGCGTTGCACTTCCGGCCCCAACCGGCGAAGTCGGCCGGCCTCGACGGGTCTGGTCAGTGGAACTGCAATGAGCTGTGTTCGACCCCGCCGATCTGGCGGCGAATGAGACCACGGTAGGCATCGAGAGCCGTTGCTCCCTCGTGGCAGACCGCGAACACCTCCGAAGCCACCGGCATCTCGACGTTGTACTGCTTGGCGAGCGCCATCACCACACGACTGGTCTTCACTCCCTCTGCGACCATGTTCATGTCCGCGCTGACCTCCTCGATGGTCCGCCCCTTGCCGAGTTCTTCACCGACATGGCGATTTCGGCTCTGCCGCGACATGCACGTGGCCATCAGGTCGCCCATGCCCGCGAGCCCGGCGAACGTTGCGAACTGCCCTCCCATCGCCTCGCCGAGCCGGCTCAGTTCGGCCAACCCACGGGTGATGACCATTGCCTTGGTGTTGTCACCGGTTCCCAGTCCGTCAGCCATTCCGGCAGCGATGGCAATGACGTTCTTGAGAGCCCCTGCAAGCTCACAGCCGATCACATCGGGGCTGGTGTAGACCCGGAACAGGTTCATGTGGAAAATCTGCTGGAGGTGATCGGCAACCACAGGGTCGGCCGTGGCGATGACAGCCGCCGCAGCATCTCCTCGAAGGATCTCCTTAGCCAGGTTCGGACCAGTCAGAACAGCTGCCGGATGCCCCGGCATCACCTGGTTGATGATCTGGGTCATCCGCAGCTGCGTGGTCTGTTCGAGGCCCTTGGTGAGCGACAGGACCGGAACCCACGCCCGCACGTGCGGAGCGACCTGCTCTAGGGCAGATCGGAACCCTTGCGATGGGACGCCCATCACCAGAACGTCAGCCTGTTGGACCACCTCGATCAGATCGGAGCTGCAGGAAAGGTCTGGATGGAGGCTGAACCCGGGCAGATATCGCTCGTTGGTGTGTTGCTCGTTGATCTCGGTCGCCAGATCGTCCCGGCGCGCCCAGAGCATGGTCGGGACCTGATGGGCCGCCAGGTGGGCGACCGTCGTCCCCCACGAACCGCCACCGATAACCGCAGTTCGAATGCGCATTTTTCAACCCTAGAGCCGACGCCGGCCCAATGGGTCGCTCTCAGTCCGACTTGTAAGAGATGGCAGCTGTCCGACGACTCGGTCCCGCTCCGAATCCGAATCGCGGTCCCGCTGCTCAGGCCGAGCCGCAGTCCGGTCCGGTACCCCGGCTCTGTGCCCCGGTACCGTCGACTTTGGATAGGTACCTAAGCTCGCTGCGTGCGTACACACGGCCCAGCTCGAGTTGCGATCCCGGTGAAGGCCTTTGGCGAGGCGAAGGGCAGGCTGTCGCCGGTCATGAGTCCCGATCAGCGTAAGAGACTCGCCCGTTTGATGGCTGAACGCGTGATCGCAGCCTGCTCCCACCTACGTGTGAGTGTCATCTGTGACGACCGGGAAGTTGCCGACTGGTCCCGCGCGCTCGGGGTCGACATCGAATGGACCCCCGGGCTGGGCCTGAACGGGGCGGTTCAGGAAACGATGGGCCGAGCCGCCGAGCGTCGTGAGGAACGGCTGGTGGTGGTCCATTCCGACCTGCCCTTCATCCCCGATCTTGAACCCTTCACGGTTGCGTCGGCCACAGAGGTCAAGCTGGTTCCTGACCGCCGGGGTATGGGAACAAATGTGATCTCGGTTCCAACGGAGTCCGACTTCAGATTCGAGTTTGGCCCGGGATCATTCGACAGGCATCGCCACTCTGCGGAGCAGGCGGGTCTGAAAGTCACAGTCGTGACATCCGAACGTCTGGGTTGGGACATCGATGAGCCGGAGGACATCAGGGTTCCCCGCCATCTGGCGGACTTGTCGGACCTGATCGGCGAGGGGATGCTGATCGTGGAGGACTTGAAATGATTGACTCATTCGACCTTGAAGTACCCGACCGCGTGTTGGTGATAGCTGCTCACCCTGACGACGCCGAGTTCCATGCCGGCGCGACCCTTGCAAAGTGGTCCCGGATGGGCGCCGAGGTGAGTCACCTGGTGCTCACCGATGGGTCCAAGGGCACCTGGGATCCCGACGCCGATCAGGCCGAGCTTGTCGAGCGCCGCAAGGAAGAACAGCAGTGCGCCGCTGCCGCGCTTGGGGCGAATGGCGAGGTGGTGTTCCTCAACGCGGTCGATGGCGAGTTGGATGCGGGGCTGAGCCGACGGGGCCAGGTCGCCGAGGTGATTCGTCAACTTCGTCCCACGGTGATTCTCGGCCACGACCCGTGGAAGCGCTATCGGCTTCATCCGGATCATCATGCTGCCGGTCAGCTCTGCGTCGATGGTGTCGTCGCTGCCCGCGATCCGTTCTTCTACCGCGAGCAACTCAATGCCGGGCTCGAGCCACACCGACCGGAGGCGCTGTTGCTTTTCGAGCCCGACGAGGCCAACCACGCGGAGATCGTTCTCGAAGCCGACCATCAGCGGCGGATTGCAGCTCTCGAGGCGCATCAGTCACAGGTCGAGACCACGCACTTCTACAAATTGTCGACCGACGAACCTCTCGAGGGCTTCAGGCAACGTGAGCGGGAGCAACTCGAAAGGTCAGGAGCAGAGGTCGGCCAGCCCATGGCCGAGTTGTACCGCCTAATCGTCGAGCAGCTCTGAGGTCCGACTAACTAGCTCGAAAACCTCTCAGCCACCCGGTGCGGTTGTGGTGGTCTCATCGCCCGACAGCGAGGGTGTTTCGTCGGCCGCTCCCCCTTCGATGACGGTCGATCCTGTCGTTGAGGTCTGCGAGCCGTCTTCGGCACTCGACTTCGGTCCGGAATCGCTTTCGCCCACTGCAAAGGTCTGCGGTGCTATCCGGATGAGGATTTCATTCTCGACATCGGACATGAAAGCTCTCTGCGGGCTGCTCTGGCCCAGGTAGCGAGTGCCCACGAGTACATCTCCGACCGCCATGATCGACCAGTTCTGGACATCTGTGCCCTGGCTCGAGACGTATCGACGCGCAACGAAGTCGGTAATCGGAGCCTCACCATCGCCGTCCTTGATGTCGATCCTTATGCGCTTGTCGTCGGGACCCTTCTGAAAGAACTTGTTGCAGCTCTCGAGGGCTCGCTTGACACTGCGGATGTATTCCCGGGCCCCCTGCCACTGCTCGACCCTGACAGCTTGGGAAATGAGGCTGGAATTCTGCCCGTTCTTGAACACCGAGGATTCGACCGTGGAAAGGGTGCCGGGCAGCGGAACCTTCTCTCCGCAGAACTCGTTGCCAAGTATTCCGAATGCGGAAAGTCCTGGCTCACCCGCCTCCCAGCCAAGGGGTAGATCCGTCTGTTGGGTCACTGCGTTGGCGGGATCGACGGTTCCTGCCAGACGGGACTGATCGAGTCTGATGGCGTTCGACTCGGAGAACTTGATACGACCGATCGGGTAACCCACCGCGAGTCCGAGCACTGCTCCGGAGAGAGCGACGAGTACGCCCAGGAGCAGCACCTTCAACAGACTGTCCCCGATCAAACGTGTGACGCGGTTGAAGCTCACCGATTTTCTGCTCCGTCACTCGTTCCGGTCTCGCTTCCGCCGAACTGCTCGCGCCAAGCATCGAGTTGATCTTCATCGAGCTTTTTGAATAGCAGCCCGGCTGGTTCGATCGCTGATCCCTCGGTCAACAGGTCCAATCGCGCGAGGTCCTGGTCCAACTTGATGCTCGACCAATCGATATCCGGGAATACGCCTCGCAGCACGTCAGTGGTCGACGGCACGAACGGTTGCGAAGCAACTGTGCAGAGCACCAGCAGCTCGAGCGCTGTTCGCAGCGTGCAGGCGGTCCGGTCCTTGTCGACCTTCACGGTCTTCCAAGGCTCCCGGGTTTCGAGGTAGACGTTTCCTGCTGCCCACAACGACTTGAGTGCAGCAGTTGCCTTGCGGAACTCGAGCGCATCCATGTGTTCGATGTACTCGCCGAGCCGAGCCTGCACCTGAGAGCGCAGAGCCGCCTCCTCTTCGCCGGGCTCCCCGCCGGCGGGGACGAGGTTGTCGAAATGTCGCCCGACCTGGGTGACGGTGCGATTGACCAGGTTGCCGAGGGTTCCCACCAGATCCTTGTTGACCGATGATCCGAAGAGTTCCCATGTGAAGCTCGAATCGTCGGACTCGGGAGCGTTGGACATGAGGTACCAGCGCCAGTAGTCGGCGGGCAGCAGCTCAAGAGCATCTGACATGAAGACGCCCCTGTGGTCACTGGTCGAGAACTTGCCGCCGTAGTAGGTCAGCCAGTTGAACGATTTGAGCCGGTCGACCAGCTTCCAGTCCTCGCCAGTTCCGAGCAGGGTCGCCGGGAAGCTCAACGTGTGGAACGGAACGTTGTCCTTGCCCATGAACTCGGTATAGACGACATCTTCGGCGCCGCGGTCGGTGCGCCACCACCTCTCGAAGGCCACGACCGGGTCGTCACCCCCGTTGCCGGCATCGACCCATTCCTGTACGGCGGCGAGGTAGCCGATCGGAGCGTCGAACCAGACGTACCAGACCTTGCCCGCGGCTTCGGGAAAGTCATCGGGGTCCACCGGAATTCCCCAGTTGAGATCCCGGGTGATTCCCCTGTCACGGAGCCCCTCGTCGAGCCACTTGTATGCGATGGCCCTGGTCTGGGACGGCCAGGAATCCTTGGTGTCGATCCACGCCCGGATGCGATCAGCGAGCTTGGATTGCAAAAGGAAGACGTGCTTGCTGTCGCGGACCTCAAGCTCGGTCGAGCCCGATATGGCCGAACGGGGATCGATCAGGTCGGTCGGGTCGAGTTGTTTGCCGCAGTTCTCGCACTGGTCGCCCCGGGCGCGGTCGTAGCTGCAGTTCGGACAGGTACCTATGACGTAACGGTCGGGCAGAAACCGGTCATCGGCGATCGAGAACACCTGGGCGGTCGAGCGAATCTCGCAGAATCCCTCGTCGCGGAGTTTGCGGGCGAAGTAGTTGGTGAGCTCGTGGTTCTGGGGCAGGGACGTGCGTCCGAACCAGTCCCATGAGAGTCCGAACTGTTCGCAGAGTTCCCTCTGGACCTCATGTTGTTCGGCACAGAACTCGGCAACGTCCTGACCCGCCTCTCGGGCTGCTAGCTCGGCAGGGGTGCCGTGTTCGTCGGTTGCGCAGACGAACAGCACTTCCTCGCCGGAGGAGCGCAGGTATCGGGCGTAGACGTCGGCGGGCAGCATGGAGCCAACAAGGTTGCCAAGGTGCTTCACACCGTTGATGTACGGCAATGCGCTCGTTATGAGGTGTCGTGACAAGGATGCTCCCGGTTGTTCCGCCAGATTGATCGTACCGGTGACTCCGCACCCGGCCGGTGCACATCGGGAGCGGTCGGCCTCAGTGTCAGTGCCACTACCTACGATCACCTTGTGACCCGGACACCGTTGACCGACATCCCCCCGTGCTACGGGCTCGACATCGAGACCGACACGACCATCGACGGCCTTGACTCCAGATGCTCGGCCATCGTCGCCGTGGCCGTTTCCACCACCGATGGCGACGAGGTCTTCCTGGGAGAAGAGGAAGATTTGCTGCTGCGAACTGACTCCTTCCTTTCCCTACTGGCGCCGGGCCTGATCGCCACTTGGAACGGCTCGTCGTTCGACCTGCCCTTCATCATGGAGAGGGCCGATCGGCTCGGGCTCTCCCTCGGATTGAACGGGACACGCGAGCCAAGACGCAGACGCGGGTCCTCTCGCAGAATCGCATCAGGACGGCCAGCGCAGCACGCGCCCGAGCGGGCAGCGCAATATATGGTCGAAATGACAGCCGAATCGGTTGTTGGGGCCGCCGAGGTCGAGACAACGTGTCGCGCAAGTAGCTGGTGGGATCACCGCCACATCGACGGATACCGCCTCTATCGAGGCGACGTCGCTCGAATTCTCGGGGTCTCCTGCGGACTCAAGCCGCTGTCGAAGATGCTTGGCCTGGGTCCCGTCGAGGTCGACCGATCCCGCATCCACGATCTCGATGAGATCCAGATGCGGGCCTATGTGGCGAGCGATGCGCGTCTGGCCAGGGAGATGGTGCTACGTCGAATGCCAGCAGCGATGGCCAACGTCGATCCGCTTCCCTAGCAAGGCATCAAACCAGCGATGGTATCGACCGGGATCCGCTCCCCCGTCATACCGCTCGGCCAGCGGTCGCCACAGTGTCAGAATTCGCAACCGGGTCGGTCCCACCCCCAATGGGACCCCACTGTCGCAAACGACTGATGGAGAACCCAATGCCGACGACCCCGCCAAACATGCCCAATGCTGAAGCACTGCTCGAAATTGTCGACTCGTTTCCGTCGCCAACCGCGGTCGGGTTCGAGCCTGATGGCGATGGACTGAACCTCCACGTCAAGCACCTGGCAGCTGATGACCGGTCAGGTTCGGCCGACCTGTTCGGGTTCCACGCGCCGGCGTCGTGGCAGGCGATCGGCATCACGATGTCCGGCACGGCAGTCCCGCTCGACTCGCTGCCTCATCTTCCGGATGCCCTCCTGGATGGGGATGACCTGGTGGATCTCGATCTCGATGACGACGGAGCTGATGATGTCTCCTACTCAATTGTGCTTTCCCGCAACGGCGAGTTTGCCTCCAGGCTGCAGATCGACGGAGAGCTGATACAGAACTCGTGGCCATCTGCCGACTTTCCGGATACACCCAAAGGTGTATCGGTCGACACGCTCCACCGGGTGATGGGGCTTCAATCGCCAGGCGAGGAGCCACCGATTGAATTGTTGAAGCTGTCAATGTGGCTCGACTCGATCATGGAGATAATCGCCTCTAGAGGCAAGGTCACTTGGCGCGAGGCAGCCGCCCTGCAATCAGCGTTCAACGAACCCAGCAGGGTCGATCCTTCCGTCGAGTCTGTTGCGGAAGCAATCGTCAGGTCCTCCACCTCGATCAGCTGGGAACGGCTTCGCAGTAGGTCATGTCTCGGTTCCGAGGAAGTGATGGGCCTCAGCACCGACGAACTCAGCTGGATGGACGCAACGATGTACGCCCGCTGGATCATGTCGTACCAACCTGACCTCGACCTGGTGGTCGCCACTCTCGTCGCTGCAGGAACGGGCGATGTGGGACGGAAAATCACCGAGGTCATCGATGCTGTGTCAGAGCGGTGCGATGAAATCGACGACCCGTTCTATACAACTCGAACCGCCTGAGCCAAGGGTGGCGCAGACGCGACCATCTGCGTAGCCTGCCGGGACGATCTCATGGGACGGTTCGGAACCTTCGAGCATCCTCGATCGGGGAACTGATCCGCATAAGAGTGGAGATGGTGTTGAGTCACCGTCAGTTCTGATTCGACCCCACCAGACCCACCTTCACACCCACAGGACCGAGAACACATGGGCGCCGTAACATTCGACGAGGTCACCAAGAAATTTGGGGATGTAACCGCAGTGGACCGGTTCTCGCTGCAGGTCAACGACGGCGAGTTCATGGTCCTACTGGGACCATCCGGCTGCGGCAAATCGACGGCTTTGCGCATGATCGCCGGCCTCGAGGAAATCACCAGCGGAATCCTCACCATCGGCGAACGTGTGGTCAACCACATCCCCCCACGGGATCGGGACATAGCGATGGTCTTCCAGAGCTATGCGCTCTACCCCCATATGACCGTCGAGAAGAACATCGAGTCCCCGCTGGTTGCGAACAAGTTGGCCCGAGTTCCCGGGCCGGAACGCGCCAAGCGAGTTGCCGAGGCCGCTGCCGTTCTCGGCCTGACCGACTACATGAAGCGCAAGCCAGGGGAACTGTCAGGAGGGCAGCGTCAGCGGGTGGCGCTGGCCCGGGCGATCGTCCGGTCGCCCGAGGTCTTCCTCATGGACGAGCCGTTGTCCAACCTCGACGCAAAGCTCCGCACCCAGACCCGTCTGGAACTCGTCGACCTCCACCGTCGGCTCGGAACGACCTTCGTCTACGTCACCCACGACCAGGTCGAGGCAATGACGATGGCCGACAGGATCGCGGTCATCAGCGACGGACGGATCCAGCAGGTTGGTCCGCCGCAGGCTGTCTATGAGTCGCCGGCCAATCTTTTCGTGGCCAGCTTCATCGGTAGTCCTCCGATGAACATCATTACAGGCCAGATCAAAGGGGTCGGAACCGGAAATTGCGTGGTCCAATGTGAGACCGGTTCGATCCAGATCGACGGGTCGGGCTCGGCAACCGAGAACGCCGAGGTCGTCGTCGGTGTCAGGCCCGAGCACCTCACGATCATCGCCTCAGGATCCGACCGGCCCGGCCTGCAGGGCAGGGTAGAGAACATCGAGTTGCTCGGCCATGAACGCCATGTGGTGTGCACGGTCGGGGCGACCCAGATGATCGTGCGTCAGCCGAACGATGCGCCGTCGCTCGCCATCGGGGAGTCGATCGAAGTTCTGGCCGATCCAAACGGACTACATCTGTTCGATCCCGTGACCACGGAGCGACTGAATTGAGCCAGGCAGGATCCTCACGCACGTCCGAAGCCCACGAGGCCGTTCAGCTACCGGTGCCGAGCAGCGTTCAGACCCGCCGCTTCGGCCAAAAGGCCCGCGACGCGTTACTCGCCTATGCGTTTCTTCTGCCCTCGCTGATCGTCTTTGCGATGTTCGCGTACTACCCGCTGTACCGGCTCGTCTGGTATGCGATGCACCACCAGTCACGCTTCCGGAATCGACCGGCCACCTGGGTGGGCGGCCAGCAGATCCTGGACACGCTGACCGGAACAGACTTCAAGGACGGGCTGATTCACTCCGGGCTCTTCATGGTCTACACGGTTCCCCTCGGGCTGGTCCTGGGTGTGCTGTTGGCGGTCGCCGCCAACCGGAAACTCAGGGGAATAAAGATCTTCCAGACGGTCTTCGCTTCTACCGTCGCCTCGTCGGTCGCAGTTGCGTCGGTGGTCTTTCTCACGCTTGTGAACCCCGAGATCGGCTACTTCCGTAACGTGCCATGGCTGAGTCTCACCAACGGAACTTCGGCGCTGTTCGCCGTCTCGCTCTCGGCGGTCTGGCAAAACTTGGGCCTGACCTTCATCGTCGTGTTGGCTGCGCTCCAGACAGTTCCTGAGGAGTTGATCGAAGCGGCGACGCTCGATGGTTACGGCTCTGTTCGACGCTTCTTCAAGATCACTGTTCCCACGATCTCGCCGGCGCTTCTGTTCCTGGCGATTGTGCTCGTGATCTTCGCCCTCCAGGCCTACGCCCAGATCGAGATCCTCACCGGTGGCGGCCCCGGCGGGGCGACCGAGACCCTCCTGTACAAGATCGCCGACCCAACAGGCGTACGAAGTATTGGAACCAAGGCTTCCCTGTCGCTTGGTCTGTTCGTACTGACCGCAGTCGTCGCAGGTGCCCAGTTCTCCATCATGTCCAAGAGGGTCCACTATGGCGACTGAGATCCCGCAGGCACAGAACCAAGACGAACAGGTCCCCCACACGGATATTGCGCCCGACGAGGTCCGGGAGATCGAAAGGGCCAATGCGAAAGCGGCCTCCGGGCGATCGCTACGGCAGATTCTGTCCATGGCGTCCACCTACCTGGTGCTGACGCTGCTTTCGGTGCTGATTCTGTTCCCCATCTACATGTTGATCCTGCGGGCGCTGTCCAGCCCGTTGCGATACATCAACGCCGGTCAGCCTCTCCACCCGGTCGACATCCAGTGGGACGTGTTCAACCGAGCCTGGAGTGACGCGAACCTGGGCCGGGCGATGGGCCTGTCGTTCATCGTCACCTCGGTCATCGTGGTCGCCCAGTTACTCACCGCCACTCTTGCGGCGTACGCATTCGCATTCCTCGAGTTCCCGTTCAAGAAACTCATGTTCGTCCTCACCGTCGGCACGCTGCTACTTCCGATCGAAGTGACTCTGATCGCGAACGTCGAACTGATCCGCAAACTCAACATGCTCAATTCGATTCCGGGACTGACTCTTCCGTTCCTGGCCACGGCAGTAGGCATCTTCCTGATACGTCAGGGATTCCTGGGGATTCCAAACGAACTCCGGGATGCCTCCGTCCTGGACGGATACGGGCACCTGCGATTCCTGTTCAAGGTCGCGATGCCGATGAGCAAGCCGATCATCGGCAGCTTCATCGTCATCTCATTCCTCGGCGCCTGGAACCAATACGTATGGCCGCGGTTCGCAACTGACAAGAATGCCTGGCAAACCGTGCAGGTGGCGCTTCGCACCATCGGCTCGGAGAATCCGGAGCGACTCAACATGGGCTTCGCAGCGGCGATCCTCGCTGCGCTTCCCTTGCTCGTCCTTCTGATCTTCTTCCAGCGCCAAATCGTTCGCGGCCTGACCGCAGGAGCCGTGAAGGGCTGACAGCACCCTGTAATGTCACACAAACTGGTCGTTGACCTGGTTGACGCGACCTTCAGAGCTTCACCTCTCGACATGTTCGGAGTATCACGATGGCAGCCAACGAATCCCCGGATATGTCCCACAGGACATATCCGTTTCAGGCAGGTCCGAAGCTCAAGCTCAGGTCTCGCAGGCTTGGCACCTTCGCCGCGGCCCTGCTCTCGCTCGCGCTCGTGGTCTCGGCGTGCGGGAGCGGCGGGGAAAGCTCTGATAAGGGACCGGGTACAGGGTCCGGCGACGAGGCCCCCGAGGTCAACGCCAAGAATTGTCCGGTGGCCGCACTCGATGACGCCGATGGGCCGGTCGACATAACCGTCTGGCACGCCTACACCGCCCTGACCAAGCAGGCGATCGATGATGCCGCTGCCGCCTACAACTCTTCCCAGAAGAAGGTGAAGGTCCACGTTGAGGCCCAGGGAACCTACGAAGAACTCCTCAAGAAGTACGAAGCGAGACTGGACGATGTCACTTCGCTTCCCGATGCAATCTTCTCCGAAGATACGACCCTTCAGTTCATGGTCGACTCGGGGTCGGTGATCGCCAGCGGTGACTGCATCGCGGCTGATCCTGAAGCAAGCAAGTTCTACGACGCCCTCCTACCCCAGGTGCGCAACACATTCAGTATCCGCAAGGTTCTGTGGCCTGCGGCGTTCGGAATCTCGATGCCGATCATGTACGTCAACAACGATCATCTCAAGAAGGCCGGCCTGGGGGCCGCCGATGTGCCCCAGACGCTGGCCGACGTGCGGAAGGTCGCCGAGAAGATCAAGTCGGCGAACATCCCGGGCGTCGAGACCCCGATCGTCATCGAACTCTACGGGTGGTATCCGGAGAATTGGCTGACTGGTGTCGGACAGGAGATCGTCAACGAGGCGAACGGTCACGATGGACTCGCCACGAAGTCCACCATCGACAACGAGAACACCCGCGAAATCCTCACCTGGCTCCAGGGGATGGAGAAGGACGGGCTGCTCAAGGCATTCCCGAGACGCCCAGGGATGATCGACCAGTTCCTCGCACTTGGCCAGCAGAACGCATCGATCCTCATCGAGGGTTCGCGATCGATCACGACCGTCAACTCAATCGTGCAGAACTCCTACAAGGGTGACGCAATCGAGGGTGCCGAAGGAATCAATACCGAGGAACTCAAGGGCCTGGACATCAACGTCTACCCGGTCCCCGGCCTCAAGGAGGCCGGGCAGGGCAGCCCTGCCGGTTCCGCCGGTTACCTCGTCAACAGCGACAGCCCTTCCAAAATCGCTGCGGCCTGGGACTTCATGAAGTACTTCAACAGCGAACCTGTGCAGGTCCAATGGACGCTGATGGGCTCGTACCTTCCGACGACCACCACGGTCCAGGCAAACCCGAAGATCACCGACTATTTCGCCAACGACCTTGCCGGCCGCTGGCTCAGTGTCGTCAATGAGCAGTTCAAGAACACCAATCCTGACTTCCCGAACCCGGTTATCGGCCCCTACGACAAGTTCCGATCGGGATTCCAAGCAGCGATGGAGAAAATCGTCCTTCAGGGCGACTCAGTCGATTCGACCCTGAAGTCCTTCAATTCAGATTTCCAGAAGGCTCTCGATGAATATGCAACCGAGGTAGGAGGGTGAGTAAACGGATGATGACGTTGGGAGATGCCACGGCCGGGCGGAATGCTCCCAAGTGGAACCCGTTCAGGAGGACCACGACCCGCGGGAAGCTCACTTCGACCGGGATCGTTGGTATCACTGCCGCGCTAGCCCTGGTTGCAGGGGCATGCGGGAGCGGAGGTGAGGACGGTGCCTCCAAGTCCCCGGATTCGAACTCGTCCGAGAACAGTTGCCCGGTCGACGCCCTCGATGACATCACCAAACCGGTGGACATCAACGTCTGGCACGTTCAGATCGGCTCACCCAGAATCGCTCTGGAGAAGATCGTCGACAAGTACAACGCGAGCCAGGACAAGGTCGTCGTACACGCCGAAAACCAGGGAACTCTCAACGAACAGCTCAAGAAGTTCGAGGATTCCATGGCGGATCCGAGGTCACTTCCTGAGATCGTCCAGCCCGACGACACCGTCACCCGGTTCATGGCCGACTCCGGCGTCGCTATACCGGTATCGGACTGCATCGAAGCAGACCCTGATTCTCAGGCGATCTACGACGACATGCTCCCGATCGTCAAGGAGGCCTTCAGCATCGACAACGTGCTCTGGCCCGGCGCCTTCAACGCAGCCGGAGCGTCCTTGTTCGTCAACGAGCGCCAGTTCGAGGACGCCGGACTCGACCCCAAGACCCTCCCCAAGACCCTCGACGAACTGCGTGCGACCGCCGAGAAGCTCAAGGCCGCAAAGGTCAAGGACGCCAAGGGCTCCGAGATCGATGCGCCACTCGTCATGCGAATCGACTCCTGGCCGCTCGAATACCTCATCAGCGGTGCTGATCAGCCGGTCGTGAACGAGGACAACGGCCGCTCTGGCTTGGCGACCAAGGCGGAATACGACAATCCGGTAACCCTGAAGGTCTTCGAATGGGTTCGGGACATGCACGCCGACGGCCTGCTCAAGTACACCGACTACAACGACCAGATCGCACCGTTCCTGGCGATGGCCAGCGAGACATCCTCCATGCTGATCGACAGTTCCTCGGCTTTGAGCACAGTGGACGCTGCGATATCGGGAACCATCAAGCCCGAAGATGTCGGACTTGAGGACGGTCTGGACCTGTCGGGATTCGTTTTTCCCGACCTTCGGATCACGGTTGGCGAACTGCCGGGCTTGACCGGTCCCGGTCGCGGTCAGATGGGCGGGACTGCGTGGTACCTGGTCGATGACGAAGACCCGGCCAAGATCGCCGCAGCCTGGGACTTCATGAAGTTCTTCAACCAGCCTGAGCAGCAGGTCATCTGGGCACTCGAAGGTTCCTCGCTTCCCGTGAGCAAGAAGGCAACCGAGAGCCCCGAACTGCAGAAGGAATGGGAGTCGACACGCCTCGGGCAGTGGATGGCCATCACCTACAAGGGATTCTCGTCGTTGAACGTCGACTTCCCAGGTCCGGTCATAGGCCCATACAAGGAGTTCCGCCAGAGCGTGAAGAATGGCGTCGAGGACATGATCAACAAGGGTGAGGATCCCAAGACCACCATCGCCACCATAAATAGCGAACTGCAGAAGTCCCTCGATGCCTACAAGGCCGATATAGGACAGTGATCCAGCTGTCCACACAAGAAAGTCATCAGGAGTAGCTAGATGCCAACAACTTCATCAACTCCGAGGCCTGGATCCCAGACCTCGCCGTTGCGTCGCCGGACCTGGCGCACCCTGGCAGGCCTTGCGGCGATGGCCTTGGTCGTTGCCTCGTGCGGAGGAAGCGATGACACCGCCAAGGGAGACTCCGGTGCCAAGCCGGACGACAAGGTCGACGCATCGCTCTGCCCGGTCAAGGCACTCGACGATTCCGATGGGCCTGTCGACATCACGGTCTGGCACGCGTGGGTCGGGAAGACGGCGGCCACTCTCGAGGCCACCGCTGCGGACTACAACGCGTCGCAGGACAAGGTGAAGGTCCACGTCGAGTCCCAGGGCAACTACGACGAGATGCTCAAGAAGTACACCGACGCCATGTCGGACCCAGAGACGCTTCCCGACCTGATCATGAACGTCGACACGTCGCTGCAGTTCATGATCGATTCGGGCACGGCGGTTCCGGCGTCCGCATGTATCAAGGCCGACCCGGATTCAAAGAAGGTCTACGACGACATACTTCCAGCGGTCACCTCTGCCTACACCGTCCAGGATGTTCTCTGGCCGGGAGCCTTCAGCGTTTCTGAACCGGTCCTGTACATAAACAAGAACCATTTCGAAGCTGCAGGGCTGAGCACCACGGAGCTTCCCAAGAATCTCGAGGAACTTCGCGCTGCCTCTCAGAAGATCATGGACGCCAAGGCCGCGGGAGTGCCGGGACTGCAGTCCGTCACCCAGCCGATGGTGCTGCGACTTGATTCCTGGTACCTGGAACACTGGCTCACAGGCGAAGCAGTTCCGATCGTCAACAACGACAACGGCAGGTCTGACCTGGCGAGCGAGTCGCTCATGGCCTCTCCCGAGGTGACCACCATCTTCGACTGGTTCAAGTCGATGACCGACAGTGGACTGCTCAAGCCGATCCCCTATGCCAAGGCGTTCGACCAGCTGTTCGCAATGGCTACCCAGACCTCGTCGATGCTGATCGACACCTCGACCGCCATCACGACCGTGGACGCTGCGATCCAAGGAACGTTGAGCAACTCCGATATTGGTGCCGAGGATCTTGGCATCGACCTCTCGGGCATCAAGTTCGACACCCTTTCGGTTGGCGTGGGACTCAATCCGGGGCTGACGGATGCCGGCAAGGGACAGATCGGAGGGGCCGCCTGGTATCTGGTCAACAGGGACCATCCGGAGTCGGTTGCCGCTTCATGGGACTTCATCAAGTACTCCAACGAAGTTCCCCAGCAGGTCCGCTGGACCCTCGAGGGCTCTTACCTTCCGATTCGCAAGTCGGCACTCGAGGATCCGGGTATCCAGAAGGACTTCACCACCACCCGGAGGGGCGGTTGGCTGGCAATAGCCGCCGCGGGGCTCGACAGCCTCGACCCGTCGCATCCCGGACCCGTCATCGGTCCTTACAACGAATTCCGTAAGATCTACCGTGATGCTCTCGAGAACGTGACCCTCGGCGGCAAGGATGCCGCTTCGACGATTACTTCCTCGAACGACGCATTCCAGCAGTCACTCGATCGGTACAAGGCAGACGTAGGCGGCTGAACCGCCCGGCAGTAGTTGTCGGCTCAGATCAGGTTGAGCCGACGACTCATGTCGCTACGGAACTTGCGGTCCGGATCCACCTTGTCCCGGATCTCGCGCCACTCGTCGAGTCGCGGATACATCACCGGAATCAACTCGGGCCGCACACGGCTGTCCTTTGCCAGGTAAATCCGGCCGCCGGCCTCCACGATCATTTCGTCAAGTTCGTCCAGAAGTCCGTGGAGTTCGGGGCTGACCGGAATGTCGAGCGCCAGCGTCCAACCCTTCGCGGGGAACGACAGGTGCCCTTGATTGCCGGGCCCGAACCGTTTCAGAACCGCAAGGAATGACGAGGCACCCGAGTTGGACAGTCGCTCCACCGCCACGCGCAACACGTCAGTTGCGGAATCCGGAAGCACGGTCTGCCACTGCAGGAACCCGCGTGGGCCATACATCCTGTTCCAGTCGTCGATCATGTCGAGCGGATGGAAGAACCCTTCGATGGTTGCAAGGTGATCCCTGCGCTTCTTGGGTGATTTCCGATACCAGACTTCGTTGAACGCCCGGATTGTCAGATGGTTCAACAACCCGGACGGGAGTACATCCGGCGGTGAGACGAGCTGGTGGGTCGAGTACTTGTGCGGATCGTGTTTTCCACGGGACGTGACTTCCGCCTCGGTGGCGAAATGTCCTCTCTCAAGGATCGACCGGCCCATGTTGCGGCCCTTGGCTATGAGGTCAATCCAAGCAACCGAGTACTCATAGAACTCGTCACCCTCGACCATGAGAGTCATGACTTCATCGAGGTTGTTGGTCCGGTCGGTATCGACCATCAGATACGCGGACTCGATCGGGCTCATCTTGATCGTTGCGTCAAGAACAATTCCGGTTAGCCCCATCCCGCCCATGGTCGCCCAGAAGAGGCCCGGATCGGTGATCGGAGATACATCGCGAATTGCCCCGTGGCCGTCGAGAAGCCGGAAGGAAACTACATGGTTTCCCCACGAGCCCTTGGCGTGGTGGTTCTTGCCGTGAATATCAGCAGCTATTGCTCCGCCTACGGTGACCGATCGGGTTCCAGGGGTGACTGGAACAAACAGTCCGAGTGGGACGAACCACTTCATCAGGTCATCCAGGCTGGTTCCGGCGTGCGCCCGGACAATGCCGTTTGCCAGGTCGACGTCGATCACTCCACGGAGCTTGGGGCCGTCAAGGACCGACCCTCCGGCGTTCTGGGCACAATCTCCGTAGGCTCTGCCGAGCCCCCTGGCGATAATTCCTCTCTCGCCGACGTCCGTGACTGCGCGGGCTACACCTTCGGCCGACCCGGTAGAGACGAGGTCGCAGAGTGCCGGCGTGGTCCTTCCCCAACCGCTGAGAAGTACCGGCTTGGAGCTGAAATCAGGATCGGAGTCAGTTTCGGCACCATTGCTGCTGGCGGGGCCAATCCCGGTGGCGGCGCCATTGCTGCTGGCGGGGCCAGAAAGGTCGCTCATGCGTACACCCCCGCCATCAATAGAACGATCCACACAGCTCCCATCAGTTGCATCTGCCGGTCATGGAGGATCACGTCCTCTGGTGCCGAGCCCTTACCCTGGTCCACCAGAAGCGCGTAGCGGAGAACTGCGATCAGGAAGGGAATGATCGAGATCTGAGCCCATGGCGATGCGCTGTTCAGGTGGGCACGTTCGACCGCCCACATGCAGTAGCTGATGACCAGCGCCGCAACTGACACCGCCCTAAGAAAGCCCAGATACTCCAGGCTGTACTCGCCAAGGGTGGGCCGGAGCTCGGCAGCCTGGTCTCCGAGCTCTCTCTTTTCGGCAAACCGCTTCGCGGCAGCGATGAACATCGATCCGAACAGCGAGATGATCAGGAACCAGTCCGAAACCTCGACCTCGGCGGCGTAGGCACCGCCGAGCAGTCTGAGGATGAAACCCGATGACAGGATCACCAGATCCAGAACGGGGATCGACTTGAGGAAGAGCGAATAGGTGGTGGTGAGGACCGCATACAGCGCTACCACAAGTGCCAGTTCCCAGTTGGCAGTCAGGGCTACCAGGACTCCGGAAACGAAGAGGATCGCCGACATCGTCGCTGCGACAGGGACGGGCACCACACCTGAGGCGATCGGCCTGCGGTGTTTCGTCGGATGCTTTCGGTCTGACTCGACATCCAGAATGTCGTTCAGCAGATAGGTCGACGATGAAACCATGCAGAACGCAATGAATCCGACGATCGTTAGGCGCAGATGGTAGGGCTCGGTAATCACCCCGGCCGCGGCCGGTGCCACGAACACCAGGACGTTCTTGGCCCATTGTTTGGGTCGACACGCCATCAGCATGCCGAGTGGCAGGCTCTGCTCGACATCAGTTGTCGACCTACTGGTCATCGCTCGGATCTCCATGAAGGGACTCGGGACAGCTGATGTGTAGAAATCACTGTCAGAGCATACCGACACTCTCGATGATTCCCGGCCTCTCGGAATGGCACTCCGGCGGGGTCGAGGCCGAACGAGTCATCAACGGAACGGTCAACCAGGTTCCGCCGACAATCTGGCCAGATCGGTCACGGTCGACTTCATCGAGTCCGCTGCGATCCGTCCATGCGCTGCTCGGAAGAGTCGATCATTGACCGCACGACCGATGCCGCTGTCGGCGTACACGGGCGCGAGTATCAGGGTCGCCCCGCTCGAATCGGCAATCCGCAGGCGGGAGTAGAGCTCCCGGGCAGCCACATCCGGCTCCTCGGACAGGTCCAGGACTGAGATCTGGACACCTTCGTCCTTCAACGACGCACAGAGCTCGTCTACCAGGGTGTCCCCTCCGTCGACCAGAACCAGAGAAGTCCGGGGCGAGTAGTGACGAAGAAACTGCCCCGGCGCATCTGCGGCAACTTCTTCGGCGCGAGCCGTCCTCTCCACAAATTCGATCTCGGGCACAATCTGTCGCAGCGCCTCCAGGGTGATTCCACCTGGTCTGAGCAGGACAGGTCGACCGGTGGACAGATCCACAACACTCGACTCAACGCCTATCGTCGTGGCGCCCCCATCAAGTAGCAGTTCGTAGCTTCCTGCGAGTTCATCCTCCACGTGTGCCGCCGTGGTCGGGCTGATCCGGCCGAACCGGTTCGCGGATGGTGCAGCGATGGGAACGTCAGCGGCCTCGATCAACAAATGGGCGACAGGATGACTCGGAACGCGAAGCGCGACCGTGGGTCGTCCAGCGGTTATCGAATCACCAATGGTCGGCGACTTGGGCAGCACCAGCGTCAACGGTCCCGGCCAGAACGCCTCAGCAAGGGCAACTGCGCCCGGAGTCCACTGCGTTGTAAGGGATTCGGCCTGCTCCAAAGAAGCGATGTGGACGATCAGAGGATCGGTAGCTGGACGGCCCTTGGCTCTGAATACCGCCTCGATGGCCGATGCATCGAGGGCGTTGGCTCCGAGGCCATAGACGGTCTCGGTCGGAAAGGCGACCAGCCCACCGGAACGGAGGATGGCTCCTGCCCGGACAAGGACGCCGTGATCCGGCGTCGAAGGGTCGACCTTCACGGTCTCTGACCGAGGTTCGGAGTGATCGACGTTGGACACCTCGACATCTTGCCAGCCCCTGGCTTCGCTACGCACGGGCGCAGTCCCGCTTCGAGCAGTAGGGCTCTGCACGCCACGGGCGCAGTCCGGGTTCGAGCACTAGGTCCCCGACTCGGCGGCCAGACGACGGGTACGGTGCAGGCGATGCCAGGGAAGACCGACTGGAACCCCTTTCTCCGTGACGAGTTCAGGAAGCCGTATTGGATCGAACTACAGCAGTTCGTCCATCGGGAACGTGCCGTCCGGGCCGTTTACCCCCCGTCGGAGTCGGTCTTTGCTGCCATGCATCGCACCCCACTGTCGAAGTTGAAGGTGGTCATCCTGGGGCAGGACCCCTATCACGGAGCCGGTCAGGCGAACGGGCTGAGTTTCTCGGTCACACGTGGAGTTGCCATTCCTCCGTCGTTGCGGAACATCTTCACAGAACTCGAATCCGATCTAGGAGTCGCCCGCCCGAACCACGGTTGTCTGGACTCGTGGGCCGACAACGGAGTCCTGCTGCTCAACACCACACTGACCGTGCGCTCAGGCGAGCCGGCATCGCATCAGGGCCACGGTTGGGAGACCTTCACAGATCTGGTGATCCGCACGGTGAGCGACCATGGACAACCGTCGGTTTTCATTCTCTGGGGCGCAAGCGCCCGGAAGAAGCGCAGCCTGATCGACACTGCTCGACACACGATCATCGAGTCGCCACATCCCTCACCGCTGTCGGCCCACCGCGGCTTCTTCGGATCCAGGCCCTTCTCACGGGCAAACGCGGCGCTTGAGGCGGCCGGCCGTGAGCCTGTTGACTGGGCGATTCCGGACTAGTGCAAGCGGGCATTCCGGTGGACCAGAGGCCACCGACTCAGACATCAATCTGGCGGGATGCAGCACCAACCCCGTCGCGAGAGTTCGTCGGCAAGAACTTCGGCGTCCAGCCCAGCGACCGTTTCCGCATCGCGGTCACGACGGCGCTGCTCGGCCTTGGTCTGGGCCGCCGGCGAAGACGGGACCTTGGCTCCGGAGACATGGGATGTCTCGATTGCGGTGGATTCCTCGGCCGAGGACGCCACAGTCGACATGGCTTCGAGCCGTTCGAGCAGGGCTCCGGCCTCGTCAATGGTGAACTTGCCGTTCGCTTGGCGTTGATTGAGCCCGAACGGATGCCTGGCCTCGCGAAATGAGTCATACCCGTGCGCGCTGAGTAACGCTGCAAGCTCCTCGACCTGGCGCGCATTGGCAGGTGGCCCCGCCGCTTGTCCAAATGCCATGGATCCCGATCCTCCTTGTGGGGTGAACGCCTGAAGCTACAACTCGCCGGTGACACCGAGCCGCGGCGGAGCTTCAGAGCATCGTCACTTGGGTGCATCGTTGCTGACCCCAACATCGCTGCACCCGTCAGACTTCTTCAGTCGGCGAAGGTCCAGTCGATCTGTTTGCGGGCATGACGTTCGTCATAGGTGACGGTTCCGTCGGGAGCGATGTCCTTGATCAGCGGAATCAACACGTCTGATACCGGCGGAGCGGTCCCCTCAAGATGGGCAGCGAAGTCCTGCGGGAACTTGCGGAGAATGCTCGAAATGGCGATCTGTTCCTCGGTTCCCAGATAACACCGATTGGCATCGGTCACGCTTCGCAGGAGCGCGTTGATCTGACCCAGATCCTCGTCCTCGGCCTGGCCCTGTTCAATCCTGACCAGATGCTCGGTGATGCCGATCGACCCCTGTTTGCATGGAGGACATTGTCCACACGACTCCACCGAAAGGAAGCGGCTGACCTCACGGGCGACGCTGACCATGTCCCGGGAGTCGTCGTAGATGACGAAGCCGGCAGCGCCCAGTCCGCTTCCACGGTCGCGCAGGTCTTCGTAGGTCAGCGGAACGTCGAAGTCGTCGGCGTGAAGAACCGCGTTCGATACGCCGGATAGCGCCGCTTTGAACTGGCGTCCGGGAAGCGGTCCCCCACATTCCTGGAGCACGGTCGAAAGCGGGGTGCCCATCTCGACTTCGTGGACACCGGGATGGGCCACGTCGCCGACGATTGTGACGGTGATGGTGCCAGGCGACCCTGCAGTGCCCATCGAGCGGTACCACGATGCCCCCTTGTCGAGGATGTGGACTGCGGCGACGAGTGTCTCGACGTTGTTGATCAGCGTCGGGTTGCTCATCGGCGGATCCATTCCCGGCGGAGTGGCGGACTCCCAGCCCATAGGGACCGTGGCAAAGAGTCCGTGCTGCCACGGTGGAAGTTGACGAGGAAGCGGCTCTCGCCCTTCGATCACCTCGAGCAGCGCCTTCTCCTCACCGAAGAGGTACTCATCGGGGCCTTCCACAACAGCGATGGTCAGGCCGTCCACGAGGCCTGATCCAGCCATCTCGTCGAGCGCTCCGTGCAATCTCTCAACCACATTCGTGAACGATTTCTTGACTGCGATGAAGACGTGGTCGGCGCCGACGGCGAACGCCGCAATGGCAGCGCCCTCGATCACCCGATAGGGGTCGGCCATCATGATCGGCCGGTCCTTGAAGGTCGCAGGCTCACCTTCCGCTCCGTTGACGACGACGAAGTGTCGACCACCACCGGATCGGCGGATCGAGGCCCACTTGGCACCCGTTGGGAACCCTCCCCCGCCCCGGCCCCGGAGGCCCGCTGCGGTCAACTCCTCGATGGTGGCGTCCGGCCCGAATCGTCGGGCAGTTCGGATACCCGTGCCTCCACCAGAGGCCAGGTAATCGGCAATCGTTGCGATCGGGGTTTTTTGCAGGACAACATTCATGGGGGTCTGCCTCCTCATCCGATTGGCCTTCAACCCTTTCACATCCGCGTGCTGCCAAGAGCCAACCGCCATGCGTCGACGTTGACCGCATCCGCCCATTGTTGACGACTTTGCCCCGTTTCCTAAGAACGACGATGTAACTTGTCAGAAACGGCGAAGAACAGGGATCAGCTTCCTGCTTGGGAAGCCCTTGGCGATTTCAAATCGTTCAGGGTCATCCTCTGTTCGGTAATGGAGGACAAGATGTTCAGCGGACCACCCACACAACGGTCAAGAACGTCCCGGCGCTCACTGCGGCCCGGGCTCGCACTCCTGGTAGCCGGTGCTTTCCTCGTTGGAGCGCCCGCTCTCGCAGGTGCAGCAGAAGCCGACGATGCGCCACAGAGCGCAATCAACATCACCCAACAGGATGCTCCCGACCAGCCGGCCTGCCTCCCTGGGATTCTGGGGCTCACCAACACGGTCAACTCGACCGCCAAGTCGTTCACGCTGACGGTCAACGCCTCTGCGCCTCCCTGCGACCCGATACACGCCACCGCGGCCATCTACGCGATGCCCGGCAACGGCACCGCTTGGCCACAGAATCTGGTGGAGACGAAGAACTTCACGATCAGCGCCGCTGGTACCACCACGATCGAGTTCATCAAGAGCTGTGATGCCCAGCAGTTCGACGTTCTCGTCGGGGCTACGCCTGACGTCATCGACGTGACCGGTCCGTTCCACGGCCCGTTGCTGTTCCCCTTCGACACGGGAACCGCCGAGCAGTACTGGGGTTGCGCCGAAGGGACAACGACCGTCCCCTCGACTGTGCCCGAGACCACTACTCCACCCACGACCGCCCCCACCGGAAGCACGGTTCCGACCCAGAGCACGGTCCCTCCAGAGGTTCTCGGAACATCGACGGTTCCACAGACCGTCGCCCCAACCAATGGAGCTCCGGTCGAGGTGCTCGCATCCAACGCCCAGGCGAGGGAACTGGCTTTCACCGGTAGCAGTTCCGGAACCGCCACCCTTGTCGGCGTCCTGTTCCTGGTCCTTGGTTGCGCAATGATCGTGATCTCCCGCAGGAGAAACGCCGCGGCCTGATACGACCACGTAGTTCAGTACCGGCCGGGCTTCGACTGCAGACCGCAGAAGACGTCCGGCCGGAGTCGTTCTATCCGCATGGCCACGGCCGAAATCAGCCCAGCGAACTCGGCCAGCAACTACGGTCGTCGACACGCTGTGCGGCGCAACCACCGGGCTGTGCGACGTCAACGACCAAGGGGACCAAGTGCGTAAATCTCGAGTTCTGATCGGTTCAATCTTTTTGTTGACGATGTCGCTGAGCGTCACTGCTTGTACTCCCGAGGCGCAGGAAGGCGTCGGACGGACGCTCGGACAACTTGTGACGTGGTGGCTCTGGACCCTGGCCCACGCTCCCGGTTCCGGCTACGTGCTTTGAGCAGTCAGCCCTGTCCGTCTACAGCGTGTGTGAGATCCGTTGGTGCATCTACGTCGAACACTCAGTGAGCGAATCGCAGGAGCGGATGGAGACCTCGCGAGGCGGATAGTTGCCAGGCAGAGTTCCGCCGCTGCTGTAGTGCTTCCCAGACTCAGCAACACCGCCAACCATTCCGGTATTTGGATGGCACTCGCGGGCGCAAGTGCCATCTTCGGTGGGCGCTCTGGCAGGCGAGCGGCCCAACGGGGAGTCATGTCCGTTGGGATTGCGTCGTTGATAGCCAGCGGAATCTTGAAGCCGCTGTTTCCCAGGGAACGACCGCCGGTTTCCCCCGGGGCACTTCCGTCCAGCGTTCGTCGCCCCAAATCATCGTCGTTCCCTTCGGGGCATACCGCGTCCGCGGCGGCATTTGCGACCGCAGTTGCCATGGAGGCTCCCGCCATCTCGATCCCGGTCTGGCCCATAGCCGCGGGCGTGGCGTACTCACGGATAACTACCGGGGTCCACTACCCGAGCGACGTCCTTGCCGGTGCGGCGATCGGCGTCGCGGCTGCCGCTGTCACCACGAAAATCTGGCCAAGGATCGACCCGACACCCGCCACCGCCCGCCGATCTCCGACTCGGCTCACCATCGAACCTTCACCCGAGGGCGACGGCCTGACGCTGGTGGTCAACGCCTCCTCCGGCCCGGCCTCGTACGAAGCCGATCTGAATGCGATCCAGAGTGCGCTACCGAAGGTCGACGCAGTTCTTGTCGAGGATCCAACAATCCTCGATTCCAAATTGGCGGAAGCAGCAAAGACCTCCGTCGCGTTGGGCGTGCTCGGTGGCGATGGAACTGTCGGCGCCGGTGCCGCAGCGGCGCTTGAGAATGAGATACCTCTTGTCGTGTTTCCCGGCGGGACCTTGAACCATTTCGCCCGAGACCTCGGGGTCGACAATCTGGACGAGGCGATCTCGGCGGTAGCGGAGGGGCAACTGGTCGAGGTCGACATATCGACCATCGATGATCGGCCCTTCCTCAACACCGCGAGCCTGGGGAGCTATTCGGACTTCGTTGATGCACGCGAGCGTTACGAGAGCCAGATTGGCAAATGGCCCGCCGCGATCATCGCCCTCGCGAAGGTTCTGATGAACGGCAAACCACTCCAGGTCGAACTGAATGGTTCAAGACAAACGATATGGATGATCTTTATCGGCAATTGCGCCTACGACCCGCCAGGCTTCGTACCTTCGACCCGCAACCGTCTCGATGACGGCCAACTCGACGTCAGATATGTCGACGGTGCGGCACCGTTCGCCCGCCTACGCCTGATCACCGCTGTGCTGACCGGAAATGTCGCGCGCTCGAAGGTGTATTCCAGGCACCTCGTCGACGAACTGCGTGTTGTCATAGACAGCGACGAAACCATGCTTGCGGCTGACGGTGAGACCTTCCCCGGCAACGGAACCTTCGTCGTCGCGAAGCAGAAGACCAGGCTGCGCACATATTCGCCCCGCAGTTAGATGAAGCGCGTGCGGACTGACCGGGTCAGCCCGATTCGCGGCACTCCCCTCCTCGGGCACGGAAGCCCTGCTGGGAGCTCAGCCCCAGTTTGCGGCGTTGGTCAAACAGAAGGGATGGCCCGCAGGGTCGAGGAGGACGCGCCAGGTCTCCCCCGGCTGGGGCTCGGCGAGGGTCGCGCCCAATGCGATGGCCCGCGCCTCTTCGGCGGGAATGTCGTCAACGGCAAGATCGAGGTGGAACTGCTTTGAACCGTTGGGGTTGGGCCATTGCGGCGGGATGTATCCGTCAACCCGGCCAAATCCCAGAGCGGGACCACCTTCTCCGCTTACCATCGCGTAGTCCCCTTCGGCGTGGGCAACGGTCAATCCGAGCAGCGCGCTCCAGAACTCGGCTTCGGCACGAGGGTCGTCGCAGTCGAGAGTGAACATGGCAATACGAGAGGTCACATTTCCTCCAGATGAGAGCATTGATACGGTCCCATCAGTCTGACGCCGTTGACACTTCGCCTCTTGGAGAAATACGACAGAGCTAGCCTTCTGAGGTGACCCCCGGCGTCGGCGACCAACACGAACGGGCGCAGGTGTTGCGGCCTGGTGCAGCCGTCGACCGCATCCGGATCGGCCGGGCCGAACCCCCCGCTTCCCTCGCATCGGCGATCGACTACCTGTGGTGGGTGGAGTGGAACACTCCGGAGCCATACGTCCAGGACGTGGTGCCTCGACCGGTCGCACATCTTGCAGCCGAACTCCATGACGGCGAACCGCGCTTGCTCGCCTATGGGATACCCACGGTCCGCTTCGAACGGAAACTGATGGGTCTGGGACGAACCGTCGCAGTCGCCTTCCGTCCGGGCGGCTTCAGGCCTTTCGTGGGCATTGATATGACCGACCTGACCGACCGGGTAATTCCCGTCGATCGTCTGATCGGGGCAGATGACCGGGAAGTGGCCGCCAGCCTCCTCGAACCAACAACCGCTCCGGAACGAGCCGCGGGACTGCTCTCGGACTGGTTGATTACCCTCGATCATGAGCCTGATCCGATTGCCGATGAGATCGCAGGGCTCGTAGAGCACGCGGAGCGGGAACCGACCATCCGAAGGGCTGAGCAGTTGGCCGGTCTGGCGGGTGTGTCCCTGCGAACTCTGCAGCGTAGGTTTCGTGCCTATGTAGGAGTCAGCCCGAAGTGGGTGGTCAGGCGCTATCGGCTTCTGGACGTACTCGATCACGTCCACGGCGATCACGTCGTGGACTGGGCTGCCCTGGCCGGGCAACTTGGCTACGTCGACCAGTCTCATCTGATTCGGGACTTCACTGCATTGGTCGGGGAACCGCCGGCCAGATACCGGGCCCAGGGCCGCGACACGCCTAGTGGGACCGGCTAGCGGTGCCGGGGCGGGGCCGGACCGGGGCCGGGCGGGGCCGGATAGCGGTTCCGGGCGGGGCCGACTGTCATAGGCCCATGCCATGCTGGCCGTGGAACGACTCGAAGGGAAGGCCGGGTATCGATGTCTGTGGATCGAAACGATGCGCTCGCGGATGAACATCTGGACCTCGTGTTGCGATCAATGGCCGGGCCGGACGCCGTAGCTCGCGACGATCAGCGTGCGGCGGTCCGAGCGTTGGTTGCCGACAGGGCCCGGGTCCTGGTGGTCCAGGCGACGGGATGGGGGAAGTCGGCTGTTTACTGGGCAGCGACCTCGGCCATCCGGAGCACCGGTGCCGGGCCGACACTCGTCGTGTCGCCTCTGCTCGCACTGATGCGTGACCAGATCAAAGCCGCGGCGACAGCCGGCCTGACCGCGGCGACGATCAACTCGACCAACGTCGACGATTGGGATGCCGTGATGAGCGACATCGAGTCGGGGTCGATCGACGTGCTGCTCGTCTCGCCCGAGCGTCTCGCCAACCCCGCGTTTGCGCATCGGATAGGCCCAGTCATCGAAGGTGCCGGACTCGTCGTGATCGACGAAGCACACTGCATCTCAGACTGGGGCTTCGACTTCCGTCCTGACTACCAACGGCTCTCGAAGGTGCTCACAGCGTCGGCATCGACCCCGGTCCTGGCAACCACCGCGACGGCCAACCAGCGGGTCACCGACGATGTCGCCCATCAGTTGGGCACCGCAACGGTGGTGCTCCGCGGAAGTCTCGCCAGATCCTCCCTACGACTGTCGGTCGTGCCCGACCTCGGTCCACTCGAACGCTACGCGTGGGTGGACAAGGCTCTGGAGCTACTCCCCGGTTCGGGGATCGTGTACGTCCCAACCGTCGCCGACACCGAGCGACTCGCCGGCTTTCTCACATCGAGAGGTCACGTCGTCGCCGCCTATTCGGGCAAGGTCGAATCCGCCGACCGGGAGCGCATCGAGGACGACCTCCGGGCCAACCGGTTGCAGGCGGTGGTAGCCACCTCGGCGTTGGGGATGGGGTACGACAAGCCGGACCTGGGGTTCTGCGTGCACGTCGGCTCACCCGATTCGCCAGTCGCCTACTACCAGCAGGTCGGTCGGGCGGGCCGCGCAATCGATCGTGCAGAAGCGGTACTCCTTCCTGCCGAGACCGACGAGCGGCTATGGGAGTATTTCGCGACGGCGTCGATCCCGCTCAGCCGTGACATCGACAACGTGCTCCAGGTTCTGCGCAACGGTGAGGGGCCCATGAGTGTGATCGCGCTCGAGTCCGCGACGGGTGTGCGGCGGGGGCGGCTGGAAGCCCTGCTCAAAGTCGTGGCCGTAGAGGGGGCGGTGGAACGCAGCGAAGGGGGCTGGGTCGTCACCGGTGCTCCATACGTTTACGACGAACCCAAGTGGGAGGGGATCCGCAGCGCCCGAGCGGCCGAAGCCGACCTGATGCGGTCCTACGCCGGTGGTCGCGGCTGTCTGATGGAGTTCCTCCAACGATCACTCGATGATCCGGACCCGGGGCCGTGCGGAAGGTGTTCGGTGTGTACTGGCGAAATCCCCGCAGGCGGTCGCGAGATCGATCCGGAAGGTATCGAGGCAGCCCGGGCCTTCGTGCGTGGTATCGACGTCGTGATCGAGCCGCGCAAGATGTGGCCATCGCGCCTGAGCGACGGACGTAAGGGTCGAATCACGGGCGCCGTCGCCGGTCGAGCACTCACCTTCGCGGACACCCCCGGTTGGCCGGGAGCAGCCTCGGCAGTCGCCGGGCCCGACGGTCCCCTCTCCGATGAGATAGTCAACGGGATGGTGGCCGTACTCGGGCGCTGGCGGAATTCATGGGGTCAGCGTCCTGTGGCAATCGTCCCGATGCCGTCTCGACGACACGGTGCAATGATCCGCCACCTAGCCGAGTCCATCGGCCGGATCGGCAAACTCCCAGTGATCGAGGCTCTCGATGCGGTCGGTCCTTCTCCCCCCGAGAACGCCCCGTCAGGACCAAAGGTCGAGGCTCTCCTCGGTGGCCTCCGACTCCTCGACACAGCGACGATTCCAACCCACGGGCCGCTACTCCTCATCGATGACACATACCGCTCGGGTTGGACCATGACCGTGGCCGCAGCCATCCTCCGCGAAGCCGGAGCACCGGCGGTCATGCCACTCGTGGTGCATCAACTCCCTTAGGGAAGACCCTGTAGACTAGAGGTATGACTGGTTCGTCTACGACCATTCGGGTGAGCCTCGAGCAACGCGAGCAACTTCGCCAACTCGCGGAGCAACGCTCGTCCTCCATGGCCGACACGCTCGACGCCGCGCTCAGCGCCCTTCGCCGTAATCAGTTCTACGAAGGCATGGCCAAGGCTGCTGCGGAGCTTCGGGACGACCCCGAGGCCTGGGCCGAGTACATCGCAGAACGCGACGAATGGCTCAACCCAAGCCTTTCGAGCACATGAATTTCGGCGATGTCGTAACGGTTGATCTTGGTGTTCCAATCGGATCCGAGGCCGGATTTCTACGACCTGGAATCGTCATGACCGCTGACGCTTTCCTGCGATTCCGACCGACGTCGGTCTTCGTCGTTCCGCTAACCACAACTCGACGCCCGTTTCCCAGCCATGTCGAGGTCGAAGCAGATCAGCGAAGCGGGCTCCCCCAGCCCAGTTGGGCTCAGGTCGAACAACTCCGAGCCGTGGCCGTCGAGCGATGCAGCACGCCCACTGGCAATGTCGGCCCGGCCTCGACCCACCAGATCCTTGAGATCCTCGCCATGATCACGGGAATGCCATAGCGACCTTCGATCTAGGGGTCCTCAAGATTGGAGAGAGCAGATCGACACCGATCCTCATTCCGATCGTTGCTGACCGCGCCAACTAACCGAAGCGTTCCTGGAGGGATGGCAAAAGCGTCGCGGCGATGCCAGCGGTCGCTCGGCGCTGGCCAGCCTGGTACTTCTCGCCCACACAGCCCCGTGCCGCGAATTCAGGGTCGGTACAGAAGTGGACGCCGTCAACGAAGCGGACCCCGACCGTCCCGTCCGGGGAACACCCTGGCTCGGCGTCCGACAGACACGGCATCGTCCAGCGGTACTCGCCGGCGTCATCGCGCAGGAAAACTCCAGCGTCGACGTAGGTGAAGCGATCCGGCTCGGCCGTGGCGAGCTTGCGGTAGTACTCGTCCTCGATCAGAGGTCCGGGGGCCAGTTCGTCGCGGCCACCCTTCACGACTGGCACCGACGGCACCAGATACACGTGGACGTCGAACTTCTCGTATATCTCCATCAAGCGGTCGATGACCAAGTTCCACGGACGTCCACAGCGGTCGTCGTACGCGGCAAAGAGAAACACCACGGCAACGTCAGGCCGCTCCTCCCGCACTTGGTCCTCGATAAGGGGCAGTTCGCGGCACAGCAGAAAGTCCGGCGGGTTGACACGGATGATGTCCGCGCCCCGCGAGTCCAGGATCCCGCCAAGGCAGTTCGCAACTTCGCCTGCGAGCGAGTTGCCCTCGAGCTGGACCACCAGGCGCTCCGCCCTGATCGGCTCTGTGGCCGGCGGTCCGTCACAGCGGACGGCGCGGCTGTAGGCATCAGCAGTTCCAACCGCGGATCCGGCGACCTCCGCCGGTGCATCAGTCGGAATCTGCTTCACGCCCGGGTAGATCACGACCGGGACGGCAAGGGAAACGAGGATTGCAGCAACGATCCCGATGCTCGTGAAAGCAGGGCCGATCGGTCCCATCCGCGGCAGGACACCCCGCCGGATCGGCTGCTCCAGGAACCGATAGCTGAGCAGTGAAATCCCCAGTGTCAGGCCGCATCGCAGGGCGAACAGTCCAATGCCATCCATCCCGGTGCGCTGCTCGCTGAACCAGACGGCGATTGGCCAGTGCCACAGGTAAAGGCCGTATGAAATGAGGCCGAGTCCCACCAACGGCTTGAGCTGCAGAAACCAGGCCAACGGGTTGGTGCCGGGCTGGGCGGCAGCCACCAGAACCACCAGGAGCGTCAAGGCAACCAGTCCGAAGCCGCCGGCGTAGAGCCATGACTGCTCGGTAGTCACCCGGGCGGTGGCCACGCCCAGGGCAGCAGCTCCCAAGAGGCCGGCACCGATGACCAGGGACCGGAACCGGGGAGAGGCGATCGTTGGAATTCCGCCGGTGATCGCACCGAGAGCGGCGCCAACCAGGATGATGAATATCCGGGTGTCAGTGCCGTAATAGAGGCGGTCAAGTCCCGTTCCGCCGCGGTGCTGTAGCACCAGCGCGCCGAACGACACCACGGCCAAACCCATCGACAGCAACATCAGCCAGCGCCGGAGGTAGGTCCGGGACCGGTGCCGACCCAACGCCGCGATCACACCCAGGACCACGAGTGGCCACACCAGGTAGAACTGCTCCTCGATGGCCAAGGACCAGGTGTGGCGAAGTGGACTGGGCGCCGAGTCGAGGAACTGCCGGATGTAGGACTCGCCGCTGACGATGAACCGCCAATTGGCGACGTAGAAGACGGCGGCCAGGCCATCCGCACCGACCCGGTGCACCTCGTCGTCAGGGGCGGTCATCCACGTGACGGCCATTACCGCCCCCACGACAGCGAGCAGCGCCGGGAAAAGCCGTCGGGCCCGCCGGAGCCAGAAACCCCTCAGCGAGATGGCTCCGGAGGACTCCACCTCGGCTACCAGGAGGCTGGTGATCAGGAAGCCGCTCAGTAGGAAGAAGAGGTCGACCCCGAGGAACCCGCCCGGGGCGATACCGGGTGCGAAGTGCGACAAGAGCACCAGCGCCACGGCCAGACCACGGAGTCCATCAAGCGCACGCAGGTGCGGAATCCGTCCCGGGAGTGGATCTCCTACTGGCCGATGCGGGCGGGTGACCGGCGGCATCGACGCATCGTCGGACTCAAGGCGCGTTGGTGGTTCGGCTGAAGTGGCGGTCACTGTGAAGTCCGGGGCGGAATGGACAAGCTACCACCCGCCTCTGATACCAAAGCCCTGTAGGGGATACGACCCGGGAGCGTCGCATGGCTTCTGCAAGTCAATCCGGTGGAGCGGACCGCCAGCGCATTGGAGTCCTTTGATCACCAGCTTGATGTGAACGAATACCATCCGCGCCCGAGGGACCGGCGGACGAACTCGAAACGCACTCGTAGCGGAATCGAAAGGAACGTGGCAGCGACCAGGCTGACGCCAAGTGTCGGCACGACATACAAGTAATAGCCAGGTCGACGTGCCCGCTCCGTTGTGATGCGCCACGCCGTGATACCCGGACACAGGAGCCAGGTCGAGGCAATCCCGAGGAGTGCAACGAAACTCACCGCACCACTGATGAAGCGGACGCCGGGAACTGTCACCGCCCAGAGCCAGACCATGCCGACAACCAAGGTGGCAGCGACGTAGAGCACTGAGAAAGTACGCCAGGCACCGCCGGGCGGCACCGTGTAATCGTCGTCTTCCCAGCCAATGCTGGGGTCGGCGTGCCGCACTACCGCTCCTTCCCACCCGTAGCTGAAGCAAAGTGTATGAGTCGATGTCGAAGTAATGACGGACAAGCCGGTCACGCGTCGGTGCAGCAGCGGACCATGGGACGTCGGGCACCTCGGTCCAGCTGACCCGACGAGATGGCCGCCGTCACGCCCAGCGGATTACCAACGGGGTTACCGAGCTCCAGGTCAGGCGACCGCGGCGCTGCTGGAGCTGAGCTCAATCTGCACCGATACCCGGTCGCCCCGACGCTTGATCACACGGGCCCGGAGCGGACTCTCCTCGCCGTCGCCCACGGTGACCCAGTCGCCGGGGACAGGGTCGAAATCGGCGTCGCCAGAGCGTGGACCGTGGCTGATCCAGCACTCGGCCACCATGTCACCCGCGACGGAATTCGCATCGAACCACAGGTCGTATAGGGCGGCATCCATATCGGTCATGCTACCGGCGGAGTTCGGCCGACCCATGCCGGTTCTCGATCGGGCCGTCGAACTGACCGCCAACCGCTTCTAACGACTCGGGCGTCGGAGCATCCAGCGTCACCGTCCACTGAGGGCGGTGACGTGGGAGTGGATTGCCGTGAACCCAGGTGCGAACTCGTCACCGCCGAAGGTTCGCAAGAAGGAGCCCGCATCCAGCGTTGGCAGCAATGGGAACCTGCCGCGATCAGGTCGGCTCCATGGGCCACGAGGAGGCGACGTCGAGTGCTGACGATCGGACGAAGTCGAGCGAGTGCGCGGTAGTCACCCCTGGAACATCCGAGACAGAGAACCCCCATATCCCCGATGGCATGACACTCGGCCGTGCTCTTCGCCAGGTGGTCATCGAGCGACGTGTTCGAGCCGAGGCGCACTACGACCAGCAGGTCGGGAATGGATTCATCGCGAAGGCTGAGGCTGTCGAACACGACAGGAGACTATGGGGCGTGTTCGTGACGCAATCAGCTCGGCGTTGCCGCCAGTTCGGTGAGAGGTAGGTCTCACCGTCCGGGGTGACCTGTCCGGTCGCACCCGTGTCAGCATCGGCATGCAGACGGCTGGTCGGAACACTCCGGCCGATACCGTGCACTCATGTTTCTGTTCCGGCCTCCGGCCATGTTGGGCTCAGACAATCCCCGTGTCTTCTTTGGCGAGGCACCGAAGGCCGCCGAGCAGTGGGCGGGCAAGAGGCTGCTCTCTGTCGACGACAGGCCAGCGTTTGAATTGAGCTTCTGGTGCGGGACCTGTCAGTTTCTCTTCGAACGCCTCGAAGGGGCGAACGAGACGCTCTCCCTCGCCGCGACCCAAGAAGTACTCCGGAACGGGATCGATGACATCGATGACGACATCGTCGGAGCGTTCAGCGAACTGCTCCAGCGCGGCGAGTACCTGCCGATGCTGATCGAGTTCGTCCCGGAACTCACCGAGCCCGCCGCTGCTGCGGACTACTTCGCGCATGAACAGGTCGACACCTGGGGCAAGGAGCCATTCTGGGACCTGCCCATCTCGCCGCATTCGCCGTACTACCGAACCTTCGCCACGTCAGTCGATGATGAAGCCCACCTATACGAGTTCGTGGTGCCGATGGTTCCGCCATCCTGGAACGACAGGACGACCATCGCCGACTACGCGGCATCGATGACAAGCGGCGAAGTCCCAACCGCCGTCGCCGTGTCGACGCTGGATGTCTGCGCACCAGCCGATGGTCGGCCGGGGCTGGATTGGTACTGGCACTGGGGACTCACGCACTTCCTGCTCGATGGCCATCACAAGCTTGAGGCAGCAGCGCAGATCGGCGCGCCGGTTCGCCTCCTTTCGCTGATCTCGATCGACAACAGCCTTGCCAGTCGCGAACAGGTGCAGCGTGTCCCTCGCCTTCGCGGTCAAGTCTTGAGCCAGCGGTGACCGAAGCAACCTCACGTACGCATTGCGCGCCATCCGACCTCGTGCGCGATTGCTTCGGCTAGCTCACCGACGTAGTGGCCGACGCGCCCGGCACTCCCGCGTCGCACAATGTGTCCGGATCCCATGGCTCGACGATAACCCTCGGGATTACCAATGGGGTGCGCGAGGCGGTCGACAAGCGCACTCGTCATAAGTAGCGAAGACGGAGTCGAGTCAGCGCACCGTGGTGCTGCCCCGGTTCGTGCTCGACGCCATCGATGAACACCTCGGCGAGTTCGTCGGCGGCGACCCGGACGGGCCCCACTTCCCCGGTGAAGCGAGCGGCATCATCAGCGATGGTTGGTTCCAACGCGAGTGGCGCCCGGCCAAGCGCACGATCGGTCCGCCGGACATGCATTTCCACGATCTGCGCACACTGCCGGCACCGTCGCGACCCAGCAGAGCGCGACGATGAAGGAGGTCATGTCGCGCCTCGGGCACTCAACCACGTCCGCCGCCATCCGCTACCAGAAGGCCGCCGCGGATCGTGACCAGCTAATCGCCGACAAGCTCGATGCGTGGGCGCTCGATCTGCAGGAACAGCGGGCTGCCGAGGCGAAGCCCGCGAACGTCGGGGTTTTTCGCGGGTTTTCTCCGAGCCGGTCGAACCAGCGCCGGAGTCGAAAACTCCAAGAACCCCTGCAACTGCAGAGGTTCTTGTGGAGTACCCCCAACGGGATTCGAACCCGTGCCGCCACCTTGAGAGGGTGGTGTCCTAGGCCGCTAGACGATGGGGGCTTGTCACCCCGGGCGACCGGAGATCTTTTAGCTACTAGCTAGCTCGGGGGGGAGGACTCGAACCCCCAATAACTGGACCAGAACCAGTTGTGTTGCCGATTACACCACCCCCGAAGGTGATGAACGCCGCGAGGCGCACGAGAACATTAGCCGAACTGCCCCCCACTCCGGCAATCTGAATTGGGCGAGAGTGACCTGCGTACGGCTCGACCCAGGCGATGCCCGCCAGTCGTGCCGGTGGTCAGACCTTGGCGTTGTAGAGGCGTCGGTAGCCGACGATCTGACCGAGGGCGACCCGTACGGTCTCCCCCGACACCTGTGAGAACGTCAGGGACCCGGAAGTTGGCGACACGCCGGCCTCCAGGCCCAACTCCCCCGCGATCCCCTGCAACCGGCGGTTGTGGTAGCTGCTCGAGACAAGCACCACCTTCGTCACGCCTTCTCGTCGCATCACCCGATTCGCAGCGGCCAGTGATTCCCATGTTGTAGACCCATCATCGACAATCACCAGATCGTCAGCGGGGACTCCTTCCGCCCGCAGATACTTGAAGCCTGCGTAGGCCTCGGTGAAGCGGTCCTCACTCTTCTTCGATCCGGTCAGGAAGATCTGCGGTGCCACACCCTCCCGGTACAGCTCAACCGCATGATCAAGTCGGCTTCGAAGCACCGGGGACGGCCTCCCGTCATACTGCGCCGCACCCAACACCACGATTGCGTCCGCGGGACCGCGGTCATCACGATCCGCTGCCTGGACAATCTGAATTGCCGTGACGCCCAGATATCCGATGACCAGCAGAACCACCATGCCGACGCCGCGCAGGAGCCAGCTTCGTCGACCACGGCGCCGCTGAATGCGCGCAGTGCGAGGTCCTTCAGTTGTCGTCTTGGACACGATCCCCGGCAGCACGGTCCCCGGCAACACGGTCCCCGGCAACACGGTCCCCGGCAACGCGGTCCTTGGCGTTACGGAGTCGTCGAAGCACTTCCTCCTGTCCCAGAACCGCCATCGACTCGAACAGCGGTGGGCCCACGCTGCGACCCGTCACGGCCACGCGCACCGGCGCCTGGAACTTCCGCCGGTTGGCGTCCAGGGATTCAGCAAGAGCCATGAAGCTCTCGTGGAGCGACTCCGCGTTCCAGTCCCACGTCTCGGCAGCGGCGATGACTGCGTCGAGCCAACCGTCGGCGTCGGCAACCATCGCCTTATTCCACGACTTCTCGTCAATCTCCGGATCGGCCAGGAAGATGAAGTCCACGTAGCCGGGCACTTCGGCGAGAGTCTCGACCCGGGTCTGGACCTCGGGAAGCATGCGCTGCAATCGGGCTGTGTTCTCCGGGTCACCCCTGAACCGCTCCGCCCAGGGAGCCTGGTCGATGAAGGGTTCGACCCGCTTTGCGAACTCATCTGCCGAAAGCGCACGAATGTGTTCGCCATTGACGAAGAGCAGCTTCTTGGTGTCGAAGAACGCTGGAGAGGAACTCACATCCTCGATCCTGAACATCGTCGGAAAGCCGTCCGTGGTGCTCAACGGGTCGAAGCGGACCTCTTGACTGTCGGTGGGACCCCAGCCCAACAAGGACAGATAGTTGACCATTGCCTCCGGAAGGAATCCGCGGTCCCGATAGTCCATGAGGGACACGTCGTCACGCCGCTTCGACAGCTTCTTGCGCTGCTCGTTGACGATCAACGGCATGTGAGCGAACTGGGGAATCGGCCCCGCAATCCCCATCGCCGCCCTCAACAACAGGTATTTGGGCGTGACGTTGATCAGGTCCTCACCACGGATGACGTGTGTGATCCCCATGAACGCGTCATCGCTCGTGTTGGCCAGGAAGAACGTCGGCGATCCATCTGCGCGACGGATCACGAAGTCCTCGATGTTTTCGTGCTCAACCGAAATCTCGCCTCGGATCAGATCGGTCCAGCCGGTGCTTCCGGTATCTGGAACCTTGAACCGCACGGCTCGCCCGTCGCCGGGACCCAGGTTCCGGTCACGATCGGCCGGATCATAGGAACGTCCACCGAAGTTCTCGCGCTCCTCGGGAGCAACCGGCGAGGACCAGTATGCGTCGCCGGATTCGATCAAAGCGTCGACAGCCGCTTGATGGGCTTCGTTGCGGCTCGACTGCAGTACCGGTTCTTCATCCCAGTCGAGACCGAGCCATTCGAGTCCTCGGTAGATGATCTCGATCAATTCGGGCTTCGAGCGGTCCAGGTCGGTGTCTTCGATCCGGAGCAGGAACTTGCCGCCCATGTGCCTGGCGGCGAGCCAGTTGAACAGGGCGGCACGGGCGCTACCAAGGTGTAGGTAACCCGTTGGAGATGGTGCGAATCGCACCCTTGCTGACTCAGTCACGTGCCCGAGGCTACCGCCTGCAGGCGCTCAGCTTTCCGCTGTCCCCAACCCCAATTTCGGCTGTCCGACCTCTAGCATGGGGAATCCCCGAAGTTGGAGAACAGCACAGGTGAGCGACGAGAACACACTTGGCGGGTCCGCCAACGAAACCGAAGGACCTGGTGGCGCCAGTACCGGACTGCGCTCCCCCAAGGTTCTCGGCGGAGCGGGCGTAGCAGTCGCAGCGCTGATACTGGTGATTGCGGGTTTTGTATTGACCCGTGGCGACGACAAGCCGGTCGTGACGAAGGACACGGTCGCCACGACCACGACCTCCACCACCATCGAGACTCTTCCTTCCGGCGTATCCGAGGTCGCGACGGTCAAGTCCAGCCTCACCGAGATCAGGGTCCTGACAGCTGCACCGGCGGACTGGCTCACCTCGGGACCCTCGATCGTTCCGACCACCGTGGCAGAGTCTCCGCCGTGGAGCAGAGACACTGCACCCAAGCGGGACGCGATTCCGACAGAGCTGAGTCCGGTGGTAGGTCGCTACGCGACACCTGATGGCTGGAGATTTGAGAATCCGGGCCCTTACGACCCAGCCCAACCATTGACGTTTCTGGTTTCGGAACGGCGTGGCGCCTGGCTCAAGGTCCACTTGCCGGTGCGACCCAATGGGACCGAGGGGTACATCCCGGTGGCCGATGTCGACCTGCATCAGACGACCAAGCGGATCGAACTACACGTCGGCGAACATCGCTTGACTGCCTATGACGGCGCCAACAAGGTCCTCGAGACCACCGCAGTTACCGGAGTCTCGAACACGCCGACGCCGACGGGCACGTTCTTCGTAACCGACGTGGTTCCCTACCAGAACACCGGCGGGTCCTACGGGCCGTTCGCGCTTGCGACGAACGGCTACAGCGAGACTCTGAACGAGTTCGATTCCGGGGTTCCGGTCATCGCCCTCCACGGCACAAACCGTCCCGAACTCATGGGACAGGACCGCTCCAATGGCTGTGTACGGGTAGAGAACGACGTGATCAACCAGCTTGCAAAGGACTTCGGGCAGGGCACCCCGGTATTCATCTGGCCCTAGCGGCGTTCGGCCCTAGTTCAGAGCCGGCTGGACGTTGATGCACCGGCGCCAGTCGATGTTGTGTGCCCGGTAGACCGTGTCCGGGTCGACCGCGAGAACCTTGTCCGGAACCAGGTCCGCAATCATGCGCAACCGCGGATAGTCAGCCGGGTTGTGGACCTCTTCGAAAAGCTCTTTTCGCAGTTCCACCAGATCGGCGGGCGGACTCGGATTGAGGTAGCCCCAGATCGTTAGAGCCACCCTCACGTCGGCAAGGATCGGGGCACGACCCGAAAGGGCTGCCCTCTTCATGGCGACCGCACCCGCCCCGGCCAGGGCGTCGGACTCCTTCTCACCCGGTGCAAGCTGAATCTTCCCCTTGTAGCGGGCAGCCAAGGTCAACGCGTAACCCGGGTCCGGGCCGGTGACGCCGAGTCCCGGCGCCAGGGGCTGGAGCCCATGAAGTTCTGCCGGTCGGTACTTGACCCACGGTTCCGGGCGCCTGGGCGGAGATCCGTACGAACGAAGCTCGACAGTCGGGTCAAGGGGGACGTATTCCGGAGCAGCCATCGGTTTCAGGCTAGCGGTCAGCGACCATCAGGCCGAACACGATGGCGTCGATCATGGCCATCCACGACGCTTCGATGACGTTGGGCGACACCCCGATGGTCGTCCAGGTCTGTTCACCGTTGCTTGAATCGACAAGCACTCGGGTGACGGCACCGGTGTCGGCGGTCGAGTCGAGTACCCGGACCTTGAAGTCGGTCAGGTGGATCGGTTCCAACGCCGGATAGCGAGGTTCAAGCGCAGCTCGCAGCGCGGCGTCGAGAGCGTTGACGGGACCGTTTCCTTCGCCGACCGACGCGATCCGCTCCCCGCCTACCCACAGTTTGACGGTTGCTTCGGTCGCCAACTCGGATTCGACATCGTCGGCCACGGCGACGCCCTCACGATGATATGCAGACACCCGGTAGGCCTCGACCTCGAAGTAGCTCTGCTGCCAGCCATTTGAACGTCGCATCAGCAACTCGAGCGACGCGTCGGCTGCCTCGAAGACGAACCCCTGGGCCTCGAGACGCTTGAGTTCCTCAGAGAGTTCACCTGCGGCCCGGTCGCTGAGTTCGACTCCGAATTCCTGTGCCTTCATGGCCATTCCGGCGCGCCCACCGAGGTCGGATACGAGCACCCGGGTGCGGTTGCCGACCACGGTCGGATCGATGTGCTCATAGCTCGCTCCGCCGACACGTCCGATAGCCGAGGTATGGAGTCCGCCCTTGTGTGCGAAGGCTGATGATCCGACATATGGATCAGCAGGGTGGGGCGGCAGATTGACGAGTTCCGCGACATGGCGCGACACGGCAGTCAAGCGCTCCATCCGTCCGGCCGGCAGAGTTTCGACACCCATTTTGAGCGTCAGGTCGGGGATGACCGTCATCAGGTTGGCGTTGCCGGTCCTCTCTCCGTAGCCGTTGACGGTCCCCTGCACGTGCCGGGCCCCTCCGACGACCGCTGCCACTGAGTTGGCAACGGCACAGCCCGAGTCGTTCTGGGTGTGGATTCCGACCATCGCGTCGTCACCCACGAACGTGACCACCTCTCGGGTGATGCGCTGGACATCGTGTGGCAACGATCCACCGTTGGTGTCGCAGAGAACTATCGCGTCGGCACCGCTCATCAGCGCAGTCTCGACAACGCCCAGCGTGAACTCGGGGTGCTGGCGGTAACCGTCGAAGAAATGCTCGGCGTCAACAAAGACCCGCAGTCCGGCACGCTTCAGAAACTGAACCGAATCGGCCACCATGGCAAGACCCTCGTCGAGTGTCGTACGCAGAGCTTCGGTGACATGGAAGGCGGAACTCTTGGCGACGATGCAGACCGTCGAGGTGCCCGCCTCGACAAGCGCCCGAAGCGTCGGGTCATCGTCGGAACGCCCCAGTGGACGTCTGGTCGACCCGAAAGCCAGGAGCGTCGAGGTAGTCAGCTTCAGTTCAGTGCGAGCCCTCCGGAAGAACTCCTCGTCCTTGGGGTTCGACAGCGGGTAACCACCTTCGATCCAGTGCACACCCAGCCAGTCGAGCTGTTCTGCAACCCTCAACTTGTCGTCAACCGACAGCGAAATACCTTCGAACTGTGTGCCGTCGCGCAGTGTGGTGTCGAAGATCTCGACCGCGGACGGAGTTCCCTCCGGACGACTTACCGTCTCGCGGAACAGCTCTGCATCGTTTTCCGAACTGGACGGCTTTGAGCTCGGCTTGTCGGCGTCGCTCATGAGACCAATTCCACCCAGTCCTTGTACTGCTCGGACTGACCCCTGACGACCCTGGCGTACTCGGCTCCGATGGCCGCGGTGAATGGACCTGGGCACGTGACCGGTCGATCATCGACGGCATTGACCGCTGAAACTTCGGCGGCTGTGCCACAGAGGAAGATCTCGTCCGCAACGTAGAGGTCGGAGCGCGTCAGGTCGGTGACCGCGCATTCGATGTCCATGTCCTCGGCAATCGCGATGACGGTGTCCTGGGTGATGCCTTCGAGCGCCCCGGCAGATCCAGGCGGAGTCAGCAGCATCCCTCCGCGTGAGACGAAGAGATTCTCGCCGGTGCACTCCGAGACGAGTCCCTGACCGTTCAGCATGATCGCCTCGTCGTAGCCAGCTTTGAGCGCCTCGATCTTGGCGAGCGAACTGTTGACGTAGTTGCCGGTGGTCTTCGAGGCCGGCGGCATCGCGTTGTGGTCGTGGCGGATCCAGGTACTGATCTTGGCGCTGATGCCCTTGGTCAGTGCATCGTCTCCGAGATAGGCGCCCCATGGCCAGCAGGCGATCGCAACGTCGACCGAACAGGGAAGGGTGTTGAGACCCATCTCGCCATATCCGTAATAGGCGATGGGGCGGATGTAACAGGACGGCAGACCCGATTCGCGAACGACGGTCTTGGTTGCATCGACGATCTCATCGACGGTGTAGGGGATGTCCATCATGAGAATCTTCGCCGAGTTGAACAGCCGCTCGATATGTTCGGTCAGCCTGAAAATGCCAGGTCCCGAGGTGGTCTCGTAAGCACGGATGCCTTCGAAAACTCCCATTCCATAGTGGAGGCTGTGGGTCAGCACGTGGATCTGGGCTGCGTCCCAATCGACGAGTTCGCCGTTCATCCAGATCTTGGCGGTGGGGGTGATGGGCATGTCTGTGACTCCTGTGGACTGTTCTGGTGTAGTCGGTTGCTGGTGCGGAACTGACCGCGGTCGGAAGGCTGTGGTCAGCTTCCGGAAACTTCGCTGGCGATCTGATCGCCGATTTCAGAGGTCGAACCCGAATAACGCTCGGGTGACTTGGTGGCTTCGGCCACCTTGGCTGCTGCCGCCTCTTCGCCCAGGAATTCGAGCATCAGGCCGGCGGAGATGATCGCTGCCGCGGGGTTCGCAAGTCCCTTGCCAGCGATGTCCGGTGCGGTTCCGTGGACCGGCTCGAACATCGAGGGGCCGGTCCGGGCTGGGTTCAGGTTGGCCGAGGCAGCGAAGCCCACTCCCCCGGCGACGGCACCGCCGAGGTCGGTGAGGATGTCGCCGAAGAGATTGTCGGTGACGATGACGTCGTAGCGTTCGGGCCGCTCGACGAAATGGATGCACGCTGCGTCGATGTGGTCATAGCCGGTCCCTACTTGCGGGTACTCCTCGGCAACCATGTCGAATACCCGTTGCCACAGGTCGCCGGCGAAGGTCAGCACGTTCTTCTTGTGGACCAGAGTCAGGTGCTTGCGTTCGGTGTTCGTTGCCCGCTCGAACGCAAACCGGATGCAGCGCTCGACTCCCATTCGGGTGTTGACCGAGCCCTGGGTCGCGATCTCGTTGGCAGTCCCCTTGCGTAGAAAACCGCCCTCACCGGCGTAGGTGCCCTCGGTGTTCTCCCGGATCACCTCGAAGTCGGTCTTCGGCGGAAGTCGGAAGGGGCGCAGGTTGATGTACTGGTCCAGGTCGAAACGCATGCGCAGCAGAATTCCGCGCTCGACGAGCCCGGCAGGTGCGGACACACCCGGGGCAGGGTCTCCCACGGCTCCGAGAAGCAGTGCGTCCAACCCGCGCCATTCCTCGAGAGTCTCATCGGGTAGGACGACACCGTCATCCAGGTAGCGGTGGGCACCCAGGTCGTATTCGGTGCTGTCGTATGCGACGCCGGTCGCGTCGATCACCTTGAGAGCCTCGGCAATTACCTCGGGCCCGATGCCGTCTCCGCCGATAACGCCGATCTTGTAGGTCATTTCGGACTGGGCTCCAATGATCTCGGGTGCTTCTGCACTTGTCTGTTTGAACTTGTCCCTTTGGACTTGCCTGTTTGGACTTGCCTGTTTGGGGACAAAAAGAAACCGTCCACGAAAGTGGACGGTTCTGAGCGCACGTCGGATGTCGACGTGCGCTAGCGAATGGTTACGTCCGGAGTGGTGCGACGGAACATGGCGGGCATTCTACCAGCCCGTCCGATCCAGTGGGATATCCATTGGAAATGCCTCGCTTGCGTGCTCGTCGCGAGGGAGGTCCTTGGCTACAGCGTCGGCCGCGTAACGTATGGGTATGGCGCAAACGCACGAGCTCTCAAAGGCAGCACACGACAGGCTCGTGGAAGAACTTGAAAACCTCCGTACACATGGACGGATCGAGTTGGCCGACAAGATCGAGCGGGCACGGGAGCACGGCGACCTGAAGGAAAACGCCGAGTACCACGCCGCCAAGGAGGAGAAGGCCAAAATGGAGGGGCGGATCGCCCAACTCTTCTCGATCCTCGAGAACTGCGAGATCGTCGACGCCGCCGGTTCGGACAAAGTCATGGCCGGATCAATCGTCTTGATCAAGTACGACGGCGACGATGACGACGAGGCCGAGAAGTACCTGATCGGTTCCATCGAGGAACGCCGCGACGACCTCAATGTGATCTCTCCCAACTCGCCGTTGGGCGAGCAACTGCTCGGGGCGAAAGTCGGTGACACGGTTTCCTACGAGGCTCCCGGTGGAGTCCTGCAGGTCATCGTGATGGAAGTCAGCTGAGGGTCGACCTCACTCGGCTTTCCGGTCGGGCCGGGTCGCTGCCATTCAGACGAGGCCGAGCAAGCGGTCGACCCTTTCGTCGGTTCTTCCGAGGTACGTGACGAGGACACCGACGACTCTCTCGATGTCAAGAGTTCCAGCGGTGACCATCTCCTCGATGTCGGCCCAGTCCTTGGTGCGATTGAAGAAAGCCTTGAAGACGGCAAGATCGGTACACGATAGGAAGGGAATCTCGAGGTCCATGAAGAGTTCCGAACGGGCACGGGTGGCGACCTCCCGGTGGAATTCTGTGGTGCTCAGGAAGACATCGACCGGAGTCGTGTCCCACCAGAGCCTCAGCTGACCATCCCGTTGGATCAGTTCGAGGTCATGGGCAGTCCACGCAACGCCCTCGGGAAGTGACGTGAACACCCGCTCGGCTGAATCCGGAGTGACGAAGATGTTCACATCGATGTCGATGGTGCCCCGCGCCCGCTGGGTGCACCATGCCAATGCGAGCGCTCCACCGAAGGCGTGCGGTATCCCAGCGGTGTCGAGTGACTCATGAATTGCGACGATCTTCTCGGGAAGCCCCATTGCCCAGTTGCTACCGATCTCAGTTGCTGTCGATCCTCAGTTGCTACTGACAACTACGCGAGTGCGCCCGAAAATGGGTGCCTCAAGCGTCGAGGTGTGGCGGGCGGGGAACATCGCCGCCAACTCCAACACCTCGACCAGTTCTTGACCGCGGGCCGCACGCCCGCTGTCGGGCCCTTCCGTGTCGTCGGGCCCGTTCCGGCCTGCCGCTCGATCCCCATGCGCCCCCGGACCAGCACATTTCAGATCATCACCTGTACCAGGCCCATCGATCCGTGATTCCAGACTCACCTGCAGGTCGAAACCAGCAGCAGTCACAATTCGATCCAGCGTCCCTACCGACGGCACGACCCGGCCCGCCTCATAGGAGGAGAGTGTCGCGTGCGAGGTCCCAGCCCGCTGCGCCAAGCTGCGCAGAGATAATCCCGACCTACGGCGGACGAGCTTCAGAACTACGGAGGCGTCCATTTAGTAGATGGTATCTGATCTAATACCACAAGTCACCAGTGTACGACTCGATCAATTCCCTGGTGTTCGCCCCCTGTGCCGGGGCGGGTTCGCCTGTGCCGAGTCGGGAGAGGCCAGAACCTCAGCCTCGGATCTGGCCGTCCCCACGGACGATGTACTTGGCGGTGGTCAACTGCTGGAGGCCCATCGGGCCCCGGGCATGGAGCTTCTGGGTGGAAATTCCGATCTCGGCACCGAAGCCGAACTCCTCGCCGTCGACGAAACGGGTCGAGGCGTTCTGGAGCACGGCGGCCGCATCGACTTCGGCGAGGAACCTCTCCGCCGCCTTGTAGTCGTCAGTGATGATCGATTCGGAGTGACCCGTACTCGTCTCGTTCACGTGGGCGATCGCCTCATCGAGTGAGTCGACGACCTTGATGGACATCTTCATGTCGAGGAACTCGGCGCCAAAGTCCTCGTCGGTCGCCACACCGGCCCGCGGTATCGAAGCACGTGCTCGTTCGTCCCCGACCAGTTCGACGTCGGACAGGGATTTGTCGACGCGGTGGAGGAACTCATCGGCTACTGCCGAGTGGACGACCAGGGACTCGGCCGCGTTGCAGACCGACGGACGTTGGGTCTTGGCATTCGTGAGAATTGCCTCGGCCATGTCTAGGTCGGCATCGGCGTCGACATAGACGTGACAGTTGCCGTCGCCATCGATCACATAGGGAACCGTGGCGTTGTCGAGAATCGTCTTGATCAACGATGACCCACCACGGGGAATCAGGCAGTCGACCAGCCCGCGTTGCTGCATGAACTCAACCGCGGCCTCACGTGACGTGTCATCGACCAGAACGATCGAATCCTCGGGGAGTCCCACAGATGCAACCGCTTCGCGCAACACGTCTGCGATCGCGAGATTCGAGTTGATGGCAGTTGACGATCCCCTCAGGAACGCCGCGTTTCCGGACTTCAAACACAGTCCGGCTGCGTCCGAGGTGACGTTCGGTCGGCTCTCATAGATGATCGCGACCACCCCGAGCGGGACCCGAACCCGACTGATCTTCAGGCCGTTGGGCCTGACCCAACCGTCGAGGACCTCCCCCACCGGGTCGGCCAGTCCGGCAACCTGGCGCAGACCGTCGGCCATCCCCTTGATACGTCCCGCATCGAGTCGTAGTCGGTCGACCAGGCCGGGGGCTGTTCCAGCGGCCTCGGCGGTCGAGACATCCACCGAGTTGGCCTTCAGGATCTCGTCGGATCGCTCCTCAAGAAGGTCCGCTGCCTTGAGCAGGGCGTCATTCTTCTGGGTGGTCGAAGCGGTGGCCAGAACCCGGGAAGCGGCCTTCGCTCGTCTGGCTAGGTCAGGAATGGCTTGAACGGTCACGAGCACAGGCTACAGCCGGCGATAACCTCATATCGGTGTCCAACAACGTGCTCGGCGCAGTGGTGGCGAGTTTCATCACAGACATCACAGACGCGCTGGATTCGGCGACCACCGGGCTCACCCATGTCGACCGGGAACATTTCCGCTCAGACGTGACGGTCGAAGCGTTCAACCTGACGGTCGCAATGATCGATTCGGACGATCGCCATACCGTCGACGAACTCGAAGCTCTGATAGATGCCTTCGGCGTCCTGCTACCCGACACCCAGTTGTTGATGGCCACTCCTCAAACACTGCAGAACAGCTCGATTGTTGTCGGCACAAAGACTTGGATGGAGTCCGACTCCGAACTCTTCACCCTGCTCGTCGAGGCCGACGCCCGTTCGGGCTCCAGACTGGCCCAGCGCTACTACGACCGGGCCACCGACCTTGCCCACGTGGTCGCCTCGCTCGACGTCGTGACCTCACACGCGGAATTGGCGGCAATCTCGGCGCTCCGCTCGCGGCTGCTGGCGGGCATCTCCCGCGCCGAGGATCGCTTCCGAGGACTGGTCGATTCGCGAGCCGACGTCGCCGCGACTCCGCGCGCCGAGGCCGAGACCCGAACCAAGACGGAAACCAAGACTGAGACTGCGGCGGACGAGGCTGCCGCGACAACCGGGTCCAGTCCTGAGGACTCCAGGTCCCTCGAGGACCTTCTCGCAGAGCTCGATGCTCTGATCGGTCTCGATGAGGTCAAGACCAGGGTTCGTATGGTCACCGACTATCTCTACATACAACGTCTTCGGGCCGATCGCGGCCTGCCCACGATGGACACGAGCCATCACCTGGTCTTCACCGGGAATCCGGGGACCGGCAAGACGACAGTCGCCAGACTTCTGGCCCAGATCTACCGGGTACTAGGCGTCGTTGAACGTGGACAACTCATCGAGACCGACCGGTCCGGCCTGGTCGCCGGATTCGTCGGTCAAACCGCTCCCCTCGTCTCAAGTCGGTTCGACGAAGCAGAAGGTGGGATCCTGTTCATCGATGAGGCTTACACCCTGGCTCGCGGCAACGAGAACGACTTCGGTCGTGAGGCGATCGACCAGATCGTCAAGCTCATGGAGGACCGCCGGGACCGAATCGTGCTGATCGTCGCGGGCTATCCGACCGAAATGGAACACTTCATTTCGGCCAACCCGGGTCTCCGCTCCCGGTTCCCCACGACCATCGAATTCCCCGACTACACAACCGACGAACTCATGCGGATTGTCGAATCAATCGGATCCAGGAGTCGCTACACCCTCACCAACGAGGCCCGGATCCGATTTGCCGAGGTCCTCGATCGGATGCCCCGCTCCAAGGGCTTCGGAAACGCCCGGGCGGCCCGAAACCTGTTCGAGGCCACGGTGGCACACCAGGCCTCACGACTGGTCAGAGCTGGCGATCACGATGAGGCCGCCCTGACAACTCTCGAGATCGAGGACATAGTCGACCCCGACGAACTGGACCCCGACGAACTGGACTCCGACGATCCGCTCCTCGGCATCGGTTCAGGCTCGTGAAGCGGGCGCTCGCATTCGGCCTGGCCATAGCCATGGTCGTCGCCTCCCTTGCAATACGACATGTCCTCGACAGCGATTCAAGCGGCCGGGATTCCGGTTCGGGAGACGCCTTCCGGTTGCTTTGTGCGACCGAACTTCGCGATGTATGCGACCAAGCCTTCGGCGGCGATGACGGCATTGTCATCAAGTTTGAGAACCCGGGTCGCACCGCTGATTCGCTCGTCAATCTGAAGTCCAACAAGGACCTGGGATTCGACGGCTGGCTCGCACCCGGCCCCTGGAGCGACATCCTTGCTGACAATCGCAGGTTCGCCGGCGTCAAGGGGGATCTGTTGGGCGGCGACTCCGACGTGCTCGCTCGCTCACCCGTGGTCATAGCGATGCTCCCGAACGCTGCGAAGGACGTGACCTCCGGTGCCTGCGGACCGGACGTTTTGTGGACCTGCCTCGTTGACCAAGCACGAAACGGTGGGGCCATTCGGATCGGTGTGCCCGACCCGGGACGCGGAGATGGGATCGCCGTAGCAGCTTCAGCTGTGAGTTCGCTGTTCGACACAACCGACTATTCGGCATCAGATCTCGAACAGGGCGATTTCTCCAGCTACTTCGAAAGTCTGACGAAGTTGAGCAGGACGACCAAGCTTGGAAGCCGGACGGTTCTGCAGACCGCCTTGACATCACTGGGTTCGTTCTCGGTCATCGGAACCGTCGAGGCCGAGATCGCGATGCTCTCCTCCGCTTCGGACGGTCTGGCCATCCGCTATCCCGAACCGATGGTGACTGCAGACGTCCGGCTGAGTACCCGTAAGGGCCTGATGGCCAAGGACGCGCTGGACGAACTCGATCCCGACCGGCTTGCCGAGGCGCTTGCAGCCAACGGCTGGAGGGTCAAGGGACAGGTTCCCAGCAAGGGTGCGATCGGTTCGGAGGATCTGCCTGCCACGTCGAACATGGCCTCGGCCGGAGTTCTGCAGTTGCTTAGGAACGAGTGGAGCAACTGACCCATTGCCGGCTTTCGAGGCGTTTGAGCCAGTTTTCGGTTCCCCGCTGTCGGGTTTCGAGGCGACATGGGCCGAGATTGTCACTGGCACGGGGCAGACTTATGGGCCAGTCGATCTGATGGGCCAGTTGATCGAGGATTGTGAGAATGAGGCTCCATGATGAACCGGGATTCGATCGGCACAGCCGCAACCAGGATCGGATGACGATGTCTTCCAAATGGCAATTTCAAGACCGGGATCGCAGATCGAACTTGGCTGCGCGCCCGAGCTACGCCCTTTTGGCACTACTTCTCACGACCGCCGTCGTCGCCTCGTGCGGTGGCGGAACCAACCAAGGCAGCACCGATCCACGTCGCGACAACTGCATCTCGGTGGATGCCGCGGTCAGCCCCGAGAAGATCGACCTACTGACAGACCTGGCGTCGACCTTCAATGAATCTGACCGCGCCACGATCAACGGCGAGTGCATTTTTGTCGAAGTTCGGACCAAGTCGTCCGGTGTCGCCATGACCGCCCTGGCGAATGGGTGGGATACCTCCGTGGATGGCCCCGAACCTGACATCTGGTCGCCGGCGTCTAGTTCCTGGGGAACAATTCTGAACCAGCAACTTGCTGACAAGGGCGAGCCGTCAATGGCACCCGATGACCCGACGCCGTTCATGCTCACTCCGCTGGTTATCGCCATGCCCCAGCCGATGGCCGAGGCGATGGGCTATCCGGAGAAGCCGATCGGTTGGTCCGACATATTGACTCTTTCCAAGTCCAAGAGCGGTTGGGCGGACTATGGCCATCCCGAGTGGGGACCGTTCCGACTCGGCAAAACCAATCCCAATTACTCCACATCGGGTCTGTCCGCCCTCGTCGCCCAGACCTACGCCGCTACGGGAAAGACTTCCGGTCTTTCTGCTGAAGACCTGGCGAATCCCGCCGTGATTCAGTACGGAACCGACATCGAATCGTCCGTGGTCCACTACGGCGACATCACCATGACGTTTTTGAACAACTGGTACAGGGCAGACCGTCGCGGCACCGCCCTTACCTATGCGAGCGCGGTGGCCGTCGAAGAGAAATCGGTCATCGACTACAACCTCGGCAACCCCGACGGTGAGCTGTCCCAGGGCGAAAAGCCCAAGAAGCCACGTATCCCACTCGTTGCCATCTATCCGACCGAGGGCACGCTCTACTCCGACAATCCCTTCTTTATTCTGGACGCTCCTTGGGTTGATGCCGCCGGCAAGGGTGCTGCTGAGAAGTTCCAGTCGTTCGTGCAGGAGGCCTCCAACCAGAAGAAGGTGCTGGATTACGGCTTCCGACCCGGAAACCCCGACGTGAAGGTCGGTTCCCCGGTATCGACATCCAATGGAGTCGACCCGAACCAGCCCCAGACGCTGTTGGAAGTACCGAGCGGCAAGGTCATGGTGGGGTTGCTCGACGCCTGGGCGAATCAGCGAAAGGGCGCTCGAGTAGTTCTTGTCCTCGATGTTTCCGGATCGATGGGCGATCCGGCCGATCCTGAGGACTCCAACGGCCCGACGAAGCTCGATCTGGCGAAGGAGGCCCTGATCGACGGACTGGACGACTTCAAGGCCGATGACCTGGTCGGCCTCAGTACGTTTACCAGCGATTCTGACGGTAACCCTCAAATCACAGAACTCGACGCTGTTGCGCCGATCGGAACATTCCGTGAGGAACTCATCCGCAAGGTCAACTCCCTCATGCCGCTGCGGGGTACGCCTCTCTACGACGTGATCAGTGACTCCTATGGAGCAATGCTCGACGGCTACGACCCCACGCTTATCAACGCGGTCGTGGTACTTACCGACGGAATGAATGACGACGGCAACCCTGCTGATGACCGTCAACAGTTCAAGGACCTCATCTCGAAAGTGAAGCTGAACAGCGAAGGCGAGACAGCCAAGCCCGTTCGTATCTTCACAATCGCCTACGGCACGGGATCCGACCCCAAGGAACTTCGCCAGGTCGCCGAGGCCTCGAATGCCACTGCCTACGAGGCTGGCGACGCCACGACCATCAACAAGGTGTTCCAAGCAGTGGTGAGCAACTTCTGATCGGGCGAAATTTGGGCGAAGATAACCACCACATGTCACTAGTCGCAGAAATGCTGCATCCGGGCCTGATTTTGCCTGACCGACCGGGAATGCGACGACGCCGGACTGCGGAGAGCGATGCCGTCATTTCGTGACCGTTTCCTGACCCCCCGGGTTGCCCGGGCGATCACGTCTCCTTCGGCCATCTTGGCCGCCGGAGTCGGCGCGTCCGTAGGAATACTCGCCAGCCTGAATCCGATAGGAATCGTAGGACTGGCCGTTGCTGCCTTCGCTGGGCGTGTTCTTGCGGCGGTTCCGCGATCGCCGAAGAGAAGAAAGGTCGACGTCCACGGTCTCGGCGAGCCGTGGCGTGGACTATTGACCGAGGTGATCGATGCGGGTCAGAGATTCGACCGGGCACTGAGTGCTGTCGAACCCGGACCTCTCAAGGAGCGGCTCTCCCTCATCGGCGGGCGGCTACGAACCGGTATCGATGAAGCGCGCCGAATCGCCCACGCAGGTCAGCAGCTCAGCGCCGGTCGCGCCCAGATCGACACCGACCGAATCCGGACCGAGCTTTCCACCGCGACAAGCGGTGTCAGGACACCGCGTTCCGAGCAGACGATCCATGCGATCGAAGCCCAGCTTTCATCGGCCGAGCGTCTAGACGCAACGATCGCCGAGACCTACGACAAACTTCGACTCCTCGACGCGCGGATCGACGAAACCGTGACCCGGACCATCGAGCTGTCGGTCAGCCAATCCGACACCGATGATCTTGGTGGCCTAGGTCCAGAGGTCGAATCAATCGTCAACGACCTCGAAGCGCTTCGCCTAGCGGTGGAGGAAACCAATACTCCCGCGGCACCCCGGCCCCAGGCACCCCGAACCCAGACCAGCGACGGTTCGCAGTGAGCAATCCGAGTGATCTCGGCACCGATAACTCGCGGGACGACTCAGCAGAGTTCTCGGACTGGGTCGACGAAGCGGCAGCCGACGAACCCAGCGGTGCGGGCAGAAGCCTCATCGGTGCCAGCGCCGTGCCCGCTGTCGGCACGATGTTGTCCCGGGTCAGCGGTCTGGTGCGTGTCGCTGCCCTGACCGGAGCTCTTGGACTGACGAGCCTGGCGGACGTCTACAACCTTGCCAACACGTCTCCGAACATCATCTATGAGCTTGTGATCGGTGGAGTGTTGTCGTCCACGCTGGTCCCACTGTTCATCCAGGCGCACCACGACCAGATCCAGGGTGAGGGCGATAATTCCGAGTCAGTGATGGTCACCGTCGGATTCGTCGCCATAACTCTTCTGACCGTCGTAGCGGTCCTACTCGCACCGTTGATCAACCGACTGTTCGCGATTCCGCTTCACGGAGCCGAACTCGCTCATCAGCTGGATGTCGGCGATGACTTCCTGGTCCTGTTGTTTCCGCAGGTCTTTTTCTATGGGATTACGACGATGGCGACAGCGCTGCTGCACTCCAGACGTCGCTTCGCTGCCCCGGCATTCGCGCCGGTACTCACCAATATCGTCATCTCGGTGGCAGCGCTCGGTGTCTATCTGGTCCTGAAACCGGAGCCGGGTAAGAGCGAGATGAGCACTGTGTACCTGTTGGGCATCGGTACCACCGCAGGAGTTGCAGCAATGGCGGTCGCCCTACTGCCCGCTATCCGGAGAGCCGATGTGCACCTCCGCTGGGATTTCAGGCCCAGACATCCGGCGGTCAAGGCAGTGATGCGACTGTCTGGCTGGACGATCGGGTTCGCCGTCGCCAATCAGGTCGCTCTGCTGTTGGTCCTGGCATTCGCCCGCGGTGCTGGGGTGGGCGCCGTGTCCGCCTATCAGTACGCCTTCATCTTCTTCCAACTGCCGTATGGGCTGATCGCCGTATCGCTGATGACCGCCGTCCTTCCGGAACTCTCCACGTTCGCAAGCGCCGGCGATGACGAAGGCTTCGCAGCCAAATTTCGGGAAGGTCTCAGCCTGATGCTGACCTTCATGATTCCGGCTGCCGGCGCCTACCTGCTGTTCGGCCGAGCAGTGATCGCGTTGTTGTTGCAGAGGGGCGAGTTCGACGCGGCTGCGACCACCCAGACCCTGGCGATGCTCAACGGATTCTCGATCGGGCTTCCGGCCTTTGCAGTCTTCCTGTATTGCATACGGGCCTTCTACGCACGCAGGAACACTCGCACGCCGTTCTATCTGAACCTCGTCGAGAACACGATGAATGTGATCCTGGTCTTCCCACTCGTCGCACTAATAGGAGAGTCCGGGCTCGCTGCCGCCTATTCCTCCGCCTACTGGATCGCAGCGATCGGAGCCGTGATTGTCCTCTCAAGGGTGGTACCAGGTCTGATCGGGTCTGATGGTGCCGCAATGGGAGCCAAGGTCCTGATGGTCTCGGCGGCGGTCCTTGCCGCTCTAGGGCTCACCTCGATCGGCCTTCCTGACTCACTAGGAAATATTGCGACGCTGACCATTGCGCTGATTGTTGCGGTAGGGGTCTTGGCTGGCTCAGTGGTTGTCGTGAAGCCATACGGCTTCGAGCCCATAGTTGCGAGGGCCAACCAAGAACTTCGCCGGTTGCCGGGCCGGAAGCGCTGACCACAGCGACTGTTTCGGGCTACGGGGACGACCCCGACCGGGCGCCTGCCTATCCCGGCTGGCCAGCCGCCTTTCGGTGGCCGAACGAGGTCGATGGACAGCGGCAAAGCGTGACGTAGGCTCCTGCGCATGTTCAAGGCACTCAAGAAGTGGTGGAAGTACCTCGGAGCCAAGCTGTCGAGCTCGTTCAATGACGCAGCCGATCCAAAGATCCAGCTTGAGCAGGCCATTACCGAAGCCCAGGACCAGCATCGTCGGCTGAAGGAACAGGCTGCGAACGTAATCGCCAATCAGAAGCAGAACGAGATGCAGTTGAGCCGTGCTCTCGATGAACTCGAGAAGCTCAACAAGAACGCCCAGCAGGCCGTGGTCATGGCCGATGAGGCCACCCGATCTGGCGATTCCGCCAAGGCGGCCGACTACACAAGCGCTGCTGAGGCCTTCGCGACGCAGTTGATCGCAAAGGAAGCCGAGGTCGAGAACCTCAAGAACGTTTCACTCAGCTCGACCCAGGCATCTGACCAGGCGAAAGCAGCGGTCCAACAGAACGCCCGGATGCTTCAGAAGAAGCTCTCCGAGAAGCAACAACTGCTATCGCAGCTTGATCAGGCCAAGATGCAGGAGCAGATGAACACTGCCCTGTCCTCGCTCACCGAAACCGTGGGACAGGATGTCCCGACCCTGGACGAGGTCCGCGAGAAGATCGAGAAGCGCTACGCCAAGGCGAAGGGAACCGCTGAGGTTCAGGGGCTCGCAGTGGAATCCAAGATGATCGAGGTGGAGCAGGCGTCGATCAACTTCGAGGCCCAGGCCCGTTTGTCCGAGATCCGCTCGAAACTGGGCATCAGCGACTCCACCCCGGCGCCTTCCGGCGAAACTCAGGAAGCGGGAACTACAGCGACCGCGGCAGACTCCGCGGCGCCGTCGGCCGACACGTCGCCGCCTAGTACCGAATCAGGCGAGACGGCCGGGTCCTGACCCACCGCCTGCCCGCCTCCCGGCCTGGCCGGGCCGGTCTATCAGCCTCCCGGTCGGGTCAGTCCGGCTGCAGCAGGCGTGGTCAGTTGTTCGTATCGCTCATGGCATGATCACCATGTCGTCGCGGTGAATGACTTCGCCTGACCCTTCGGTCAGCTCATCTGAACGACGCCCTGCCATGGCCCTTACCGCCGAAGCGCCGTAGTGGGTTAGCCCCTTGGCCAGGAGTCGACCCGTGTTGTCGACGACTTCGACGGCGTCATCGGCCGCGAAAGTACCCTCAACATCGACGATTCCTGCAGAAAGCAGCGAGCGGCCCCGTTCGGTGAGAGCCCGGGCCGCTCCCGCGTCCACGACAATGCGCCCCATGGCCGGCACAGCGAAGGCAATCCAGAGTTTGCGTGCGGACAGGCGCTGGGAACGAGCAAGGACCGTGGTCCCGATACCAGGACGCCCGGCGATCGCGTCGGTGAGCACATCGGGTCGGCCAGCGGCAGCGATGACGACCCGGACTCCTGACCACGAAGCCATCTTTGCCGCGGCCAGCTTCGAAGCCATCCCCCCGCTCCCCCGCGCGCTTCCAGCACCACCGGCGAGCGCTTCGAGATCGTTGTTCACCTCTTCGATCTCCTCGATGAGGGAAGCGTCCTCAGACAGCCGCGGGTCGGCGTCCATGAGACCGGGCATGTCCGTCAGAATCACCAGTAGATCGGCCCGGATTATGTGGGCAACCAGAGCGGCGATCCGATCGTTGTCTCCGAAACGAATCTCGTCGTCGGCGACTGTGTCGTTCTCGTTGACGATCGGCACCACTCCCAGTTCCAGGAGCCGATCCAGAGTTCCCCTGGCCTGCAAATACTGAGTTCGCATCATGAAGTCACGAGGCGCCAACAGGACCTGGCCGACGATCAGCCGGTGAGAATCCATCGCCTCGTTCCAGCACTGCATGAGACGAGCCTGACCAACAGCGGAGATCGCCTGGAGTGTTTTCGAATCAGTCGGTCGGCTCTCCGTGTCGATACCCAGGACAGGCATGCCGGAAGCGACGGCCCCCGATGAGACGATCACCATCTCGTGGCCGTCTGCGATGGTCGTCGAGACTTGGCGGCTGATCCGCTTGATCGATTCAACGTCAATCGCGCCAGAGGCGTCGGTGAGGCTAGAAGATCCGATCTTGACGACCACGCGCATTGTCAGTCCATATCCGGTCTGATCACGATGACTTCGGTCGCCTCGGATTCCGTTACACCGGCTCCGACCTGGTCGATTTCGTCGTCCTCGTCCTCGTCATCGTCATCATCCTCACCGAAGTCCAGATGCTCGAAGAACTCACCCTCGAAATCGTCGTCGTCGAAATCGGCGTCAAAGTCCTCTCCGCCGATCCCGTCTTCGGACCTCTGCTTCCTAACTCGGCTGGTGGGCTCGTCGAAAGGCTGTACGTCGAGGGTGTCATCCGATTCGTAGTCGAAGCTGAAGGTCGAAATGTGCACGACGTTGCCGTTCTTCGCACCGGCGCGCGCCAACGCCTTGTCCACCCCTAGTCGGGTCAGGCGCTCACGCGCCTCGTCAAGGGCCTCCGGATTTGTCAGATCCGACAGGCCTACTGCGCGGGCAGCTTCACGGCCTAGCACCTCGAAGCTGCCATCGTCGCGCCGGGTGACGGTGATTCCCTCGGCAACCGGGCGCAGCGTCACAAAGCCCTCGGGCTCGGGCATCTCGGATCGAGCCTCAGAAACCAGGTTTCTCAGTGCAGTGAGCAGTTCGTTCAGCCCCAGTCCCGTCACCGCAGAGATGACGAGACCATCAAAGTTCTCAACTACGTCGGCCTCGGCGACGTCCGAGCGCGATCCGACGAGGACCCGGGGACGTTCAATGAGTTCGGGTCTGTAGGTCTCCAGTTCGTTGAGCAGCGTTCTCATCTGCTCATCAGGGGTGCTCAGAGCGAACGGAGACAGATCGATCAGAAGGACCAAGACCCGGGCACGTTCGATGTGGCGTAGAAACTGATGGCCGAGACCGCGGCCTTCTGCGGCACCCTCGATCAGTCCGGGAATGTCAGCGACGACCATCTCGAAGGCCTGCCCACCGCTCTCGGGGAGGGAAACCACACCCAGGTTGGGCACCAGTGTGGTGAACGGGTAATCGGCAATCTTTGGACGGGCCGCCGAGATCCGGGAAATCAGCGTCGACTTGCCGACATTCGGAAATCCCACAAGTGCGACGTCAGCCATGAGACGGAGCTCCAGTCGGAGCCATCGTTCCTCGCCGACCTCACCCTGCTCGGCGAATCCCGGTGCTCGCCGACGGTTGGATAGAAATCTGGCGTTGCCTTTACCGCCGACACCCCCTTCAGCGGCCATCCATCGGTCACCGTCATTGACCAGGTCCGCCTGCAGGGTCCCGTCCTGGCTACGTATCGTCGTCCCGACAGGCACATGGACCAACAGGTCCTCCCCGCCGTGTCCGTGCTTCTTCTTTCCCGATCCGTGGGTTCCGCTCAACGCCTTGCGATGCGGATGATCCCGGAAGGACAACAACGATGCAACGTTGCGGTCGGCGACCAGCCAGACGCTCCCTCCGGTGCCGCCATCGCCGCCATCTGGGCCGCCAAGCGCTACATGGGCTTCACGCCGGAACGAGACGCAGCCAGCACCGCCATCCCCACCCTTGACGTTCAGTCCACACTCGTCCACGAAGTTCGACACCCGACAAGGATAGAGGTACTGGCGGACCAGCGGGACGGGCTGGCGTTGGGTGCGCGATGGGCGGTGATCCGCAACTGACGAAGGGTCCCGGCTGAACAAGACCTTCCTGTTCGTCCTGGTCCGATCCGATCTGGTCCAGTCGGGACCTCGCCTACGCGACGTCCACCTACGCGATGTCCACCAGCGCGGCGTCACTGCGAGATAGGAGCTGGGGCCAGCTCTGGGAGTCAGGTATCACTCAGAGTGGCAGGAGCGCGCCCGCGAGCGCGCTACAACCACTCTCTGCAAGCTTTCTGGGTTTCCACACCGGCCATCTTGGCTGTCACAGCCGATAGTTAGGCTGATCTCACGGGTTCGATCAGTTACCCAAGCTGGCCGTGCCCGGAAACAAGAGCCAGCAGATCTTGGCCACTTCAGAACACAAATATTCCAGCTTCCCCCTCACTTATCAGCGATCGGACTCCCAGTTGGGGTTCGTTCGGCATGTCAGCGGGAGCCATGATGTCGGTCTTAAATCCAGAGCCACAGCCAGATCGAGGGCCAGAGCCGGTTTCCGGCCCTAGCCGTGATGGCTACCGGCCCAGCGACGCGTCACGCAACATACGAGATGGGAGCCCAGCCCCCACAGGAGTCGAACTCGAGTGCCGGATCCGTCAACTCGGAACGAAGCTCCGAACCCTCCACTACCGGATTGTCACTATCAGCGCCGCCTATGACAACACCGGTATCTGGGCCAGGACACGCCACAGCACCTGTGCCGGATGGATCGCCGAGGAACTTGAGGTCGCGTTCGGTACGGCTCGCGAATGGCTTCGAGTCGGCCACGCGCTCACCCGCCTACCTAACATCGACAGATCCTTCGCGGCTGGACGGCTGTCCTACTCCCAGGTCCGGACCCTCACGCGCATCGCGGTCGAGCATCCCGAGCGCGACCAAGAGCTCTGCGACCTTGCCGAAAACACCTCTGCACGGGACCTCGCTGTCCGACTCGCCCAGTGGTGTGACGAGAACGAAGACCCCGAGGACACCGACAGGCGCCACAAAAAGGCCACCGGACTCTCTTGTCGCACAGAACCGGACGGCATGGGAACCATAAACATCCGACTGCCGCCACTCGACCACGCGATGGTGATGGCAGCAATAGATGCCCAGGTGATGACCACTAAGAGTGCAAAGAACGCGCCCACGGACGCGCATTCGGCACTCTCTGTGAATAATCGGGCCGGCCTCGCCCAACAACGAGCCCAGGCGTTCCTGCATCTCATCACCAACGAGGGCGCCAGCGTCAACACCGAGATCATCATCCACGTCCGTGGCGACGGCACCCGGTTGGACGACGGCACCCCAATCGCGGCGCACTACATCAACCAGCTACTGCCCCAATCTGCGATCCGGACAATGATCCACAATGCCGAGCGCCACCCCATCGACGTCTCCGGCAAGCACCGCTACCCGACTCGACGTCAGCAACTTGTCGTCAACGAGCGCCAACCATCCTGCGAATGCGGGTCCACCAAGTTCCTCCAGTACCACCATGAACCGCCATACGACGAAACTCACAGCACCACCCTCGATGGGCTTGGACGACTTTGCGGCAAATGCCACCGGATCCGACACTCAAGTGACCAGCCGGGCTTTCCGCCAGACCACCAGTCAGATGGACCTTCGAACGACCGGCCAGACCATCAACCGGACGGCACCTGATCTCCGGCGAAGCCCTGCCAGGGACCCTGGCCGAACCAGCGCGTCACACCGAACTCGTAACATGGCACTGTGACCAAGCCCCACTCAGGAACCTCCGCGGCTGAGGACCCCGTTCATTCCAATGGATCCGACAACCACGGCAGTCCCAATGCTGGCTCACTCCGGGCACGGCAGTGGGCAGCGACCATGTCGGGCTATCGCACACCGGCAGCACCCGATGAGGACGCCTCCTCCGCGGATAGCGGCGCCCCGATCATCCAAATGGCCCACGAAGGCTCCAACGCAAACATCTCGACAAAATCTCCCCGTGATCGACAGGCGAGGGAGGAACTGGAGCACCTCCTCCTGGCCGATGGGGCAACCCACTCATCCGGATCCGGAAGTCGCGAGGTCGAGGAAGAGCCCGATCCTGAGAGGACCTGCTTCGAGCGCGACCGCGACCGGATCCTCCACAGCTCGGCCTTTCGCCGCCTTGCAGGCAAGACACAAGTGTTTGTCTTCCCCGACGACCACCAGCGAACACGACTTACCCATGCGCTGGAAGTTGCACAGGTCGCCGCCGCGATTGCACGGGCCATCGGAGTAAACGTCGCGCTGACCGAGGCGATCGCCTTGGGTCACGACTGCGGTCACGGGCCCGGAGGTCATGCCAGCGAGGACGCTTTCAGCCCATACGTTGCCGGGGGTTACGACCACGCCGTCTGGGGTGCCGATACGGTCCTACGGAGTCTGAATCTGTGCTTGGAAACAACCGACGGCATTCGCAACCATTCGTGGTCGCGACCGGCGCCGGCGACACCTGAGGGAGAGGTCGTCTCCTGGGCGGACCGGATTGCGTACGTCTGTCACGACTTCGAGGACGCCGTTCGGGCAGGCATAGTCGCACCTGACCAGCTACCGGAGATTGTGCGTAGCCGCTGTGGCGATCGTCGTAGCCGCCAACTCGATTCGTTCATCTCGGCTGTTGTTGGCACCGCTCGGACTACGGGGCGCATCGGGATGGACGCTCCAACGGGTGAGGCACTCGCAGCGTTCCGCCGATTCAACTACGACAACGTCTACATGCGTGCCGACTCACTAGCACAGTCCGACTCGGTGATTCGGGTCCTCCAGGCGCTGGTCGAGTACCACGCGGCCAACCCCGCTGGGGTCCCAGAGCAGTCAACCTCGGTCGGTGTGCCGATCTCGAAGGATGCACCCGAGCCGGGTTCGCCGAGGGCGTTCGTGGACGCTGTCACCTACGTCGGAGGAATGACCGACCAGTACGCGTTCAATCAGGCAACACAACTGCTGTCCTGGCCCCGCCGGGAACTCCCGGTCGGGATCAGCGCCTGAGACAAAGGCTGGATACGAAACCCAACCGAAGCCGGTTGGGCGAGGGCAGTGCCCTACTCGCCCGGCAGGATGCTGACGATCTTGCGGTTGCGCTGGGAACCAAACTTCACCTTGCCATCGGCAAGTGCGAAGAGGGTGTCATCACGGCCGATGCCGACGTTCTCGCCCGGGTGGATCCGAGTTCCGCGCTGGCGAACGATGATCGCTCCAGCGTGCACGACGCCACCGTCGAACACCTTCACACCAAGGCGCTGGCTCTGTGAATCACGACCGTTCCTTGTAGAACCGCCGCCTTTTGTCTTCGACATGAGTGTCTTCTCTTCCTGAACTGAGAAACCGTACTGGCGTAACCGGATTGGCGAAACCGTATTGGCCGGATCGGTTGAACCGATCGAGGCCGAGCCGATCAGCCCTTGGAAATACCGGTGATCTCGATCGACGAGTAGGTCTGACGGTGACCCCACCGACGACGGTTGTTTGACTTGTTCTTGTACGTGAAGGCGTTGATCTTGGGTCCCTTGACCTCTTCGAGCACACGTGCAGAAACAGTTGCACCAGCGAGCTGGTCGGGCGTTGCCAAGACGGTATCGCCATCTACCAGCATGATCGGCCGAAGCTCAACCTCGCTGTCGGGGGCACCGAGGAGTTCAACCCTCAGGCGCTGGCCCTGCTCGACTCGATACTGTTTTCCACCGGTCTTCACGACTGCATACATACGGCTGGCAACTCTACTTGGCCGATGCCCGGAGTGCACGTTGAGGGCTCCAGGGGTATCGCTGCCGGATTCGCTCAACGACCGAAGTCCTGGGGAATGATCCGACCCCGCCCGTCGCAAACCTCACACTTGACGGCGATGCTCTCGAGCAGGCCCTCGCCAATCCGTTTGCGGGTCATCTCGACCAAGCCAAGTTCGGAGATATTGAACACCTGGGTCCGGGTCTTGTCGCGACTGAGGCAGTCGCGGAACCTGCGCACAACCTGATCGCGATTGTCCTTGATCTCCATATCGATGAAGTCGATGACGATGATTCCCCCGATATCGCGAAGTCGGAGCTGATGTGCGATCTCTTCGGCCGCCTCGAGATTGTTCTTGAAGACCGTCTCCTCAAGGTTGGACGAGCCAACGTTGCGCCCTGTGTTCACGTCGATCACGGTCAGCGCTTCGGTTGCTTCGATGATCAGTGATCCGCCCGACGGCAACCAGACCTTGCGGTCGAGCGCCTTGGTCAACTGTTCTGAGATATGGAACTTCTCGAACAGCGGAAGCGGCTCGGCGGTCCTGTCGTAGAACTGGACTCTGTCGGCGAGCGCAGGGGCCACTGCTTCGACATATTCCTTGACGTCGACGTAGAGGTCGTAGTCGTCGATCATCACCGCCCGGTAGTCCGAATTGAACTCTTCACGAATGAACCTGACAGCCAACTCCGGCTCACGGTAGAGCAGGCTCGGACGATTCTGCTTCGCGGCGAGAGCTTCGATCCGGTCCCACTGCTTGATCAGCCGGGCCACGTCGCGTTCGATCTCTTCGGTGGTGACCCCGGATGCTGCGGTTCTCACGATCACGCCGTGCTGTTCGGGCTTGATTCGGTCAAGGAGCTTCCGGAGCCGTTTGCGTTCGTCGTCGGCGAGTCGTTTCGAAATCCCGTATGTCTTCGAATTGGGGACCAGCACCACGAACCGACCGGGAAGGGAGACCTCCTGTGTGAGCCTGGCTCCCTTGTGAGCAATCGGGTTCTTGGTGACCTGACAGAGGATTAGCTGCTTCGCTTTGAGCACGTCTTCGATGCGCGGCGGTTCGCCGGATTCGTCGACGTCCTCGAGGTCGTACTGCACGTCGCCCCTGTAGAGAACGGCGTTCTTCGGTGTCGAGATGTCGACGAACGCGGCCTCCATGCCGGGAAGCACGTTCTCCACCTTGCCGACGTAGATATTGCCGTGGATCTGGGCAACATCGTCGGAAGGCCGGGAGACGTAGTGCTCGAGCAGTGCTCGACCCTCCAGAATCGATATCTGCGTCGCATCATCGCTGACGTGGACATTCATCTGGTAGCGGCCGACTGCACGACCCTTGCGGCTCTTGCCTCCCCGACGCTTCAGGGTCTGCTCGTCGAGTTCCAGCGGCTCCTCGTCCATCAACACCGGGGCCACGGGCTTGGGCTGACTCCGCTTGCGAGACCCGCCCTTGCCGGATCCTGATTTGGCCGATCCGCCCTGACCGGACCCACTCTGACTGGACCCGCCCCTATTACCTCCGGCAGACGTGACTCGGCCTGCACCGTTACCGCCAGCCTTGCCCCCACCGGCATCATCGGAGCGAGACTGTCCACCGGTTCTCGAAGCCGGCTGTCCTGACCCGCTGGATCGGGTCGATTCGGCCCCTGGGCCGCCGGACGACGACTGCGTGTCGGTACTGGAACCCGCACCGGAACCGGCACCTCCTCGACCGCGCCGACGGCGACGCTTGCGATTGGCACCCTCTGGCGACCCCGAGCCCGCTGAGTCTGACTCCCCAGACCCGGAACCCGATCCACGTTTCTGTGAACCAGAGGCTCCGTTTGCATCCTTGCCACCAGCCGCAGAGCCGGAGGCCGACTTCGTCGCTCCAGAGGTATCGGCGCCAGAGGTATCGGCGCCAGAGCTTGGAGCCGGGCGGCTATCACCGATCTGGGGCTTGCGGGCCTGCGAGGCCGAGGCCTTGTCAGGAGCCGGCTTGGCTGCAGCGGCGGTGTCAGCAGAGCTCTTGCCAGCCGGAGCGCTGTCAGCTGTAGCTGTACTGCCCGCAGAAGTGGCCTGAGCCGCTGAAGACTGGCTCTGTGCCTCCGACCCAGGAGCCTTGGCATCTGGCTGACCAGCCCCGGAACCGCTTGAGCGCTCCGGGGTGGCGGTCTGGTTGGAGTCCGGGCGTTGACCCGACCCCGCGTTCGACTCTGTGTCCGTCATGGGACAGTCCTCTCATGGAGCGCGTGCAATGACGCGCTTGGACAGCGCGAACAGCCACAACGGGCAGTTCTTCAAGCTGTCGGTCCTGATTCTTGAATTCGATCTGATCTTCGGAGCTTCCACTCTGGGAAAGTCCTGAGTTGTAGCCGGTGTCGGCATCCAGCGGTGCCGAGGCCCTCGCTGATACGTGCACGGTCAGCAACAAGGTCCCGACGATCCTGTGGAGAAAAACAGTCCAGATCGTCGGGCTCAACATGACGTCACCGTCAACCTATGCGTGATGAAGCCTGACATGGCATGGCAAGTCTACCGGTCACCGACGACGATCGGAGAACACCGGTGTTATTAGACACAACCGAACGCCAGAACCTATGAGTACCGGTGCATATGAACAGACTGCACCAAGCCCAGAGCTGCACACGATGCAACCACCGCCGAGCCTCCCTGGGACACCAGAGGCAGGGGTATCCCCGTGATCGGCATTATCCCCAGATTCATCCCGATGTTTTCGAAAATGTGGAACAACAACATCGAGAGGACTCCGATACAGAGCAAGGTTCCGACATCGTCCGCTGCGAGTTGAGCCACTCTCCAGATGCGCCAGATCATCAGCCCATAGAGCGTCAGGAGGGCTCCAGCTCCGAGAAAGCCGAACTCCTCGCCCGCGACGGTGAAGATGAAGTCCGTCCGCTGCGCGGGCACGTACCCAAGACGGGTCGAGGGGCCCTTGCCCAGTCCGTATCCCGTCAACCCTCCGGATGAGATTGCTGTCTGGGCCTGCTTGACGTTGTAGCTGACCTTGTCGGAGACGCCATCGGGGTTGGCGAAGACCGTAAGGCGGTCCTTCTGATACTGATCCAGGGTGTCGCTCTGGAGGATTCCGACAACCCCGACCACGCCGACCAGCACCAGTATCAGCAGGTGCCTCAGTCGCACTCCCCCGACCACGAGCATCCCCAGCGCCACGACGATGAATACCAGCGCGGAGCCCAGGTCGGGCTGCAGCATGGTCAACCCCATCGGGGCACCCAACAGGATCAATGCGGTTGCCAAACGCCGGAGGTCGACCCTGTCCACCGACCCCAGATATGCCGCAACCGCGATGATCGTCGCAAGCTTCGCAATCTCGACCGGCTGGAACACGACCGGTCCGAAGGAGTACCAGCCCTTCGTGCCGTAATCACCCAACGCGCCCAAGGGACTCAGCACGCCTGCCAACAACACCAGGCCGACCCCGTAGATGATGGGCCACCAGGAAATGATCCTGCGGTAGTCGACCAGTGAGACCCCGGCCATCACTCCGAGTCCGAGGACCACGAACATTGCCTGCTTGAGAACGACGCTCGTCCCCGATTCGAAACGCTTGGTTGCGCTATAAACCATCACTAGGCCGGCCACGACTATCGCAGCGATAACTACGCCGAGCACGACATCGACGTGGCGCCATGGTGACGACAGGTCGCGTGACCTGAATCCCGTGGTCATCAGTCCTGTCCGCCGGTCGAGACATCATTGTTGGCGGCATCCAGAGCCGCCTGCGTTGCGGCGTCACAGGCTGCGGTGTCGGCGACCGGACACGCAGGCGCCAACTGCCCGAACGACACCGGAGCGAGAATTCGGAAGGCCAGAGGTGCTGCGACCTCGCCACCGAAGCCAGCTTCTGGGATCACGACCGAAATAGCGTACTGAGGTGCAACACCGGATACCGCTGGACCCCATCCGACGAAGAGCGCCGAGTCGGCCTTCTTTGAGACTTCGGCCGTGCCTGTCTTGCCGGCCATTGGCCACGCCGTGGGGGTCGCGTGCCAGGAGTTGTACGCGGTTCCGCCACGCTCCTGGGTCACCCCCAGAAGCCCGGTGAAGATCTTGTTCCACTGATCTCCAACAAAAGTGACCGTCCCCTTCGGCACGGCTTGGATTTCGCGCACGACATCGAAGTTGGTCGGGTCACCTGGCGGCTTCGTCGGGTCCTTCACCCTGGTCACCTTCGTTGCGACCTGGGGCTGATAGAGGGTTCCGCCGTTGGCGAAGGTCGCGTAGGCGTTGGCCACCTGCAGCGGTGTCGTCAGGACATCACCCTGGCCGATTGCCATATTGATGTTGTCCCCCGATCTCCAGTCGCCGGTCATGAAGAGGTCGGGTCGGGCATCGTAATCCGCCTTGCGAGCCGCGGGAGTCGGCAGACGACCGCGATGTTCTCCGACCAGAGGAATGCCGGACTTTTGGCCCAGCCCGAATTCTGCGGCTGCGTCTTGAATCGGAGTCTCCCCGAACTGCCCTCGTAGGTTCCAGAACTTGTCGGCAAGTTTGTAGAAGTAGACGTCGGAGGAGACCGTCAGCGCACGAGAAAGGTTGACTGTGCCGTGTGGCTTCCTGCCAGCGTTCTGGACCTGGCATTTTCCTGATTTGCAGTTTTCGATGGTGTAGACCCCGTTGTCGACCATCCTGGCGTTGGGCCCTTCCAGATACCCGGTCTTCAGCCCCGCGAATGCGCTGAAGAGCTTAAAGGTCGAACCGGGAGCGTAGGTACCGCCAATGGCCCAGTTGTTCAGGGGCCGGCCACTGTTGTCGTCGGTATAGGCAGCCCACTGGTCCTCGGAGAACCCGTTGACAATTGTTGTGGGGTCGTAGTCGGGATATGAGGCCATCGCCAAGATCTGGCCGTTGGTCGGGTCCTCGATGACGACCGAACCCTGAGGGGCGTTGAGCTTGTTGCCCAGCTTGTCGCCGCGAGAGCTGCGCAGAGCTTGGATCTTGGCAGCCAGAAGTCGCTCGGCGTGTGCCTGAAGGTCGACGTCGATACTCAGCCAGACATCGTCGCCGGGCTCGGGAGGATCTACCGAGACGACATCTACTAGGTCTCCCCTGGCGTTCACCTCGATGGTGCGTTGGCCCGGCACTGCGCGGAGGTCTGCCTCATAGGACTGTTCCACCCCGCTCTTCCCTATCGAGTCGCCGGGACGGTAGTCCTTCGGAACCGCCTTGTCCTTGGCGTCACCCGACGACGAGTCTCCCTTCGTCGGAGCAGTGTCCTCGGTCGATCCGTCCGTCGACGCCGTCGAGGAAGCGGAGGACGAGGTCGAAGATGTCGCCGACTCATTCCAGCCGCGGTCGGCGAGTTCCTTGTCGTTGATGGCGCCGACGTAGCCGAGCAGATGTACCGCGGTCGAGCCGTACGGGTAGGTCCGGATGGCCTTTCGTTCGACGACCACACCCGGGAAGCGGTCGGAGCGTTCGACCAGGTAGATCTCAACCGAGGAATCGACGTTCTCGGCAATCGGAACGTAGTCCTGAGGCGCGTAACGATTGTCGTTGTAGCGCTTCTCGACGAAGCTCGCCTTAACCGGTTCGCCGAGGCTGTTGAGTGTGTCCGCAAGGTCAACGAACACAGCTTTCCGCTTCTTCTCGTCGAGCTTCTTCAGTGGCTCACGGTCGAGTGAGACAACGATCGATGTCTTGTTGTCGACCAGGACCTTGCCGTTGCGGTCAAGAATGCGACCTCTGGGACCTTCCTCGTGGATGACCCGAAGACGGTTCGACTCCGAGACGGCCTCGAACTGCTGGCGGTCGATCCCCTGTAGGAACCAGAGGCGCATGAACAACGCCAGGAACAGCGATATGGCGACGATCCCGATTGCGCTCAGTCGGACATGGCCCGAGTCAGTGTCCATTTTTTAGGCGTCCATCGCTGGGAATTTCAGGTCGGAGATCGAACAACTCTTCGGCATCGGGCAGTCTGGTCAGTATGCGAGGCGGGCGCCCTCGGCCCTTCTGGCCAGCGCGAGCACCGGGACACACATGATCCCGTTGAGGATCCCAACGATACCGACGATGCTCCAGAGGTTCGGATCGGTCAATGAGTGCGCTCCCAGCAACTCGCTCAGTGCCGCGTACAACAGGACGCCGACGAAGCTTGCGACAACCGCGATTATCACCGAGAGCACCTTGGTTGCACGGATCACGCTCTCCTCGACCACACCGACGACGAAGCCGACAACTGTGAGGCTGAGCGCCGTGACTCCGAGGCTTCCGTAGAGAGTGAGATCCACGAGCAACCCACAGAAGAAGCCCACGCCTGCGCCCCGTTCCGGTCCAGCGACGAGGCCGGCGCAGACGCTGACCAACAGCATGATCTCTGGATGCACCCCGAGAATTCGCATTTCGTTCAGAAATCCGACCTGGAGCAGGAAAAGGCCGGTCACCATTACCGTCCAACGCAGAATGATTCCGTTGTCGTTACTCATGGCCGAGGCTGCCTGCTAAAGGTCATCCCGGTCAGTCCGAGGGGGTCCACTTGATGACCTGCACCACATCGAGTCGGTCGAGTCTCACCGACAATGCCACCTGCAGCACCTGTACCCGGGCTACGGCGTCAGGGGTGACCTTCTTGACTGTTCCGATCGGAATATACAGATCAGGTGGAACCAACGAACGCTGAATGCCACCGGCGAAGACGTAGTCCTTCATCGCGACCGGATGCTCCAGACCGACTCCACGGTCGACGATGAAAGTCGAAGTGTCGCCGTTGCCGTGTCCAAGTCCGTGGACCTGATCCGGACCGACCGTCACCCCGATATTGAAATCCGGGTCGGAGATCAGCTTGACCACTGATCGGGACTTTGAGACCTCCTCAATCGTCCCGACGAGCCCTCCCTTGGTGACAACCGGATTGCCCACCGCGAGGCCATGATCGCTGCCCTTGTCGAGCTCAACCCGGTGATCCGAGAAGTTCGACCCTCCACCAGATGCGACCCGGGCCACCTGGGTCGGCTGATCGTCCAAGAAGCTGATGTTCAGCTGGGCCTTGAGCTTCTCAAGCTCGTTCTGGGCCGACGTCTCCCTCATCTCATTGGTCTTCAGGTCTTCAATCTGCCCGCGCAGCGCCTCATTCTCGGTGCGGAGGTCGTCGTATCCGGTGATTCCATTCCAGGCATTCCGGAACGGTGTACTGATCCAACGTCCCGCGCCGCCCACAGGAGCCAGCACATCCCGAGATCCGTTACGAAGCGACGAAACAACTCCCACTCCACGAGCGTCCAGCGTGACGAGCGTGATCGCCAAGAGTGTGAAGATCAACAGGACATACCTGGATCGTCGTCGATTGTTTCCCGGTCTTTGAATGTTGTGCACTATCGGTGATCGGCTCAGTCGCTTGTTCTACTCAGTCTCGGGGAGACGAGAACAGGCTGTTGCGCAGAGACTCGAACTCCTCGAGCGCCTGCCCGGAGCCGAGTGCGACGGCTTCAAGGGGACGCGGTGCGATCCGTATAGGCATGCCGGTCTCCTGTGCCAGGCGTTCCGGCAGACCCTTCAGAAGGGCTCCGCCTCCGGCCAGCATGATGCCCCGCTCCATGATGTCGGCTGCCAACTCGGGCGGGGTCTTGTCGAGGGTCACCTTGACGGCATCGACGATGCTGGAGACTGGCTCCTCGATCGCCTCACGGATCTCATTTGTCGAGGTGAGAATCGTCTTGGGTAGTCCCGTTACGAGGTCCCTACCGCGAATCTCGGCTTGGAGCTCCTGCTCGAGACGCCAAGCGGAACCGAGTTCCATCTTGACCACCTCGGCCGTCCGCTCACCCAGGGCGAGGCTGTATTCCTTCTTGATGTACTGAATCACCGCCTCGTCCAGTTCGTCACCACCGACACGCACGGACTGGCTCGTCACTACCCCACCGAGGGAGATGACTGCCACCTCGGTTGTGCCTCCGCCGATGTCGACAATCATGTTGCCGGTCGGTTCCTGGACGGGCAGGCCGGATCCGATAGCAGCGGCCATCGGCTCCTCGATGATGTGGGCCTGTTTGCGGGCACCGGCGTACTCAGCTGCGTCCTGTACGGCACGTTGCTCGACTCCAGTTACTCCGGAGGGAACGCAGATGATCATCCTGGGTTTGGAGAAACGACTGTTGTGGACCCTCTGGATGAAGTAGCGAAGCATGATCTCGCACACTTCGAAGTCCGAAATGACGCCGTCCTTGAGCGGCCGGATGGCACGAATGTGAGCAGGCGTACGCCCGATCATCCGCTTCGCCTCGGTCCCGACGGCCACGGCCTTTCCGTCGTGCTCGCGAATCGCGACCACGGATGGCTCCGATAGAACGATCCCCTCGCCACGCACGTAAACAAGCGTGTTCGCCGTGCCAAGGTCGACAGCCATATCACGACCGAGGAAATTCGAGTTGAACAGTGCCATATAGGGGCCTCACGCTAGCCCGTCATCGTCGCCCGTATCAGGCGGACTGCCAGAGACGGCGGATGGTCAACGGATCAGCTCGATCCACGACGGGTTCGAAACAGAACTGTAATGACGCAGCAGGCTGTCGATCAATGCGCCGGCGGCGATGTGACCAAGAACTCGTTCAGTATTGGTCCGAGGTAGCGCATTGGTCCGAGGTAGCGCCAGGCGCTGGGATCGGAAACCTTCCCTAGTCACGGGGCGCCGGTGGGGCCCGCTCCAAGCGGGGCCCCAAGCCGACGACCTCAAGCTGGCGGCCTCAGACGGGGAACCAGAGCCCGATCTCACGCTCGGCGGACTCGACACCGTCGGAACCGTGCACGAGATTCTCGTTGGTCGTCGTGGCGAAATCACCGCGGATTGAACCTGGCTGGGCTTCCGCTACCTGGGTCTTGCCGATGAGGGTCCGCATCAGGTGGAAGGTCTGGTCATCTGGGCCCTCCACGACCATCGCCACGACCGGACCGCGTGTCAGGAAGTCGACTAGTTCGCCGTAGAACGGCTTGTCGGCATGCTCCTCGTAGTGAGCCTCGGCGAGAGCCCGCTCCGGGACACGCATGTCCATCTTGACGATCCGAAGGCCCTTGTTCTCGATCCGGCTGATGATTTCACCGACGAGGCTGCGTTCAACGGCGTCGGGCTTGCACATGATGAAGGTCTGATTCACGGCGCTCACGGTATTCATGATCGTGACCGGGTGCGAACTGGCTAGTTGCCGGAAGCGAAGTGGGCGACGGCGGAGCGGGCCGGATCAACGATTCGGAACGATCCGGTGACGACAATCACGTCTTCCTCATTTGCGATCATCAGGGCCCGACGCACACCCTCGCCGGGGTTCGGTACCACCTCGCGGGCCATCGCCCGGCGGTCACACTCCTCGGCTATGTCCCTTGCATCAACTCCGCGCGACCCCGGCAGGGTCACGCAGATGGTCAGGTCCGGACGAAATTCAGCCGCCGCCGAAACTGCTCGGGCCACGGATCGGCCATTGAGAACCCCGAGCACCAGAATCCTGGTGCCGACCGGCGTGAACTCGTCGTCGAGCGTCCGTGCGGCAGCCAGGAGCGCCTCGGCGTTGTGGGCACCGTCGATCACCACAAGCGGGCCATGTCCGAGGACCTCGAAGCGTCCGGGAAGCGTGATCGACGCGAACGCCTCGGTGACCACATCGGGGTCGAGGGCACGTTCGAAGAACGCTTCGACCGCAGCGACCGCCACCGCGGCGTTGGTGACCTGATGAGGACCGTGGACCGGCAGGAATACACCCTCATAACGGCCTTCCAGACCCTGGAAGTCGACCATGTGCCCACCGATGGCGATCCGGTCGTCAGCGGGACCGAAATCCACACCGAGCCGTGCCAGGCGACGAGGACCTTCTGCCTCGAAGACAGCTACTAGCTCTGGGGCTACCTCGCCGAGAACCGCCACGCTTTCGGCCGAGATGATTCCAGCCTTCTCTCCGGCGATCTGGAGCTCCCAACCGGGGGTAAAATCGGTGTGATCACCCTGGATGGACGTGACCACGGCAACAGCTCCGTCGACGACATTGGTCGCATCGTGGCGTCCCAGCAGACCAACCTCTATGACTGCGACATCGACCGGCGCCTCCGCGAAATGTCGAAACGCCGCTGCGGTGATGATCTCGAACCAACTCGGTGTCGTCTCCAGCAAAGGCTCGACCGCTGCGATCCCGGTGAGTACCTCCGCCAGGTCGATGTCGGAGATCTCTTGGCCGTCCCTCGCGATGCGCTCGTTGACTCTGGCGAGATGCGGACTGGTGTAGGTCCCGACGGTCAGACCGTGCGCACGAAGCAGCGCCGTGACCATCACGGCGACGGTTCCCTTGCCGTTGGTGCCCGTGATGTGAATGACCGGAACCTGATCCTGGGGATCCCCCAGCAATGCCATCAGGTCCCGCATCACCTGAAGGGACAAGCCATCGACCTGGCCGGCCACGACCCCGGTCGGGTCGGTTTCGTGATTCAGATGGGAGTCGTGCCAGCGCAGCGCTTCGACAATGTCCACTTGGTTTCAGAACACCTCTGTGATTGGCGACCATCGGATCGCAAGGCCTGTCGTCGAAGCGACGCTCGGGCCTGAGATCGGGGCGAACTCGCAGCAGCGATGATCAGGATGCAGCACGCCGAGGACGAGCGGCACGCTTGGCCGAGCGGGGCACCAGGGTGGGCGCAGCCTTACGCTCCACGACGTCGGCCTCGATGATCACCTTGCCGACATCGGTGCGGGAGGGAAGCTCGTACATGACGCCGAGAAGGACCTCTTCGAGGATCGCACGCAGCCCACGTGCACCAGTAGCCCGCTTCAGAGCCAGGTCGGCTATGGCACCGAGTGCGTCGTCGGTGAATTCCAGCTCGGCATCCTCGAGTTCGAAGAACTTCTGGTACTGCTTGACGAGTGCGTTGCGGGGCTCGACGAGGATCTTGATCAGAGCGTCACGATCGAGACTGTCCACCACCCCGATGACCGGCAGACGGCCGACGAACTCGGGGATCAAACCGAACTTCAGCAGATCCTCGGGAAGGACGTCGGAGAAGATGTCGCTCTCGCTGCGTTCACGCACCGAGCGGATCTCGGCACCGAAGCCGATCCCCTTGCGGTTGCTGCGCTGCTCGATGATCTTGTCGAGTCCCGCGAATGCGCCGCCACAGATGAACAGGATGTTCGTCGTGTCGATCTGGATGAATTCCTGATGCGGGTGCTTGCGTCCGCCCTGGGGCGGCACCGAAGCCGTGGTCCCCTCCAAGATCTTCAGTAGGGCCTGCTGGACACCCTCGCCCGATACGTCGCGGGTGATCGACGGGTTCTCGGACTTGCGCGCGACTTTGTCGATCTCATCGATGTAGATGATTCCGGTTTCGGCCTTCTTCACATCGAAGTCGGCGGCCTGGATCAACTTGAGCAGGATGTTCTCGACGTCCTCGCCCACGTAGCCGGCTTCGGTCAGTGCGGTGGCGTCAGCAATGGCGAAGGGAACGTTGAGCATCCGGGCCAGCGTCTGGGCAAGGAAGGTCTTACCGCAGCCGGTCGGGCCGATCATCATGATGTTCGACTTGGACAGCTCGATGTCGTCGGAGCCGGGGCGCGCACCGTGCTGGACGCGCTTGTAGTGGTTGTAGACCGCTACTGCGAGGATCCGCTTTGCCTGCTCCTGACCGACGATGAACTCCTCGAGAAATTCAAAGATCTCGACAGGCTTGGGCAACTCGTCGAGGGAAAGCTCACTGGTCTCAGAGAGCTCCTCCTCGATGATCTCGTTGCAGAGATCGATGCACTCGTCGCAGATGTAGACACCTGGTCCAGCGATCAGCTTCTTGACCTGCTTCTGCGACTTGCCACAGAAGGAGCACTTGAGAAGCTCACCACCATCACCGAACTTCGCCACGCTTGATCCTCAGTTCTCGAGCGGTACACGCGACCCGAGGGTCACGGACGAGCAGTGGCGTCGCACGACGCCGGATGACCATTCTTACCGATAATCAGCTGACGGCAGTGATTGCTCCGGAGTTGTCTACTGCGACACGCTCCTCGATCACCTCGTCGATGATGCCGTACTCCTTCGCCTCGGCGGCGGTGAGCACGTAATCACGGTCGGTGTCCTTGGCAATCTTCTCGATCGGCTGGCCGGTGTGACGGGCGAGAACCTCTTCGAGTGTCTGCTTGAGGCGGAGTATCTCATTGGCCGCGATCTCAAGATCCGACACCTGCGCGTAGCCGGACTGCGCGTAGGGCTGGTGGATCAGAACGCGGGCGTTCGGAAGGGCCATCCGCTTGCCGGGCGTACCTGCGGCGAGCAGGACCGCTGCAGCTGACGCGGCCTGGCCGAAGCAGAGAGTCGTGATCTCTGGCCGGATGTACTGCATCGTGTCGTAGATCGCCATCAGCGCGTTGATGTCGCCACCGGGTGAGTTGATGTAGATGCTGATGTCCCGGTCAGGGTTCTCGGACTCGAGGAACAACAACTGGGCACAAACCAGGTTGGCGACTGTGTCATCGATCGGCGTACCCAGAAAGATGATGTTCTCACGAAGAAGTCGTGAGAACAGGTCCGAGTAACGCTCACCACGGCTTGTCTGCTCAATGACGTTCGGGACCATGTAGTTCTGAGGACTGAGGAGTGGGTTCAAACTTGCGGCTGTCATGTCAGCTCCTTAACCCGGTTTGGGTCAGTCGTGGTCGTGGTCGTGGTCATGATCGTGGTCATGATCGTGGTCGTGATCGTCTTCAGGCAGGACGAGAAGCGATGGGTCCACCTCTACCCCATCCGGGTCGACAACCTGGGTCCGGTCGACGAGCCACTCCATGGCCTTGCGCTTGGCAATTTCCGAGCGTACCGCCGGAATCTGGCCAGCGTCCTGCAGCTCGGTCCGGGCGTCCTCAAGGCTCATATCGGCGTCACCGATGAACGACTCGATTTCCTCGTCCACCTCGGCATCTGTCGCGTCGAGTCCTTCAGCAGCGATTACAGCGCGAAGTGCAAGATCGACCTTGATCGACTCCTCGGCGGATTCCTTCAGCCCGGCGCTGAACTCCTCGATGTCCTGGCCCGACATCTGCAGGAAGTCCTCAAGGCGCATTCCGCTGCGCTGGAGCTGCTGGGAAAGGTTGGACAGGCGACCCTGGACCTCGGAGCTGACCATCGACTCGGGAGCGTCGATCTCGACCAGCTTGGCGAGCTCGGTACCGATGTTGTTGCGAGCCGCGACGGCTGTGTCGGAGCGACGAGAACCTGAAATGTTGTTCCGGGTCTCGTCGCGAAGTTCCTGAACGGTCTCGAACTCGGTGGCGTCGGCCACCCAGACGTCGGTCAGTTCTGGCAGTACTCGTTCCTTGACGTTCTTGACCTCGAGGGCGAATTCAACTTCATCCTCGTCGGGGTCGGGGTGCTCCGCCTTGAATACAGGCTTGTCACCAGCCTTTGCGCCCACAAGGTTCTCGTCAAACTCGCTGGCGATCATCCCCGAACCGATCAGGTACAGGTAGTCGTCCGCCGTAAGACCATCGACCTCTTCACCATCCTGGGTTCCGGAGATGTCGATGGTTACGTAATCGCCGTCCGCTGCTGCCCGGTCGACCTCGACCAGTTCGCTGAATTGGGTACGGAGGCGATCGATCTGCTCGTCGATCTCGGCGTCGCTCGCCTCGGGGTTGGGGACCTCGACCCGGAGACTTCCATATCCTGCGACCTGAACGATCGGGCGGGTTTCGACGACAGCCTCGAAGGTGACGGGGCCTTCTTCTTCACCCGAGACGATCTCGACATCCGGAGCGGCGATGACGTCGATGTCCTCACCGATCACAGCCTGGCTGTAGAACTCGGGGACTGCGTTCTTAAGGGCTTCGGCTCGTGCGTAGTCGGTGCCGAACTGCTTCTCGAGCAGCTTTCGGGGTGCCTTGCCGGGACGGAAACCCGGGATCCGGACCTCCTTGGCAATCTCACGCCACGCCTGAGCGATTGATGGCTCGAACTCCGCCTCGTCGAACTCGACGACGACCTTTACCTTGTTGCCCTCGAGGGGCTCGATCGTTGACTTCATGAGAACGAAGATCGTAGTCCCTGACCTCGGGTGCTCCGGCATCGGGCACCGGTGGGTTCCATGGCCCGGACCGCGTCACCGTTCTCCGCTGTTTCAGAGGCGGCGCCTTCGACATGGCAGTCGGTGTCGATACCGGTGCGGGGACCAAGCCCCACACGTTGTAGTGTTCCTGGCCGACGGGACGTGGCGCAGCCTGGTAGCGCACCTGCTTTGGGAGCAGGGGGTCGGGAGTTCAAATCTCCCCGTCCCGACCACATCTGGGCCAGAGAACCCGCAAGAACGCTGGGGTCTCGGTTCGGTGGCCCACCGGAATCGGCCGGTGGGCAGATTGGTCACAAATCTTGTTACGGAAGCAAGAGAAGTCGTGGACGATTCCCGAGGCGATCTATCAGATTCGAGCTCACCTTCTCTACGAACTCAAGTGGATGATTCATGCTGCGACAGAGTTCGCGGCGGGTCGAGCGGGCGACCACTCTGTCGCCCTGATCACGAGCGCCGTCGTTCACGCTCGGAATCTGTTCCAATTTGCAGAGCTCGATCCGAGGGGTGCTACTTCACGCTCACCGGATTTCACGCTTCGGCACGCCCCGACTCGACATGGGGACGATTCGTAAACAATCGCGTCACCCACATGTACTGCCGGGAGCACGATCGACCGACATGGCCCGCAGGGCTCGATAACGACAGGCCCGATCGACTAGTCGTGATGGCAGACGAAGCTCTGAATCAAATCGAGCAAGCCCTGCCCGAGATTGAGCCCGAAGTCCGTCCGCCTCGCTCTCGGCGAGGTGCTCGCAGCATCTCGGATCTACCTCGACAACCCCTCCCCTGAGGCGCACGACGGGCTGGCCGCCCGCTACGACGACAGGAGCGACGCCCGCCCCTACTAGTGACCTGCCACGCCGGAAATGAACCTAGCCGCCATGTCGGTGTGATCGCGCTCGACCGCAAGGAAGACGTCCGAGTGACCACTAGCCCGGAGCTTGCGGATCGCCTACCGGCATATGGCGATCACTCGCCGAGTCGAACCTCGATGCCGAACGTCAATAAGCGATCGAAGTCGAAGTCGATCACTTGAGTCAGCTCAGCGATCGTGCAGATCCGCGGAATTGCGGCGGTGATCCATAGATCCGAATCATCGGACGCCAGCCACTCGGCGCCGGCCGTTGCGACGACTGGAACGACCGACCGCACACCCCGGCGCTTGATCTCCGTTGGAGGATCGGCCGCGATGCGACGCCACTTGTCGTCCCAATCCCGAAGCTTCTGAATCAGATTGTCGCTTCGATTCCTAGTTGCCCGGTGATCGCCCCGGTCATGAGCAGGCGTCCATGCCGACGAGTAGCAATCAACCGCGATCAGTACGTCATCGATCACTACAGACGCGTCGAGATCGGTGATCATCCGGCCATGCAAGCGAATCGCCATGCCGCTCGGAAAGGGTTGAGTGCCCTCGGCAGAGAGTGAGCGGTGGACCTGATTCTCGAATGCTCTCGAAGAACCGCGTTCGAACTGCTCGTCGCCGCCTAGACCCGCAAGCAGAACGCCGACAAGCGACGCCCCGCGCATCGAACAGGATCCGTCCGTCGACGAAGCGGACGGAACGGAGGGCGCCGTCGAGCTCGCAACGCCCCTTCGACAGCGCCACGATTACCGCATCTATCCGTCCTTGATCGAGCGACGCTGGCTTCACGCCGACGCGTCGCGCGTGGAGTCGCACGCGCTCGATATCTAGGGCGTCACCAGCGAGCACGGCGTACCCGCAGGTTTCGAACTCAGTGGGCAACGTGGATGGTGAGCGGCCCTCAAACACTCCTCCTGTCAGAGCGGCGAGGACTGCGAGGAGGTCAGTCGTTGAGAACCCGAGGTGCCGTTCGATGATCGCGTCGAACGGCGCGAACGTTGATACCACCTGACCGAGGAACGGCCACTCATCCCAAGGGGCCACGACGTCGGCTGTCCAGATCGGTGCACCGTACGACGTCTGGCTGACCGAAACCTTTCCTTGGGCTTCGTGGTCCTTCGCGAGCATCGCAGCGTCCACGAAGGAGCCGACGCAGATCGACGGATCGAGGGTCGATGCCTCCGTGCGCGGAGCGGGCGGTTCGGGCCACAGCTGCCCGAGCACACTGGCGAAGTTCAACCCGGCCGACACCCGGGCGTCGCGGGTCTCAATCCATCGTTCGACCGACACGTCTCGGAGCACACCGAACTCCCACGGATCGACAGCGAGGACCTCGATTCTCTGTCCCTTCGCTACTCGCCGCCGAATACTCATGACCAAGGCGTAACTCTCCGCGGCGACGAGAATGTCGGCGACGCCATCCATATCCGCTGCCGACCATTCGCCGGGCTCTCGCCCAACCTGGGCGGTAACGCCCCAGTCGGAGAAGCGTTCCACAGCTGTCTCAGCGACGTGTCGAATCGCCGGCGCCAGCGCTGCAGCATCTGTAGGTCTTGCCCACGCCACCTGCGACACGTGCCTTAAGCAGGTCCACAAGCTCCAGCCGTCTGTTCCTCGCAGTGCTTGTTGAATTGCGTCCGCGAGCTCGGCGAGAGCGTGAGTGAGCAGCTCAAATCCTGCGCTGGCTCCGAGCTCGACGGGCGGCTCCAGCACATCCTTGAGTACCTGCTGCGCCGCGCTTGATCGACGCGCTTCTGTTCTCCTCGCGAACAGGCCCACCGTGGCGATGTCAACCGCTTCGACCGAACGCGGCGCAAGGTCGATGGCGAGTCCGAGCGAGTACGCATCCTGCTCCACCCCGCCGACTCTAGGTGACTGCAACTTTGCAACAGACTGGTGAGGATCTAGGCGAGCGAAGGAACGCTCCCCTAACGATTCCCCTGAAATCGATCGAGCGCACTCTTCGTCGCGAGCCTGGTGACCCATCCGCGCAAACTGCCTTCCCCGTCGGCCACTGCGTCCCAGCCGGAATAGGGGCCGTCGCTATGGAACGACTTCAGGAGCAACTCGAGATCTTCACGAAGGTGCCCGTGGGTGCAGCGCGCACCGTCGTTGATGAACACCGTCACCGACCCTTCGACCGACCGGGCCACGACTGCGCAGGTGTCGAGGTCGTCCGGCATTGGGTTTGGAAGCTCGCTCCACGGGCGGACCTCTCCTTCGAAGCCACCCAGAGCTACGGGAGGCCGCCAGGGCACCTCTTCCTCGAACCGAATCTCCATAAGCACGGGCTCACCGCCCTCGTCGGGCGCGAGCGTTGCCCATCCTGTCGAGGAATCCGGCCAGGAGACCGGAAGGCGCCACGAGTCGAACTCTGCCGAGAGCCCTTCCTTCGCCTCGGCCAGGAGCTCCGGGCGAGCGTCTACGGGGACTGCGAATACTGCGACCGCTGTGCCGGTAGTGGCCCGATCCAAGAGGGTAGCGACCGACCAATTCAGTGGAAGCTCGGCCACCGTCTCCGGATCCACCAGCGCCACCACCAACTCAAGCGCCTCTACTCCGTGTGGGATCGGCACGGGAATCTGTCCCTTCGCTCCCGGATTGTTTCCAAGTTCGGAGCGGTGCACAAGGATCGACATCAATCGGCATGGCAAGTCGGTGGGATCGATGCTCCAGACCGAAAAGGCGCGGCGGTCGTCGGGGGACAATCGGTTCCGAAGAGGTTCGTTCGGCCCTATCCGGCACTCTCCGCTCGCGTGGAGACTGACCTTGATGTCAGCGACGATCGAACGGGGCGCCAGGTAGGTCTCGTCGGAGGGCCGCTTGGAGCCAGTCCAGATCCGCCAGCACGCTGACTGCGCACCCGTCTCATCATCGACCACTGCGAACCGAGCCACCACCGAGTTCACAGCACCATCCTCCAGACGTCGGTTGTTCCCACTCTCGCCGCTTGGAGGCTATTCCGCACCTGGGCATGGAGCGGGGATCGCACACAGGGGCCAGCGAGGCCGACAGCCCGAACCTGTTTCGGGGATCAGTCTGCGGACCCGGCGTATCTGGGCCGAGATCATCGTGACCGTGTCCTGGCGTGCGACCGCGTCGTCGAGCACCGTTGAATCCAACGCCCGGCGGGTCTTGTTCGCTATGACACCTGACTCGACGATCACTGCCCGAACCGCGTCGAAGATCCGTTGGGGAGCATCCGATTCGCGCAGCTTGTTGCGCCACAAGGTGAGCACCGTTGAGTGGAACGCCTCATCGGTCAACGCCAACCCGGCAGCTGCTTTCCACGCAATATTCGTCTGCAACGCTCGGACCGCTTCACGATCCGACAGGCCCTCCAACGACTGCAACACCATCACCGTTGCGATCACATCGGCGGGAACTGACGGGCGACGACGCTTCGTTGGGAACAGATCAGCGAACAACTCGTCCGGGAACAACCGGAGGCGATGCTCAGCCAAGAACGCGTGCACCGATCCCTCCCCGAGCAGATGCGAACACAACGCAGCCGCGTCCAACAACTCACGATCCGGAACAGACGAACCCTGCATCCCCCCATTCTTTTCGATCCACACCAACAACGCGAATCGAAACACCCAGCCCCGGATTGCTCAGCAGTCTCCTAGTGGCCGAGGGCGCCACCGTTGACCCGGAGAGACGAACCGTTGCTGGTGGCGATCGCACCTCTCACATCGGTCCAGACAAGCGCGCCTCGGACAGGACGATGAGAAGCCCGGTGACCGTCAGCGGTCGGTCGTAGTGTTCGGCCATGGACTTCGTCGATGGCACCTCGACCTTCATGGACGTAGGAGGCAAGTAGGCAGCGGTGACGGTCGCCGGCGCGATCCTGCTGGCAGTGATCCTCTTCGGCCTGAAGCCCACCTCGGCTTGGATCGCTGACCGTTTCCTCGAGCACGCCCAGCACCAGACCGAGGACCTGAAGCAGGGCTGGCGGGATGACTGCGAGAAGCAGCTGCGGGCTGCGATGGGCAACGCGACGACTATCGCGCCGTCGGTGACTTGCCTGATGGCCGGCCCGCCCACCACGACGCGGTGGGTGTCGTCGCCTTCGGGTGTCGATCTACGTCGCACGACGACGGCCGGAGTGGTCCCAGATTGGTCACACACCTTCCGGAATAGGCCGACAGCCGCCGTCAGGCCCCGCTCAGCACCCCCAGAACATGCAAATAACGGCGTTCGACTCTCCCCGTCCCGACCACAACCCTCGGGACAGACCGGCTTTGGGCCAGACTGTCCTGCGGGACTTGTGGTTAGATCCGGCCTGTCGGTCCTGCTACCTTCAAGCCTTCCAGTGCGGTGGTTCGGCTTCCGCAGCGGTGCACGCGGGTGTAGCTCAATGGTAGAGCCACAGGTTTCCAACCTGTTGACGAGGGTTCGATTCCCTTCACCCGCTCTCTGGGGTATTAGCGAAATAAAGCCCTATCTATAGCGAAATAAATCGGGACTCCCCGGGCCACGGCCGACTGGCAGGATTCTCCGAACCAGCTGACCCCTGCCAGGTCAAGCGTGTTCAGCCTCCGCACATCCCGGCCGTGGATTTTGGATCGACAGCTTGGCATTCAGAAGCTCGATCTCCGACGTGAGCTCTTTGACCTCGTCTTCCAGATCGGCTTCTCGCTGAGACGAATTTTGAGTAACCACCAGCCAATGTCGCAAGCGGTTCGCTTCATCTCTGACATGGCAGCTGCGACGGACAAAACTGGCGGTCGACAGCGCTCCCAATCACTTCGAGGCGGGGTTAGAACGTGTGCAAACCTCGGGGAACTGGTGTGCAAGCTCTGGAACTCGAGCCATAGAAACAGCTCAGAACCCTCACGGTCGCTGGACGAACCTGTGCTCCTGATCAAGCTTCGTCCAGCGACTTCAGGGCTGCGTTACGAGGACGGCGAGTCCGATTGCTCTCGCTGCGGCCGCAAGAGCTGAGTCGCCGGTCACCAGCACGACGTCACCATCATGGACTGCCGCTGCAGCCGCCAGGTGCACAGCGTCGTACCCGCGCAGGCCGTGAGCTTCGGCTAACTCGCCGGCCTCCTGGGTAAGACTCGAGCTCACCTCGATGTGGTCCACCTGAGTGATGATCGAGTCGAGCTCGGCGACAGCCGCGCGAAGCTGAAGCCTGTTGAGCCGACCTATCCTCTCAGCTTTCGCCAGAGCAGCGCGAGCCTCGGGATAGAGCAACCTGACGCACATCACTCGCGTCGACTCATTCCATACCCGGTTGCATAGCTCTGTTGAAGGCTCGTTCACGATGAGTGGTACAACGGATGAGGTATCGAAATAGGAAATCACCGACGCTGTTCGGCGACCAGGTCGCTCACGGTGCCCTGTGATGCGATGCCTCCGGCGGAGCGCGAACGCTTTGCCGACTTGGCTGGTGTCGCAAGGCCCTCAGCGATCAGTCGGTCGAGCGGACGGGGCCGGTCGAGTGGCACCAGCCGCGCAACGGCCTTCCCATGGTCCGTGACGGTGACTTCCTGGCCATCACGAACGGCCTCGAGATAGCGGCTGAGGTGGTCCCGAAGGTCTCGAACTCCTGCTTCCATTCCTAGATTATGGCGCTTTTATGACCAAATATCTAGCCACAACCCGTTGCTGGATCATCTACGTCCTTCCTAACTCGGCTCGCTTGATCAGGAGCCCAAGGACTCTGGTGGAACTGAGGGAGTCATAAGAGTCACAGCGTGCCGACTTCCCTTGGGTCACCCCAACCACAAGCCTGTTCGGCGATGACAAGCGAGATGGTCCTTGAACACGCGGCACCCATGCCGACTCCCCCACGACGTGAGCTCACCAGGGCCGAGGTGCGGGCCGCGATTCCAGACGAGTGCTTCAAGCGGAACAGCTTCCGCTCGCTCTGCTACGCAGCAGGTTCGGTTGGGCTGGTGGTTGCGCTCGTCGTAGCAGCAGCGGTACTTCTACCGATGACTTGGGCATGGCTTCCGATTTGGGTGCTCTACGCGGTCGCGACGGGAACCGCTGCCACCGGGGTCTGGGTCATAGCTCATGAGTGTGGCCACGGCGCCTTCTCATCCAACAGGCGTCTCGAGGACGGAATCGGGTTCGTACTTCACTCGGTGTTGCTGGTGCCATATTTCTCTTGGCAACGAAGCCACGCCGTGCATCACGCGAAGACGAATCACCTCGATGAAGGCGAGACCCACGTTCCGAAGCGAAGCAAGGATTCCACGATCGAAGGTCCGCTCCATGGGCCATGGCGCAGAAATGCCAAGGGTGCCGGGGCAATTGCAATGGCACTTCTCGTCGGCTGGCCGGCATATCTGTTGACAGGCGTTTCCGGTGCCCCCAAGCGAGGACGAACCAATCACTTCTGGCCCGTCAAGCCCTTCTCGACCGATTTGTTCCCACCCCGCTGGCACGCTCGGGTGTGGGCCTCGACAGCCGGCGTTGCCGCCGTGTTGGCGCTACTGCTTGCCTGGACGGTCTACGTCGGATCCGTCATTCCTCTGTTGCTGCTGTACGTAGGTCCGCTCCTGGTCGTCAATGCCTGGCTCGTCACCTACACATGGCTTCAGCACACAGATGTCGACATAGCCCATTACGACGATCCGGACTGGTCCTGGCTACGTGGCGCATTCCAAACAGTCGATCGGCCCTACGGGGCGGTCATCGATCTACTGCATCACCGAATTGGCAGCACCCATGTCGCGCACCATATCGACCACAGGATTCCTCACTACCACGCACACAAAGCGACCCTTGCCATCCAGGAGGCATTCCCGGATCACTATCGCTTCGACCCGACACCTGTTCCCCTCGCCCTCTGGCGGGTCGGCCGGGACTGCGTCGAGGTGAAGGATCAAGAGTCCGGATGGTTCTTCACCGATACGGCACCGGCCGCCGACCAAGGGGCCCGCCCCTGATAGTTGGACTGAGTTGCCTCGTACTACGACGGGCTAAAGGTCGTTAAATAGCCTCAGGCCAAATGGTGGGCGAGCCGCTCCAGGAATGGCACCTGGGCACGATTCAGGCGCACCGCCGCTTCATCAAGGTCGAACCATTCGGCGCGGTCCACCTCGGGAAAGCTCTGTAGCTGCCCACTGCGCGGAGGCCACTCGATCTCAAATTCGTTGCAGCTGACACTCGACACGTCGAGGTCACCTTCGACGGCCCATGCGGTGACCAACTTGCCAGCCGCCTGGCGTATCTCACCCAGGTCGATCGCGGGCCCCGACGGAAGATCGGACCCCAACTCCTCCTGAAACTCGCGACAGGCTGCGACGAACGGATCCTCATCCGGGCCGTACTCCCCCTTGGGGATCGACCAGGCACCGTCATCCTTGTTGCGCCAGAAAGGACCGCCAGGATGCACCGCGAGCACACGGATCCCCTCAGCGGTTCTCTTGTACAGGACGATTCCCGCGCTGCGCTCAGCCACGGTTCAGACCGTCCAGAGTGTCGCCATCAGCGGGTAGTCCCATCAGCTGGTTTCCTCCGCCTCGAGCAGATTCAACGATGATGGCGTCACTGTAGAGTCCTCCGAATGCAGGCAACGCCCACGGCACGCTCCTTCCACCTGGGCATCTACTGCGACACCCATGAACGGGGCGGGGCTGAGGTCAACCTCTCGCGGGTTCTCAAGGCACTTCCAGAGACGATCCACGTGACACTGATCGGTATCGATGAGGGCGTGATCGAATGGCTGGCGGGTCACCGACCAGAGGCGTCGACCGTCGTGATCGCCGACATCGAGAATCGCTGGGACCTCGCTGGGATGTTCCGCCATCGAGCACTGTTCAAACGGCTCCGTACCGACATCCTGGAATTCAGTCTCTCGTCGGGCTCGTCGTGTCAGTGGGCGATGCTCGCAGCGCTGAGCATTCCGGGACAGCGCAACATCGCACTCGAGCACTCCCCCATGAGCGTCTGGTCACCAAGCTCGGCGCGACTCAAACGGTTCACGTCCGATCGACTCAATGCCCATTTTGCGGTGGGTGAACGCACTGCCCGAATCATCGAGGAGACCTCGCAACTTCCGACCGGGTCGATCACGACGCTCTACCACGGGGTACCCGAGGCCAATCCGATCGACGCCCCCCGCCCCACCCAGACCACGCTTCTGACCGTCGCTCGCCACGATCCTGTCAAGGGTGTCGATGTCGCAATCGACGCATTCTCACGGATCCGCACCGACGCCCGTCTGGTCCTCATCGGAAGCGGCACCGAGACCGCATCGCTCAAACAGCAGTGCAGCGCCTTGGGGCTCGACGACATCGTCGAGTTCCGAGAGACGCCCTTCGAGACGAGGGCATCGGATCTCATGTCGTCATTCGACGGACTGGTGTTGCCTTCGCGCCTCGAGGGGTTTCCGGTGACGGTCGCCGAGGCGATGCTCGCCGGCCTACCCGTTATTGCCACCGACGTCGGAAGCGTCCGGGAAGCGGTCCAACCTGGGGTCACAGGTTGGATCGTCCCGCCCGACGATCCGGGCGCGCTGGCAGGGGCGATCGACGAGCTGGTCGACGACCGGACAGCTGCAGCGACGATGGGCGCGAAGGGTCGCGAAATCGCCCGGAGCCGCTTCACCATGGACGCAACGGTCGCGGCATACCTGGAGCTCTTCGGAGAGGTGTTGGCCGGAAGGCGGCCCAGCAATCCTTCTGCGGCCTAAGACCGTCAGAACCGAATCGGCCTATTGAGACCTGGGACCGGCAGACGACCGGATTGCATCAGATGTATTGGCGGATGATGTCCCTCGAGTTGGCAGCGAGCTGGGCCACTTCCTCGTCGGAGGCATGGTCGCCCTCGCCCTCACCCTCGCCCGCCCAGCCAACTGCATCCCCGCTGATCGCGTCCCGCAGTGCCTGGACCGAGTCGACCAACGCCTTCCAGTCGGCACTGCTGAATCCGAATGGAGTCGCCAGTTGTTCGAGCGTTGACGCCCCGTCCATCACAGCAACTGTCGCCGCCGCATCGGTCGGACGGTCTGCGAGACGGTCCGAACGCATGAAGAGGTCGTTCAGCAGTTCGTGGACAGCCACGCCGTCGTCGCTCGAAATTCCATCCTGGTCATCGTCGGGCAACATTTCGAGCACCTCGTCGACCAGAGACTCGTCGGATGCCCGAACGACGACATTGCCGTGAATGTCCCATTCGTAGGGCACTTCCGAGATCGTCAACTGGTCGGTGAATTCGGTCTGGAGCGCCGAATGCCAGTCCGCGATCTCATACGTCAGCCTGGGTGAACCCGGGTCGAGCGTCGGAGTTGCGACGGCCATCACCTCATCGAGGAGCTGATCCACCTCCTCCTCGTCCTCTTCTCTGACCGAAACGGTTGTGCCCTGCCAGACGTGTTGGAAGTTTCCGCCCTCTAGGAGCGACCCGAACAAGCCCCTCGATTCAGCCGACCAGGTGGTGCAGTCGTAGAGGACCCGTCCGTCGTTGGAATCTGATTTCTCGTCGCTCACACCAAGATGTTCCCACGTCAACGCTTCGCCAGCGCAGAATGACGTTCCCTCAGTTGTCCGTTGGTCTCGGCGCCTCGGTATCGTCTTGGCATGACGACCACGGCACCAGATCGAAACCTTGCAATGGAACTCGTTCGCACCACCGAGGCCGCGGCCCTAGCCGCATCCAACTGGGTGGGCCGGGGCGACAAGGAGGGTGCAGACGGGGCTGCGGTTGACGCGATGCGCCTGATCATGGGCACCGTCCAGATGACCGGCACTGTGATCATCGGTGAGGGCGAGAAGGACGAAGCTCCGATGCTCTACAACGGTGAGGTCGTGGGTGACGGATCCGATCCCCACGTCGACATCGCGGTCGACCCCGTGGAAGGCACGACGCTGACTGCCAACGGCCGCGCCGGTGCCACTTCGATCATCGCTGTTTCAGAACAGGGAACGATGTTCAACCCGGGACCGATCGTCTACATGGAGAAGGTCGCAACCGGACACGAAGCCGCCGCCTACATCGACATCGAGGCGACCATCGCCGAGAACCTCCAGGCTGTTGCCAAGGCCAAGGGCCTTGAGGTCAGGGAGATCACTGCGATGGTTCTCGACCGCCCCCGTCACGCGGACATCGTCGACCAGGTCCGTTCGGCCGGGGCCCGGATCCACCTGATCGGGGACGGCGACGCACCCGGCGCCATCTCGACCGCGATCGCCGGGTCGGGTGTCGACATTCTCTTCGGTATCGGTGGAACCCCCGAGGGCGTCATTGCAGCAGCGGCGCTCAAGTGCCTCGGTGGAGCACTGGTGGGCAAGCTCTACCCCCGCGACGACTCCGAGCGCGACGCGGCGATCGCATTTGGACATGACCTCGATCGGGTCCTCCGCACCGACGATCTGGTCCAGGGCGACAACTGCTTCTTCGCAGCCACCGGAATCACCGACGGCGCCCTGCTCAAGGGCGTCCACTACAACCGCCTCGGCGCCACCACCCAGTCACTCGTCATGCGCTCACGTTCGGGCACGGTCCGATTCGTCGATGCGCAGCACCGCCACGAGAAGATCGACGCCTGAGCCGTCACGCCAGAGCCCGTTACGCCTGAGGCGTAGATGCCGAGTGCAGGGCTATTGAAGCTGGCGGATCAAGTGGTTTCCAACAGTGGCGAACCCCAATTCCTCGAGCACGTCGAAGTTCAGCGCGGCTCCACTTCTTCCCGGCGCCCCGACTTTGGCGCAGAGAGCTATTACCGCTCCCCTCTCGGCGCTCTGATAGCACCACTGAGCGAGGACGTGGCGGGCTATGCCCATCCGACGATGGGACTCGTCGGTGACCAGCCCGTCGAGCCAGGCGCTCTGCCCGAATACCCGTCCCACCGCCACACCGACTGGAGTGCCGGGAGCATCGGAGAACTCTGCGGATACGCACAAGCGCTCTCCTCCATTACCCCGCGCGACCGGCCAAGAGTCATCGAAAGACAAGACGTCCTCCGGCGGCCGGACGCCGTCCCGCTGCACAAAGCCTTCCTGCTGCAGACGTGCCTCCGACCGTCCCGACCCCTCCCCCGGCGCCGAGCACTTTGATTGCTCCAGCAACCTTGCCGAAGCAGGTTCCAGGTGGCCGACAGAGCGCAGGTTCAGTTCGATCCCACCACGGCCGACGACGGCCGCCCTGGCAAACGGTTCCTCCGCCAGAATCTGCCATGAGGTACCAGCCTCGCTACGGATCTGCTCCAGCATGAAGATCCGATCCACGTCCCATGTTCCGAGCGGCCCCGCCGCGCCCGTGTGCGCCTGACTCACCATGAGAGCAGCCTGAATCTGCTCATCCGAAGCGGACGTCACCAGCGTGATGTGAGGTGAGAACTCCCTCGGATCCTCCCGAGACAGTGGTCCCGACCGGATCTGGTCCCGAATGTGAGCCAGGTGACCACCTTCGTCAGCCACAGCCAGGTGAACGGTCGCTGCCGACGGAGCGAAGCTGGCCAGCGAACTGAAGCCAAGTTGGAATGGCTTGGTCTCCGAGGCCACCCTTCGGAGAATGGCGCGCGCCTCGACGAGATCATCCTCGGACAGGTTGATGGGCGGAACAACTGTCACGTGGGGCGGAATCCGCTCCCTACGGGGCTGTCCGAAAAGCGACGCGACCGCTCGGATCTTCCCCGACAGACCGCTCTGTGGGATCAGCGCAACCAGTACCCGACGCCGATGTTTCGACACGCCATCACGCTAGCCCCGGTCCCTCGACGTGAGGGGCAACCCCAAATCGGGGCAGCCCCTAAGCGAGAGATGACTCAGGCCGCCTCGGCGACCGACAGGCGGACGTTGGCCCGGAGTAGTGCTGCTGCTGCTTCGACATCATGTTCATCGACCGACAGAGCAGCCTCGGCCTTGGCCTTGGCGTCCCGCGCCCGTGGGATGTCCACGGTCTCGGCCATTTCACACACGTCGGAGAGGATCGTGACTCTGGTGTCGTCGCCCTCGGGTGGCGACACCTCGACGAAACCCTGATGCACAGCTATGACCTGTTCGGTGTCGTCGGCCAGAAGGATCCGAACGGGGTGCGTCTCGAGCACCCCGATGAACGGAATGTGGCCGGGCAGGAAGGCGATGTCACCCGTCGTCGTGCGACAGATGACCATTTTCGCCTCGCCGGTATAGGCGACGCGCTCAGGAGAGACGAGCTCGACGACCAGCGACATCAGACAGACTTCTCGAGTTCAGCGGCCTTGCGGATTGCGTCTTCGGCTCCGCCCACGTTGAAGAACGCCTGCTCCGGCAGGTGATCGAGATCACCGTTGATGAGCGCTTCGAAGGACTCGACGGTCTCTTCGACGGGAGTGAAGATACCGGGCAGACCGGTGAACACTTCGGCGACGAACATCGGCTGGGCAAGGAACTTCTGGATCTTGCGGGCCCGGTTGACGGTGATGCGATCCTCTTCGGAAAGCTCGTCGATACCGAGAATGGCGATGATGTCCTGGAGCTCCTTGTAGCGCTGGAGCATCTCCTGCACACGACGGGCCACGGCGTAGTGACGTGCACCAACAACCTCGGGCGAAAGGATGGTCGAAGATGAGGCCAAGGGATCCACAGCGGGGTAGATACCGAGCGCCGCGATGTCACGGCTCAACTCGGTGGTGCCGTCGAAGTGGGTGAAGGCCGTGAACGGCGCCGGGTCGGTGTAGTCGTCAGCGGGGACGTAAACGGCCTGGAGCGACGTGATCGAGCGGCCACCGGTAGAGGTGATGCGCTCCTGCAGTTCGCCCATCTCGTCGGCGAGGGTCGGCTGGTAACCCACGGCTGCCGGCATGCGACCGAGAAGTGTGGACACTTCGGAACCGGCCTGGGTGAAACGGAAGATGTTGTCGATGAACAACAACACGTCCTGGCCCTGCACGTCACGGAAGTACTCGGCCATGGTCAGTGCCGAAAGGGCGACACGGAGACGCACGCCCGGGGGCTCGTCCATCTGACCGAAGACGAGTGCGGCCTTGTCGAGAACGGATCCACCGCCGCCCATCATGGTTTCGCCCATCTCGATGAAGAGGTCGGTTCCCTCACGGGTCCTCTCCCCCACACCGGCGAACACCGACACACCACCGAACTGGGTGGCGACACGGTTGATCATCTCGGTGATCAACACCGTCTTGCCCACGCCGGCGCCGCCGAACAGGCCGATCTTGCCGCCCTGCAGGTACGGGGTCAGAAGGTCGATGACCTTGATGCCCGTCGGGAACATGACGGCCTTGGGCTCGAGGGTGTCGAAGGCGGGAGCTTCGCGGTGGATCTCCCAGCGCTCGGTGACCTCGATGGTGGGAACGTCGAGTGGCTGACCGAGCACGTTGAACACGTGACCGAGCGTGGCGTCACCGACCGGCACGGAAATGCCGGCACCTGTGTTGCGCACAGGCGTACCTCGGACGAGTCCGTCGGTGGGCTTGAGCGAAATGGCCCTGACCCGGCTATCGCCGATCTGCTGGGCGACCTCGGCGGTGACGACTATGTCCACTCCGTCAACCGCGATGGTGAACTCGAGTGCCGTGTTGATCTCGGGAAGAGCGTCGGGTGGGAACTCGACGTCAACGACCGGTCCAGCGATGGCAACGATTCTGCCGTCTTTGAGTTCGGACTCGGTGACCGTCATGAGAATCTCCTGGTCGGGATGGTCTGCGCAGTCAAGGTCGACGTGCACAAGGGTGAGTTGGGTGTGATCTGGACCGGAGCAGATTTCGAGCCGGTTCCTGTAATGAATTTCAGCTGCGTGATTGATGTGAGCTGCGGGTCAACTGGCATATCAGGCCTTGTTCCTGACTGGACGGGTGTGCTGCAAATGCCTGTCGACCGTCGGGAAATACTCGCTGGAGAGCTGATCGAGGAGCAGGTCCTCGGCGTCGCCCTTGTCGTCAGCCAACGCTTCGGCACCGCTGATGATCTCCATGATCTCGGTGGTGATTGCGTCCTGGCGGACCTGGTTCATCTTGCGGGTGTACTTGATGATCAGTTCCTGGGCATTGTCCGTTGCCGACTTCATCGCCCGCTGACGTGAAGCGAGTTCCGACGCTGCGGCCTCGAGCAAGGCGGCAAAGATCCGGGACTCGACGTATCGGGGCAACAGGGATTCGAGAACTGCGCTGGCAGAAGGCTCGAACTCGAAGCCGGCAGTTGCGCCGGCGTCTCCGGCATCGGCAATCACCGACGGCGGCTCGAGCGGAAGGAACCTGCGGACAACAGCTTCCTGGGTGCCCATCGAGATGAACCGCGTGTAACAGAGGTCAATCCGGTCACAACCACCAGTGGTGAACAAATCGGTGATGCGGGCCGCGATCTTGACTGCCTCGTCGTAGGTCGGACGGTCGGTAAACCCGGAGTACGAGGCATCGATGTCGAAGTGACGGAATCTGAAGTACGCCTCGGCCTTGCGCCCGACCGTGACGATCGAGAAGTCCTGGCCATTGGCACGGGCCGCCTGAATCTCTCGTTCGGCTAGGCGGATGACGGTGGTGTTGTAGGCACCAGCCAGGCCTCGGTCGCCAGCCAGTACCAGGACACCGACCTTCTGGACCTTTTCCACCGGTCGCAGCAGTGGGTGGTTGATCTCGGCACCAGCAGCCGCGAGGTCCTGGATCACCTGGGTGATCCGCTCGGAATAGGGCCGAGCTTCGTTGGCCTGGGCCTGTGCCTTGACCACCCGGGTTGCTGCGATGAGTTCCATCGCGCGGGTGATCTTCTTCGTGTTCTGAACGCTGGCGATGCGCTCACGCAGAATTCGTTCCTGTGCTCCCGGCATGTGGTCTCCTGGTCAGCCTCTCCTGGTCACCTGATGTCCCGAATCGGGGGGATCAGGCTTCCTCTCGGCTTGATTCGGCTTCGGGAAGGTGGGTCGCGGCACGCTTGACGGTGAGGTCCTCATCCGGCTGGGCCTCGGCGGCGGGCAGCGAGGTGTCGGCTTCGCTACCGACGAACTGGTCGGCGAACCCCTTGATTGCCGCTTCGAATGCGTCGGCATCAGAGATGTCACCGGTGCTGCGGATCTCTTCGAGGAGTCCTGCGTGACGGGCACGGAACCAGTCGAGAAGACCGGACTCGAAGCCATCGACGGCTTTCATGTCGATGTTGTCGAGGTAGCCGCGGGTGCCGGCGAAGATGACCACGCATTGCTCTTCGACGGGCATCGGCGAGTTGATCCCCTGCTTGAGGAGCTCGGTCAGACGGTAACCACGCTCGAGCTGCGCCTTGGAAAGGGCGTCGAGGTCGGAACCGAAAGCGGCGAACGCTTCGAGTTCGCGGAACTGCTGCAGGTCGGACTTGAGGGTGCCGACGGCCTTCTTCATGGCCTTGATCTGGGCGGCGGAGCCAACTCGGGAAACCGAGATACCGACGTCAACCGCCGGGCGGATACCGGACTTGAACAGGTCGTCCTGGAGGAAGATCTGGCCGTCGGTGATCGAAATCACGTTGGTGGGGATGTAGGCCGAAACGTCGCCGGCCTTGGTCTCGATGATCGGCAGAGCAGTGAGTGAACCTGCGCCGTTCTCATCGGAGAGCTTGGCTGCACGCTCCAGCAGACGGGAGTGCAGGTAGAAGACGTCACCCGGGTAGGCCTCACGCCCCGGTGGGCGGCGCAGCAGCAGCGAAACCTGACGGTATGCCTCGGCCTGCTTGGAGAGGTCGTCATAAACGACGAGGGCGTGCTCGCCGTTCTCCATCCAGTGCTGCCCCATCGCGCAACCGGAGTAGGGAGCGAGATACTTGAACGGCGCGGGATCGGAAGCCGGGGCGACCACCACGACGGTGTAGTCGAGAGCACCGCGGTCGGCGAGGGTGGCGACCGTCTGGGCGACGGTCGAGGCCTTGAGGCCGATCGCCACGTAGATGCACTTAACGCCGAGCCCACGCTGGTTGATGATCGTGTCGATCGCAACGGTGGTCTTGCCGGTCTTGCGGTCACCGATGATCAGCTCTCGCTGACCACGACCAACGGGGATCAGCGAGTCGATCGCCTTGATGCCGGTCTGCATCGGCTCGTGCACGGGCTTGCGACCCATGATGCCCGGCGCCTGGATCTCCATGCGGCGGGTCTGGACGTTGGAGAGCGGGCCCTTGCCGTCGATCGGCTCACCGAGGGTGTTGACCACACGGCCGATGAGTCCGTCACCGACGGGCACCGACAGAATGTTGCCGGTCGCCTTGACGGCCTGGCCTTCTTCGATCGAGTCGACCTCGCCGAGCACAACGGCACCGATCGATTCCTCGTCGAGGTTGAGCGCCAGACCCAGAAGGCCCGATTCGAATTCGAGCAGTTCGTTCACCGCAGCGTCGGGAAGCCCCGACACGCGGGCGATACCGTCACCGACCTCGAGAACCCGACCCACCTGGGTCAGTGCGACGTCTGGGGTGAACCCCTCGAGGTTCTTCTTGATCGCCGCCGTGATGTCGGCGGTGTTGATCGTGAGTTCAGCCATTTCGGTTGGTCTCCTGCGGCTTCAAGTGCGGGCTTCGTGCGGATTGCGAACTGCTGCGATCACCAATGTGGCTGACCGCCGATCCGGGTGGATCAGAACGATTCGCGGAGTTGGTTCAAACGTGTGCGGACAGTTCCATCGAGGACCGAGTCGCCGATCTGGGTGACGATTCCACCCATGACGGTGGGGTCGACGATGTTCTTGACCGTGATGTCCTGGTTCGTGCGGGTCTTGAGAGCTTCGGTCAGCTGCGCGATCTGCGCCTCGGTCAGCGGCACCGCTGAGCGAACTTCGGCGACTTCCTGTCCGACGTTACGCGCAGAACGCTGAACGAGTTCCTGGGCGATCTTGTGAAGATCACCGGCACGTCCGGCGCCGATGATCATCGAGACCAGCGCCGACGTGGTCGTGGTGGCCTTGCCCTCGAGGAGGTCCTCGACGATCTGTTGGCGACGCTCGACCGGCAGACGCTGGTCGGTCAGCGTGGAGCGCAGCTCGTCGTTGGACTGCATGATCCGCCCGAGGCGGAACAGTTCGTCCTCAACCTCGGCGAGGCTGTCCTCTGCGACCGCTATAGCGAAAGCAGCGTCGGCATATGCGGTGATGCGATTGTCACTCATCTGTGTTTCCGCTCTGTTCTCAGAATTGCTTGGATGGTGATCGCCGGGTCAGTTCTGGGAACCGACTCGGCTGATATAGGACTCGATCAGCCGCTGCTGGGCCGCGTCATCGAGGGAGGACTCGACGACACGCTCTGCAGCTCCGAGCGAAAGACGTGAAAGTTCACTCGAGAGGTCCGACTCGGCCTGGGTGCGGGTGGCTACCAGATCGGCGGCGGCACGTTCCCGGACACGCTCGGCGTCACGGACGGCACGGATATCGGTGTCGGCGGCCAACTGGGTGGCGCTGGCTCGGGCGTCGGCGACGATTCGGGCGGCTTCGCTCTCGGAATCTGCGAGTGCTGCCTTGATGCCGTCACGTTCGTTCTCTGCCTCGACCCGTGCGGCTTCAGCCTGGGCCAGCTTGGCTTCGATGTTGGCCGTGCGACCCGTGTAGTACTTGGCGACGGGGGCCTTGCCGAACTTGAAGAGCAGGTAGGCAACGATGAAGAACGCCAAGCTGCCCCAGATGACTTCGTTCTTGTCATGGGGAAGCCAGAAGCCGTTTGCCGTCTCGGGCGCCTCTGCGGCAAGGACTGTGAGGAAGGTAAACATCTACAACTCCAGCCTTCTCAGCGGTTTCCGCTGGCCTGATTGACGTACTCGTCGACCGTCGAACGGTTGCTCGCCAGGTCCAGGTCACTCTGAACGACCTTGGATGCGGCCGAGACGGCCAGATCAGCCACCTCGGACCGGATTGAGGTCAACGCCGCTGCCCGGGCCGAGTCCAGCTCTGCCATTGCGACCTGTCGTTGTTCTGCCACTTCGGCCTCGGCGACCCGGACGGCTTCGGCTCGCTGTGCCTCGGATGCTGCCCGTGCTGTCTCGACGACCTGTGCCGCTTCGGCGCGTGCCTCGGCGAGAGTGGCGTCGTAGTCCCGACGAACCTGCTCCGCCTGGGTAGCAGCCGTTGCCGCCGCCTCAAGATCGGACTGCGCCTTCTGTGCCCGCTCCTCGCGGACCTTCATCAGAGGGGGCAGACAGACATAACGAAGCAGTATCCAGAGGCCGAAGAAGCTGATCGCACCCCAGAAGAGTTCCCCGATGTTGTCGGGGACCACTGGGTTGATCGTCTTCGCGCCTTCTTCTGCAAGCACGCTCAGAACGGCGAGCATGAGGGTCTCCTCGGGGAAGCAGGGAACATGGGACTAGTGACTGAACTGGCGTTCATCTGTGGGTTTGACCCCGGATCAGACGAACTTGAGAAGAATGAAGACCACGAAGCCGATCAGGGCGAGGGCTTCGGTGAAGGCGATGCCGAGGAACATGGTCGTCTGGACCTGTCCTGCTGACTCTGGCTGACGAGCCATGGCCTGAACAGCCTGACCGACCAGGTAGCCAATACCGATGCCGGGGCCGATCGCAGCGAGACCGTATGCCATACCGGCGCCGGTGGCACCAGCGATGCCCTTGGCATCGGCGACGCTTGCTCCGTCAGGGAGCTGGGCGAGGATCGTGCTTGCGGTGTTGACGAGTGAACTCATTTGGTTGGTACTCCTGTTCGTGACCGGAAGTGGTCATGTGGTCAGGTCTTGTATTGCTTTTGGACTTCGGTATTTCTGATCTATCTGAACTGATCGATTTGCGCCGATCGAACTGCCCCGATCCGCCGGGGCCGATCGACTTGCTGCTCGGTTCGATGAGTCAGGGGTGACTCAGTGAGCCGGATGTAGTGCGCCCCCGATGTAAACGGCGGTCAGCAGGGCGAAGATGAACGCCTGCAGGAAGGCCACCATGACCTCGAAGCCGGTGAAGGCCACGAGCATTGGGAACGAGAGTGCATTAACCACGACCAAGGGGCTCAGCTGCCACAAGGTGATGCACAGGACCGAGAAGGTCACGAGCAGAATGTGCCCGGCGAGCATGTTGGCGAAAAGACGCACTGCGAGCGAGAAGGGCCGGATCAGGAAGGTCGAAAGCAACTCGATGGGAGTCACCAGGATGTAGAGAGCCTTTGGAACGCCTGGCGGGAAGAGGGCGGACTTGAAGTAACCCAGACCGTGGTGCTTGACGCCGACACCGATGAACATCGCCCATGCGACGAGCGCAAGAATCAGCGGGTTGGCCATACGTGCGTTGGCGGGCATGTGCGCAGTCGGAATGACCTCGAAGCTGTTGCCGATCCAGATGAAGAACATCATGGAGGTCAGCATCGGCAGGTAGCGCATGCCATCGGGACCGATTGCCGGAAGAACCAACTGCTCCTCGACGAAATCGATGCCCGACTCCATCACGTTCTGCAGTTTCGAGGGAACCAGGCTCGCCTTGCGGCCGGCCAGGTAGAAGAGCAGCGCAGGAACCGCCATCGAGATCAGCGAGATCAGTGCGATCTTGTTGAACTGATAGAAGCCCTCACCAATGCTGGGCCAAATGACGATGTCTTGGATCGGGGGGAAATGAACCCCACCCCCGCCTTCTGAGGCGAGGATGGCCACATTGCCGGCAATGGTCTGAAGACCGAGCATCCGGAGAAACTCCTTCTACTGCGCGCTGGGCGAGGACGGGACGGAAGACGGGACTGTTGCCCCGTCATTGCCATCGGAGGACGGAAGGTAGGGATTCGGAGTCTGTTGGGGCTTGAGACCCGGGAACGCCAACGAGGACGATACGTAGCGCATTTCCCAGAACAACAGGGCGAGGTGGGTCACGATCAACGTGATCGCGAAAGGCACAAGTTCCATCCAACCGGCGTCACGCACGAGCATGACTGCCAAGAAGATGAGCCCGAGCCGCATTAGAAAGCCGAAAAGCGCAGCGCCACCCATTAGGGCGGCGCTGATACGGCCGGTGACAGCGAGAAGGTAGGCGGCGACGAGGAAATTCACCAATACGATCGCCACGGCGTACATCGTTGAAGCGACGCCGTTGAGCCCCCAGAACGCTGCCGAGATCATCGCGACCACAGGAATGATCCAGATGCTGCGCTTGACGAGGTCCAATGCCACGGCCATGGCCGGAGACGGACCTTCGATGCGCACGGTCATCGGATCCTTGGAAGCTGGACCGTTCATGAGGGCACCGCCGGGTCGTTAACGGATCCCGTTGACACGGGTTCTCCGACCTCGCTGTGCGAGCTGACACCGCTGTGCGAGTTGTGCTCCAGGCGCTCTGCTCCGTGCTGACGGAAGTCGGTCGAGGACTCATGACCCAGCCAGGCGACGTCCGCCTCGATCTGGGACATTTCGTAGCGGTAGGCGTAGTAGAGCTTGATACCGGTACCGACAAAACCCAACAGGCTGAACAGAATCACGAACAGTGGTGTCGTCTCGACGGTGTGATCGAGCCACAGACCCAAAAGCCCCAGAATCACGGGTGCGAAGGCAAGTTCGAACGATCCGCTGGATCGGTTCAACTGCTTCGTGGTTTCGTGAGTCTTCGTGTTGGATTCGTTCGACATGATTTCTCGCCCGTTCACCGCGGAACCACTCGGCGATGTCGCCCGGGATCGCGCTTGTGAAAGCTTTCCCAAATTACGGCGGTCGGGCCGGGGCCGCAAGTCCGAGCAGCAAATCGATTGCCGAAAGGACCCGATCCCTGGCGCGGATCCGCGCCTACAGCTAGCGAACCGGCTCGGGGGCCTGGGAGTCGGCGCCGGACTGGGGCTGAGCCTGCACCTGGCCGGTCGTCGGTGGCAGGCCGCTCGCTCGCTCGATGGCGTCGACGATCCGGTCGGTGTTGGCGCGACTCTCGTAAGTGAGCCTGATCATCCAGAATCGCAAGTAACGCGCCAGTGAGAATCGGACGAACAGCGCGGCGCCGGCGATTATGAGCGCGATACCTAGGAAGGACCCCTGGGCGAGTACCGCCCGCTGATCACCGGGTGAGTCGCCGAAGCTCGCAACCTGGATAGCGCCGCCGATGGCTAGCAGGACACCGGCCACACCGAGAATCACCCCAATTGCCAGGAGCCGCTTCTCGCCCTCGCTGGAGCTACCGCGAAGTTTAAGACCCTCGATCTCGGTCTTGAACTCGTTGATTCGGACATCATTGTTATTCAAAGGATTCACCCACCAAGATAGGCAGCGGACAGTTCATGTTCGATCTCCGACGGGCTACCGACCTGACGGATCACCCCGTTGACCATGATGGCAGCTACGTCAGCCACCCCCAGGACAGTTCGGGCGAATTGCTCTACTACGAGGATCGAGGTCCCTGACCTCGAAATCTCAACAACGATTCCATACAACTCCTCGACCACCAACGGGGCGAGCCCCATCGACAGTTCGTCCAGGAGTAGAACCGTCGGATTTACCGCGAGTCCCCGGGCCATTGCAAGCATCTGCTGCTCGCCTCCCGACAGGGTTCCGGCGAGCTGCGTGCGACGTTCCTTCAACCGTGGGAACTGGGCATAGGCGACTTCTTCGATCTGGCCCATCGAGACTCCGCCGTAGGTCGCCATCAGCAGGTTCTCGCGGACGGTCAGGTTGGGGAAGACGCCCTTGCCCTCGGGGATGGTTGTGACACCGCGCCGCGCCAACTCCTCGGGTTTGACTCCCGTGACGTCGCGTCCACCAATGAGCACCGAGCCCGAAGTGGGCTGCATCAGTCCGCAGGCCACCTTCAGCGCAGTCGTCTTTCCGGCTCCATTGGGTCCGAGCAGAGCAACGACGGTTCCGGCCGGAATGGACAGATTCACCCCGTGGAGGACCTCGATGCTGCCATAGGCAGCCCGCACGCCCCGCAACTCCAGAAGCGGCTCCCTGACCGGGCGATCAGAGCGACTGGACCTGCTCAGTGCTGAATCACCCTGTGCACTCATCGGGGCGCTCCGGTGTCCTGGCCTGCTGTGGCGCTGTGGCTCGGCTCGCTACCCAGATACGCGGCCAACACGGCCTCGTTCGATCTGATCTCTTCCGGCGGGCCGCTGGCGATTACCTGACCGAAGTCGAGTACTGCGAGTTCGGCGCAGACACGCATAACGAGCGCAACATCGTGCTCGACGAGAAGTATCCCCAGGCCATTGGCCGCGAGGGTGACCAGTAGGTCTCCGAACACGTCGGTCTCAGAGTCGTCAAGGCCCGAGGCCGGCTCATCGAGAAGAAGTACCGACGGTCGGGCGGCAAGGGCCCGACCCAGTTCGACCAGCCGGGCATGGCCTGTCGGCAGCGAGCTGACGGGTCTGTCCGCGAGCCCACCAAGTTCGAGTCTTTCGAGCAGCAGGTCTATCTCGTCCTCAGGTTTCAGATCAGCCCCGTCGGCCAGGTACTGCGGCAGGTCGCCGGAGCGCCGCGACCAGCTGCGACGGATCTCCAGCCCTACTTGGATGTTCTCGCGGACCGTTAGCGACGAGAACACCTCCAGCCGCTGGAACGTACGACCGATTCCGAGTCGGGCGCGCTTGTGGGTCCCGATCTTCGATATGTCCCTGCCGTCGAGGCGAACCTTTCCGGCGGAGGGTTTGACCACTCCGCAAATCGCGTTGAACGTCGTCGTCTTGCCCGCACCATTCGGTCCGATCAGACCGGTGATCCGGCCGCCATCGACAGTGAGTGAAACGTCGCTGACGGCAAGGTGACCACCAAAACGAACCGACAGTGAGTCCAGCTGGAGCACGCTCATCGGGACATCGCTCCGGCCTTAGCGAGCCCGGACCCCGGCTCCCGGCCCGACGCTGCGTCCCCGTTAGACCTGGCTGAAGCACGCGATCCGGCAACAGCGCGTGGCTCGGCCCCAGGAGGGAGCATCTCCTCATCGATTCCGAAGACCCGAGCGGCTTCGAGCGCCTGCGGTCGAGCGATCGGGTCACTGATACCAATGAGGTCGGGCGACAATTCGGCGGCCCGCACTCCCGCAGTTTCGCTCTCCGGCTTTGCCGGATCGAATCCCAGAAGCCCTGCCGACACCCGTGACAACAGGATCAGCAAGGCGAGCATCGCCAACACCCTCAGCCCATTGGATTCGGTGATTGTTCCCCAAGGAATTACTGCAGATACAACTACACCGCCGACGAGCCAGACGGTGGAAGCGATGCGACGTCGAGGATCGAGCCTGGAGGAAATGAGAGCGGGTAGGACCGGAACCAAGGTGAACGCAAGAGCAAGCCCGGCTGTTACGAACGACCAGTTTCCGATCACTTCGGCGCGAGCGGCCAGCCACAGGACGACTGCTGCAAGCGTGGTGAGCACCAGCGACGCCGGGGACTTACCCACCTCGCGAAAACCCACGGACAGCTGAGGGGCGGCCCCATCTGGCTCTCGGCCGAGACTCAGACCCATCAGGGCTGGTGCGAACGACAGGACGTCGGTTACCTGCACCGAGATGAACGTGAACACTCCCACTGCGTTGGTCGCGAATACCGTCGCGCCGATCGGCGCAGCCCCAAGGAGCAGGCCACCGATGAACGCGCCCACCACGGTGCCGATCCCTCCGACGACGGCCAGCATCGTCACTGACAGCGACGACGGCAGAACGAGCGACTCAGCGACGAAAGTTCGTCCCGAAACCGCTCCGGCGGTACCTGCTATCGCCGCTGAAAGGGCGAATACCCCGACCTTGGCGGATGTCAGGTTCAATCCGAGCGTGGCGCAGGCAACCGGTGAGTCCTTCATCGCGGTCAGACGCCGGCCCCAGGAACTCCGTCTGAGTGCAACCAACAGATTTCCGATGACGGCGAACACGATGCTCAACAACACCAATTGCCTGAAGTCCGTGTTGACGCTCAGTGGCCCGATCTTCAACTGAGGGACAGGCAGGTTGGCGCCCGGCATGACTTTGGTCTGGTTGAACACCATTGCCGAACAGAACATCGCGAATGCGGCAGTTGCGAGAGCAAGGTAGATCCCCGACAGACGCAGGGCGGGGAAAGCCACCAGAGCTCCGACGACCGCGCAGACAACGATCGAAATGACCACTCCCACAAGCGAGCCGTTGGCTCCCCATGTGACCATCGCTACTCCGCCCAGCCCGGTGAATGTGATCTGGGCCAACGAGATCTGACCGGCGAACCCTGTAAGAGGTACGAGCGACAGCGTCACGACGGTCATGAAGAAACCCGTCGTCAACAGATTCAGATCAGCTGGAGCAATCAGCGATCCGATGGCCGCCATCGCGACGACCAGCGCCACTCCTCCGATCACTGCAGTCTGCTGGGACACCGCCGGAGCCGAAACGCTGCGGCGTGCCATCCCATGGGCCCGGAGTCGACTCTGGGGTTGGAGGACGATCACGACGAACAACATGATTCCGGGAATGGCGTCCGGGAAATTGCTGAGGCTGATCGAACCGATTGCGGCGTCGCTAGGTATGTATCCGATCGCATAGGCCTGCGAGAGGCCAAGAATGATCGCCCCCAGAAACGCGCCGGGAAGGCTTCTGAGGCGCCCCACCACAGCCACGGCGTAGGCGTTCATGAACGTCAGGGTCAGCCCGGTCGAACTGAGCGACTGTTCGGAGGCGATCAGTACGCCGGCCACTGCGGCCATGGCAGCGCCAAGTCCCCACGAGAGCATCGAGGTTCTGCCGGGTCGTCCACCGTTCAACTGCAGCAGCGAGCGATCATCGACCACTGCCCGCATTGCAATACCGAGCCGGGTTCCCTTGAACACCAGTCTGAGTAGAAGCGCAACAACCAGCGCGATCCCGAGCGACAGGAGCCGCTGGTACGGAACAACCACGCCGAACAAGGTGAGCGTTCCGCCGGGAAAGAAGCTCGGCACTCTTCTGGACACGCTTGCCGGCCAGATGACATTGGCAAGCGCCATGAGCCCCAACATGAGGCTGATTGTCACCACGACCTTGACCACGTCTCCGGTGCCTTCGATCGCTCTCATCAGAACCCGTTCGACCACCGCCCCGAACAGCGGAGCGATTACGAAAATCACCAGCAACGCCGCCGGCACGAGAGGGATTCCCCATCCGTCGTGAACCTGCCAGAGCATGAAGGCCGCCATCATCGAGAAGGCGCCGTGAGCGAAGTTGAAGATGCCCGAAGTGGTGTAAGTGACGACAAGACCCGACGCCGCGATCGCATAGATGGCGGCTGTCGAAAGACCTGCGATCGTGAAGATTAGGAACTTGTCCACTTGATCTCGTCGGTTTCTGTTTCGGGGACAGATTCAGTCCTTCTCACGGGTGCAGGCACCCGCTGACGGTGAACGTGAGAAGCACGGAACCGGTGACAGTACCGATCCATAACCACTCACGAACCATCGTCACTCAAGAGATCTGATGACCCGTCAGGTGCTGTGTTCTATCACGTCCTGAGGGCCTCGTGACGCCCGACACCCGATTGGGACCGATGCGCAACCGCGGTCCGTCTCGATGGAGCGCTGCCATTTCTGACACAGTGTCAGGTTTCATGGACGAATGTCCGTGTGACAGGTATCCCCAGCAGGTACGTGGGATGCCAAACACGGGATGGACGATACTCACAGCTGAATAAAGGCCGCAGATACCGGCCTAGACCCACGGGGGAATCTCATGGACCTGATCATTCGCAATGCGACGATCGTTGATGGCACCGGCACGCCGGGTCGTCGGGGCGACATCGGCGTGACCGACGGCGTCATCGAGGCCATCAGCGATCCGGGAGCGCCACTGGACGCCACCGCGGAACGAGAGATTGATGCGGAGGGTCTTGTCGTTACCCCCGGCTTTGTCGACCCCCACACCCACTACGACGCCCAGCTTCTCTGGGACCCGAGCGGCTCGCCATCGAATGTCCACGGTGTGACGACCGTGATCGCCGGAAACTGTGGCTTCACGCTGGCGCCCATCAAGCCCGAGGATGCCGATTACACCCGGCGGATGATGGCCAAGGTCGAGGGAATGCCGCTCTTGGCACTCGAGACCGGAGTCGACTGGAACTGGGACAGTTTCGAGGAGTATCTGGCCAGACTCGACGGCAACCTAGGACTGAACGCAGGTTTCCTTGTTGGTCACTGTGCAATTCGTCGCAATGTCATGGGCACCGAAGCGGTCGAGGGCGAGGCTTCGAGTGAGCAGCTCGAAACCATGAAGGCTGTTCTTGCCAGTTCGCTCAAGGCGGGCGGGCTGGGCTTTTCGACCACTCGAGCGAGGACCCACTCTGACGGAGATGGCAAGCCGGTGGCCTCGCGCTGGGCGTCCGAGGACGAGCTCGTGGCGCTGGCAGAGGTCGTCTCGGAGCACGAGGGAACGACCCTCGAGTTCGCCTCCGATGGCTGCCTGGACGGCTTCGATGATGCCGAGGTCGATTTCATGATCCGCTTTTCGAAGGCCGGCAACAGGCCTCTGAACTGGAACGTGCTGACGATCGACTCTCACGCGCCGGATCGCTACAGGAACCAACTCGCTGCCATGGACCGTTGTGCCGAGGCCGGCGCCAAGGTCGTGGCGTTGACCATGCCCGTCATCGTCGGCATGAACATGAGCTTCCTGACCTATTGCGCGCTCAACATGATGCCCGACTGGGGCCCGATCCTCGGACTTCCCATCGAAGAGCGGATCGAACGTCTGAAGGACGCCGAGACCCGTCGTTTCATGGAGGACCGAGCGGCTTCACCTGACGCCGGTGTGTTCGCGCGGCTCACCGGCTGGGACACCTATGTCATCGGCGACACGTTCTCCGACGAGAACCATGCGCTGCAGGGTCGTCGTGTCGGCGAAATCGCCGCGGAGCGGGGCGCGGGCGCCTTCGACACACTGCTCGACATAGTGATAGCCGATGACCTGCGCACAGTGCTGTGGCCCGGTGCAACAGATTCTGACCCTGAGTCGTGGGAGTTGCGACGCCAAGCTTGGTCACATCCGTCGGTCATGCTGGGGGGCTCCGACGCGGGCGCACACCTCGATCGCATGCAGGGGGCCAACTACCCCACTCGCTTCCTGGCCGACTGCATCAGGGGACGGAAGCTGACCACGATCGAGGACGCCGTCCACATGCTGACGCAGGTCCCGGCCGAACTCTTCGGCCTGAAGGACCGAGGTGTCATCAAGGTGGGCTCACACGCCGACCTCGTCGTATTCGATCCGGAAAGAATTGAGTCCGAGGTTCTTTCGATGGTCGACGACCTACCGGGACAGACCAGCCGACTTTTCGCCGGTTCGGTCGGACTCAATCACGTCTTCGTGTCAGGTGTGGAGGTCGTCACGGACAGCACGCCGACAGGAGCCCTTCCCGGATCAGTCATTCGCTCCGGAGTCGATACCTACACGGTCGCCAACGTCTGACCCGGAGTTCCCGATCTCGGGGCTGGTCGACCGGGACTTCGCTGACCCGGCGTTATCCGTCTCGGGGTCGGCATCTCCGTTCGGCGACTCTGGATTCTCGGTCTTGGCACCGTTTCCGCCGCGGTCCGCTTTTCCATCGTCGTTGAACGATGCGTAGCTGCGACCGAGCCGGGGGCCGAACAGGGTGAACAGCATCAGCGCGAAGGCCAACAGCCCGATCGGCACGATTCCATTACCGCGACTTGTGAAAGCGGGGATCAGGACGAAACTCGACAGCAGACCGGTCCAGGCCCACAGAATCACGACGGTCCGCCGATGGCCATGGCCCAGGTGCATCAGGCGATGATGCAGGTGTTGCTTGTCGGCCGTCGCGACCCCCTGACGGGTACTTGCTCGCCGAATCACGGCGAAAACCAGGTCGAACATCGGAACGCCCAGAATCACCAGAGGAATCACCAGAGGCGCAAAGAAGAACCAGGACTGACCAGAGAACGGGTCGTCGGACTGTCCACCTACCGCGATTGTTGACGACGCCAGAAGTAACCCGAGCAGCAGGGCTCCCGAGTCGCCCATGAAGATTCCGGCCGGATTGAAGTTCGAAGGTAGGAAGCCGAGGCAGGCTCCTGCTGTGACGATCGCGACCAATGGCCCGACGTTCGACGGGTCGAGTACTCCAACGTCCAGGAGTCGCCAGCCGTAGAGAAAGAACGACCCTGAGGCTATGGCCACGATTCCGGCTGCCAAGCCGTCGAGGCCGTCGATCAGGTTGACCGCGTTCGCCATGCCGACCACCCAGAGAACGGTGACGAGCGCTGACATGTCCGGTGGGAGAACGGTGAAACCCACGAAGGGCACGCGGAAATAGATGATCGTCAAGCCCACCAAGGTCAGGATCGACCCTGAAAGGACCATCCCGGCGAGCTTTGCCGGGGCCGAGACATCCCTGATGTCGTCGATAAGACCGGTTGCCCAGATGACAGTTGCGGCCGCGACTATCCCGAGCAGGTTGTTCGGCGCCTCAAAGACCGCCTCGAAATGGGGCAGCCGAGACGCGACGGCCAGCCCGGCAAGCAGGCCCAGAAACAGGGCGGTGCCACCCAGCACCGGAGTAGGTGTTGCATGGACTGTTCGATCACCCGGCTGGGCAAGTGCGCCGATCTTCGCCGAGAGAATCCGAAGTGGTGGAACTGTCGCTGCCGTCACAGCCACGGCAACGAGCATCACTACCGCATAGGAGAGAACGTCCACGGATTCAGGCTACTCGTGGCTCCGCGGGCCAAGGAATCCTCGTTCGGGACGCCGTTTGTCACCCCCTCCCCCTAGACTTTTACTTACTGAAGTTCTAGTTCTGGTGCTATAAACCAGAGAGGGAAGAAGCGCATCAAGGAAATCAGCTGGTGCAAGCGGCAGATCTGAGACTGGGTCTGGGTCAGATCTGCCACCGAAGGATGGAGAGATATGGGCAGGGAGCAGCTTTTGGCGCCCTCGAGTTCGACCGTCGCGTCGAGACCGAATGCGGCTACGGCTCCAAGCGCGGGTACCGTCGGACTCAAGTCAGCCGACGGCTCGATCACGGAACAGAGTCTTGCGGCCCACGATCGCGGGCCGACCAGCGATCACGGGCCGACCCACGATCACGAGTCGGCCCAGGTCATCGATGATCACTCCGAATTCACAGAGAACTCCTTCGTAACCAGAGCAGCCGGCTTCAAGGCGACGATGATCATCGCGGATGGGCTCGCTGCAATCGCCGGAATCCTCACCGCAATTGCCTTCGGTAGCGGATTGAGCGCCCTGAGCCCCCAACAGAAGTACACCTTCGTCGCCCTTTCTCTGCTCGTCTGGCCGGTCGCATTCGCCCAGCAGGGCCTCTACCACGCCCGTCACCTGAGCCGTAGAGCCGAAGAGATGCGCCGCCTGGTCAACGCCGTCGTTGCCGGGACCATCGCAATGGCTGGCCTCTCGGTCGTCGTCCGAGTTGATCTGTCACGCGAATGGATGATGCTTTTCGGAACCGCCGTCCTGACTTCGGTGGGACTGGTCCGGGAGACATTCCGTCAGATCGTCAAACGCAGACGAGAAACCGGCAAGATGACCCGACGGGTGATTCTGGTCGGGAGCAATGAAGAGGCCGAAGAAATCAACCACATGCTGACCACCAGTGCCGAACTCGGGTACAAGGTCGTCGGTCGTGTCACCGACAAGCCCGAGGATGCGGATTCACGGGACCCCGAACTGGAGTCGGATCGAGACTCGCAGCTTCCTCGGTACCTGGGTCACACCGACGACATACTGGAGATCGTGCGAGTTACCCGATCGAGCGGCGTGATCGTGGCAACCACAGATATCGATCTTGAGGCAGCCAATCGCCTCGTCCGGGTTCTCACCAGCGAAGGCGTCTATGTCGAACTGACCTCTGCCATGCGCGACATTGCAGCGCGACGGGTGACGATCAGACCACTGGGCCGGTATCCCGTGATGTCCGTGGAGCCGATCAATCGCAACGGCTGGCGAGCGCTGTTCAAGCGTGGCTTCGACGTCGCCTTGTCGACCCTGCTGCTGATTCTCGCCTCTCCGATTCTTCTGGCATCGACCTTGGCGATTCGCCTCACATCCGGGCCGAACGTCCTGTTCCGACAGACCCGTGTCGGTAGGAACGGCAGTCAGTTCACGGTGTTCAAGCTTCGCACCATGGTCAACAACGCCGAGGACCTCCTTCCAGATCTGATCGACCAGAACGAGGCTGCGGGCCCCATGTTCAAGATGTCCGACGATCCTCGCGTCACCAAGGTGGGCAGATTCCTCCGCCGGACCTCGATCGACGAACTACCGCAGTTGATCAACGTGCTCAAGGGCGACATGAGTCTGGTCGGGCCACGTCCTGCTCTACCGCACGAGGCCCTTCAATGGAACGACGACCTTCGTGAGCGTCTCCGAGTCCAACCCGGAATCACAGGCAACTGGCAGGTCAACGGCAGGTTCACCGCGTCGATTGAGGACTACCAGCGCCTCGATCTGTTCTACGTCGACAACTGGTCGGTGGTCACCGACCTTGTCATCATGGTCAAGACCATCCCAGCCATCCTCAAGCGCAACGGCGCCGCCTGAACCTCAAGGTTCGCGCTCGTTCAGGCGTAGGGCGTGAACGCGGCGCAGAGGTCCGCAACCTCGGAGCGAACCGAGGCGGCCACCGCTTCGTCCTCTGGTGAACGGAGAACTCTGGTGATGAGTTCTGCGATCTGACCCATCTGGGGTTCGGTCATTCCCTGGGTGGTCACCGACGGCGTCCCTATGCGGAGCCCCGAGGTGACGAACGGTGAACGCGGATCGTCGGGGACGGTGTTCTTGTTGAGCGTGATGCCCGCACGGTCCAACGCGTTCTGGGCGTCCTTGCCCGTCAGGTCCGCATCGAAGGTGCGCAGGTCGATGAGCATCAAATGGTTGTCCGTACCACCAGAAACGAGTCGGAATCCGTTCTCGGCGAGACCTTTGGCGAGTGCTCTCGAGTTGCTTACGATCTGATGGGCGTAGGTCGAGAAACTGGCATCCGCGGCCTCACGGAACGCCACGGCCTTGCCGGCAATCACATGCTCGAGTGGGCCACCCTGGAGCCCGGGAAAGATCGCCTTGTTGATCTTGGCTGCATACTCGTCCTTCGAGACGATGCAGCCGCCCCTCGGGCCTCGAAGCGTCTTGTGTGTCGTGAACGTAACTACGTCCGCCAGGGGAACCGGGTTGGGGTGGGCTCCACCCGCAACCAGGCCCGCAATGTGTGCCGCGTCGAACATGAAGAGCGCTCCGACCTCATCGCAGATCTGTCGGAGCGGCTCGGGGTCGATGACGCGCGGGTAGGCGGTTGCGCCTGCGACGATCATCTTGGGACGGTGCTTGTGGGCCAAGTCCCTGATCTGGTCGAAGTCGAGCCTTTCGTCGCTCGGTGTCACCGAATACGAGACGAAGTTGTAGAAGCGTCCCGAGATGTTGACCGGTGAACCATGCGTCAGGTGACCGCCATGGTCGAGGCTGAGCCCGAGGACCGTGTCACCGGCTTCCAGCAGCGCCAGGTAGACACCGAGGTTGGCGTTGGCACCCGAATGCGGCTGCACGTTGGCAGCCTCGGCTCCGAAAAGGGCCTTCACCCGTTCAATGGCCAGCGACTCGATCTCGTCCACGACGAGATTTCCGCCGTAATAGCGCTTTCCGGGGTAGCCCTCGGAATACTTGTTGGTAAGCGCCGAACCTACGGCCTCCATCACTGCCGGAGACGTGAAGTTCTCGGATGCGATCAGCTGAATCGTCGTGTTCTGGCGCTCAACTTCTCGGTCGATGGCCGAGAAGAGTTCTGTGTCGCGGTCAGTCATCCAGGGCATGTACTCGTCACTTTCTGAGCAGAATCAGTAGCAGAATCGGAACTACTGGGCGTCCAGCTTGGCCACCCGGCCGGCATGTCTTCCGCCTGCGAAACGGGCCGAAAGAAATGCGTCCACAGCGTCCTTGGCCACCTCGACACCGATGAGTCGCTCACCGAGGCAGATCACATTGGCATTGTTGTGTTCTCGGGTGAGGCGGGCAGACGTCACGTCGTGAACTGCTGCGGCTCGGATGCCGTGGATCTTGTTGGCGGCCATACATACGCCCAAGCCCGATCCACAAACTGCAACTCCAAGGTCAGACTGCCCGTCGGCGACCTCTCGGCCCAGAGCAAACCCGAAGTCCGGATAGTCGACACGGTCATCGCCGTGGGTTCCGAGATCCGTGACCTCTATCCCCTGCTCCTTGAGATAGCTGACCAATTCGTCCTTCAGATGGACACCGGCGTGGTCGGCTGCGAGAGCCACCCGAAGCGGTTCCGAAGCACCTTTGGATGCGGCATCAGCGTTGGTCACGGAGTCCATCCTACCCGATGCCATTGAGCCCGATATTGGTCACGACCGTAGGATCACACTCATGGGTTCAGCAACAGGCGGTGCTAAAGGCAACGAACCAACCGGATCACAGGGAACGCTTCGGGGTGAGGTATCCCGGTCCATCGACCCCAGACTGCCGGTCATAGTCGGAGTGGGACAGTTCCTGAACCGGGTCGACAGAGGTGCCGACGCGATCGAGCCGGTGGGGCTGATGGCCGAGGCAGTTCGAATCGCAGCCGCTGACTGCGGAAGTTCAGAGGTCGGCTCTGGGGTACTTTCGAACGTCGAACTGACAGCCGCTGTTCCCACGTTCACGTGGCGATACAGGGACCCTGCCGCACTTGTGAACGCTGAACTCGGAATCAACGGCGCTCGCACCTGGTATGCGACCGTCGGCGGCAACACCCCCCAGATGCTGATGAACCGGATCTGCCTTTCGATCTCGTCCGGTGATCTGGACCTGGCGGTCCTCTGTGGCGCCGAAGCTGGTCGCACCCGGGGCATGGCACGGCGCGAGGGGCGTGAACTCGAGTGGACCAAGCAGGACGATGCGGTGACGCCGGACTGGATGGACGAGTCACCGTTCTTCATGGGTCATGAAGCCGACGCCGCCCGGGGAGTGGTAATGCCTCTCCAGACGTACCCGGTATTCGAAAGTGCTCTCTGGCATGAATCAGGACTGAGCCGCGACGAGCACCTGCGCCGCGTCGGTGACATCTGGAGTGGCTTCTCGAAGGTAGCGAGCGAAAACCAGTTCGCCTGGCGACGCGAGTTCTACACGGCCGAAGAGATCGTCACACCGACCGAGCAGAACCGGCTGCTGGGCTCGCCCTACACCAAGCGTATGGTGGCGAATCCCGATGTGGACATGGCCTCCGCCGCCATCATCTGTTCGGTGGCGAAGGCTCGTGCGTTGGGTATCGCTCCGGACCGGTGGGTGTTCGTCCACTCGGGCACCGACGCCAAAGACCGCTCAATTTCCGAGCGGCCGAACTTCCATTCCTCTCCCGGTATCAAGGTCGCGGGATCCCGTGCGATGGAACTCGCCGGGGTGGGAATCGACGACGTAGCCCACCTCGACCTGTATTCCTGTTACCCCTCGGCAGTTCAGATCGCCATGGGAGCCCTGGGCATAGGAGCGGACAGGCAGTTGACGGTCTACGGAGGTTTGGCTTTCGCCGGTGGCCCGTGGAACAACCCGGTCGGGCACGCCATCGCGTCGATGGTCGACGCTCTACGCGCCGATGCCGGCACTACCGGGTTCATTACGGCCAACGGCGGAAACATCGACAAACATGCCTTTGGCATCTACTCGACCAGGCCGCCATCGGATGGATTCCGCTACGAAAGTCCGCAACAGGAGGTCGACCGGATTCCGGGCATCGAAGCGGTTGTCGATCACAGTGGAGAAGCGGTCATCGAGGGCTGGGCAGTCATGCATGACCGTGAATCGAAGCCCGAGCGGGCCCATGCCGCGTGCCTGACCCCTGAGGGCACCAGGACGTGGGCTCTCAGTAGCGACCCGGACGTGATGGATGAGATGGTCGCGTCGGACATGACCGAGCGGGTCGTCGTCATCGACGGCGCGGGCAACTTCGAACTCAAATAATCCCGGTCGGATAATCCCGGTCGGATAATCCCAGGCAAATTATCCCAGTCGGAATTCAGAGCCTGTCGAGGCGATCCAACCTGGCTCGGAGAGAGCGCAGGATCTGCTCAGAGGCCTTCGGCATCTCTTCGAGGAGAACACGAAAGGCGTCCGAGTCGAACTGCAGTGTCGTCAACTCGGTATTCGCCAGAACCGTTGCGGTTCTTGGCCGTCGGTCGACGAGGGCCATCTCTCCGATCATCGAGCCGGGCCCTGATGTCGCCACATACTCGCCGCGTACGTAGACACTCGCGTCCCCCGAGATGATGACGTGGCAGACAGTTCCGGGATCACCCTGATCGACGATTACCGACCCCGCGCTGAAATTGGTCTCGTTGGAGATCTCCGCCACACGCTGGGCTTCTTCGTCGCTGAAGTTCGCGAACAGCGGGATTTCCTGGATGACATCCTTGCGGTCGAGCCGTCCATTTTTGCTGTCCACCCGCTGCTCCCTAGATCCAGATTCGTCCCAAATCACCGTTGGGTCGTTTGGGAACACTAACTCTTCAGGGCCGTGGACGACGGGCCAAAAGGGCCCGATCGCGGCCGGTCAGATCCACACCGATCCTGCAGTCGTGGAAGTACCCGCCAGCAAGCTCGAGCACCGTGCCCGCCTGCTCCGGAGAGATCTCGCAGACAAGCACCCCGTCTGCCCTAAGCCACTCCCCCGCTCCGGCAAGTATCACCCGCAGGTCATCGGTTCCGTCGTCTCCGGACCACAAGGCTGATCCGGGCTCCCATTCAGTTACCTCGTCGGGAAGTTCGATTGCCGTGGCCACGTACGGCGGATTTGAGATGATCAGGTCCACCGAGCCACGTAGGCCCTCCGGCAGCGCCTCGAACCATGACCCCAGCGCACTGCTGACCCGAGCGCCACTTCTACCCAGGCCAGAGATGTTGGCCCTCGCAACATCAAGGGCATCGGATGACGAGTCTGTGAGCCAAACACGTGACCGGACCCTTTCCGCTGCAATCGACAGTCCAATGGCGCCGGATCCAGTTCCAAGGTCGACCACGAGTGTCTCTCTGTCGGATCCGCCGATCAGATCCAGTTCCGCCAAAGCCATCTCAACGACCGCTTCAGTTTCTGGCCGTGGAATCAAGACGCGGCGGTCGACCATCAGGTCAAGAGTTCTGAACGCCCATGAGCCGAGTACGTACTGGAGCGGTTCACCCGTCAGCCTGCGGGCCAACATCCGCTCGTAGCGCGACATGCCGCCTTCGGTCACCAGTTGGTCAAGGCCGAGCAGAAATGCCGACGGTGAGGCGCCGGATGCTTCTTCGATGATTCGCCGAGCATCTCCCCCGGCATATGGATTGCCGCTTGCTGCCAGCGCTTCGCGGGCCTCGACCAGGAGTTCGCCCCAGCTAATCGTTCCATCTTCGCGACCCGCCACACGATCACCACCGGCATTGTTCAAGAAACTTGCTCCGCCAGTCGGGTTGCCCGGTCATCGGCGACGAGGGCGTCGCTTATCTCGGTCAGATCTCCCGAGAGAATCTTGTCGAGGTGGTAGAGGGTCAGACCGATTCTGTGATCCGAGACCCGGTTCTCCTTGAAGTTGTAGGTACGGACCTTCTCGCTCCTACCGCCGCCGCCGATCTGCGCCTTCCGCTGACCCGATGCTTCGTTCATCTGCCGATCCTGTTCCAGCTTCAGCAGTCGGGCACGCAGAACCTGGAGAGCCTTGGCACGATTCTGGATCTGGCTCTTCTCGTCCTGCATGGCTACGACCAAGCCGGTCGGAAGGTGGGTTATTCGTACCGCGGAGTCAGTTGTATTGACCGACTGCCCTCCCGGACCAGAGGAGCGATACACGTCCACGTTCAGGTCGTTGGGGTCGATCTGAACTTCCACCTCGTCGGCTTCGGGCAGCACAGCAACCGTCGCGGATGAGGTGTGGATCCGACCCTGGGACTCGGTGACCGGTACGCGTTGGACGCGGTGGACCCCGGCTTCGAATTTCATCCGGGACCAGACTCGGTCTCCGCTCAGCCGGAACGTGACCTCCGCCAAGCCACCAAGATCCGATGGCGACGAGGACATCACTTCCATCTTCCAACCAAGACTCGACGCGAAGCCCTGATACATACCGAATAGATCCTTCGCGAACAGGTTCGCCTCTTCGCCTCCCTCAGCACCTCGGATCTCGATGATCACGTTCCGCTCATCGAAGGGATCGGAGGGAAGCAGCAGCATTCGCAGATCCCCACCAAGTTGCTCGACCGCGGCTTCGAGTTCATTGACCTCGCCACGCAACAACTCGCGATCTACTGGATCGGCTGAAGCGTGAAGCTCCCTTGCCGCCTCAAGGTCACCTTCTGTTTCGCGCAGACGATTGAGGAGCGTGACGACATCGTCGAGTTCCTTGTAGCGCTTCGAGAGTTCGATGTAGCGGCTCTGATCTGCAGCAACGTTCGGGTCGCCGAGTCTGGCCTGCACGTCGTGGAACTCTCGCTCCAGAACTTCGAGTCGGGACGCAAGGTCGGTCCAGCTCATTTCAGCCCCAGTCAACTTCTGTTCCGAGTACCTCTACCCGACCTTCGAGCATGGCTGCGAGCTCAACCGTTGCACTGTGGCGATCCCGCTCGGGCACCAAGATCACCAGATCGGCCGAAGGGTCGAGCGCCGCACGCAGGTCGGCTGCAAGCGGCACCGTCGCCATGTTGATTCCGGTGGAACATACAGCGATTAGCGATTGGCCATCCCGGTGTTCCCCGTAGGCGGCAGCCGGATGCGGGTCGCGCATTCCCGGCGCCTCGGTGGTCATCGCCACGGCCTCGAGTCGTTTCGCACCTACTCGTCCGGGATCGGCGAGTAGTGAAACCCGGAGCCACCGCTCCCGGCTGAGCAGTTGGAGTGGATGCACGGGTGCGCCCGAGTAGCGATGTTTGCGTACGACTTCGAGAGTTCGGCCGAGCGCGTCCTCGGGTGACATATCGGCGTTGACCGCGGCGACGGCGTCCCGATCGAAACGCCCGACTCCCGCCTCGAGGTGCAACTCGTCATCGCCGCCGTTGGCAGCAGGCCAGCGCACCAGACGGGCCACCTCCAGACCGAGCAACTCACCACGGATGACCCCATGTTCAGCAACCACTTCGAGCTGCTGTGCCCGCAGAACATCGATGAGGTCATGGGGAACGATCGGTGCCGGGATCGTCGCTGGGGCCGGTTCGGCTACCACTGCGGACGCTGTCGAGCCAGCGACCTCGAGGACCGAAACCCGCACGTCTCCAGAAGAAAAGTAGGAGGCAAACCTGGCGCCCGTCGAAGCAGCTTCGTCAACGAACAGAACCAGCTCGGCGCAGCCATTCCTCCGGGCCCACAGGACTGCTGAGGCAACCGGGCCGGGGCCGCCCATTTCGATCAACCCATAGGCGCGAGCGCCGTCGGTCATAACCGTCAATGCGCCTCTGGCCTCGGGCTCCGAAGCGCCTTCGCCAACCGGACGGAGGGACCGGACAAGGCCGGTCAGCTTTGAGGCCAGCAGGCGCTCGCGCTGGTCCGACTGCATGATCACTTGGCCTGGAAACGGGTGCGTGGATGCCGTGGATGCCGCTGTGGCCGGACCCTTCGGCCCACCATCAGCGGCGATCGACTCACTCTGATTCGGTGGTCTCGGCTTCAGTGGACTCGGGGGTCGCGGGCTCGGATGCTTCCGCCGAATTCTCCGAACCTGCTGCCTCGGATGCTCCACCGGCAGATTTGCGCCTGCCATAGCGACGCTCGAACCGCTCCACACGACCGGCGGTATCGACGATCTTCATCTGGCCCGTGAAGAACGGGTGGGTGAATGCCGAGATCTCGACCTTGGCGAGCGGGTACTCGTTACCGTCGGTCCAGGTCGTCGTCTCATGACTGTCGATGGTCGATCGGGTCAGGATCTTGTCGCCGGAGGACGTGTCCTGAAAGACGACGTACCGGTAGTTGGGATGGATTCCGGGCTTCATGGGACTCTCCGTTGGGGCACCGGTTTCCGTGCGGCACCCATATGGGGGACGAATAAGTATTGCGCGGGTACGCGCCCCGGAGCGAACCGGGCAAATTCCTTCGGCAATGGACGCCTCAGCGAACCGCAGGGCCCTTGGCGATCTCGGCCAGGAATGAGTCGTTGGTCGGGAACTTGCGCATGCGGTCGAGTACCAGGTCGAGGGCGGCCGAGTCGTCACCATCGACGGTGAGGGCCGCAAGCAGTCGACGGAGTTTCCAGACCAGCTGAAGACGGTCGTGATCGATCAGGAGTTCCTCGTGGCGGGTCGATGAACCAGCGACGTCGATCGCCGGGAACACCCGACGCTCGGCGGCCCCGCGGTCGAGGCGGAGTTCCATATTGCCGGTGCCCTTGAACTCTTCGAAGATGACTTCGTCCATCTTCGAGTTGGTGTCGACCAGCGCAGTGGCGAGGATTGTCAGTGAGCCGCCCTCTTCGATGTTGCGGGCCGCACCGAAGAACCGCTTGGGCGGGTATAGGGCCCCGGTGTCGAGTCCCCCGCTCATGATTCGTCCACCGACCGGCGCTGCCAAGTTGTAGGCCCTCGAAAGCCGGGTGATTCCATCAAGGATGACCACGACGTCCTGGCCCTGTTCGACCATGCGCTTGGCTCGCTCGATCACGAGTTCGACAACCTGCGTGTGTTCCTCCGGTGGGCGGTCGAAGGTCGATGCAACGACTGCTCCGTTGACCGCCCGACTCATGTCGGTGACTTCCTCGGGCCGCTCATCGACGAGCAGGACGATCAACTCGACCTCGGGATGGTTCTTCTCGATCGCCTGGGCGATCGTCTTCATCACCGTGGTCTTACCGGCCTTGGGAGGTGAAACGATCAGGCCGCGCTGCCCCTTTCCGATTGGGGCTAGAAGATCGATGATGCGTGACGTGATGTCATAGGGCTGGTCAGCGCGTTCGAGAATGAGCTGCTCGTTGGGGAACACGGGAGTGAGTTCCTCGAATTTCGGGCGTTCCCGCGAGCGGTCGGGATCTCCGCCGTTCACGGTGTCAATCCGAAGCAGCGCAGGGTTCTTCTCGCCACGGTTGGCCGGGCGGCTGGTTCCGGTCAGCCAGTCCCCTCGTCGCAAACCGAACTGCCGGGTCTGCTTGACCGAGACATAGACGTCGTCACGACTGGGCATGACGCCACTTACACGTAGGAACCCGTAGCCCTCGTCGCGCAGATCCAGTGTTCCGGAAACCTCGATCGGCTCACCTTCCCACTGTGTCTGGTTCTCGGAACCGTCCTCGTTGCGATCACGGTCGCGGCCACGACGGCGACGACGCTTACGACCCTCGCCGTCCTGGTGCTGCGAGTCTCCGCCGTCATCGCCCTGGCGGGCATCACCGCTGTCCTGGTGAGTCCCGGCCTGGGGTCCACCGCCCTGATTTCCCTGACTGGACTGTCCCGACTGACTGGACTGGCCCGACTGGCCCGACTGCGCGCTGCGCTGCTGGGACTCCTGACCATTGCGCGAGCCGCGGTCCTCGGACCGATCGGATTGAGCTCCGCGTGGGGTTCCAGACCTTGATCCTCCGCGGTCCTGTTGTCCTCGCTGGCGTCCTGATCCTTCCGACTCCCGGTCGTTGCCGGCTTGGTCTCCACCCGAGTCAGAATCAGGTGATGCATCAGCGGAGCTGCGTTCTGTGCCACCGGCACGGGACCGTGGCGGTGACGTGGTCGAGGTGCTCCCTGATGAACGACCGCCGGATCGACCCGCACCCGGACCGTCGCTTGGACCGTCGTCGGTGCTCGCTGCGACGTCGCCTGCTTCCTGGGATCCGGTCTCGGCGCCGGTTGGTTCGCCACCTTCTGTCTTCGACCCAGCTGCAGCCGATCCTCCGCCGGACCCGCCCGCGCTCGGTTCTGCTGACTCCGAGCCACCCGCGGAGGATCCGATCCCGGCCAGGTCGAGGATCATCTGGACCAGGTCGGCCTTTCGCGTCCTGGAGGTCGGCTTTCCACCGAGGACTGTTGCGATTGTCGCGAGTTCGGTCCGGTCCTTGCGTTCGAGGCCTTCGAGGTCGATCGAGTCACCACTCACTGCTATGTCCCACTTGTCTCTCTGGCAGCGGATTCGGTCACGCTGCGACTGTCGGGCAGTCGACACACCAATAGCGGTCGATCTGACAATTCAACGGTTTGCGGTACCCCTGGACCTGGGCATCCACTTGAGCGTCAGGGACGATGCCCGGACAAACAAGTGGCACTAACAGCCGGTGACCGATCACGTTGATCGGCTGGCCGCAAGCCCCCTAGCGGTACCTTTATGAACTTTTCGACTCTAACTAGGTCCGCTAGTCCGCTGCAATTCTCCGCGTTGGCCAAGACCCATCGGAAGGGCTTCAGGCTCGGGCGGTCAGGATATTGCGGTCAGGGTATTGCGGTCAGGGTCGACCGTTGACCAGTCGATCCATCAATCGATATCCATCGACGACCTCGCTGTCAGCGGTGCCGACCTCGGAGTACTCCCCGCCCGGGCCGTCGATCGTCGAGTCGACGAGCAGATAGGGAACCGAATCCGAAGTATGGGTCTTGAGCGCAAGCGGAGTTGCATGGTCGGGCGACATCAGCAGCCGCCACTCACCCATCTCATCTAGAGCCGGGATAAGCCCGGCGAGAATCCGCTGGTCCCAGTTCTCCAGCGCCTTGACCTTCTCGGCGACGTTCCCCGCGTGGCCAGCCTCATCGGTGGCCTCCACGTGGATCACAAAGAGGTCGCTGCCGCTGCGGAGCGCATTGATCGCCGCGTCACGCTTGCCCTCGTAGTCCGTGTCGTACCAGCCGGTGGCGCCGGGAACGTCGACGATGTCCATACCGGTGAGGACGCCCAGTCCACGAACGAGGTCCACCGCTGTCACCATTCCGGCTTTCAGACCGTAGGTCGATTGGAACGACGGCAGCCTCGGCTGGTGTCCCTGGCCCCAGAGCCAAACCTGATTGGCGGCGACCGAAGGGAACCTTGCCAGAATCTCCCGGCTCGCCTCCATGACCCCACGCAACAGCGGTGCGCTCGGGCCGGCCGGCCAGACTGCAGGGTCGTCGCTGAGGTCGTGCGGCGGTACGCAGTGGGCGTCGGCCCACGACTGGGGCGCGACCATGATGTGGCGATACTGGACTCCGGGATGGAAGGTGATCTCGGCGCCGATGCCGGATCCCAGCTCGGCGTCGAGTGCGGCGATCACCTCGGCAGCGTCCTCGGTACTCGGATGACCGCCCGCGAAGTCCGCCATGTAGCCGTCGCTCCCGCCACGCTCCATGTCGACGGTGGACAGATTGCATCTGAACGCGACCTCGTCCGGTGCGAGTTCGATCCCCAGTGAAGCAGCCTCTATAGGCGCCCTGCCGGTGTGGTGGATCGCAGGATCGAAGCCCAGGAGTGAGAGGTTTCCGACGTCACTTCCCGGCGCCATCCCCTCGGGAATCACCTGTGCACGACCGACGGTCCCTCTGGCTGCGAGTGACCGTAGAACCGGAGTATCTGCAACCTGGAGCGGGGTTCGACCACCAAGGTCGGGATTGGGCTCATCGGCGCAGCCGTCAGGGACACAGAGGACGTATTTCACCTCGACAGTCTGGCCCAGCAAGGGCGCCGCGGTTCAACTTCCCGAAGCGATCCCCTGTGCCGGACCAGAGTGGAGACGTTCACGGATCAACGACTCGACCGCCCCCAGATTTCCCTCGACCTTGGTTATGCGCTCCGGCCGTTCGAAGAGGTCGGCGAGACGCTCCGGGAGCGGCGGCCTGATTCCTATTGCCATCTCGACCGCATCGGGGAACTTCGCCGGATCTGCAGTTGCGAGTGCAATGACTGGCACCGACGGGTCACCGTTGGTCTGCTCCGCCGCGGCGACAGCAACGGCGGTGTGGGGATCGATGATCATTCCCAGCCTCTGATGGACGTCCCGGATGACTCCCGCGGCGCGCTCCCCGTCGATTCGGGTGGCATCGAACTCCTGTGCGAGTCGACGCAGGTGGGTCTCGGTGACAGAGACCGTCCCATCGGATCGGAACCTGCCCATCAGGTCCGCGACTGCGGCACCGTCGCGATCGAGGACCTCGAACAGCAGCCTCTCCAAATTCGAGCTGACCTGGATGTCCATCGACGGACTCGTGGTCGGAACCACCTCACGGATCTCCATGATTCCGGTCGTGAAGAAACGGGTGAGAATGTCATTGCTGTTGGAAGCAACCAGAAGCCGATCGACCGGTAGGCCCATCTGTTTGGCGGCCCAACCAGCGAGGATGTTGCCGAAGTTTCCGGTCGGGACGCTGAACGTCACCGGAGCGTGATCGGGGGCAACTTCAAGATGGGATGTCACGTAGTAGACGATCTGCGCCATGACCCGCGCCCAGTTGATCGAATTGACCGCGGACAACCCCACCTGCTCACGGAACTCTGTGTCCGCAAACGCCGACTTCACCAGATCTTGACAGTCGTCGAAGGTCCCATCCACAGCGACCGCATGGACGTTTTCTGCATCAACGGTTGACATCTGACGTCTTTGCACATCCGAAACCCGTCCATCGGGGAACAGCACGAAGATGTCTATGTGGTCCCGGTTGCGCACGGATTCGATTGCAGCTGAACCTGTGTCACCTGAGGTGGCCCCGAGGATGCACGCGGTCTCGCCCCGCTGAGTGAGTACATGGTCGAATAGCCGACCCACGAGTTGCAGTGCCACATCCTTGAAGGCCAGCGTCGGGCCACGGAACAACTCGAGCAGCCAGATATCCGCGCCCGATTCCGTCGTCCCCAGTGGGACGACCGGACAGATCCGCTCGTCGTCGAAGACGCTGTAACTCTCGGCCACGATCCGCTCGAAATCGGCCCGATCGATCTCGCCCTCGACGAAGGGCCACATGACCTCGATCGCAACCTCGGGGTACGAAAGTCCTGCCAGGTCATCGAGATCTGGGAGTTGTGGCCATGTCTCGGGAAGGTAGAGGCCACCATCCGATGCCAGGCCGGCTAGCAGCACGTCTGCAAAACCGAGAACCTCGGCCCTGCCTCTGGTTGACACGTATTTCATCGCTTGCTCACCTCAGTCCGCGCTGACGACGCGAAGTACAGCACCGACCGAGACGACCGTCTGCAGGGTCCGCAACTCGTGCAGTGTCGCCCGGACATCAGCCTCACGGGCGACATGGGTAATGAATATGAGTCGGGCCCGCCCTTCCTCGGGTGGCTCCAGGATCTCCTGTTCCATCGAGTGGATCGACACCGCGTGGGAGCCGAAGACCCCAGCCACCGCGGCAAGAACGCCGGGCTCGTCGGTCACCTCGAGGTTGATGTAGTAGGGCGACGACAGTTCATCGACCGGTCGAAGCTCCGGCCTGGCGAATTTGCCGATGGTGGCGTGGGTCCCCTTGACCAGGTTCGACGCTGCATCGATCACGTCACCGAGAACCGCTGTCGCAGTCGGGTACCCGCCTGCGCCGCGGCCGTAGAACATCAGGTCACCCACCGCAGGTCCCTCTACGAAGACCGCGTTGAAACTGTCGCGTACCGAAGCAAGTGGATGGGCCTCGGGAACCATCGCCGGATGCACCCGAACGGCGATCGAACCGTCGTCGAACCGTTCGGCGATTGCCAGCAACTTGATAACGAAACCAAGGCGTGCCGCAAAGGCGATGTCGCTCGGAGTGATCCCCGAGATTCCCTCGTGGTAGACGTCGCCTGCGACCACTCTGGAGCCGAAAGCGATGGTCGCAATGATCGCAGCCTTGGCACCTGCGTCGAAGCCCTCGACGTCGGCCGTCGGGTCCCGCTCGGCGTAACCAAGACTCTGGGCCTCGGCGAGCGCTTCGCTGTAGCTAATGCCCTCTTCGGACATCTTCGTGAGGATGTAGTTGGTGGTCCCGTTGACGATCCCCATGACCCGGGTCACGTTCTCTCCGACAAGCGATTCGCGAAGGGGCCGCACTATCGGGATTCCTCCGGCGACGGCGGCCTCGAAGAGCAGATCCACGCCAGCCTCGTCGGCGGCCGAATACAGCTCGGTGCCCACGTTCGCGAGCAGTTCCTTGTTGGCTGTGACCACAGGCTTGCCGCCTGCGAGTGCCGTTGAAATCAACTCGCGCGCCGGCTCGATTCCGCCGATGACCTCGACCACCAGGTCGATTTCGGGGTCCTCGACAACAGACACCGAGTCGGTTGTCAGAACATCGGCTCCCAGGCCCACCTCACGCTCCTTGGAGAGTGACCGCACCGCTACACGAGCCACTTTCAATCTGATTCCGGTTCGACGACCGATCTCGTCCCCATGCTGGTTTATGAGCGAAATGAGCGCGGCGCCGACGTTTCCGCAGCCCAGAACTCCGATGTTCACGGTCTTCTCCACGTGCTGAGGCTACCGGCCAACACCAGTGCCGGGTGAACGCCCGACAGCGGCCATCACAGCAATTTCGTTCCGCCGAAGGTTTCAGTTGTGACCTGAATCGGCCGATCAGCATTCAGAGGCGCAAGCCACTCATCGGAAATTCGGCGCGACCGCCTTTACGAGGACCAGATGCACCACCAAGAGATCGACCTACCGGACCTGAGAACTCCGACGAGCCCCGAGGCTCTGGGTCTGAGTCCGACGCTCATGGAGGATCTGCTTCTGAGGCGTGCAGTCATGGAGGGGCGCACTCCCATGACGACACTGGCCCAGAAGCTCCATGTGTCGATCAATGTCGTGGACGCGCTGCTCAACTCGATGCGAGAGCGAAAGCTGATCGAGTACGACGGTATGGAGGGTCGCGCCTATCGGGTGGCCGTCACCGAAGCCGGCCGCGAGCTGTCGGCCCAGAGGTCGCGCGAAACCCGCTACGCCGGCCCGATGCCCGTCCCGTTGTCGCTGTACGACGCGGTGGTTCGCAATCAGCGTCCCGATGTCCGCCTCGACCAAGACATGCTGACGCGTTCGTTCTCGGACCTTGTCATTGCACCTGACCTGATCGACCAGCTCGGTCCCGCCATCCACGGCGAGGGGGCAATGTTCCTCTACGGCCCACCCGGTACGGGAAAGAGCAGTATCGCTGAGAGGGTGGTGCGGGCCTATCAGGACCAGGTTCTGGTCCCTCACTGTGTCGAGGTCGATGGCCAGATCATCTCGGTGTTCGACCCGACCCTGCACGAACCGGTCCCCGATCAGCCACCGGGTCTCGACCGGCGCTGGGTGCTCTGTCTGCGCCCGGCGGTTGTCACCGGCGGCGAACTGCACGCCGGAATGCTCGATCTGCAGCTCGATCGCGAGACCGGTGTCTACCTGGCGCCGCTGCAGATGAAGGCAAACAACGGAGTGTTGGTCATCGACGACTTCGGTCGCCAAGCGATGACTCCAGATGCCCTGCTCAACCGCTGGATCGTCCCGCTGGATCGTGGGATCGACTACCTGACCCTGCATGGGCGCAAGTTCGAGGTTCCCTTCGAGGTGAAGGTGGTTCTCTCGACCAACCTCGACCCATCTCAGCTGGGGGACGAAGCCTTCTTCAGGCGCATACACAACAAGATCTACATCGGTGCGTGCAACGACGATCAGTTCGACTGGATCCTCGCCCGGGTAGCCGACAAAAAGGGTGTCACCGTCGACGGGCTAGGCGCCGCAAAGCTGCGTGCCGAAGCCAAGGCCAAGGGCGACGGCGAACTCCGGGCGTACCTACCGGGAGTCGTGTGCGAGCTGGCTCTTGCCATCTCGGCCTACGAGAACATTGCTCCGGATCTGACGCCTGGCCTGATCGATCGGGTCCTGCGGCTCTACTTCGCCGACATGGACCGCGTAAAGGGTCATGAAGTCCCGACCACTTCCGCCGATCAGGACTTGCAGGCCGCGCTACCACCGCCGTTCGACCCGGATGATGAACGCATGGATCTGGTCGCCGAACCACCTGGTGCCGAATCGATGGACCTCGTCGGCTGATCGGCCTGCCCGAGGCCTGGTCACCCCAGAATTGTTGTCCATACGCGACAGTTGTTGTGGGCGCCGAGCGACGTAGAGGGCATGGGAGTGGCTGGCGAGGACGCGAAAGAGCTTACCGGCCGGGTTCTGGACCAAGGCGGCCCGCTATCTCGGGCGCACATCGTCGCCAGCTACAACTACGCACTCCGGCTTGGTGGCGGTAATAGGCATCTCGCCGAAGATCTGGCACAGCAGGCGTGTGAGGAAGCATGTCGGGCGCTGGCCAAGTCATCGATCGACTCGATCACCGTGGGATGGCTGGTAGTGACGGTACGACGTCGCTTCGCCGACACGCTGCGACGCAAATACCGTGACCGTCGGCGATTCTCGCAGCTCGTCCCGCACACGCGCCTGGTCGACGAGCCGGACTGGGACGCCGTCGGTGCAAATGAGGCCTTGATGAGCCTCAGCCGACTGCCGGACGACCAGAGAGCCGCTCTGATCTTCCGCTATGTCGATGACCTTCCCCTAGCCGAAGTAGCGGAGCTTCTCGATCGCAGTCCCTCAGCTACCGAGTCGTTACTCGCAAGGGCACGGCGAAATCTGGCCGCTCTAGTCACGGAGGTCCGCAATGGATAATCACGACCTTGCCGCAATGTTGAAGCGGTCTACCGAAGACCCTCCAGAGTCCTTCGTTGCCGCCACGCTCGCTCGGTCGACGGACTGGGCGTCCACGGGTCCCGACGAGAAGCCGCCGGCTCCACCTGGCGGGGCCACCCCAAATCGGTTGGGGCCAGAACAGTTGGGGCCGAACTCCAGAAACCGGCGCTACCTGACACTGGCGACTTCTGCCGCTGTTTTCGTACTGGTAGCTATCGCAGTTGTGCTTGTCTCCCGGTCCAGCTCGGGGGATGACTTCGATGTAGCCAGCCATGACCCGCGGGTCGAAGTGATCATCGATGGCGAACGCGTGCCCGATTCCCGTATCGGTGAAATGGAGGACCAAATCATTGACCTGACCTCTCCCCCCCTCGGCGGCACATACAAACCGACCGGCAGTGACCTACAGGTCGACATCGCGGCACAACTACTTTTCAAACATTTCCTTCGCCAGCTCGGTGTAGCGGAAGGCGACCCGGTGACAGCGGCCGATATCGAGGCATCTATCTCCGACTCCACCGAGATTCGATATCACGGGGAGGTCATCGATAAGGAAGACGTGCGCAAGGACAGCAAGCTCCGCTCAAACATAAAGATCGGGCTCCAAACTTCCCGGGGCCTAGGAGTTCTCGCCCAACGGTTGGGCTCTCCGGAGTATGGAGATGGCAGACCAGAATTCCGGAACTGGTTCAAAGAGCAGCTCGCCCAACACGATGTCATCGCTCGAGTCGACGGACACGAAATAGACCACACGGCTCTGAGCAACTCACAAATGGTCTTCCCCAGGGAACCATGAAAGTCGCCGCCGTTCCGCTGCTGACCCGGTGGCAGCGGTCAGCTCTCTGAGGAACAGAAATCAGGAGCTGCACCACTCACTAGCTCAGAGCCGGGACCGCCGGTAGCTATCTAGAAGGTGAGCGTTTGAAGCCACCGATCCGCGCAATGGCTGCACGTGCACGATTCCTTCCGCGGCGATGTCCACGACAACAGCGACAGCAGCACCTGACTCGGATGGCTCTCACACTGGGTGAGCACGGCGGACCAGCCCCGGGCCCCGCAATCAGCCGAGGTCTGTCAGCAACAGGTCCTCATTGGTCTCTCGCCGAACCACCAGACGCGCCTCGCCATTCGACACGAAGACAACTGCGGGTCGCAGAACCTTGTTGTAGTTGGAGCCCATCGAATGTCCGTATGCGCCGGTGACGGGCGTGGCTATCACGTCACCCACACTCAGATCCCCGGGCACCTTGCCCTCGCGCACCAACAGGTCGCCTGATTCGCAGTGCTTGCCCACTAGTCGGATCGGCATGTCTCGTTCCGAGGTCGCCGCACGCGGCAGGAAGGTCTCGTAGTCGCTCCCATAGAGAACCGGCCGCGGGTTGTCGCTCATTCCACCATCGATCGCAACGTAGGTGCGGACGCCGGGAATGAACTTGATGGTGCCCACCTCGTAGAGGGTCAGCGCAGCTGCTGCGGCTATTGCGCGCCCCGGTTCGACCTTGATCTTCGACCGAACCCCGAGTTGCGCACACGTTGCAAGGATCGCCGTGCCCCATTCCGAAAGTGACGGTGCGACGTCACCCTCGACGTACGCCACCCCGAGGCCCCCGCCCACGACCAGTTCGGGCAAGTCGTGATGGACGACGAACGGCGCCACGGCCTTCAATCCATCAAGGAAGTTCTCGACGCTAAACACCTGGCTTCCGATGTGCATGTGCAGTCCGACCAGGTCGACGGAAGCGCTCGCAGTTGCTCGGGCTATCGCTTCCTCAGCTTGGCCCGTGGGTACGGGGAAGCCGAACTTGGAGTCCAGGTTGCCTGTCTGGACGTGCTCGTGGGTGTGGACCTCGATGCCGGGGTTGATCCTCAGGAGAATCTTGGGAACCGAGGATCCCGACGACACCAGCGCTTCGATTCGATCGAGTTCGTCGAAGGAGTCGACAACGATTCGCCCGACTCCGACCGACAGGGCGTATTCCAGTTCAGCGGTCGACTTGTTGTTGCCGTGGAACTCGAGCCGTCCCGGTTGCACGCCTGCAGACAACGCGATGTACAGCTCACCGGACGTCGCTACGTCAAGGGCCATTCCTTCTTCGTGTACCAGGCGTGCCATGGCTCGGCAGAGAAATGCCTTGGTCGCATAAATGGCGTTGCCCTCGCCGAAGATCGACGTGGCCTCGCGACACCGTGCGCGCAGGTGCGCCTCGTCATAGACGAACAGCGGTGTGCCGAAACGCTGCGCCAGGTCGAGTGTGCTCACCCCACCGATCGACAACTCTCCACGCTCGTCGGCGTGGGATGTCATAGGGAGCAGACTCCACGGGAGCGCACTACTTACATCCGTTCCGGTCACATCTGTTCCGGTCACATCCGCTCCGGAGCGTCGACGCCCAACAGACCGAGTCCGACCCGCAGACCGACGCCCGCTGCCTCTGCGAGCCACCACCGAGCCTGACGCAGGTCCTCGTCGACATTTTCGGCCAGGATCGGGCAGTCGTGGTAGAAGCCGTGCACTCCCCCGGCGAGCTCACGTACCCACGTGGTGATCCTGTGGGGTGCACGTTCACGCACCGCCAACTCGATCACTTCGGGAAGCACGAACAGCGTTCGCAGGATTTCGAGTTCGCGTTCGTGGGTCAGGTCGCCCAGAGCGATTTCGGCGAGCGGTCTGCGCTCTATGCCACGCTCCGCTGCGACCCTGCCGATCGACTGGATTCTGGCGTTCGCCATCTGGACGTAGAACACAGGGTTCTCGTTGGATTGCGTGACGATCAGGTCCAGGTCAACCGTCTGTGGCGAATCCACCGACTGGAGCAGGTACGTCAGCCGCACCGCGTCGACACCGACCTCGTCGATCAGGTCACCGAGGGTTATCAGGTTGCCGGAACGCTTGGAGATCTTGACCTCCTCACCATCCTGTTCCAGACGGACCAGCTGAGAAATGATGACTTCAAGGTCCGATGGATCGTGCCCGAGAGCCTCGACGGCGGCCTTCATCCGCGGCACGTAGCCGTGATGATCCGCACCCCAGACGTTGATCAGCAGATCAAAGCCTCGTGCGAACTTGTCGCGGTGGTATGCGATGTCGGGCAGCAGGTAGGTGAAGTCGCCGTCACTCTTGACCAGCACCCGATCCTTGTCATCGCCGTAATCGGTAGAGCGCAGCCACACCGCTCCATCGGAGTCGTAGACGACGCCACGGTCACGAAGGTCCGAGATGGTCCGTGGCACCGCACCGCCGTCGACCATGGCACGTTCCGAGAACCAGGTGTCATAGCTGACGTTCAGCCGCTCCAGGTCCAGGCGTGCCTGCTCCAGAGCATGGGCCTCTCCCCACGTGAGCGGATCGGCGTCGTCGGGCATTTCGGCTGCCCACTCCCTTATGTACTGGCCCTGGTAGCCGCCTTCGGGGGGCTCCACGCCATCCTTACGGGCCTGCAGCGACTGACCGAATGTCTGCATCTGCACGCCACGGTCGTTGATGTAGAACTCCCGTTCCACCTTGTGGCCGGAGAACTCCAGCAGACGGGCGAGGCTGTCACCGAAAACGGCTCCACGGGCGTGGCCTGCGTGGACCGGTCCGGTCGGATTGGAGGAGACGAATTCGACCAGCACCCGACGACCTTCGCCGACAGCGCTGCGTCCGTAGTCGGCGCCGGCAGCCACCACCTGGGGAAGCAGGTCGTGGAGCCACCCGGGATCGAGCTGGAAGTTTACGAAGCCGGGTCCTGCCACCTGCACACCCGTGACGTGGGGCGGAGGGTCCAGCAGCACCTGATCCACGATTCTCTGTGCCAGTTCACGAGGATTCGTTCCGGCTGCCTTGGCCGTCTTCATGGCAATGTTGGATGAGAACTCGCCGTGCTCACGTCGGGTCGGCTGTTCCAGTTGGATCTCGTCTGGTGGCGTGATTCCAAGTTCGCCCACTGCATGTTTGAGTGAGTCGATGATCAGTGTTCGCATTTGGATCCTGCCGAAGGAGGGGGAGGCGGCGCTCGAATGGTAATGTCCCAGCCCTGACTTCAGTAACCGGTTGTAGTCAGGTACCAGCCCTCGTAGCTCAGGGGATAGAGCATCGCCCTCCGGAGGCGTGTGCGCAGGTTCGAATCCTGCCGAGGGCACGGACCAGGCTCCGCGCATCTGGATGCGGAGTCTGGAGATGCGGTCTGCACCGGTCCGCTCACCTCACGGAACGGTCAGTACCTCCGGACCGGCAGAGGTGATCGCGATGGTGTGTTCGCTGTGGGCGGTGCGCGATCCATCGGCTGAGCGAAGGGTCCATCCGTCCGGGTCGTGCACGACCTGGCTGGAACCTGCGGCGAACCAGGGCTCTATCGCGCAGGTGAAGCCGGGGCGCAGGGTGTAGCCATGGCCGGGTCGCCCGATGTTGGGAATCGACGGACTCTCATGCATCGTTCGGCCGATGCCGTGGCCCCCGTATTCGTCGTTGGGCTCATATCCGTACGAATGTGCGACCTCGGCGATCGCATTTGCGATGTCGCCTATCCGATTACCCGGCTGCGCGACGGCGATTGCCGCTGTGAGCGCCTCTTCGGTAGCTCGAACTAGGCGCACGTCCTCGTCGCGGGGCTCACCGGCGATCACGCTGATTGCGGAGTCACCTACCCACCCGTTCAGTGACACCGCCATGTCCATGCTCAACAGGTCACCGTCGGCCAGGACGATGTCGTGGGGCAGACCATGCAGGACGGCGTCGTTGAGCGACAGGCAGATCACGTTGCGGAACGGACCATTTCCGAACGAAGGTGCGTAGTCCCAGTAACACGAAACCCCTCCCCCAGCGGCTATCAGTTCACGCGCCCGAAGCTCGATGTCGAGAAGGTTGATCCCGACCTTCACCATGGAACGCAGTTCGACGAGGATCGTTGCCACCAACCTTCCCGCCTCGCGCATCTTCGCTATCTCGGCTTCGGTCTTGATCTCGATCATCAGCTAGCCTCCGGTATTATTATACCGCGACCAGCAGGGGTCCGTAACTAGTTCACCGGGCCGGTACAATAATACCTGACCGACAGACCTGGAGACTCCGCCCGATGGTGCGTGCCCCGCTCACTCCCAAACAGATTGCAGCCGGAAGACGACTCGGACGGGCCCTACGTGGCGCCCGCGGCGAGCGCCCACTGACCGACGTTGCGGCAGCCGCCGGAATATCCCACGAGACGCTGCGCAAGATCGAAACCGGTCGTCTGCCATCCCCGGCCTTCGGCACCGTCGTGCAACTCTGCGGGGTACTCGATCTGGACATCGATGACATCGCCCGGGTCTGGCTGCACGAGCCTGCGCCGATCTCTGTGGCCAGAGCAGTCGGAGCCGGGGAGAACTGACCGAAGTCAGTGGCAGGTGGTGCCCTCGGGGGCAACACCTGGAGTCCAGCCGGGCTGCGGGGGTGCAGTCGTTGTGGTGGATGTCGTGGTGGACTCCGACGATGTACTCCCGTCGCCCGAGTCTCCGGTGCCGACGATCTCCGCATCGGAACCCGGTGTCGGCTCGGAAGACTTCTCGGGTTTGGAAATGTGCTCGAAGTCGCTCCCCAGGCTGACGACGACCTTGCCCGCCGGCAAGGTCGAGTCCTCGATGAGCTTCGGCGCAGCGCTGAACCAACTGGCGGTCAACTCGGCAAGTGACTTCTGGCCCTTTCGGTACGAAACGGTCGACCGGGCCAGGGTTCCTGTTCCGTTTCCGACATCAGCGATGTGGAAGCCGCCATCCGAAAGGACGTAAGAAACCCGCCTGCCTTCGCCGTCCGCCGCCGAGACGTTGCGCACCTCGACGGTCACATTCTCGGGTTCAACCGGCGGCACGGTCGTAGTGGTGACCGGTGAAGCTTTCGAGAGTCCGTTGAAGATGTCCAGGATCGGCTGGGCTGCTTCTTCGTCGAGGTACTCGACCTGGGCCCCACCGGAAGTCTTGTGACTCGAGGTAGGCAGGCTGTGGGTCTGGAGCCGCTCGGGATCGAAGCTGGACAACCTGCGCCCCAACGACAACAGGTCAGCCGCACCCCACTTGTCGTCAAGTTTCACGGAGTCGGCGGCCGCATCGACGAGGGCTTTCAGTTTTCGAACGTTGTTGAGACCGAGGGTCTGGGACTTGTCGAGAGCCGCACGGGTCAGGATCTGCTGGCGGGTCATCCGCCCGTAGTCCGCCGATGGGTCCGACACCCAACGGGATCCGTTGCTCCATTGCAGGTGCCGGGATCTGGCGAAGGCGAGTCCCTGTTCGCCGTTGAGGACTTGGCATCCCCTCTCGGTGATCGCCAAGCCGGAATTTTTGTCCCTAACTGGATGCGAGAAGTACATCGGCACTCCGTCGAGCGCGTCGATCAGGGATCTGAAACCGCTGAAATCGACCTCGACGAAGTGGTGGATCGGAATTCCGAGGTTGTCCTGGATGGTGTCGACAACAGTCTGAGCGGACCGCGAGTACGCGGTGTTTATGCGTTGGGTCTTGGAGGTTCCCGAGATCGGCACCCAGAGGTCCCTGGGGATCGAAAGCAGATCGATCCGGTCGCTCTGTTGATCGACCCGGGCGATCATCAGGCTGTCGGAGCGTTGCCCGGTTGGGGAACCCTTGCCGATCATTCCCTCGGCACCCGGATCGGAGGACGTGATCTTCGCCCGACTGTCGGACCCGACGATAAGGATGTTGATCGGCTTGGACGGCGCTTGCACCTCGGCCAGCTTCACGTCGACCCGGTCGATCCGGGCGAAGCTCCACAAACCCCAGGCGGCACCCCCGCCGAGGATCACTGCAATCGCCAGAACGCCCATCAGGACACCCGCCAGCACCCGCCTACGGCGCCCTGTCCCGCGTTCTGGGGCCTTCCCCGCCCTACCGGAGTCGTCGGAGGGGCCCCGTCGAGGACGACGGACAACCCTGAGTTCCTCGTCGCCATCCGAGGCGCCACTGCGACGGGAAGGACCGTCGGGTCTAGATCTGTTGGACGGGGGCGGAGGAGGCTTCGGCACGGTCGATAGGGCCGTAAGCCCGCGACGAGGTCCCAGTGCGGGGCAAGTGCGGCAAACAGCACCCCGAAGATACATCGGCGGCCGCGGCCCAACGCATCCCGACCAAACCGGCGCTCAGGAAACCCCCGCCCAGGACGCGCCCAAGACGCGCCCAAGACGCGCTCAGGACGCGTTCAGGACTTGTCTGCAGCAGGTGCCTTTGGCTCCCTCGGCAGCCCGAGCACCTTCTCGCCGACGATGTTCTTCTGGATCTGCGATGACCCGCCCCAGATCGTCTCGGAACGAGAGAAGAAGAACGCACTCATCATCAGGCTCACTGGGTAGGCAGGTCGCGCCTCGCCACGGAGCGCAGCCGGCCAGGAACCGGACTCCGGTCCGGCGGTCGAGAGCATCGACTCGGAACCCCAGATGTCAAGGGCCAGTTCCATCGCCTGCTTGTGCATCTCGGACCAGAACAACTTGTTGGTTGCGCCGAGCGCCATGACTGCCGGATCACGCCGCTTGTTGACCGTTGCCGACAGGGACCGCAGCCCGTTGTAGCGGATGATTTCGATCTTCGACCAGTAGCGGGCAAGTCCCTGGCGGATGACAGGATCGTTGATCTTGCCGTTCTCCTTCGCCTTGTCGACCATGATCCGATGTTCCTCGGCGAAGCGTCGGAATCCCGTCGTGGCCGACATCCCACGCTCGAAGCCCAACGTGTCGTTGGCGACCTTCCAACCGTTGTTCAGACCACCCACGACGTTCTCGACCGGACAACGGGCGTCGGAGAAGAAGACCTCGTTGAACTCTGCGGTTCCGTCGGGCTGCATGATTCCGCGAACCTCGACGCCGGGCTGCTTCATCGGAACCAGCAGGTAGGAGATGCCGGCCTGTTTCTTCACATCCGGATCCGTGCGTGCCAGAACGAAGCAGTAGTCGGCGAACTGCGCCTGAGTTGTCCAGACCTTCTGGCCGTTGATGACCCATTCGTCACCATCCCTCACTGCACTCGTCTTGAGCGAAGCCAGGTCGGAGCCCGAATCAGGCTCCGAGAAGCCCTGGCACCAACGCATGGAGCCATCGAGGATCTTCGGTAGGAAGTACTTCTTCTGCTCCTCGGTTCCGTTCATGAGAATGGTTGGGCCGACGAGAGTGTCACCGAAGAAGTCGGCTCTCATCGGTGCACGGGCCCGGGCGAACTCTTCGGCGAGCACAACGCCCTGCATCGTCGAAAGACCCTTGCCGCCATACTCGACCGGCCACGTCGCACAGATCCATCCCCCTTCGAAGAGGGTCTTGGTCCACTCCACGTTCCAGGCAGCCTTCTCCTCGGAGGTCATGGTGAAGCCCTCGTCGAACCAGCCCTCGGGCAGGTGCTCCTCGAGCCACTGTCGGATTTCACCACGGAACTCTTCGGCTTCGGCTGGGTAGGTCAGGTCCATGGCCCAATCTTGACCGATTGGTCAAGTGTCATCCAGTCAACGGAAGTCCCTCCGAGGAGCGACAACGTCGCCGGACTGGCCTCTCTCATCTGCTGAGGGAGGTAGGTTCATGGCATGCCGGACTCTGGATCGTTGGTCGCGAGGCTCGAAGAAACCGCTGCGACGCGCTGGACAAATCAGTGGTTGGAACTGAAGGCCGAAGTCATCGATACAGGTCTTTGCACCGGGTGCGCCGGGTGTGTGATTGCCTGTCCCCACGATGTGATCGGCTACAACCACGAGCAGGGCGGCTATCGCCCGTTCCACCTCGAAGAAGAACTCGGTCCGGACGACTGCATCCATGGGCAGAAGGGTTGCACGAGTTGCACCAGGGCATGCCCCCGGTTCCGGCTCTGGGAAGGCCAGGCGGACGACCACCTCTTCGCCCGCACCCGCGCCGAGGACGAGGTCGCCGGCATCTACCAGGACATCCTTCTGACCCGGGCATCGGAAGATGCGGTGAACCGCAATGGCCAGGACGGAGGGCTGGTATCGGCAATCCTGATCTGGGCGCTCGAAAATGACTACATCGACGCATCGCTCGTGTCGTACATCGATGGTGAAAAGGGATCCTGGAAGACCCGACCAGGTGTGGCCTCGACCAAGGAGCAGATTCTCGAATCCGCCGGCAGCCGCTACACCTACTCGGCCAACACCCTGGCGATGGACGAGGCTCTGGAGGCGGGTCATCAACGACTGGCGCTAGTAGGGATGAGCTGTCAGTCCTCGGTGCCACCTGTCATGTGGTCCCGCAAGGTGGGCAAGATCTCCAAACCCATCGTCTTCAATCTCGGTCTGCTCTGTTCGAAGACCTTCGACGATGCGATTTTCGAAGAACTGTTCGATGCCAAGTACGGAATCAGCCGCGAACAGATCGTGAAGATGAACATCAAGGGTGTATTCCAGCTGTGGCTCGACAACGGCGACTACCGCGAAGTCAACCTCAAGGAATGCCACGCCTGGACCCGTGAGGGCTGCCTGTTCTGTCCGGACTTCGCGGCCGAACACGCCGACATCTCATGTGGCGGGATCGGCGAGAACTCCGACTGGACACTCACGATTGTCCGCACCGATCTGGGCCGCGAGATCATTTCGAGAATGATCGCCGACGGTTCGATCGAAGCCCGGCCCGGAGACTCCGACCCCGGCGCCATAGCTCTGATGCGCAAGTTGGCCGAGAAGTCCAGGGCACGCTGGCCCCAGACTGCCGAATCGAGCATCAGAGTCGGCCTTCCCGAGCCACGCCGCAAGGCCTGACTCGCGTCACGAGGCCCGAACCGGCTCCGCGCCACACGGACTGATTCGCATCACGAAGCCCGACCGCCTGGCGGCTCTCAGGCTTCGGACTTGCACTCCCGCTGAACCTTGGCGATGCCCTTGGGAACCTCAGGTTCTTCTCCGGCCTTTGCATCAGCCTGGGTCTCTTCGAACTTCTTTGCCTCGGAGAACGGGACCGATTCCTTCAGGCCGTCATAGAGGCACTTGCAATAGTCGGCGGAACTCAGCTTCTCGTTGATGTACTTGCCGTCTGTTGGCTGGACACCGGTGCAGCCGTACATCAAGTTTCCGAAGTAGCCCTCGCCCTTGGTGTTCACCTCGCCGTAGTCATTTGGTTGCTGAACACGACCGGAACACCCAGCCAGGGCGATCAGACAAAGAACGGCAATAACCAGCTTGTGCGCGGCAGTTGGTGCGGCGGGCATCGAACTCCTAAATGGACGTGCGCCTCGGGGGAAGGACCCGGCGAACGCTAGCGCCACAGCTCCGCATCTTCGAATGGGGACCTGAGGGGCTTCTGCCGGTTCAGTCCAGTGCGATGTCCAGAGCGATGTCCAGGTCGACTGCCAGATCAGGGTCGTAGTCGAACATCGTCTCGCGATCGTTCAACTCGTCCAGATCGGTGAGCGGAAGTGGGTGCAGTTGCCCATCCGGGGCGATCGCCAACGCCAAGGCTCCGAGCAGCCCGGTTGAGCGGCCTCTCGGGACAGTTGTGATCTGACGCTCAGGGGCAAAGTAGTAGCCGAACTTGTCGCTCTCGATGTCCTCGGCACTCACCGTCATCATCCGCATACCTAGTCATCGGCATGAGCCGACGATCACAAAAGGGTCAAAAGGCCCTATTTTCCCTGGGCCCTATGGCGTGGTGGGCACTGGAGGGATCGTCTTGGAGCTGATTCCGGTCGCGGTCCTGTTGACCTCGGTCTGCGCCCCGCTCTTGATGAAGTTGATTCCCACAAGAGTCGGAATCACCAGCAGTGCTATCAACAGCGTGTACTCGACCAAAGTCGCCCCACGTTCACGACGCAGATGCGATCGGCGCAGGGCCACAGGAGCACATCTGAAACGATCCTGCGGCAAATCGGCCTCGGCGAGAGCGGGCGGCTCGAAACATTCGTCTGAGTGTGGCTCCGGTGAGCACCTTGTCATACAAGGGAAATCGGCATCGAAGGACGGCTCGCGTATAGGCCGAATGGCCTATTTGGCCGAACTGGTAGGGCTACAGGCCCCTATTTTTCGTCGCCCAGATCCTCGACAACTCCCTTGGCCTTGCCAGCGGCGCCGTCGATCCTGTCGTCGTACTTGCCCTTGGTGGCCTTGCTGGCCATGTCGGCCGCCTTGTCTATGCCCTCGTCAATTTTGCCCTCATGCTCTGCTGCAAGGTCAGACGCCTTCTTCTTGACCTCTGCTGCGCGGCCTTTGAACTTGTCCAGAAATCCCATGGAATGCTCCTGTCGTGGATCAAGCAACGATACTCCCGGCCCACCTCCGTCGGCGCTGCGAACCAGAGTTTCGAATTCTGAAATCGACGAAGCTGCGTGTCGCTGCGTGTCGCTGCGTGTCGACGGGAACGGTGATCGACCCTGCGCGTCAGATGCGCAGATACCTGCCCACTGCCACACCAGATCCGATGGCGCCGGCAATCACACCGACCGAGATGACGATGACAACTGAAATCACTAGGTGACCGGTGTCCCAAGTGATGTTGTTCAGAAGTTCCAGCCCATCCTGGTTCACGAAGTTCCGCGTCCACAGGACGTCGAAGGTCCAGGTCAAACCTGCAGCCATGAGCGACCCCATGAGGCCCTGCACCATCCCCTCTGCAATGAAGGGCAATCGAATGAACCAGTTGCTCGCACCAACTAGGCGCATCACCTCGATCTCACGCCGGCGGGCGAAAACAGCCGTTCGGATCGTGTTGAAGATCAGCATCACCGAAACGCCGATCAGCGCGAAACCGAACCTAGTGATCCACCCGTTCAACGTGTCGAGCGATCTCTTAATGTCGTTGGCGAGCTTCGATGCGTACTCGACGCTGCGAACCCCTGTCAGGTCCTCGAACTCCTGACCAACTGCCGAGACCACGTCTGCATCGGTGCTCTTGGGCTTGATCCGGAAACTCTGAGGAAGATCGTCGGGCTTTATCGAATCGATGAAATCCGGTTGGTCCTTGAACAGACGTTTGAACTCCGCATAGGTGGCCTCCTTGTCGAGGAACTCCACCGACGACACCTGAGGGCTGCTGGTCAGGGCCTTGTCGACGCTGTCGATCTGCTCCTGGGTGGCATTCGGATTCATGTAGACGAACATTCGGACGTCTTCCTGGAGACCTCCGAAGCTCTGCTCGATACCGACACCGATCAGGTAGCTGACTCCGACGAATGCAAGGGCTATGGCGACGGTAAGGACCGACGCGAGCGTCAGAGTGATGTTGCGGACGAGGTTGGAGCCCGTCTCCTTGACTATGTAATCCAGGCGAATCGCCACGAGGTCCTATCCGTCGACTTTCATTCGTAGACACCGCGGGCCTGGTCGCGAACGATCCTGCCGCGGTCGAGTTCAATCACCCGTCGACGCATCGTGTCCACGATGCCCCGGTCGTGGGTGGCCATCACGACTGTGGTGCCCGTCCGGTTGATCCGGTCGAGCAGTTTCATGATTCCCACCGACGTGGCGGGATCGAGGTTTCCGGTCGGTTCGTCGGCGAGGAGAATCATCGGCCGGTTAACGAAGGCCCGGGCAATGGACACCCGCTGCTGCTCGCCTCCCGAAAGCTCATTGGGCATCGACGCTTCCTTGCGACCCAGGCCGACCAGATCCAGGATCTGGGGCACCGCCTCACGAATCGCCGACTTGGGTCGTCCGATTGCTTCCAGGGCGAACGCCACGTTTTCGTAGACGGTCTTGCTGGGCAGGAGCTTGAAGTCCTGGAAGACGCTTCCGATGTTGCGACGCAGGTACGGGACCCGGTACGACGGCAGCGCGGCAATGTCCTTGCCGGCAACAAAGATCTTGCCCTTGTCTGCAGTCTCGGCCCTGTTGAGCAGTCGCAGGAAGGTCGACTTTCCCGATCCCGAAGGCCCGACCAGGAACACGAATTCACCTTTGTCGATATCTACGGTGGCGTCGCGCAGGGCCATGTGTTCGCCCTTGTAGATCTTCGAGACATTCTCGAGCTTGATCACAGTTTCCTGACTGATTCGCGGTTCAAAGTCGATTGGAGCGCATATCCAAGACTCTGGGGCCTGTTACAGACATGTGACGATATCGCAGCCCCGACCGGGTGTGGCGCACCCCTGAGCAGAGTCATCGGAACCAACTCCTAGCCGTTGGATCCGCTCTCTCGGAGCCAACGCAGGTATGCCTCCATGAACTCGTCCAACTCGCCATCGAGCACGGCTGATGGGTTCGAGGACTCGAATCCCGAGCGGAGATCCTTGACCTGCTGGTAGGGCTGGAGGACGTAGTTGCGGTCCTGACTACCGAAATTCACCGCGGATTGATCGCCGGTGATCTCGGAGATCTTGTCCATGCGCTTGGCCCGTTCCACGTCGAGCAGCTTCGCCTTCAGGGTCTTCATCGCCCTGTCCTTGTTCTGATGCTGCGAGCGTTCGTTCTGACACGACGTCACGATCCCAGTGGGGAGGTGCGTGATGCGGACCGCGGAGTCGGTGACGTTGACGTGCTGGCCTCCAGCGCCGGAGGAGCGATAGACGTCGATGCGCAGGTCCTTGTCGTCGATCTCGATCTCGGCGTCGACGTCGTCGATGAACGGGGTGACCTTCACCGACGTGAAGCTGGTCTGGCGGCGGGCGTTGTTGTCGAACGGTGAGATCCGAACCAAGCGGTGGACACCGTGTTCGGAGCGCAGAAGTCCGTAGGCGTTGCGGCCCTTGATGACCACCGTCGCCGACGAGATCCCGGCCTCGCCACCTTCGTTGACCGACTCCAGGTCTGTTTCGAAGCCCCGGTTCTCGGCCCATCTGAGGTACATGCGCAGAAGCATCTCGGCCCAGTCCTGGGCGTCGACTCCCCCGGCACCTGAGTTCACGTCGACGATCGCGTCACGGTCGTCGTACTCGCCGGTGAAGAGAGCGCGCAGTTCGAGTTCACCGAACTTCTTCTCGAGCGCTGCTATCTCGGTGGAAATTTCCGACTCGAGACTCTCGTCGTTCTCTTCACGCGCAAGTTCATGCAGCGTCGCCAGATCTTCGACCCTCTCTTCGAGTGCATCGAAAAGAGTCAGGTCGTCGGTCATCTCGGCGAACTCGCGCTGCAGCGCCTGGGCCGCATCAGCGTCGTCCCACAGATCGGGACGACCCAGTTCGGTCTCGAGTTGTGGCTGACGATGACGCAGGTCGTCGATACGCAGGTATCCCCTGGCTTCTTCGAGCCGTGAGCTGAGATCAGTGATTTGTGAACCGAAATCGAGCATCCGTCAGGCGCCGTGACAAACCTTGTACTTCTTGCCGCTCCCACATGGGCAAGGTGCGTTTCGGGGGGTCTTGTCCCATTCGCTCTTGACGACGGGCTTCTGTGCCACCGGTTCGGCCTGGGCCTCGCCACCGGAAGCATCGGCACCGCCGCCGCTGCCCCCGCTTACCAGAGCCGGGACTGCCGCGCTTTCGTTCGGCCCTGCGGGCGCACTGTAGGAAAGACCTGCGGCCGGCTGCTCGGCCGGGTTGTCATCCTTGACGAGTTGCACGTGCATGACGTACTGGACGTACTCACGATCAACGGTCGACATGAGCTGGCCGAACATGTCGAAGCCCTCTCGTTGCCATTCGGTGAGCGGATCGACCTGGCCGAGCGCACGCAGGTTGATGCCCTCCTGGAGGTAGTCCATCTCCTTGAGGTGGTCCCGCCAGCGGGCATCGATGACCTTGAGCATGACCTGCCGCTCAATCTCACGGAGGTTCTCCGGGCCGAACTCGGCTTCGCGATCCTCGTAGTGACGGGTCGCGTCGGCCATGAGGATGTCGTAGAGATCATCCGTTGCCTTGGCTCCGCTCAACGACTCCGGCGCCAGAGTGCTCGGCCAGTAGCTCGACGCATCTGCGATCAGCGCTTCCAGATCCCATTCCTCGGGATAGTCGTCGCTGCAGTGGGTTTCGAGAAGGCCGTCGACTGCTTCCGCAAGCGCCCGCATCGTCTCTTCACGCAGGTCGACTCCCTCGAGAACCTCGTCGCGACGCTCGTAGATGACCTTGCGCTGCTCGTTCATCACCTCGTCGTACTTGAGGACGTTCTTGCGGATCTCACCGTTGCGTGCCTCGACGGTATTTTGCGCCTTCTCAATTGCGCGGGAAACCATCTTGGCCTCGATCGGGACTTCGTCGTCCCAGCCGCGGTTCATGACCCATTCGATCGCTCCAGTGGCAAAGAACCGCATGAGGTCGTCTTCGAGAGACAGGTAGAAACGGCTCTCGCCCGGGTCGCCCTGACGCCCGGAACGGCCACGGAGCTGATTGTCGATCCTTCGACTGTCGTGTCGTTCGGTTCCCAGGACGTACAGGCCACCGAGTTCGCGCACCCGATCACCATCGGCCTTGCACTCGCTGGAGTGCTTCGCCAGGTACTTCTGATAGAGAACCTGACCATCTTCGCTTTCGGGCTCAAGTCCCTCGGCACGCACGTCCCGATCTGCAAGGCCCTCCGGGTTGCCACCGAGGAGGATGTCGACACCACGGCCCGCCATGTTGGTCGCAACCGTCACGGCGCCGACCCGGCCTGCCTGTGTGACTACCTCGGCTTCACGGGTGTGCTGCTTGGCATTCAACACCTGATGGTCGATCCCGCGCTTTTCGAGCTCGCGTGACAGGCGCTCGGACTTCTCGACCGAAACGGTACCCACCAGGACGGGCTGGCCCTTTTCGGTACGGGTGTGGATGTCTTCGACCACTGCGTCGAACTTGGCCTGCTCGGTCCGGTAGATGACGTCTCCGTCGTCCAGACGGACAAGGGGCTTGTGGGTCGGGATCGGCACGACCTGGAGCGAATAGGTCGACATGAACTCGGCAGCTTCGGTGACCGCCGTACCAGTCATTCCGGCGAGCTTGTCGTACATGCGGAAGTAGTTCTGGAGGGTGACGGTAGCGAGAGTCTGGTTCTCTTCCTTGATCTTCACGCCCTCCTTCGCCTCGACAGCCTGGTGAAGACCTTCGGACCAGCGGCGACCTTCGAGGACGCGACCTGTGAATTCGTCGACGATCTTCACCTCACCGTCGGCCACCAGGTAGTCGCGGTCGCGGCGGTAGAGCTCCTTGGCCTTGATGGATACCTGAAGCTGGTGGACCAGGCTGACCGAGACATCGTCGTAGAGGTTCTCGACACCGAGTGACTTCTCGACCTTCTCGATCCCCTCTGGCAGGGGGAAGATGATCCGCTTCTCTTCATCGACTTCGTAGTCGACGTCACGGGTCAGGCCACGGGCGATCGAAGCGAACTTGTAGTACAGCTTCGCAGCATCGCCAACACGACCCGAGATGATGAGCGGAGTACGGGCCTCATCGACGAGGATCGAGTCGACCTCATCCACGATCGCGAACTTGTGGCCCCGTTGGACCTTCTCCTCGAGCGACAGCGCCATGTTGTCGCGTAGATAATCGAAGCCGAACTCGTTGTTGGTGCCATAGGTGACGTCACAGGCGTAATTGGCACGCTTGACGTCCTGGCTGTTCTCGCCGGGAAGGATCACTCCAACGTCCAGACCGAGGAAGTTGTGGATGCGCCCCATCGACTCAGCGTCGCGTCGGGCCAGGTATTCGTTGACCGTAATCACGTGCACACCGTCACCGGTCAGACCATCCAGATAGACCGGAAGGGTCGAGACCAGCGTCTTACCCTCACCAGTCTTCATCTCTGCCACCCAGCCGAAGTGGAGCGCCGCGCCACCCATCAACTGAACGTCGTAATGACGCTGACCTATGACCCTCGTGGCGGCCTCACGGGTCACGGCGAAGGCCTCGATCAGCAGGTCGTCGAGGGGTTCCCCCCGGTCGAGACGACCTCGGAACTCGCCCGTCTTGGCCTGCAGGTCACCGTCCGATAGCGCTTGCAACTCCGGCTCGAGTGCTCCGATATCTGGGACGAGGCCTGCAAGAGCCTTGACCTTCTTGCCTTCACCGGTCCGGAGAACTTTGTCTAGAAAACCCACGGAGGACACTCTACCGGTGGTGGCGCACAGTCTTGGTGCCGGGCACCTCTGCCCTGTGAGCCGCCCGGGCATTGGAGGAGGCCATGCCTAGGTTGGCCAGGATGCTGGACCTACTGTTCCCGCCCCGCTGTGCATTATGTCGACAAGCCGGCCAAGGGCTCTGCAACAACTGTCTGAGGAGCCTTCCTCCCGCTCCCGATCTGTCTCCGCCACCCGGACTGGCCGATTTTGCGGCGCTGTTCACCTACGAAGGGCCGACCAAGGAACTGATTGCGGCCATCAAGTTCCACAATCACCGCGATTCGATCCCCTTCCTCGGAATGGCAATGTCCAGGCTCGTCGACCGAGAGGTCAATGTTGTCACCTGGGCTCCAACATCACCTCGCCGACATCGGGAGCGGGGCTATGACCAGGCCGAGTTGCTCGCCCGTGCGGTCGGCCGTTCCCTGGGACTCCCTACCCGAAAGCTGCTCCGGCGCGCACCCGGACACAGCCAGACCGGACTCGGCCGAACAGAACGCCAGCACGGTCCACAGTTCCTGGCACTCACCACGGTCGATGTACCGGTGCTCCTCGTCGATGACATACGCACGACCGGATCCACCTTGACCGCCGCCGGAGATGTCCTGACCGAGTGCAACGCACCGGTGGTGACGGGGCTGACCTTGGCCGTGACGCTCTAGTCGGGTGTGGAGCCGCGAAGCACGATTCCGCTCGATCGGGCCGTAGAATCGATCGGTCACTACAAGTAACAGGTGACCGAAGGTCGGGATCCAGCAGCGCTTTGACTGGCATATCAACACACACACCAGCGCACTCAAAGGCGCATATCCCGGGCCTGACCGGCCTGCGCGGGGCAGCGGTCGTCGCAGTCATCGCGTATCACCTCGGATACCTTCCCGGCGGCTTCCTCGGCGTCGACGTCTTCTTCGCGCTGAGCGGATTTCTGATTACCTCGCTCTTACTAGATTCGACCCCCGGTAGCGCCAGGGAACTGGCCAAGTGGTGGGGAAGACGATTCCGGCGTCTCACACCGGCCGTGGCGGTGGTGGTCATCGCGGTTCTGGTCGCCTTCCTGACTACCAAAGGAGTCGTGGCGGACGCCGGAGCAACTCTGACTTGGTGGCAGAACTGGCACCTGGTCCTGGTGGGCCAGCCCTACTGGGCGACCTCCCCCTCTCCCCTACGTCACGCCTGGTCGCTCTCGATCGAGGAGCAGTTCTATGCGTTCTGGCCGCTGACCCTCGTCATGGGACTGAAGCTGGGCAGAAAGCTGCACGCGGCGCGTCCCCACATGGTTGTCGCCGCGATAGCGGTGATCGGCGCTGTCGCCTCGTTCGTCTGGGGCTTCCAGCTGGCGCTCTCCGACGGAGCCCCGCTGTCGCGGATCTACTTCGGTACCGACACCCGCATCGGAACGCTCCTATTGGGCTGTGCGATGGCCGCTCTGGTTCACGGGCGAGTGGTCAACATTCCAAGGTGGCTCGTCGATCTGGGTGCCGTGGCCGCGACGTTGGGGCTTGGCGCCCTGATGATCCTCTCCACCCCTGAGCTTCGCTGGACCTACACCGGTGGGCTCCTCGCCGCGGCCCTGCTCGCCCTAGCGCTGGTGATCGTCTCTACCAGGCCCGGACCGTTCGCAACCGCCCTGGCCTGGGGACCGCTGCAGTGGTTGGGCACCCGCTCCTATGCGCTGTACCTGTGGAGCTGGCCGACCCAGGTTCTGCTTGAGCAGCGCCTTCCAGAGATGCCCAGACCGCTCATCGCACTTACAACTGCTGCAGCATCGATGTTGCTCGCGGAAGTGTCGCTCCGGTGGGTCGAGGACCCCTTGCGTAGACAGAGTTCGTGGGCACAACGACTTCGTCCACGCCGAGCGGCCTACATGTGTGGGGTCAGCGTGATCCTGGCTCTGCTGGTTCTTTCCGCCAACTCAACCAGGCCGACCCAGGTGGAGGAGGTGGCGAAGCAGTTCGAACGGCTGCCCGACCCCACGACAACCACGTCGACCACCTGCCCACCCACTCCGACCACGACTGCACCTGCGCTCGGGACCAAGACCAACGAGTTCGACGCGAGCACGGTGACAGCAGCTGCCGACCCGACGATTTCGACCTGTGGAGTGGACGACTCGACCCGAGTCCTGATTGTCGGAGACAGCCTGGGCCGAGGTGCCGCAAACGGCCTTCGACGCCTGGATGACCCCACATTGGAGGTCTGGGACCGCACGCACCTCGGCTGCGGAATGGAACCGCCGTCCGACGAGTGTCCCGATCGGAAGCAACTCTGGCCCGAGGCGATGTCCCAGATTCACCCCGATGTCGCTCTGGTCTACCTCCGGGCCATTGACGACCTGGTACCCGGCGACGACCCCCCGTTCATGTCTGGCGAGGCCGAATCGGCAAGGCGGGCCGAGATGATCGACGCCACACGGATGTTGTCTGCCCGGGGCACACACGTCATGTGGGCGCTGCCTGCCGTTCCTCTGGAGCGAGGAGCGTTCTATTGCGACGGCAAGCACACCAATAGTCCGTGCGACCCAACCTGGGTCGCACGATGGCGCGATGACATCAAGGCTGCAGCTGCGCTGACCGGCGCCACGACGATCGACGTTCAGGCATGGATCGACCAGCGACCGACAGAAGGGGCCCAGACAGATAGGCCTGATGGCCTGCATCTGTCCGGGCCCGCTCTAGAGGCTCATGCAGCCTGGCTGGATAGCCAGATCAAAGTTCTGGTCAGCGCCAGTCAGTAGGCGGACGACTCAGTAGCGGTAGTTGTCGGCCTTGTACGGACCTTCGACCGGAATGCCCAGATAGTCCGACTGGTCGGTCGTGAGTTTGGTGAGCCTGACGCCGAGTGCGTCGAGGTGGAAGCGTGCGACCATCTCGTCGAGCTGCTTGGGCAGGACATACACACCGAGCGGGTAGTCCTGAAGCTTGGTGAACAGCTCGATTTGAGCCAACACCTGATTGGCGAACGAGCAACTCATGACGAAGCTCGGGTGTCCGGTTGCGCAACCGAGGTTGAGCAGGCGACCCTCGGCCAGCACGATGATCGAGTGACCGTCGGGGAACACGAACTCGTCGACCTGGGGCTTGATCTGGACACGCTGGATGTCGCTCTGACGATAGAGGCCGGCCATGTCGATCTCGTTGTCGAAGTGCCCGATGTTGCCGACGATCGCGTTGTGCTTCATCCGTGACATGTGCTCGGCGGTGATGATGTCCTTGTTGCCGGTCGTGGTGATGAAGATGTCGGCTGTGTCGATGACGTCTTCGAGACGGACGACCTGGTAGCCCTCCATGGCTGCCTGCAGCGCGCAGATGGGATCGATCTCGGTGATGACCACCCGTGCGCCCTGGCCGCGCAGCGACTGGGCGGAACCCTTGCCGACATCGCCGAAGCCGCAGACAACCGCTGTCTTGCCGCCGATCATCACGTCGGTCGCACGGTTGATCCCGTCGACGAGTGAGTGGCGACAGCCGTAGAGGTTGTCGAACTTGGACTTGGTGGTGGAGTCGTTGACGTTGATGGCGGGGAACTTCAGCTCACCGGCCTCGAGCATCTGGTACAGACGGTGCACACCGGTGGTGGTCTCTTCGGTGACTCCGAGAATTCCCTGGCTGACGTTGGTCCAGCGCTGGTTGTCCTCGGTCAAGGTGCGACGCAGGGTTGCGAGCACCACGCCCCACTCCTCTGAGTCATCGTCGTTATCGGCCGGAACCGCTCCGGCGGCTTCGAACTCGGCCCCCTTGTGGACCAGCATCGTGGCATCGCCGCCATCATCGAGGATCATGTTGGGGCCACCTGATTCGGTGTCCCAGCTCAGAACCTGCTCGGTGCACCACCAGTACTCTTCGAGGGTCTCACCCTTCCAGGCGAACACCGGGACACCGGCAGGGTCGGCAACGGTACCTTCGGGACCGACGGCAACAGCTGCTGCCGCCTCATCCTGGGTCGAGAAGATGTTGCAGCTGCACCAGCGGACTTCGGCACCCAGCGCCGTGAGTGTCTCGATGAGAACGGCCGTCTGCACCGTCATGTGCAGCGAGCCTGTGATCTTTGCTCCAGCGAGCGGCTGGGAATCGGTGTACTCGGCCCGGATCGCCATGAGACCGGGCATCTCTACCTCGGCGAGTTGGATCTGCTTACGGCCCAACGGAGCCAGGCTCAGGTCAGCGACCTTGAAATCGGTGAAAGACATATTTCCTCCAGAGCGGCGCGGAATCGAAACCGCGTACGCGCTCAATCGAAGCAACGGATGAATTTGCTTCGGGCTGGGGTCGTCTGACTCCGGGTACATGCAGCCCTGGGCAGAGTCACAGGCTAGCGCGACACCACTAAAGGCGAAGTTGAGCCTTCAACTCGTCCAGAATTGGAACAGGCCCCGGATCGATGCCTTCGGCGAACGCCATGTACAGCGAGACGAAGTCTCCGAAGAGAATCAGGTCGAAGATCTGGGCCAACCGCCCGTGACCCGCCGCGGCGACCGTGTGCACTCCGGCCACGATCTCCTCGGAAATCTCAGCGACCAGTTCAAGGCCCCGAACAACGCCGGGATGTTCGAAATCATGCCGTAGTTGGATCAACGAGAACACCTGACGGGTCATGTCTCCGTGTTGCCCCCAACCGCAGACCTCGTTGTGGGTCAACTCGGGCATCACGTTCATGAACGCTGCGACCTTCGGGTTCTCGTTGAACTGAGATTTCCAGCGCACCGCTGCAGCGGTTCCCAGATCTCCCCCGCCGTAGACGATCGGCAGCGTCCGCCCGATCCTGCGGGCCAAGGTCTGGGCCGGATTGCCTTCAGCGGAAAGTTCCTCACGGCGCTTTTCCAACTGTGCAATCGCCCCGTCGATCTGGCTGGTGAGTGGCTCGCAGAGCCCCAGGGCCTCGAGAGTCAACAACACGGGCAGGCTCATCGCAGCGACGGCACAGCGCGGCGCCGGAATCGAGTCGTCGACCTGCCAGAAAGCAGACCCGGAGTCCTTGGCTATCTCGACGAGTTCGCCACCGGATGCCACGACCGCGACTCTCGCGCCTAGGGCGAGCGCCGCCCGGGTTACCTCTGTGGTCTCCGAAGTGTCTCCGGAGAACGAGGTCGCAATGACCAGTGTGTCGGGACCGACGAACGCGGGGCACTCATAGGACTTGTGAACGATCATCGGCACGTTGCAGGTTGGCGAGGCCACTGCGCGAGCGATGTCGCCTGTCACTCCACTGCCGCCCATACCGACCAGCAGGACCGCAGTTATTCCCTCGCTCGTCGGAAGCGTACCGACCGGTTCGGCCCCTGCGGCTTCGCGACACTGCTCGGGGAGCCCTCTGGTGGCGGCAAATATTTCGAGTGAATCAGTCATTCAGTCCTCGAAGGTTGGCGAGATCTCCTCGTCAGCGGCCTTCTTGGTCAGGCGCTTCGCCTCAGCGGCGGTCACATCGGTTGCTTCGGTGATCAACATCACTGGGATACCGTCGCGAACTGGATAGGTCCGCTTCAGCCGCGGGTTGAACAACACGTTCTCATCCGCGAAATAGAGCAGGGAGCCCTTGTCCTCGGGGCAGGCGAGAATCTCCAGGAGTCTGGGGTCGAGTACTTGTGCTGAGCTCATCTGTTCACCTCGTAGGTCTGTGCGGTGCGAAGGTCTGTGGGTTGCGAAGGTCTGTGAATCGTTCAGCCTGCCAGCACTGCCTGAACCTCTGCCACCCTGGCATCACACGATGCACGGTCAGCAGCCTCGAGGTTCAGCCGGAGAAGTGGCTCAGTGTTGGATGCCCTCAGGTTGAACCACCAGTCACCGAAGTCCACGGTGAGACCATCCATGCGGTCCTGGTTCGATCCGGCATAGTGCTCGGCGACCTTGTCGATCATTGCTGCCGGATCGTCGACCTTGGTGTTGATCTCGCCGGAATCCGCATAGCGCTCGAAAGGGGCGCGCAGCTCTGAGAGAGACTTGCCCGAGACCGACAGCTGTTCGAGGACCACGAGCGCCGCGATGATTCCGGAGTCGGCCCGATAGTTGTCGCGGAAGTAGTAGTGAGCCGAATGTTCACCACCGAAGATCGCGCCGGATTCGGCCATGACCTCTTTGATGAACGAGTGCCCGACCCTGGTGCGGATCGGAGTTCCCCCATGTTCACGGACCACCTCGGGGACGGTCTTCGAGCAGATCAGATTGTGGATCACGGATTCGCCGGGATTCTTGTCGAGGATTCCGGCAGCGATGATCGCAGTTGTGGTCGACCCGGACAGTCCGATTCCGTGCTCGTCGACGAGGAAAACCCGATCGGCGTCACCATCGAAGGCAAGCCCGATATCGGCCCCTGCCTCGACAACCCGTGCCCGAAGGTCCGCCGTGTTCTCCGGCTGGATGGGATCCGCCGGGTGGTTGGGGAAGGTCCCGTCGAGTTCGCCGTACATGATCTCGACCTCGAAGGGGAGCTCCTCGAAGACCGCCGGAACGATCAGCCCACCCATTCCGTTGGCCGTGTCTGCCACGATCCGCAGCGGCCGGAGGGTGCTTGTGTCCACAAAGGAATGGACGTGAGCGGCGAAGGCTGCGAGCAGGTCCTGCGAGCTGGACGTTCCAGCCACTTCGACGTCGTCGACCGTGCCCGCCATCGACTGCTCGGCCGTGGCCCGAATGGTCGCCAGGCCGGAGTCCTCACCGACGGGCCGGGCACCCGCGCGACAGAACTTGATTCCGTTGTACTGCGCCGGGTTGTGCGAGGCGGTGAACATCGCACCGGGCGCGTTCAAGGAGCCCGAGGCGAAGTAAAGAAGGTCGGTTGAAGCGAGACCCAGATCGACGACATCGATACCCTGGGATCGGACTCCCTCGGAAAACGCTGCGACGAGAGCTTCACCACTGGGGCGCATGTCGCGCGCAACCAGAACCCGCTCGACAGGCCCGTTGGAGTCGAACTCACTTACGAACTTGGCGAAACCGACACCGATAGCCCGAGCCTTTGTGGGATCGAACTGTTCGGGGACGACCCCTCGGATGTCGTAGGCCTTGAAGATCTCGTCGAGGTCACTCACGGGAGGCAACTCTAGTCGGGACGGCCCAGCGGCCCCGTGGGTCGGGTCAGTCTGTTCAGTGGTCGTCGTCCATGACTGTGGGCAGGATCTCATCAGGTTCGAGTTCGTAGTACCCGACCCTTGCGTAGGTCCGGATCCTGAACAGGTCCCGAATGAGTCGTGCCGCGTCGCTAACCACTCGCACCGTCGACCGCCCCGAGTTGACCACCTCGACGGGTACTTCGAGGAGGGCCAGTCGATACCGCTCCACAAGAGCGAAAATCTCGACGTCGAAGGCGAACCCGTCGATCCGTGAGTGCGAAAAGATCAGCCGGGCAGCGTCGGATCGCATCGCCTTCAGTCCACACTGGGTGTCGCGGTAGCGACCCAACAGGACGTATTCAGTCAGCACGTTGATGACCCGTCCGCCAAGTTCACGTAACCGGCCCGCGCGCACAACGGTCCTCGCATCGACGTGGCGGCGGCTTCCCACCACGACATCCCAGCCTTGTTCTACGCCATCGAGCAACGACAGGATCTGCTCAGGGCTGTAGGAGAGGTCGGCGTCGGTGAATGCAACTGTCCGGCCGGTCGACACAAGCATCCCCGAGCGGACAGCCGCACCCTTGCCGAGGTTTTCCGACTGGGTGATCACCCTGTCCGCGCCAGCAGCGCTCGCCACAGCCGAGGTTCGGTCCGTCGACCCGTCGTCCACCACAACGACCTCGAGCCCCCCATCGGCAGCCACCGCGGACAGGGCATTTCGGATCGCAGCGATTGTCGAGGCGATCCTGTCCTCTTCCATGAAGGCCGGGATGATGACGCTCAGCCGCTGCTCCCCCGGTGCCTGTGGCCGTTCGACGGGGCGGGCCTGATTCTCGCGCACCGCGAGGAACATCGAGTTCCGGTAGAGGAGAACCCTGACGGTGAACGCGGCCCCCAGCGATACGACCTTCATCGCCAATAGTGGCAGGTTCCCGGTCGGGTCGAGGGCCAGATCCAGAAGCGATATGACGCCCACGTCGACTACCAACGCCAACCCTGCAGTGCTGACATACGGACCGACATGCCGGAACCACCTGCGTGACGGATCTGCTGGTTGGGTGATCAGGCCGTGAAGAAACCACGAAACGCAGGTCGCGACGAGCACTGCCACCAGATCTGCGGTCCAAACCGGCCAATCGTGGCCCTGTCGGAGTAGGACCAGCAGGGCAACATCGACCGCCGTGGCGATGAACCCGACGAGCGTGAACCGGCGCAGAAATTCCATGTTGTCGGCTGTTAGCGGGAAAGTAGGGGCTCAGTGCGAGTGTCAGCCAGGTCCGTTTCTGGATCTGACCCGCCCTGGTCGGGGTCATGCGGCTCCGGTTCGACCGGATCCTGGTCGCTGGTTGTCGGCGGATCTTCCAGTTCTCGCCGGTGGTCCCAAAGTGCCAGTCCGACAACCGCCACGACACCTAGCGCCGTCATGAGCCAGCCGAGCAGCTCGACACGCGAGTATCCGTAGTTCAGTTCCACGTGATTCGAGGTCGGAACCACCACCATGAAGTTGGGTGTCACCCGGTAGGGCCCTGTTGCGCCCTCGACCTTCCAGTTGGGGAAGTAGGAAACCTTGACCAGGACGGGCACCCCGACCTTGTCGACGTCGAAGGAAACCGAGTCAGAGGTGATCTTCAGGTCGCTGACCTTGACCTCTGGATTGGGTCGTCGGGTCGACTTCAGGTCAGGCGTCTTCGCCACAGTCGTCCTGGGCCAGTTCGACGGACCGGAGCTGGCGAGGAAAATGTCCCAACGGCTCGGGTCCATGAACCAGTCGGTGGCCGGACCCGGCAGCTTGAACCCGGGAGTCCCGGCGGCCGCCTGTGTGTCATTGGGCGCAAGCCGCTTCTTGGCATAGACCCAGCCGTCGATGTGGTCGTCAATGTCGGCAACCACCGCAGGATCGTTGGTCAGGCCCTCGACCAACTCGGAGTCGGAGATCTGGAATACAGCCCAGCGATGCGACTTCTTCTCGGCGCCGTCCATGTAGGTGAACGTCTTGTCGTCAATCTTCCTGAGCTGCGCGTTGCCCTCGGCCGCAGTGATGGCCTGCTCGCTGGTCGCCATGTAGTAGCGGACCCCGAGCAGCCGCATGTGCTCGATACCCTCATCGATGTTGAAGGGGCCATAAGGCAACTCACGCTGAGCACGCGATGGAGCGGTCGACACCTCCGACTGGGTCAGGAAGTGGAACGGGGTCGTCGACGAGGCTTCGAAATACAGACCCTCCATCGACCCGATACAGCTGTCGGTGAAATACGGCAGAAGCATCAGAGCCATCGTGGTGCCATAGCGATTGGTGTCCGAGTCGAATTCCCACATCGCCCGCCCACAGCCGTGGTCATCACCGACCTGGCCCATCATGTCCATCACACCGCGGAATTCCGGATACGCAGGCTTGCCCTCGAGTCCGCTGAAGTTCCACCTTGACCAGTCGTTGACTATTCCAAGTGGAAAGTTGATCCCCGCCCAGCGGTAGACGCTCACGGTCGGATCCTTGGGATCTGGGACCAGGCTTCCCCCGGGAAGCGCCTTGAACGACCCGAGGAAGACAGTCATCACGACGAGCGTTACGACGACGGCACCGGTTGCCATGGCGGCGAGCTGCGCCTTGGGTGCCCGAGACAGGTCACTGACGACGACCGCCAGAGTTCTGATTATCAGCGCCGCCGCCAGCCCGGCGAGCAGATATAGAGCCAGGTAGTAGAAGGGCAGCAACCGGGCGTTCCAGAGCCGGTACTGGGGGAAGTACCGGAAGATCCAGGCGAAGACCACGACCAGCAGTGACAGGAACCACCCGAATCGCACCTTGTAGACCAGCGAAAGCAGTACGCCGACCGCGGCCAGACCGAAGATGACATTCCGATACGGCATCCCTCCCAGATCGAGCTCTGGAACTGCGAGCAGATAGTCCGTGTAACGGGTGTACTTCTCCCAGCCCATGTCGTTCATGTAGGTGCTGTTGGCCAGGAACGGAAGAGCCCAGAACCCGGTCAGGAAACCTCCGACCGGCCCCACGATTGCTATCCATCGCAACAACTTGGTGTCGATACCGGCCATGTAGAGGATGACCAGTGCCACCAGACCCAGGGCGAACGCCCACCAGGTTCCGAACTTCCAGATGACCCCTGCGATGACGATCGTCGCAGCGACGGTCGGGACAAGCCCGGAAAGACGTCTGAGTCTGTCTGGAATACGCGGTTCGAAACCGGTGAAGAACGCTATCGCCGCCAGGGTCGCCAGAGCCGGGAACATCGACTGCGAAGGGACCAGGATGCTGGCCAGCGGCAGCGAGTTGAGGACACCCGCCCCCGGTAGATCGGTGCCCGAGAACAGAGACAGCAACACGATCGCGACGATCAGTCCCGCAGCAATCCGACCGACTGCGTTTGCATCCCACCACGGTTCGCGATCATCACGATCGTCTCGCCGGAGGAACACAATGACGCCCAGGGTCGCGATGCCGGCGAAGATCGCAGGAATCAGATGGCACAGGATGGTCATTGCCAGTAGGACTGCGCCGAGGGCTCGGCTTCTGCCGGTCCGCATTCCGCGGAACACGACCGCCAGGTACAGCAGTGCGAAAGTCAACGAGACCGAGAACGCGAACTCTCCAGCCATCGTCGAGGCGCCGTTGCCTCCGAGGATCGTGAAGCCCTTGTCGTAGCTGAAGCCCAGAGTGGCGACCGCTGCGATCGGTGCCACCGGGAATGGCGCCCGTGTGGCTCTGGCAAGTTGATATGCCGCGATGGGTAGCGTCACGAGCCCCGACACGGCGACGATCTTGAAAGCGACGTTGTACGGAATCGGTATGGCCAGCACCGAGATGATCACTGTTCCGACCCACAGCACCCAGCGTTGCCACGGCGCAGTCAGGCGTGGCCTCAGCGCCCACACGATGCCGGCGACGATCGCCAACAGGACGGGGGTCAGCCACAGCGACGGTCCTGCTGACAGCCACAGAATCATCAACGAGGGGACAACCATGTAGAAGACGTACGTGGGGAATCCGGCGTACCAGTCCATGGACCAGCCCGAGACGCGGAACTGGGGAATTAGATGGTCAGCGAGGAACCGTGGTCCCCATACGTGGGCGCCCATGTCCCCACCGGTCGGAACGCTGTTCTGGAGAATCAGCCGGGGGTTGAGCGTGGTGAAGACGAAGAGGCAGCACGCTCCGACGATCGCCCAAGAGATGATCCGTTCGATCAGTTCCCGGCGAGCTGTCTCAGCGGGGCCCTCGATCCAATTCTCAGGTTGTGACCCGTCGCTTTCGGACCCCTCGGCTTCGAATTCGAATTCGGGGAAACCCGATTCGTCTTCACGGGAGACTTCGTCGCCGACAGCTCCCGGCGCTGTGAATTCTCTGTCAGCCGGACCTTCGCCGGGGGCCTTCGTCTGGTCCATGGGGTCAACATCGTTACACGAGAACGACCATCGACCCTGACACTCCCAGCGAGGGCACTCAGCCAATCAGGAGTTGATCTGGAACTTCATCAGTCTGTCGTCAGCTCGACAGTGCCCGCTTGTACCGAGTGGGGACGGCGCGGATGTCGTGCAGGACCCCATGAAGGGGTACCGACTCGCCATCGCGATGCCAGCTACGCGTGTCGCATTCGGAACACGACCGCATGATCAGTCGGACACCATCGATCATGATGCCGATCTCGACCTGCTCGTGCTGACATTGATCTGCACTCATCAAAACTGCTCCCAGCGGTGAAACGAACCGCCACAGGCCAGGTCGACAAGTCATCGAGTCGCGGTCCTGTGCGGCACCGGGCCAGAAGCCCAGCTCGATAGCAAATCGGCAGAAGCGCGGGGTTCCTGAGCGGATCGGCCAAAGATGAGCCAAATGGCCTAGTCGTGCCCGCAGCAGGGTGGGTCTGTACCGGGTGGGCCTGTACGGGGCGGGTCTATCTGTTCTGGCATCGACCTGGGTGGGTGCTCATCTGGTGGTGAGCCTGGCGGTTGGCCCGGCGGTTGGCCTGGCGGGAGGTGGTCGCCGGGCTTTGCGCTAGGCGGTTCACCTGGTGGGCGTTTGTCGCATGGCGGTTCAACTGGCGGGCGTTTATCTTGTGGCGGTCTGCCGGGTGTATCGCTAGTGGTATTGGGTCGGCTGTGGTGGCGTTGGCCGTGGAGGTGTCGCCCGTTGGGGGTACTCCAGTGGGTCCAACCGTGTTTGTCGAGGGTGACGTTCCAGCCGGTGGTGTGAGCCACTCCATGGTGGCGTCTACAGAGACTGATGAGTTGGTCGATATCGGTTGTTCCGCCGTTTCGCCACCAGGTGACGTGATGGGCGTCGGTCCACGCGTGGGGCATGTCGCATCCGGGGAACACACATCCGCCATCTCGGCTGGCGAGAGCGCGGCGTTGCTCGGGGGTGGCGTAACGGATCTGTCGTCCCCGCTCGAGTTGCCACTTCGTGTGTTCCCAACTCGCCGGCAGAGCCGCCTCGAACTCCTCGAGCAGGCGGGCATACTGGTCACCGCTGACCCCGAACCCGCCTGTCGGCTGGGGTGGGGTCGGGAACGGGAACCCGGGTCCCATCCGTTTCGGGTTGCCGTGGGTGTCGGTGAGGATCGTGACGAGATCCGCCACACAGAACAAGACACTGTCGCTGATGGTGACGGTGTCGCCCCATCTGGTGACGCCATGACCGAAATTGTCGGGTCCGACGCTCAACGACACCTCAGGGCGCCCCGGTGTTGTCGACCCGACCGGTTTCGCGGTCGCACGTCTACATATTTCGGTCAACGCCAACGCCCGCAGGGTTGCCCGGT
>JBARXY010000025.1:0-105255 GCA_049647585.1 Microthrixaceae bacterium | reverse complement strand
GTGTGATTGGAATGGTCGAAATACGACCATTCCAATCACACCTCTCCGTCTGAGCGCGCCCGTTCGGGCATTGGCGTCTCGAGATCCCGGAGGGAACCACCGATAGACCGAGGGTCCCATAGCAGACACCGGATAGATCTCAGTATATGGGACGCCTGTACCGCTATTTGGAATCTCGCTATGGTGGGTGGTTCACGAACAGAGGAATGAAACATGGAGAGTCCTCCCGCCACGTACACCCATGGCCACCACGAATCGGTGTTGCGGTCCCACCGCTGGCGAACGGTCGAGAACTCGGCTGCCTACCTGATGGCGGACCTTGAGCCGGGGCTCTCGCTGCTGGATGTCGGCAGCGGTCCTGGCACCATCACTGCGGACCTCGCTCACAGGCTTTCGCCCGGGCGCGTCACAGCCATGGAGGCAAATGCCGAGGCTCTGCAACTCACCCGTGATGAGATCCAGGCCCAGGGCTTGACGAATGTCGATCTGCTCGTCGGTGACGTGCACGAACTTGAATTCGCCGACGACTCATTCGACATCGTTCACGCCCACCAGGTGCTCCAGCACGTGGCCGACCCGGTCAGAGCGCTCCAAGAGATGCGAAGGGTATGCCGGCCCGGTGGCGTCGTGGCCGCCCGGGACGCCGACTACGCGGCGTTCACATGGTTCCCGGCCGTGCCCGGACTCGACGAATGGCTCGACCTGTACGAACGCGTCGCCCGTTCCAACGGTGGCGAGCCCGACGCCGGGAGGCGGATGCACGTCTGGGCCAGAGAGGCCGGCTTCGAACAGGTCACCGCCACGGCGAGCACCTGGTGTTACAACACTCCCGACGATCGAGCCTGGTGGGGTGGAATGTGGGCCGACCGAGTGCTGCAGTCGGCCATGACCCGTCAGGTGCTCGACGAAGGGCTTGCGAGCCAGGCGGATCTTGAGCGCATGTCTGCAGCCTGGACCACCTGGGCCGAGGATGAGGACGGCTGGATCGCAATCCTGCACGGCGAGATCCTCTGTCGAGTCTGACTCCACCGGGTTCATCTGGAAACGAGCGAGCCGGACCCATCCGGGTCTATCCGGAACGGCGCTACATCACAGGCGGAAATCGGCGCCACGTCGTCGGGTCACGGATTCAGCGCTGGCGTCGACGCCACAGGTAGGTGGTGTTCAGGTACCAGTTGATGACCAGTGCGACGACGGCACCCATCAGGTTGTGGACCACCCGGGAGGGTCCTTCGCCCAGGACACCGAGCAGGAATCCGACGTTCTGGAGTGTGGTGAAAACCGCGATGTGGATTCCTGTACCCACCAGGGACATGACCTCGTAGGTTGCAAACGCCGGAGCCAATGACCAACCCCGGTAGCGGTTCTCCCAGAACGTGAACTCGTTGTTCATCACGAACAGCACGAAGATCGAGACCTGAACGCTGAACAGGAACGAGGTCGATATCGGGTCGATCGCATCGTTCAGCCCGGTGGTCACCTCGGGAAAGCCGATCGCCTCCGCCATCGTGAACACCACCGAGTTGACCGCCAGTCCGACAAGCCCGACCAGGACGTACAGCAGGAACGCAGGATTAATCTGGTGTCCCACCCGCAACTCGGCGACTCCGAGCAGATACGAACGAATGACTGAACGATTCAGCTTCGTTTCACCGTGGACGCGGTTGGAGAACTCATAGCCAACCTCGCCGATCTTCAGGTTCCGGTTGCGTCCGACGAACTCGAGCAGGATCTTGAAGCCCTTCGGATTGATGTCCGCTGCCGTCTGCTCGTAGGCCTTCCTCGAAACTGCGAAGTAGCCGCTCATCGGGTCCGAAACCGGCACTCGCAGCAGCAGCCGGGCAATAAGAGTCGCCACCCAGCTGACGAACCGCCTGCTCGGCGCCCAGTCTCCGTAACCACCGCCGGATACCGATCGGGAGCCGACGCAGACGTCGACCTCGCCCGAGCGCACCTGCCCGACCATCTGGCCGAGCACCTTCGTGTCGTGCTGAAGATCGGCGTCGATGACAACTAGAACCTCGCCGCGCGCCATGGCCATACCGTCAAGAACCGAGTTCGACAGTCCAGGATCGTGGAAGCGGCGCATGACCCTCACCGAGGGATCGGTAGCTCCTATCCGTTCACCGACCTCCCATGTGCGGTCCGGGCTGTCGTCGTCGGAGATGATGATCTCGTGGGGAGTGTCGCTGAGAGCCTCATGGATCCGCTCGACGAGGATCGGGACGTTCTCGGCCTCGTTGTAGGTGGGCGTGATGACCGACACGATGGGGGCGGCGTCGGTCGAACGCCTGGCGAGGGACTCTTGGGGCGGCACGGACATGAGCCAGCGAATGCTACCGGCGCAGTCGGGCCCTCCATGGGACCTGAAAGGCCGTCCTGACCTCTACGCTCTGACACATGTGTGGACGCTTCGTTTCCTCGTCGTCGCCAGAGCAGATCGCCCAGTATTTCGACGTCGATTCCGTGGACGAAAAGATTCTGGAACGTGGACCCAACTACAACACCGCACCGACGTCGGAGGTACTGGTGGTACGAGAGGATGGGACCACCAGACGACTCGAGGCGTTTCGCTGGGGACTGGTGCCGTCCTGGGCGAAGGACCTGTCGATCGGCTCACGGATGATCAACTCCCGTGCCGAGACCGTCGCCACCAAACCTTCGTTCCGCAAGGCTTTCGCCACCCGCCGCTGCATCATTCCCGTCGACGGCTTCTACGAGTGGAAGGCGGTTCCGGGCGAGAAGAAGAAGCAGCCGTACTACATCCATCGCCCTGACGACGAGCCCTTCGCGTTCGCAGGGTTGTGGGAACAGTGGCGAGGTCCCAAGGATCAGCCTCCGTTGGAGGACCCGATTCGGACGTGCTCGATCATCACCACTGAGGCCAACTCGAAGATGGCCCAGATCCACAACCGTATGCCGGTGATTCTGCCGCAGGCGGCGTGGGGCGACTGGCTCTCGACCGAGGATCAAGACGTCGAGACGCTAGGAAAATTCCTGGTACCAGCTCCATCGAAGCTGATCACGCTCCATCCGATTTCCACCGAGGTCAACAGCGTTCGAAACAGGGGCGAGCATCTAATTGACGAGATCGATCCCGACGCTCCGCCGACCAGCGAGCCAACTCTGATCTAGGCGACTTCGGGTCGTCCCATTTCCCGAAGCACTGCCCGGATCCGCTCGGCCGCGTCATCCAGGGCGGCGGGGTCGGGGGAGTGGTCGACGTTCGCGAAGCTCAGTTGCGACTCGTTGTCGATCGGCACGAGGTGCACGTGGCAGTGGGGAACTTCGAGTCCGGCGATTATCGACCCGACACGCCTTGGTGAGAAGGCGGTCATGATCGCCTGCCCGACGATGTGTTGCACCGAGCTGATGTGTTGCCACAGGTCTGCATCGACGTCAGTCCACTGGTCCACCTGTTCGATCGGCACCACCAAGGTGTGGCCGGGCCGTAGCGGGGCAATGGTCAAGAAGGCGACAACTCGTTCGTCACGCCATACGAAGCGCCCCGGAAGGTCACCGTTGATGATGAGGGTGAACACGGACGGATCGACGTTGTTCGAAGAATTCGCCATGCCGACAACAGTAGAGCCGGACATCGGCCGAGGCGTTCTACGATTGACGCGATGGACGAACAGATAGCCGCCAGACACGGCCTGGCCGGCGAAGAGATCCCGGTTGGCGAGGACCGCCTGCTGACAGCACCCAATCTGATCACCCTCGTCCGGCTCCTGCTGATCCCCGTGTTCATCTGGCTGCTGTTCGGTAAGGAGGACTACTTCATCGCGTCGGTCCTGCTCGCCACCCTCGGGGGAACCGACTGGGTCGACGGCTACGTGGCGCGTCGCTTCGGTCAGGTTTCGAACTTCGGAAAAATGTTCGATCCGACGGTCGACCGACTCCTGATGGTCGTGGGGATCGGCGGAATCCTCATCGCCAACCTGGGTATCGACTACTTCACCCTTTTCGCCTGGATCGTCATCATCCGCGAGGTCACCCTGAGCATGTTCGTGGCGGGAACGGTATTCCTGGGCGCCAAGCGGATGGACGTCACCTGGATCGGCAAATGCGGAACCTTCGCAATGATGATGGCCTTTCCGGCGTTCCTCGCGTCGGCCGATTCGCGGTTCGTGGGAACCGGTACCGAGACCGTCTTTCTGGTCATTGCCTGGTGCTCTGCCATCCCGGGGCTTGTTTGCAGCCTCATCGCCTACTTCGGCTATTTCCCGGCCGGCATCAAGGCGCTGCGCGAGGGGCGAAGTCTCCGCTGAGCGCACCCGGACCGGTAGCGTGGCCCTGAGCTAGTCATCTCAGTCATCCCAGCGACCGGAGGTCGATAGTGAAGGCCGTCATCATGGCGGGAGGCGAAGGCACACGCCTGCGACCCCTCACCTCGAACATTCCCAAACCAATGCTGCCGTTGGTCAATCGCCCGATGATGGAGCACATCATCGATCTGCTCAAGGCACACGACATCACCGAGATTGTGGTCACGGTTGCCTTCATGCCGTACGCGATCCGTAACTATTTCGGCGATGGTTCCGAGTTCGGTGTCCACATGGTTTACGCCTCGGAGGAGAGCCCACTCGGCACCGCCGGCTCGGTGCGCAACGCCATGGAAGAGTTGGATGAGACATTCCTGGTCATCTCGGGAGACGTGCTAACCGACATCGACCTTGGTGATGTCATCCGAACCCACAACGAACGCCAAGCGCTCGCGACAATCGGTCTGGTCCGGGTCGAGAACCCTCTTGAGTACGGCATCGTCATTTCGAATGAGGACGGCTCAATCGAACGGTTCCTGGAGAAGCCGACATGGGGGCAGGTCTTCTCCGACACCATCAATTCGGGGATCTACGTCCTGGAGCCACGAATCTTCGACTGGATCGCCCCTGACGTACCGGTCGACTTCTCATCGGATGTGTTCCCAGAGTTGCTCGAAGCCGGTGAAAAGGTCTTCGGGTCCGTGGCGGAGGGCTACTGGGAGGACGTGGGGACCCTTGAGGCCTACTTGCGTGCCCACAAGGACATTCTCGATGAGCGGGTAGAGGTGAGGATTCCCGGATTCCAGGTCGCCGATGGCGTCTACGTCGGCGAGGGTGCCGAGATCCATCCCGCCGCAGTTCTGAATGGTCCTGCCGTGATCGGCGACAACTGCTTCGTCGACGCGGGGGTGCAACTGGGGGAGTACTCCGTCATCGGCACCGGTGTCCGTCTGCGCCGCGACTGCGTGCTCGAACGAAGCGTCGTCAACGACAACTCCTACATCGGCGAAGGCACCAAGATGCGGGGCACCGTTGTCGGCCGCGCCTCTGATCTGCGCGGAGGGGTTCGCTGCGAGGAGGGCGTTGTGCTCGGCGATGAGGTGTTCGTCGGTGAGAACGCGGTCGTCTCCTCGAACGTCAAGGTGTACCCGTTCAAGACGATCGAGGCGGGAGCTGTCGTCAATACCTCGATCATCTGGGAGTCCCGCGGGGCCCGAAGCCTGTTCGGCAGGGGTGGTGTATCGGGTCTGGCGAACGTCGATGCGACACCCGAGATGGCCACCAAGGTTGCCCTTGCGTTTGCAACTTCGCTGAAGAAGGACGCGACCGTCGTGGTTTCGCGGGACTCGTCCCGTGCGGCCCGAATGCTCAAGCGGGCGATGATCGCCGGGCTCAATTCCGGTGGCATAAACGTCATGGACCTGGAAATGGCGAGTGTCCCCCTGACCCGTTTCCACTGCCGCTCGGCGGTCGTTTCGGCCGCAATCACTCTGCGGTTGAGCCCCGATGACCCTGACACGGTTCTGATCCGCTTCTTCGACCGCGACGGGGGCGACATCCTGGAGGAGAAGCAACGCAAGATCGAGCGGTTGTTCAGCCGAGAGGATTTCCGGCGGGTGCGCCCGGCCGACATCGGCGACATCGACCTGGTCCCGCGGGCACTCGAGCAGTATGCGGTTGCTCTGGAGCAGACGATCGACGTCCGCAAGGTCGCGGCCCACGGCTTCAAGGTTGTGATCGACTATTCCTACGGTTCCACGAGCTTCGTCATGCCCAACGTCCTGGCGAAGCTCGGAGCTGAGGTCCTGGTGGTCAATCCGTTCGCATCCACCAAGGGGGTCCTCGGCTTCGACCGTGAGGAACACGCACAGACTGTCGCTTCGCTCGTCAAGGGGTCGGGCGCAGATCTTGGGGCGGTTCTCGACCCTTCCGGTGAGCAGCTGGTCCTGGTCGACGACTCAGGCACGATCCTGAGTTTCGATCAGACGCTGCTGGTGTTCCTCGACCTGGTCTGCGATCGGCTGCTGGGCGACAAGGTCGTTCTACCTGTAACCGCCAGTCGCTCGGCAGCGAAGATCGTGCGTGACCGCGGCTATGAAGTGGTCTGGTCCAAAACTTCGCCGGCGGCGTTGATGGCGGCAGCCGATGAGGCCGGTGTTGGGTTCGCCGCAAACCTCGAAGGTGGGATCATCCTGCCTGGTTTCCTCCCAGCGTTCGATGCTGCGGCGGGCCTGTTGAAGATGCTCGACCTGTTGTCGGTGCGCGACGCAAAGTTGTCAGAACTGGTATCTGCTGCACCCGCTGTCCACCAGGTTCGTGAAGAGGTCGTGACCCCCTGGGAACAGAAAGGGACAGTCATGCGAACGATGGTCGAACAGACCCACGGGCGCGAGGTCGATCTGATCGACGGCATCAAGGTGTACCACGAGACAGGCTGGGTTCTGGTCCTGCCAGACCCCGAGGAGCCGGTCACCCACATCTGGGCGGAGGGTGACAGCAGGGACGCCGCCCGGTCTTTGGCCCAGGAGTACGCGAGGCGGATCCGCCAGATGCTCCGTTGAACGGATCGGGGTCCATCGCATCGTCGCAGTCGGGTAGCGTTCCTGCCATGAACGTGCCCGAAGAGTTGAGGTACTCATCCGACCACGAGTGGATACGTAACGACGATGGAAAGTTGCGGGTCGGTATAACCGATTACGCCCAAGACGCACTTGGCGATGTCGTCTACGTGCAGGTCCCCGATATCGGGCAAACCTTTGCCGCTGGAGACGCCTTCGGCGAGGTCGAGTCCACCAAGTCAGTGTCCGAGATCTATGCCCCGATCGCCGGGACCGTCGTCGAGATCAACTCCGAACTCGAGACAAGCCCCGAACTGGTCAACTCCGATCCGTACAACACCGGCTGGATCGCTCTGATCGAGCCGACTGACGCCGCGGCCGCCGAAGCCCTGTTGGATGCCGACGCCTACCGTCAACTGACAGAGGGCTGAGACCGACTGCAATGGTGAGCGAAGGCGTCGTCTGTCCGGTCTGTAGTCTCCTGAACTCCGCCGACGCGAACTTCTGCTCCGCTTGCGGATCACCTTTGTCGACCCGCTCCGAAATGGATACGGGTCGGGTGCCCGTGGTGGGTGTCGACGTGCCGGGAGTCGGCGAAGTCGGTCAGATGATCATCACCCGTGGCGCGTCCGCGGGCGCGAGGTTCACCATCAGCGAGGAACTGACCCGGATCGGTAGGGACCCGCGCAGCGAGATATTCCTCGACGACATCACTGTGTCCCGCAACCATGCGGAAGTTCGCCACGAGCCTGCTGGGCAGTATTCGCTCAGCGATCTCGGCTCACTCAACGGGACCTATCTGGATGGTGAGAGAATCACGCACGCGCTGTTGAGGGAGGGTGCACAGGTGCAGGTTGGTAAATTTCGCTTCGTGTTCGTCATCGGCACGCCCGGTGGTGCTGCATGAGCGATTCCGCCCGCTCCGAACACCTGTCGATCGGTGAGGTCCTTTCGCTCGTCCAAGAGGATTTTCCCGACGTCACCATCTCGAAAATCCGATTCCTGGAAAGCCAGGGCCTGATCGCACCAGAACGGACCGGGTCCGGCTTCAGGAAGTTCTACGACTCCGACATTGAACGGCTGCGCTGGATCCTGCGTCAACAAGGTGACCATTTTCTTCCGCTCAAGGTCATAAAGAAGATGCTCGAGGACGGCGCTGACCCTTCGGCCGGTGTGCAGACCCAGCCGACTCTCTGGTCCAGTGCGGATCCCGCAGCGGGTCAGGGCCAGCGTGGCGCGTCGGGTGCCGGCGATTCAGGTGCTGATAACGCAGGTGCCGGCTCGGGTGCAGGATCGGGTCGCGCTGATTCCTCGACGCACGATCCCGACCCGTACGGCGAACAGTCCGGCCGCGATGCGCGGTATCGCTCGCCGGCACATCCAGCGGTCGCCTCATCCCAGCATGCTCGGCCCGGCAGCGAAGGCGCGTCGGCGACCACGCCCGTCGGCTCAGGCGGTTCCGACACCGACTCCGGCGATGCGTCAACCGGCGCCCGCTCGTCAAGCGCCGGCTCCGCGAGCGCCGGCACGTCAGGTTCGGGTCAGTCCGGCTCCGCCGCAGACTCCGCAGGATCTGGCTCATCCGGTTCGGGCCAATCTGGCTCCGCGGGTTCCCGCCAAGCATCAGGACCAAGTGGACCTGACAGCGGTCAGCTGGCCGGTCATGGGAGTGGTTCGGGTGGGACTTCCACCAGCGGCGCTCCTGCCAGTTCGGAACTTGGGTCGCCAGTGTCGGATCGGACTGCTGCTTCCAGCGGCGCACTACCAGGTGCCGACGAAATCCGCACCGAAGCAGGTGGTTCCCGAACCTCAACGCCAGGTGGGTCGCCCGTTCAGCGTGGTGACGCCGGTAGCTCGTCTGATCGTGATTCGCGCCAGGATTCCGGTGCCAATCAAGGGCGATCTGATCTGGATCCATCTCCGTCCGAGTCGGGGCGGCCCCAGTCGGCGCAGTCCAGGTCGGCGCAGTCCAGGTCGGCGCAGTCCAGGTCGGGCGAATCCGCGGACTCGAGCAAGTCGCACCAAAGTCAGGCCGATAGGACCCGGACCGATCGCTCCTCGGGAGCGGGAAACGTCGAGAACGGTCAGGCCGGCGGATCAACCTCCGGTGGACACTCCACCGGTGGACGGCAATCTGAATCCGAGAAGCAGCACCGGACCCTGTCGACACCCGCAGACGTGGTCGCGGCTCTCCAAGAAGACCCCCGACCACCGAAGCGGCGCGGTGGCGACGGTCGACCAGAGTCGGATTCAACTCCAGCTGAAATGACGCCAGAGGTTGGACCAGAGACGGATGAATCGATGAACGCGACAGCCGCTGATGACGCCGGACAGATCCGAACGCCGCTGACCCGATCCGAGCTCTGCGAACTCTGCGGAGTTCAGGGCACCCTGCTGGATGCACTTGAGCAGTTCGGATTTATCTCGCCCACGTCGCTCGGTGGTGCCCACGTCTACGACGAGGACGCGATTGCCGTCACACGCTTGGCGGCCAGGTATGCGGAACTCGGGATCGAGCCACGTCACCTGCGCATGTACAAGATTTCTGCTGAACGTGAAGCTGGAATGATCGAGCAACTCGTCGTTCCGCTGCTCAAGCAGCGCAATCCGACCGCACGACAGAACGCGTCGGCACGCAGCGAAGAACTGACAGCGATGGGCGCTGAGCTGCATGCCATGTTCCTGAGTCATCAGATGCGGCGAATACTCGGAACCTGACGGTCGCGGGGTCACTCGGTGGTGGTCGGGGACCGGGGCATGACCTGGCGCGTTATGCTCGGTTCGTGATCGAACTGGAGCTGGTCGCAGTACGAGTCGAGCTTCCCAGCAACACCCCAGTGGTCGTGCTGCGGGAGCTCACCGGGCGTCATCGTCTGCTGTCCATCTTCATCGGCGGCCCCGAGGCAGCTGCAATCGCCTTCGCCATGGAGGGGGTCGAGACGCCCAGGCCACTCACCCATGATCTGTTCTGTGACGTGCTCGACGAACTCTCCGCCCAGCTCGACAAGGTGGTCATCACCGAGTTGCGCGACACGACCTATTTTGCGGACCTCGAGATTTCGGTCGGTGAAACTGTGAAGCACATCTCGGCCCGACCCTCCGATGCGGTTGCGCTCGCTGTAAGAGTTGGTTGCCCGATCTTTTCCGTCGAGGATGTCCTCGACGAGGCAGGTTTCGTCGAGGACGAGGAAATTTCCGACGGACCACCGGAGTCTCCTGATGCAGTCGTCGAGGAATTCCGCCAGTTCATCGACCAAGTGACACCCGACGATTTCGCGTCCTGACGGCGACGAGATTGTGACGGTCGACGTTGAAGATGTTGCGCGGCTAGCCGAACGTCCGGACGCGGCAGTGAGCGCTCGGGTTGGGTTGAGGTGGTCAACTCCACGGATTGATGACATCGAGCTGGTCGAAACGTTGAAAGTCCTTGAGGTCTCTGGTCACGACGGTCATGTCGTGGACCAAGGCGGTCGCTCCTATGAGGGCATCGCGGAACGGCGCTGGGTCTGGAACGTGCAAGGCAGCCGCTCGTCTCGCGACTCTCTCGTCCACCGACAGCACTCGGCCCTTGAACGCAGCGGTGACGCTCTGGTCGAGCCAAGCACGTAGCAGCGCTCCCTGCGCAGTATCGGAACGCTCCATGAGCAACACACCGTGCTCGAGTTCGTGGATCGTGATGGCGGAGATGAACATCTCGGCCGACGGAGTCTGCTCGGCCCACGAGGCGACTCCAGGATTCGCCTTTCCGCTTCGCACCTTGCGGAGCTCAGACACGACGTTGGTATCCAATACGAACATCACTCGAACGATGCCGGCTGCGCTACGTCGGAGTCCTTCGGCGGGACGAACCCGACATCCGCGACTCCTGGCGGCTCGGCAAGCAGGTCGAGCGCTCGGTGGGGTCCGACGAGGTCCTCATAAGCGTCGAAGGTCAACAGCACGTGTGCCGGCCGACCACGGTCGGTGATATAGACGGGGCCGTACTCGGCCGCCTTCTTCGCTCCGCTGGTGTCCTGATTGAACTCTCGGCTGCTCATCTGTGTCGCCATCACGCCTCCATGTAGTTACATATCTACAATAGAAACGAAATTTGAGAACGGCAACCCCCGGGATAGCCGGATCACCCCTGTTACTCCGACCCTGCCTGCCGACCAAAGCAATGCCCTGACCTGAGCGACTGGATCTAGATCCGACGTCATTTCTGACGTCTCGGGTAGGCAGCCGAGCCGATCCACCCCATACTGGTTACGTCAGGGTAATTTCGACAGTGCAACTCGGCTTTGGTTGCAGCTCGGCGAGGCGCGGATCCAGGTCCGCGGACGATTGTTCCAAGAATTGGAAGAGGACAGCATGGATCTGCCAGACGTGACTTCGACCTCCGGGGCATCGGCTCCGCTTGCACCAGAGGATGATGCGGTCATCTCGACAGCCTCTGCCGACATGGGTTTCAGCGGACGTCGTACAGCCGAAATCGTTGGTATCACCTACCGCCAGCTGGACTACTGGGCACGGACCGATCTGGTCAAGCCCTCGCTCGCCGATGCCCGGGGCAGCGGCTCCCGCCGTCTCTACTCCTACCGTGACCTGCTGGAGCTGAAGGTCATCAAGACCCTCCTCGACGCGGGACTGAAGCTGGAGTCGGTCCGACAGGTGTTCAGCTACATGCGCCAGAACCTGGGAGAGGACATAACTGCCGCGAACCTGGTCATCAGCGGAACCACCTCGGTGCTCGTGCGTTCGGGCGAGGAACTAATCGACGTGCTCCAACGGGGCCAGGGAGTGCTCAACGTGTTGCCACTCGCCGGAGTCAAGGAAGAAATCGACGCTCGAATCGTCGAATTCCCCCCGACTGGCAAGAGCAGTGGGGCAGTCGGTCAGGGTGCTCGGTCAGTGAGCGCTGGCGGAGCCGCCAACGCCGCTGCCGAGGCCTCCAACGCCGCTGCCGGACTCTGAGGCAGAAGTGAGACGTTCCCCACTGGATTCAGTTCATCGCGCCCTTGAAGCCAAGATGGTCGGCTTCGGAGGCTGGGAAATGCCCGTCGCCTACCCAAGCGGCACTGTCGCAGAGCACCTGGCTTGTCGCTCCGGCGCCGTAATCTTCGACGTCAGTCACTTGGGAACGGTGCGGGTCTCGGGCCCCGATGCTCTTGCGACACTGCAGCGTGCGTTCACCAACGACCTCGAAAAGATCGAGCCCGGTCGGGCGCAATATACGCACCTGTTGGATCCGGACACCGCCTCGGTCGCGGACGACATCATCGTCTGGTGGGTTTCCGACCAGGAATTCGACGTCATGCCCAACGCCTCGAATACCGACGGCGTGCGCGATGCGCTGTCGAGCGTGGCTGACCAGAATGCGGACCTGAGCATCGCCGACACGACGACGAGCCGCGCGGTACTCGCCATCCAAGGTCCCGACGCTCGGGCGAAGCTCGCCGAAATTGCACCTGATGCAGCGGCGGTAGGGCGTTTCCGCGTCATCGATTTCAAGTTCCAGGGGGTCGACTGCGTCGCCGCCGGAACGGGTTATACGGGGGAGGACGGCGTCGAGTGCGCAGTTCCGATCGAGGTCGCCGAAGACTTCTGGAACGCAGTGACGGCCACCGACGTGATGCCCGCGGGTTTGGGAGCACGGGACACATTGCGACTGGAGGCCGGTCTTCCACTGCATGGCCACGAGCTCGGTGGGGGAATCACAACTCTTGAAGCCGGGCTGGGCTGGGTAGTCAGTTGGACCAAGGGCGATTTCATCGGCCGTGACGCCCTCGAACGTCAGAAGGTCGCCGGGGTCACCCGTTCATTGCGAGGTCTTGTCACCGAGGGGCGCCGACCACCCCGTGAAGGTCAGAGCGTGATGCGAGACGGTGAGCAGATCGGAGCCATCACGTCGGGCAACTTCTCGCCGACCCTGGGACACGGAATCGCGTTGGCGTTCCTGTCGCCCGAGATCGAACCGGGAGACAGTGTCGACATCGACCTACGCGGCACCGCGGTTCCGGCCAAGGTCGTCAAGTTGCCATTTGTCCAACGCCAAGGCTGACAGGCAGCGACGACGGTCAGCCTTCCGCCAGGTCCTCGATCGACGGGCATGAACAGACCAGGTTGCGGTCGCCGTAGCCGCCGTCGATTCTGCTGACCGGTGGCCAGTACTTGAACTCGCGTTGGAACGGAGTCGGCCATCCGGCAACCGAACGGGGATAGCTGTGGGGCCACTCGTCTCCACCGACCTCCTCGGCGGTGTGGGGCGAGTTGACCAACGGGTTGTCGTCCGCCGACCATTGTCCGCTGGCAACCAGTTTGATCTCGTTGCGGATAGAAATCATTGCCTCGCAGAACCGGTCGAGTTCCTCCAAGCTCTCGGACTCGGTGGGTTCGATCATCAACGTGCCGGCTACCGGGAACGACATCGTCGGAGCGTGGAAGCCGTAGTCGATCAGCCGTTTGGCGACGTCTTCGTTCGTGATTCCGGTCTGCTTCTCGATGTCGCGCAGATCCACGATGCATTCGTGAGCTACCAGCCCACCGCGGCCGGTGTAGAGAACCCTGTAGTGGCTCGATAGCCGCCTGGCCACATAGTTGGCCGACAGCACTGCGACCTCGGTCGCGTCGCGGAGCCGTTCGCCCATCATCTTGACGTACATCCACGTGATGGGCAGGACGCCGGCGGAGCCGAACGGCGCACCTGACACCGCTCCGGCTCCGGTTGAAGGCCCGGCGTCGTCACGCAGCGGATGATTGGGAAGGAATGGAGCGAGATGCTCCCGAGCGGCGACAGGCCCAATTCCGGGGCCGCCACCGCCGTGTGGAATCGCGAAGGTCTTGTGCAGGTTCAGGTGACTCACATCGGCGCCAAACTTGCCGGGCTTCGCGGCACCTACCAGAGCGTTGAGATTGGCGCCGTCGACGTAGACCTGACCGCCGTTGTCATGAATGATCCGACAGAGTTCGTCGATCCCCTCCTCGAACACTCCGTGGGTCGATGGGTAGGTGACCATGACCGCGGCCAGGTTCGCCGAATACTCGTCCGCCTTAGCCTCGAGGTCGGCCAGGTTGACATTGCCCTGCTCATCGGTTGCGACGACAACTACCCGCATACCTGCCATGACTGCGCTTGCGGCATTCGTCCCGTGGGCCGAGGCCGGAATGAGGCAGACGTCGCGGTGGGAGTCGCCGCGTGAGTGGTGGTACCGGCGGATTGCAAGCAGTCCTGCGAGTTCACCCTGGCTGCCGGCATTTGGCTGGAGCGAGATTGCGTCATAGCCGGTTATCTCAAGGAGCATCTGCTCTAGCTCGCGGACCATCTGCAGGTATCCCACGCTCTGATCTGCGGGGACGAAGGGGTGGATATCTGAGAACTCCGGCCATGTGATCGGGATCATTTCGGACGCGGCGTTCAGCTTCATGGTGCAGGAACCGAGCGGGATCATCGTCCGGTCGAGGGCCAGGTCCTTGTCCGCCAGCCTTCGGAGGTAGCGCATCATCTCGGTCTCGGAGTGATGAGTGTTGAACACCGGATGTTGGAGGAATGCCGAGGTGCGTCGGAGCGACGCGGGGATTCGATCCAGATTGGCCATCGACGCGGTCACGGTCCGGGCAATTTCGCTTGGATCAACCTTGACCCCGAAACACGACAGCACCGACGAAAGAGTCTGGGCCGTGGTGGTTTCGTCACACGAGAAGGCGACGGTGGACCCATCGACGGGGCGGAGGTTGATATCCAGTGCCAACGCCGCATCCAGGACCTCGGCGGCGCTGTCCAACGACGTAACCGTCACGGTGTCGAAGACCGACCCGGTACGTAGTTGGAGACCTGCATCCTGCAGACGGTCGACCGCGAAACTTGCCAGGGAGTGGACCCTCCGGGCGATCTGGGTAAGCCCCTTGGGTCCGTGGTAGACGGCGAAGGAAGAGGCGATGTTCGCCAGTAGAACCTGGGCGGTGCAGATGTTGGAAGTGGCCTTCTCGCGCCGGATGTGCTGCTCGCGGGTCTGCAGGGCCAGCCGTAGCGCCCTGCGTCCGGTCGTGTCGACGGAGACGCCGACAAGACGGCCGGGCAGTGAACGTCGGGCCGAGTCGCGCACCGCCATGAACCCGGCGTGTGGCCCACCAAACCCGAGCGGTACCCCGAACCGCTGCGAGGACCCGACGACCACATCTGCACCCCACTCTCCGGGTGGAGTCAACAGCGTCAGCGCGAGCAGGTCGGTTGCAACAGCAACGACGGCGCCCCGCTCGTGCAGCGCCGCCGTCAACTCCGTGAAGTCCCGGACCTCGCCGGTCGAGCCGGGATAGGACAACAGGACACCGTACGGTTCGAGTTCGGGCCCCGCACCGGAGCCTGACTCAGTGGCGATCATGCCAGCCGAGTCAGCAGATCCGTTGTCGTTGCTGGAGGACCTCGACCCGCTGCCTCGTGAAGCACTCGGGTCGAGCAGTGTCATGTCGAGCAGTGTCATGGGGTCTGCGACGACAATCTCGATACCCAATGGCTCGGCGCGGGTTCTGATGACGTCGATCGTCTGGGGATGGGTGTCCTCGTCGACCAGGAAAATCTGCGACTTGAGCTTGGAAACCCGCTTCGCCAACGTCATGGCCTCGGCAGCAGCTGTTGACTCGTCAAGCATCGAGGCGTTGGCCATGTCCATACCGGTCAGATCGCTGACGACGGTCTGGAAATTGAGGAGCGCTTCGAGACGACCTTGGGAGATCTCCGGCTGGTAAGGGGTGTAGGCGGTATACCAGGCGGGATTCTCGAGAATGTTCCTCTGGATCACGGCAGGAATGACGGTGCCGTAGTAGCCGGCTCCGATCATCGATGTGGCGACGTGGTTCATCGACGAGATCTCGCGGAGCTTGGCGAGTGCTTCCCGCTCACTCGGCACAGCTTGGATGTCGATCTTGTCGGTCAGGTGGATTGCATCGGGGATGGCGACATCCATCATCGCCTCGAGCGACTCGACACCGATCTCCTGCAACATCTTTTCGATGTCGGCAGCGTCAGGACCGATGTGCCGGTTGACGAAGTCGTCAGCAGGAAGCCTGGTCGCCGGGTGCGCGGCGTGGGACTGACCTGTCTCTGACTGGCTGGTGTCTGACTGGCTGGTGTCTGACTGGCTTGTTTGGCTCGCAGGGGGCATTTCCGACTCCTCGGTCGCGACTTTCCGGTCTTGCCCCATCTGTCGCCGTACCTGAGAGCTTCACCACAGGGTCGAGAACACGACCTTGCGACTTTCCCCGTCGGTGAGCCCCACCAAAAGGTTTCGGGGAGCTTCTTTCCAGAGTTGCCTGACCCGACCGGTTCAGGTGCCTGAGAGATTCCGGGGCGGTTGCTCCTTCGGCGCCCCACGTCAGCAACGTGGGAGCTCTCCCGGTCGGGTTGCGGCCTAGATTGTCCTCGCGAGACTAGTCGGGGGAGCGACTCAGGCCATTGGCCAGTCAGGCTATCGGCCGCCCGAATGGCAGCTCATCACGCCAGGACGCGAGGAATTCCTCGGCCTTGTAGCAGGCGGCGAGCAGGTCGCCGTCAGGATGTTCGGCAAACTCGCGGCAGTTGGCCTCGATTCGGTCCCGCGCCGCGTTGAGGAGTGCAGCAGGGTCGGCAGTCGGATCGATCTCTACGAACAGCGGCCCGGCGGTGGTGACAAAGTCGGCGAGGACCCTGATACCGCGACGTCGGGCGACGGCCAGTCCCCGCGCCGTGATCGGTGTCGGTCCAACCGGCACGACTGTCTTCTGGGGCAGCGTGGCTGCTGACTCGTGGTCTATGAGTCCGGACTTGGAGCCGCATATCAATACGTCCGCCTCGATGGTCAGGATGTCGCTGGAACCGGTCTTCGATGCTGACGAAGCTGGGTCCGACAGCACTGCAATGGCGTCATCGAGGGAAGCTGGAAGTTCGATTGCTCCCGCGCTGCCGGATGCGACCGAGGGTTGAGAAACTGCGACGACTCGTCCTCCCTGCCCCAGGATTTCTCGGACCAATGGGATGGTTGCGTCGCCGGCCCCTTCGATCACGAAACTGCGTCCGTCGAGGCCCCCGGTCACGGCCGCCGAGGCCGCTGTCACCCCGACAGCCAGGAGCGCAATACCCAACTCTGTCCCTTCGAAATCCAGGTGTCGTCGTGCCAGAAGTGGATCGGCATCAATCAAGGTAGAGAGTTCAGACCTTGAGACTCCCTTTGCTGCCTCAAGTGAGAGTTCGCCGCCGGAGACATGGGGGAGGAGTTGCTCGCAGAACCCCGAAATGGCGGCGGAACGCTCGTCGCCCTGGGTGTTGATCCCCGCAGACGCCCCGGAGACCTGTTGTGCCAACACTGCCCAGGAGTAGGTCTGAGAACGTGCCAGCAACTTCGCGCCGTCCTGGAGGATCTTCTTCGCTGAACGGACCACACCTGTCGCACGTTGCGCGTCGTCGAGGTCGGTCACGACAAATGCACTGGACGCGGTGAGCTCGGGAAAATTGATCTTCTGAATCGTCACGCTGGCATTCTGCCGTGTCAGGGGTGGCGCCCGCTGCTTTAGTCCCGGAAGCCGTGTGGACGAAGCCCCCCGGTTTCGTCCACACGGTCTCTCCGGAACCGGGAGGACTGCTGATCAGAAGGTCTGGACCAACTGATCGTGATGCCGTTCTCGACCGGGCCAACCGAAGCTGGCAGAGCAGACGCTAGTCAATGTGGGTGACTGCTGTCACGTCTGGAACTGGCTGGCTGATCGGGCGACCAGATGTGGCTGGATCTGCTCGGTGATGATCGAGCGATGCGTCCGGTCGTCCCGGTACGCGACGTATCCCGCCTCGTCAGCGAACTCAGCTACAACGGCGATCTGGAAGTTGTCCTCGGCAAGTCCCAGGTCACGACCGACCCGGTAGCTCACCAAGGTGGGAATCACCGCCGGAAGCCCACGCAGAGAGTCGCAGACCCGGTCCAGATGATCCTCGCTCGTATCGGTTGAAAACTTGAGTAGCACTGTATGGACCAGCAACGAATCTCCTTCGGTGACCTGCGAGGTATGTCCTTCGACAGTATCGGGAGTCCGAACCGGTACCGGGAGTCCGAACCAATACCGGCCCGAAGCAGTACCGGGAGTCCGAACCAGTACCGGCCCGACAGCACGGGGAGCGATTAAATGGGTCTGTTCGGAATCGCAGGAAAAAGCGTTGAGGGCCCCACTTGGAGGCCCTCAACGCTTTGAGTCCGAGAAACTTGACCGAAGCACCGGTGGAGTCGTCGGATGTGTTCGGCATCTCTTTGAACGGGCGGACACCGTTCGTTGCCGTACAGATCAACTGACGTTCGGGAGCCTGGAAAGTCGCGAAGTTTCTGAAAGTTTTCCTCATGTTTCTGCCCGAATGGGCCGAATAGCCCAGCCGGCATGATCAGGACGGCCCAGAGGATCTCAGGCCCGTGTCAATTGACCGAGAAGCCTTCACTCAGCAATTTTCGGTTCGGGATGTGAACTCTTGAGCCATTGGCGGATTCGAGCTCGACGGTCGTTGTGTGGACCGCGACGATCCGTCCGCTCACCTCGCCGGTGCAGATGCTGCTGCCCGGTCGAAGGTGATGCCGTAGGGCACGACCGGCTGCGAGCTCCGAGGCGACCTCACGGCCTCCCAGTCCGCTGAGCAGCGCCATTGCCAGGCACGGTGCACCGAGCGCGATGCCCACGATAAGTATGAGCATCTCAGAGCCGATGCCGGCCTGTGTCATGGCGGCGGCAAGAGCCCCGACCATGATGGTCACCTGCAGAGCACGCTCCAGGCCGGGTTGGCGCACCCCAGTCGCCTTGCGGGCTGACTGGCCGACCATCGCAGAGATAGCGACGGCCGCTGCGTAGCCGATAATCAGCCAGACGAAGGCGAGTAGAAACTGCGGCAGGTCATCGACCAGCTGTGTTTCGAACCGCTGGAGCGTGTCCAGGTCGAGCACAGCGGTAGCCACCAGGAGTCCCACAGCGGTCGATGCCCAGAACACCACGTTGCCGATCATCGTGCCGTGTTCGGCCAGGCCAGGGTGTCGCTTGGATCGCTGAAGGGTCGAGCGTGTCATCTGGCCGGCCAGTTCTCCGAAGAGCAGGCCGCACCCGAGAGCTATCGCTGCAAAAATCCACTGTGTCGATTCCATCTCAGAGTCCTTCTGCTTCTCTGTCGGCAGGTGGGGGGTCCTCGATTAGGAGGATTCTCATCGTCGACCAGCCGAGCCCGAGCAGGTCCGTCACGTCACCCATGGCCGAGCGGGCGCGGAGGCGCCGATCGACCTGGTTGGATACATCGCGGTCCAGTTGGTCCGAGGAGGCGAAGAGCTGCGCGAGCTGCGGTCCAAGTGTCCAGGCCTCGTCCAGTTCAGCCAGATCCTCGTCGCTCTCGATCCCCGACCTGTCCGGAGGGGTACCTTTTGTGACCATTACCGAGGCTCCTTTGTCCAAACCGATGTCTCTCGATCAGATGTCTGTCGAACCGATGTCTCCTGCGCCGACGTATCTCGGACCGACGTATCTCGGACCGACGTATCTCTGACCGACGCTTGAAGGCTCCGTCTCGCGCGAAGCAGTCGTGTCTTCACCGTCGGTACGGGCAGATCGAGCGTCTCGGCTATCTGCTGGTACGACATAGCGTCCACCTCTCTGAGAATCACGATGGTGCGGCTCAACTCGTCCAGATTTCTGAGTGCCTTCGCCAGCAGTTCAAGATCGGCACGCCCTTCGGCACGGTTCTCCGTCTCATCTCCAGGAGCGAGGGACCCAGCTTCGGGGAGTTCTCCGCCGCTGGTTATCTGGTCCCGCCGTCGACGGAGCGCGTCGATTGCGGTGTTGTGGGCGATGCGGGTGATCCAGGTGCGTGTCGAGCTTTCACCCCTGAAACTCTCCGAGGCTTCCCACGCCTTGATCATTGTTTCCTGAACAACATCTTCGGCCAGACCGCGGTCATGGAGAATGCCGTACGCGATGTGGAAGACGACCGCTGAGTGGTCGTCAATCAGCTGTGACAGCGATCGATCCAGAGTCGGTTTCGACGCTTCAGCAGCAGGCCGTCTTCGTTGGCTGCGGGAGAACAAGTCGGTTCGCTTCAATTGGTTGGAAGGAATCAGTCTGGCGGCGAGATGCCCGGAATCCTCCCTGCTCTTGCGATTTCGACGGCCCGCGGGTGAGAGTCTGACCATGTTGAGCATCGATCGTGGTGGAAGGTCGCAGACCGCAGGGGTTCTCGTCGCACTTCACGGCCACGGAGACGATTCAGGTTCAGCCCGGACTTGGGGGCGGATGATCGCTCCGGAGGGATGGGAGGTGATCGCTCCCGAAGCCCCCGTTGATGAGGACGGCATTCGAAGCTGGTTTTCGACGGGCCCACGTGGAGTGGATCAGGATCAGCTGCGCCGACAGGCAACCAGGATCACCGATCTTCTTGTCGACGTCCGTAGCCATGGCGGACCTGTGGTGGTTGCAGGCTTCTCCCAAGGTGGTGCACTGGCGCTCGCTCTGGCGATGTCGCACATTGGCGCATCACGGATCTCCAGGGTCGAGGCTTCGGGTGCAGGGAAGTCAGGTCCAGTGGTGTCGGCTAGGCCAGTGTCTGATGTGGCGCAATCGACTCGACGGCGGGCCGACGCCTACATATCGATCTGCGGTTTCTTCCCAGAGGTGGATCTGCCTTCGCACGAGTATCCGGGGGGAGTAGCAGGCTCCCAACCGGCCGAAGTTCTGGTGCTGAACACGAGCGAGGACCAGGACATACCGGCGTTCCTGGGTGTAGATGCGGCAGCGCTCCTGAGTGCCTCGGGCATCGGAACGTCTGCACAGGTGCTCCCCGGCGCTCACGAGGTTTCGGACAGCGTCGCTTCGGCCGCCGCAGAATGGCTGTCGCGCACGCTCGCTCCACAGTTGCGATATTCGCTGGCGCTTCCGGTCGACCGGGTCGCGGCTGGCGAGGAACTCGTGTCGGCCCCGGCGATCCAGGTGCTTGCCGCCGGATACGAGAAGTTGGGATTCCACGCAGCCTTTGTGACGGACCATCCGGCACCTGATGACCGGTGGCTGGCGGGCGGCGGTCATCAAGCCCTCGAGCCCACGGTCGCGCTCGGAGTGGCGGCTGGGGCGACCAGTTCTCTCAAGCTCCATACGAATGTCTATGTGCTTCCGTATCGAAACCCTTTCATTGCTGCCAAAGCATTGGCGAGCGTCGACGTTCTGTCAGGTGGACGACTTATCGCTGGGGTGGCGGCCGGATATGTACGTCCCGAATTCGCGGCGCTGGGAGCAGATTTTGACACCCGTGGCGAGTCGTTCGAACACTCCCTCGAGATGCTCCCCAAGATCTGGTCGGGGCAGTCGGTCGGCGGCGAGGGCACCGGATGGAAGGCCCGCGGTGTCACCGCACTACCGGCTCCGGTCAGCCCACCGCCGCTCTGGGTCGGTGGCAACTCGCTCGCGGCGATGAGAAGGTCTATCCAGCTGGCTCAGGGATGGTCTCCCATGCCGACCCCTGCAGGGTCAGGCAAGGGCTTGAAGACGACCGAGATCACTTCCCTGGACGAACTTGCCCGCCGACTTGGCGACGCCGCGGCGATGATCGATCGCTATGAGCGGCACGAGCCACTGACGATCTGCTTCGTTCCCTTCGCCTTGGGGGCGTACATGGCGGATCCTGCGACCGGACTCGATGCGCTAGTGGCCGAGGCCGCGACGCTGCACGGCATGGGGGTCGACTGGCTGGCGTTGAATGTCCCGGGCAACTCACGATCAGAGGTGCTCGAAAACGCGTCCGACCTTGCGGAGGCGTTGGGTTTGCGGGCTCCCGCGTGACGCTTCCGTCACTGGTCTGTTGGAGTTGGCATCACGGCGCTCAGTCGCCGGAGTTGGTGCTCGCCCGCCAGTGATCTGCAAGGTCCGTAGTCGTCGTAAGGGTCGCGAGCATCGCGAGGGTGTTCTTGATGACGTCTTCCCCGTAACTGACGGGCACCCCGACCACGGCGTCGGTACAAACTGTGACGTAGTAGCCCAGGTCAACTGCGCTCAGACACAGTCCCAGAACCCCGACGTTCAGCGAAACGCCACAGACGACGACATGATCGACGCCGAGCGTTCGCAGTAGCGGGTCCAGGTCTGTTCCCGTGAAAGGAGTCAACCCGTGGTGGCGTCCCGAATGCAGGTCGCCAGAGGTGTCACCCAGCTCGGCGACCAGTTCAACGGCCTCGGTGCCCTCGAGAATCTGCTCCGGGTTGCGACTCAACGCTGCGCTCAGCGGGCTGTTCAGCGCTGTACCCCTCCGGTCGGCCCTCCAGGAAGCAACGCAGTGGACCACAGGGACCTGGTGCAATCGAGCCGTACTGGCCAGATCTCCACAGGCCTGTAGAACGCCTGTCTTGGCGCAGGCCTCGGCAAGTTGGGGCATGGTGGCGAGCTCACCGACAACTCCACGCTGCAGTTCCATCGTCAGCACCGCACACCTCGTGGGCGGGGGAAGCTTTGTCGGGGCCATTCGCGGATCGTAGGCGACAGAGCCGGCGCCGCTGCGGAAGACTCGGTGTCGCTGCGGGGGCTCGGGCGTTGAGGCGACCCGGCGTTGAAGCGAATCGGGACGTGAACGAATCGGGTGGATCCGTTGGATTGGGTTGTGAAGTGAACGAGCACAGAAGCACTGGGACTTCGATGGCGTCCGACCTACTTGCGGGCCGAGATCTGATACTGGCATCGGGCTCGCGCTATCGCGCCAGGATTCTCGCCGATGCCGGACTCGTGGCTATAGCCGATCCGCCCCAGGTCGATGAACGGAAGCTGGACCCGCTTTTCGAGCAGTTGGGCCCCGAAGGGTTTGCCCTGGAATTGGCCCGCTTAAAGGCCAGCGACGTGGCGCCAAGGCATCCCGACGCGATCGTGGTAGCTGGTGACCAGGTCGGAGTGCTGACAACTCGTACCGGACCTCGACAGTTGAACAAGAAGCCCGACGAGGACTCGGCCACTGCCCAGTTGATGTCGATGGCCGGGACAACACACAGCTTGGTGAACGGAATCGTTGTCCTCGACACGGCTACTGGGAGGTCCGTCGAGGAGACCGACATCATGAAGGTGACCATGCGCAGCTTCACCGAGGACGAAGCCCGCTCCTACGTTCGGCGCTTCGAGCCGTATGACTGCTCTGGCTCCTACCGTATTGAGGACCAGGCCCAGATGGGCCAGGACGAAGGATTCATTGCCAAGGTCGAGGGTGAACACGAAAGCGGCGTCAAGGGTTTGCCATTGCCGCTACTGCGCCGGATGCTTGTCGAACTGGTCACTCCGTGACATCGAGTTTCGCCTGAGCCACTACGTCACGGCTCGAGCGTGCGACACGGATCTGGAACCTGCCCGGTTCGATGTCCCAGGTGCCCAGGTCCGGGTCCCAGGAGGCGAAGCTCCTGAAGTCGAGTGACAGTTCCGCACCGGTTGATTCACCCGGAGCCAGCTCGACCTTGGTGAAGGCCCGAAGTTCCTGATCGGGACGAGTGAGGGTCGAAAGCTCGTCGTGCACATAGACCTGAACCACGTCCGCCGCGGTCCTGGCCCCAATGTTTGCGATCTGGACCTGCACCGTGACGACCGCTCCGTCGCGAAGTGATGCCACCGAGATGGATTCGGTGCTCAGCAATGGCTCCGACCAGGTGAACTCCGAATAAGACAGGCCGTGACCGAAGCAGAACGCAGGGTCGACACCAAGTCGATCGAAACCCCGGTAGCCCATGAAGAGTTCCTCGCCGTAGAGAACCTTGCCCGATGAGCCCGGATAGTTCAGATAAGACGGCCAGTCCTGTTCACGCTCACCGAACGTCGTAGGCAGGCGACCCGATGGACTCACCGCACCGGTCAGAACGTCGGCGACAGCAAGTCCCGCCTCCTGGCCCAGATACCAGATCTGGGCCAGAGCCGGGGCGTCCGCGGCCGAAGACAGATCGACAGCAGACCCAGCGTTGACCAGGACCACGGTCGAGGGGTTGGCTTCGATGACGGCCTCGAGCAACTCGTCCTGTTGACCCGGCAACTTGATCGAGTCCCGGTCCTCACCCTCGGTCTCGGAGTCCTGGTTCAGCCCGACGACCACGATTGCCAGGTCGGCGTCTGCAGCTGCGGCCGCTGCGCGGGCAATACCGTCCGTCGGAATTGGCGGAAGGTGGCCGACCATCAGCGCCGCGACCGCCAGGCCCTCGTAACCGGTGAATTCACAGACGAGCTGGCGGGACTGACCAGCCTCGAGGTCGACCCCAGCAGTGATTTCTGCCGAGCCCAGACCGAAGAACGCGGTTCCGGGAACCTGACCGGCGTAGTTGTCGAGGATCGTCTCCCCGTCGATCAGGACTCTTCCCCCGGCACCACCGGTAACGAGGGAGAAGGTGTGCCGCCCGGGGACATCGGCTGTGAAGGTTGCGCTGAGTCGCAGCGAGAAGTCGTCCGTCCTGACGCCCGGTGCCGCGTCGTCACCCATCCAGTTGAGCCTCGGAGTCGCTGCCACTTCTACGTGGGTGGGCACTCCTTCCAGGTTGCGGTTCGCGAAGTACTCGACAAGGACACCCTCGACGAGTTGGCCATCGACGCTCGCCTGAACGCGGCGGCGATCGATCGGAGGAATGTTGCGATAGGCAGACACGCCGATCTCGTGGACTATCTCGACTTCGTCCCCGAGAGCCTGGCGGAGCCCGTCAAGAACGGTGGTCACGTGATGGGGATTGACCGCTGCGGATCCACCGCCGAGAGCCGCGGGGACATCGGCGTTGGGGCCGATGACGGCGACCCGTCGCAGAGTGGGGGAGAGCGGCAGCAGCGGCGTATCGCCAACCGGGTCGTTGCGAAGCAGAACAATGGCTTCCTGTGCGGCCCTGCGCAGGACGGTCCCGTGTTCCACAGAGTCGACCGAGGTCTCGGCCGGCCGCTCGCCCGCATCCAACAGGCCGAGCTTCTCGTATGTGTTGAGGATCCGCCGCACCATGTCGTCGACGACGGATTCCTCCTGTTCGCCCGACCTGACCAGCTCGGCGAGCTTCGATCCCATGAACTTCGCGGGGCCGGGCATCTCGATGTCGAGTCCGGCCGAAGCAGATTCGGAACTCATGGTTCCCCACCAGTCCGAAATGACAATCCCCTCGAAGCCCCACTCGGATCGGAGCACGTCGGTGAGGAGCCATCTGTGCTCGGCGCAGTAGGTCCCGTTGAGGCGGTTGTAGCCGCTCATTACCGATGTGATTGACGTCTCGGCGACGGCTGCTTCGAAGGGGATCAGATACAGCTCTCGGAGGACGCGTTCGCCAACCTCGGAAGAGATGGTGTGGCGCTGGTACTCGCTGTCATTGGCGACAAAATGCTTGATGCAGGCTCCGACACCGGTCGATTCGATGCCGTCGATCACTGCCACAGCCGAGCGAGCGGTTAGGTGTGGGTCCTCCGAGAAGCATTCGAAGTTGCGTCCCGCGAGGGCATTGCGATGGAGATTGACGGTGGGCGCGAGCAGGATGTCGACCGACTTGGTGATCGCCTCGGCTCCAAGTACGGCACCGACCTCGCGCAGCAACTCTGGATTCCAGGTTGCCCCGAGAGCGGTTCCGCACGGAGCACACGCGGAGGTCGTTCCGACCCAGCGATCACCGCGGACTCCCACGGGCCCGTCGCTGACCTTCAGGGCGGGAATGCCCAGGCGTTCGACAGCGTGACCGTGCCACATGTCGGCACCGGAGGTGAGCGAGGCCTTCTCATCGAGCGTAAGAGCGGCAAGCAGATCGTCGACACGTTGCGACATGTTTCTCCTAGGCGTTGCGTCCCGAGGGACCAGATTCTCCCAGCGAGACTAGGGCTAGGAGACGGCCGCACCGACCGTTGTTGCCGCTGGATTGTCCAGCCCGAGAAGAACAGCTGTGTTGTGGGGATCGGCGGTACAGTCTGACCAGTTGCGGGGAATCCAACGTTGTGATCACCAGCAGTACACGAGCTCCGGGGGGCGCTGTGCGGTACGAGGTAGTTCAAATTGCGCAGTTTCTCTTTGCAATCACATTGATTGGAGGGGCGTTCGCCGCAGGCATTCTCGTTGGCTGGGCCAAATGGGGATCGAGGGCGGCGGCAGGGACGGGTCGCACCCGACCGGACTCCGAAGCGCGGTCCTCGACAGATCCACGACCCGGCCGTCTGGCACCCGAGAACTTGTTCGCACCGGTGTCTCCATCGGGGGCTTCAGCGACGACGTCATCATTGGGGACGGTGACGTCGTCACTGACTCCAGCGCCGACGGTGTTCGTGCTCGACTCCCGGGAAGTCGATTCCCCGCAGGTCATCGACCTGCGGGGTCCCGCGACTACCGGCCGCTCCAGCCGTGACCCGATCGAACTGGGCCCAGGGATCGATGATCCTCGATGATGTCCACCGGGTCGGAATCGTGCGAGTCGCAGCGGGCCGGAGTTGCCGTACAGCGTCTCATTCGTACAGCGTCTTGGTCGTGCAGCGTCGAAGTGCCGAGGATGCGGCGGATCGAAGCGCAGAGGGTCGGAGAATGAGTCGCCTGATGAATGGATTTGGATATGAGTGAGATGACAACAGACGTCGACGTGGCAGCCCAGGTAGCGCGGCTCTGCGCCATAGAGGACATCAAGCGGGTCAAATACGCGTATCTCCGGTGTTTGGATCAGAAGGACTGGGATGGGATGGTCGAGCTGTTCGCGCCAGACGCGACAGCTGCCTACAGCGCCGGCAAGTACAGCTTTGACAGCCGGCACGAGATCATCGATTTCGTCGCTAGGAACATGAGCCGCGACGCTTTCCATTCGAGTCACAAGGTCCACCACCCCGAGATCGACGTGGATGGTGACCGGGCGAGCGCCACGTGGGCCCTTGAGGACACTGTCCTGGACAGCGAGTGGAACTTCATCCTCATGGGATCCGCGTTCTATGAGGATGACTATGAGCGTCAGTCCGGCCGTTGGGTGATCACCAGGACCACCTACAAGCGCACCTATGAGTACATGGTTCCGACCAGTTCGCTGGAGGGCTTTGCCCTGACAGCGAGTTGGTGGGGGACCGGCGGCGGAAGCACCGTGCCTGCAAGCTGAACCCGGCGACCTCTGGCGAAACAGCGGGGTTTGCGGACTCGCTTGGCGAGACCTGAGGCGGGGCTAGAATCTGACGGCTCGTCAGAAACCTGTCGCGACGCCGTTCGGTCGGCGTCGCGCTTCTCGGAGGTATTAGTGGCACTCGTCGAGGATTCCCCTTTGACCGGCTATTCGGACGCGGATTTCCCGATGATCGTCAGCGTCGACGACCACGTGGTCGAGCCGCCGCACGTCTGGCAGACCTACCTTCCAGAACGGCTACGCGATCGTGGACCGAAGATCGAGCGTCGTGGGGTCGGTTCGATGAAGCACGTCGGTGGGGGAACCTACGAACAGGAATTCACCGACGATGGGCGACCAGCCGACTGTTGGGTGTTCGAGGACCTCGTCTACATCCACAAGCGTCACGTCGCTGCCGTTGGGTACTCGCGTGACGAGATGACGATGACGCCGATGACCTACGACGAGATGCGCCCCGGGTGTTATGACCCCAAGGCTCGGGTGCAGGACATGCTCGACAACCACGTCGACGTGTCGCTCTCGTTTCCGTCGTTCCCTCGGTTCTGTGGCCAGACATTCACCGAGGCCAAGGACCGGGCGCTCGGCGAGGCGTGCGTCTATGCCTACAACGACTGGATGGTCGAGGAGTGGTGTGGCGAATCAGATGGCCATCTGGTTTCACTGATCATCATCCCTCTATGGGACGCCGACCTGGCCGCCGCCGAGGTGCGTCGTAACGCCGCACGTGGCTGTCATGCTGTCTGTTTCTCAGAGATTCCCCCGCATCTGGGCCTGCCGAGCATCCATTCCGGATACTGGGATCCGTTGTTCAAGGCATGCTCCGACACCCAGACGGTTGTCTGCATGCACATCGGGTCGTCTTCACGGATGCCAGCGACATCGGCCGATGCGCCTGTCGCAGTTGCGGCGACACTCAGCTTCAACAACTCGATGGCCAGCCTTTCGGACTTCCTGTTTTCGGGGGTACTGGTCAGGTTCCCCGAACTACGACTTGCATACTCCGAAGGTCAGATCGGCTGGCTTCCCTACATTCTTGAACGGGCCGACGATGTGTGGCTCGAGCACCGTGCCTGGGGCGGAGTCGCCGACATCCTCCCCGAACCCCCGTCGACCTATTACTACCGACAGGTATACGGCTGCTTCTTCAGAGACCAGCACGGACTCAATTCGCTGGACGCGGTCGGTGTCGACAACATCACCTTCGAGACCGACTACCCACACACAGATTCGACATGGCCCGACTCGAAGGCCGTTGCGCAGAAGATGATGGGCCATCTTTCGAAGGAAGTGCAGTACAAGATCCTGCGTGGCAACGCGATCCGAATGTTGTCGCTCGACATCGTATGAACGCCGCCGAGGGCGGTAGCACCGGAGAATCGACCCACGGAAAGCTGCTGATCTCGGTCCCCGACATCGGCGACGACAACTTCGACCGGTCGGTGATCTTCATGGTCGAGCACGACGACGCCGGAGCAGTCGGGCTGGTTCTGAACCGACCATCAGAGACCGAGGTGATTGAGCACCTTCCCGCCCTGGTCGACGCGGTGGTCTCACCCGCGGTCTTCTTCGTCGGTGGTCCTGTGTCCATCGGTGGACTGCTGGCTCTGGGTCGCCGAGGCCTTGATGCCGATCTGGTCAACGCCCACGCTGTCGCTGGACCACTGGTGATCGTGGACCCAGAGGCGCTGGTGAACAACAACGTGCTCGGAGTCGAGGCGGTCAGGCTCTACACAGGCTATTCCGGCTGGGGACCGGGTCAGCTGGACGCCGAGTTGGCCTCAGGTGTGTGGAACGTCGTCTCCGCCATGCCCGATGACGTGTTGTGCTCCAATCCGGATGACCTGTGGCGTTCGGTCATGAAGCGTCAGGGAGGGCGGCTTGCGAGTCAATCGCTGTTCCCCCAGAATCCGCACGCCAACTGACCCTCTCCTCATCGCAACCACTCATCCGGGCTCGCCCGACCGCTACGGCCGAATCATCACCGCACGTTCTTCAGTCATCTCCCTGACCGCATAGGCAGGGCCTTCTCGAGTGTTGCCCGAGTCCTTGACCCCTCCATAGGGCTGTTGGTCGGTCCGGAAAGCCGGAGCGTCGTTGACGACGACACCACCGAAATGAAGCTGGCGAGTGGCTCGGATGGCCTTGGCCAGGTCCGAGGTGAAGATCCCGGCCTGGAGCCCGTAACGGGTGTCGTTTGCCAGAGCGATGGCCTCATCGAGCGTGCCGTATCTCGCCATGCCGATCACAGGGCCGAACACCTCCTCGGACGACACCTTCATATGAGCTGTGATCTCCCCGAGCACGGTCGGTGCGATCAGATTCCTTGGCTGTGATCCGGAGGGGGAGGGGAGAGGAGCCTGAGCCAGAAGTTTGGCGCCGGCATCCAATGCCTCGTCGATCCAGGCTGAGACCCGCTTGCCAGCGCTGTCATTGATCAGCGAACTAACGGTGGTCGCGGGATCGGCTGGGTCGCCAACCCCGAGGGCCTCGACGCGTGAAACGACGGCGTCGGCGAGCTCTTCGTAGATGTCACGCTGGGCGTAGACCCTCTGCACTGAAATGCAGCTCTGACCGGAGTAGCTGAAACCGCCAGCGACTATTCGATCCGCCGCCCGTTCAAGATCTGCGTCTGCCTCGATGATCAGAGGAGCGTTGTTGCCCAATTCGAGGCCGACACGTTTCTTCGGCGCGTCAGCTCTGATTCCCCAGCCAACCGGTCCCGAGCCCGTGAACGTGATCATCGCGACATCGCGATGTTGCACGAGGTGGCTGGCTGTCGCGCCGTCGCAGGTGACGACGTTGAGCCAGCCCGGTGGAAGGCCGCACTCTTCGAACAGAGCCGCTATCCGTAGAGCCGTCAGAGGAGTGGCGCTCGCCGGCTTCAGAACCATGGATGCCCCCGCCGCCACGGCTGGTGCGATCTTGTGACAGACCAGATTCAGGGGAAAGTTGAACGGGCTGATTCCGGCGACCACCCCGATGGGCACGCGAGTGACAAACCCCAACATGCCCTCGGCCGCTGCGGACGCGTCCATGGCGATCATCTCTCCGGTGAGTGTCCGGGCCGCCGCCGCCGAGAAGTGCAGCGTGTCGACGGCTCGTTCGGCTTCAACCCTTGCGGCTGCAACTGGTTTCGCGGCCTCGATCGAGATCGACGCGGTGAACTCGTCGAGACGATCGACGAGAGCAGCAGCTACCCGGTCGAGGATGGCGGCTCGTTCGTGTGCGGGAAGGTCATCAGAAGCGAGACGATCGGTGGCTACAGCTACTGCACGATCGATCTCGGCCGCTCCACAGGCGGGGACCGAACCGACGAGCGAGCCGTCGTAGGGGGAGTGGACCTCACTCGTTTCTGAGGTGGTGATCGGCTTGCCGTCGATCAGGGCTGGAGTCATTTCGTTCACGATCTGAACCTACCCAGAACGCGTCGAAGGCTTGCCCCCTGGATCCCTAAGGTCCATCGGACAAGCCTTCGCGCTGGTTATTGGTCCCTAGCCGCCGTCTAGCTGCAGCCCGAAGACCCTTCGATGTCGGAACTTGGTGTCAGACCTCTTGGAAGCTGACTTCCTGCATCGCTCGGCGACGGCGTTCCAGTGTGCGGCGCTTCCAGAACGACTGCTTCCAGTGCTTCACCCGCCTTCTGGGATCCGAGGCCGCTCGGGGAAGAGCCGGCTCATGCTCGTCGGTGTAGCCATGTGTCGGGCGTGGGGCCAGAAGGACAAGATCGTCGTGATCCGCCTCTAGCGTTGCCACATGGAGGGACTGGTTGACGGTACGGCGCACCCTTCGATGCTCCGCCTTCCTCTGCTCACGCTCCTCTTGGAGCGCAGAACTTGGACCGGCCTGCCTGGCACGATGACGAGTTGACATCGGCACCTCCTCAATTGTCATGAAGGCGGGGGATACCGCCCGCTGCTATGTATGAGACACCTTCGGCAGGGACATGTAAAGGCCTTGACCCAAATAGGCCGGAAGCGCCAATTTGTGCTGTATGTCACCTCAGGATCAACAGATCCGGTCCGCCAATATGTCCGCAGAGTGTTGTAACCGGGGATGAAAGTGCCGTATTCGGGTTTGCCGGGACATGGATCGAGTTCCGGGTGATGTCCCGGGCCACGTGCCGTTCGATGTCCCGGGCCACGTGCCGTTCGGTGTCCGGGCTATGTCCGGGCCACGTCACGTCCCGGACGATGCCCGTTCGGTGTCCGAGTCTCATGAATTTTTGGTGGTCGGAACCCTTGGTGGTTGGACACCGTTGTATGACCAAGGGTCTGCGGTTCGAATGGCGGGGCGGGATGGCTTGGTTCTGCCCGGCATCGAAACTGCGGTCGCGGTCGCGGACCGAGAAGTGTAATTGGAACGGTCGATATTCGACCTTTCCAATAACACTTCAGATGGGTGATGGATCGCTCCGGGAGACTCGAAGCGGGGAATGGGAGTCGTTTGAGACTGGAAGCCACCGGCAGAATCCATCACTTTACATAATGGGTATTTCCGGCGGCTAGGAGGAGAGGGGGCGGAAGTGGCACCTCACAGCTGATGGCCAAAGGTGCGTCTTCGAAGACTTCGCAAGCTGATCTGGATTCCGGGTCTTCAGCTCTGTGTTGTCTTCGATGACGACCGGACTCGACCGGTAGGCCAGGTGATCGTTCCCCATCACCGGCCCTGCTTTTGATCGGGATCCCCCTCCGACATGATCTTTCCGCCAACCTATTATGTAAAGTCATCTTTGCGTTTAGTTCATAGCCAGCTGGCCAGGCATGGCTGAGCCTTGATGGGTCAGGCGCTCCAGGTTGAGCCCTTGGCGAGGTTTGGCTGGGCCCTGATCTGGGCACTAGTTCTCTGGCTGGGTTCATCTGATGAGCACCAACTCGTCTGGCGATGCTTCTTGGCTTGTGAACGGATTTAACTGGGCGTGCGTGTCTTTCAATTGTGTTACGTTTGCGTGACAGAACGGAATGACGTGCATTCCGGGATGACCGAACGAGAGGACTGGTTCCGGTGATGTTGAGTTTGTGCTGCTTCGACCTCGCCGGGCCACCATCGGTTCTGATTTCGGGCCGGTTGCAGATCGGTTCCGCTGTAGACGCGGCACGTCTGGATCTGTCTTACGTGGACCAGTCTCATCGCCGTGATTCCGGAGAGGGCTGAGGTGCCGCTAGTGAAACGGATCGGCTCACTCGCAGCTAGAGCTTCGGCATCAGTTCTGGGGCGGCGCGTTCGAACGGTTCCCGCCGCCGTCATGCGTGGATCAGAGACAATTCATCTGGGCGGAGGGGAGTCAATCCCCTGCCCCGGTATCGATCAACTCCCACTCGCCAGGCAGGCCAAGCTTCGAGGTCTGGGACTTCCCTCGCTGGCTCTACCGCCCGCAAAGGTCTATGTCCTCAAGGACGTCAGGATCTGTCCCGGATCCCGGGTTGTGGCCACTAAGGATGGCCGGGTGGTTGCGGAATCGCTCACCACGGACATGATCGATTCGTTGGACCTGATCAGCAGCGAGCTTCGCTCCGAACCCATCAGGCTCGAGGGCACTATCGCCTTGTATAGGTCGCCGTGGAAGCCACAGTTCCACACGCTCGTGGACCATCTCCCACGGGCGGCACTGCTTTCACAACCTGCGATGCGTCGCCTCGGCCAGATAACGCTGGTCCACGATGGAGCCTTGAGCGACGTGGAAGAACGGTGGCTTCCCCGCCTCGCCGGACAGAACGTCCGGCTCCTACGGGTTGAGCCGGGCACCGCACTTGTGGCCGACCGGATCCTTCTTCCCGGCTTTGTGACACGTCCGTTCGCCGGCGCCCTACCCAGTTGGTACAGGCGATGGGTGGACCACGAGGTCGGTTCGGTTCGCTCCGATACCGAAATCGCCCCTGGTTCACCCCGGAGGTACTTCATCGAGCGTCTGGGTGGAACCCGGCGGGTTCGTAACGTCGACGCGCTCCAAGAAGTGCTCGACCGTCATGGGGTCACGACGATTCGACCCTCGGGAATGAAGGTCGCCGAACGAATGGCAACTTTCAGGGATGCCGAAATGGTCATAGGAGTCACGGGCAGCGGCATGGCGAACCTTGTGTTCAGCCGATCGACACGAATTGTCGAATTGCTGCCCGGCACCCAACTGCTGCCGAATTTCTTCTACCTCGCCGCTTCGAAGGGACTTCCCTACCATTACGTCCCGGTCATCGGTGACGACCTTCCCATGGACGCCGTGGAGCGCCTGGGAATGGATGTGCACGTCGATGTCAACGCGCTGGACGAGGTCCTGACCAAAGTCTGTTGAGGTCCGGCTCAGACCGGTACGGCTTCAGACCGGTTCTGCGGCGATGAGCTTGCCAAGAGCGAGCAATTGTCGAGTCGCTCCACCGAGTTGAAGTTCGACTTCCTTGGCCGTCAAGAAGTGACGGTGCAATGGGTAGTCGCGGTCGACCCCGACTCCCCCATGGACGTGCTGGGCCGTGTGGACCACTCGCTGTCCGGCAAACGCCGCCCAGTACTTGGCGCTAGCGACTTCCGCTGTGGCATTCATACCGACCGAGAGGCGCCAGAGCGCCTGCTGGGCGGTCAGACGGATCGCCTCGGTGTCCACATAGCTGTCCGCCAGTCGGTGGGCCACGGCCTGGAACGAGGCGATCGGCACCTCGAACTGCTTACGGTCCTTGGCGTACTGGGCGGTCAGTCGCAGAGCCTCGGCGCAGTTGCCAACTGCAACTGAACACTGGGTTGCAATTCCCCGCTCGTAGGCCCAGCGCAATGATTCGCGACCCTCGGCGATAAGCACGGCCGGCGCGTCGGCGAACAGCACTGCAGCCTGTGGATCGCCCAAAGTTGTCACCAGCGGCTCGATGGCGACTCCTTCGGCATCGGTGCGGACCAGGAACAGTCCGACCGATCCGTCACGCACGGCGCACGGTACAAGAATCCCATCGGCGATCTGGCCGGCCGGAACACAGGTCTTCGAGCCCGAGACGACCCAACTGTCATCTTCTCGGCTAGCGACCGTGACAGGAGCGAGCGGCTCGCCACCGGTTTCGTGCCAGGCGGCGCTGAGCACATACTGACCCGCCGCGACCTGGGTCAGAACTTCCTCGGCCACCGCGGCCGGAGCGAACTCTGCAATGGCGGGAACCGCAAGGCCGAAGGTCTCCCAGATCGGAACTGCAGCAGCAGTGCGTCCCACCTGATCCAGAACGGTTCCCAGGGCAACCAGGTCGAGCCCCGCTCCCCCGTGCTCCTCCGGAACGAAGGCGCCCAGCACACCGGTCTCGGCCAGGGCAGCCCACAGTTCGCGATCGAAACGCGGCTCTCCGGAACGTTCGAGGGCGCGCAGCTTCTCATGCGTGGAGTGGTCCCCCAGAACCTGCCCGGCCAACTCGCCTATTGCGCTCTGTTCTTCGTCAAGGCTGAAATCCATCGTTCTCGTCTCCTCGGGAATCGGATGCTCCGTCCGGTCCCATATCAGTTCTCCGTTGCCGATTGCCCAGATCGCTGTTGGGCGCTGGGCACTCGATATCCGATCAGCCCCGCAGGGCTCTCGGCAGTCCCAGTCCGAACATTCCTATGAGGTCACGCTGGATCTCGTTCGTTCCACCACCGAAGGTGAGAATCAGCAGGCTCCTGTAGTTGGCCTCAAGTCGGCCGTTGATGACCGCCCCGGTTGTGCCGCGCTTCAGATACACCTCGGGTCCGATTACCTCCATGAGGAGCCGGAACGCCTCGAGGTAGAACTCGGTGCCGAAGATCTTGATCGTCGAAGCATCGGAGATGTCGAGCGGCGCGTGGGTGGCGGTCCAGGCCACCTTCCAGTTGATGAGCCGCAGAAACTCGAGCCCTGCGTGGACCTTGGCGAGGTTCACCTGAACCCATTCCTGGTCGACGATCCGCGAGCCCGTCGAGGTGAGTGTGTTCTGAGCCCAGTTGCGAACCTCGAGGTAGCTCTGTTCGAGCAGTCCCGAGGAGCAGAGCGTGACCCTCTCATGGTTGAGCTGATTCATGATCAGGCCCCAACCGTTGTTCTCGCCGCCGACCAGGTTTGCCGCCGGTACCCGGACGTCGTCGAAGAACGTCGCGTTGATGTCGTGGTCCGACAACAGATGCAGCGGATCGACGGTGATCCCCGGCGACTTCATGTCGACGATCAGGATCGAGATGCCCTTGTGCTTGGCTGCGTCCTGGTCGGTCCTCACTGCGAGCCAGCAGTAGTCGGCGTCGGAGGCGAGGCTCGTCCACATCTTCTGGCCGTTGACGACATACTCGTCACCGTCACGCACGGCCTTGGTCTTCAGAGCCGCCAGATCGGTCCCGGCCTGGTTCTCGGAATAGCCGATACAGAAGTGCAGATCGCCAGCGAGAATCCTGGGCAGGAACTCGTCCTTCTGTTCCTGGGTACCGAACTGCATGATCGTCGGTCCGACCGTATTGATGGTGAGCATCGGAACGGGCGCTCCGGAGCGCATCGACTCGTCAAAGAAGATGAACTGCTCGATCTGGCTACGTCCCTGCCCGCCGTACTCGGTTGGCCAGCCGATGCCGAGCCAACCGTCCTGGGCCATCTTCTTTACGGTCTGTCGATGGACCGGCCCGCATCCCTTCTCCTCGTGGAGAGCGTGCTTGACCTCGTCGGTCAGAAGCTTGTCGTAGTAGGCGCGCAACTCATCTCTGAGCTGCTCCTGTTCTTCGGTGTATGCGATCTGCACAGTTGGCCCCCTGTGGGTGAACGACCGGAACAGTAACGCGTTCTAGCCGGGTAGATCGAAGTCCAGCTGCAAGATATGACCCGCGCTGCAAGCGCGGTAGCCGATGCCCGCGGGTTACGGACGCCTAGCCTTGATGTATGGCTCACTTCGATCTGCTCATCATCGGCACCGGATCAGGTAACTCCGTAATAACCCCCGAGTTCGACAACATGAAGATCGCACTGGTCGAGCGGGACAAGCTGGGCGGGACCTGCCTGAACGTGGGATGCATTCCGTCCAAGATGCTGGTGATCCCTGCTGACCGGGTCGTCGAGGCAGCCGAGGCGACCGAGCGCCTTGGAGTCGATATCGCAACGAACGGGGTCAACTGGCGCCAGATCCGGGACCGGGTATTTGGACGGATAGATCCGATCGTCGCCGGCGGCACCGAGTACCGCAAGAGCCTGCCGAACGTGACTCTCTTCGAGGGTGACGCCCGTTTCACTGGTGACCGGACAGTGGCGATTTCGATGGCCGACGGTTCGGTCGAGGACGTCTCTGCGGACCAAGTGGTGATCGCCGCCGGTGCCCGTCCGGAGATTCCACATATCGACGGTTTGGACGGCACTCCCTTCCACACCTCCGACACGATCATGAGGATCGATGAGCTTCCTCGTCATCTGGTTGTGATCGGAGGCGGGTTCATCGCAGCGGAGCTCGGGCACGTTTTCTCGGCTCTGGGGTCCAAGGTGACCGTCATCCACCGGGGTGCGGCGATGCTGCGTCACGAGGATGTCGATGTGTCGCAGCGCTTCACCGACGCCTTCGGTGAGCACGTCGACCTGCTTCTGGGCGCTCGACCCACATCTGTGTCCTACCGCGATGGAGAGTTCCGTATTGAGGTGACCCGTCACAGCGCCACCGAGCCGGTCTCGGCCGCCGGAGCCTTGTCGGCCGACGGAGTCTTCTCGACCGGCGAACGTGCCGGACTCGCCGGGTCCGGCGCGGCTGCCGATTCGGTCATCACATGTGATGCCCTTCTCGTCGCTGTGGGGAGGATCCCCAATGGCGCTCAGCTCGGTGTCGGGACGAGCGGAGTGGAATTGGACGATGAGGGCTACGTCATCGTCGATGAGCATCTGCGGACAACCGCCCCCGGCGTGTGGGCCTTGGGAGACATCTGGAATCCCGCCCAGCTCAAGCACCTGGCGAATCAGGACGCCCGGGTTATTTCCCACAATCTGATTCACCCCGACGAACCAATCTCGATCGACCAGGACGTGGTGCCCCACGCCGTCTTCTCCCACCCTCAGATTGGATCGGTCGGGCTCACCGAGGCCGAGTTGGTGGTCCAGGGACGCGACTACCTGGTGGGGCGGTGCGATTACGCGGGGGTGGCCTATGGCTGGGCGCTCGAGGATCGGACCGGATTTGCGAAGATTCTGATCGACCCCGACGGGCTCCAGATACTTGGCGCTCACATCATCGGGCCGCAGGCTTCGACACTGGTTCAACAACTGGTTCAGGCCATGAGATTCGACATCCCGGCCGACCGGTTGGCCCGTGAGCAGATCTGGTGTCATCCTGCGCTACCCGAGGTGATTGAGAATGCCCTGCTTGACGCGCTGGGCTGATCTTCCCCAGGCGGACCGCGTTATCGGCACCGCCCCGTAATTCGATAGGTTGAAGCCACTATGTCTCGTCGTATTGAGATCGAACTGACCAGCGAACGTCCCGATGGGACCTGGACCTGGCGTGCTGCCGGAGCCAAACAACCCAAGGGAGACCTGGTTGCCACGGTTCTGCCCGAGGGCGCCAAGGTTGGTGACGTCGTCAAGGCCGATGCCGACTTCACCATCGACGGGATTGAGATTCTCGGAGTCCTTACCAATAAGCGTGTCCGCAAGGAGCCCGAGACGCTCCAGGTCGTCGGAACCCGACAGGACGAGCCGCTCGTTACGACCACGCTGGTCGAAAAGGGCAGCCGCCCCCGCGGAGAAGGCCGAGGGCCACGCCGTGACGGTGGTGGCCGCGGACGTGATGGCGGCAAGGGTCGCGACGGTGGACGCGACCGCGGTGATCGCCCCAACCGTGATCGTTCCGACCGTCCTCAGGGCGATCGGTCACGTGGGCCACGGCCGGATCCGGTGCCGGAGCGTCCGAAGCCGCAGCGCCTTCGTCCGGGTCGTGCACACCGTTCCGCAGTTCTCGACACGCTGCCGGTTGAGCATCGTCCGATCGCCGAGCAGGTTCTGCGCGGCGGAATCCCGGCCGTCCGCGACGCCATTGCTCAGCAGAATGCCCAGGCGAAGAAGGACAACCAGCCAGAGATCCCGGCGGATCAATTAGTCGACCTGGCAGAGAAACTCCTGCCGGCACTGCGGGCAGCCGAGTGGCGTGACCGTGCCGATGCGGTCGTCGCCGATCTGGACACCCTCGATCTGCGTGACCTGCGCTCAGTGATCGTCGCTGCCGACGGTGTGGCACGTGACGACGAGTCTCTCGCCCTGAAGGACAAGATCCAGGAGGGCCTCACCCGACGGGTCGAGGAAGAGCAGGCGATGTGGATCGCCGACATGACCGCCAACCTCGATGCTGGTCGGTTCGTCCGCGTGCTCCGCCTCAGTTCCAGGCCACCCAAGGCCGGTGCTCCCCTGCCGGTGGATATCTCGAGTCGACTGATCACCGCGGTTTCCGAAGGACTAACCCCAACGGTCAATCAGGACCTGTGGGCGGCCGCCTTGGATGCCTTGGCCTTCTCGCCGGTGCGGAGCTCAGTTGTTCCAGCCGGCCGTCCGGAAGAGCCATCGGAGACCTTGCTCGAAGCGGTCCGTCGGGTTGGCGACCGACTCCCGAAGATCGTCGAACTGTTCGGACTGGATCCAGCTGAGATCGCAGCAGCGTCTCGCAAGCGTGGGCGTGGCCCTCGGGCCGGTCAGGGCGCAGGTCGAGGCGGAAAGCAGTCGTCGAAGAACAAGGCCGCCAAGGGATCCGAAAAGGCGTCTGACAAGGCCGCTGACAAGTCTGACAAGGCCGCCGCTGACAGGTCTGACCAGTCTGACAAGGGCGCTTCCGTCAAGGCCGATGCTGCGACAGACAATGTGGCTGAAACACCCGATGGCGAGACGCCAGTGGTTGGAGCGACCGAAGCTCCGGAAGCCGTGGAGACGACGGACGCCCCAGCCGGTGCCGAAACTACGCAGGTAGCGCCGGAAGCTGACGCAGCACCCGAAGCGACGGAAGTCGAGGCGAAGGGGGCGGACGAAGCTCCGGAAGCCGCCGAAGTGCCGGAAGCAGGGAAGTCAGGCGTAGAGAGCGAGTAGTTCGCTCGGGTGTTGCAGCACGGTCCCTTCGGGGGCCGCTGCTGCAACCCTGGGATTCCATCCCGCCCAGACCATCTGGCAGCCGATCTCCTGGGCACAGCGAAGGTCTCCGGCGCTGTCTCCGACCATCGCCACTTCCGCGGGCGTCAGGTCCATCAGTTCGAGCACCGGACCGAGACCCTTGTGTGCCCAGTCGAAATGGTCTGCATAGAGGGCAACCTCCGGCTCCCACCCGAGACGGGCAAGTTCAGCGGACGCCGAGCGGGGATGTTTGTTGGAACAGATCGCCCAGCGGCCCAGTTGCCCCACCACCTCCCCCACACCCTCGAATGGTTGTGCCAGCTCGGTGTCGTAGGCATCGACGTACGCGTCCAAGGAAACTCCCAGTCGGTCACACTCCTCTGCGATCGCATGACCGAAGCTGATCTGCTCCAGGGGCACACCGAGCGTGAGGAACGGATCGACCAGAGCGGCATCGGAATCGATCATCGTTCCGTCGAAATCGAATATGAGTGCGGCTACCGGCTTGAACGACATGCGGGTGAAGCTAGTGGCATCGAGTGGACCCGATGGAGGGTCCGGGACGTCCCGCGGGACCGGCTAGGTTTTTGCCATGAGCGTGGACTTTGAGAAGCAGGGAAATATCGGGATCATCACGATCAACCGGCCCAATGCACGTAACGCCGTCAACACCGACGTCGCCACGGGTATCGAGGCCGCAGTCGATCAGATCGAGAACGATGACGAGATCTGGGTCGGAATTCTGACCGGAGCAAAGACCGAGAAGGGCTACATCTTTTGCGCAGGTGCAGACCTCAAGCAGATGAGTGTCGATCCAGGAGGAATGTCCACCGAGCGTGGTGGCTTCGGTGGATTCGTCCAGCGTGAGCGCACCAAGCCGATCATCGCCGCCGTCGATGGTCCAGCACTCGCAGGAGGTACCGAACTTGTCCTGGCAGCTGACCTGGTGGTCGCTTCCCGTACGGCGGTGTTCGGGGTCCCGGAGGTAAAGCGCAACCTGGTCGCCGCCGCCGGAGGTCTGTTCAGACTGCCCCGCAAGTTGCCCCGTAACGTGGCGATGGAACTGGTGCTGACCGGCCGTCTCGATTTTCCGGCTCAGCGGGCCTACGACCTTGGTTGGGTGAACCGGATCTGTGATGAGGGTGAGGCCCTCGCTACGGCCATGGAGTTGGCCGGCGAGATCTCGCTGGCAGCGCCGCTGGCGGTTCGTGAGAGTCGCAAGATCGTCCTCGAAGCCACCGATCAGCCCGACGAGATCGGCTGGAAACTCTCTGGCGACGGTATCATGAAGATGTTCGCCACCGAGGACTTCTCTGAAGGACTGAACGCCTTCATCGAGAAGCGCGACCCCCAGTGGAAGGGCCGCTGACCGACTGGATGTCTGGCGCGGGTGCCCATCGCGGCGCCCCGCCAGGTGACATCTGCGTCAGCCTCGTACAGCCGAGGACATCGCCGCTTCAGATGACTGTGTCGATCAGACCTTGGTCGGCGAGGAACTCGGCCAGCCCATCGACAAGTCGTAGCTCTGGAACATCCCACGCCGGGGTCCAGCGAACCTCGATGGCTGTACCAACAGCGGCGGGTTCCTCATCCAGAATCACGGCTCTGAAAAACATCACGACCTGGTGAGTCGCAGCGCCGTCGTCGATAAGTTCGGTCCATCCCATGAACGGACCGCACAGACCGGCGTCGTAACCGGTCTGGCCCGCCAGGGCCCTGACCGTGGCCTCGGCCATCGTTTCGAGCGGATCGAGCAGGGTCGCCGGCACGGACCACTCCCCTGCGCTGGGTCCCCCCGAACGGCGTATCAGAAGAATCTCGTCGCGGCGTTCAACGACGGCGGCGACACTGATCCGTGGCTTGGGTTCGGCCATCCCGCACCAGGGGTCCAGATCCAGAGTCATGATCCACGCAGGTCACGATGGACCAGGATCGCCCGAGCCACCAGCCCGTTACTCTCGAAGAAGTTCTTGGTAGAGCGGTCCCCCGGCAGTGCACGCGAGTCGAGCCCGTGGCAGCCCTTCTGGGTGGCCCACCTGATGATCTCCGAGATGAGCGACTCTCCCACCCCTATGTCACGCGCTTCGGTCTCTACGAATATCTCGTTGATGTCGGCCAGTCGGTATCCGCCGGCGAGATCGACCGCAGAAACCACTGCGTAGCCGACAGCTACATCACCGATCGACCCCAGAAGCACCAGCCGGTCGGGATCATCGAGATCACGGCGGTAGGAATCATCGACGGGCTGCACCCTGGCGTTTCGCAGGAAGTAGAGCTCGCCGCCCCGAGATCCACCGAGTGCCTCTCTGGCGGCCGTGTCGAGGCGGGTCAGCTCGGAAAGGTCCGCGAGGGTGGCCCGGCGTGTTGAAAGCGCATGGACGGCTACCTCGGCCTGTCCCTCTTCGGTTGCGGGGACAGGCTGGGTGTCTGGTCCGGATTCCGTCGGCTCCACGCTGCTCCTAGTTGTCCAAGAGCTGGCGGACCCGGTGCATGATCGTCTGCCGGTTCCGGTGGGCCTGCTCGTAGGCATGGATCAGTGCGAGGTCGGATCTGGCCAGCGTGGCCAGCCTGGGAACTACTTGGGACGCCGCCAGGCTGTCGTAGCCGGCCACCGCCAGGTCGCCCTCTTCAGGTACCGGGTGGTCGACGGGAGCCACCTCTGGCCGTTCGACCGGCTCCGACACTGGCCATTCGACCGGCTCCGACACTGCGGTCTTGTCGACCGGGTCTGACACTGTGGCTCTGTCGACCGGATGGTCCTGCGGCGCGCTTGGGCGGTCCTCTGCGAGTACGTCAAGCACATCGAGGGGTTCACCGGAATTCGATTCCGGGGCGCCCGGCCGTGATTGCTCGCCGCTCCGGGATACGAGTGATCCGACACATGGAAGGTGTGACGCCAACAGCCTGGCCAGTTCCAACTGCTTCGAAGTGCGATCGACGAATCGTGGAAGCGCCCAGATCAGATCTTCGAAAGCCATTCCGTCGGGATCGTCAGCCGTGGGCCAGTCGTCAGGGCGAGCCCGTCCGGAATTGAGCTTTGATGACGTGACGTCTCCGTCGAGAGGCTGATAGCTCATGACCGTCAATCATGCCCTTGATGGGACGAACTGGAAACCGTCTACTTCTTTGCAGCGTTCTTCTGTCGGGATTCGACGATTGCTATTGACGAACACGGCGAGTAGCCCTCGGGGCAGGTCAAGTTGCCCTTCCGCCCGAATTGGCGGGGATGGACGATCATGAAACAGGTCGTGCAGGTGAACTCCTCGGCGGACTTCGCGGCTACCCGCTCTGTCCCGTCACCTTCGACGCCGGTCTCGACGACCTCGTCCTCTTCATCCTCGTCGTCGGGTGTGGCCGCGATCCTGTCCTTGAGGATGGCGTCGAGATCCGCCTCGACGTCATCGGGATCTATGTCCTCGTCCTCGTCATCGTCGACGTCAGAAGGCCGCTTCCGACGAGCTGTCGGGACCTCCTCGTCCTCATCCTCGTCGATGGCGTCCTTGTCGACCACCTCGACCTCGGCGTCAATTACGCCGTCTACTTCGTCGATGTCTTCCTCGTCGAGATCTTCCTCGAGTTCATCTTCTTCAAGAGGTTCGGCTTCATCGCCGTTGAAGTCTTCGTCCACGATCCACTTGTCCATTTCGCGCCTGGGGATCCAGCCGACTGGCTGAGGTCGGGCCGCATCATAGACACAGCTGGGCGACTTTCGCGCTACCCGGGGCGAGAACCTTGGCACAAGGGCCAGACGTGGCTACTTAACGATCCGGCAAGAGGGTTGTCCGGATGGTTGCCGGGCGATGCCTTTGGCCTCAGTTGGGGGCGGAATCAGGAGGCGTCGGAGCGACGTGCCTCGGCCCGTCGCTCGGCATCGAGGCGTTCTAGCTCGGGCTCGCCGGAATGGTCGACGAACGTCATCATCTCGGCAATCGTGCGGTGTCCGGCCTGCTCGGCGATCAGACGGTGCATCTCCTGGCCCACAGACCGGTAGCTGGGGTGGCCCTGGACCGAGGTCCGCAGTTCGATCAGATGCAGCGCCTCACGGGCATTGAACTGCATTGCATAGCGGATTCGATATGCCAACGAAACGGCGTAGGAGGCACGTTCAGGGAACCGCTCGGAGAGCTGAGCCCACAGGTCACTCGAAATGCCCATCGCGTGGTCGAACTGGTCCGTCAGACCAGCGTCGTCGATGGATACCGGTCGGGTGTAGCCGTGACCGGGTGAGAGTTCCTGCCACTCGATGGTCATCAGACGGTGCCGCTGCAAATCTCGGAACGCGCCGTAGTCCGAGACGACATCGAAGCGGTAGTCCGTGCGCTCAAGTGCGCGGCCGGGCTTGTGACGTCGGTTGCCGCGCTCTCCGAAATAGGCACGCGCAACCGAGAGCCGGTCGTCCACCGACATGGCCCTCACCCTGTCGAGAATTCTCGACTCGGGGATGCTCGTGTAGGGATAGAGCATCGCTGCTATCACCTTCACCTCGCCCTCGGGATCCCAGTCGAGAAGCGACACGGTGGGGGCGGCAGGGACGGATTCCTCGTCACCTGCGAGCATTTCGTAGGCGACGGTTTCCATGGAAGAGCGCCGCTCGGCCATGTACTCGACCGACGCCAGCCCCCGGTCGGGAAGGTCGACCCGTCGCAGGAAGCTGGGTATGACCTTTCTGAGTTCGGTCAGGATCAGCTGCGCGTACTGCTGGGCCTCGGGCAGCGGGTTCGCCATCATGTGGATCAACAGCGACTCGAAACCCTGTCCCGATCCGTAGATACCGACATTCGACAGCGACGCGGCAGGGAGAATTCCGCGTGTGGCGTCGAAGGCCTTGGCCCGGATCGCCTGGCGGTAGACGAAGTCGGAATCCTGCTCGGTCTTGGGGAACCGTTCCTTGAAATGGTCCTGGATGGTGCGGGCCAACTCGCCGTAGGTGTCGAAGAGGCGGTCCATGTCCCCCACGTAACGGGCACCCATGTTTGACGACAGAATCTCGGGGTCCCGGTAGTACCGATACCGGCCGCCGGCCCTTTCGTCGTAGGGGATGTAGCGGGTCGACTGCTCGAGGTACGACATCAGCCGACCCCACTCGAGAATCTTGGTCAACAGGTTCGACGACTGCTCACACGCCAGGTGAACTCCACCCAACTGAGCGACGCTGTCGTCGCCGTATTCGAAGAACACCCTGTCATAGAGTGCCTCTGCACGGGCAAGGCCGATGGTTGCATCGACCGACTCATCGCCTGATGTGTCGAGTTCACCTACGAATTCGTCCAGGAACAATCGCCTTAGCGACTTCGCCGAGCGGGAGTACCTGGCGAAGAGTGCGCCCTTGACGACCTCCGGAAGGTTGACGAGGGCGAATACCGGACCGTCGAGGTTCGAGAAATACCGACGTAGGACGACTCGTTCCTCGTCGCTGAACTGTTCGGCGAAATATGTGGGCGCGGCTGGACTCACGCCTTGAGACTAGATCCGGGCTGCCATGTCGGCGGTGATGGCCATTGAATGTGGCTCAGCTGAATGTGGCACAGCGACTGCACGGACCTGCACTGCGGATAAATCGCCGCCAAGCCGGTTGTCAGCATGGCTGTCGAGTTCTGCCGATCGTCAGGCCGATCGTCAGGCCGATTGTCAGGCCGATTGTCAGGAGTTGTCAGGAGTTGTCAGACCAGCGGGTCGAGCCAGCAGTCGATGACGGTTGCAGCGAGGGCCTTCGCTCCGTCGATCACAGCTCTGTCACCCGCTTCTCCCCCGGCGTGAACGGCGAAATCGGCGGTGTGGATCGAGACCCCTGCAGGGGCCACCGCGATTAGCGGGTGGATTGACGGCACTACCTGGCTGACGTTGCCCATGTCAGTGCTGCCGACCACCTCGCCGACCTCTTCGGCAAGGTCGAATTTCCGCCCGAGCGCTGCCGCGTTGCGCTCGTAACGTCTCAGCAGTTCGGCGTTGTCGATCATCTCGGAGTACGGCGGCTCTATCCAACGCAGGTCCATCGTGCAGCCTGCGGCTTCCGCACCAGCGCGCAGACACGCCACCACGCGGTCCTTCAGCTTCTCAAGGTCGGCGACATTCGTCGACCTGACATACCACTGGGCACTGGTGTGCTTGGGCACGACGTTCGCCTTGTCCCCGGCCCGGGTGAAGATGCCATGAACGCGTTCGTCCGGGCGGATGTGCTGGCGCAGCGCGGCGACGTTCACATAGCCGAGTACCGCAGCGTCGAGAGCATTGCGGCCCATGTGCGGTGCGGCCGCAGCATGGGACGCCACCCCGTGGTAGTCGACCTCCAAGCCGTGGAACGCCAAGGTCGTCAGCGACGGCAGGTTGTGGTCGGCAGGGTGGACCATCATGGCTGCGCTGACATCGTCGAAGGCGCCTGCGCGAATCATGAACTCTTTGCCGCCACCCGCTTCCTCTGCGGGTGTCCCCAGCACCTTCAGGCGGCCACCGAGCTGTTCCGCGAGCGGAGCCGTGGCCAGGGCGGCGCCGAGTCCCGCAGCCGCGATGAGGTTGTGGCCACAGGCATGGCCGATCTCGGGCAGGGCGTCGTACTCGCAGATGACCGCGATGGTTTGTCCGCTGTTGCCAGCGACGGCCTCGAACGCGGTGTCGAGACCGTATGCGTGGCGGGTGGTGGCCAGACCTTCGCTCTCAAGGGAATCGCAGAGCAGATCGTGGGCATAATGCTCCTCGAAACACAGTTCCGGGCGATCAAAAATACGGTGCGAGACGTCGAGTAGCTTCTCGCTCAGACGGTCGATGTGGTCATACGCGCGGGCCTTCGCCAAGGACCTTCTGTCGGCGTCTATGTCGCTCACTCCGGGTGCTCCAGCACGATCTTGCCGATCTGGGCCGCCTCGCGCAGGCGAGTCAGCGCAGCAGGGTGGTCCGTGAGTGGATGGATGCTGTCAATCACTGCCGGTAGACCCGCTTCCATCAGTTTGGTGACATGGCGGAACTCCTCCTGGGAGCCGCAGCTCGCGCCGATGATATCGAGCTGTTTGAAGAACAGCCTGGGAAGCTGCAGCGTGACCGTCGGACCTGACGTGCCGCCACATACACACATCCGCCCACCGTTGCGAAGCGTTCTCATCGAGGACTCCCAGGTGGCAGGTCCGACGCTGTCCACCACGACGTCAACGGACACCGGATATCGCTGGGCCGAGTCGAAGGCACCCTCGGCGCCGAGAGCCAACGCCGCCGCGCGCTTGTCGGGGTCGCGCGAGGTTACGAACACCCGCGCTCCGATGTGCAGGGCGATCTGCATTGCCGCGGTCGCAACGCCGCCGCCGATGCCTGTAATGAGGACCGAGTCATCGGCTCCCAAATTGGCCCGTCGCAGCAGCCTGTAGGCGGTCGTTCCACAGACCGGGTACGAGGCTGCCTCGGCCCAGCTGCGGCCCTTCGGTCGGTGTTCGATCTGGTGGGCGTCAACGACCACGAACTCTCCGTGACCGCCCCACGACTGCTCACCGAGAAGTCTCATTTGCGGGTCCAGCACCGAGTCGATCCCACGATCTAGGGCTTCTGCCGGCACCTGGGCCGTGTTGATGACCACCTCGTCGTCGATCGCCCAGCCCGTGACCCCCTCGCCCAGTGTTTCGATGACACCGGCGACATCGTTTCCTGCAACATGGGGAAAGGCCGGCGGCTTGGGAAGGCCGGTGGTCAGCCACAGGTCCATGTGGTTGAGCGCCGAGGCCCGCACTTTGATTCGAACCTGCCCGGGCCCTGCAACAGGGTCAGGAACCTCGCCCCATATGTAGTTGCCCGGTGACTCCACTAAGTGCCATGCCAACATGGCTTGAGGCTAGCCAGTAGATCTCGGTTTAAGCCGCGAGTCGCGCAACGATCCAGCCGCGGGTAGGACGAGGGTCCAGCCGCGGGTCAGATGGGGCCCAGGTGGCGAATCAGACGACGAGGACGGCAGCGTCCGGAATGCAACGGATCCTCAGCTCCCTCGCAGAGCCGATGGTCTCGCCATCGACACGGACCTGGAAGGGCCTGTCGTCGGACAGGACGACTTGCTTGACCCGGAGCTCGACCAGAGACGGGTGAGGAACGTGTGTCCCAGTCGCCATGCGAGGGCGAGCCTTCCGACGGTCTGCGAAATTGAGCCTGCCGTCGACAACATCGAGTCGACCGTCGTTCGGATGTGCCTTCGGTCCCAGATTCGCTGTGCCGATGAACGAGCCGTTCATGACGATCACCGTGCGACCCAACCAGAGTCCACCGGTGCGGCTGACACGGGCAACGAGGTGGGCAACGAAGAGCCGCCGGGTCTGGACTCCCTGGTCCTCGAACTCGACGATCCCGACGTCGATGGGGAGTCGCATGCCGCTTCCGTCATAGAGGTCCGAAACCGAATGGGAAGGTGCGCCCACAGATCTGTGCAGGTCGCCTCCCAGAAGTCCAACTTCGACGGGACGCCCCACGGGTTCCGCCGCATCGGCCGGGTCTGGGGGAGATTCGGCGAGCAATTCCTCGGGAAGGCGTTCTTCGAGCACCCGTGCGAGTGCTCGGTCACTGTCGACGACAGGGCTTTCCTCGGACAATGAGCCCGGCGCACCCCACGGCTCGCCCTTGCGGATGGTCATCCGGGTCCGCCCGAGGCGACGATGACTCCTCGACGCAGCGACTCCGCTGCGCTACGGGCCGCGTGGCCGGTTTCGGGATTGATGGCCACTTCACCCAGCTGTGCCAGCAGGTCGATCAGCTGACGGATGTTCCGTACGAAATCGCCGCCGCTCAGATCATCGTCGATGATCATTTCAAGAGCCCCGCCCGAGGCCCATGACCATGCTGCGTCAGCAAACCCGGGTTGGGGTTCACGTGTCTGGGGAACCTTGGCCGAGCGTTCCCCTCGCTCTAGTTGTTTCCACAAGGACCTGAGTCGGGTAACCCCGTCCCTCACGGCGACGCTTGGCAGGACCGGTGTGGGTGGGGGTTCGGAACTGCGGTGCTCATGGGTGAAGCAGCTCAGGAGCGCGGCAACTTCAGCCGGAGTCAGCCCGTCGAACAGTCCGTCCGTGATCGCCAGCGACAGGAGCAGATCCGATTCGTGGTAGATCCGCCGGAGTCGTTCACCGGCCGGAGTCAGATTCCAACCGTCCAAATGTCCGGTCTGGGTGAGCACAGCGAGAATCGACTCGAGTTGATCGGCGAGAGTGGTTCCGCGGCGCGAAATCTCGGCGTCGAGATCCTTGAGCTGCCTGGCGACCCCCGTACTGCTCAGATGCTGGCCGAGCAGCGCCTCCCTGTCGGGATGGGCGTGGAGCGGGTGCTCTTCGATGAGCGCGCGAATGGTCGATGGTGATTCATCGTCCGTGCCGCTGGAAACCGGACGCTGATTCCGGTGGGGTTTTCCACTCGTCCCCCGTTTGGGGTTCATCCTCCGGAGCAGCGCAGCCACGGTACGCCTGAACTCCGGGTCCTTGGGCAGATACGGAACTGGCAGCTCCACCCGTCCGACCGGAGTCAGGCTCCCCCACTCATTCGTCTCGTAACGGTCTGACTGCCCGGACGGTCCTGATTGATAGCTGCGGTCCACCCAGAGCGTCTTGGCATTCTTGTCGACACAACGAACCCTGGTTGTCCCGCCCTTGCGGGTCGATACCGAGACGACCACCACGCGTTTCACTCCGCTGGGAGTCGTTTGTTCGAGAACGTCGCCCGGGGTGAGCGACGCCAAGGCCAGGTTGAACTCCTCGGCGGCTTGCTTGGCGGTGGTTCGGGTGGATTTCACCTTGTCGAGAAGGGCTGCGTATCCGGCGACATCAAAAACCGCGGCGGGAACAGATTCGGAGCTCGTCTCGGTGATGGCGTCCAACTCCTGGGTCAGGCGGAGCCGCCTGGCTGTCATTCGTGCCACGGATCGTTCGGCCTGGAACTGTGCAAAGGAGTGGCCGAGTATTTCAAAGGCCGTGTCCCGGCTGTAGCGGTCCACCAGGTTGGCGGCCATGTTGTAGGTGGGCCTGAACGACGAGACAAGCGGGAATTCACGGCTTGCCGCCAGGTTCGCCACCTGGGTGAAGGTCGTAAAGGGCGACCAGTGCACGACCGCGTGACCCTCGTCGTCAATACCACGGCGTCCGGCACGGCCCGTCAGCTGGGTGAAAAGACCCGCTGATAGAAACTCGTGTCGTTCGCCATTGAACTTGCTCAGCTTCTCGATGACGACCGATCGGGCTGGCATATTGATACCTAACGCAAGTGTTTCAGTAGCAAATACCACCTTGACGAGACCTTCGACGAAGCAATCCTCGACAGCCTCCCGGAAGGCGGGCACCATTCCTGCGTGGTGCGAAGCAATTCCCTGCTCAAGCGCCGTGAGCCACTGTTCGTAACCGAGAGCCTCGAGGTCGCCATTCGATAGTGTCTCGGTGCGTAACTCCGCAAGGTGTCGGATGCGTTCACGTTCGGATTGCTCCGTCAGCCGCAGCCCCGCCTGAAAACATCTGCTGGCCGCCTCGTCGCAGCCGTTGCGGCTGAAGATGAAGTAGATGGCCGGCAGCATGTCCTCCGCTGCGAGCGTTTCGATGGTCTCGACCCGCCGAGGGGTGAAATAGCGCGACTTCGTCCTCGGGTACCTGCCGGGAGGACCAGAGGGACGATCAGCGTCGAATCGTCGACCATCGGGATTGGGCCGACCGTCGACGAGCAGCGGAACCATCAGCTCGTCGCGTGCGACACGGTCGCCCACCAGAAGAACTGATTCCAACTCGATCGGCCGCTCGTGTTCGATGACCGTTGAGGTGGTGCCCCGCAGTTCCTCGATCCACTCCCCCAACTCGGTGGCATTTGAAACTGTTGCCGATAGACAGACGAACTTCACCGACAGAGGTGTGTGGATCAGCACCTCCTCCCAGACGGGACCCCTGTATGCGTCGGCGAGAAAATGGACCTCGTCGAGTACCACCCAGGCGAGACCGTCCAAGGCGTCGGAGCCTGCGTAGACCATGTTTCGCAGCACTTCCGTGGTCATGACGAGCACGGGTGCGCCGCTGTTGATTGCGTGATCACCTGTGAGAAGTCCGACCGAGTCTGCTCCGAGAGCAGCTACCAGGTCGTTGTACTTCTGGTTGGAGAGGGCCTTGATCGGTGCGGTGTAGAAGCAGCGTGCGCCGGCGTCGAGTGCGAGTGACACCGCGTGTTCGGCAACGACGGTCTTTCCGGATCCGGTTGGAGCGGCCACCAACACGTTCTCACTACGATCGAGCGCCGCAATTGCCTCGACCTGGAATCGGTCCTGTTTGAAGGAGTGACCGAATCTGTCGTTCATGGGTTCACTCAGGCCATTGCTTCAGTTGGTTCAGATGAGCCGGATTTGCCTTTTCGTCGGGCCATCAGTCGCCCGAGTAGCACAGCGACCTCGAAGAACACGTACATCGGAACCGAGAGCGCAGCGAGCGAAATCGGATCTCCGCTGGGGGTGATGACCGCAGCGACGACGACGATGATCAGGACGATCTGGCGCCGCCACGAGGAGAGCTTCTGGGGAGTGACGACACCGATCATCTGCAGCGCCACCAGGACCAGGGGGAACAGAAAGCCTGCGCCGAAGGCGAGCATCATGAACAGCGAGAGCTTCACGAACTCGTTCGGTCCCGAGCGAATCTCGATGTCCGGCCCGCCCACCCGCACCAGGAACTGGACGGCCTGATTCAGCGTGAAATAGGCGACGAACGCCCCGAACGTGAAGAGCAGGAACGCCGAGACGGTAAACGCCAGTGCGTAACGGCGCTCCCGTTTGTAGAGACCCGGCGCGAGGAATCGCCACAGCTGCCAGAGGATGACCGGCATCGCCAGGAACACTCCCCCATATCCGGCGACCTTCAGACGGAGTGCGAATGGGTCCAGCAGGTTGATCGAGAAAAAGTCACAGCTCGCCGCCGCGTCAACGTTTGTCAGAGCCGTGCAGTACGGCGAGTTGAGCATATTGAGCAGGGGGTTGTAGAGGAACCACGCAGGGATCATTCCAACGAAGATCGCTCCAACTGACACCAGAAGCCGATAGCGGAGCTCTCGGATGTGGTCCGAAAGCGTCATGTCAGCGCCCTGTCGCTCGGCACCCTTGAATATCGAGGGGCGCTTCACTGGCTCCGGAGCTCCGCTTCGCTGTCGGGGACGGCTTCGCTGTCGGGGACGGCCTCGAGTGCAACTTCTGCGCCGGCGTCCGGCATGGCGTCAAGTCTGACCTCTTCATCGACTACGGAGCCGCTTTCGGAGTCGGGCACGGCTTCGAGAGCGACTTCTGCGCCGGCATCGGGCAATCCGTCCTGGGCGACTTCTGCGCTGGCAGCGGGGCGCTCAGGCGGCTGGCCGATATCGCTCTCGTCTCCCGCTTGGGAGGCCAAGGCGGCTTGAGCCTGTTCGGCCTCCATGCGCGCCCGCTCCTCGAGCTTTCGCTGGGCCCGCTCCTCGGCTTCGGCCTCGGCGGCAAACTCGGCGAGTTTCTGGCGGGGCCGGGCTGCAAGTTCACCCAGGTCCTTCAACGGCTTCATTGACGGGTCGCTAGAGATGTCACTGACCGTGTTCTGGAAGCCCTCGGACATCGTCTTCGCCTTGTTGATGAGGCGGCCGATGTTTCGTGCGACTTCCGGTATGCGCTCCGGCCCCAGAACCAGCAAGGCCACGAGCACAATTATGACGATTTCACCACCGGTGACGTTGAACATCTCTCACTTGGCCCAAGAGGCCCGGCTGTCCGAGATCTGCTCGTCGACCTCTGCCGCGGTAGCGGTCAGGCGCCCCGAGGTGTCGAGCCAATTCTGTGCAGAAAGCCCGTCGATCAGCTCAGTTGCTTCGGCAAGTCTCGAGATACAACGGTGCATCAGAACGCCGGTAATTGCGAGGAGAGCGAACGCCACGAGCACGAATGTCACGAGCGAACGCTACCGGATCAGCGCTCCGTCATCGTCGCGAGAGTCTCGAACCAGTCGGTGGTGCTCAACAGGTCGTGGAAGTCGAGAACATCGTCATGGCTGATGGTCTCGCCGACCGGACGTTCGGCGATCTCGGCCGGGATGTGCCAGTGCTCTTCGCGCACTCCAGCAGCAACGAGAACATCGACGACGTGCTGCTCGGCCGGACGTACCTCGATCATGCGGCAAACCGGGCAACGGAACAGGTAGGTGGCCTCTGAATTCTCGATGCACGTCCGGACACGAAGGTCACGCGAACGAAGTTCCACGTCTCCACAATCGCTACAGGTCGCACGAATCAGTGCCATCAGGTCTCCTTGGTGTGACTTACAGCAGTAACTTCGGCTTTTCTTCCAGTGGTATTGACCTTTCATTCAGAACTGGTCCAAATGGCCCCCCTCAGAGAGGTTTGCCCGCGGGCGACCCAAGGCCACCACCGGGGTCCCGGAGGCTTCGCTCCTTAGTTTCACCGACCTCGAATCACTGCCAAACTGAGCCTCTGTATGACTGCGATGTTTGCTCCCCTGCTTGGTTCGACGGTGTTCTTCGCCCGCGGCGGAGCCGGAGCGCACGTCAGAGCGAACACACTCGAATCCTTCCAATTGAGCCTCAGACTCGGAGCCTCTGGGATGAACGGTGACATCTGGCTCACCGCCGATAATCAGGCGATTTTCAACGCCGGTGGAGTGGTCGGATCTCGTCTGCGGAAGAAGTCCGTTGCCTCGGTCGATAGGGATTCGCTCCCCTCTCCGGCGGTCGATCTCGATGAGCTCTATTCCAGCTGCGGAATCGATTATGAACTGTCGCTCGATCTGAGAGACGCGGCGTCGTTCGAGGTCGTCGTCGAATCCGCACGGACCGCCGGTGCGCTCGATCGCCTCTGGCTGACCCACGACGATCTCGACACTCTGACTTCCTGGCGTGAGAAGCAGCCAGAGATTCGCTACATCCATTCGGCCCGACTGGCTGAGCTGCCACGCGGGCCCGAGCAGCATGCCGCCCGACTTCGCGAACGCTCTATCTCAGGGATGAGTCTTCCGTTCTCCGAATGGACGGCTGGACACGTCGCGTTGTTCCACCGCTTCAGCCGGTTGACCGTCGGTTGGATGCCCGAACACGAGCGGCAGATCCTGGACCTTCTGAACATGGGAATCGACGCGGTGGTCAGCGAACACGTCGAACGGATGACCGACGCTGCCCGCAGCCACGGCTGAGGTTCAGAGAGCTCCGATTCGACTCGGCGGCCACATGATCATGAACGCCCGGCCGACGATCGTGTCGTCATCGATGGGGCCGAAAAATCGGCTGTCCTCGGAGTTCATCCGGTTGTCGCCCATGACCCAGACCTGGCCCTTGGGAATGGCCACGGGATTGTCCAGGTCGAGGGTATCGACCGAGTCCTCCAGGTATGGCTCGTCCAGTCGCTTGCCATCGATGTAGATGGAGCCGTCCTTGGCCACGACCGTCTCACCGGGCAGCGCAATTACGCGCTTGATCAGATCTGCCGGATCACCCGGCTTCGCCGGAAGACCGGGTGGCCTGGCGAAGACGATCACGTCACCCCGGTTCAGGTCGTGGGCGTCGTAGCTCAATTTGTTGACCAGGACACGGTCACCGATCATCAGCGTCGTGCTCATCGATTCCGACGGAATGCTGAATGCCTGGACCAAGTAGGTCTTGATGATGATCGCCAGGACAACCGCGACGACGATGACGCCTAGCCACTCGATCAGGTTGCGCGTGGAGGACTTCTGCTTGCCTTCCCTACGCACAACCGGTGCTACCAGATCTTCGCCGGAGTCTTCGCCGGAGTGTTCGCCAGAGTCTTCGCCGGAGCCCTCGTCGGGACTGCTGGGCGGATCGGTCATTTCAGCCACGATACAACCTGATCCTTAGATCCGACCCGGCTGGGCGGATTCGTAGACGAACGAATATCTCGGGCTTCGTTCCGCCGGGTCCGATGTGGTTCAGCTCACTCACGCAGCGCCCGAGTCGTAGCGTCCAAGGATCCTGCGTGCCGCCTCAACGGCGACCGGGCGAAGGTCCTCGCCGGTCTCGGCGTCCAGAACCGTCGTCGAGGGGTCGAGTCTGAGCAGTAGTCGCTCCAACCACCTGGTAGCTGTGACCGGAAGGACGATTCTGAGTCGACCGTCCGCGAGCGTTTCGACCTCGTCGCAGGGATAGAGCTCCGATACCCAGGTGATCGATGGGTCACCAACTATTTCTACCGTCCGGAGGCGCTCGTTCAGATTCCAGGAGAACTCCGGAGTCTCGATCGGAGCTTCGAAGGTCTCATCGGTCGGTTCAGCGGAGTAGATCCGGTCGACCCGGAACTCCCGTAGCGCGCCGGCCTTGTGACACCACGCGCTCAGATACCAGAAGCCGCTCTGGCTGGTGACGCGGTGGGGGTCGACGAGTCTGGTCGACAGCTCATCACGGCCGTATGTGTAGTAGCCGATCAGAACGCTCTTGTGGCTCTGCGCCGCTTGTCTGAACGTCTCGAGCATCCCTTGGTCGGCGGCACCCAGTTGCACATCGAATGTGTTGCCTTCGCCAGCGCCCAGCGCTGTCCTGAGCTTGTCGACAGCGGAACCCAAGGTCGCACGGCCGTCTTCGTCGCCTGTCGCAAACGGGATGTTTGCACTTGCGGCAGTCAACAGAATCAGAGCCTCGAGGCTGGTCAGACGAAGCGGCCGGTGGAAGTAGTCGCCCAGATGGACGTTGATCCGGTCGTCCTCGATCGAAACGTCGGAGAGCATGTCGGGCGTGAACGGGTGGAGTCCTACGTGAACGAATACCAGGTCCAGGTCGTTGATCAGATCGCTGCGCTCAATCCCGAACCGGTCACACACCTCGTCGACGTGACAGCCCGGGTTGTCGACTATCCACGGAAGGATTGTCAGGATCCGCTGAACCCGCTCGACAGCGGTCACTCGCTTCATGGGTTCCCCCGATTGGCTCTTGCCGAGGCGACAGGCGGGTCCGATGCAGTCGCCGGGGTGGCTGTTGCGGCGGCCGTGTGTGAGCTCAAGTAGCGGATCAGGCCTTCTCTCATCTCCGGAGGTTCGAGGATTTCTGCCCGATCCAACAGGTTGACCATGAAGTGCCAAAGGCCGTTCGGGTTGCTGACCGAAAGCTCGACCACGACCGAACCGTTAGGAGATCTTTCGATGACGGTTAGGTCGGGATGGTCGACCAGCGTTGCCTGGGCAGGTTCTCGGTCGATGTGAACCTTGACCGGAATCGCCGGGCCTTCGCCCATCTCCCACGGGCGGGTGAGGACGCCACGTGGTGATTCGGGCCTTTCGAAACTGCGGGGAGGTCCGGCCGTCACGTCACCTTCGATCCGGTCGAGACGGAAGCTCCGATGGTCGTCGCGGTCCAGGTCGTGTCCGCTCAGATACCAATGGCCCCGTTCGAACTGCAGGCGGTAGGGCTGCAGGCGGCGCTGGCTGCCCGAGTAACCGAAGTCGACCTGACGCCGCTCGATCGTGGCTTCGAACAGGTTCGCCAGCGACGGTGAGACCGGCACGGTCGCCAACGGTGTGGCGACAGCTTCGCCGCTGGCCCCTGAGCCGCCGAGCTTCCGGAAGGCAAACTCCAGATCTTCCTCATCGTGGCCCTCGAGCATCACCGAGGTGCTCGCCAGGTATAGGGCGGCGAGTTCCTCGGGTGTCAGTCCGGGATCGGGAAGGGCGTAGGTGTCCTGATCGATCGTGTAGGCCGATATGGGTTGCTCGGTATGGGTGACCGTCACGGTTTCGAGCGGAATGCCCATTTCGCGCAGGTCATCCTTGTCGCGCTCGAAAGCCCTGTGGAACGCAGTTTTTCCCTCGGGGTAGTCAGGAACCCGCTCGCGGATCTGTTCCGCAGTCAGGGGGATCGTCGTGTCGATCAGGGCCGCAGTCAGATTCAAGAGGCGATCAAGCTTTGCCAAGTCCTACTCCCGATCCAGATTGGAATCTTCACCCAAGGCTGCTTCACCGACGCCTGAACCACGATTGGAATCTTCACCCAAGGCTGATTCGCCCTGTGTTGCGACCGTGGCGGCGAGCGTTCCGGCGGCTGCAGCGGCTGCGAAGAAGAGTCGATCCTCCTCGACGGAGCGACCCATTGTCGTCACCTTCAGTCCTGCCATGGCAAGTATTTTAGGCGGGTCCTCGGTCCCACCGATTCCCGACGCCCGCACGCCCGGCAGATCCGCGGCCTCAGGTGGCACCGGAGCAACCCAGGGACGGCTGTGGGTGAGCCGCGCGGAAGTGACTGTGTGGTGGGAGATTCCCTGGTGCCGTGGGCGCGGATCCCCGCTCGACGCCCGGACACACATGATGGGCACCCCACCCGCATCAGCCACGGCATCGAGAATCGGAGCGACCTCGATGGCAGTGGTGCCGAGAGCCGTGCCCGTCCCGACCACGCCAGGTCCCATGCCGACGACAACAGCGTCCGCACCGAGGGTGTGCACTGCCAGGCCGAGCGCAGCGGGTACCGAAACGGCTTCCATATCTCCGCCGAAGGCGTGACCGGCCGTGATCGATCCGGCGATGGTTCCATTCTCGGTCATGGTCGCGACCAGATCCGACAGTGCCAGAGGAAGGGCGGCTCCGTCGGTCATCACATAGACAAGGTTCAGCTCGGGTGCCGAGGCGGCGAATGACGCGGCAACAGCGGCAACCTGGCTGTGCACCGAGCAGACCACAACCGGAACTCCGTCGATCGGCAGGTCGCATTCGGGGTGGTTCAGCTCGTCGGTACCGGCATCGATCTGAAGGCTCGTGTAGCGCATCTTCATGATGTGCTCGGGTCCCGGCTCGACGAAGTCCTCACGACTGAGGTTCCAGTGAACGAAGTGCCAGCCGCCGGTGCCAAGATCCAACTCGACGGCTGTGGTGTTCAACACAACCCGATCCCCAGGGTCGCAGGTGCCGATCAGCTGGGTCAGGCCATATGCCCGGGCGCTCGACCCGTCGGGCATGTCGACACGCAGACGTTGCAACCCTCGACGCTCCGATATGACCTCTGTTACTTCCGCGGTCCTGAAACTGGGCACCGTTGTGGTCTAGTCGAAGAACCCGTGTCGCAAAGTGATCACAGCTCCACTTCTACGAAATGCTCAGTCGCCCGGATCACTTGTCCAGGTGAATCCTTCGACTCTGTCATGTGCGAGCCACTCGCCCTTGTTGGATTCCGACGAGCAGTTCCAGACAAGTCGTGTCGCGTCACTGTCGCAGCGAGTTTCGATGATGCTCGTTCGGTCGGGATGGTAACTGATGTACATCTGGGTGCTTGGAAGTCCGCCGTCGGCCGCGGTGCTCATGCCGGTGGGAGCCCGGACCAGAGTGCACGTGAACGCTCCGATGGTCGAACCATCGCTACTTCTGGTGGCGGTGGGACCGCTCGGCTCGCACACCGGGTTGGTCCCGACGAACGGTGTCGCCTTCAGGAAGATCGTCGACTTGAACTCCTCGCCCGACATCGATGCCGGTGGGACGGAGGGGTCACCGGAGGACTCATCAGCAGTTGACCGGGCTTCCGTCCGTGCATTTTGCGGGGATGCGGACAGAACTGCCTGCTCTCCGGAGCCGGCGGTCGTTGTGAATACAACCGCCGCGGCAGCAACGACCACTAGGCCCAGCGTCGCGAGTGCGAGAGTGCCACGCCTTCTGCCTTGCCGATGAGGATCTGAAACTCCCCCGGTCAGGTTCCGCGCAGTGCCGACCAACTGATGCGAAATGGCTTGCTCCAACTCGTCACCCAGCGCTTTGAGGGAACTGCGCGTCGAGTCGTCATCATTCTTCTGCTCGTCAGCCTTCATTTTGAATCCTCTCTGAAAATCTTTCGTAGTGCTCGTAGGCCTCTTGGCACACGGATCCGGGCTGCACCCTCGGAGCAATCGAGTTCCTCTGCCACGGTCGTGTAGGTCTCGTCGTCGAGGACCCGAAGCTCGACCGCCCGACGCTGTTCGGGAGGCAGACTCCGGAGCGCGTCATCAAGGTCCTCATCGAGCCCCTCGTTCCAAGCTGGCGTCGGAATGATTCTCCGGTCAATCCCGAGTGCCATACCGAGTCGATGTGTCGCCCGGTTGGACAACTGCTGACGCCGGACCGATTCGCGTATGACATTTGCTGCGATTCCATAGAGCCAGGGCAGTGCTGTTCCTGAGCGATGATCGATGAACTTCTCGCGGCCGAACCACGCCCTGGCGAAAGTCTCTGCTGTGACTTCGAGTGCCACTTCACGTTCACCGATCCGGCGGAGCACAAATCTGTAGATCACTTCGGAGTGTCGGTCGTATAGGACTCGGAAAGACCCCGGATCCTGCGATGCAAATTCAAGCAATTCTGCATCGGTGGACCGGCGGCCATCATCTGTGGCCAAGGGTCTTCTTTCGGTGGTAGCGGACTGGTTGTCCATGCTCTGTTCGGACACGTTGTGTCTATGAGGCTCCGGCCGGATTTTGTTTCATCAAGTCCGAAAATCGCACAGAAGGTTGTCGTAGACGTCTATGGCATCGCCATTTCCCGAAGGGCGTCCGCTACAGCGAGGCGATCAGCCGGTCGACCCGCTCGTCGCTGGCGATGAACGGGTCCTTGCAGAGCACGGTGCGCTGGGCTTGGTCGTTCAGCTTCAGGTGCACCCAGTCGACGGTGTAGTCACGTTTGCGTTCCTTGGCACGCCGGATGAAGTCGCCCCGGAGTTTGGCCCTTGTCGTCTGCGGCGGGGTGTCGATCGCCTCGATGATTGCGCTGTCGGTGACGATCCGTTCGACCAGACCGGCGTTCTGGAGCTTGTAGAACACCGATCGTTCGCGGTTTATGTCGTGATACTGCAGATCCAGCAGCGACACCCGCGAGTCACTCAAGGCCAAGTTGTGACGTGCCCGGTACCGCTCGATCAGGTTGTACTTGGTCACCCAGTCGATCTCACGTCCCATGGTCAACGGGTCGTCCTCGATCCCCGCCATGACGTGTTCCCACATGCCAAGGGCCTGCTTCTCCTGGGGCGAAAGGTCATGGTTGTCGGCGTAACGCAGCGCACGTTGCAGATACTCGGACTGGATCTCCCACGCCGAGATCTCACGTCCGTTAGCCAGACGCACATTCCGCCTACAGGTGATGTCGTGGCTGATCTCGCGGATTGCTCGGATCGGATTCTCGAGGGTCATGTCGCGAAGGACGACGCTCGGATCCTCGAGCATCCGAAGGATGAGCGAGCAGGCGCCGACTTTCAGGAACGTGGCGTACTCGCTCATGTTGGAGTCGCCGACGATCACATGGAGACGTCGGAAGCGTTCGGCGTCGGCATGGGGCTCATCGCGTGTGTTGATGATCGGCCGCGAGCGGGTCGTCGCCGAGGACACGCCTTCCCAGATGTGTTCGGCGCGCTGAGAGACCGAGAACTGTGCTCCGCGAGGGTTCTGCAGCACCTTGCCGGCGCCCGCATATATCTGCCTGCTGACCAGGAACGGAATGAGGACCTCGCTGTAGTTGGTCAGGTCATCCCGGCTGGTCAGATAGTTCTCATGGCATCCGTAGCTGTTGCCGGCGGAGTCCGTGTTGTTGCGGAACAGATAGATGTCGCCCCGGATTCCCTCCTCCGCCAGGCGCTGTTCAGCCGATTCAACCAACTGTCCAAGAATCCACTCACCCGCCTTGTCGTGGGCAACGAGGTCATAGAGAAGGTCGCATTCCGGAGTCGCGAACTCCGGGTGCGAACCGACATCTAGATAGAGACGGGCACCGTTGGCGAGAAAGACGTTCGAGGACCGACCCCAGGACACGACACGGCGAAAGAGATACCTGGCGACTTCGTCAGGACTGAGCCGACGCTGACCGCGCTGGGTGCAGGTGACTCCGTACTCGTTTTCGAGTCCGTAGATTCTCCGGTCCATATTTGATCAAGCTACCCGGCTGAGCCCCGTTGTAGGCCCCACACGATTATTCCTGTCGGGCTGGTCGCTTCGAATGTCTGTAGCGGCGACCCGAACGACGGGCCCGACCGCATCGGCAAAAGCGACCGCTAGGCGGGTGACTCGCCCGGGGGTTCGGTTGCTGACCCGGTGGAAGGCTCGATCGTCGGCTCGCCCGAGGTCTGGACCTGGGCCGCAGTGTCGCTTGCTGCTTCGGACTCTGCCTCACTGGTAGCGGCACCGTACGCAGCCGGCAGGAGCGTCAGTAGCTCCTCATCATCGATCTGTCGGAAGGTTCGACGGCCGTTGTGGCGGCCCAAGATCGCAACTTCGACCTGATCGACCCCAAGTGTCCTGTCCGGTCCGGCAAGAGCTCCGACTGCTGCTTCGATCGCTTGTTGGAGGGTTCCACCCTTGACCCAGCTGCTCTCGACCCGTGTCCGGATGGCGTCGGCCTCGCCGCCCAGGACACACCAGTCCGACTCATCTATCAGAGTGCCGTCATAGAGGATGTGGAACAGCTGGTCTCCGTCCGGCTGATGGCCCACCTCGGCCACGAGAATCTCAACCTCCATCGGCTTCATCTCGTGGGTGAACACCTGTCCGAGCATCTGCGCGTACTGGTTGGCGAGCGATCGGGCGTCGACGTCCTCACGACTGAAGGAGAATCCCTTCAGGTCGGCGTGGCGGACCCCGGCGATGCGAAGCTGATCGAATTCGTTGTACTTGCCGACACCGGCAAAGGCGATGCGGTCATATATCTCGGAGATCTTTCGGAGCATCCGGGATGGATTCTCTGCGCACAGCAGGATTCCCTCGTCGAAGGTGCAGGCGACCAGGGCACGGCCACGGGCGATGCCCTTACGGGCGTAATCGGCCCGGTCCTTCATCATCTGCTCGGGTGAGACGTAGAACGGAGCAGTCATCGTGCACCTCCCCGTTCCTCGGTGAGCTGCGCAAGGATCGTCCGGTACCTCTCGGCGATCTCGTCGTCGCCCACCCGCTCGTAACCGTCATCGGTGATGGTCGCGACGATCGGGAATACCGCTCTAACCAGGTCCGGGCCCCCCGTTGCCGAATCCTCATCGGCCGCTTCGAACAGCGCCCTCAGCACCAGGTCCACTGCGGTTGAACGGTCAAGATCCTCGCGCCAACCCAACTTGATGACAGTCGAGGCGTGCAGGCTGCCGGAACCGGTCGCCGCATAGTTGTGTTCCTCGTAGCGACCGCCTGTGACGTCGTACTGGAACAGCCGACCCTCGGTGCGGGCCCGGTCGTAACCGGCGAATATCGGCACGACCGCGAGCCCCTGCATTGCGGCAGGGAGGTGGTTGCGAACCATCTGGGACAGCTGGTTCGCCTTTCCGTCGAGACTGAGCTGGGCGCCTTCGACCTTTTCGTAGTGTTCGAGCTGCAATTGGAACAGTCGAACCATCTCTACCGCCGGTCCCGCGGCCCCAGCGATGGCAACGCCTGAGTGGCGATCAGCCGGAAAGACCTTTTCGATGGTCCGGTGGCTGATGAAGTTGCCCGAAGTTGCCCGCCGGTCCCCCGCCATCAACGCGCCGTCGGCGTATTTGAGAGCCACGCAGGTCGTGCCGTGGGTGATGGTCAAACGAGCGTCGACCGGGGCGTCTGGGACCTGGGGAGACAGACCCGCCCGACGCACCAGAGCGGCGAAATCGGGACCCGGGTCATCGGCTCCGCTGAAATGAGGCAGATTCACAGCTTCAGGCTACTTGCAACTGACGTGGCTACTGCCCGCCCTTCTGGATGTAGGACTTGACGAATTCCTCTGCGTTGGTTTCCAACACGTCGTCGATCTCGTCGAGTAGCTCATCCAGCTCGGCCTTGATCTTGTTGCCGGTCTCACTCGGGGCGAGATCCTCGGCGACTTCCTCTTCGGTGCGCTGGGGTGAAGACTTTTTCTTCTGTTCGTGTTCAGCCATGTCAAACCTCCGCGTTGATCTCACCGTACCTCGCGGACCGGTACATACCGCGTCGACTTTCTCAGCAATGCCGAATACGTCAGCCGGGGCGGGTCGAGTCGTGCTGAAAGCTCCCGACCGAGATTGCTTGGACCGAGATCCTTGTTACGGGTCGCCTCACTCCCAACATGTACGGTTCGTTACACAATCGGGAGGATCCGGATGGGTCGGCTTACGATTTCGAGGGTTCATTCGGTGGCGAGCAACCTCCGGGGCAGGGCTTCGGTCATCGTGGTTCTTGCCATCGCTCTGACTGCGATCGGCTGTGGAGATCCCTCTGCTGGACCGCAAGAGGCCGAGCCCTCCGAAGTCGAATCTGATTCACCGGTAGTGCTCGGAGCAGGCAGTCCGATAGCCGAGGGGTTCACGGTTCCCGAAGGAACCCTGTTGCTGATGGCCGCCATCCCTCAGGTCGGCGGTCCGGACGACGGTCGCGCGTGGACGGCGTACCTGCGCCCCCAAGATCCGGTTCGGACCCTGTATGACCTCGCCGATCAGGCCCAGAAGCTGGGTTTCGAGCTTGGGGCATCTTCATCAGACCCGTGTTGGGCCTCCCCGGATGAGCGGACACTTGGTACCAACGAGTACCCAGCGCCTGGCGAGCCACTTCCCGATGGAGTCGAGCCGATATCTGTCGAATGTCATGCCGACGGCTATCGCACGGTGGACGGTGTCGAGGAGCGGATCTTCCTCCAGTCGAGCCAGGACTTCCGTCATGAGCTTCCAATATCGAGCGCGGTACTTTCCTTGATGCGGATGCCGGAAGGGGCAGAGGCCAGAAGGATTGGCCCTGGTCGGTTCGATCTTCAGCCGCTGGGACCGACGGTGGTTCGTCCACCAGGGCGCGAGATCGACCTGGCGCCACCGGATGCGAAGCCGGGTGATCCGCTGTCCTCGTGGGATGGAGTGGATGGGTTCACGCTGATCGAAGGCTCACGCCTGGTGACGCCGGTGAACGAGTTCATCTGCCAGGGTGGTTTTCTGGCTGCTCTCGACATCACAGGAGAACCCGAGAAGGTCTTCGCCGGCTACGTCGAGCGCGTGAGGGAGTTGGCCTTGGACTATGGGAGGCCTCCGAAGACGACCTCTTCGAAGCTCTTCAACAGGCAGATCGAACAGGCCGTCACATATATTGACGACGGCACCATGGTGACGGCGACGATGTTTGTCGGGGATAGTGACGAGCCTGTCCGGTTGGTGCTCGAGAAGTGCGCAGGCTGACAAGTCGCTTTTGCTGTCTGTTGCGGACGGTCACGCGCGGAGGCGCTCCAGCAGGTCCTTTGCACTCGTCGCCTCGTCGATGAGGCGACCAAGGGCGTCCTGGGTGCCGCGGCCCGGTTCCATCATGGGAACCCGCTGAAGTGAAGCATCACCGGTGTCGAAGACCATCGAGTCCCAGTTGGCGGCCACTACCTGCTCTCCGAACTTCGAGAGGCAACGGCCCCGAAAATAGGCACGGGTGTCGGGAGGTGGTTCGCTGATGGCAGTCGCCACTTCCTCGTCAGTGGTCAATCTTTCAAGTCCCACCCGGCGTGCCAATGAACTGCCGGCACGTAGATCGTGATACTGGAGGTCCATCGCAGCCAACCTCGGGTTCGCCCAGTCCAGGTCGTGGCGCTCCCTGTAGCCGTTGAACAGGCGGTATTTGGCGACCCAGTCGAGTTGATTGCTGAGCGACATCGGATCGGTCTCGAGCCCCGAGAGGACTTCTTCCCAGCGGGCCAGAACCTCGGCGCCAGATTCAAAACCGACCGATTCCAAGCCGTGGCGTTCAGACCATTCTTGAGCAGCGTGGAGCAGTTCCCACTGGATCTCGAGAGCGGTCATCGAGCGGCCATCGATCAACTGCAGTGGCTCGGAAAGGCTCAGGTCACGGGAAACCTGATGCATCGCCTGCACCGGACGGGCGAAGCGGATCTCGCCGGGCATCTCGCCGTCCTCTGCCATGGCAAGCACGATCGCCGTCGTTCCCAGCTTCAGGAACGTTGCGACTTCGCTCATGTTGGCGTCGCCTGCGATGACGTGGAGTCGGCGGTACTTCTTTGCATCCGCGTGAGGTTCGTCGCGGGTGTTGACGATGGGCCGCTTGAGCGTGGTCTCAAGGCCGACCTCCTCTTCGAAGAAGTCGGCCCGTTGTGTCAGCTGGAAAGAAACGTCGCTCCTGCGTGACCCGGGCATTTCACTTCCGACCTTGCCGGCGCCGATGAAGATCTGACGCGTCACAAAGTGGGTGGTCGCATGGACCACGATCGTCGGGAACGGCATCGCCCGGTCCATCAGATAGTTCTCGTGACACCCGTAGCTGTTGCCCTTGCCATCGGAGTTGTTCTTGTAGACGACGACCTCCTGACCGGCTGGAAGGAGTCGAGAGGCCGCCTGCATGGAGCGGAGCAGAGTCTCTTCCCCTGCACGGTCATACACGAGGGCCTGAAGCGCGTCCTTGCACTCCGGAGCGGAGTACTCGGGGTGGGCGTGATCGACGTAGTACCGGGCACCGTTGGTCAGCACTGCATTGACCAGATTCGTCTCGATCTCTGGTGCCGCTGTGAACCGGATCGAGTCACCTCTGGCGTCGCGGGCGGGCGTCTCGTCCTCGAAGTCCCAACCGATCTTTCGGTCCTGCAAGGTGCCCAGGTACGCATTGATCAGCAACGACGAGGTCGTGATCGGGTTGGACTCCTCGACCCCGCGCAGAGCGATTCCGTACTCGGTCTCGATTCCGCAGATCTTTGGTATGGCCACGTAACCGACGCTAGCTGTCGCGGCGTCCATTGCGGCTGAGCCGAGACCAATCCTCTAAGTCGAGACCGGTTCTGCGCAGCCCAGACCAGTGCTGCCCAGCCCGGACGCGGACGTGATCAGATGGGAGCAGGTGACGACGGCCGAATCGGTTTTACTTCACGACCTTGCCCAGACCGACAGCCGGCGAGGTGGTCAGCGGCATGATCGAAGCCGATCGACCGCCGCTGGTGGACTCGCGGCCAGCTGGGAAGGTCGAGAAGATCGCCATGGTCTTGCCCGCGGAATCGTTGAAGAAGCTCAACCCACCCGGCCCGGTCCGTCCGTTGGAACTCGCAATCCATGGACCGGAAGGATCGGACGTACAGGGACCGGCCGGGGTGGAACAGCGCGCGATTCCAGTCGAATAGCGGCCTTCCCACCACTTACCCGCGGAGTAGCTGAGGATGTAGTTGCGACGGGCGGCGTCGTAGGCCATCGATGGGTTCTCGATGAAGTGGTACTCCCACGGAAAGTGTCGGCCCAGAATGGTCACCGCTGCGCCGAGGTCGCCGTTCTCGCTCAGCGGAATGGCAACAATTGGGTTCTCGGTGTTGCCGTACGCGGCAAACAGCCAGAGTTTGCGGGTGACGGGATCCCTGAAGAGTTGCGGGTCGAGAGCGCCCCCCTGACCGTTGATGCCACATGCCACTGGCTTCGCCTCGGGAGTGAAAGGTCCGAGCGGCCCGGTCGCCCAGGCCCTGCCGATGCACTGGGCGTTGTTCGGCTGTGGCGGATTCTTGCGGTCGGCCGAGAAATACATGACCCAGCGCGATCCGAGTAGGCCGACCGTGGGAGCCCACAGTTGTCGATCCTTGGCCGTCCAGGCCGGCTTCGCAGCCATGGCCTCGGAGGTGACCGCGTTTTTCTGGGGCAGCGTGTAGGTCCGCTTCAGGTCGGTAACGCGGGTGACCGGAGCTCTCAGATGGTTGTCGGAGCCGTAGACGTAATAGGTCCCTTTGTGCGCAACAACCGAAGGGTCAGACGTTTCGGGCAACTGGGGCGCCGGGAGCTTGAGCAGCTTTGCAACCGGTCCTAGTTCCGGTCCGCAACCCATCAGCGCGAGAGACCCGAACAGCAGAGCAACGATCGCCATGGGTCTCCGGAGACTTCCTCTGTCTCTGGACATTCGATGAGCGTACGACCATCCACGACGCGGCGTCTACAGACACTGCCAAGTCGACACCGCTCCGATGGGACGTACCTACAGGTACTGCCCGGTGGCCACCTGCTCGATCGACCGGCCGCCGGTCGGATCCGTGTCGTTGGAGTGGATCAGAGTGCGGACGTAGACGATCCGCTCGCCCTTCTTGCCCGAGATCTTGGCCCAGTCGTCCGGATTCGTTGTGTTGGGAAGGTCCTCGTGCTCACGGTATTCCTGACGGATCGATTCGGTCACGTCCTGGACCTTTATCCCGATCGATCCGCCGGCCAGCTGGCGCTTGATGGCGAGCTTCTTGGCACGCCGGACGATGTTCTCGATCATCGCCCCCGACGAGAAGTCCTTGAAGTACATGACCTCCTTGTCACCGTTCTGGTAGGTCACCTCCAGGAACTGGTTCTGCTCATCGGTCAGGTACATCTCGGTGACGCTCTGCTCGATGATCGCCTGGACCGCCTTGTCAGGATCGCCACCGCCGAGCTCTTCGACCTCGGTCGGGTCGAGGGGCAGGTCCGATGTCAGGTAGCGGGAGAAGATTTGTCCAGCGGAGCGCTCATCCGGGCGGTGGATCTTGATCTTCACATCGAGTCGGCCCGGTCGCAGGATGGCGGGGTCGATCAAGTCCTCGCGGTTTGAAGCGCCGATCACGATCACGTTGTTCAGCGCCTCTACACCGTCGATCTCGGCGAGGAGCTGCGGAACGATCGTGGATTCCATGTCCGAGGAAATACCGGTGCCACGAGTACGGAAAAGTGATTCCATCTCATCGAAGAACACGATCACCGGCGTGCCATCCGCGGCCTTCTCCCGGGCCCGCTGGAACACGAGCCGGATGTGACGCTCGGTCTCACCGACGTACTTGTTGAGCAGCTCGGGGCCTTTGATGTTAAGGAAATAGCTCCGTGCTTCACGACCGGTCGCGCTCGTGACCTTCTTGGCGAGGCTGTTGGCGACAGCCTTGGCGATGAGCGTCTTGCCACATCCCGGGGGGCCGTAGAGGAGGATCCCCTTCGGGGCAGGCAGTCGGTATTCCGAGAACAGGTCCTGGTGCATGAACGGGAGTTCGACCGCATCGGTGATCATCTCGATCTGCTCATCGAGACCGCCAATGTCGTCATAGGAGATGTCCGGCACTTCTTCGAGGACCAGTTCGTCGACCTCGGGGCGGCGCAGGCGTTCAAGGAGCAGACCTGAACGGGTGTCCATCAGGATGATGTCGCCTGCGCGCATCTTGGTGTCGAGCAGTCCGTCGGAAAGCTCGGCCACCCGCTCCTCGTCCGCTCGGCCGACCACCAGAGCACGACGTCCGTCCTCGAAGAGCTCCTTCAGAGTGACGATCTCCCCCGCTGTTTCGGGCTCCCGAACCATCACCACGTTGTAGGCCTCGTTCAGGACGACCTCTGCGCCGCGGCGAAGGTCCTCGACCTCTACCGCTGGCGAAACCTCGACGCGCATCTTGCGCCCCGCGGCTTGGACGTCAACCGTTCCGTCCTCGTTCGATCCGAGAAGGGTCGCGTACGCCGCAGGCGGTTGGGTCAGCTTGTCGACCTCGTCCCGCAGGGCCGAAATATGGTCCCGCGCTTCACGCAACGTGTACGAGAGCTTTTCGTTCTGGCTCACCGCCTGGGAAAGCTGTCCCTTTGTCTCGAGCAGACGCTCCTCGAGGGTCCTCACCCGCTTGGGCGCGTCCTGGAGCCGACGCATCAGCGCCGAGGTCTCCTCCGAGAGTTCATCGAGCTGCGCACGGAGCGCAGCGTTCTCCTCTTCGGGACCGTTGAATTCCTGGGAATCGCCTAGCTCGTCGACCATTACGACACCTCCGCAGAGTGACCCGTGCCCCTCCGATGTGTAGACATCTGTCCGTCTGTATACCCCCAGATGACCAGAATGTGGTGCCAACAAGCTGAGGGTTCCCGCTGCGAGGGCTTTACGGCCTCGTTTCCTGTGACGCCTTTCCACTGCGGATTCCGTGCTAATTAATTTCAGGCGCTACAATGAGCAGGTCCCTCTACCTCGGAGTGGCGCTCCCCTCGAGCCGGCAAGGCAGGTCATATCATGGGTTTGAAGGTCTGGATTGATCAGGATCTGTGTACAGGTGACGGACTCTGTGAAGAGATCTCACCCGCAGTTTTCACCCTTCTCGACGATGGGCTGGCGTACGTCAAGGACGGCGACAAGGTCTACAGCGACCCGGGTGGCCCCGAGGGCTTGGCCGACATTCCTGACAAGGAGCTCGATGGAGTCATCGAGTCCGCCGAAGAGTGCCCCGGAGAGTGCATTTTCATCGAAGCCGGCTGAGTCTGGCTGAATAAGTCGGGAAGTGTCATTGGAGTGGTCGAATATCGACCACTCCAATCACACTTCCCAACAGCTCACACTTCCCAACAGCCTGGTGCGACGTGGCCGGAGCGGCGTGTGGACCTCCAGAGCTAGACAGCGGCCGTGCGGATTGCCTAGCGGTCAACTAGGTGCAGGGGCCTGTGTCTGCGACCGATGGGTCGGCCTTGGCCATCACGCTCTGAAGCGTCCCGCTGCTGATTGCGTATGCAACGGAGCCATCGTCCGGCGCAATCGCGACGGCGACTCCGATGACCGAGCCATCGCTGCGGAGCACGGCGCTGCCTGAGTCACCTGGTTGTAGTTGGCTGGCAAGGACCAGCAGGTCCCTGGTCACCAGAGTGCTCTCGTAGATGTCGTAGCCCTTGGCCTTGATCTGGCGTCCGACCGAGAACGGCGAGGGATCCAGATCTCCCCCGCCGGGAAATCCCATCACCAGACCTTTGTCTCCAACTTCCGAAGATGACAGCCGGAATGCCGGACGATCGAACGAGGTCGAGATGATGGCCAGGTCAACCTTCGGGTCGAAGTGGATGACCTGGGCGGGGTGGTCGAAGCCCGACGCGTCGATCAACGAAATTGTGTCCGACCCGGCGACCACGTGGGCGTTGGTCACCACGACGCCGTCACCGACGAAGAACCCGGAACCTGATTGGATGCGACCACAGGCAGGCGCCTGGACCCGCACGACACTTCGCGTTGCGGTCTTGACCTCGGCCTCGGGCAAGGGGCTGTTCGCCGGTGGGGCGTCGACCTTGGGTGCCTGTCTGAGACCCGTGAAAATCTTGGGAAACTCGCCGCCGGCAAGTTCCCGCTCTATCTGGGAAACCTGGTCCGGGGCGTTCGGAAAGTAGTCGGTGACGACCCGCGCAACAGCGGACCCTCTGACGGTCGCGGCTGGCCACCCCGAGGCCTGGGCCATTATCGGAACCACCAGCCAGGCGACTACAGCTACCCCCACCACGCCCAGCAACGACCCGCCGAAAGAGTCAGCCCGGTGACCCACTTGGGAGCGCACACTGCGCCGTGCCTTCGACCCAGCCAACGCCCCGAGCGCCTGGCCGGCGGAGGTCAGCAGAACGAAGACCGCGCCGCTGACCGCGAGGACCGCCAGGTCCGACGGAAGGCTGAGTTTGCGAATGAGAATCGGCGTGAGAAATATCGCCAGAGCGATTCCGATCGCCGCGCCGATCCATCCGGAGAGCCTGCGCAGGAACCCGAGACTCCAGCCGCCGATGACGGCCGCCGCTGCAGCCAGCGCGAACAGCAGGTCCAGACCGTTCACGGTCCCTCAGGACCCGCCGAGCCTGGCGTGGGTCAGAAATCCCGTGTGCGCCACCATTCGGTGGTCGGGACGGACCGCCTGTCCTTCGACATACCAGCCTCTCTGGAGCACCTCAACCGTCTCGGCGGCGAAGAACTTCGACTTGGCAAGCGTGTCTCGCAGCAGACTCATCTGGGTGACGCTTGGCGTATAAGCCAGAAGGATGCCACCCGTGCGTAGTGCCCGCTCAGCATGTTTGACGACCTGCCACGGCTCGGGCAGGTCTAGAACCACCCGATCCAGGTCTGTCTCGTCGATGCCTTCGTAACAGTCACGCAGTTCGACCTGGTAGTGGTCGAGCACCTTGGTGCCGAGGAACTCTTCGACGTTGTTGCGGGCCCTTGCGAGGAAGTCCTCACGTAGTTCATAACCGACGATTTCGGCACCCGCCCGGAGCATGCCCATGGAAAGGGCGCCCGACCCGACCCCAGATTCCAGGACCCGAACCCCAGGTCCGATGTCAGCGAGCATCAGGATCGGTCCGATGTCCTTCGGGTAGATGACCTGGGCGCCACGGGGCATCTTCAGGATGAAGTCGGACAGCGTCGGTCGTAGAACGACCAGCGACTGTCCACGTGTGGTCTGGAACGTGGTTCCCTCGGCCCGACCGATGATCTCGTCATGAGCGATGTATCCCGAGTGGGAGTGGAACTCCTTGCCCAGGGTCAGGACCGCCTGGTAGCGGCGGCCCTTGTTGTCGAGGAATTGGACCAAATCACCCTCGGCCAGAATTCCGCTCATCAATGCACCTCTGTTCTGCCACCCGGCGGGCGGTCATCGGATCGATAAATCTCGGATCGGGGCGGTTCCGATCGGGAAGGCTCGGATCGGGAAGGCTCGGATCGGGGAAGCAGAGTCACAGGTTGCGTGAGACCGCCGGATTCGTTCGGAGAGCCGGTCGCCCGGTCGACCAGTCGGCAGAACGCACACAACTCGGTTTCACTGGGCGACCCGCAGCGTTCACAACTGCCCAGAAAGTCTCCGGTGCCCTCCGAGGTGGTTCCGACCGAATCACGGAACAGTTGGGAGGCACGCTTCAGGAACCCGTTGTAGAACTCGTTTTTGCTGCCGGGCGACTGCACTTCGATGTCGTTGAGAGCGTCCTTGTATCCCAGGTGGCGGTTGCCTGCGGACATGGGGCATTCGTCCACCACGTAGTCGATGCCGTTGATGATGCAATATGCCGCGGTCTCGCGTTCGGAGAGTCGGACCAGCGGTTTCACCTTCTTGGGGAATCCGTTCCGTGCGGGTAGCACAGGCATCTGTCGGGCCAGGTATGCGGTCTGCCAACGGAGCACGTTTCCGAACAGGACAGCTGCCTCGTCGTCCAGATTGTGTCCGGTAACCAACACGTCGTAGCGGCCGTCCAAGGCAGCCTTGTCGAACAGATGACGTTTACTGGTCCCACACGCCGAGCAGGGTGTCCGTCGAGCGGCCTTCGAGCCGGTGGGAATGTCGTAGCCGTACTCCTCTTGGAGGTCGACCTCGATGAGCCTCAGTCCACGTTCGTCGGCAAAGCGTCGGGCGTAGCCACCGGAGGTGTCGCTGTAGTCGCCGATTCCCAGACCCACGTAGAGCCCGTCGACGTCGTAACCAAGCCCGACGAGGATGTCCCAGATCGCCAGCGAGTCCTTGCCGCCGGACACCGCTACCAGGAGCCGGTCGCCCCGAGCGATCATCTGGAATTCGTCGATGGCTTTGACGGTCTGGTCCCGGCAGAACTTGGAGAAGTGCTCGCTGCAGAAGTTCGCGTTGGCCCGCCGGACATCGATTACCGCGGATCCCTTGCAGACGACGCACTTCATGGCTCGGCTACCCCACCGGCACGTCCGGCCCGATCATCGAAGGCGCCCCCAGAGATCACCGGTCTGATCTCGATCACGTCGTCGTCCTCAAGGCGCTCGTCGGCCGGAACAATCGTGCCGTTACGAATGACGAGAACTGACTCCCGATTGATCTCCAAGCGCTCCAGAACCACTGAGACCAGAGCAGGTCCGGGCACGTTGATCTCCTTGGCGGGGTTTCTGAGTCGCACGATCACTACAACATGATGGACGACGCCAGCCGATACATACAGCCGACACCCGCCCCGCCGCAGTTGGACGACGCCAGCCGATATGTACAGCCGACTCCCGCCCCGCCGCAGTTGGACGACGCCAGCCGATACATACCAATGGCTCAGCTGTAGATGGTCACACGACGTCGTCTGCGCTTGCGCTTCGACGTGGTCTTCGCCATCTGCTGGGCACGGAGCGAATCGAGTTCGTTCGTGACCTTGTCGAGTCGCTCTGCGACCTTCAGTTCCTTCTTGCTGGGGCGCATCTTGCGATCGAACTCGAGACCGAGCAGTTCCTCTGCCCTGGAGCGCCGAGCGAACTTGTTCGAGCTTTCCTTCGTCCGTGCGAGTCGCCGTTGCGTCCGTTCCAATTTCTTGGCCACGCGGACCTGGGAGCGACTCGGCCGGGTGAGCGACCTGTAGCTGCGCAGCAGCGAACTCTGTTCGGATGCGAGCTTCCTCTCACGTCGCGACGGCGCAGGTCGGGCGATGACCGTGTAGGTCTCGCCCTGGCTCAACCGAACCTTGGTGACTCTCTCGTCGTCGCGTCGGATTGCCTTGCCGGCACCGGCTGCCAGAAAGGCTGTGCCTCTACCCGCCAGGTCGGCGGCGAAACCATCGCCGAAGATTTTGGACAGGACTATCCCAACGATCCAGGTCAGCATCAGGCGCGTCGAACCTCGATGATGGCCGAGGACTTCCTGCCGCCACGCCTACCAAGTACGAAGGCACCGATAACGACGACCAGGGCTATCGCAGCCCCGATGGTGACGAGCTGGTTCTTAGCGCCCTCGACCTGCTCAAGCGCTCCCCCCTGAATATCGGAAAGCTTCGACTTGATGTCCTCGGGGCTGATCTTCCCCCCTGAATTTTTGCTGTTCATTTCGATCCTTGCCTGCTCATTGAAATCAGCCTCCACAGGAAAAGGGTCACGACCACAATTCCCACCGCTCCGGTGATGAGGTACGGCGCCCACGAGAAGGTACCGCCTTCGAACTCTCTCGGGTCGTTGAAGATGTCGATCTTCTGCAGACCGCGCAACAGAGCGAGCAGAAGCATGGACAGCCCGGTTCCGATCGCCAGCGAGCCGGCAACACCGAAGCCGAGGTACCGGCCAAGGGTTCGCAGCGGATCAACAGTCTCTTGTTTGGCGTAGCCGACGACCAGGTCCTTCAGCTCGGCCACCTGAGTCCCGGTTCCGCTCGACTTTGTGCTCTTGGGGAAACTGCGTCCCGACGCCTCTTCAGGCAAGGTGACCTCCTCGGTCTTTGCGAACATTCTGTACCACGAGGTGCATTCGATTCGACTGTTGCATCCAAATTGCCCGTCGAACTCAATTTGGGTGTTGCACGGGCGGTGTCGGTGAGAGCGACTCGATGGAGGGAGACTGCGGATAGCCGAGCGCGGCTGTCAGAACCTTCTTCTGCGTTTCGAGGTCGGCGTTCGAGGTCGGCTTGTCGCCGGTGTTGATGAGAATCGAGAAACTGAGATTCTTGCCCGCATCGGTCTTCAACCATCCCGAGAGTGACGTGACTCCACGGAGCGAGCCGGTCTTGGCCCGAATTCGGCCACGCAAAGGCTCGGCGAGAAATCTGTCCTGCAGAGTTCCCGGTTGACCCGGCATCGCGAGGCCATCGGCGATCACCCCGGTGGGACCTTCTGCGACGATCAGGGCCGAGAGGAACTGACACGTCAGGCGGTCGCTGTCCGAAAGGCCAGACCCATCGTTGAACGTGACACCCTCGGCCGGCAGGCCCGATGACTTGATCCAGCTCTGCATGACCTTGAGTCCGGCTGCGGTGGACCCGCCATCGCCCTTGGAGAAGCCGAGTTCCTTCACCAGTAGCTCTGTCGTGGTGTTGTCAGAGAATGCCAATGCTTCACGAGCCAGTTCGCCGATCGTCAACGACGGAATTTCGACCAGCGTCGTCGCTGTGGGTGGAGCAGTCCCGGCCTTGGGTGCCTCACCGATTGTGACGCCGCGCGCCGTAAGAAGTTCCTCCATGACCGTCGCAGCGTGAAGCGCCGGGTTGTCTGCCGGTCCCAGTCCGGGAGTCCAAGCATCGTTCACCATCAGTGCGCCCAGGCGACCGACTTGGCCCTGACCGAAGAAGCGTTCCGGCCACGAATCGGCCCCGCGCACCGCGTCGTAGCGTGACTCGTCCCCGACGACCGAGCCCGTGATGTGGCGAATTCCGGTGTCGACAATCTGATCTGCGACCGATTCGAGGTCGGTCGCTGGTGGAGTCCCGTGAGTCATCGACGAGGCATACGAGTCCGTGGTCAACAGCGGGTCCCCGCCGCCGACCATGTAGAGATTGCCCTTGACCGTCGCTCCATCGGTCGGCGCCCCGTCGGTGGAAAATGTCGTCTTGAGCCGAGTTCCCTCGCCGAGCACCTCGACCGCTACCGCCGCGGTTAGAACCTTCATGTTCGATGCGGGAACCAGTGGGGCGGCCGGGTTGTGGGACGCGACCGCCGAGCTCGAGTCCCGATACTCGACGCACGTTCCCGGGGGTGCTCCCGCAAGCGCCGGATCCACCGAGCCCTGCAAATTTCTTGCGGCGACCGGCGTGACCAGGAACTCGGGTATTCGGCGAGCCGAGGCGATCGGCGTGGACAGAACCAGTTCTGGTCCCGAGGAATCCAGGACTTCCACGGTGCTGCGGGCGGCAAGACCGGAACCGATGAGAGCGACTCCGGCGAGGAGGGCTGCTGCTGAACCGAACCACAATCCGCGGGTGGGTCGTCGACGGGACCGCCTGCGCACGATCTGTCGGGCCAGGGCACTGTCGTCAACGTCGGCCGGGGGCACAGCAGAACGGAAGTTGGGCTGTTGGCTCCGGAACTTCGTCGGGTCCAACGGCGTCGCACCTGCACGCTCCGCGGGACTCCTGTCGTGGTCTGGTGAAGTCGGCACTAGTCCTGACCCGTGCGATTCCGGTCGACCGGGAGTCCCCGTCGGGCCCGATAGCTGCTGCGTCGAACCAGGTGTCCAAGAGCGGCAACCGCCCTGTCGGCCGATGAGTAACAGACGCGACCAGTCGCCTGAACAGTTGCCGGACCGGGGTTGTCCGGGAAGGCGACAACCAACTCCGTTGCGGTGAGGATCGGCTTGCCGGTCGCCGCCGAAACGTCGTGGGCTGCCTGGGCGAATCGCGAATCCTGGCGTTCGTGATATGCGATTATTCGCTCGACGTCGGGATCGGCGGCGAAGGGTCCCTCTCGAAGCATCCGGGCCTGGTTCGACTGGATGCCGAGCCCCAGATAGATGACCGCGTCCACATCCGGATGCGAGGCAATCAACTCCAACACCGTTGGGATGGTGTCACGTGTTTCGCCGCCAGCGAGGTCTACGGGATTGCTGCGACTCCAGCGCGGTGGAAGGTGCTCGTCGATTGCGTCGCGGAGGTCGTCCGGAAGTTCTATCAACTCAAGATCGCGGTCCCTGGTTATTGCATCCGCGGTGACGACGCCCCATCCGCCGGCGGTGGTCATGACGACCACCCGATTGCCCTTCGCCGCTGGTTGCGTGGCGAAGGTTGCTGCAGCTTCGAAAGCTTCCTCGACCGTTGCTGCACGGGTTACCCCAGCCTGTCGACAGGCTCCATCGAAGGTCCGGTCATCACTTGCGAGTGAGCCGGTGTGACTGGCAGCGGCCTTGGCGCCTCCGGCTGTCGATCCGCCCTTCAACAGCACGAGGGGAATTTGTTCAGCGACGTCGCTGATGGCGTTGAAGAAGGTTCGTCCATCGGGGATTCCCTCGACGTAGGCGAGCGCGACCGAGGTCGCCGGGTCGTTGGAGAATCCCACGAGCAGGTCCGCAACGCTCGTGGCCGCGGCGTTTCCTGCAGAAACCGCCCGGGAGATCCCGATTCCGGTCGCGCAGGACCAGTTCATGAAGCTCGACACGAAGTTTCCGGACTGACTCGCCACACCTATCGATCCGCCGGGAGGGTAGGGCGCGACGATCTGGGCGCACAGCTCAGCTGGAGTCGATACCAGACCCTGACCGTTCGGTCCGACCAAGAGAATTCCCAGTTGCTGGCAGGTCTCGACGAGTTCGCGTTCGGCCTCGATTCCCTCGGGGCCCGCCTCGCCGTAACCGGCCGAGGTCAGGAATGCGGCACGGATACCTTTGGATGCGGCTGTGCGAAGCAGGTCGAGGTTGGTGGACTTTGGAGTGCAGACGAAAATCAGGTCCACTTCGTCGTCGGGAAGTTGATCGAGCGAAGTCAGCGTCTTGGTCCCCAAGACCTCGATGCCCTCGAGGTTGGTGGCAAAGATCTTCCCCCGGTACCCGGAGGCGATGACGTTGTGCAGGCTCACAAAGCCGAATTTGCCGGGGTGGCTCGATGCGCCGGCTACGACGATGCCCCTGGGATTGAAGAGTGCGTCGAACTGCTCAGGAGTCGGAATCACGATGTGACCTCCGCCCCGGGGGCATCGGCTTCAGCGGCATCGGCTTCAGCGGCATCGGCTTCAGCGGCATCGGCTTCGGGGACCTCCGCCCCTGCGGCATCGGTTCCGCGGGCATGGGCGACTTCGACGAGTGCGTCGACTGCCACCGGCCTGCCGTTGGAGATGATCAACGGGTTGATGTCGACCGACACCAGGTCGTCGTGGCTCTGGGCCGCCTCGGATAGCGCCATCAACACATCCACCACGCTTTCCCGGTCGACCGCGGGCTCACCCCTGAACTCATCGAGAATCGAAACGGTCACCAGTTGTTCGAGCATCTCCATTGCGTCAATACGCGTAATCGGAACCAGTCGGAGTGCGACATCGGCGATGGCTTCGGCCAACACGCCTCCGAGTCCGAACAGGATCGTCATGCCGAACTGGTCATCCCGGTTGAGTCCCGCGATGAACTCTCGTGAACCGCCGACCATGGGGGCGACCAGGACTCCGGTTGCACCGTCATCCTCGGTCGCGGCATCTAGAAGCTCCTCGGCAGCGATCCGCACGTCCTCGACCGACGTGACGTTCAGGCGGACGAGGCGCCGCTCGGTCTTGTGGGAGACGTTGCTGCCGCACAGCTTGACGGCCACCGGCAGGCCGACACGGTCTGCAGCGTCGACCGCTCCAGACACGTCCGAAGCAAGGATTTCGGGTGCGAAGGGCACTCCGAAATGAGCCAGGAACTCCTTGGAGTCGGCCTCTGAGAGTGTGCGTGACATGGGGGAAACGATAGGTGGTCCCGCTCCTAGTCTGTGATGATGCACCTGGCCGCCACCATCTCGGAACACCCGGTGGTGGCCCATGCGGTCGGCGAATGCGTCGGCGAGATTCTCGAACGGCGCGGTGATTCGCCGGACCTACTCGTGCTGTGCATCTCGGAGAGGCTCCAGGGCGCTACGGAGGATATTGCCGCCGCTACCCGGGCTCTGCTGTCACCGGAGGTGTTGCTTGGCGTGACGAGCAGCACCATGTCGGTCGGGCAGAGGTCATCACATCACATCCCGGCGCTCGCAATGCTGGCAGTCTGGCACGCACGTCCCAGCAGATCGTCGGGTCAGCCGGCGATCGAGCCGGACTGGCAGGTTCGCTCGGAACGCATGGCCGCCGTGAGGCTGACCGACGAGTCGGATGTAGCCAAGATGGCAGGTCGAACCGGCACGTTGTTGTTGTTCGCCGATCCCTTCAGCACTCAGCCGGGAAGCCTCGTGGAACGCATCCACGAAGTTGCCCCCGACTTGTTCGTCATGGCCGCATCCTCCGACAGCGCTCGGCGACCGTCCATGTCGCTGATGGTGTTGGACGACTCACTCCATTCCGACGGCGCGGTCGGCGTCCACTTTCCCGGGGAGTTTCCACACCGGGTGTTGTGTTCGTTCGGTTTCACTCCGATAGGAGCGAAGCTGCGCCTCGGAGCCAACGACGGTTCACGCATCCACGAACTCGACGGCCATGCTGCCAAGGACGTCCTTGAAAAGGCGATCGAAGGACTCGCGCCGGCGGAGCGTGCCGCCGCATCCAGCGGGCTGTATCTCAGGTGGAGTGCCCAGGTGAACCCTGGACCCGATGTCCCCAGGTTCTGTGCCGTGCTCGGAACCGACGGCGACTCGGTCGTGTTCGCCGGTGAGCGACCTGCTGATGCAACTGCGGTTCAGTTCCACGTCAGGGACGCCGAATCCGTCGATGCCGGTCTTCGACGGATGGCTGTTGCGAACTCCGACCTGCCGGGCGGACTTTTCCTGGTGGCCCAACGCCCGGAACGCTCCGGCGCCCGGCCTGTCACACAGGAGGCCTGGCCTGTCACACACGATCGGCCTGTCACACAGGGTTCTGACTCGCAGGGTTCTGACTCGCAGGAGCATCCTGGGACGAGGCTCTTCGCTGGTCCGTCGGTGGACGATCCGATCCGTGAGGACGCCGCAATTCTCGGAGAGGAAATCGCTCGGTCCGACCTTCTCGGAATCCGCTGTGGCGAGGTGATTCTGGCGGATCGAGGTGGTGTCGTGGCGGCCAACAGCGCCGTCACCATCCTCGGCTTGGTCGACTGAAATTCCCAGTATTTCGGCCTGTGGGTTCCGGTAGCTACGATCGCTGGAGCCCGAGCTACAGGAAGACGGAACAATGGCAGCGGACAACTCCACCAGCGGAACAGAGTCTGGCAGCGGATCAGGATCTGGATCAGAGCTCGAGCAGTTGGCGATCAACGTCATCCGTGGCCTCGCCATGGATGCTCCGAACAAAGCTCGTTCGGGCCACCAGGGAACGGCGATGGCTCTTGCTCCGTTGGCCCATGTGCTCTGGACACGGATCATGCGCTACGACGCCGATGCACCGCTGTGGCCGGACCGTGACAGGTTCATCCTGAGTCCGGGACATGCGTCGATCCTGCAGTACTCGATGCTGCACCTGACCGGTTACCAGATCTCCCTCGATGACCTGAAGCAGTTCCGCCAGTGGGGTTCGATGACACCGGGGCACCCCGAGGTCCACCACACCCCTGGTATCGAGGTCACAACCGGCCCACTGGGCCAGGGTTTCGCAAACGGTGTCGGAATGGCGATCGCCGAGCAGTCTCTCCGCGAGCGCTTCGGAAGCGACATCGTAGACCACCACATCTATGCCATCGTCTCTGACGGGGACCTCGAAGAGGGCGTCAGTCACGAGGCGGCCTCGCTCGCAGGCCACCTGGGACTCGGCAAGCTCGTCTACATCTACGACGACAACCACATCTCGATCGACGGGCCGACGGAGCTGTCGCTCAGCGACGACGCCGTCAAGCGCTTCCAGGCCTATGGCTGGCAGGTAATCGAACTCGGGGAACAGGCCAACAACCTCGACGCGCTTGAAGCAGCGATCATCGAGGCACGCGACACTCTCGACAAGCCGTCGCTGATCGTCGTTCGCAGTCACATCGGCTATCCCTCGCCCGAACACACCAACGACCCGGCCGCCCACGGACTGGCCTTCGACGACGAGTCGATCACCGCTGCAAAAGCGGTCATGGGACTTCCCGACGAGCCGTTCTACGTCCCGGAGGAGGTCATCGAGATGTACCGCGAGGCAGGTACTCGTGGATCGATCCCCCGAACCGACTGGGAGCAGCGGGCCGGAGCCGGCCTGGCTGGACGCGAAGCCGAGTGGGAGGCGACCCTCGCCGCCAACGGGCTCCCCGGCTGGCAGGATCTTCTGCCGACCTTCGCCGTCGGTGACAAGCCCGCAACCCGAGTTGCATCCCAACAGGTGCTGAATGCGATACGGCCGATGGTCCCCGGGATTATCGCCGGTGGAGCCGACCTGACTGGCAACGTCGGTCTGACGCTCAAGGGTGAATCGATCCTGTCACCGTCTGAGCCGGCGGGTTCCCAGGTGTTCTTCGGAATCCGTGAACACGCCATGGGCTCGGCCCTGGTCGGCGCTGCACTCCACGGAGGAGTGCTGCCCATAGGCGGAACATTCCTGGTCTTCTCGGACTACATGCGTCCTGCAGTCAGGCTTGCGGCGCTCTCGCACGCCAAGGCGGTGTTCGTCTGGACCCACGACTCGGTCGGAGTGGGCGAAGACGGCCCGACGCATCAGCCCATCGAACACGTTATGTCTCTGCGGCTGATTCCCGCGTTGACCGTCATCCGTCCGGCCGACGGCAACGAGGTGGCAGGCGCGTGGAAGACCATCATCGAGGGCGACGGTCCGGTGGCGCTGATACTGAGTCGCCAGAACACACCGGTGCTCGCCGGAACCGCTGAACTTGGCCACGAGGGAGTCGCCAGGGGCGGTTACGTCCTGGTCGATCCGGAAGCTCCCCGAGCGGTGATCGTGGCAACAGGCACCGAGGTGGCAGTGGCCGTCGAGGCCGCTGAGACACTGGCAAAGGACGGCTTGGCCGTCCGAGTCGTCTCGCTGCCGTCCTGGGAACTTTTCGACCTGCAGTCCAAGGAGTACCGCGAGTCGGTCCTGCCGTCGAACCTCCCAACTGTGTCGGTCGAGGCCGGCGTCACGACCGGTTGGTCCAAGTACGCGGACGCCTCGGTCGGCATCGACCGCTTCGGCGCCTCGGCTCCGGGGTCCGTGGTTCTCACAGAACTCGGAATCACCGCTGCCCACGTAGTCGAGAAGGTCCGCGAACAGATCTGACACTCTGATCCAACGCACGGCGCGAACTCATGGATGCGAAATATCACCCAGGGTGATGAACACGCGTCCGTGGGCGCGTTTATTGCGCTCTCCGTGAGAAATCGCGCCCACGGACGCGTCTCTGCGGCCTAGTTGGGTGGCATCCACCGGGGTCTAGTATTCGGTGCATGGGTAATATCCACGATCTGTTCGATGTTCAGGGCCAAAGTCCATGGCTGGACAACCTCCGCCGTGACTGGCTGAAATCCGGCGAAATCGCCAACTGGATCGAACGTGGGGTGCGGGGGATCACCTCCAATCCTTCTATCTTCCAGAAGGCGATCGCGACCGGAGACAGCTACTCCGATCAGCTCAAGGAACTGACCGCCGCCGGAAGGTCGACGATCGATGCCTACTGGGACCTGGTCGTCACCGACATCGTCGATGCGCTCGAACTGCTGCGCCCCGTGTACGACGAGTCGGACGGAGGTGACGGTTTCGTCTCGGTCGAGGTGAGCCCTGCGCTGGCGCTCGATACCGAAGGCACGATCGCACAGGCCCGTGAACTCTGGAAGCGGATCGACCGCCCCAACCTGTTCGTCAAGATCCCCGCCACGGCCGAGGGTGTTCCGGCAATCCGGAAGATGATCGGCGAAGGTTGCAACATCAACATCACTCTCATCTTCAGTCTGGAACGCCACGTTGAGGTGATGGAGGCATATATCTCTGGCCTCGAGGACGCCGTCGCATCGGGGGTCACCGATCTGAGCCACATCGCTTCGGTTGCCAGTTTCTTCATCAGTCGGGTGGACACCGAGGTCGACAGCCGACTCGGAGAAATTGACGATCCAGCTGCCAAGGGATTGATCGGCACGGCTGCGGTCGCCCAGGGCCAACTCGCCTACAAGGCGTTTCTCGAGACCTTCCAGGGTGAGCGTTGGGAAGCCCTCGCCGCCAAGGGAGCCAAGGTCCAGCGCCCGCTGTGGGCATCGACCTCGACCAAGAACCCCGACTTCCCCGACACCCTCTATGTCGACAGCCTGATCGGACCGGACAGCATCAACACCCTGCCCGAGGCAACCCTCGAAGCCTTCGACGACCACGGAACGCTGGCTCGTACCGTCGACGCCGACCTGCCCGGGGCAGAGAAGCGTTGGGCCGAGGTTGGCAAGTTCGTTGACATGGACGACGTCGGACAGGTTCTCGAGGACAACGGAGTTGCAGCGTTCGTGAAGTCCTTCGACGAACTGCTTCACGTTCTGGCCGACAGAGCCGCGTCGCTCTGACGGACTGCCGGTCATCGTGTACGTGGCTGCGACGTGACTTAAACTCAAAGGCCTAGAACTGCTCTGATGCCTTGGTCGAGGTCGTCGATGAGAGGTTGCGGTAGCTGTCCGACTGCGTCGCCCAGCCAGGAGCGATCGACCAGTTCCATTCCGAGCGGTACGGCTACCGAGTCCTTCGGAAGTCCCGTCACAGTCGTCGAGAGAAACACGTTGCCGGCGAGGCCGGCACGATCGAGATTCGACGTCAGCGGTACGACAAGTGTTTGCCAGACTTCGACTCCGAGAACGTCGTTGGAAGAGACAACAACACATGGCCGTTGCTTGTCGACGTCGACCCAATGCACAGCGCCGCGACTCACCAATGTGCCAACCGTTGCATCCGTTCGCCGACTACGTGAGCATCTTGATCGCTCTGTCGACACTCGACTCCGGCGAGTTCTGCATCTGCTTCGAGTTGCTGGGCGAACGGTACGACCACTTGCGCTCCGTGGATACGAAGTTGGTTGGTCACCCACCGGGAGAACGGTATGTCGAGGCTGTCGATGATGGGCACGACATCGTCGGGCACGCTAATTGTGCGGTTGGGCATGTACGTATAGTGCGTACGTTTCAACGCGAAGTCGAGCGATGTGCCACGAAATGACATTGCAGCGGCGGTGGTGGGTGGTCGATGGGCCCCCAGAACTCGATGTCCGATCGCGGGTTCGTTTCCCGAACCGACTTGGTTCGGGATGTGAACCTGGCTAGGGTCGCTCCCTGATGCAGTCTCCGGGGGGCGACCTAACCGAACAGTCCGATCCCCCGAGTTGTTCGATCGCGTCTGCGCTCGACGTCGTAGGTGATCGCTGGACGATCCTGATCCTGCGCGATGCCTTCAGGGGTATCCGCAGGTTCGACGAGATTCGACGGGATCTCGACATCCCAAGAGCGGTGCTGGCAGAACGGCTGCGTCGACTCGTCGATGACGGGATTCTGGTCAAGCGTCCGTACCAGGACCGGCCTGCCCGCTACGAGTACCGCCTGACCCCGATGGGCCGGGAGCTCTCCCCGATTCTGGTGTCCCTCATGCAGTGGGGTGACCGCTGGCTGGCCGAGGGACAAGACCCTCCGACCCGATTGGTTCATGAACCCTGCGGCACCGAGATAGATCTCGGCTACTACTGCTGGGAATGCGAATCGACGTTCGGACCGACTGAAATTTGTGCTGACAAGGAGTCCAATAGTGCTTGAACGCGGCGATTCGCTCGGCCTGCTCGACCGTCCTCTGACGGAACTGATGGGCGAGGCCCGCAAAATTCGCGATGCGCGGAGCGGTACGAGGGTCACCTACTCCCCCAAGGTATTCATACCGCTGACGATGTTGTGTCAGGACCGCTGTGGCTACTGCACCTTCGCCCAGCCCCCAGCCCGTCTTGAATCCCCATATCTTGAGCCGGAACAGGTTCTTGCCATCGCCAGACGTGGCGCCGCTGTGGGCTGCCACGAGGCTCTGTTCACCCTCGGCGAAAGGCCCGAGGCCCGCTACCCGGTGGCCGCCGAATGGCTGGCAGCGCGTGGCTACGAGAGCACCGTCGATTATCTGGCTGCGATGTGTCGCCTGGTACTGGAGGAGACCGGTCTGTTGCCCCACGCCAACGCGGGGGCGCTTTCACACGACGAACTGGCGCTGCTCCGCACCGTTGCCCCCTCCCAGGGGATGATGATCGAGTCTCTCAACCCGGATCTCGAATGCCACCGGGGAGCCCCGGACAAGACTCCGGAGCGCAGGCTCGCAACTCTTGAGGCGGCCGGCGAACTTCAGATCCCCTTCACCACCGGCATTCTCGTCGGTATCGGAGAGTCGCCGACCGACCGGATCGATGCGCTGCTCGCAATCGCTGAGTCGCATCGACGACACGGCCACGTCCAGGAGGTGATCGTCCAGAACTTCCTGCCGAAGGAAGGAACGTCAATGCACTCGGCGGCGCCGTGTCCCCACGACGACTACCTGCAGGCAATTGCACTGGCGAGGTTGATCCTGCCGAATGAGATCCACCTGCAGGCGCCGCCGAATCTCTCCGACGACTTCGGTGTACTCCTGGACGCTGGGATTGACGACTGGGGCGGTGTCTCACCGGTTACGGCTGACCATGTCAACCCCGAGCGTCCATGGCCGAGCCGTGACCTGCTCGCCGAGGTGACCGAATCCCGTGGCTTTGCGCTCGCTCCCCGGCTGACCATCTATCCGGAGTGGGCTCTTACGCCGGAGCGTTTCCTCGACGAGGCGCTGCGGTTCCCCGTCATGGATCGCTCCGATGCGGAAGGCCTTGGCCGAGACGACCCCGGGGCGATGTTCCCCGAGAAGATCATGGCCAAGAAGGACGTCGGAACGGGAGCCGAGGTCGTGAACATCCAGGCGCCCTCACACCGCTCAACCGCCTGGTATTCGGGCGCTCCGGTCGAACCGGCCGTACTGATCCCGACATCGAACGTCAGCGGTGGTGCCACCGCGACGTCCGGGTCCGGAAGTAGCTCGGCCGTGCAGCGCTCCACCAGCGGCACTGTCAGGGAGGCCATTCGGGGTTCGGTGCGCGAGATTCTGGACGGAGTTCTGGAAGGTCAGGAGGTCGAGGAGTCCCAAATCGTCGACCTGTTCGGCGCCCGCGGTCCCGAGGTCCGCGCTGTTGCCGAGGTGGCTGACGAACTGCGTCGACGCACCGTCGGCGATGTTGTCACCTTCGTCAAGAATCGCAACATCAACTACACCAACGTCTGCACGTTCAAGTGTCGCTTCTGCGGATTCTCGAAGGGCCCGATGAGCCTCAATCTCCGCGGGACCCCTTACCTGTTGACCCTCGAGGAAATGCAGCGACGGGTCGTCGAGGCTGATGACATCGGTGCCACCGAGGTCTGCCTGGTAGGTGGTATCCACCCGAGTTTCGACGGCGACTACTACATCGACGTCTGTCGAGCAGTGAAGGAAGCCGTTCCCGACATGCACCTGCATGCCTTCACCGCGCTCGAGGTGACAGAAGGCGCCAAGCGTCTGGAGGAGCCGCTCGAGAAGTACCTGCAGCGCCTGATGGACGCAGGGCTCCGTTCGCTACCCGGCACCGCTGCGGAGATACTCGACGACGGGGTCCGGGAGATCCTCTGTCCGGACAAGATCAACACCGAGGAATGGCTCCACGCCCACCGCGTCGCACATTCGATCGGCCTGCGATCGAATGTGACGATCATGTTCGGATCGGTGGAGCAGCCGATCAGTTGGGCCCGACACCTGGTGCGGACCCGGGAGCTACAGAAAGAGACCGGCGGGTTCACCGAGTTTGTTGGGCTTCCCTTCGTCCACATGGCGACACCGTTGTATCTGCAACGTCGAGCGCGGCGAGGCCCCACCTTCAGAGAGACGCTGTTGATGCACGCGGTCGCCCGGATCGTCTACAACGGTTGGATCGACAACATCCAGGCGTCATGGGTGAAGATAGGATTCGGCGGTGTCAGCCAACTCCTCCAAGCAGGCTCGAATGACCTGGGTGGCACTCTGATGGACGAGAACATCTCCAGAGCGGCCGGTGCCGAACACGGCACGGACGTCAGCGTCGAGGACTTCCAGAACCTGGTCGAACCGCTCGGAAGAACCCTTGTGCAGCGAACGACCCTCTACGGCGAGGTGGCCAAGGTTCCGTGTACCCCGTAGCCGACCCAGGACCGCTGACACCCGACCGGGACTGGGTTTCGCTCGAACATGACGGCGACACCTACCTGTTCGACCTGACTTTTCTGCAGAGCAACTGGACCTGCATTTTCGGTGACGGTTGTAAAGGTGTGCTGCCCGAAGATGCCACCGATCTGAACCAGGGCTGCTGCAGCCACGGCGCCCACTTCGCCGACTCCGGTGACCGCAAGCGGGTCCTCAAACACGTCGAGCGGCTGACCCCGGAGCAGTGGCAGTTCGCACCGGTGGCTGCGCAACTCGGCGGACCGCTCACCAGGGAGTCGAAGGGTAAGTGGATGACAAAGGTCCACGATGGGGCCTGCATCTTTTTGAACCGGAACGGCTTTGCTGCCGGGCCGGGCTGTGCACTCCATGTCGGAGCGGTCGAGGCGGGTGAGAGTTTCCTCGACTGGAAGCCAGAGGTCTGCTGGCAACTTCCGTTGCGTCTTTCGCACCATGTCGACGACGTCGGGCACACCACCTGGACCTTGACCGACTGGAAGCGTCGGGACTGGGGTGAAGGTGGCGAAGAGTTCCACTGGTGGTGCACCGAGTCCGACGACGCATTCATCGGCCATGTCACCGTGCTCGAATCGCTCGCCGACGAAATCGTCGCCCTGGTCGGCGACGAGGTGTTCGGGGAACTGGTTGTACTCGCTGGCGCACGTGCCACATCGGTGGCAGCACCAGTGCGTCGTACCAAGCGAGCCTGAGCATTTCGGACTTCTAGGACGGGGCTGACCAGTTCGGCTTCCTCAAGCGAGCCTGAGCAGATCGGCTTTCTCAAGTTCCGAGGAGTCGACGCCGATCTCGTGTCATGGCCAGTTTCACTGCAGCCGAACTAACCCGCCTGGCGATCGCTGAGGGAATGATCTTTCCGGATCATGTGATCGAACAGCTGGTGGCAGCTCTCGAGGCTGGAAAGCACGTCATCCTGACCGGTCCCCCCGGCACGGGCAAGACAACTCTGGCCTACCTGGCAGCCGAGCAGGCCCGTCACGCCATGCTGTGCACCGGCTACCAGCCGACTACAGCCACGTCGGAATGGACGACCTTCGAGACGATCGGCGGACTCCAGCCAACTCCGGAAGGCCTCATCTTCCGTCCGGGGCTGTTCGTCGAAGCCATCGAATCCGGCAAATGGCTGGTCATCGACGAATTGAACCGCTCCAACTTCGATCGGGCGTTCGGGCAGCTGTTCACTGTGCTGTCCGGCTCAGCGGTGGTCCTACCATTCCGGCGCTCGGGCCAGGTTCGCCCAGTCTCGCTGGTTCCGCACGGTCTTCCTGCTCCAGACGGAACCGATCCGATCCGCCTACCCGCGAGTTGGCGAATCATCGCCACCATGAACGCGATGGACAAGCACCTGCTGTTCGACATGTCGTACGCGTTGATGCGACGGTTCGCGTTCATCGAGATCGGCACCCCGCCGGAAGCGGCGTATGAACAGCTGCTCCAGGGCGCGGACGAAGTCGTCCGGAAACTCCTTCCCCTGCGGACCCTCAACAACCTGGGTCCCGCCATCTATGTCGACGCGGCGAAATACGCTCGTCGTCGCTCAAAGGACTCGATCACCGAGTCACGACTGCTGTACGAAATCTTCTATGCGTTCTTCCTCCCGCAGTTCGAAGGGCTCGACGAACATCAGGGGATCCGCCTCTACCGCCTGCTGTCGGCCAACCTGGACCCTGCGGAGCAGTCAGAGTGCCGTCGAGTGATCGCTGAACTGCTCGGTGAGGAACTTGTCGCCTGACGCCGCTGTCGGCTCCCAGATCGCCTTCCGTGATACCGCCGGTGCCTCCACAGCAGAAATCTGGGAGCGAAGAACACGCGGCAGCAGATCGGTTGCGTTTGCAGCCGCGCTGACGGGCGTCGACATGTTCTCGCTACGGAACTCCTTGAGTATCTCGTTGGCGGCGTCCGATGAAGCCGACGAGATGCTCAATCAGATGGAGTACGTGTTCCGCACACTCACGACCACCACCGCGACCGATAGCGAGAGATGCATTCTGTCGGTAAGGGGTCCGATCCTCTGGTCCGAGACCATCACCGCCAGAGCCAACGCACTCGGCAACGAGGACGTGTTCGTATGCGGCACGTCCTCGCGAAGCTTCGACACGGTCGAGAACCGTTTCCTGGTAGCGGCACTTGAGTCAATAGCAAATGCCGGTCGCGTGCTTCGCAGTCCAGAGACCGTGACATCGCTACCCGAGGATGTCTGTGAACGGGCCAGGAACGCTGCGCTGCGAGCCCGGAAGTGGCGCAACGAGCCGAGGCTCGCCGATGTTCCCGCAAGGCGTCTGACCACGCGTGATGCTGCTCGGCTGAGGGGCAGTCGACGCCTGGCGCGGCTGGCCAGTGTCGTTGCCTTCTGTGATCGACAGAGCGAGCCGCTGGAGGGGCAGGCAGTCCTCGACATGTGCGATGACTGGACCCGCCGATACCACGACTTCGTCCTCTGGGTGGCCTCTGAGGTGGCAACCCAAACCCGTCTGCCCGCGAGGCTGACGTGTTTCGAAGGAGGACTTTGGGCCGGCCCGATTTCGTTCCGTCATCCGTCGGCCAGCGGCGGGACTCCCGCGGGTCTGGCGATCCGGGGAATTCCTCTGCTGCCACCCGCTGGCCTTGTCGATGGCTCGCCCTGGCAGTCTGAACTGCCGTCGGGCGGAATAGTGGTCTCGTCGAAGCGAGATGTCGAGCGATTGATGCAACGACTGGCTGGGCCAGCTACTAAATCTGGCCGTCAGCGGCCCTTGTAGACGTCATCGTCGTAGCCGTCATCGTCACCTGAGTCGTACGAATATGCGTCGTCCTCGGTGCTCGTGTTGCTGCTGTTTCCATTGCTGCTGTCGCCGGTGCTGTTGTCGAATCCTGTTGCGACCACCACAGGCTCACCTTCGAGGTCTGTAAAGAGCGCATCAATATCGAGATCGGGGCCGCGCTTTAGGGCGCGAGCCTCTTCATATCGGCGGTGCCGACCCTTCTTCACGATGGGACTCCCGTCATCCGAATGACTGAGAGGCCGAGTGTAGCGCGTTCTGTCTTGATCAGCAGTTCCCAAAAGGGACACTACGCTGCGGCGAGGCCTCTATCTGAGGGTTTCTCACCAATTCTCGATCGAAACGGAATTATCGCTGTGACAGATATCCAGTCCGCCGAGGATCGTCAGACATGGTGGAAATCAGCGGTCGTCTATCAGATCTATCCCCGCAGCTTCGCAGACAGCAGCGGCGATGGGGTGGGCGATCTGAAGGGCATCACATCGCGCCTCGATTACCTGGTCGGCCTTGGGGTGGATGCGATATGGCTATCGCCGTTCTTCCTGTCCCCCATGGCGGACTTCGGATACGACATTTCGGATCACTGTGCGGTCGATCCGCTCTTCGGGACGATGGCCGACTTCGATGAACTCCTGGCCGAGGCTCACGCCCGTGACCTGAAGGTGATTCTGGACTTCGTGCCGAATCACGTCTCGGACCAGCACGAGTGGTTCCAGGCGGCACTGTCGTCAGTGGATGATCCCCACCGGAACTGGTTCCACTGGGCACCCCCCGCTGCTGACGGCGGTCCGCCGAACAACTGGACCGCTGCATTCGGCCCCGAGAGCGCATGGACTTTGGACGAGGCAAGTGGCCAGTACTACCTGCATCTGTTCCTGCCCGAGCAGCCCGATGTTGACTGGAACAATCCGGCGGTCGTCGAGGCGATGCACCAGGTGCTGCGTTTCTGGATGGACAAGGGTGTCGACGGATTCAGAGCCGACGTGGTGCACTGCATCGGAAAGGATCCCGAGCTTCCCGACATGCCCGAGGAGCTGGTCAGTCTACCGGCAATGCTCCAGGATTTCGGACCCGGTACCCATGACCAGCTGAGGGCGCTGAGAAAGTTGGTCGATTCCTATCCGGGCGATCGGATGATCGTGGGTGAGACGGCTTTCTTCGACACCGAACGGATGGCGTCCTACGTGGGTCTCGACAAGCTGAACCTGGCGTTCAACTTCACGGCTACGCACTGTCCTTGGGACGCGGGCAGTTGGCGGGCCGAGGCTCAGCTCACCTATGACCTGCTCGAAAGGTCAGACAGTTGGGCAAGTTGGGTCTTGTCCAGCCATGACACGCCCCGTCAGGCCACCAGGATCGGCCGTCAGGAAGCGGCGAGGGCGGCGGCCGTTCTGCTGTTGACGCTTCGAGGGACGCCGTTTCTGTACATGGGTGAGGAACTCGGCCTGGAGAACGGTGAGATCCCCGAGGAGTCCGTGGTCGATCCAGGCGGTCGGGATGGCTGCAGAACGCCAATGCCGTGGACCAGCGCTCCTGATCACGGCTGGCCCGGTGGTAGCTGGTTGCCCTTCTCGGCGGACTCGGTGAGCCGGTCCGCGGAGCGGGAGGCAGGCGATCCGAGTTCGATGTTCGAGCTGTACCGCTCGCTACTGCGCCTGCGCAAGGAAACTCCGGCGTTGATACATGGCGACATCGAGTTCCTGGATGCCCCCGAGGGAGTCCTGCGGTGGCGGCGCACCGATATGGGCCCAGCCGAAGCGGCATCTGGGGATGGCTCCGGAGGTGGCAACGGTTCGGCGCCTGCGGTTGTCGAGATCGCGATCAACTTCACGCCCGAGCGTGTCGACGCAGCTGTTTCCGAGGGCGAAATACTGATCTCCTCCTACAGCGGATCAGATCGTCCCGGAAGCGATGGGCGACCTGCCGACCCGGCCTCGGGTCTGGTCGCCCTGGGTCCCGATGAGGCCCGCATCGTAAGTCCCCGATGACGGACCGTTGCTGATGCCCGCCGTATGGGTGCTCATCCTGTTGTCGCTCGGGTGTGCACTCCTGGGATCGCTCGGTGGCATTGGCGGAGCCTCATTGATGGTGCCGGTACTCCTGATACTGGATGTCGATCCGCTGCTCGCCGCACCGCTGGGCATGCTGCTGGTGGGGGCAGGTTCGCTGGCCGCCGCTTCGCGACAGCTCGAGGAGGGCCTGGTCCATCACCGATTAGGACTGAGTGTCGAGTTGTTCGCCACGGTCGGCACGATCACCGGGGCGCTTCTATCCACCCGCATCGATCCGGTGTGGCTGGCCCGCCTGTTGGGCTTGGCGGCAATGGCTGGTGCGCTGGCTGCTGTCGGGCGCAAAGGCATCCGGAACCTCCCCCAGAGAATTTTCGACAACGATCACGCCGGCGAGTGGCCCGGAACTCTGGGTGGCACCTACTCACTCAACGGGTCGGCGGTGCCGTACCAGGCCAAACGCGTTCCGGCGGGACTCGGAGTAGCCGTAGGCGCAGGGGTCGTAGCTGGACTATCCGGCGTGGGGGGCGGATTTCTCAAAACTCCGGCGATGAGCGAGGTCATGAGAGTTCCCGTGAAGGTCGCTGCCGCCACGAGCACCTTCGCGTCGGGCATCACCGCAGCGACAGGGCTGTTGATCTACACCGCGCAGGACCGGATCGAGGTTGAAAGCGCCGCGGTGGTAATACTCGGGGCGTTGGTGGGAGGAGCGTTGGGAGCGAGGCTCCAAACAGTGCTCAATGCGGTCACCGTCCGGCGCACAACGGGAGTGCTGCTCGCGGTCATTTCGGTCATCGTCCTGGTGAGATCGCTGTGAGCTCACGCCCGGCCCCATTGGCGATGGGTGAAGATCGCTTCCGACTGATCGCCCGGATCATGAAGGTGATTCTGGGCTTCGTGGGACTTCTTGCCCTTGGATCAGCCGTTGCGCCGGAGCGGTACTCAGAGGTGCTCGGCCAAATTGCTGTGGCCAGCCTGATCGCGGCGCCGCTCCTGCGGGTGTTCTGGATGGCGGTCCGCTGGATTCGAAGAGGGGACTACAAATACAGCGGAGTTGCCCTGGGGGTCTTCACGCTCGCGTTGATTGGTTTTCTCTTGGGCTGAGCTGGCAAGGCCCGCGCTGTGAGACTCAGCGCTGTCGGTCTTCGAGGACCAACCCGACCGAACGGTCAAATGCAAGCGTGGCCTCGCCGCTCACCAGCCGACGGATCGGCTCTCCGACGGCCTCGGCACGCCACCCCACCGCCAGGCGAGCGTCGGGCACACCCCGGAGTAGGTCCTCAAGGTCGGACCTTGTCGCCAGGAGAGAAGTTTCGAGGTCAAGCTCGCGAGCTCGCTGGCTCACCCAGGCGCTGATCAGAGGAACGGCTGGACGAAGTTCGGATGGCAGTTCGGGCAGATGTGGCGTCGGTGCCCGGTGAGGTGTGGTGCCCTCGGCGTTTCGGATGACCTCAAGAAGCTCCTCGGCCAAACCGGAGCGAAGGTTGCGCCCCTCGACCCCGCGGAGTCCACGTAGGTCCTCGACGTTCCTGGGCAGCGATGCCGCAACTCCCACGACGCCCAGGTCGGAAAGGACGAAGCGGGGAGTCTGGTTGGTGTCGATGGCCCGACGTTCGCGCCAGGCTGCTACAGCCTGGGCAACGGCAAGGGCCGAGCCGCGCAGGTGACGGATCTCCTTGATCCGACGCCACGCCTCATCGGGGTCCCTGGGCCCCCGGTTCTCGGTGCGCAATTCTTCGCAGGCGTCCAGCACCCATTTGGTGCGATCCCGCTCCTGGACCCGATCCATCAGGATCTTGTGCAGTTCCAACAGATACGCGACATCAGCTGCCGCGTATACCAGTTGCGCATGACCGAGCGGTCGCTTCATCCAGTCGGTCAGCCGGTCGGCCTTGGGGATCCGGATATCCAGTTCCCGCTCGAGCAGGGTCGACAGCGAAGGGCTCGTGTAGCCGACGAAACCTGCGGCCAACTGGGTGTCCAGCAGGTTGGCAGGGATGGTGTCACAGGAGCGTTCCATCACCTCCATGTCCTGTCGTGCGGCGTGCATGACGCTAAGCCCCGGACCGTCGAGGACCTTGGCGAAGGGCGCCAGATCGACCTTGAGAGCGTCGACGATCGCCACACCGTGGCCGTCAGCGATCTGGATCAGAGCAACGTGCGGGAAGTACGTCCGCTCACGGTGGAACTCGGTGTCAATTGCATAGGCGGGCTCGTCGACGAGGCGGTCTATGAGTCGATCGAAGGACCGATCATCCTCAATAAGCTCGAACCTGATTTCCCGCTCTTCGCTCATCGCGTCAGCCTGGGGTCGAGCCTGACTCGATCGTCCTGCCCGATTCTGCCCAGGCCATTGTTCCGCCGGCCACGTTGATGGCCTTGTAACCCTGCGATTCGAGGAACTCACACGCCTTCATGCTGCGACCGCCGGACTGACAGATCACATACACCGGGGCGTCGTCGGGAAAGTCGCCCAATCGCTCCGGGAGCGCCGGAAGGGGGACCAGCTTCGCTCCGGGTACATGGGCCGACTCGTACTCGTCGGGCATGCGCACATCGAACAGTTCAGCGCCTGTGGCCAGTATGGTCTCGAGTTCATCGACGTCGATCTCGGTGATCACTGTTTTTCCTTCCGTTACACGGTACGAGGCATCCGAGACCATCAAGCCCCGCGCCTCCACGCTACTTCCGATCGGGCCCGTTTCCCGAACCGGGTCAGCTCTCGACGACTCCGCCGTAGACATGGGTTTCGTTGCGTGCTTCGCCGCCGGTTGCTACAGCATCGACGAGATCGGCCTTGAACGCGTCGACCACCCTGTCATGGCCGGGTGATGCCATGACGTGCAGGCCACCCTGCTGGCGGTCCAGGTTCCAGCCGCGGTCGTCCATCACGTCTGCCACGACGTCGATGTCGGCGGGTCGGTCCGACTCCGGATCGCCACCGAATTCGAACACCGACATGTCCGGGTCAGAGGTGATCTTCAGTCCGTCGACGGAATCGACTGCGTGGCGCAGTCCTCGGGTCGCGTTCAGGACCCGTTGGTCGAGTCTCATGTATCCCTCGACTCCCAGGTGCGCCAGTGTCGCCCAGGCGGCTGCAATCGGTGCACCCGGTCGGGTCCCCGCCGAGGACGACGATGCGTAAAGTCCGCCGGGCCACGAGTCGTACATGAAGATTTGGTGCTGGTAGAGGTCATGGTCCCGGTAGAGGACCGTCGACGTTCCCTTGAAGGAGTACCCGTACTTGTGGATGTCGGCCGACATCGACGTGACCCCCTCCACCCGGAAATCCCAAGGAGGGACGTCCTCGCCAAGTGCCTCCCAGAAGGGCAGCAGGTATCCGCCCAGACACGCGTCCACGTGGCAGAGCACTCCCCTTTCCTGAGCGAGAGCGGCAATCTCGGTTACGGGATCGATCACTCCGAAGGGATAGCAGGGAGACGAGGCGACCAGCAGGATTGTCGAGTCGTCCATGGCACCTGCCATGGCGTCCGGATCGGCACGGCCATCAGCGGTCGTCGGTGTGGTCACCATCTCCACTCCCAGGTAGTGGCAGGCCTTGGCGAAAGCCGGGTGAGCGGTGATGGCGCATACCAGACGAGGTGAAGTCACTCCTCTGGCCGCTGCGTGGTCACGAGCGGTCTGAACCGCAAGAAAGATTGACTCGGTGCCGCCCGAGGAAAGCGCAGCGTGGTTGGCACCGAAGAGTCCCTTCGCCATGCCCAGGAGTTCGCCCTCCATACGCAGAAGCGTCTGGTAGCGGAACGGGTTCAGGGCGTTCTCGTGGAGGAACATCGAAGCGACCGAGTGCTGCAGTCTTTCGAGTTCGGGGTCGTCGGAGTTGTAGACGAGGCTGAATGCCTTCCCGCCACGCCAGTCGAGGTCGCCGCCCCGTTCGACCTTGAGCTCGGCGAGAATTTCATCGACCGGGCGACTCGCCCCGCCCAATCCACCGATTGCCAGCCTGGTCCCGCTGGTCCCGCTGGTTGCGCTGCCCGACGCCCCGGGTCGATCGGGGGCTCCATCCGCGGTTCCGTCGGTCCCAGCTGAAGAGTTCGTCATGGTCCGAGCCTACGAGAAATGTCCGAACGAGGTTCGCTTTGGTGTGCACCGGATCTGGCCGGGTGTGATCAGCGCTACGCGGGTACTCAGGGAAGTGGGGTCGGTCGATTCGGATCGCACTGATCGAGAAATTCCGAACACCTCTGGGCCTCGTCGTCCTCGCCCAAGGCGGCTGCCATCTGCTGGAGTCCATCAAGGCAGCGCAGGAAGCCGCGATTCGATTCGTGTTCCCAGCGCACCGGGCCGCTTCCCTTCCAACCGGCGCGGCGGAGGGCGTCGAGTCCGCGGTGGTAGCCGACCCGGTAATACGCATAGGCCTCCACGTCGCCCTTGGCGGCTCGCCCTAGTTGGCCCCAGGCTTCGCTGAACTTGGGGAACTTCCCCGCGACGACCGAAACCGCGTCGAGGCGGGACTCCTCCGGGAGTGCCGAGGCATCTCGAAGCGCCACTACCAGGTCGGTGGGCAGATCGGGAAGAACGGTTTCCCGTGGACCTGAGGGCGTGAAGTCAACCATGGAGTCGGACATGTCCGAAGCGTAGGCCGCCCCGCGGCGCGAGCGTGCCGGTGCCGGTGCTGGTCGAGAATGCCCGAACCCGTTTCGCCGACAGAAGGTCGACCCGGACGCAAGCGTGTCAGGCCGAATTCTCGACCCGACACGCTCGGTTCACTGGCCCGGTTCATTGGCCCGGTAGTGGACCGTGCCGAGCAACGTCAGTTGGTGATCTGGATGCTGCTCAGAACGACCGGCGGTGCCTTCGGTGGCGTGCCACCCGGGTTGGAAGCAGTCGTTGGGTAACCGTCGAAATAAGCGTTCTGCTGGCCCAGGAATCCAAGCGTTAGGTTCAGATTGATCATGAACTCGGTGAGAGTCGCCTTGGCAACGGTGCTGACGGACCCGGTCGCCTTGAGTGTCAGGGCAACTGTTGGCATCGTGATGGTGTCGCCGCCGTTGACTGATACTCCGGGAATGGCGACCTTGACGTACGGAAGAGTCGTGGCGTCGTAGTTGCCCGTCAGCTTGGCGTCGCATCCGGTGCCGGTTGCGGTGCAGTGCTTCACGGTCATCTTCCCGGACGAGATGGCTGAGCCGCCCATGGTTGCAGCGCTGACGAATTCCATTCCCTGTGGAATCGGGAAGACGATTCCGAATCCGGAAGCGTTGTTCACCACCGGTTCCCCGATGAACGGCTGTGACGCCTGGTACTTGGGAATCGATGAGCCTGCGGCAGCTGCGTAGACCGTGAAGGTCTGTCCCTGGGCGACGCTCGAAGGCGCCTGGACGAAGGTATTGACCTTCTGGGTGACGTCGCTGCTGATACCGCTGACCGAAACCGTCCCACCCATGGGTGACGCGATTGCCGGTCCATAGACGATCTCACCTGCCCGACAGGCGGGATTGGTCTTGGAGTAGGTGGCCGTTCCGGTGTTGCAGATTCCAAAGACCAGGTTGAACGTTCCCGTCGCTGCCGGGGTCGGAAGGACTGTGATCACACCGTTGGCAGCGGTTGCTGCGACCCGGGAGTTCATCCCCCGGTAGGACGCCGGAACATCTTGGATGATCGTCAGTGACGACGGGCTGACTGCCCCGGCGCCACCCATGATCGTGTACACGTCGAACCCGTTCGGCGATCCATCGCTGACGACGGCGCCACTGGACATGGTGCCGGTACCGCCGGAACATCCGGTCAGGCTGTTGTTCGTCGTGTTGCGACCCTTGCAGAACACGGCTTGCGCTCCACTCGAGGTAGCGATCGTCACGTTTGCGTACGTGCTGAACGTCGCAACCGAGGTGACGTAGATGGTCTGGGCGGGCAATGTGGCCCCCACCGAGGTTCCGGTCACGTTCGAGGCGGTCGTCGATGTCGAGTAGCCGGCGTAACCGGTGGCGGTGATCGGCGGCAGAGCCGGCGCAGTGACCGTTACAACTCCATTGAAATAGGCGAAGTTGTAGTTGGCATCAGCGGCCCCTGAGCAGGTCGAAACGTAGGTCCCGATGGGACTGGATGCGTTTGCGTTCGTCGAGCAGGTTGCCGGGGAAGACGGCACCGTGTCGCCATTGACGAACCCGCCGTAGACGGCGCTGATGGCCGGGGCGGTGCCGCCCTGTTCGAAGCTTGCGTTCGAAGCTGTCACGGTGGCATCGGCACGCGCGATCGTGACGGTTCCTGCGGTGTAGCTGAAGACATAGTTGGCGTCAGCCGCACCGGCGCATGACGATCCGTAGCTGCCAGCAGGGCTGCTCGAAGTGGCCGTAGTGGAACAGGTCGCTGGTGTGGCAGGTGCCATGTCGCCGTTGACGAGGCCCGAATATGTCGCGGTGATCGCTGCCACGCTGCTGCCGTAGGTGCTCGACACCGACGACGCGGTCACCGTCGCTGACGCTGCGGTGATGGTTATCGAGCCCGAGGTGTAGACGAAGGTGTAGTTCGGGTCCGATGCTCCGGAGCAGGTCGTCGGATAGGTCCCGACACCGGAACTGGAGCTGGCGGTGGTTGAACAGGTCGCGGCGTTCGCCGGGACGCTCTGCCCGCCGCCGAAGCCGCTGTAGGAGGCAGTTACATCAGGAACGTCATCGCCGTAGACGATCGTCGCGGACGAGGCCGACACCACTACTGGTGCAGCAACTGCTGAAACCGTGACCGTCCCGTTGGTGTAGCTGATCGCGTAGTTCGGATCCCATGCCCCGGAGCAGGACGACGTGTAGGTCCCCGCAGGGCTTGAGGAGGTTGCGTCTGTTGCACAGGTCGGTGCCACCCCAGGTGCGGTATCGCCATTGGCCAGACCGGAGTAGGTGGCAGTAATTGCCGGAACTGGGTCCCCGGCAGAGAACGAGGCGGAGGACGCGATGACGTTGAGTGCAGCCGGAGTGACCGAGATCGTGCCCGGGGTGTAGACGAACGTGTAGCTCGGGTCTGAAGCACCGGAGCACGAGGTGCCATAGGAGCCCACCGAACCGGTTGGCGTCCATGAGGTTGAACACGACGCCAGAACGGCCGGTTCGGTTTCGCCGTGTTTGAAGCCCGAGTAGCTAGCCGTCACCGGTTGGGTCGCCTGGCCGTAGGTGACGCTGGCCGACGAAGCGGTGACCGTAACGACCGCCGGTGCGACCTGGACCGTTCCGTCGACATAGTCGAAGGAATAGTTGCTGTCTGAAGCACCCGCGCACGACGAAGCGTAGGTTCCGGCGGGACTCATCGTCGTGGCATCAGTTATACAAACCGCTTCGACCACCGGCGCCGTAGCGCCGTTCTTGAGCCCCTCATAGGTGGCTGTGATGGTCGGCAGCGGATCGCCCACACCGATGGTTGCGGACGAAGCTGTCACTGTGACCGGGGCGGGTTCGATGGTGATGGCGCCGTCGACGTACACGACTGACAGTCCGTCCAGGGATGCGCCTTCGCAGGTCGTCTGGTAGGTCCCGGCGGGACTGCCCGATGTGGCATCAGTGGTGCAGGTCGCCTCGGTGGTGGGAGTGGCCGAGTAGTTGGCCGTGACAGCTGGGATCTCGTCACCGTAGAAAATCGTCCCCGACGATGCCGTCACCGTGAGGGTGGTGGGCGGCTCTGCGGGCGGAACGCAGGCGGTTGCCGCGATGGTCGCGATGCCGAGCGCTGCGATCGCCCCTCTAACAAGGGAGTTGTGGCGGCGACCAGGTCTTGTTCTGGTGCTGCCTGCCGGTGAGCCGGTTGCCCGTGCGCCAGCCCTCTGTGGTCCGACGCGTACGCCGGACGATCGTTTGAACGACATTTGAAAATCCCCCTTGTCGGCTTCGTTCCCCGACGAAGCAGCTGTGCGTCCACAGAAACCACACGGACCCACCGCCATTTACACAGCAATTCGTGACCGTATCAGGGCAATCTGATTGGATGTCAGATTTCCTCGAACCCTCGCCGGGCGATATCGCACGTCACGGACTCTCCTCACACGCCACCGACGCGCTGCGTCGCCGACTCCAGCGCGACCGAATCGGTGAACTGCTCGCGGATATGGATTCCGAGGCGGGCGCGATACCCGAAGATCTGATGGAGGAGGCACGCCAAATATGGCGAGGTCCAGTGGATCAATGATCGCCTCGCTGAAGAGCCTGAGCCTGGACAGCGGAGCCGCTTTCCACAACGCCGGGGGGTCGGCACCTCGAAGTCGGCGTTCAGCCCTCGTGTTCAACTTCGTTCGGGCGGTCCTGCGCGACTTCGTCGGTATCGAGCAGGTCGTCTCCAGCCGAATCGGGTCCGGTGACAATCGCGCCCTCGGGCGCGTTGGCCGCATCCTGGGCCTGCTGGCGCCAGTTTCGTGATCTGGCCGACATAACCAGGCGCCCGATGGGTCGCAGCAGTTCACTGCCCCTTCGTCGCTCAGGAACCTCAGCCAGCTTCGCTTCCAGGAATTTCACCGAATTCTCGTAGCCCTTCGCGACGAGAGCGTCGGTCTGGGAGAAGTCGTCGTGCTTCAACTCGGGCCTCTCCCCCGGCGGTAGGACGATCGCTTCGACCTTCTCGGGCAGGCTGGCAAGGTCACGCGCGAACTGGCTGTTCCTGGCGACCCAGTATGCGAGCAGTGCAGCATCGAGGGGTCGGCGGATCTCGGCGTCGGGGCGGCCGTGGGGTCCCGGGTGGAGCACATAGATGGTGCGACAGCCGAGTTCGACGGCGCGACCAATGGGAACGTTCTCCACCACCCCACCATCGATGTAGCGGCGTCCGTCGATCGTCACGGGTGGGTAGACCGCAGGAAGTGCAGCGGACGCGAGGATCGGCTCGAGCAACTCGCCCTCGCTGAACCACTCGGTCGTTGCGCTCTCAACGTCCACCGCCACGCATTCGAAGGGGATGAGCAGGTCCTCAAAGGTGTGCGCCCCGTCGAGCAGAGTGCGTATCTGGGTCGAGAGTCCATCGGCGTTGTGGAGCGACTCGCCTTTACGGAGCAGCTGCAGCGCAGAGGGAATGCGGGTCGACGGCATGACCACCCCTTCGCTCGCACGCCAGAGCTTCTCCAACGATTCGACGCCTTCCATGGTCGGCTGCAGAGCGAAACCAGCTCCGTTCATCGCCCCTACCGAACAACCGAGGATCACATCGGGGAACACGTCATGTTCGACGAGCGCCTTCAGCATCCCGACCTGGATGGCGCCCAGGTTTCCCCCACCTGAAAGCACGAAGGCGACCCTTGGCTTTCGGCGCGACCCGTCCTTGCGTGCCAGGTCCAGCAACCCGTTGCGTGTCTTGGTTGGGCGGACGTCACTCATCGGAGGCTCCGGCATCGAAGGCTCCGGCACCCGAGGCTCCGGATGACTGCTCCACGCGCACCTCGCCTCTGACCGCACATGCTCTTACGTAGGCGGCGAACTCGTCGGGGTGGGTCAGATGCGCCCCGTGTCCCGCCCCAGCAATCTCGACACCCCAGGCGTCTGGAAGAGCTTCGGTTATGAGTTGGGCTCCGTGCCGCAGCGAGGTGCTGCTGGTGGAGCCGGTGCCGATGATCGTCGGTATTGTCACCGTTGAGAGGTCGATTGCCAGGGAAGGATCCCGCAGGGCACGGAGCTCAGCTATCAGGGCGGGTCCTTCTGCACGTCTGGCGGCCTTGTCCCGGTCCCGCAACCGGGCGAATGTTCTCTCGCCGATCATCAGTCGGTAGAAGTGCTCGGCCCCTGCCTCATCACCCTGAGTGTCGGCCACTTCTATGGCGCCTCGACCGACGCTTGAGAACGATCCGTCGAGCCAGGGCGCGGGTGACTCGAAGACCCCGAGGGCGACAAGACTTCCTGCGCCACGCCCTTGGCTCGGATCCAGGGCCTTCGCCTGCTCGCGATGTTCCCGGGCTGCGAGGGCGAGCGCGACGGTCCCGCCGAGGCTGTGTCCGACCACGACGGCGTGCGCCGCCCCGGACCATTCAATCAATCTGCGCAGATCCTCGGCGTGGCCGCTGATTGCGTCCAGGCCGCCAAGGGGGACGGTTGGAGCGACATGCGGGTCCACGACCGATTGCGGGTCTCGGCCCAATTGTGAGGCCTGGTCCGTTTGTGAGGTGGGGCCCGAGCCTGCGTAACCACTTCGGTCATAGGTGATCACGTCGAACTCAACGAGCCTGCGCATGACGCGACCGAAGCTGGCGGCACGATCCATTGCTCCGTGGACCAGAAACACCGTAGGGCGGGCGGGATCGACGTCGGGGTGGCGCCTCCTATTCACGGCCAGCCCGTCGACGGAACTGGTCTCGACCGGTGCGGGAGATCGCTGCTGAGTGGAGTCAGGCTGGGTGGAGTCGCCGGTCTGGGCGGCAGAACCGTCTGTCATTTGACCCGCATGATTCGTAGAACGTCTGTGGCGTGAAGTTCGGCTCCTCCACCTGCTCCGGCCAGGACCGCGACGGTGTCGCCCGTTCTTACGTGACCGCCGTCGCGGGCGATCGACACCAGTTCGTCCATCATCGACAGGCTGTCCACCCGGTGAGGTGCCAGCAGCGGAGTGGCTCCCCAGCTGAGAGTCAACTGTCGGACGGTTCGCTCGACCGGACTGAACGCGATGATCGGCATCTGCGGTCTGAATCGGGCGATCGAACGAACGGTGAAGCCGGATTCGGAGATGCAGATGATTGCATCCACACCCATCTCGGTCGCAGCCCGCCACGTCGCACCGGACATGGCGTCGGTGATCCGGGCGTCGCCACTCACGCTCGCCATTCGGCCCATCAGTCGGATGCGGCGTGCCCAACCTGGAAAGTCGAAGTCCTGGTCGGCGCGCTCGGCGACACGGGCCATGGTTGCGACGGCGTTGACCGGGTCATGACCGATGGCGCTTTCACCCGAGAGCATGACGGCGGAGCTTCCGTCGAACACGGCATTGGCGACATCGGAGACCTCTGCACGCGTCGGTGAGGGCGAGGTGATCATCGACTCCAGCATCTGGGTTGCGGTGATGACCGGCTTGCCCGATGCGATGCAGTCCCTGATGATCTGCTTCTGGACGTGGGGAAGTTCTTCGATTCCGAGCTCGGATCCCAGGTCCCCGCGGGCAACCATGATGGCTCCCGAGGCCTCGATGATGCCGGTGAGGTTGTCCACCGCGGCGCGGGTCTCGATCTTTGCGACCAGCAACGGTCCCCGCGGATACGGCTCGGTGCCGACCTTGCGGATGTCGTGCCCGGAGCGGACGAACGACAGAGCCACCATGTCGACACCTGCATCGACGAAGGCGTCGAGTTTGATCAGGTCATCAGGCGTTGGTGAGGGAATGCCGAGTCGCTCCGAAGGAACGTGTAGGCCGGGACTGCCCTGCACTGGCCCGCCATGGAGGATCCGGGCGGTGGCCGAGTCCCCAGCCACAGATTCGATCTGGAGGGTCACGCTTCCGTCGCCGACCGCGAGGTGGTCCCCCGCATGAACATCCACGAGAAGCTGCTCGTAATCGACGCCGAAGGTCTTGTCATCCGACTCAGGACGACCCGGAACAATCGTCACCAGGCTTCCCGATTCGAGGACCACTGGGGACATACCAAAGGAACCCAGCCGAACCTTGGGGCCCGGCAGGTCGACCATTATTCCGACCTCGCGACCCACATCAGCGGCGACGCTGCGGATCAGCCTGTAGCGCTCAAGGGCGGCGTCGACGGTTCCGTGGGCCAGGCCGAGGCGGGCTACGTCCATCCCGGCTTCCATCATCTTTCGGAGCACGGGAGCAGATCCGGATGCTGGTCCGATTGTGGCGATGATTTTGGTACGACGTGGCATACCTACAGGCTAGGCCCGCTCCGGGCGATGCCGGGTCCCCTGCGATCAGTTGCGGGGGACTTCTTTCCAAGGGGCGACCTTGTCGACCCGTACATCGCCCGGAAGGCCCAGAACTCGTTCGCCGATGATGTTGCGCAGAACCTCCGACGTGCCGCCCTCGATCGAGTTGGCCCTGGCCCGCAGGAAGTTCTTGTGCATGTCGGCACCAAAGAGTGCGGTACTGGGCCGGACGAATTCATATGACTCATACAGCATTCCGCTTGGACCCATCAGGTCTATCGCCAGGCTGTAGATGTCCTTGTTCAACTCGGCCATCGCGAGCTTTGCGAAGGACCCCTCCGGTCCCGGGGTACCCGACTTGCGCAGCTGCGATGAGCGGATGTTTGTCAGCCGGTTTACCTCGGCCTGGACCCACAGCTTCATGACCTCGTCCCGTTGGGCCTCGGTCTTGTTCTCGACCTCGTTCCAGACTTCGACAAGTTGGCCGATCGGCCCCGATCCCTTGGGAGGGGTTCCTCCGCCGATCGAGACCCGCTCGTTCATGAGAGTCGTGATCGACACGGCCCAACCACGACCGACGTCGTCGAGGCGCATGGCATCGGGGATTCGCACGTCGGTCAGGTAGACCTCGTTGAATTCGGCCTCACCTGTCATCTGGCGCAACGGACGGACGTCGACCCCGGGGGCGTGGATGTCGACAATGAAGGCGGTGATTCCCTTGTGCTTGGGAAGGTCCGGGTTGGTGCGTGCAATGACGAGGCCGTAGGACGAGATGTGGGCGAGGGTCGTCCAGACCTTCTGACCGTTGAGAATCCACTCGTCGCCGTCACGCTCCGCCCTCATCGCGAGGGAGGCGACATCGGATCCGGCGCCCGGTTCGGAGAACATCTGGCACCAGACGTGTTCGTTGGAGAACAGGGGTCGGAGCATTTCCCACTGGGCGGGGGTCCCGTGGGTCATTACCGCCGGAGCGCACATGCCGTAACCGATCGGGTTCTTCTGGCCGCCGATCGGTCCACCCGCCGCACTCACCCGCTGGATGACGAGTCGCTGGAGCTTCGGGCTGAGTCCGAGTCCACCGTGTCCAACTGGAAAGTGGACCCACGCCAGTCCCTTGTCGAACTGAGCTTCTAGGAATCGCCGTTCGTCGGTGCTCGCAGGAGGAAATTCGGCGAGCAGTTCGTTGACGAGCGATATAACCAACGCTTCGTCGGAGTCGACCGTTGTGGTGGCGCTTGCGTTCATTTGCCGTCCCTTGTCGTCGTCGAGTTGTGACGCCCGTCCCCCGGCGCCACTTGACCGCTCAGTCAAGATACTGCAGATCTGGGGGGGAGACGTGCAGTGCGCCGTGACTTCGAGTCGGTCCCGGCCCCAAAATGTGCTGGCTATTCCAGCCGTCAAATGCGACATCAACCCTGACGCAAGTCACGAGCGGCGAGCGGTTCGGGCACTTCGACGGTCATGGACACGGCTCCCATTGTGCCTCGCTTCGGTGTGTGCGACACGCTCAACATCTGGCCGGTCCCCGGTTCAGAAGTCGATAGCCACGCCGTTACAAGGCCGGATTCCGCACGAGGTCCCTGCAGTCACCCCTTGAACTCGCCCTCCATACTCGTTTCAAAGCTCAGGAGCCTCCAAGAAACCCAGGGCGATTCATGGGCGTCTTCGAGCTCGATGTCCCGAACGGTTTTTCCGGACCCGGGTCTCGACGATGACAACGCCGACGTGGCGCCTTCCTTGGCGACCTGGCGAAGCTTCACGATCACCGACCGGTCAACCCCAGCAGACTCAGCAGCCCGAGATACCGTCGTCTCATCCCGCATCAGCTGCAAGAAAATCTCGTACTTCACAGACGGCGCCACGAACTTCTTCCCACGCTGGCGAACCGGCCTCACAGAAGACCCCGACACAGTCCCGGAATCGCTGTTCGTGGTCATAAGACAAACTCTCCTTCGAGTCAGCCCAAACCCAAATATGTGGGTAATCCACTCCATTAAATGCGACATCAACCCTGACGCAAGACAGGACCCTCACTGTTCATCAAGAAGATCGCTACTTATAACTGCATTTACGAATTCCGTTGGAGGTAGATATTTGTGATCCACGACATAGTGAATGATCATGTCTGGTGCTGCGTACGACATTTTCTCCGAACCTCTTACCCTGATCTCAGCCCCGCCCACAGTAAATTCCTCACCGCTAACCTGGTACTTAGTCGGAGGCGGAAGCCCAGGACCCTCTGAGCGAGGACAGAGATTGCAGCGGTGAAGTCCTCGAGTTCGGAAGACCCCCTCGCGACACAACCTAGCGAGTGCCTTAGTGAAGCCCGGTGTCACCGCTCCTTGAGGGTACGGTTCTGAAGCATCAAGCCATCCGACATTGAGCAAGCCATCCTCGGAGGCCTCAGCTATGTATGTGTATTGGGTGAGATCTGAATAATGTGTCATTCAACCCACCGGCATGCAGCCCAGTGACAGGTACCCATGTCTTCTTTCAATAACTCAGAAAGGCGAGTCGGTCGCGGCACAGTTGTCGGATTCCCCTTGATCACGAGGTCAGGATTGAACGGGGGCTCAAGCCAGTAGTCCGGCACCTTCGACCCAGGACCGAGCGACTGGCGAGGCGCAGGGACCCGAACGCCAGTTTCGATCGCGTTCCCGGTGGAGTCAAGGATCGTCTCGCCATGACCACAGTAGAAGTTGATGCACGTGCCCTTCGGCACAGTTGTTCTCGCCGTATCACCCGCTGCGATACCGCCATGTCCGCTGAAGACGGTCTCGCCATCGGGCCGACCCACTCCTGACCCCGGCCGCGAGGTACCGGACGATGGACCTCCTCGTGGGGTTAGGGATTGATCGGCGGCCCTGATTGTATCGTCAGCCAGATCACTGGTGGTTTGGCGTGCAACTGTAGATTCCGCGGCTGCGGCATCGTCGACTACTTTTGCCGCCCGTCCGGTGCCTCCTGAGCCTATTTCAGGTCCTACGACCGCCAGGAACATACAGCCGAAACCCATACCGGCTTTTCGGTATTCGTGGTCTCGGAGGCCTTCCATGTAGCTCATGGTGCACTGGTAGGCGCCATAGCCACCCAGCGTGGCGAATTCTAGAAGTATGCCCTGATGTGCCACAGCGGCATCGATGACAGCCTGACGTCCCTTCGCTATCGAGAAGCATTTGGCGCCGGGCAAGTTGATGTCGCAGTCGTATGTTCTTTTGCCGGTGGGGTCGGTCCGGTTGAGGGGGTTGTTGTTGGTGTAGTGGTAGGGGTTACCGATTGTTGGGGTGCCTGGGACGTCGGCGAGTGGGTCGGGTGTGGTGAACACACCGTTGCCCGGGTCGTAGTCGCGTGCTCTGAGGTGTGTGAGCGGCCCGAAAGTCAGTTCGCCCCGGTAACCCAACGCGGGTTCCATCGACATTTGAGCGGCAGGTACCGATGTTGTGGGTGTCCCGTTGGGGGTGTAGCGGGTTTTTGATGCGTACACCTTTGCTGTGGGCGCGTTGGGGTGGAGTCCCGTTGGGTATACGGGGCCTAGGTAGTCGTGGTTGACTGCGGTGTTGGCGGATCCTGATTTGACGACGCTCGGTCCCGTGGGAGTGTTTGCGAATGTGTGAGGGTCCCCCTGCTGACCGGTCACCTCGTATAGGAGGTAGTCATGTCAGTGATGGAGCAGGAGAACCCGCCGGGGCGGGCCCGGCGCAAGTTCACCGACGAGTTCAAGCGTGATGCTGTGGCGCT
>JBARXY010000024.1:0-22283 GCA_049647585.1 Microthrixaceae bacterium | reverse complement strand
GCCTTGGGTTCCGTCGGTGGGAGGTGGAGTGGACGGTGGGGGCTCAGGCGCCGACGCGACCTGGATGGTCATCGAGCCTCCGGCGGCTACAGCTGTCCCCGCCACCGGAGATTGGGAGACGACCAGTCCGTCACGGCTGTCGCCGGCAGGCACGGCCTCTTCCCGGGCCGAGACCTTCACTCCGGCATCGCGGGCCACCTGTTGGGCGACGGTGCTGGTCAATCCGACTAGGTCGGGCACCAGAAGAGGTCCCGGATCCCTCGCGATCACCAGGTTGATCGGCATGTTGCGGGGAACCTGGGCACCGGCCTCGGGTGAGGCCGAAATAATCGTCCCTCCAGGTTTGCCCGATCCCGTCTTGTAGCTGATCTTGCCGATCTTCAACTCGGCGCGGGCGATGGCGGCCATTGCCTCGGCGTCGGGGACGTCGACGACAGGAGGAACAGTTCTGGGAGCCGGCCCCTTCGAAACTTTGATCACCACGGTGCTGCCGGGAACCGCACGGGCGCCAGTCGCCGGGCTCGATCCGACCACCTCTCCGACGCGCACCGCGTCGTCGTAAACCTGCTCGCCCTTCGACAGCAGGCCGACCGTCTGAAGCAATGAAGCCGCCTCGGCGCCGTGCAACCCTCTCAGATCCGGGACCTCTATCCCCGCGGGTCCGTCGCTGACCGCCAGCGTCACGAGTTGGCCGGCCTCAAGTCGACTTCCGGCTATCGGATTCTGGGAAACGACCGTTCCCGAGGCAATCAATTCATTACTCTCGTACTCGATCTCGACGATCAGGCCGAGTCGTTCCAACTGCGTCTGAGCAGCGACAGCGGTGCGACCGGCCGATCTGGGAACGACAACCTGGACGACTTCGGCCTTTCCACCGGAGCCCAGCGATGCTGCCAGGCCAGCGACCCCTCCGCCCATCAGCACCAGAATCAGCAGGAGTCCCAAGGCAACGAGTCGGGGATGCTCGCGGGTATCAAGCAACTCACGTGAGCCATGCTCGGTCGGACTGGTGCTGCCGTTGTCGGGACCGGTCATCCGCCCGGCCTTCCCGATCCACCGGGCCGGCCTCTTCCGCCCGATCCACCTGAACCGGGAGTCGCAGGGGGAATCGTTGTTGTCGTCGTGGTCGTGGTCGTGGTTGTCGTGGTCGGCGCTGGAGCGAGCCGGCCAACGACGATTGTGACTGACTCCCCCGGTGCGAGCATTTGGGACGCTCCCGGGCGCTGCTGGAACACGACTCCAGCGCCCTGCCCCCCATAGGGCAGAAGCCTTGTTGCGATCTCAACCCTGAAGCCGAGTGCCGACAATCGGGACATCGCCTGAGCTTGGTTGGAGTTAACGACATCGGGCACAGCGACCGGAGTGGCACCAGCAGAGATATTCACGGCCACCACGGTGTCCTTCGCCACCTTCTCCCCTTCGTTCGGCGTGGTCGAAACAACAGCACCCGCCAAGGCCTTCGTGTCGGTGACCAGCTTCACCTCACCCAGTTTCAATCCGGCTTCCCCGAGACGGAAGGCGGCTGCCGGAAGTGTCAGACCGGCAACCCCGGGCACGGGCCTCTCCGCCGGGCCGGAGGAAACGACGAGCTTGGCCACCTGCTCCCCACCGATCACAATTCCTGGATCGGGATTCTGTGCGAGTACGACGCCCGCGGGAACCTTCTCGCTCGGCAGCGTCGTCACCTCGACGACGATCGCTGCGTCGTCCAAGGGTCCACGGATATCGTCCAGTTGCTGCCCGACGGCGTCGGGCATCTGAACGCGGTTCTCACCATTGCTGACGGTCAACTCGATCTTGTCCCCGACCCTGACCTGGTCACCCGGGGACGGGTCCTGACCCATGACCGACCCGCGAGGGACCGTCAGGCTGTAGGCGTGCCTGACGGTAGGTTCGAGACCGAGGGACTTCGCTTCGGCCTTCGCGCTGGGCAGCGCTCTACCGAGCAGATCGGGACTTGCTATCTGGCGCCCGCGGCCCATGACTGCGTCGATCGGATTGAGCGTGCCCGAAAATCCGAACAACGCGATCAGACATCCGAGTACAACAACAGTGCCCAGAAACGGGACCAGCCCACGCGGTCGGCTCACGTCAGTTCTCGCCCGAAATCACGGTTCCGTCGTAGAAGTGGTGGACGTCGTTGTGCTCGCGGTCGTGGTCGGCGAGCGGGATTCGACGCCGACCCGGATCGTCACGGTCGATCCTGTGTCAGCGTTTTGGTTTCCGGCCGGGTCTTGGGAAATGACACGACCTATGTTCGGATCCCCCGCAGAGAGTGACTCGAACTTCACCTCTACGTTGAAGCCGGCCCCCTTCAGGGTCTCGGTCGCACTCGACTCGTTCTGTCCGGTTACCGTCGGGACTCTGACCTGCTCCGGTCCGCTCGAGACCACGATCTGGACCAAAGCGTTCTTCTCCACCGAAGCTCCAACTCCTGGGTCCACGCTGATCACGCTGCCGGATGCAATGGTCGAACTCGGCGCCTCAGTGGCGTTCGCGAAGCGCAGACCGGCCCCCTGGATGGCGGCCTGGGCCTGGGCGAGAGGCCTGCCGATCACATCGGGAACCAGCGCTTGACCGACACCCTTCGACACGACCAGGTTCACCACCGAGCCCGGTGGTACCTCGACCAGCGGTGCAGGATCCTGGCTGATCACGGTGCCGGCCTCGGCATCGGGATTCTCCTCGGCCGTCGTGCGCGGTAGGAGGTTCTTCTCTGTCAACAGGCGCTCCGCGTCCACCTGGCTGAGAGTCCTGACGTCAGGTACCTGCACCATCTCGGTGCCGCTCGAGACGACGATTTTTACCGTCGATCCCTTGTCGACGTCCGCGTCCTTGCCCGGATCCTGGGCCAGCACGACACCGGCCTCGACCGAGGCACTGGCTCGCTTCTCAACCTCTGGCTTCAGACCGACGTCGCGCAGAGCGGTCTCGGCCTCTGCCTGGGGAAGACCGATGAGGCTGGGAACCGCCACCTGGTCCGCTGCATCAGAACTGAGCAGGAACCATGCGAGCAGTCCACCAAGAATCGCGAGCAGCACGACGAGGACGGCCAGGAACATCGCTGTTCGGGGCTTGTCGGGCTCGACTTCATCCACGTAGTCGTCTTCGACGAGAGCTTCCACCGGGACAGCGACCGGTTGGGCGGTCGTTGCCGCCTGCACCTGGGTGGCGGATTCATCGAACCCGGCTGCCTCTTGCTCTGCCAGGGTCACTTCGCCGTTGAGGAACCGTCCTAGGTCTATCCGCAGATCCTCCGCGGAGGCGTAACGACCATCTGGACGCTTCTGAAGAAGCTTCATGATGATTGCCTCGATACCCCGGGGAAGACCTGTGATGAGCGTCGATGGGGGCGGCGGCGGGTCCTGGACGTGCCGGTAGGCGATCGCCAGCGGAGTGTCACCGGTGAACGGCGGACGCCCGGTGACCATCTCATAGAGGACGACACCCAGGGAGTAGAGGTCCGAGCGGGGGTCGACCGCCAGGCCCTGGGCCTGTTCGGGGGAGAAGTAGGTGGCGGTTCCCATGACCGATCCGGCCTGGGTGAGGTCGTCATCGGGCGACGACAACGCCCGGGCGATCCCGAAGTCGGTCACCTTCGACACACCCGCCTTGGTGAGCAGCACGTTGCCGGGTTTTACGTCGCGGTGCACCACCCCACGAGAGTGGGCGAATCCGAGTCCCGCAGCGACCTCGGAGGTGATCTCGGCCGCTCGCCGGGGATGTATGGGTCCGTCGGCCCGCAATACCTGTGACAGGGAGGGCCCGTCGATGTACTCCATGACGATGAAGTACGTGCCGTCCTGAGCGCCCCAGTCGTAGACCCCGACGATGTTGGCGTGGGACAGACCCGCGGCGGCCTGAGCCTCGCGACGGAAGCGCTCGACGAAGTTCGGGTCGGTCGCGAACTCCGGAACCAGTTCCTTGACAGCCACCGGACGGTCGAGGGTGCGGTCGCGGGCCAGGTACACCTGAGCCATACCACCGCGCGCAAGACGCCGGTGAACCTCATAACGGTCGTTGAGTACGCGCGGGTTTTGCTCAGCCATGACTCCGCCAGCGTAGATGTCGCGCCCTGTGGACCTGTGTCATGGGAGCTGGCCAGCCGTTCAGGGTGCCAGAGCTGCTTCGAGGACCTTCTTGGCAATCGGCCCGGCAACCCGTCCACCTGTCGATCCGGACTCGCCGTTCACGTTCTGGACGATCACCGCGACAGCGACTGTCGGCTGGGCGCCGGGTGGTCCGGCAAAGCCGATTATCCAAGCGTGGGACTTGGGGACGACGGTGCCGAGCTGAGCGGTTCCGGTCTTACCGCCGACCTCGACCCCCGGAATCTTCAGAATGGAAGCGGTCCCTCCATTCACCACGCCGAGCATCGCCTGGCGCAAGATTCCGGCATCCTTTGCGTCCACGAAACGACGCCACTCGGCCTTGTCGAAGGTCGAGACAAGGTCACCGTCGCGGGCGCGGATCTCAGCCATGACGTGGGGGACCATGATCGAACCACCGTTGGCGACACCGGCTGCGATCATCGCCATTTGCAGCGGGGTCGACGAAACATCGTTCTGGCCGATCGCAGCCTGGGCCAGTAGTGCCGTGTCTTCGTAGATGGGCGCCTTGCCCTCTGGGCGCCGCACGACGTCACCGAAATCGGTGGGGAAGACCGACTCGACCGCTCTGGGCATGTCAATGGGTACCTGGGAATTGAAGCCCGCGGCTTCTGCCGCCTTGATCAACGGCGTCGGTCCCAGGACTTCGGCGCCCATCTCGGAGAACGACGAGTTGCACGACTTGGCCAGAATCTTAAAGAGGGTCCCACCGCAGAGACTTCCGTCGAAGTTGCTGATCGAGTGCGATGTGCCGGGCGGCGTGTAGGAGGTCACAACGGGGAAGTCCGGCGTCGTTTCAGTGACCTTGCCGGATTCGAGTCCGGCAGCAGCAGTGACAACCTTGAAGGTGGACCCGGGGAAATACCGCTCCTGGTAGGCCCTCGAACGCAACGGCTTGGAATCGACGGCATCGAGGAACTTCTTCACATCCTCTGCCTCTGATCCCGTGTTGGCCGAGATGGCGTTCGGGTCAAAGCTCGGGTTCGAGTACATCGCCAGGATCGCTCCCGTCTGTGGCTCGATCGCTACGACCGCCCCTTCCATCTCGCCGAGTGCATCCTTGGCGGTCTGTTGGATCTTGGAGTCGACGGTCAGGATGACGTCGCCCTCGCTCGAGGGGTCGGCGAAGATCCCGGAGAGCTCGTGGAGCTGCAGCGAAGTGGTCCGCCCCGTCAGCTCGGCGTTGTACTGACGTTCGACTCCAGTAGATCCCAAGCGGAACGAGTAGTAGCCGGTGATGTGTGCGTAGAGGTCGCCTGCGGGGTACATACGCTGAAAGCGCAGACCACCCCTGGCCTCCTTCGATTTGGCGATGACGATCCCGTCCGCCGTGACGATCTCACCGCGTGGACTGTTGAAGTCCCGGATCTGTTGGCGGGTGTTTTCGGGACGATCATTGAGCTTCGATGCGTCGAGGACCTGGATCTGGTTCAGCTTCGCGAACAGCGCTGTGTAACAGATCATGATCACGATGCCGAGAATTTTGATCTGCCGGTTCATCGGGCGACCACCGGAGCCGGTCCTCGTCGTCCGGTCTGGTCCGAAATCCGAACCAGCAGCGCGAGCAGCACGTAGTTGGCGACGAGTGACGAGCCCCCGTAGGAGACGAACGGAAGGGTGACTCCGGTGAGCGGAAGGACGCGGATCACTCCGGCGATGATTATGAAGGCCTGGAACGCGATGAGTGTGGTCAACCCGACCGCTAGCAGGGCGCCGAACGGATCGCTCGACCGGCGGGCCACCCGCAGTCCACTTCCGGCCAACAACAGGAATGCGCACAGGATCGCAGTCACTCCGACCAAGCCGAGTTCCTCACCGATGATCGCGAAGATGAAGTCGGTCTCCTCGAGCGGTATCCGCCCGGCGACCCCCAGTCCCAGACCTGTACCTGCGATTCCGCCCCACGCCAACGCGTAGGTGGCTTGGATGATCTGGAAGCCCTTCCCGAGAGGATCGGCCCAGGGATCGAGCCAAATCGAGACGCGGGCCTGAACGTGTGCGAACTGACTCCACGCAAATGCCGCTCCTGCGGAGAACAACACGGCACCTACCGCCAGGTAGGTGCCCCGGCCGGTAGCGACCCACAACATGACGATGAACAACACGAAGAACAACAGGGCCGAGCCGAGGTCCTTTTCAAACACCATCACCACCAACGAACCGACCACTGCCAACAGGATCGGGGCGAAGTGTTTCGGGTCGGGAGTATTGATCGGTCCGATCCGGAACGTCGCGACGCCGAGAAGCTCGCGGCGCTCCATCAGGTACCCGGCAAAGAATATTGCGAGCGCAATCTTCGCGAATTCGCCCGGCTGGAAGCTCACCGATCCCACCGACACCCAGATCCTCGAGCCGTAATAGTTGCGCCCAACGACCGGGAGCAGCGGCATGACCAGCAACACGATGCCTATCAGCCCGAATGTGTAGCGGTACCGCTGCACGGTGCGGATGTCTCGCAGAACCACCAGGGTGGCGATGTATCCGATCATCCCGACGGCGGTCCAGCCGGCTTGCAGCGCGGCCAGGTCCCTGTTGAGACGGGCGATGAAGACGTATCCGATGCCGTTCAGGAGCGCCGCCAGAGGCAGGAACAGCGGATCGGCGGTTGGCGCAAGCTTTCGGTTGGCGACGTGGGCAACCGCGATCATTCCGAGAATCACGAGCAGGAACGGGACAATGTCCGCTGGCAGGGAGGCGCTACGTCCGAGGCTGGCCAGGGCGTAGGCGCCGCAGATGATCAACCCGGCGAGAATGAGGAGGCCGAGTTCGGTGGTGCGACGTCGACGACCCAGCCGCTGTAGTACGACCTCTTGGGGGTCGGCGGTCGGTTCGTCGTCGATGAGTGTCACGGACCGTTTCCGCCGGGCGTGGAAGCCCCCGGAGCCGGAGCTCCCGGGACCGTCGTTGTGGGCAGGGTTGTGGTGGCCGCAGTTGTCGGGGGTTGGGCAGTGGTCGGGGGCCTGAGGGTTGTCGGGGTGGTCGACGTCGTAGTTGAGCTCGTGGTCGAGGTTGAGCTCTCGTCGAGGGTCCGGACGAACCGGCGCGCTGTGGACTCGGTGCTGAAGCGAGTTCCGGCGTCAACCTTTGAGCGCTTGTTCTGTGGAAGTTCGTCGACGTGGATGTCGGGGAACCGTTCCACAATCGAATCGCCGAGAATCGGCAAAGTCCGCACTGGGCCCTTGTATATGACCACGCTGTTACCGTCAGCCCCTACGTACCAACCGCTGCGGACAGCGACTGCGATTGCACCGATTGCGGCCGCAATTACCAGGATGACAGCGACGATGAACACCGGTGTTCGCCACGTGCGTCCCCCTTCGTCCACTCCTTCTTCCTCGCCGACTTCGAGTTGGTCGACAGTGAGTTCGTCCTCGGCCAGTTCATCGTCTTCGTCGTCTTCGTCGCCCGGTCCCCGGTTGCCGGGTCCGTCGTCTTCGTCGCCTGGTTCGGCGTCCGACCCACGTTCGAGATTGCTCGGTTCGGCCTCGTCGGAGTCACCGACGGCCTGTGCAAGCGATGACTTGGAGGACTCGGGGGACGCATCTGTCAAGGATCCGTGGCCAGAGGCCTGGCCGGATTGAGCAGACGTGACGACGTCACCCGCCGCCCCGGAGTTCGCCTCATCTCTGAACTCGGCATCGGCGTCTCCCGCGCTCGGGTCTGAGTGAGATTCCGGCGATCCGATATCGAGGTCTGACCTGTCGCTGTGCGGATCACCGGTGGCACCCGGTTCACCGTCGCTCAGCGCCTCGTCGAGCGCACCGCCTGGCCCCGTGAGCGTTCCCGCGGGCGCGTCGGCTGCTCCCGCGGGCGCGTCGGCTGCTCCCGCGGGCGCGTCAGGTGCTCCCGCGGGCGCGTCGGGCTCCAGGCTCGCCGCCGCGCTAGAGGCGGCGGCCGCGCCTGTCTCGTCACTGGCGACTTTCCCGTCGTCACCTTCCTCGATGGCATCCGGGTCGTCATTTCGCGGTGGCACCGCAATGATCGGAACGAGAGGGACGGTCGCAGTGTCGGACGAGGCATCGCGGAACGGGTCGTCGAAATCGACCGCCGGAGTAGCGATCCGCCGATACCGGTCGTCATAGGGAGCCGGCGGTCGACCTGATCCGATCACGTCCGCGACGACGGTCGTGATGTTGTCCCGACCGCCTGCCGCCTCGGCCTCGGCCGCCAGGCGACGAGCCGCAACGTCGGGATCATCCTGGTCCTGGAGGATCTCGGTGATCCGCTCGACCGAGAGTTCGTTGAACAGGCCGTCGCTGCACAACAGGAGGCGATCGCCATCGCAGGGCAGCAGCAGCCAAGCGTCGACCAGTACCAGCGCCTCTACCCCGAGGGCGCGAGTGAGCACGTTGCGCTGGGGATGTACCTCGGCCTCGGCGGGGGTGATCCGACCCTCCCGGACGAGTGTCTCGACCAGGGAGTGGTCCTCGGTCAACTGGTTGAGTTCGCCATCGGCGAGCAGGTACACGCGGCTGTCGCCCACATTGAGAATGGCGAGATGTTCGCCGTCTTCATCGACCTGCCCCACGACGCAGATGGTCGTGCCCATACCTCGAAGTGCAGGATCCTCCGCCGCGCTGTCGCTGATCCGCCGGTTGGCAAGGTGCACCGCCGAGACCAGTTCGACCAATGAGCGATGTCCTTCCGCTTCGGCGAGGATCTCGACCGCTCGGGCTGAAGCGACCTCACCGGCGAGGTGGCCACCCATTCCGTCGGCCACGACCAGAACGTCGGAACTGACGAGCAGGCTGTCTTCATTCGCCGCGCGAACCTTGCCGACCAGGCTTGCAGAACCGGCGATGAGTCGCAGACCGTCGAAGGGACCCGCGGGACGATCCTCGTCGCTCATCGCACCTCCAACACGACATTGCCGATCTGAATCCGATCACCCAGCCGCGCCGGCATCTGGCCGACCGCACGGGCACCGTTGACCCAGGTGCCGTTGGTAGATCCGAGGTCCTCGGCGAAGATCGATCCTTCTCGTGTGAAAAGTCTTGTGTGCACCTGCGAGACGTACTGTTCGTCCAGGACGATGTTGCAACCCGATGCCCGTCCGATGGTCACTTCGGATCCGAGCGGGTACTCGATTCCCGCCCGTTCGGGCGGCTCGACCACCACCAAGCGGCTGGGCGCTGCCGGTACTCGACGGCGCGATTTGGTTGGTTTTGCCGCCTTCGCTGGCTTCACCGGACGGGCGGATCGTTTGGCTGAAACACGCCCTGTCGCAGATGCAGGTCCCGGGGCCGGAACCCGTGGTGGACTCACCTCGGTCCATACAGCCCGCAGGACGCGTAGGAAGAAGAGGTACAGAAGCGCGAGAAGGCACAGCTTCAGAATGGTGAGCAACTGCTCGGACACGACTTGTGAGCCTACGACGCCTGGTAGTGGACGACGGTGTTACCGAAGGTGACCTCGTCACCATCGTGAAGGGCCTGCTCGACGATCTTGACCCCGTTGACCTTGGTTCCGTTGGTAGAGCCGAGGTCGAACACGGCGTAGCCGTCGGCGTAGGGACGGACCTCGGCGTGGTTGCGACTGACGTTGGGGTCGGCGAGCACGATCGTGCTTGTTCCCTGGCGACCAACCGTCACCACGTATTCGCCGAGTGGGACCCGATCCCCGGTGGGAAGCAGCAGTGAACCGGGGGCCTTGCCACCCTCGCCCTCGGCAAAACGCGCATGGACCACCAGGACCCCCGGTCGCATCTCGTCGGCCACTTCGATCGCCACCTCGACCGGGCCGACGAATCCGTAGCCCTCGTCGCGGGCGTGCTCGCGGGCCGCATCGGCGAGTTCACGCCGGAGGGTGCCCAAGAGGTCGGACAGCTGTTCCTCGTCGGCCGTGGCGATTCGGAACTCGAAGGAGTTGGGAACGATCGTGCGACCGTCAACTCCGACCGTGCGGGACGAGTCCATCTCACGAACTAACTTTCGCCCGAACTCGACCGGACTCAGCCCGCTTCGGAAGAACCGTGACATGGTGCCCTCAACCGCTCGCTCCAGGCGTCCTTCGAAGGCTTTGATACCCATGGGTCACACGTTAGCGAGACAGAGGGACACTGCCGGGTTCACTCCCGCGTGTAGCTCGGCCCATTGCAGTTGGGAGTTGGGCGACACCAAAGCTGTCGCGGATCCGGGCCAGATCGTCTGGTCGACGAAGGCCGATAGATCGATCTGGATCGGCTCAGGACCACACACCTCAGGGTCTGAAGGCCCCGTGTAGCGTCTGGCGTCGTGGACCCCGCCGACGATCAAGCGACAGGACTCACGGTCGCCATACCGACGTTTCAGCGCAACGATCACCTTCGCGAGCTCCTGCCAATGATCCTCGGCCAGATCGATGAGTTGGACGGACTGGGCGGTTTTCGGTCCGAGTTGCTGGTCGTCGACAATGATCCGGATGGGGGTGCGGCCGTAGTCATCGCGGAGATGGACGACCCCCGCCTGCGTTATGTCCACGAAAGACAGCCGGGATTGTCCGCTGTCCGAAACCGGGCGATCAACGAAGCGGCCCGCAGCCGGCTGCTGGCTTTCATGGACGACGATGGTCGACCCGCCCCCGGCTGGCTGCGACACCTAGTCGACACATGGTTGGCCGAAAGGCCCGCCTCGATCGCAGGCAGGGTTATCGAAGACTATGAATCCCAGCCCGGACCCTGGATCATTGCGGGCAAGTTCTTCAACCGACCTACCTATCCCACGGGCACCGAAGTCCGCGCGGCCGCAGCGGGGAACATCCTGTTGGACCTCGCGGACGTCCGCGAGTCGCGAATCAGCTTCGACCCCCGTTTCGGTCTGAGCGGAGCCGAGGACACCCTGCTGACAAGACAGTTGACCGCCGCCGGGAGAAGGATCGTCTGGTGTGATGAATCCAAGGTCGTGGATCAGGTTCCGACCTTGAGGCTCAATCGTCGTTGGCTGCTGCAGAGAGCATGGAGCCACGGGAACAGCGCGACACTCGTCGAACGGGCACTGGCGAAATCCACCGCCGATTCGCTGCGTATCCGCGCGGTCGCTCTGGGCGGAGGTCTGATCAGAGTCGTTTCCGGGGCCGCTCGATACGCTTTCGGGGTGCTGTCGTTCAACAACCGCCACAGGGCAAGGGGACTACGGCTCGCGTTCCGGGGCGCCGGCATGGCGGCTGGCGCGACCGGACACGTCGTGGAGGAATACGCACGATGACTCCGGGCACGGCGCGGTCCGGCGTCGGCAGCTTGCTCAGACGCCTGAGCCCGAACGTCGGTGCCATAGTTTCGACCACGAGCGACGACCTGGCGCTCACCTTCGATGACGGACCCGACCCCTACGAGACCCAACGCCTGCTTGAGCTTCTGGACCGCCATGGGGCGACGGCCACGTTCTTCGTCCTCCTGACCCGGACTCGCAGACACCCGTCGGTCCTGGCGGAGGTCATTGCCGCAGGCCACGAGATCGGGCTGCACGGGCCCGACCACCAGGCACTTTCCGATTTCTCGTTCCGGGTTGCGACGCACCGAACCATCGAGGCTCGTGACGAGTTGGAGCAGGCGACCGGGTCCCCCGTCAGATGGTTCCGCCCTCCTTACGGGAGTCAGTCCCTAACCAGCTACCTGGCCAGCAGGCGCGCCGGCCTGACCCCCGTGCTGTGGAGTGCCACGACCTGGGACTGGAAGGCCGTTCCCCAACAGGAGCGGATCAAGAAGGCCCTGGCAGGAGCTGGTCCCGGGACGATCATGTTGGCCCACGACGGAACGGCCGACGCCTCGGACCGGGCCGACACGGTCGAGGATTCTGCCTGCGACCGGGCCGGACTGATGGCCGAACTGTTGGAGAAGCTCGGCGATCGAGGCCTGGCGGTTCGCTCCCTGGGAGAGGTACTCACGACCGCCAAGGCAATGAGGACACCCCGCCTGACAACCCGTCCACCCCAGCCGGGCTAGCGAGCCAGTGAACAACACATCTGAAACGGCAGTAGAGGGCGTCGACGCACCCGTTAAGAACCGCTCAATCGCCGCTCTGCTCGTAGCGGCCGCAGCACCGCTGGTCCTCCTCACCCCGATGCTGATGCAGCGCAGGATCAGCCCTCAGGACGAAGGCCAGTTGCTGGCGTACCCGTCGCTGATGATCAGGGGCTTTCAGGCCAACACGGACTTTGTCTACACCTACGGGATCGCCAACCTCTGGACCCTGAAGGCCGCGTTCATGGCGTTCGGCGAGTCGGTGACGGTCGAACGGGGCGTGGGACTGGCCTTTCGGCTCATCCTGGTCCTCGTTGTCACCGACATGGTCCGAAGGACAAGCGGCAGGTTCGCGGGCGGTAGGTTCGCTGCGCTGGCCGCGGGGTGGACCTGCGCGCTGATTCTGGCATTCGAGGGGATCCAGGCTTTCGCCTGGATCAGTGCGCTCACCGTCGGGTTGGCAGCCGTTTGGATGGCCGCCAACCTGGCCGAGGAGCGTCACAAGTTGGCGAGCGGCTTGCCGTGGCTGTTGGCTGGTGCGGCGATCAGCTTCCGTGTGGACATGGCGTTGGCCGCGGTCGGCGCGGTGGCGCTAACCCAGTATTGCCGGTCCTTCAAGCCTGCTCCGGCCTGGGCAGCGGGCGGGCTGGTGGCCGGGCTGGCCCCCATGTGGATCCACCTGCTGAGCGCCGACAAAGTGCTCTCGGACACACTTGTCGACCCGATCCTCAACGGAGGGGGAAGGCGTCTTCCCCTCGTCCCGCGCGATCGCGTCCTGGCCTTTTCGATTGTGTTGCTGGCCGTGAGCGTCGTCTTGGTGTTGGCCGCACTTTGGGTCGGCCGGTCCGAGCGTCCGGGCACTCACTACGTCAATCTTTTGGCCCTTTCGAGTCTTGCGATCCTCACGTCGCCGCAATTGATCCAGCGCGTCGATCCGACGCACTTCAGATACGTCGGCGCCGTCCTGGTTCCGGCCGCCATAGCTTCGGCTGTGCTTCTCTACACAAACATCCCGTCGGAGAAGCTGCGCCGGCCGATCGCAGTGATCGTCCAGGGCGCACTCGGTCTCGCGCTCGTGGCCGCGGTTCTTCTGGGGTTTCTGCCACAGCTTCGCTACACCGCACTATTGACCAGGGCGACGGTTACCGGCGCTTCGCATGAACTGTCCGTCGAGGTCTCCAGCGACGGGCGGGTAGTCCCCTTCGATCCGGCACAGTCGAAGCAGCTGCAACAGACCCTGAACGCAGCGTCGGCCGCGTATGAAGCAGGCCATTGCGACAGGCTTTTCGTCGGACCGGGTGACCTTCGCTATGCACGCTATAGCGACACCTTCATCTACTTCCTGCTCGACCGGTTCGCTCCAGCCTCCCGCTACCTGGAGTTCAACCCCGGGGGAGCCAACTCCGTGGATTCCAAACTCGCCAGCGAGGTCGAGTCTGCCGACGTGGTGATCGTCAACTCTGATTGGGACGACCCCGCATCGCTTGATCAGCCACCGGGGGCGACGGCGAGCGAGGCCGGACCGTCGTCTCCCAACGACGTACTCAGACGGTCATTCGTCGAGGTGGATTCGTTCGGGCCGTGGCGGCTGCTTCTGTCCGAGCGCTGCCGGAACTCGCGCTAACAAGGCGCGGCTTCGCGTACCACCCTCACTGCGGTGGCCAGCATCCTCACGATGGGGTTCGGTCCATTCCCACTTCGTTGCTTTGCAATTGGGAGTTCGGTGTGGTGGCGCTACGATGCGAACTCCACCTGCCCGGGTGGCGGAATTGGCAGACGCGCAGGATTCAGGTTCCTGTGTCCGAAAGGGCGTGCGGGTTCAAGTCCCGCCCCGGGCACTCAGTGTGATCTCAGCAGATGTGCCGCCTGCTTCAGAGCCCACCCGTTCAGAGCCCACCCACTCAGCATCGGCCACTGGAACTGCCACCGATAGGGTCCAGCCGAAACAGGGTTCCATCGCTGCTCGAGCTGGTGGGGTCGAGTCCGACCTGAGTCGACAGTTCCTCTGGCGTGTAGAGGAAACTTCCTGGGATGTCCGAGAACCACGCCAGATAGACATCGGCGCAGTTGACATTTCGTAGAAACTCCTGCGGCACCTCCATCACGACATCGGATCTGTAGGCACGTCTCGGCGGGGCCTGAAACAGAGGCTCGCGACCCGTGCCGACCCAAAGGCCACCAGGCGCGTTGGTATAGACAACCGCCTTCGATGGAAGGTCGTCTACCGCCCGAATCAATTCGGACTTCATCCACGTTCGCGAGCTGTAGCCGACCCCCTCGTCCGACGATTCCCAGGCGTGCTTGGCGAAGAACCCTGCGTGTGCAACGACCAAGATCACAAGCCCCAGCCGGACTGCATGTCCGGCCACCACTGGCCGTCGGGCCGCCACTGGCAGTCCGGCCGCCACTGGCAGTCCGGCCTCCCAGGCTGTCCAGGCACGATCGACCCCCACCATGACAAGCGCGATTACGGGGGGAAGCAGCGGCGACATCAGTCGGTTGCCGATCTTGTCGAAGGCAGTTGTCAGCTGCGCCGCCACCAAATAGACCCCGTAGACCGTCGAGAACGTAACCAGTGCGGTGAGTCGATGGGAGTTGCGAACTCCACTGAGATCAGGGCTCGAGCGGTATCTCCTCAGTGACAGATAGGCGCCGAACGCGGAGCAGCCGGCGACAACCAGACCGACTGCGAACTGGGACACAACCGGTGCAGGGTCAGGCAGGATCCAGCGGCCTATCGTCGCTACGAATCGGGCCACGGTCTCGACCGGACCGTCAACCGATGGGCTCCTGGGGCCCATCAATGTTCCGTCAATCGAGCGGTTGCGCAGCATCCACGCAACCGGAACGACCGCGGACGCCGCCGTGCAGATTGCAGCGCGCCGCATCGCGCCGAGGTATCCGCAACGTGACCAACTGCCCGCCAGAACGGTCGCTCCCACCACTACGAGCAGCGACACCCCCGCATATCGAAAGAGAAATGCGGACCCGACCACGAGAACCACCGCTGGAAGCCATCGTTGCCAGGATTCGGATTGGAGCAACTGTTCAAGGATGAGTATCAGGCCCAGGCACAATGCGATGAACGTCGGTTCCGTCCATGTCATCTCCGCCATGGTGAGAAGGGGCGCACTCACCGCCAGCAAGCAGGTGCCGGCGACCACCACCTCTCGTCGGGAGACGTGTCTTCTCAAGAGGAAGTGCCCCATGAGGACCGTCGCACCGAATGCAGCAGAATTGAGGATTCGTACGGTCCATTCTGCGCCGAGGCCTACCCAATCACCCATCGCGATCACCGCCGGTAGACCCGGAGGGAAGATGGTCAGCGTCGAACCACCAAAGGTGGTGAGTCCTCTGCCTGCTGCCAGTGACAGCCCAGCCGACAGGTAGTTGGCAGAGTCCGGATTGGTACCGGGACCACGATGGGTAGCCACGAGAGTTGCAACCACGGCGACCAGAGTTGCTGCCCCCACCACCGCACGGTCAAAGCCGCGTTCATCGCGCTTTGATGTCGACACCTGAATCAGTCGCCGTCCAGTGATCGCTCAAGGATCCGACGCAGCATCGTTGAGGACGTCCGCTTGGTGTACGGCAGGTATGCGACCTCGACTCCCACTTCGGCGAAGTCGCTTTCGAGCTTGTCGCCCTTGTCGGTGCCCTTCCAGTCGTCACCCTTGATGATCACGTCGAAGCGCAGGCGCTCCCACATCACGAGCTTGTGTGGCACGTCCTCGACAACCGCTTCGTCGACATAACGGATTCCACTGACGATCTCGAGTCGTTCCTCAACCGGAACGATCGGCCGCAGACCCTTCGTCCTCGCTGCGACGTCGTCGGATACGACTCCGGCGATCAGGTAGTCACAGAACTGCCGCGAGTTTCGAAGGACGTTGAGGTGGCCTATGTGGAAGAGGTCGAAGACGCCGGGTGCGTAACCCACTTTTCGTTCTGCCATCAACGAACTCCATCCCGCGGCGCCCTCTGTCGCACGACCGTACGCCAGCACTCCAGCGTATCGGGAGAATCATCAAGGCCTCCCCGCCGGATGAAGTCCAAAGCTTGGACACCGGTAATCTGTGGAAATGATCGCCTCGGCAATAGGTTGGCGTTGACTTGCGTATAGCGATGATGGGAACGCGGGGCGTCCCAGCTCACTACGGCGGATTCGAAACCGCCATCGAGGAGATCGGACGACGACTCGTCGAACGCGGACACACCGTCACCGTGTACTGCAGGCAGCCCGACGGCGAGAAGAACCCTGATGAGTACCTGGGGATGCACCTGGTAACGCTTCCGGCCATTCGCTCGAAGGCGGTCGAGACCCTTTCGCACTCGGCTCTATCGGCGCTTCACTCCGTCACCCGCGCCCGACAGGACGTTGTGTTCCTTTTCAACTCGGCCAACTCCGTCTTCCTTCCGCTGCTCAGGTTGGGGCGCTCTCCCGTCGCGGTCCACGTCGACGGACTCGAATGGAAGCGGGCCAAGTGGAGCGGTCCGGGGAAGCGCTATTACCGGGCAGCGGAGTCCCTGGCGGTCCGCTGGTCCGATGCACTAATCGCGGACGCCGCCGGCATCGACAGCTACTACCGCCGCGAGTTCGGGGCGACCACCGAACAGATCTCCTACGGGGCGCCGATCCTCGAAGGGGTCGATGACGACCGGCTCGCAGAACTGGACCTGCAGGCGCAGGGATTCCACCTGGTGGTCGCGCGTTTCGAACCCGAGAACAATCTTGAGATGATCGTCGCCGGATACCGCTCAAGCAAGGCACGGCTCCCATTGGTGGTTGTGGGAGCGGCGCCGTACAGCGACGGGTATATCGAGCGTGTCCATGACGCCGCAGGGAACGACGACCGCATCCGCTTCGTGGGTGCGCTCTGGGACCAGACCCAACTCGACCAGCTGTATGCCAACGCTCGCCTGTACCTGCACGGCCATTCCGTTGGCGGAACCAACCCCTCGTTGCTGCGCGCCATGGGCGCCGGCTCTGCAGTTGCAGCCTTCAACGTTGAGTTCAGTAGGGAAGTGATCGGCCCTGACGCCCGTCTGTTCTCGGACGAGGGTGAAGTCGCGCAGTTGGTCGAGGAGGCCGAGTCGGATCCCGACGAGGCGCTCGTCTACGGATCGGCCTGCAAATCTCGAGTTGCCTTGCATTACAGGTGGGACCAGGTTGCGGACAGTTACGACGACCTCGCTAGGAGATTGTCGTCGGGGACCACCCGCCGGGGCGAGGTTTCGGGGCGTCGAGCCGCGTCCTCCTGACCACTCGCAGTTAACCGGTCAGGACAGAGCACTCGAACCGTCCGCGCAACGGACGGCCGCCGGGATCGCGCATGGGCCATTCGGCCCATGGCGCAGATAGTTCGGAGCACAATTGCCCATTGTTGAAAGGGGCAGCGGGCTGTTGCCTTGGTCAAGTGGATCTCCCCCCTTTCTCTGTCCGCAGACGCATTAGCAAAGAGCACCTTGAACGCGAGGCACATTCGGTCATACCTTCTGAGAAGGGTGTCATGCGGAACAAGCCAGCTGGGGCTGTCCGCCAAGTACCAGAGAGTGTTTCCGAAGCTGTGACCATTGGCATATCCACTTCGAGATCACTGGCGTGCGTACGTTTGCGCGGCCTGCTGCTCGTCGCTCTGCTGGGCATCGCTCCTCTCGCCGTCAGTTGTTCACGCTCGGATGCCAACCACGCTGCAAAGCCCCGTACAGCGGTGCCTTCAGAAAAAAAGGTCGACAAGGAAGCGTCGGCGTCTACTTCCGATTCCTCGGACGGTCCCGAGACGTCCACCGGGTCGGATGGCACAACTGCGCAGAACCCGACCGACTCCGGCTCCTCCCCCTCCGGTTCGACCAAGGCGTCTGGCACCAACTCGGCCGCTGGGGACCCTCGGGGCAGCATCCATCAGGTGGAGCCACCCAAGGACGGTGCCGGCGAGCTCACCCCCGTGGATCTCGGCAGCACCGCCAAGTTCGGCTCCGGTGTGACGGTCCGCCTCAAGTCGATCACCGCCACCACCGCCAAAGCGGTGCTGCCGGGAGAAATCTCCGGACCCGCCGTCAGAGTCACCGTCGAAGTGACGAACTCAACTGCATCCTCACTCAACCTGGACAACGTCGCGGTTGAGTTGATCACCATGACCGGGACACCTGCCGGCCTCATCACAAGTTCGGATGCTGTGCCCTTCAAGGGAAATGCAGCATCCGGAGCCACGTCCACAGGTACATACGTCTTTTCGGTGGACCCCGCCAAGCGTGACACCGCTCGGCTCTCCATCAAATATTCAGCGAACACACCTACTGCAATTTTCACCGGGAGCCTCCCCCATGGCTGATTCAGCTTCACGATCAACGAGCCGGTTGGGCTCCCAGACCTCTGAGATGCGTCAAGGAGCAGGAAGAATGCAATCCAAATCACGACTCCGACTACGACAATTGGGGCACGCGACCCTCGCGGTGGCGATGCTCGTCGGTGTGATGGCGATAGTTCAGGTCGCCGAGACCGAACCCGCCTCCGCCGCCCTCCCCCCGATCGATGCAGCCAACGGACACGTCACCTCGGACGTGCTGCCCACGGTCCAGATCAACGGCGTGGTCTACGACCAGTACGTACTTGGAAACACCGTCTATGCGGTCGGCCAGTTCACCAGCGCCAGGCCAGCCGGTTCCCCTGCGGGGACCAACGAGACACCGCGGGCGAACATGCTCGCCTACAACCTGACCACAGGTGAGCTGATTCCCAGCTTCTATCCGGTCTTCAACGGCGCTCTCTCCACGGTCACCGGTTCCCCCGACGGTTCACGCATCTATGTCGGAGGCCTCTTCACCAACGTGAGCGGGTCGAGCAAGTACAGCATCGTTGCGCTCAACCCTGTTACTGGATCGGTGATCAATACCTTCACCCCGATCCTCAACTACAGAGTCAAGGACATTGTCGCGACCAACTCGACCGTCTACGTCGGTGGTGAGTTCATGTACGCAGGCTCCGGTCTCTCTTCAGACCGATCGCGCCTAGCCGCGTTCTCCGCCGCCAATGGCCAGCTGCTCACTTGGGCACCTGCCGCCAACAACGCTGTCCAAGCGATGGTCATGAGCCCGAAGGGCGACCGCCTCTTCGTCGGTGGAGCGTTCACCACCATCAACGGACAGTCCTCCATCGGACTCGCCGCCATCGACCCCAACACCGGAGCCAAGCTCTCTTGGCCAGTTGATTCCGTCGTCCGGGACTCCGGCGACGGAGCTGCGATTCTTACCCTTACCACTGACGGCGTGTCGATCTTCGGCGGAGGCTGGGCCTGGGGCCAGACCCAGGGCAACCTCGAAGGAATGTTCTCCGCTGATCCCGACACCGGAGCGATCAACTGGATCAACGACTGCCACGGTGACACCTACTCCAGCGCCGCTGTGAACGGATATGTATACACCGCGTCTCACTCGCACCTCTGCTCCAACATCGGTTCCTTCCCCCAGAGCGAGGACTGGGCCCAGAACATGCGTCACGCGCTGTCGTACACGACCGACGCCCAGGGAACGGTCGGGCGTGACCAGGCCGACTACTTCAGCTTTGAGAACTATCCAGCTCCCTCCCAGGCCCATTGGTATCCGGAGTGGCGAGTGGGCACATACACCGGAGCCAGCCAGGCCACCTGGTCCGTTGCCGGCAACAACAACTACGTCGTGTACGGCGGTGAGTTCCCAATCGTCAACGGTGTGAACCAGCAGGGCCTCGTCCGCTTCGCTGTGAGGGGTGTCTCGCCAGCCAAGGACCAGCCACAGCTGGTCGCACCTACGTGGAAGCCCAAGGTCGTCTCAGACACCGCCGGCCGAGTGCGCGTCACCATTCCGGCGAACTACGACCGGGACAGCCACGAACTCAACTACAGGTTCGTCCGCGACGGTGCGACGGTGTTCGAGACTCGCAAGGGATCAACCTTCTGGGACCAGCCGGTCATCTCATTCACCGACACCGGACTGAACGCTGGCCAGAGCTATTCCTACAGGGTGTTCGTCACTGACGACGACGGCAACCAGTCCTTGAGTGACCTCGCATCGGTCACGGTCTCCGGCAACGGGGCACCGAGCGCCTACGCCGATGAGGTAATGAAGGATGGTGCCCGGATCCACTGGCGCTTGGACTCTGCCTCCAGTGGCTCGACCAACGACGCCGTCGGGACTGAGAACGGTGTCGTCGGAAGCAACGTCTCCTTCAACGCCACCGGCGCAATCAACGGTGATTCCGACAAGGCAGCGACCTTCAGCAGTTCGACTTCCGCCCGCGTGGCAGCACCCACCAAAGGCACGATTCCCAACAAGCTCACTATTGAGACCTGGGTCAAGACCAACTCCACCAGGGGTGGCCGTATCGCCGGTTTCGGCGACAAGAACACGAGCAACTCGTCGGCCCACGACCGGATGCTCTACATGTCCAACAACGGTCGGATCTACTTCGGCGTCTACACCAAGGTTGAAGGCTCTTCGCCGAGCCGTGCCTCCGAGACCCGGACGATCAATAGCCCCGCTGGTTTCAACAACAACCAGTGGCACCACGTGGTCGCCACGATGGGTGACGACGGCATGAACCTGTACGTCGACGGTGTTCTGTCAGCGTCACGTGCAGACGTCACGAGCGGACAGCTGTACTACGGCTACTTCCGTGTTGGCGCCGATGCTGTCGGCAGCTGGTCATCAGCGCCATCGACCGATTACCTGGCGGGCCAGCTCGATGAGGCAGCCCTCTACTACTCCGAGCTGACCCCGACGCAGATCGCACGCCACTACCAGCTCAGTGGCCGTACTCCTGCAGTCAAATCAGCCCCGGCAGACGCATACGGCAAGGCCGTCTACGCGTCCGCACCATACCTGTACTACCGCCTGAACGAGGCGTCGGGAACCGCCGCGGCCGACTCCGGAATCCGTGCTGACAACGGCACCTACACCGGCAGCATCACCCGCAATCAGACCGGTGCGGTTCCGGGGAACACTGCGGCCCGTTTCAACGGGACCGGTTCCGTCTACACCTCGACAAGTCGGTCCGCCCCCGGCGATTTCTCGACCGAGCTCTGGTTCAACTCGACGACCACGACCGGCGGTCAGCTGATCGGATTCGGCAGCTCGCAGACGGGTAACTCCGCCACCTCTGACCGTATGGTCTACATGCGTAACGACGGTCGCATCGCTGCAGTCGCCGGCACTTCGACCATCGTTTCGAGCAACCCACTAAACGACGGCCATTGGCACCACGTGGTCACCACGCAGGGCCTCTCCGGCACCAAGCTCTACGTTGACGGCGTCGAAGTGGGCTCCTCTTCGACCAAGGTCGGGCTCGGATTCATCGGCTACTGGAGGGTCGGCGGGGATACCACCCCAGCGAACTCCACCAGCAGCAACTTCAATGGCCTGATCGATGAACCGGCGGTGTACAGCCGTGTGCTGTCCGCCGGCGAGGCACTCGAACACTTCACCTCTGCCGGTGGAGTGATCCCCAACGTCAACCCGACAGCCAACTACACGACGGGCGGCTCGTTCCTGCAACTCGGAGTCGACGGAACTTCGTCGACCGACACCGACGGCTCGATCGTTTCCTACGCATGGACCTTCGGTGACGGAGCAACCGCCACCGGATCCACCGCTGGCCACACCTACGCCACAGCCGGTGTCTACACCGTGACTCTGACCGTCACCGACGATCGGGGCGGCACAGGGACCTACTCCCAGGACCTCCAAATCAACGCGCCGGTTCCGAACGTTGCCCCCACAGCATCGTTCACCAACGCGGTGACAAACATGGGGGTCGCCGTAGACGGGACCGGGTCAACCGACACCGATGGCTCGATCGTTTCCTACGCATGGAGCTTCGGTGACGGAGCAACCGCTACCGGAAGCACGGCCAGCCACACCTACGCGGCAGCTGGCACCTACACCGTGACACTTACCGTCACCGATGACGACGGAGCGACCGACACAGAAACGGCATCTGTGGTCGCGACCGAACCTTCCGGACCCGTGGTCCATGCCGCTGACCCCTTCGAGCGAACAGTCACTCAGGGTTGGGGATCAGCGCACATCGGTGGCAACTGGGCCATCGCAGGCGGCTTCGACAGACTCTTCTCAGTAACCGACGGAGTCGGTGTCCAACAGCTCAACGTCCCAGGACGCGCTCTGGCCTCCTCACTCGACTCGGTGTCGGCAACGAACGTCACGTTCAGCACCGACCTGTCGTTCAGCAAGGCAGCGACCGGTGG
>JBARXY010000023.1:0-56586 GCA_049647585.1 Microthrixaceae bacterium | reverse complement strand
AGATACCCGCGGGTATCTGAACGACAGCCAGAACAGGGAACGCGCCGGTATCCCTCGTCCCTCGTCCCTCGTGGCGTCACCCTTACGGAATGAGGAACGTCGCCGTGGTTCCAGCTGCACGGGCCAGCGTCTTGTCGAAGGTTACGACTCGGGTATCGAGCGACCGTGCTGCGGGGCGCGGATTTTCAGGCGCCTAGTACGCACCGGGCCCTTTGCCCGATACGATTCTGGGATTGCCGATACTGCGACAGCCGGTCCTGTGACCGGTCGTTCGGGTCGGTGCACCGGAGAAGGACGTCTACATGTGCGGAATCATCGCTGTCGTGAGACGGCGTTCAAGTCGTGAGCCGGCGCCTGCCGGTCCCCTCGTGGACGAACTCGCAGCAGTCAGCGCACATCTGACGACCCCGACAGGTCAGCTGACCAAGGTCCTGGGCGACGCGGCCGACCGCCTGGAGATAGTGAATACGGCCCTTTCCGGCGTGCCGGGCCTGTTGACCCTGATGCGCGACCCCGACGCGGCCCGTTCGATCGCCGCGAGGATCGCTGACGTGGCAGCCGCTGCGTCAGCCATCGAGTCGACGCTTGACCGTCCATCGTCGGAACTGGCCGGTGACGGAATGTCCGTCGCTCAACTCGAACTGACCAACGCCGCCCTGATCCGCTGCAAGGACGCCATCTGGGCCATCCAACGGGACAGGTTGCGAGCTGCAACAGAGGTGCTAGCGCTCGTGCCGGAACCTCCCGGCGATGCTGGCGCCGGAGTGCTGTTCAGCCTGCACCAAGCGCTATCTGCGCTCGACCGTCTGGAAGTCCGCGGTCGCGATTCCGCAGGAGTCGAGGTCCAGCTGAGCGGCCACGGCCTGGACGTCACCGACCCGAGCGTCGTGGCGATGGTCAGGGCTCGTGGGTTGCGTGGATTCACCTCGGGTGCCGCAAGGCTCGATGGCGAAACTCTCGTGATCGTCTACAAGGCCGCAGCCGAGATCGGGGAGCTTGGCGACAACACCGCTGCCCTCCGTTCGGCCATCGCGTCTGACGAGTTGCTGCAATTGGCTCTTGCCAGCCCAGAGGTCGAAGGTCTTGTGCTGGGCCACACCCGCTGGGCCTCGATCGGAATCATTTCCGAACCCAACGCCCATCCGCAGTGCTCCGATGAAATCGACGCCGCCAGCAGTGCTGCCGCCCCGGGCATTCCGTTCGTGACGGCGGTCCTCAACGGCGACGTGGACAACCACTCCGACCTGACGGTGTCGGACGGACTCGATATAGCCCCGGAGATCACCACCGACGCCAAGGTCATCCCGACGCTCATCTCGCGCGGGTTGAGCTCGGGACTTTCGACAGCCGACGCGTTCCGCGAGACAGTCGTGCGCCTGGAAGGGTCGGTGGCGATCGCAGCAACCGCAGCAGCGACTCCGGACAAGCTCTTCCTGGCCTCGCGGGGCAGCGGGCAGGCGCTCTACGTGGGCCTTGCCGAGGACACGTTCATCGTCGCCTCCGAACCGTACGGAGTTGTCGAGGAGACCAGCACCTACGTCCGGATGGACGGCGAGACCCCGGCCGATCCGGACAACCCGGCGGGTAGTCGGGGCCAGATCATCGAGCTGAGCGCCGCGGGTGCGGGAACCGTCGAGGGGATCACCCGGCTGTCCTACGACGGGTCGGTACTTCCGATCGGAAGCGACGATCTGGACACCGCACAGGTGACGACCAGAGACATCGACCGGGGCGACTACCCACACTTCCTGCTCAAGGAGATAACCGCGTCGCCGGGGTCGTTCCGCAAGACGCTCCGGGGCAAGCTCCTCGACGATGGTGAATCGATCAGCGTCGTCCTCGGAGACGAGATCGTCCCGGCCTCCGTACGTGAGGACCTCCGCTCCGGAAAGATCGACCGGGTCCAGGTGATCGGCCAGGGAACCGCCGCGATCGCCGGGCAGAGCCTCGCCTACCACCTGTCCGACTTCCTCGCGGATGCCGACGTTCGTGTCGAGTCGATCCTCGCCACGGAACTTTCCGGTTTCGCCATGCGGGCCGACATGAGCGACACGCTCGTCATCGCCATCAGCCAGTCGGGCACCACAACCGACACAAACAGGACCGTCGACCTGGTCCGCTCCCGCGGGGCGTCGGTGATTGCCATCGTCAACAGGCGGGGGAGTGACCTGACCGACAAGGCCGACGGTGTGCTCTACACGTCCGATGGCCGTGACGTCGAGATGAGCGTTGCATCCACCAAGGCGTTCTACTCCCAGGTTGCTGCCGGGCTGCTGTTGGCCCAGGTCATCGCGGATGAGGTTCCCGATGGGTTGCGGTCCTCGACTCGCGAGCAGCAGGAGCTGCTGCGAGCGTTGGCTGAACTGCCCGAGCGCATGGAAGAGGCTCTGCAGGTCCGCCAGGCGGCGGCGGATGCGGCCAGGAGCTTCGGACCGAGTCGTCGTTATTGGGCGATCGTGGGCAACGGGGTCAACCAGATCGCGGCACGTGAGATTCGGGTGAAGCTCTCGGAGCTCTGTTACAAGTCGATCGCGTGTGACGGTACCGAGGACAAGAAGCACATCGACCTGTCCTCCGAGCCGATGATTCTTGTGTGCGCAACCGGCCTGGTCGGTTCCACCGCTGATGACGTGTCCAAGGAAGTCGCGATCTTCCGGGCGCACAAGGCCGCTCCGATCGTGATTGCCTCTGAAGGTGACCGATCCTTCCCGGCTGCGGTCGCTGTGCTGACGGTTCCGTCCACGCACCCCCGACTGGCCTTCATCCTGTCGACCATGGCCGGGCATCTGTTCGGCTACGAGGCGGCGCTGGCAATTGACGCCCAGGCCCGCCCGTTGCGTGAGGCGCGTGCCGCGATCGACGTTGCCGCGGCCAGCATCGGTGGCGACCTCAACGGGGACAATGTCGACGGCGAGGACCTCCTCAACCAAGTACGGATCGAGCTGACCCGCAATGCGGGTAGCTACATGGACGGACTGCGGGCCGGTTCGTACAACGGCCACCTTGAGGCGAACACCGCAGTGCGACTCGCCGGGCACTTCCGCTACGCGGTGGGGATGAGCCCACTCGACGGATACCAACTCGAGTTCGGCAAGATCGGGTCCCCCGGGGTTGTCCTCGAGGATCTGAGCAGTGGGCTGAGCGCTGCGATCGAGGAGCTGACACGGCCAGTGGACGCCATCAAGCATCAGGCCAAGACTGTGACGGTGGGTATCAGCCGCAGTGACGAATCGCTGTTGCAGATCCCGCTGGTTGACGAGTTGTTCAAGGCTGGCTCACCGCGAGATCGGCTCACCTATTCGACGTTGCGGGCAGTTGGCGAACTCAATCCGGCTGTGGTCGGAGTGTCCGGCTTCACCCGCTACGGCGTGGACCACGGCGACGATCTGGAGCGGGCGACACTCGTCATCATCGATCGGGGCGGCGTTTCGAGCGGGCTTGCGTCCAGGGTCGAACGGGACCCAAGACTGCGTGGCACCAAGGCTCTTGTGGCTCGTGAGCAGGAGCTGATGATCGCCAAGGGTCGCAGCGACGGTCGACTGGTCTTGATCCTGCCCGAGATCAAGGACGGTGTGACCACCGGACTTCAGCTGCTTCACATCAACGTCGCTGACCGACTGGCGCCGGCTACGGCCCGGGCGGTCATGCAGGGATACCGCCGCCGATATCAGGCGCTGCGCGACGCGGTCACCGAGACCGAAGACGTGTTCCGTGACGATCTGCTCGGCGAGCAACCGGTCGAGGATCTGTTGACCGTGCCGATTCTGGACCTCGCGGACCGCTGGCGGTCGTGATCGAGGCTCCGGCGGGCTCGGTGATCGGAACCGACATCGTCGAGGTCGACGACATGCGACGCGCCCTTGAGCGACAGCCCGGGCTGCGTACCCGCATCTTTACCGAGGCGGAGTGGGACTATGCCGCCAACTTCGCCGACCCATTGCCGCACCTAGCGGCTCGTTTCGCTGCCAAGGAGGCGGTCATGAAGGCGCTCGGTCGGGGTATGGACTCGATGTCGTTCACTGACATAGAGGTGATCAAGGATGCCCATGGCGCTCCGGGAGTGGTTCTGCGTGGCCGGGCCCTCGATCTGGCACGTAGCAAGGGTGACATTCGCTGGAGTATCAGCCTCACCCACACCCGCTCGATCGCGCATGCCGTTGCTCTTGCAACGACAGTGCCGGCCTGACGGGGTGCTCGGGCAGTGATTCCGGTCCTGACCCCGGCACAGATGGCCGAAGTCGACCGGACTGCGCCGGAGTCGTCGGAAGTGCTGATCCGTCGTGCGGCCGGACACGTCGCACGGGTAGCCATCGAGATGATGGGTGGGACCTACGGAAAGCGGGTCCTGATCGTCGCCGGGCCCGGGAACAACGGGGAAGACGGACGGGTCGCCGGCCGTCTGCTCTCTGCCCGAGGTGTGCGGGTGACGGTGATCGAAGTGACCCGGGACGCCTGTTCTGGAACGGCCGAGGCCACCCTGCCTGACTCCGGTGCAGGGCAGAGCTTCGATCTGGTCGTCGACGCCGCCTTCGGAACCGGGTTCAGGGGGACTTTCGACTTCCCCGACGTTGGGACGACTCCCGTGCTCGGGGTCGACCTGGTTTCGGGTGTTTCGGGGCTCAACGGGCTCGCATCGGGAAGGCCTGCCCAGGCTCGTAGAACAGTGACGTTCGCCGCGCTCAAACCGGGCCACCTCTTCGGCGACGGAGCAGCGCTGAGCGGGACCGTCGAGGTCGTGGACATCGGCTTGGACGTGAGCAGTTCTCAGATCCACCTGGTCGAGGACAGCGACATTCCGGCGAGGGTTCCGGACCGCTCCAGGGAAGATCACAAATGGCGTCACGCCGTCTGGCTCGTCGCCGGTTCACCGGGAATGTCGGGAGCAGCCAGATTGAGCGCGGCCGCGGCGATGCGCGCCGGTGCGGGCTATGTGCGGGTGTCGAGCCCAGGAGTCGAATCTCCCGATGTCCCGATCGAGGCGGTCACGACATCCCTGCCTCTGACAGGTTGGGCCAGGGCGGTCACCGATGGGGTCGACCGCTTTGCCGTCGTGACGGTGGGGCCCGGTCTGGGGTTGGAGGATGCCACTCGCAGGGAAGTACGTGAACTCGCTTCCGCTGATGGCTTCACGCTGGTCATCGATGGCGACGGGTTGACGGCGCTCGGGGTGGAGGCAGGCGAGATACTCGCCGGTCGCCGTTCACCGACGATCCTCACCCCGCACGACGGCGAGTACGAACGCATTGTCGGTGAGCCGCCCGGAGTCGACCGGATCGCCGCCGCTCAGCGCTTGGCTGACCGCTGCGGCGCGGTCGTGTTGTTGAAGGGATCAACGACCGTCGTGGCAGATCCGGATGGTCAGGTACTCCTCACCAACACCGGCGATTCGCGACTGGCCACCGCCGGAACGGGCGATGTTTTGACCGGCATCATCTCGGCGTATGTGGCTCTGGGGTCCGAACCGTTGTGGGCCGCGGCTGCGGGTGCTCACATACATGGCCGGGCCGCGTCGCTGGGCCACGAGCGTGGTCTTGTCGCGAGTGATGTGGTCGACCAGATTCCGGCGGCCCGGGAAGCCGTCGCCAAGTAGGTCGCGCTCCGACGGCACCGCGGGCGTCAGTTTCAAAAGTCGAGAGGAACCTCATGCCAGCGGCCCGAGCGAACCGCCGCGTCGATGTCGGGGTGGGGCTTCAGATAAACCAATGCGTAGACGGTGCCGTCCTGCATCGGCATTTCGATCATCGTGGCGTCCCGGCGCAAGTGTTCGACGTCGGGCTCGGCTTCACGGAAAATGCGGTACAGGTCATCCATGTCGTACCCGTCAGGTCTGGGACTGCCACGGAAGCCGACCAGCAGATTGACGTCCTGCTCATTCAGGTAGGCGAACGTTGACATGCGGGTATGGCCGGGCTTGGGGATCTTCCGTGAATCCAGCAACAACCCATGGCGTGCGGTCCACCGGTCGTTCAGGCCCAGAGGATCAATGGCTCGCAGCCTTGCAAAGTAAGGGATGGCTCCAGCAGCAGAACTGGCGATTATGGCGGAACCGCTGCCCGGTAGTTCGGCTGCCTCCGAGCCATGGAGAACTGTGCGCAATTCCTTGCCCATCACAATCTCGCCCGACATCGGGTTGGCCACGTAGTCGTTGAGATCAGGGATCGTGTCGAGGTTTGCGATTCCGCCGGTGGCGCCCAGAACGGCGAAATGAACCACAAGTCCGGCGACGAGGCTGGACACGAGGACCTTCTTCAAGACCTCAGAACGTGTGCGGCAGATCAACCCAACCAGTACCAGGGACAAGAGCGGAAGGACAGCGACCATGAAGCGGAACTCCATGAAGTCCGCTCCGACCTTGAGCAGATACAGGATCCACAGGCCCAGGGTGGCCGATACAGCTACGAATGGCCGTCGGACCAGGACCTCACGACCACGGACCACGGCTGTCGGGACAAATACGAAGAGCAGATTCAGAACGATGAAGAAGAATAGGAACGACATCCCCTGCAAAAGGCTGACGCGGAGAGTGTTCTCTTTTGCGACAGCTGTGTTCGGTATGAGAGATCCGTAGGTATCGAGGCGCCACACCGTCCACGGAACCACCAGGATCAGAACTGGTACGACCAGGGCGATCAGGTTTACCAGCAGATGCTTGCGGGCTCGAAGAACGACCCAGAACACGGCGATGGCCGGAACGACGATGATGAGGACCGAATCCAGCCTCGTGAGAATGGCCAAACCTGCAGCGACCGACAAAAGGAGCAGGTCGACAGTCCGCAGGGGCGGTGTCCGTGACTGCCAGGTGTTGAGTGGTGACAGCAGAGTCGGAATCGCAAGTCCCCAGACACACATGATCAGGGCAGTCTGCAACTGAGTTTCCAAGCCACCGGTTGCGTACGCAATGAAGGTGAGGTTGGTCAACAGGATTAGCGCCGTGAAGTTGCCGAGCAGCTTCGAGTCGAAGATTCGGGTTGCGATCCGGATCGTCGCCAGCAGAGTGACGCACATGGAAGCGACGCCGATCAGGTGCCCGAAAAGTACGGGATCTCGTCCAAGCTTCAGTGGGATCGCCATGAGCATGGTCCACAGGAAGTTCGTATAACCCTCGACGTTGTCTCCGGGGTTGTAGACGAGCCCGTGGCCCTCGACAAAGTTCCGTGCGTAGCGCAGTGAAATGAAGCTGTCGTCCTGTGTCCATCTGATGAGGAACGCCACCACAGCCGCGATCCCGATGATCCAAGCACTCAGCGAGCGTTGGTCGAACCGCCCGAGTCGACGTTCGACAAATCTGGGAACCGGCCAGTCTTGAGATGCCTCTGCCGTTGCGTTCTCATCCCCGTGGACCCCGACGATTGCCTCCACTTACCCCTCCTGGCGACATACCTCACACCCCTAGTGGCGATATGTCCCGAATTGGACGGTAATGGCGTCGTCTCCATCGACACAATCTTCATCCAGGCGATCCGGCTTCCGCCGGAGCCTGAATTGGTGTGGATGGGTCGCTCGGGACGACAGACACGCACCCAAAATCCAGCGGATACGAAGGTCAGGGAGCAGACAGTCGGCAGCGCCGGACTAATGGATCTGGTAGCTGTCGGCAGTCACCATCATCGAAGATGGATCAACAACTTCGAAGTCGCTCAGCTTCAGCTGCTTCAGAGTCTCGATTTCCACGTCGTTCCAGCGCTCATCGTTCTCGCCGCCGAGACCCATATACTCAGGTCCCGTATCGTCAACGATGGCGCCGTGAGTCTGTAGGGCCTTTGCAATGACCAGAGCGTCGGGGGCTAGGCCGCTCAGGTCCACGTCGTCACGGAGTCGGAACCATGTACCCATGGGTGGGGCATCTGGGTCATCGGACCTGCCGTCGGTACCGCTTGCGGGCCACACAGGTGGCCGGGTCGAGATCTTTGGGAGTGAGAACGACATGACGTGGTCAATACGACCCCGCTGCACCTCGTCGTAGCGGATCAGCCCAGCGAGCATCGATGTGCCGGCCGCCTTGGTGGAACCTCGTTTTCGTATCGCGTTGCTGTTCAGGTCGAATTTCGCAGCAGTCTCCGCGTGCCACTTACCGATTATCGGCACCCTCTTCACGTAGAAGAACTCGTGAGATGTACAGGTGGCAGTGTCGACGAGCAGCATGTGACGGTCCCACGCTGCGCCCGGGAACCCCTCGATCCGGGGTGATTCGGGTATCGGATGGTCATTCAGATCAGATATTTCCCGGTATTTTCCGCCGAGAACATCCACCGAGGACACCTTTGTTGAATCAACGATGTTGATGGGGAGTCCAGTCCTTGATCCCTGCCACACGAGCGACGAGAACCCAGGCAGCAGCATCAGATCGGCACCCGCGGAGGCGATTGTTTGCTGCGAGCCGGTGGCGACCGGAAGTTTTGAAACATCGGCGTGGAATGCATGATCTGGCGGAAAGACCGCGCAGTTCTCGATTCCGAGTCGCTCGCCCTCGGTGACGTGTGATCCGACCGGTGCGGTAGATGGTGAATCTCCGGGCGCGGATGCACCGGGAGTTTCGGAGTTCCACGAACGGCGGTCCGCAGGGAGATGTTCTTCGTCGTTGCCAGTGAGTTCAGAAACCGCTAGAACCGCCGCGAAAGAGATGACTGCCGCGCAGAACAGGCCAATCAAAAACCTGCGACGGCGCCTGCGTCTGGTCGACACATCTGCTGTATCTGCCTGCATGCTTCGAGGACACTAGCCCCCGTCCACGTAGGGTGGACACGACTCCGAGCCCGGCCTGTTATATAGGCCATTTGGACCATTTCGCGTCACTTTCCTAAACATTGTTCAAAGTAGCTCAAGCAGCCCCTAGGTGGAGTCGATGCATCACGCAGCAACCGCTGGGGTCGGACCCTCCTGACCGACGGCTGCCAGGAAAATGCACCTCTGGTCGAGCACACAACAGCCAGTCACACGCACTCGTACGGTCATGGTCGCGCTGATGGCCACAATGCTGGGAATTGCACTCGTAGCGGCATGCGCTCCGGCAACCGCCCAGACCGATAACGCCACAACGGCGGATGGCGCGGTGTCACCTCCGATCGCTTCGGCAAAGAGCGACGGACCCTCTGCAACCACGCCGCGTCCGACCACCCCGAGTCCGACGTTGCCAAACCCGGGAGCGCCGACTTCGAGCGTGCCACCAGCCGTTCCCGTCGATCCACCAATCGGCACTTTCGTCAGCCAAGGCACGCGTCTCGGTGTCGGCGGTTGCCCGATTTTCCCTGATGACAACGCCTTCCACGCGTCAATAGGGAGCCTGCCTGTTCGCTCGGACTCGGCTGATGTGATCACGTCAATCGGTGGAGCGACCCTGGGGGTCCGCCCTGCGTTCTCCGCGGGCATCTGGCAAGGATCAAGGTCGGGAGTCCCAATCAACGTCGTCGACTCGCGCACTAGTGAGATCGTCGACTTTGTCGGAGGCGAATACTCCTATCTGTCAGACCTGGGTCGTCACCCCCTACCTGTCAATCCCAGATACGAAGGTTGGCCCGGCATCGCGTGGGACCGACACCTGCTGGTTGTCGACTCTGCGACCTGCATATCGTCAGAGTTCTTCTATGTCACGCCGGCCTGGATGAACCCATTCGGATTCTGGGTTGCACAGACAGCAGTGAAGATCGACCTGAGTACCAACAAACCACGCGCCCGTGGTGCGACGACGGCCTCTGGACTATCGATGCTCACCGGAACGATCCGATACGACGAGGTTGCGTCAGGTCGTCTTGGCCATACCATCGCCATGTCGATTCCCAAGATCAAGAAGGCGCCCCCGGTATGGCCGGCGTTTGGGACCGATGGTCGGTCAACCGACCCGAACGCTCCGGCCATGGGTAGTTGGTTCCGGCTCAAGCCCGACACTGATCTGTCCACCCTCGGTCCACAGGCTCGTGTGGTAGCCGAGGCGCTGAAACTGCATGGAGCGGTGGTGACCGACACCAACAGCCACGGCATGGCCATGGGTGGAGAACCCGACACCCGTTGGGACGACGCCGACCTCGGAACACTCCAGCAGCTGAATGCGAGCGACTTCGAGATCATCGATCCCACGCAAATGATCGTCGACCCGTCGACGATGCAGATCCGCTGACGCTCCGCAATCTAAGAAGCACCCGTCCCTCGGAAGCGTCGATCGTTCCGGAACGGCAGCGGCCCAAATGACGCGTATCCTCGCGCCGTGCCGAGACACGCGCGGATAACAGTCGACCTGGACGCAATCAAGCACAATGCTCGCTTGCTGCACAGCGCCGCACCAGACTCGATTCTGTGTGCTGTGGTTAAGGCCGATGGTTACGGTCACGGTGCCATCCAGGCCGCCGGGGCAGCATTGGAGGGCGGCGCCACCTGGCTCGGAGTCGCGCTGGTGGAGGAAGGGGTTGTGCTCCGGGACGCCGGGATCTCGGTCCCGATCCTGTTGCTCTCCGAACCTCCGCCGGATGCGATGGAGGATGCGTTCCGGGCCGGGCTGACCCCCACGCTCTACACGTCCGAGGGCATCGAGGCGGCAAGATCGGCAGCTAGATCCGCGGCAAGCCAAGGCGGCCCTTGGTCGGTGCATGTCAAGGTCGACACCGGAATGCACAGGGTGGGAGTCGACCCCTCCGTCGCCCCGACCCTTGCCAGAGCGGTCTGGGATTCACAGGAGTTGATCCTGGGTGGAACCTTCACCCATCTCGCGGTGGCCGATGATCCGAACCGACCCGAGACTCTTGAACAGCTCGAGCGCTTTGACTCGGCGATTGCCGACATCAGAGCTGCCGGGATCGATCCAGGCCTTCTCCACACGGCCAACTCGGCCGGGGCGTTGCTCCACCGGAACTCGCACTTCAACCTGGTTCGAACCGGCATTTCGCTCTACGGATACCCGCCGGCCCCCGAAGTGTCGGAACAGTGTGGGGATCTGAGACCCGCACTCGCATTGGGCGCCGAGGTGACGATGTTGAGAACACTCGACCGGGGCGAGGGAATCAGCTACGGCCTACGCCACGTTGTGGACCGGCCTACCCAGGTTGCCGTCGTTCCACTCGGCTATGCGGATGGCGTCGACCGCCGATTCGGGTTGGCCGGCGGACATGTGCTGATCGGCGGCAGAAGGTGCCCCGTGCGCGGTGTGGTGACCATGGATCAGATGGTCGTTGAGTTGCCCGACGACCTCGAAGTCCACCTTGGCGACGAAGTCGTGCTCATCGGCACCCAGGGTGATGAAACGGTGACGGCCGACGAGTGGGCCGAACTTCTCGGAACGATCTCGTATGAGGTTCTGTGCCGGTTCAGCGCCCGAGTACCGCGGGCCTATGTGTGAGCCCAGATGCTCGGAATCTGCCGCGACCCTGAACGCTCGGACCGGGTGACGGGTCCCATGTGTCTGTACCTGGCCGTCGCTGCATCGACCGATAGGCTCAGTACGAATATCGCTGACATCGATATACCCAGCCCCTGTCCGCGTCCGATGACCAGGAACTTCGTGTGAGTCAGAGCCCATCGAGCATCACCCTTCGGACCGCGTCCCCAGCCGAGACCCAGGAAGCGGCAGCAGCCCTGGCCGAGTTGGCCCGGGCATGCGATCTGGTGCTCGTTCTCGGCGACCTGGGAGCCGGCAAGACCGCGTTTGTCCAAGGTTTCGGTAAGGGCCTCGGAGTAGAGGACAAGATAACGAGCCCTACGTTCGCCCTGGTGCAGAGCTACCCGGGTCGCCTCACGATGAATCACCTGGATGTGTACCGACTGGGACACATCAGCGAGGCGTTCGACCTGGGTCTGGAGGAACTTCTCGACGATGACGCGGTGACGCTCATCGAATGGGGCGACACCATCACCCAAGCCCTGCCCAACGACTACCTGGAAATTCGAATCACCCCAGGTGAGGGCGACGATGATCGGATCCTCGACCTATCGGTGGTTGGACGAGGTTGGAGGGCCAGGATGAAGGCGATAGCGGTCGCGTTGGAGCCTTGGGCCGTCGCTGAAGCTGACCCGGAAGGCGACCAGTGCTGATCCTCGGTATAGAAACCGCCACGGTCCAAGCGGGTTGTGCCCTGGGAGGCCACGAGGGGGTGCTCGCTTCGGCTCACTGCGCCAAGGGCAGGCGTCACGCCGAGAACCTGGCTCCCGCAATCGACTTCATCTGTTCGCAGGCCCAGATCGAACTGTCCGAGGTTGGGCTGGTTGCGGTCGACGTGGGACCCGGGCTGTTCACCGGAATGCGGGTGGGGATGGCAACCGCCAAGGCGATCGCGTTCGCTCTGCGGGTCCCGATGATCGGAGTGTCCAGCCTTGACCTGCTTGCATTCCCAGCCAGGTTCTCGTCCCGCTTGATCGTCGCCGCAATCGACGCTCGACGCGGTGAGCTCTACTACGCGTTCTACCGGCAGGTTCCCGGTGGTGTGCAGCGCCTGAGCGAACCGGTCATCGGAACGGCGGACGATCTGGCCTCGGAGCTGCTCGCAAAATCCGAGGATGCGTTGCTCGTAGGCGACGGGGCGCACAGATACCGCTCGGCCTTCGAGGGACTCGCACGGGTCGAAATCGTCGACCCCGGCAACAGTTATCCCTCTGCGGTGTCTCTGGTGCAGTTGGCTCACGCCCGGGCGTTGCGGGAGGAGTTCTCCACGATCGACGCCATCCATCCGATCTACCTGCGTCGGCCCGACGCTGAGATCAACTGGATCACCAGGGACTCGGCATGAGCCGGTTGGACAGTGACGTGAGCGGTCTGGAGAGCAGCACGGTCGGCCAGGCGAGCAACACGGCCTCGACGAATTCCGGCTTCACGATTGCACCCATGAGGCGGCGCCACCTGCGAGGGGTCGTGGCGATCGAAGAGCTTTCGAACCACAAGCCGTGGTCAATCGGGTTGTTCCTGGGCGAATTGAAAATGCCGACGAGCCGTTACTACCAGGTGGCCCTCGACCATCACCGGGTGCTGGGTTTCAGTGGCCTCATGTTCACCGGCGACGAAGGCCACATCACCAACATCGCTGTTCACCCCGACGCCCGTCGCTCGGGAATCGCAACCGAGTTGATGCTGGGGACCATGCGTGAGGCAATCGCCAGGGGACTAACACAGGTGACGCTGGAGGTCCGGGTGACCAACGGGTCGGCCCAGGAGCTCTACCGTCGCTTCGGATTCGCTCCGGGCGGTATCCGCCGCAACTACTACTCCGAGATCGGCGAGGATGCCTTGATCATGTGGGCCAACGACATCGACACCGACGAATACGCCAAGCGACTGGACCAGATGTCGACCAGACGTGTCGGCGAAGGGGCCCGACATGGTTGAATCCGACATCGTTGAATCGGACATGGCCGACTCCGACATGGCCGACTCCGACATGATCGTGTTGGGGATCGAGACATCGTGTGACGAGACGGCCGCCGCCTGCGTGCGCGGGGGAGTCGACGTCCTGTCGTCGGTGGTCAGCTCCCAGGTCGAGTTGCACGCCAAGTACGGCGGGGTGGTGCCCGAGATTGCCAGTCGCGCCCACAACGAGCTGATCATTCCCGTGACCGCCCGGGCACTTGTCGAAGCGGGACTGGACGGCGACAAGATCGACGCCGTCGCTGTCACCTCCGGCCCCGGACTGGTGGGCGCACTGTTGGTAGGCGTAGCGGCAGCGAAGGCCCTGGCACTCACCTGGGAAGTTCCGCTGATCGCGGTCAACCACCTAGAAGCGCACCTCTACGCGGCGTTCCTCGAGGATTCGGAGTTGACCTTCCCGCTTGTCGTGCTGCTCGTCTCGGGGGGCCACACGATGCTGGTCTCTATGGAGGACCACGGTCGTTACCGCATGCTGGGGTCGACCCTGGACGACGCCGCCGGCGAAGCGTTCGACAAGGTCGCCCGGTTCCTCGGGCTCGGCTATCCGGGAGGACCCGAGATCGACCGCATCGCCATGACCGGTGATCCCGAGGCGATCCGTTTCCCACGATCGATGATGGACGAGGGTCTGGACTTCTCCTTTAGCGGGCTGAAGACCTCGGTCGTCAACTACGTGCGCAAGAATCCCGATGTCTCGACCGAGGATGTCGCCGCGAGTTTCCAGGCCGCAGTGGTCGATGTTCTGGTCCACAAGGCGCGGCGGGCTGCAGCCGAGGTCGGTGCGACCGCTCTCGCACTCGGCGGAGGCGTAGCCGCTAACTCCTTGCTGCGAGAACAATTCCTCGGAGCATGTGCCGACGACGGTCTACACGGGTTCATTCCCAGTCGCTCGATGTGTACCGACAACGCAGCGATGATCGCGTCGGCGGGTTGGTATGAGTATCGGTTGAACGGGGCATCGCCGCTGTCGACAGGTGCCAACCCCAACCTCAAGTTGCGAGTGATCTGAACATGCCTGAAGACGCCGCCGGGGAGGTGTCATCGGCAGAGGCACGGAAGGAATGGGCAGGACGCTTCGATGCCCAGAGCGTCGCGTGTCACCAGTTGGGGTCCGCACTCTACGGTCGACTTCTGGAGATCATCGCCGGCGACATCCGTGCCGACGGACCGTCATGGGAAGTCCTCTCCGGAAATGCCGGGCTGCGCTTCGGACAGGCCGGTCCACTGCGACTCGTGGGTGCCGCTCACCGCATGGCAATCAGCGGAGCAGCACCGGGCTGGGCATCCATGCTTCCCTCATGTGGCGGAACTGCACCGACCGATGATTCAACCCTGCGCGATGCCTGGCTTTCGCTCGTTGCCGCCCACGGCGACGAACTACGGGCCGGCCTTGGTCGAGAGGTTCAGACCAACGAGGTCGGCCGTTCCGCCGGCCTCGGCCTGGGGCTCGCATCCACCGGATTCGCGACCTGCAGACTCATCGAACTCGGCTGTTCCGGCGGGCTCAACCTGCGCCTGGATCGCTTCGCCATCGATCTTGGTGAACTGGTCCTCGGCGACAGCGAATCAGACTTGAGGGTCGCCCCGGACATGGGCGGATCGGACATGGGCGGATCGGGGGCGATCGCCTCGGCGGCGGTAGCCGGGCCGGATCCGTTGTTGGAGTTGCCGATGATCACGGATCGCATCGGTATTGATCCCCATCCGATTGACGCAACCACAGAGGAAGGCCGTTGGACCCTGTCATCGTTCGTCTGGCCTGATCAGGTCGCCCGCTTCGAACGGCTCACCGCGGCGCTGCGGATCGCGGGTGAATGTCCGGCCTCACTGGTCCGAACCGATGACACGGTTGGAGCCCTCGCCGACGCGCTCGCAGTCGACGGCGCCCGTGTCGTTCAGCATTCGATCGTGTGGCAGTACATCCCGACAGCGGTCCGTTGGAAGATAACGGCAACAATCGAATCGGCTGGCCGGAACGCTACAGATGAGTCACCGCTCGCCTGGGTCCGTTACGAACCCGACGAATGGGACCGCTCACGCGCTGCGATCTGGCTGCGTACCTGGCCCGGCGGGGCTGATCGGCTCATCGCCCATGTCGACTATCACGGTCGCTGGCTGGAGCCCATCCCTGCCGCCAATGGGTAGCGCTCCGGCAGCTAGCGCCCCGGCCACGATGCCGTCGATGATGCAGAAGATGGCCGGTCCACCGACCGCGATCAGCCCAGCAGAGATAATCGCCGCGACGCCCGCAAAGACCATCCAGAACTGCACCCGCGCCTTCAGCGGCATGGAGAAACTGCGAGCGGACCGCACGGCGCGAGCGCCGTACCAATGCTCAAGGCAGCGACTTCGCCCGATGTAATAGAACATTCCGATCGCGATCAACGAGCCCAGTCCGTGGCCGAGGTACTGAAGAACCTTGGCACCGGTTATCGCTCCTCGAATCGGCAATGTGAAGAGCGTTACGTCGAGTCCCAGTAGATCGACCCCCCACCCGCCTTCGTGGGTGAACGCATCGATGAAGGAGTGGGACCAGCCTCCGAGCAGAGCGCTGAGCAGGGTCGTCGACGTGCTCGGTCGCCGCTGGGCAATAACGCGGTACGAGTGCAGTCGAAGCTGCCCGGCGTCGGGCAGGTTGGCGAACACACCCTGGGCGGATCGTCTGCGGAGAAACGTGCAAATGACATACGTGAGCGGGACAGCGAAAACGAGTACACCGATGACCGAGTGGCTGTAGAGGCCGATGGCCGGCGCTGGTTTGAGTAGGTCAGGCGCCGCGGCGCCGATACACATTGCGGTGGCGTCGGTCCGATTCGGCCAACGGAGTTTGATCGGAAGTACCGCCGCCTGGTGAGCGGGAAACGTCAGTGGCACCGGCTGGTCTCTCTGATGTCACGATCGGTCTCGGTTCCCACGTGTCAATGCTGCACCAACGAGTACCCCTTTCGCACGCGACAACTCCATGGTCGCTGACACTCCAATGGAGCCCCTGAGTTCGCACCCGTACAGACCTACAGACCTGTACAGACCCTTTCTGAGCGTGCGACAGCTCCGGAGGCCTGGGTAGAACTTCCCAGGACGAACACGGCTGTTAGTCGGCTGTTATGGCCGCCATCGTACGATCCCCGCACTAGCGGGAGGTAGGCGGATATGGACGATGCCGTTCTTGGAAGTTCTGGACCTGAGGGTTCGAAAATAGGGGGTCCGGCGGGATCGATCCGGAACCAACGACGACGCTCGATCGAGGACCGTTCGGGCAGTGGGGCGGCGTCACGGTCGCGACGAGGCTTCGCCACCCGACCGTTGTCGGTCATGCTCGTGATGTTCCTCATCGCAGCGGTTTGCCCCCTTCTACCGACAGCCGATATTGGGGCTGCCGAGTCCACGGTCGAACTGCTCCCGCAGGGATTCAACGCGAAGTTGCTCAACAACCGGGGCGAGGTCGCGGGGACATTCTTCCAAGACGGTATTACTCAGGCGGCCATCTACAAGGACGGCGAACTCAAGGTCCTGCCAGGTGGTGCGGTCTGGGGCGTCTACGACTTCAACGACGCTGGTCAGGTGCTGGCCACTTCCCAAACTGGTCTGCAGGTCAAGACCGTCGATGGAAGCCAGTCGCTTCCCAAGCCGATCATCGACGGTGACGAGACGTCCGTATACAGCGGCTTCGGCCCCGATGAATCGGGCCGAGTGATCGGAATAATGGGCTGGAACTACGACTACCGAACCAACGCAGTCAAGTATCAGGGTGCCTCCCCTCCCGATCTGGTCACCTCGGTTTCGACTGTCATGGCGGTCAACCACAAGGGAATGATCATCGGTCAGAACACAGGATCCCCTGCGACCTATTCGACAATCATCGGTGGCTCTGTCAGCCCGATGACCGGTCTGGTGGGCCAATACGTCTTTCCGACGGCGCTGAGCGACGGAGGCCATTTCCTCTACTCCGGACAGGGCGGTCGTTACCTCTGGCATCAGGGAAAGAGCACCCTGATAGAGGGGGGTACCCCCATGAACGTGAACGACAACGGAGTCGTCCTCATCGAAACTTCGGGATCCTCTGACCGTGCGTCGATCCGATTCGAGAACGGCCGGGTCCAGGCCGTTTCAAAGCTCATCGGGGGGCTCCCGGGCAACATCACGGGCCTGTACAACAGTACTGATCTGAACAACGACTGCGACGTGCTGAGTTGGGCCATGTACCAGGAGGGTGCCGCCCCCACCCAGTACCGGATGGCAATAACGCACGTACCCAGTTGCGAAGCTAATGACTTTGAGGGGAACTTCTTTAGGACGGACAACTCATCTCCCTCCGTGAACGAGGGCGAGGGCACCGAGGTACGCCTGAGAGTCGCGAACGTCTCGGGTGACGAGATGACCGGGGTGAGTCTGACCAACGTCGAGGTTCTCGGAGTGGACAACGGAGTGGACCAGGTCGGTGATGCCGAACTGGTGCAAGTCGGAGAAAATCTCCCCGGGGTACTCGCTGCATCGGGCCTTGCTTCGCAAGGTTTCGTGGACTTCACGCTCGCCGGACTTGAGGAAGGGCGAATTCTGCTCAGCGCCAAGGTGGCGGGCACACGCGATGGAAAGGCAGTGTCTGGAACGATCGAGTCGCAGTTCTCGGTCCGGGCCGAGGACCTGGTGGTGAACCTGACGCTCGATCCGCCCGAGTACGAGGTTCCCGAGGATGGTGAGTTCGAACCGACCGACATCACGGCGACCGTCTCGTTCACCAACGCAACCGATGACGAGATGACCAATCTGCGTCTACAGGATCTGGACGTCTCGCGCGTGTTCTCCGGCCAGGAGTTGTACGTGACGTACAAATCTGGGATCCGCCCTGACCCGCTCGATCCGGAGATCATCGTTGCGTCGCTGCCTGCGGGCGCGACCTCGCCCGAATTTCAAGCAGTGTTCACGGCCACCGACGACGGCGAAGTCGAGTTCAGCGCCATGGCAACGGCCAAGCGCGGTGAGACCGGCGAGGCGACCGGGGTGAAAAAGGTCCGATGGAAGGCGAAGGTCAAGAAGTATGTCGAGATCACTACCAAGGTGACGAATCCGCCCGACGATGAACTCATCGAAGCCGGTTCGCCGGTCAGCATCGACGGCACGATTGAGAACCTGACCAACAACTACAAGATCACGCTGGGTCCACTGTTCCCCGAACTCGAGGGCAACGCCGGAACTATGACGTTGGCCTACGACGAATTGGCGCCCAACCCACAGTTTCCGGTTGCGGTGGATCCGCTGGTCCTCGAGCCGGGCGAGAAACGCACCTTCCAGGTCCGTTTCACGACCAACTTCAGCGATCCCCGAATGTACGAGGCGCAACCGTCTGGCGGAACCAGGGCGTATGCCAGGTTCGAGCCCTGGGGGCTTGCGGAAGAGGTGAAGGACCCGAATGACGGTCCGCCCGACGTCGTCGAGATCAGAACCTACGATGAGGCAAAGCCAGGCGCCGGCACGGCTCTCGGAGAGGAGCCGGACGCGCAGGTGAAGGCGACGTCCGACGACCTGTTCAAGCGGATCTCTATCGACGATTCGATCGAGTTACCATCGCACCCGCCTACCGCAATTGCTGCGGGAATCATGCTCGGAGCGGTGCAGGGTCTCGGCAATGCCGCTATCGCGGCGATCTACGCGATCCCGGACCTGTTGAAGATGCCCTACACCGTGCTGGTGGCGGCGTACGAATATCAGACCAAGATCTGGGACGGATTCACCGATGAAGAGAAGGACCTCTTCCTGACCGAGAGCTCTTTCCTGATCGTGTCGGTGCTCCAGCGAAACGTCGAGTACGGCCTGCGCGATGCCCAGGAGTTGTACGACGAGGTCTACAAGATGGCCGGCGATCACCTGACGAAGACCCAGAACGAATGGCACACCGGCGACTACATGAAGACGACCGTTGGCTACTCGGCATTCATGAGTGAGCAGATCGGATCGGTTGCAGGTCCGATTCTGTTGTCGAAGATGGCCCAGAGCCCGAAGGCAGTGGCAGCGCTCGAGAAGGTGCAGACGACTCTCAACGCGAAGATGGCTGCGACCTTCGCAGCAGCCAAGAACGTGAAGTTCGTCGACAACGTCCTCCCAATCCTCCAGTCGATCGAGAACGGCGCCGAGCCGACACTCACTGCCATCGCGAAGCTCTGGGGCGTCACGCCGGAGGAGATCGCTGAATACAAGCGGATCTGCGGGATCATCGGTTGCCTCGCCAACATCCGTTCACGGCACGCGTCCTCGATCGAGTGGATCCGTAAGTGGGGAGCGCTCCTCAAGCCGGAGAATCTGAAGATCAAGACCGTCAGCGAACTCGACGTCATGTTGGGCTACAAGTTCGAGGATCTGGGTTCGCTCATCTTCCGCAAGCCGGAGATTCTCAAGACGCTGGGTTCGGGAGCCACCAAGGATCAGATCGCCGCCGAAGCTGCGCGCTTTGCGGCCTCCAAGGGGTTCACTCCCGGCACCAAGGAGTTCAACGAGGCGGTGATACGTCTCGAGGACCGCGTCAGCGAGTGGAACAAGTACCAGAAGACCTACAAGCAGTGGAACGACCGCGGCTGGATCGACACGAGCTTCAACTACGAAGGCAACGCAATCCCTGAGTACCGCTACAACGCCCAGGGCGAGGTCATCGGAAAACTGACCGGTGGACAAAAGGGCAAGTACACGGGTTTCAAGATGAAGGAAACCTCACCGGGCTCCGACGAGTACGTGGTCATGATGCTCGACGGCAAGACCGGCAAGTGGCGTCGTGTCACCGGCGACATCGACCCGGTCGACTTCACCTACACCGATGGCTCGCCTCTGTCACCGGAGGACCACGCCAAGTTGGTCAATCTGTTGCAGAACAGCCCGATCGGCGCCGAACACGGCTACACCTCCACGTTCCTCGGGTTCAAGGACCCCAAGACCGGAGCGGTGATAGTCAAGCCCGGCCCCGAACTGGTCAAGAAGCAGTTCAAGCCCAACGAGCCTGCGCTGCAGATCAGTCCGGACGGGCCACCGCGGGCCACGCGGATCGACGTCGAGAACAGTCGTTGGGAGAGCCCCTACGACTACAACATCCGCTGGGTGAACGGCTACGTCGATGCAGGAACCAGACGTGGTCGCGGTGCAGCGGGTTCGGTCGACGCGAACTTCGACGTCATCCCGCTTGACGCACCGGCGCAGATCGCGCTTCCCGTTCACGCAAAGCCCGCTGACCCGACCGTCGGCAAGTTCGTCATCAAGCACGGCAACAAGGGGGACACCGCTGCGCTGATCATGGGTTCCAACGGCCTGGTCCAGTCCGTGTTGCCTGACGGGACCACCAAGGACTCGCCGTTGCACGAGCAGGCGTTCACCGAAGGTGCGTCCCAGACCATCACCGTCGCTCCGGCGTCGACGTTGGTCGATGACGGGAGCCCGAGCGAAAAGGCAATCCGTGCACAGAGCGCCACGTCTGCTTTGTCCCGATGGAGTCTGCTCGATTCGCAGACCAGATCTGCAGAGGGGGCGCTCAGCGTAGGTGCAACCACGATCAAGGTGGCGGCCGCAGCAGGGCTGGCTGGAGCGGCCAACGGCTTCGAGGTCGGCCAGCAGATTGCCATAGGTGCAGGTACCGACCATGTCGAGTTGCGTCGCGTGACACGGATGGTCGGCGATGTCCTCACGTTGTCCGAACCACTTTCGGCCACCCACGATCCTGGTGAGGTCGTGATGATGGTCGTGTCCGCAACAGGAGTCCCGATCAATCCGGACAAGGGTGTCGACCCTGTCGCAGATGGCGGATCCGGTTCGGGAGGGAACGGAACAACCGACGGTACCGGTAGCGGCTCCAATGGATCTGGGTCCCCGGCCACCGATGGAGGCTCTGGATCCCGCCCCGGAGCCGACCGGGTGGACGGCAACAAGAGGGATGCCAACCAAGGATCCGGTGTCAGGGGAATACTCGCCTACACCGGATCACAGGGTCTGTGGATGCTCATACTCGCACTGGTTCTGTTGACACTCGGAGCTGTAACACGATTCGTCTCGCCGGCTTCTCGGAAGGGTTTGAATCGGGAGGGAAGGAGCCGGTGAGGCGGAAGTCGTTCAGGTAGCGTCGGCCCCGATGACGGCCAACCCGATGACGGCCAACCCGAGCGGGTCCCGCCTGAGCGGACTACAGATGGTGGCCCCGGCGCTCCTCGCCGGGGCCGTACCTCTGGTTGTTCTGCCAGGCGCGTTCGCTCCGTTCCACGTCGGTAAGTGGTTCGCTGTTCTGCTCTTGGTTCCCGCGGGTCTGGCCGTATGTTCTCTGACCGGCACGCTCCGGTGGCCGCTTCGCAACTGGTTTTTCGTTTGGATGACCGTATGTGTCCTGGCGACCGTTCTGGGGGTGGCTCCATGGATGAGCGTGGCTGGGTCGCCCAACCGCAACGCAGGACTACTCGCAGTTTTCGCCGGCGTCGGATCCTTCGTTCTGGGCGCAAGTACCGGATCCGAACCGACGGCCCAGCGGGTGATTCTCCGGTCGGCCTTTCTGGCGGGAGGGGCGGTTGGAGTGATGGCGATCCAGGAACGAGCCGGACTCGACCTGTTCGGCGTGGGGGATGTCCAAGGGTTGACCAGAGCCCGGTCCACGTGGGGCAGCGCAACATTCGCCGGATCGCACCTGGTGCTGGTGTTGCCCATCGCCGTGGCGCACCTGCGGAGCCAGGACCCGCTCTGGCGCAAGCTGGCAATGGCGGCGACCACTTCGATGTCCGTCGGTCTGGTGTTGACCGGAACACGCGGGGCATGGCTCGGGGCGTTGGCAGCGACGGTGGTACTCGTCCCCGCCTGGACGCGAACCAGAGGCGTAGCGGACCAAGGCACAGCCGCTATTGACCCCAAGGGCCGGCTCGAAAGTGGGTCCAGTTCTGGACAGTTGACCTTGTGGAACTTGTCCGCGCGACAGATCGTATTAGGAGCGTTGTCAGTTCTCGTCCTATTTTCGGCCGTAGCGCTCATGGCCCCCAATCTGGGTCGATCGACCGGCGTCGGGCGGATCGACCAGTTGCGAACGGCGATTCCGGTCATAGCGGACAGGCCGCTGTTGGGCAGTGGCCCTGACACCCAGCGCGTTGTGCTTCCCTCAGGTATCGACGAGTCGTTCGAACGCGCACACGGCAGCGAGGACCTTCACGACCGTGTTCACAACGTGGTGTTCGACACGCTCGTCACGACCGGTGTGGCCGGGCTGGCGGCGCTGCTCGCGGTCGTGTTCATGATCGTTCGGTCGGTCACTCCGAGGTTACGGAATCGACTGGTACCCACTGCGATTGCGGCCGGACTCGTCGCCTACCTGGTGACCCTGATGTTCGCATTCGGCGACCCGGCAATCGACCCCATTGCATGGCTGTTGGCGGGCCTTCTAATCGTCGGGGTGAAAGACGGCGGCTCGGACTCCTCAAGAGGGTTGCGGACTTCGCGGTTCGCCGCAGTCGGCTTCCTCGCCATAGCGGCTGCAGGTCTGGTGTGGGCGGGGGGAGAGATACTCGCCGAATACCGTCTCGACGATGCAATGGACGCGAGCACCGTCGGGGACAGGGAACGCGCCGCGGACCTGTTGGAAAGCGCTGCGGCAGTCGCACCCGCGCGGTTCGACCTGGACCAGATGGCCGCGCGCGTCGGGGTGCAGTCCATCACCGCCGGGTCCCCGCTCCAGAACGACGAGTTGGACGCTGTCGGCCGGACCGCGAAATGGGCATCAGGTCGGCTGGACCGCGCGCAGCGGGTGGCTGCCGAAGATCCCGACGTCTTGATGGATCGCGCCGAACTGCTGACCGCTTGGTCCAGACCGGCCGAAGCCGTCGACGTCTACGAGCGGATCGTCCATCTGTATCCCTACTCATTCCGCGCTCAACTGGGGTTGGGTCTCGCGGAAGCCCAACTCAAGCACCCGGACCGGGCCCAGGAGGCCTGGTCCCGAGCCGCCGATCTCGGCCCAGGCGATCCGCGTGCCATGGTCAACCTGGGTCTACTCCACGAGAGTTCGGGGGATCCCGACTCGGCGTTACGGGCGTTCACCGAGGCGTTGGAACGCGATCCGGATGCTCCGGGTGCGGCCGCGGGGGTAGCCCGGGTCAGCGGACCGGAAGGCGGGTAGGCCCATGGATGAGCAGTTGATCGTCTGTGTCCTCGGACCTTGCATCGTCTCACCCTTGGTGGCGGGGCGAGCGGACTCCGCCGACGCCGTGGAACCGTCAGCGATCCAGCGAAGGATCCTCGGCAGGTTGGCGCTGTCGAAGCCCGGTTCGGCGACCATCGATGAACTGGCCGACGCAATCTGGGGAGAAGAGCAGCCGGCGACCGCCCAGACCTCGGTCTACAACCAGATCAGTCGGATCAGAGGCCGTCTGGGCCCGGGGTTGATCGAGACCTCGAGCGACGGCCGCTATCAGCTGACCGTACCGACCGACGTTGAGGTCGTCACAGACCTCGTCCAGGCCGCCGACGCGGCACTGACCGGAGGTGTCCACGGAGAGGCGGTGAAGCTGACTCGTCGGGCCCTCGACTATTGGCGTGGCACCCCTTACAGCGAGCTCGACGATCACCATGAGGCGACCGTCGAAAGACGGCGGCTGATCGAGATGCGCAGGTCCCTCGAGACGCTGCGACTGGAGGGATCAATCGGAGCAGGTGGCCTGGCCTGGGCGATAACCGAAGCAGAGCGACTGGTGACCCTGACACCTGACGACGAGCACCGATGGGTGCTTCTGATCAAGGCTCTCGAATCAGCGGGTCGACGTGGCGATGCCCTCGGGGCATACGAGAGGGCGCGCAGGTCCTTGGCCGAACGGCTCGGGCTCGAGCCGTCCCAAGCTCTTCGTGACGCCGAGGTAGCGGTACTCGGTTCCAGGGAATCCCACCGTTCGCCGAGCACCATTTCGCTGATCGGCCGCGAGGACATGATCGAAGCAGCGCTCGACGCCTGCGACAAAGGTATCGCCGTGGTGCTGATCGGGGAGCCCGGCATCGGAAAGAGCAGGATTCTCACTGAGGTGCAACGGAGACTTCGGCGGCGGGGCGGTTTGGTTGTCGGAAGTGATGCACCGCAGCATGCGGATACGGCGGTCGGAATTCTCCGAGAGCTTGCAGACGGTCTCGGTGAGTCGCTGGTCCTGCACCAGTCGCCTATCGACAGCTTCGTCCTGGCAGTAGGTCGAGCGGTGGAGGTTGCGGACCGCCTTACGCTCACCGTCGATGACATCGATCGAGCGGGCCCGACCACGATCGAGGCGCTTCGGGCGGCCGGAAGGCTCGACGGAGTGTCGGTCGTCGTGAGCGCAACAGATCCTGTCGCGCTGATCGGCTGGGACGGTTGGGCCCAGTCACTGACCTTGCAGCCTCTTGAACCACGGGAACTGGCCGAGTTCGCTGCGGTCGCCCTCGATTCGAAGGCTGGCGTGGACCAAAATCGGCTTGGTTGGCTGATCGAGATGTCAGGAGGAAATCCCGCCTTCCTGGAACATCTGCTCGAAGATCCACTCTGGCTGGCGCATCTCGACGAGTCATCGGAGCGCGGACTGGAGCGTCAACACCCAATGGGTCAGCTCAGGTCCCCGCACCTACGAGATGTGATCCGCATGCGACTCGACCGCCTCGGGCACACGACCAGGACGGCGCTCGAGGTAGCGGCGGTATGTGGCCAGGAGTGCCCGGCGGAGGTGCTGGCCGAACTGGTCGGCCCCGAGGGAGCCGCTGGTGGGCTTGCCGCTGCGCTTCTGTCCAGCTTCGAAACCACAGACGGAGCCAAATGGATCGGGTTCAGACACGGCGCGGTGCAGCAGGTTCTCTACCAGGACCTTTCGCCGGGACGACGTATGGAAATCCACTACCACGCTGCCCTGGTGCTGAGGTCCCACGGTGCCCCGGTCCCAGTTGTCGCCTGGCATTCCTGCGCGGCCGCCGAAGTGGACCCGGTGTCGGCGGCCCGGGATGCGATGTCGGCAGCGGTCGACGCGACCGATCACGGTGCCCACGCCGATGCAGCGCTGTGGTATCAGCGAGCTATCGAAGCAGCACAGAAGGCGGGTAACGACGAGGAGCAACTCGTCCGGGCGCTCATCGGCTACGGCGATTCGTTGAGGAGGTCAGGCTCCACGGATCAGGAAGTAGCGCTCTTCGCCGCCGCCCGTGCGGCATTCGAGCTCGGCGACGAGGAGTTGATCTCGGAAGCCGCGTTCGCTGTTCTGCAGTTGGGGGCAACGACACCATCAGGACAGCTGCACGAGCGGGCCATAGAACTGGCCCGACAGGCGCTCGAAACGGTTCACGGGAGTGATGCCCGAGCGCTCATTTCCGGTGGGGCGAGCTTGGCCCATTCGATGTCCACCGACGCCGAACTGTGTCGCAGACACTTTCTAGAAGCCGTTGCCGGCGCAACCTCCTCGATCACTCGCAGCAGGGTGCTGCCGTTCGCCTACCTGGGCGTAGGTCACCCCAAGGATCTGAATGTGCTCGAAGAGCTCACCACCGAGCTGGCAGCGTTGGGAAACGAGTCGGCGGATCCGGTCACCAAGTTCGAGGCACGTCAGATGGCCTTCTCCGTCGCCCTGCAGCGCTGTGATGGAGCGTCGGCACGCCGGGTCGTTCTTGAGTCGGGTGAATTGATCGAGCAGATCGGTGACGTTGGTCGGCGTTGGTCCCTCGCTTATCAGCGCGCAGCCATTGCATTCCTGGACGGTGACATGGAACTTGCGGAGTCAACGGCCGAAAAGGCGATGGCGATATTCAGTCCCACTTCGCCGTCACGGGCCTTTGCCGCGTACGGAGGGCAGATCCTGATGATCAGGATCATGCAGGGACGGGTCGCAGAACTTGCTTCCACCGCCGAAGGGCTTGTGGCGGACCAGCCCGGAGTTCCGGCATGGCATGCCGCACTGGCACTTGCGATCGCAACGGAGGATCCGACTCGCGCCTTGAGTCATGCGGTGTCGGCACTGGAGCATTGCATCGAGGACTTCACATGGATGGCCGCGCACATCGTCGGAGGTCGCGCCGCTGCACTGCTCGGTGACGAAACCGTGGGTGAGCGGTATATCGCGAGGCTTACCCCGTTCAGCGGGCTCGGCTGTTGGCAGGGCACCTGTTCCTACGGCCCGGTCGACACGGTCCTGTGGCAGCTCCACGAATCATTGGGGCGAACCGAGGCCGCAGAACTCCACCTGGGGATTGCTAAAGAGAGTGCCGAAAGGCTGAAGGCCCCTGTGTTTCTAAACGAACTGGTCTGTTAGCACTCGCTTCGAGCGACTGCTAACATCAGCACTCTAACCACTTGAGTGCTAACGCCATGGAGGCAGTTCAGTATGAGTATTCAGCCCCTAGAGGATCGCATCGTTGTGCGCCCGGCCGAGGCCGAGGAGAAGACAGCGAGCGGTCTGGTCATTCCTGACTCCGCCAAGGAGAAGCCACAGCAGGGAGAGGTTCTCGCAGTAGGTCCGGGGCGTCGCTCCGACACTGGAGACCTGATTCCCCTCGACATCGCCGTTGGCGACACCGTCGTGTACTCCAAGTACGGCGGCACCGAGATTGCCTTCGAGGGCGAAGACGTCCTCATCCTTTCGGGTCGCGACATCCTCGCGACCATCAAGTGAATTCCTGAGTCGACTAGAGAACGAGAAGAGAAACAATGTCAAAGGTCCTGAAGTTTGACGACGAAGCCCGTCGTGCACTCGAAGCCGGCGTCAACAAGCTCGCCGATGCGGTAAAGGTCACGATCGGCCCCAAGGGTCGCAACGTCGTGCTCGACAAGAAGTTCGGTGCGCCGACAATCACCAACGATGGCGTATCTATTGCCCGTGAGATTGAACTCGACGATCCCTTCGAGAACATGGGCGCCCAGCTGGTCAAGGAAGTAGCCACCAAGACCAACGACATCGCGGGTGACGGAACCACCACCGCTACCGTTCTGGCTCAGGCACTCGTGCGTGAAGGTCTTCGCAACGTCGCCGCTGGCGCCAACCCCATGGGTGTCAAGCGCGGTATCGAGGCAGCGGTTGCAACCGCCGTCGAATCGATCGCCTCGCTCGCCAAGGAGATTGACGAGAAGTCCGAAATCGCACAGGTTGCAGCCATCTCGGCAGCTGACCAGTCGATCGGCGATGTCATTGCAGACGCAATTGACAAGGTCGGCAAGGACGGCGTCGTGACCGTCGAGGAGTCCAACACCTTCGGTATCGACCTCGACTTCACCGAGGGTATGCAGTTCGACAAGGGCTACCTCTCGCCCTACTTCGTAACTGACGCCGAGCGCCAGGAAGCAGTCATGGAGGACCCATACATCCTCCTGCTCAACTCGAAGATCTCCTCGGTCCAGGAACTCCTTCCTGTCCTCGAAAAGGTCATGCAGTCGGGCAAGCCTCTCCTGATCATCGCCGAAGACGTCGAGGGCGAAGCCCTGGCAACCCTCGTGGTCAACAAGATCCGCGGCACCTTCAACTCCGTCGCAGTCAAGGCCCCCGGCTTTGGTGAGCGTCGCAAGGCCATGCTGCAGGACCTCGCTGTCCTCACCGGTGGTCAGGTCATCGCCGAAGAGGTCGGCCTCAAGCTCGACAACGCCACGCTCGACCTTCTCGGTCGTGCCCGCAAGGTCGTTGTCACCAAGGACCTCACGACCGTCATCGAAGGCGCCGGAACCGGCGACGACGTCAACGGTCGTGTCGCACAGATCAAGGCCGAGATCGAGAACACCGACTCCGACTGGGATCGCGAGAAGCTCCAGGAGCGTCTTGCGAAGCTGTCCGGCGGCGTTGCAGTCGTCAAGGTCGGCGCCGCCACAGAGGTGGAGCTCAAAGAGAAGAAGCACCGCATCGAGGACGCACTGTCCGCAACCCGCGCTGCCATCGAAGAGGGCATCGTCGCAGGTGGCGGCACCGCACTCGTTCGTGCCAAGGCCGCCGTTGCTGCGACGCTCGACAGCCTTGATGGCGACCAGCGCACCGGCGCCAGCATCGTGCTGCGTGCGCTCGACGCTCCGGCACGGCTCATCGCCGACAACGCCGGGCTTGAAGGTGCGGTCATCGTCCAGCAGCTCGAGAAGGAGACCGGCAACATCGGTTTCAACGCCGCAACCGGCGTGTTCGAGGACCTGCTCAAGGCCGGCGTGATCGACCCAGCGAAGGTCACCCGCGCTGCGCTGCAGAACGCAGCTTCGATTGCCAGCCTGCTCCTAACCACCGAAGTTCTCGTTGCCGACAAGGTCGAAGAGGGCGGCGGCGGTGGCATGCCCGACATGGGCGGCATGGGAGGCATGGGCGGAATGATGTGATCGTCCCCCAGGGATGATTGATCAACTGCTCTGAGTAGTTGAAGGGCCGGATCCGCAAGGGTCCGGCCCTTCGTACGTTCGGTCCGATAAGGGGTAGCGATACGATGAAAGCCATCAACGACGGTGATGGTGGGGTCGACAGTTCAGAGGTACGTGGAGGCCCGCAGCTCATTCCGAGGCCGCAACTCTGGACGCCCGGCCGTCCGGCTCCGTGGGCCGATCTGCGGCCGTCGGAGCTTAGGATCGGCGCTGACCGGGTGAGAGAGGCGTTTCCCCGAGATCGCTTGGGGCGAAGGTCTCCGGTCGAGGATCTGGGAGCCAGCGAGTCCGCCGTACTCGTCCCGCTCTATCCGGACGGAGGCGAGTTGGGCATTGTGTTGACACGCCGCGCCCAGCACATGCGGACCCATCGCGGTGAGGTGAGCTTTCCCGGTGGCCGAGCGGATCCCGGTGAGGTTCCGACCACGACGGCTCTGAGAGAGGCGAACGAGGAGATTGGGCTGCAGCCGACCGTTGTCGAGCCATTGGGTGAACTGGATCATCTGACGACGATTACCCGCCGAAGCTACATAGTCCCCGTGGTTGGCCTTCTCGACGGCGAGCCCCATGGAGTCGCCAACCCTGCCGAGGTCGAGAAGATCATCCACGTCCCGGTGGCAGAGTTACTGGCTCCAGGAGTGTTCCGAGAGGAGCGATGGGGGACACCGGAGATGGAGCGCCCCGTCTACTTCTTCGACCTCTTCGGCGACACCGTTTGGGGTGCGACTGCGGCCCTGCTCCGTCAGTTGCTGGCGATTCTCACCGGAACCGATCCAGGAGGGGACTACGACCTGGACCCGGCCCGCGGAACTGAGATGATCGAGTTCGAACTTGGTCCCGACGGCATGGGTGGGGTCGTCTGAGTCGGAACTATCTGAGAAGCGGGGTCATCGGATGCATCGGACGCATCGGGCCATCGGAGCATCCGGCGGCCGGTCATCGTTCCAGCAGAACGAAGCCCTGATCGGCGAAATCGCTATCAAATGCGAACGCGGTCCCAATGTGTTCGGACTTCATGAACTCGAACGAGGTCCAGTCCACGAGACTGACATCACGTTGACCTGCGGCTAGCACGGCGCTCAGGGCTCGATCATGGAGAGGTTCATCGACCCGGGTAACTCGAATTACGGACCTTTAGGCCGGAGCCCCGGTCACATCCAGTAGTTGGGAGCCTCGGCCGTGATCGTCACGTCGTGGGGATGCGCCTCACGGAGACCCGCCGGGCTCATGCGGACGAAGCGCGAGTTGCTCTGCAGGTCACCGATGTCGTGCGCACCGCAATAACCCATGGCCGAGCGCAACCCGCCGATGAGCTGGTAGAGGATCTTCTGGGCCGGGCCCTTGTAGGGAACCCGTCCTTCGACACCCTCTGGCACGACCTTCTCGGTCGTTTCGACCTCGCCTTGGAAGTAGCGGTCCTTCGAGAACGATCGGGCGCTCATGGCACCGAGTGAACCCATTCCCCGGTATGCCTTGTAGCGCTCGCCCTTCGACAGGACGATCTCGCCGGGAGTCTCATCGACACCTGCCAGAAGGCTGCCGACCATGACCACATCGGCGCCCGCCCCGATGGCTTTGGCGATATCGCCCGAATACCTGACGCCGCCGTCGGCGATGATGCCTGCGCCCATGGAAGCTGCGACCCGGGCGCACTCGTGGATCGCGGTCACCTGGGGAACCCCGACGCCAGCGACGATCCGGGTGGTGCAGATTGAACCGGGTCCGACGCCAACCTTGACGGCGTCTGCGCCAGCCTCGATCAGGGCCGCCGCGGCCTCGCCGGTGGCGATGTTGCCTGCGGCGATCTCGACATCAAGGGTGGCCTTGATCTTGCGGACGACCTCGATGACGCCGGCCGAATGGCCATGCGCCGTGTCGACGACGATCAGGTCGACTCCAGAGTTGACCAGCGCCTCGGCGCGTTGCATTGCGTCGTCGCCGACGCCGACGGCTGCAGCACAACGCAGGCGCCCCTGGTCGTCCTTGGTGGCGTTGGGGTACTTGAGCTTCTTGTTGATGTCCTTGACGGTGATGAGACCCGTGATCCGACCTTCGTCATCGACTACCGGCAGCTTCTCGATCCGATGCTTGCCGAGGATTTCCTGGGCCTCTTCCAGAGTCGTTCCCTGCCGGGCGGTGACAAGCCCCTCGGAGGTCATCACCTCGGACACGGGGCGGTTCGGGTCGTTCTCGAAACGGAGGTCACGGTTGGTCAGAATGCCGACCAGGTGCCGTTCCTGGTCGATGATCGGCACGCCCGAGATGCGGTACTTGGACATCAGGTCGAGAGCCGAGCCGACTAGGTCCTCGGGATGCAGGGTTACTGGGTCGACGATCATTCCGGATTCGGAGCGCTTGACCTTGTCGACCTCGGTCACCTGATCCTCAATCGAGAGGTTCCGGTGGATCACCCCGAGGCCGCCTTCACGAGCGATCGCGATGGCGAGTCTCGCTTCGGTAACGGTATCCATGGCCGCTGACATCAGGGGGATGGACAGCGTGATCTTCGGTGTCAGACGGGTCGCCGTCGAAACCTGCGAGGGGATGACGTCCGACGCTGCGGGCACCAGACAGACGTCGTCGAAGGTCAGTCCCAAGGTCCCGAACCTGGCCAATGGATCTACCTCGCTGAGGGAGGTCGTGGACGGTCCTGTCAGGTCACTGGTCGGGGGCGTCATTCCAGAATCCTAGTCAGTGTCAATGGTAAGGGCCTTGGCGAGGCGACGAGGGCCTCGACCAGGTGGGCCTTGGCGAAGTGGTCGCCGAGCGATGCAGTTCTACGATCGAGTCATGGAACGACGTCATCGGGTGGTCGTGGTCGGAGCCGGCTTCGGGGGTTTGGCAGTACTGAGATCTCTCGAGTCGGTCCCGGTCGACTTGGTGATGATCGAACGGAACAATTTCCACACTTTCCAGCCGCTGCTGTACCAGGTTGCGACGGCTGGACTCGATTCCGACGACATCGCCTATCCGCTCAGAGGCATTGCGTCGCACCGGAATGCACAGACCGAGGTGCGGATGGGGTCGGTCCGCAGCGTCGACCTGGCGGCAGGGATCGTGCATCTCGATGAGGGCCAACCGGTGGAGTACGACCAACTCGTGCTGGCGGCCGGGGCGGTGTCCGCGACCTTCAACATTCCGGGAGTGGAACAGCACGCCTTCGGGCTCAAGACCCTTGAGGACGCTCTGTCGTTGCGCTCACACGTACTACGCCAGTTCGAGCGGGCGACGGTCGATCCCAGCTTGATCGACTCCGGTGGATTGACAGTCGTCATTGCAGGGGGCGGGCCTACCGGGGTCGAGATGGCCGGCGGCCTCGTCGAATTGTTCGAGAACGTGCTGAGTAGGGACTTTCCGACCTTGGACATCCACCGGGCACGGGTTGTGATCGTCGAGCCGGGAGCCAGGCTCCTTGCCTCGTTCAGAGCAAAGTTGGGAGACCTTGCTCGGCGGACTCTCACATCACGCGGCGTCGAGGTGGCCCTCGGTGTAGGGGTTGCGGCAACCGACGGAAAGGTCGTTGAGCTGACCGATGGCACGAGGATTCCAGCGGGAACCTTGGTCTGGACGGCTGGCGTTCGTGCGAATCCCCTGGCCGAGTGCATAGCCGAGCAACTCGGAGCGGACAGCCTGACCAGGGGCGGACGGATCAGGGTGGAGGATGACCTGTCGGTCCCCGGACATCCGGAGGTGTACGTGATCGGCGATCTGGCCGGTTTCAGCGACACGAACGGCGAACTCCTACCGCAGTTGGCGCCGGTCGCCATCCAACAAGGCGAGCATGTCGGTGCCCTGATCAAGGCCCAGGTTTCCGGAGGTGTCGTCAAGGACTTCCGCTACCGGGACAAGGGCTCGATGGCGACGATAGGTCGCCACGCGGCTGTGGCCCAGCTTCCGGGCGGCCTTCGACTGAGCGGATTTCCTGGGTGGTTGGCATGGCTCGGGCTGCACCTGGTCATGCTCATTGGCTTTCGCAACCGGGTGAACGTGCTGGTCAACTGGGCTTGGAACTACTTCACCTATGACCGAGCATCCCGACTGATTCTGGAATCGCCGTCCAAGGAGGTCCACGTATCAGAGGATCTGTCGCCCGTTGACCGCTCCTCGGAGGACGCTGGCGCCGAAGAAGGTCGGGGGGACCCGCCAGTGAACTAGTACGGAATCAACTAGTACGGAAATAGTCAACATTCGACCGTTCCCGTACAAGTTGGTCGACGGTTGGGACACGGACTCGGGCGACACCTATAAGTTTGACCCCAACGGCCCGTCCGGGCGCTTCGGGAAGGTGTAACGATGCCCACGTTGTCATTCGAAGGTGAGACCCACAACGAACTGGTTGTGAAGGTGCGTCGCTGGCTCGCATCCATCGACGGAACCGAAGCAGCCAACGTGAGCGCCGTGCAGGCTGTCAGCCAGGGCGCCGAGGTGACCAAGGAAGCGTTACGGATAATCGCCTCTGCCGCACCGGAGCCGATTGCTCAGTCCGAGGTCGTGAAGGGCCTGACGTCGATGGGCTACAAGGTCACCGACGCGACCAAGGACGCCGTCATCATGGGTCTGGACACGATCGAGGAAGCCACGGGCGGTGGCGTCGTCCAACAGGCGACCAAGGCGGCAGGCAAGGTCATGTACCAGATGAACTCGGCCATGGCCCGACAGTTGCTCCGATCCATCCGGGGCTGAACCGCCAGGCGTAAGTCGGCTGACAAGGTCCGGTGGAGCGAGAGGGTCCCACCGGCTGAGCTCGGGGCTTGAGGAGGCGAGGCTTACGGGTCGAACTCCCAAAAAGCGTAGACTCCGCACTTTCCTGATCGCCGGAATTTCCGGCCAAGAGGTGATCGTGGCAGAGATAGAGATTGGTATCGGCAAGGCGGGTCGGAGGGGCTACTCCCTCGACGAGGTGTCCGTGGTGCCGAGCCGTCGTACCCGAGATGCGGACGAGGTCGACATTTCGTGGCAGATCGATGCCTACCAGTTTCAGGTGCCGGTAATAGCCGCTGCCAACGACGGTGTCACCAGCCCGGCGACCGCCATCGAGATGGACCGACTCGGGGGAGCGGGAACCCTCCATATCGAGGGACTGTGGTGTCGTTACGATGATCCCGCGTCGGTGCTCGAAGAAATCGCGGCGGCGGGGAGGGAAATTTCGATCGCGCGTTTGCGCGAGATCTACTCCCAGCCGGTGCGCCCCGACCTGATCGAGGAGCGGGTCAGTCAGATCCGTGAGGCTGGAGCGACGGTATGTGTCGCGGTGACACCCGCCCACACCGAGTCGCTCCTCAGCGACATAATCCGGGCCGAGCCTGACCTGCTGGTAATCCAGGGCACCATCACATCGGCCGAGCACGTCTCCGATGGAGCACACGTTCCGTTGGACCTGAAGCACCTGATCCGCCGCCTTGAGGTTCCGGTTCTTGTCGGCGGTTGCGCCAGCTATCAGGCAGGCTTGCACCTGATGCGCACCGGTGCCGCGGGGGTGCTGGTCGGCGTCGGTCCCGACATTTCGTCGACGACCGCCCAGGTCCTGGGAATTGGCAACCCTTTGGCGACCGCGATCGCTGATGTCCGCGCTGCTCGGATGCGACACCTCGACGAGACGGGTGTCTACGTCCACGTCATCGCCGACGGCGGAATGCACACCGGTGGCGACATAGCGAAGGCCGTCGTGTGCGGAGCGGACGGAATCATCCTGACGTCGCCCCTCGCCCGCGCCCAGGAAGCTCCAGCCAAGGGTGCCATCTGGTCGATGACCTCGTTCCACTCATCCCTGCCCCGCGGCCGCATGTCCAGGGTAGAGCCGGTCGGGACGCTCGAGACGATCCTCAACGGTCCTTCCGACCGCTCTGACGGGCGCACCAACCTGATGGGGGCGTTGCGCAAATCCATGGCACTCGCCGGGCACAACACCCTGAAGGATTTCCAGAAGGCCGACCTCACGGTCACCGCCCCTCCGACGGTCCGACCGGGAGCCCAGTGATGTCAGACGCCCCGGAGTTCTCAGACGACGTTGCCATGATCGACCCCTTGGGGGAGTCACACCCACTTGGTCCGGATCAGGAGCGACTCACTCCATCCGAGAAGGTGCTGGTGGTCGACATGGGCGCCCAGTACGCCCAACTGATCGCCCGACGCGTCCGTGAGTCCAGCGTCTACTCCGAGATCGTTCCCAGTTCGATCTCGGCTGCGGAGGTTGCCCGGCGTCGGCCTTCGGCGATCATCATTTCCGGCGGCCCCAAGTCGGTTCACGTCGAGGGCGCTCCCGTCCTGGACCCAGATATCTATGACCTGGGTGTGCCGGTGCTCGGCATTTGTTACGGAGCCCAGTTGATCGCCCAACAACTTGGTGGGACTGTCGGCCGGGGTGGCTCGGGCGAATATGGTCGTACGACGCTTGAGCGCATTCCCGGATCTGCGTCTGCGTTGCTTCCCGCCGAGATGGCCGACAAGCAGAACGTCTGGATGAGTCACTTCGATGCGGTAACCGAAGTACCGGAGGGGTTTGTTGCGACAGCAAGCACGGCTGGTGCTCCCTTGGCCGTCCTCGAGAATTCCGAGCGTTGCATCTACGGCGTCCAGTACCACCCCGAGGTGGTTCACACCGAGTTCGGCCAAGAGGTCCTCTCGACGTTCCTCCACGACATCGCCGGACTGTCCCGTGAGTGGACGATGGGCAATTTCGTGGACGTTTCGGTCGACGCGATCCGGGCCCAGGTAGGCGACGGAAAGGTCATCTGTGCGCTCTCGGGTGGCGTCGACTCCGCAGTGGCCGCCGCGCTGGTCCACAAGGCCATCGGTTCCCAGCTCACGTGCGTCTTCGTCGACACGGGCCTGATGCGCAAGGACGAGGGCGCTCAGGTCGTCGAGACCTTCAATGAACATCAGGGAATCGAACTGATCCACGTCCGCGCGGCTGACCGATTCTTCGAACGACTGGCCGGGATCACCGAACCCGAGGCCAAACGCAAGGCGATCGGCGAACTTTTCATCCGCATCTTCGAAGACGCCCGTGATCAGGTTCCGGATGCCAAGTTCCTGGTTCAGGGGACGTTGTACCCCGACGTCATCGAATCCGGCACTGCTCACGCAGCGACGATCAAGAGTCATCACAACGTCGGTGGCCTGCCCGAGGATCTTGATTTCGAACTGGTCGAACCGCTTCGGACCTTGTTCAAGGACGAGGTTCGTGCTGTCGGATCCGAACTCGGACTGCCCGACGAAATCGTCTGGCGTCAGCCGTTCCCGGGACCGGGACTCGGCGTGCGGATCATCGGCGAAGTCACACCGGACAAGGTGGCGGTGCTTCAGGAAGCCGACGCGATCGTCCGTGAAGAGTTGCGCATCGCCGGCCTCGAGAGGGAGATCTGGCAGTCCTTCGCCGTTCTGCCTGACATCCGCACCGTTGGGGTGATGGGTGACGAGCGGACCTACGGCTATCCGATCATCATCCGGGCGGTCACCAGCGAAGACGCCATGACCGCCGATTGGGCGAGGATTCCCCATGATGTCCTCGACTCGATGGCCTCCAGAATTATCAACGAGGTCGCCGGTGTGAACAGGGTCGCCTACGACATCACGTCGAAGCCGCCCGGCACGATCGAGTGGGAATAGATAGTCCTTCATGTCGAAATGACATGAGTTTGTAACAACTTGTCGTTTCGTGCTTGACTGTGCCGATCATGCGTTCAATCCGTCATATACGCGCGGCTGCAGTGTTCTCGGCTGTAGCGATTGTCCTCTCAATGGTGACCCTGGGCGGTAGTGCCAGCGCCCAGAGCGTTGAAAGTCTGCGGGATCGTGCGGCGGCAGCGGCAGCGCGACTCAACACGTTGCAGGCGCAATCAGACGCTCTGAACGAGAAGTATCTGCAGACCCAGGAAGACATCGATCAGCTCAAAGAGCGCCAGGACGCCAACTCCACCGCCGTCGACAAGGCCAAGGCCGAACTTGAGAAGGCCCGTGGCGAGGCTGCCGACTACCTGGTCGAGGCATACGTCGGTGCATCCGTGAACGACCGTGTTGTCGTCAGTAGCAACAACGTGAACGAAGCCGTCAACCAGAAGGTCATGCTCTCGCTGTTGAAGAGCGACCGCACCCAGCTCGCCGACAAACTCGATGTCGGCCGCCAGGACCTGGAAGATCTACAGGCGGAGTTGAAGGCCTCGCGCGATGCGCTGGACAAGCGCCGCGCCGACCAGGCTGACATCGTCAAGAAGATCGAGGCCAGCGTCGGGGATCAGCAGGCGATCCTCAACGGTGCCAACTCCGAGCTGAATGAAGCCATCCGTGCTGAGCAGGCTCGGATTCAGGCTGCGGCCGCAGAGAAGGCCAGGGTTGAGGCTCAACGCGCCGAAGCCCGTCGGGTTGCTGCCGCGAATGCGTCTGCGGCCGCTGCTGCATCGGCCCGAGCCTCGGAAGCCACGAATGCGGCCCCCAGGCGTCGGCGCAACAACCCCTCCAGCGGGGGCAGCTCGGGTTACTCGGCTCCGCCCGCTTTCGTCCCGCCACCAATACCCGCGTCATCGGTCAACTCCGGTGCTGCCGGAGCCATCGCTGCGGCTCGCTCCCGCATGGGCACTCCGTACCGCTGGGGTGGGTCGACACCTGCGGGGTTCGACTGCTCGGGTCTGATGATGTGGGCGTGGGCGCAGGTCGGTGTGTCGCTACCCAGAACCTCGGGCGCACAGCGTTCAGCTACGCAGAGGATCAGCCGTAGCCAGCTGCAGCCAGGCGACCTGGTCTTCTCGGGTAACCCTGTGCACCACGTCGGCATGTACGTCGGTGGTGGCCAAATGATCCACTCGCCCCACACCGGCGACGTCGTGAAGATTTCGTCCCTCTACGGCGGCTCGCTCACCTTCGGTCGCATCCGCTGATCGCCCCGGGCTCGCTGACTGCCGAGGTCGCCCTCGGCACCACCCGCTGATCGGTTCATCCACCAGTGGAGCGTCCCGCCGGTTGACGCAGCCCCGGCCTCTTGGTTCGGCCGGGTCAGGTGCCTGCCAGCCGGGCGATTACCGGTGCCAGGTCATCGAGCGCCGAGGCGCTGAGACCGATGGTTGAGATTCCCAAAGTTTCGCGGCGTTCGATGAGGTCGTCGACGATCTGATCGACGGTTCCGCACAGCGCGTGCGGCGTGTTCCGTGCCTCATCCGGGGTGATCCCGAATCCGTCGGCAAACGAGTCGAAGACGGCCTCACGGTCTGGTGTGACGATCGCCAAGTGGATTCGCGTCTGCAACTCGATGTCGCCGAACCGATCACCGGCGGCCTCCCTGATCCACGAGATCTTCTTTTGGGTCGCCTCGAAGGTCGCACTCGGCCCCGCGGACGCGTCGATCACGCCGGCCGAAAGGGTGGGATTGAGACCGACGATGTCCGCGTACTTGCCCGCCAGAGACAGGACACGCTTGCCTCCGCCACCGATGAGCAATGGAGGTCGGGGAGCCTGAGCGGGCTTCGGAAGTCCGACGAGCCCGGAAATCGAGTAGTGGGCCCCCTCGTAGTTGACCGGCCCGCCTCTCCAGAGGGCGAGAATGATCTCGATCGCCTCCTCCAGTCGGCTGATTCTGACCCCGGGCGGATCCATCGTTATTCCCGAGCCGTGATAGTCGGTCGTCATCCAGCCTGCGCCTATCCCGAATTCCAGGCGGCCTCCGGTGAGGACGTCGGCCGTTGCAGCTTCCTTGGCGATCATCACTGGGTGGCGGTAGTCGTTGGCCAGGACCATGGTTCCGACCCGCAGCGTCGTGGTGGCATCGGCTGCTGCCATCAGAGCCGGAATCGGAGCCAGCTGGTCGTCCAGGTGATCCGCGACGGTCAGTACAGCCACGCCCAGGTCCTCTGATTTGCGAGCCAGTGGGCGAAGGTCTTCGGGCCGATCCAAGTGCGAAGCCTGCAGGGAGAATCGGAACGGTTTCATGGAACTCGAGGACATGAAGCGGACCCTATTACGCCACGGTGAGTACCGTTGATCCGTGCCGACCGATCCTCTCAACGACTTCACCGTCGAAACGTTCACATTCGCAGCCAAGACCCGTGAGGTCTTCCGCAAGGGTGAGGGGACCGCGGTCATCGTCATGGCCGAGATTCCGGGTATCACGCCGGCGGTCGCGGAATTCGCCCGGAAGGTCGTCGAGCGGGGTCACACGGTCTTCATGCCGGTCATGTTCGGCACTCCAGGGGCGGAACCGACTCCGGGCACCCTGCTCAAAGTTCTGGCACCGGCCTGTGTGTCCAAGGAGTTCAAGGCATTCGCGCTTGGAACCACGCCGCCGGCGATCGACTGGCTCCGTGCTCTCGCGAGACATGCCCACCGGGAGTGCGGGGGCCCCGGCGTGGGCGCAGTGGGGATGTGCTTCACCGGTGGCTTCGCCCTGGCGATGGCCACTGAGCCTGAAATGCTGGCCCCGGTTCTCTCCCAGCCATCGTTGCCAATTGCCCTGACCAAACGGGCCAAGGCCGCTCCCGGATGTTCCGATGCCGACCTGCTGAAGGTCGCCGAGCGCACCCGCGAAGATGATCTGTGCGTGCTCGGCCTGCGTTTCAGTGGCGACCGGATGGTTCCAGGTGAGCGCTTCGCGAGTCTCCGCCGGGTGCTGGGGTCGGCGTTCATCGGCGTCGAACTCGACTCGTCCAAGGACAACCCGTGGGGGCACCGCCAGATGGCCCACTCGGTTCTGACCGAGGACCTGATCGATGAGCCCGGTCAGCCGACCCACGACGCGCTCCTGAAGGTCCTCGACTTCCTCGACGAGCGGCTGTCAGCGGCCTGACCTGCGGCGGGCGAGGCGGCCTGTCCCCGTGTAATTCCGTGTTATTCCGTAGAGCGAAAGTCGGGGTCGCTCGACGGCCCTCGGCTCCAAGCGGTGCCACCCACTGGCACCTCGGAGGCGGTACTCAGGTGGCCCGGTTGGTGGGACTCCCGCGGCTAACGACGCCAGAATTCCCAGCGGGGAACGGCAGAGCGAGTGGGGCTGCTCGTGCCCAAGTCGCGGAGGACGACCGCAGCGGAATCGAAACTCGCAACAGCCATCGTGTCGCCGTCGCCGAGAAATGGTGCGTCTGCTTGAGGGTCATAGGCAACGAGATCGGTCACGCTCTCGATGGCGGTCGCCACCTGGCGGAGCTTCTCGACCACCCGTTCCGCGTCCTGTCCCTCGTACCAGTAGGGCGTGGTGATGCTCAACTCGCCGGGAAATAGGCTCACCTGGATGCCGACACCGTCGTCAAGCTGGCGGTACCCGCCGCCGCCGATCTCTTCCGCATCTGGGATCACAGCAGTGGCCGCACCGACCACCTGCGCCCAGAGTCCGAGGTCCTGACTGGTCAGCTCTCCGCCGTCGGCGGCGCCACTCTCGAGCTGATCCATCACGCCGTCCCAGCGTCCATCACTCGGTCGCGGCACGAAGTACAGATCGAAGCTCACTTCTCGACTGTAGACGTGACGGCCTTTGGCCCGCTCGAAGCCTCAGCTTTTCACTCCCACGCACGGAGTCACCGGGCAGTCCAACGGGTCCTGATGGAGGATTCCTGTAGGTGACCCTAATCCTCGGTCAGGCTGACGTCTTCGATCCGTACTTGCGTTGTGCTGCCTGCTTGGAAACTCCCAACATGGCACCGATCTCAGACCAAGACCGCTGATCCTTTCGGGCTGCCCGGACGGAGTCGACGAGTTCGGAGTCGACCTGAGCGCGTTGCTGTGCAAGCTCAGCGACGTGGCGCAACGAATCGGTGTCCGCTAGACGAAGATCCTCAGGGGCCACCGTGTCGGCCCACTCCTCGAGCGCTGCGGCTCGTTCTGCTCGGCTCTTACTCATGGTGTCCACCATCCCGTCAGGAACTTGGCTCGTGCGGACATAGCATGGATCACAGCAGTTTCTTGGTCATCTTCAACCACGCCGATCTCAAGTGGCTCCGCAGTAGTCGAAGGGCCGATGTACATGGTTACAGCTGCGTCGTCGGTCTCGAACGCTCGCCAGTGGTTACGCACCGCATGAAGCATGTCGTCCTCAGAGACACCGTGCTTGCGGGCGCTCGCCTCGAGCGCCATTGCGTTTCGATTTTACCGAAGGCGTCTTTCATCGCCGGCAGCGAGTCAGCTCACGGTGAGGCGTTCGACGCGTTGGCCGGTGATGTCAGCTATCAGCTCGAAGTCCTTGTCGACGTGCAGAACTGTGAGTTGCGCGAGTTGACCGCCCGGTATCGCCGAGACCGCGGTCGAGGTGCGCCCCGTCCCGTTCTTCCACGCCACGCAATCAAGTCGGGGGCCTGTCGGTCTACCTCAGCCTGTGGCCCACTCCCAGGCTCAGCGGTACGCTTGGATCATGAATGGGACATACCCTGTCGTTGTGGGAGACCGCGGAAGAATTGTCGTTCCAGCCGAAGTGCGCGAGCGAGCCGGACTGGCTGAGGGGACACCGATGGTTCTTCTGGAGACGCCAACAGGATTGGTCCTGCTCACCCGCCGGCAGCTCCGTGACCGGGTGAGAGCCGAGCTCGAGGGCACTGACCTGGTGACCGAGCTTCTTGCCGAGCGGCGCAAGACGTCTGCCAACGAGGATGCAGCGTGAGTGTCGTCCTAGACGCCTCTGCGATCCTCGCCTTCGTCAAAGGCGAGCCAGGCTCCGATCTTGTCGAATCCGCTCTTTCCGATTCATCCTGTTGCGGAGCTGCGAACTGGTCGGAAGTTGCACAGAAGGTCTTCTCAGCCGGTAGAGATTGGGATCTGGTGCGCGCTCTGCTGGACAGCTACGACCTTCGAGTCGAAGCGGTGGAAGTTGACGATGCGGAATGGGCCGCTCGACGCTGGATCCGTGGCGAGGGCCTTTCTCTGGCTGACCGCCTCTGTCTCGCATTGGCAGAGCGTCGTGATGAGTCGGTACTCACAGCTGATGCTGCTTGGGGCTCGTCGGACCGGGTCGAGCAGATCCGCTGAGCTCCTTCAGATGAGCTTTGCCTGCGCCGGTCCGATCCCGTTCGCTGCTACGGCACAGCTGCCCGGATCGAGACTGTCGTAGCCCACGGGTAGGGTTGAAACGATGTCTGCTGACGACCTCCTGGAGGGCCTGAACCCCGCGCAGTACGAGGCGGTCACCCATGGTGAGGGACCGCTTCTGGTCGTCGCCGGCGCTGGATCAGGCAAGACCCGCGTACTCACGCACCGGATTGCGCATCTGATCTACGCACACGACATCTCGCCCTATGAGATCTTGGCCATCACCTTCACCAACAAGGCCGCACAGGAAATGCGCGAGCGAATCGGCAATCTTGTCGGCCCGGTCGCCCGCAAAATGTGGATCTCGACGTTCCACTCGGCATGCGTACGCATACTCCGCCGAGACGCCAGCCTGCTCGGCTACCCGTCGGCCTTCACCATCTATGACCAGGCCGATGCAGTACGCCTGACCGGCTATGTGCTGCGGGATCTCAACATCGATCCGAAGAGGTTCCCTCCCCGTGCCGTGCACGCAGCGATTTCGGCCGCCAAGAACGACGGGCTCGATGTCGAGGCCTATACCGAGAAGGCGACGGTCATCTACGACCGCAAGATCGCCGAGGTCTACCAGGAGTATCAGGCCCGTCTGCGTCGTGCCGGGGCGATGGACTTCGACGATCTGTTGTGTGTGACGGTCGAGTTGCTCAAGACCCAACCTCAGGTACTCGAGCACTATCAGAACCGCTTCAAACACGTTCTGGTCGACGAGTACCAGGACACCAATACCGTTCAGAACGATCTGGTCATGCTGTTGGGCGAGGAGCATCGCAATGTTTGCGTGGTCGGGGACACCGACCAGTCGGTGTACCGGTTCCGGGGCGCGGACATGCAGAACATTCTCGACTTCGAAACCGCCTTTCCCGACGCCACCGTTGTCGTACTCGAACAGAATTACCGGTCGACGCAGAACATCCTCAACGCCGCCAACTCCGTCATCTCGCACAATTCGGCCCGCAAGCCGAAGGATCTGTGGACCGAAACCGGCAATGGTGACCTGATCACCAAGTTCCAGGGTGAGGACGAGGGCGACGAGGCGCAGTGGATCAGCCGTGAACTGACCCGCATCCACGATGTAGGCGATCGGCGCTGGTCCGACATGGCCATCTTCTACCGGACCAATGCACAGAGCCGCGTCCTAGAAGAGCAGTTGTTGCGCAGCGGGATTCCCTACAAGGTCGTGGGCGGCACCCGCTTCTATGACCGCCGTGAGGTCAAGGATGCGATGGCCTACCTGAAGGCGATCGTCAACCAGACCGACGAGGTGAGCGTCAAGCGGGTACTCAATGTTCCCAAACGTGGTGTCGGGGACCAGACCGTCGGACGACTCGACGCCTTCGCCCGCTCGCACGGTTTGACCTTCGTCGACGCGCTGCGGCGCTGGGACGAGGCAGGAGTGTCGCCACGGTCCGCCCGCGGTATCGAGTCCTTCCTGAACCTCCTGGATGACCTCAACAGCGAGGTCGTCGACGGTCCCGCAAAGGTGCTCGAATCCATCCTGGAACGTTCCGGCTACCTGGCCGAGCTCGAAGCTGATCGTTCGGTAGAGAACGACTCCCGGATCGAGAACCTCGCCGAGCTCGTCGGTATGGCCCAGGACCACGACACGGTCGACGACTTCCTGGAGCACGTTTCTCTCGTCGCCGACACCGACCAGCTGCCTGATCCCGACGACCCGACCGAGACCGGCGTACTGCTCATGACGCTTCACGCCGCAAAGGGTCTGGAGTTTCCGGTCGTGTTCATGTCCGGCATGGAGGAAGGCGTCTTTCCCCATATGCGTGCGCTGACCGATCCGGCGGAACTCGAAGAGGAGCGGCGCCTTTGTTACGTAGGCATCACCAGAGCCCGCGAGCGGCTCTACCTCTCCCATGCGTGGTGTCGCACCCTCTACGGCGGGACGCAGTACAACCCGCCGAGCCGATTCCTTACCGAGATACCCAAGGACCTGGTCGAGGAGTCTGCTTCCAGCCGCACGCGAGAGAGCCGCAGCGCCCGACGCTCCGGTGGTTGGGAGTCGACCTCATGGGGAAGCGGTGACTCCTCCGGACGCGGTTCTTCCGGCTTCGGGGGTTCTGGACAGGCGACTTCCGGACAGGGGCGCTCAGGTTTCGGGTCGAGCGAAGGAGTATTCGCGTCCGCTCGCAGAGCAGGTCCGTCTCCAACCAAGGCCCACGAACTCAACTTCAAGGTCGGCGACGACGTCAGGCACAACGTTTGGGGCGAAGGCGTCGTGTTGATGGTCGAAGGATCGGGCGACAAGGCTGAGGCCGTCGTGAACTTCGGTAGCGTCGGAGAGAAGCGGCTGTTGTTGTCGTGGGCACCGTTGGAGAGGGCATGAATTGGGCATGAGTATCGTCAAGTCACTCTTTGGGCGGCTCGACCTGGCGCTCCGACGTAACGGCACTCTGGCCGAGTTGATGCTGCGGCTCGCAGAGATGCACGGCGACAATATTTTCGTCACCGAAGAAACCGATCTTGGCGCTACCAGGACTCTCACCTACGAACAGGCTGCCGATCAGGTCACGTCCTGGTCGGTGGTCATTAGGGCTCGCTCGACGGTCGGGGTGCCGGTGGTCATCGCCACACCGAACGGCATCGACCAGTTCCTGTTGTGCCTGGCGGTGTCGGCGGCGGGAGGACTTCCAGCTCCCGTCAACCCGCAGATGACCGACGCCGAGATTGAGCACGTAATCGCGGATTCCGGGGCGAAGCTGGTCATTCGTGACGTCTCGGAGTTGGAAACCGGACCTGGTTCCCGCTCCGCCCGACAGGTGCCTGCCAAGTCAGCCGCCCTTGTTTCCCTACCAGATGCGGGTGACGTTGCTGCGCTCTTCTACACCTCTGGGACAACCGGCAGTCCAAAGGGGGCTGCGCTGACCCACCGTGGACTCGTGGGCCAGATGTCGATGGCCGCGGCGTGGCCATTCGTGCTCCGCGACGACGAGATCGTCATGGCGCTGCCGGTCGCCCACATCATGGGATTCATTGCCGTTATGGGAGCAGCGATAGCTGGCATTCCCATTTATTTCATGCAGAAGTTCTCGCCGATCCGCGTTCTGCAGGCAATTGAATACCGCCGGAGTTCTGCGTTCATCGGAGTTCCGTCGATGTATCGCACGCTCTATGAGGTCGGAGCCTCAGAGCGGGACCTCCGCTCGATCCGCGTTTGGATAAGTGGTGCCGATGTCATGCCATCGGACTTGGCGCGCAAGTTCAAGGCCATGGGCGCCAGCGCGTCGCTTCCCGGAGTTGGAAGTATCGGCGAGGCTGCGTTCATCGAGGGATACGGAATGGTCGAGGTAGGCGGCAACGTTGCGACCAAAGTTTCGCCGCCGATGCTGCCGCTCGGACTAGGTGATTCCCTCGGGCTTTCCATGCCGGGGTGGAGGCTCAAGGTCGTCAATGAGGCCGGCGACAAACTGTTGCCCGGTCAGGTCGGGGAACTGATGCTCAAGGGACCCGGTGTCCTCAAGGGCTACTGGGGTGATGAGGACGCCAGCCGTTCTGCCCTGACCGATGACGGATGGCTCCGCACGGGGGACCTCGTGCGTTCCGGCCCGTTCAACTCGGTCATGTTCCAGGGCCGGGCAAAGGCCGTCATCAAATCTGGTGGCTACTCGGTCTATCCGCTCGAGGTGGAGGAGGCACTGGAAGGTCATCCCGACGTACTCGAGGCAGCGGTGATCGGACTTCCCGATACCAAGTTGGGTGAGGTTCCCGTGGCGGCGGTGATGCTCCACAGTGGTCGGGTGACCACAGCTCCGGACCTTGAGCTGTGGGCAGCGGTCCGGCTGTCGCCCTACAAGGCACCCCGACAGATTCTGATTGTCGACGAACTACCTCGTACCGGCACTCGCAAGGTCCAGAAGGACATGCTCCTACCGCTGTTCGACGGGCACCGACATGAGTGATCCGGGCGCCGAGGACTCCTCGGCAGGTCAGACCTCGGTAGGCGACGGCACGCTGAGCGAGGAACGATCGCTTTTCGTGCCCCAAGGCGATGGGTGGTTGCCGACGGCATTGTCGCGTGGTCCATGGGACCCCAATTCGCTTCACGGCGGACCTGTTGCGGCACTCATGACCCGTGCTGCTGAGCAGATGGAAGCACCCATCCCGGTGAGGCTCGCGAGAATTACCGTCGAGTTGCTACGGCCGGTACCGATAACGCCATTGCTGGTCGAAACGGCCCTCATAAGGCCCGGTGCCAAGGTCTCGACCGTCGAGGTGACCCTCAGACTGGCACGCGATTCACAGGTAATTGCTATCGCAAGGGCGCAGCGGATCCGCGTCGCTGAAGTGGACTTTCCAGATGGATCCCACGACGAAGTCCCTGACTTTCCGCCCGAGCAGTCCGAGATCAAACACTGGCCCGGCGCTGCGGACGTGACCTTCCACGCAAACGCTGTCGAGCACCGGTTTCTGCGGGGCAACTTCTCGGAGGTGGGACCGACGTTCGACTGGATGCGTCTGGCGGTTCCGGTCGTGCCGGGCGAGATGGCAACAGGTTGGCAGCGAGCGGTCGCGTGCGCAGATTTCACCAATGGGATCAGCTCGGTTGCACCGTTCGACGGACGCTCGATGTTCATCAACCCCGATCTGACGGTCCATCTGTGGCGTGAACCGGTCGGTGAATGGATCGGAAGCGACGCCGTGACCAGAACCGCGACGGACGGCATCGGTCTTGCCGAGACCGCCATGTGGGACCGATCCGGGCGGATCGGCCGAGGTCTGCAGTCGCTCTATCTCCAGAGGGACTGAACTCAGCCAAACCCGTCCAGCCGACTCGGTTCGAAAGATCTTGGCAGGCGGACCCAACCGGTTCAGTTAGCGGGGCCGTCAGCCGAACAGCCTTTGGATGATCCACCTTGTTGCGGCAATCGAACCCTTGCCCTGGAAGTGGAGCCCGTCGGGACGGAGCACCACGCCGTCGAGTTCGCGCCGACACGTCTCACGTGTGGGGCACACCCACTCGTTGAGCGGCAGATAGACGGCGTTCGGCTCGGCCTCGGTGACGCTGCGAAGAACGGCGTTGACGCAGTCCGTCGTGTCGTCACTCGACGCCGAGGCCTTGTTCCCCATACGGACATACAGCCTCGATGCCACCGCGACCACAGCGCCGGTCGAACCAAGTTGATTGATCTCGGAACGAAGCACCCCAGCGAGCCAACTCCGGTATTCGGGGTCGCACGTCGATGCGTCGACTGGGTCGCGCCTCACATTGGCTCGTAGAAGTAGGACGACGTCGGGCTGGGTTTGGGAGACGAGCCCGGCCCGGTCATCCAGCCAGTCGTCGCACTTTCTGACCGTGTCGGCGTCACTCAGGCCCGCAGGTTGGCTCGGGTCGACGGCAACGCCACCGATCCCGCAGCCGACCAGGCTGCTAGCGCTGGCCGTGACCGCGAGTTCCGGTGATTCACCAAGGAAGGCGTCGGTCATGTCATAGGCGATCGAATCGCCCAGAAGCAGGATCCGCCCATCGCGGCCCTCTGGTCGGGCGAGTGGCAACTCCGCCGCTGACGAGGTCGAAGGCCCAGCTGTCGACCCTGGCGCTGCAGGGGCAGCGGGAAGGCTTGGCGTGGAACCGTCGGTGTCCGGTGGGGCCTGTACTACCTGAGTGCGCGGGGTGGATGATCGCGAATCGGCAACCTCGCGAGCGGCCCTGGTCGACCAGCCGGTCATCACAAGGGAAGCGACTACGACAAACACCGCCACTGCGGTGAGTCGGTACTGCCCGGCGAGCGCGAATCCATGTTTCCGGATCGGTTGCTCCAGCCACCTGAACGAGATCTGCGCCACCAGAAGACTGACGCTGAGCGCCACAAGAACCACCACGATGCGCGGGGCCGACACCATCGCCCGTTCAGCTGCGAGCATGATCGGCACATGCCACAAGTAGAGGCCGTAGCTGATGGTGCCGAGCCACACCACCGGAGCGCTCGTCACGATCCGGATGATCGGTCCCGACGAGGCTGCACCTAGGGCCGAAACCAACAGGATCGTCACCCCCACCTCGAACGCCGGCATGAAGAGCCACCTCTGGGGCGTCCAGGTCGCCGTGCCGTCGAGGGTCACTATCGCTGTCAGCACCCCGACCACGGCGAAGGGCTCCAGGCGCCGAGCCCAGCGGATGAGTGGTGCCCGCCACTTGGGGACGCAGGTCAGATACCCGATCGAGGCCCCCAGAAGGATGCCGCCGATACGTGTATCGGTTCCCATATAGACGCGTTCGAAGTCGCCGCCATCGATGAGTAGCCAGACCCCGAGTGACCACGAGGCGACTGCTCCGCCCAGGAGCAGCCATGCCGCGTTGACCCGTCGGCGTAGAACTGCGAAGAGGCCCACCATCACGAGGGGAAAGACGACGTAGAACTGCTCCTCGATAGACAGCGACCACATGTGTCCGAGCGGCGATTGGACCGCGTACTGGTCCCAGTAGCCGCCTCCGCCGAGAATCGACTGCCAGTTCGCGACATAGAAGATCGTTGCGAGCATCTGGGCGCCCAGGTCCTGGGGCAGAGTGACCTTCTCCGGGTACCAGGCCGCGTAGATCGAAACGCCCGCCAGCACCGCGAAGAGGGCAGGTAGAAGTCTCCGGGCCCGTCTGCGCCAGAACTCCCGAAGGATGACAGCACCGGTCGTCGCCTGTTCGTGCACGAGCAGGCGGGTGATCAGAAACCCGGACAGAACGAAGAAGAGGTCTACCCCGAGCCATCCGCCCGGAAGCAGATCGAAGTGGAACAGGAGCACCGCCACCACACCGACGCCGCGATATCCGTCGAGAGCGGGGACGTGGGGCAGCTTGCTCAGATCAGTCTCCGCCCTCGTCCTTGCGGAAATCGATCGTCAAGAGTCCGTCGGGGGCGACCTTCCACTTGTACTGGGTCAGGCCTTCGCCATTCGGCGGAAAGGTTTCGGTACGACAGATCTGGCCCTGTTTGAGGTCGTTGCCGTTGGCGACGGAGCGTTCCTCGAACACTTGACGGTCGGCGTTCCAGGACAGGAAGCAGTTTTCGGCAGCACCAGGGGCGACGGCGTCGAAGGCGACCCAGCGGATCTCGGGATCATCCCCGAAGTGGTTGACGAAAATCGGCCTGTGCTGTCCCCTGCCGGACACATCGCTGAATAGCAGCGGGCCTGCCTTGTCGATCTGCTTGGTCATCCGCACGGCGTTACCCGCCTCGAAGACGTCGTCACCAAGACGCAGCTGCGTCGATGCCTTACCCCCAGAGAGTTGGATGATCCCCCATGCGAGTGCAATGGCAAGCACGACCGAGATGATGCCGATGCCAATTGCCATCGTCTGTTTGCTTCCCGAACGCCTCTCGACGGGCATCAGCTCTCCATGTCTCTTCGAGGATGTGATCGAGTATGGCGCGCCCCCGGATATGGGCTGGGGAGCACCACCCGTTTAGTATCCCTCGGTAGGTACGAGATCACAGATCCGCACCCTCGCCACGACGCAGCTGCGTCGCGGCGGGCCGCAGGCCGAATAGGAAGGCACACGAGGGTGGACCTCTTCGAGTATCAGGGAAAGCAGTTCTTCGCATCGTTCGACATTCCGGTGTCGAAGGGCGAGGCGGTTACGACGGTTGACGATGCGGTGGCTGCTGCCGGGCGTATCGGGCAGTACCCGGTCGTGATCAAGGCGCAGGTTCAGGTCGGTGGCCGCGGCAAGGCTGGTGGCATCAAGTTGGCATCCAACGCGGATGAGGTGCGCGAGTACGCAACCAACATCCTGGGGATGGACATCAAGGGCCACACCGTCAAGGTCGTGTGGATCGAAGTCGCCTCAGACATTGCCGAGGAGTACTACGCATCGTTCACGCTCGATCGTTCGGCCAAGAAACACCTGGGCATGCTCTCGGCAGAGGGTGGCGTAGAGATCGAAGCAGTCGCAGAGGAGAACCCCGACGCGATAGCCAAGATCTGGATCGACCCGGTTGACGGCCTCGATGAGCCGACCGCCCGTGCCTGGGTGAAGTCGGCCAACCTGAATCCGGACGCTGAGGACGGCGCAGTCGACATTCTCCTCAAGCTCTACCGGGCCTACACCGAGGGCGACGCCGATCTGACCGAGATCAACCCGCTGATCCTCAAGCCCACGGGCGAGGTTCATGCCCTCGATGCCAAGGTCACCTTGGACGACAACGCTGCGTACCGCCACGAATGGGCCGAGTACGAAGCAACCCAGGAGCGCGACGTCCGCGAACAGGCTGCGCACGAGAAGGGCCTCCAGTACGTCGGACTCGACGGATCAGTTGGCATCATCGCCAACGGCGCGGGTCTCGCGATGAGCACGCTCGACGTCGTCAACCAGGCCGGCGGAAAGCCAGCCAACTTCCTCGACATCGGTGGCGGCGCCAACGCAGACGTGATGGCGGGAGCGCTCGAGGTCATCAACAACGACCCGGCGGTCAAGTCGATCTTCATCAACATCTTCGGTGGAATCACCCGCGGTGAAGAGGTCGCCAATGGCATCATCGAGGCACTCCAGCGTGTGACGATCGAATCGCCGATCGTCATTCGGCTCGATGGGACGAACGCCGAAGAGGGCCGTCAGATCCTCGCTCCGCACCTGTCCGACGCGTTGCAGATGCAGCCGACGATGCTCGACGCCGCCCGCACAGCGGTGCAGCTTGCAGGGTCCTGAGATCCGCATCGCAGCCAACACGCACCTAGTCAACGCACCTAGTCAACGCAGCTAATCGCACCGCGCCAACCGCATTGGATCGGGCGCACACAACGAAAAGGTCGAGAATCAGATGAGTATCTTCGTCGACGAGAACACCAAAGTCGTCTACCAGGGGCTGACCGGCAGCCAGGGCCGCTACTACGGCCTGCTCAACCGTGACTACGGCACCCAGGTAGTCGCAGGAACAAATCCCAAGAAGGCGGGGACCGACGTCGAGGGCATCCCGATCTTCGCCTCGGTGGCCGACGCCGTGGCCGAGACCGGCGCCAACGCCAGTTGCATCTTCATCCCTGCAGCTGGAGTCCGTTCGGCGATCATGGAAGCCGCCGAGGGTGGCATCGAATTCATCGTCTGCATCACCGAAGGTGTGCCGGCCCAGGACGAGGCGTGGTTCTTCAACAAGCTGAAGCGCGACTTCCCGTCGGTCCAGCTCTTGGGCCCGAACTGCCCTGGCATCATCAGCCCCGGTAAGTGCAATATCGGGATCACGGCCGGCCACATCGCCAAGGAGCCTGAGCCGGGTGCCAAGAACGTCGGAATCGTCAGCCGGTCTGGAACGCTCACCTATCAGGCGCTCTACGAGCTCCAGTCCCAAGGCATCGGCGTGACCACCTGTGTCGGCATCGGCGGAGACCCTGTACCAGGCACCAGCTTCATCGACTGCCTGGAGCGTTTCGAGGCCGACGCCGAGACCACCGCTGTCATGATGATCGGCGAGATCGGCGGCTCCGCAGAAGAAGAAGCGGCCGAGTTCATCTCTTCGAAGATGACCAAGCCCGTTGTCGGCTACATCGCAGGCCAGACCGCACCGGCCGGCAAGAAGATGGGCCACGCCGGAGCGATCGTTTCCGGAGGCAAGGGAACGGCTGCAGCCAAGATGGACGCCATGGAAGCGGCAGGGGTCAAGGTCGGAGCAAATCCGACCGAGGCAGGTCTGCTCATGGTGGACGTGGTCAAGGGGCTCTGAGCGGCCCGGGATGAGCCTGGCAGTTCTTGCTTCTGGAAGCGGAACCCTTCTGGACGCAATGGCGTCCGCCGGGCTTCCGATAGCGCTGGTGATGACCGACCGACACTGCGATGTCGAGTCGGTCGCCGCCGCGCACGGCATCAAGTGCCAAGTCATAGAGCGGACCGAGTTCGGCGACAACTTCGACCGGGACCGGTTCACCGAGCGGGTGGTCGCGGCTCTCGATGACGCCGATATAGAACTGGTGGCGATGGCAGGGTGGGGGACAATCCTCGGCCCGGCCGCCTTCGCCGCATATCCGGGAAGAATCATCAACACACACCCGGCCCTGCTGCCGTCTTTTCCGGGCTGGCACGGGGTCCGCGACGCGCTCGCGTATGGGGTAAAGGTGACGGGTTGCACGGTGCACATCGCGACCGAGCAGGTCGATGACGGGCCGATTTTGGCCCAAGAAGCCGTGACGGTTCTCGATGGCGACGACGAGGCCAGCCTGCACGAACGGATAAAGGTCGTGGAGCGACGGCTCTACGTGAAGACGATCAGAGAATTCATGGAACGGGAGCGACTGTCATGACCGAATCCACAAAGCGCCGGGCACTTCTGTCGGCGTATGACAAGACCGGAATGGTTGAGCTCGGCACCGCCTTGGTTGACCTGGGCTGGGAGCTGATCTCGTCGGGCGGTACAGCAAAGGCCCTCGCCGACGCTGGGCTGCCTGTGATCCCCACGGCTGACGTCACCGGATTCCCCGAGATGCTCGGTCATCGTGTCGTAACGCTGCATCCGGCGATCCACGGTGGCATCCTGGCCGACCGGACCGATCCGTCGCACGTGGCCGATATGGAGAAGTACGACATCACTGCGATCGACCTGGTGGCGACCAACCTGTATCCGTTCAGTTCCGAGCCGTCGATCGAACTCATCGACATCGGTGGGCCAGCAATGGTTCGCGCCGCAGCGAAGAACCACTCCCAGGTGACCGTCCTGGTCAACCCCGAGGATTATCCGGTCGTGCTCGACGAGTTGCGCTCGGCCGGTGCGGTCGGCGATGCGACCAGGCGACGCCTGGCACGCGACGCCTTCGCCCACACCGCTGCCTATGACGCCGCCATCGTCGGCTGGTTCGATGGGGCAGGCGCCGGAGAGATGCCGGATAGGGGAGTGCTGCCACCCACACTGCACCTATCGGCCACCCGATCGCAGGAACTTCGCTATGGCGAGAACCCGCATCAGGTCGGTGCCCGCTACTCGTTCCCCGGCGGTGGATGCTGGGATGACGCGGTCCAGCACGGTGGCAAGGAAATGTCGTTTCTCAATGTCTACGACGCCGATGCAGCGTGGCGCTTGGTCCATTCCTTGGGGGAGGGACCTGCCGCAGTTGTCATCAAGCACGCAAATGCCTGTGGTGCGGCTGTCGACCCCGATATAACCACCGCTTACACGAGGGCCCACGAAGGTGATCCCACCTCGGCATACGGGGGCATCGTTGCCCTCAACCGCGTCGTCCCGTTGGCGCTCGCGGAAGCCCTCTCACCGGTCTTCACCGAGGTGTTGATCGCGCCCGGCTATGACGACGATGCGCTCGAGGTGCTGCTCAAGAAGAAGAACCTGCGGGTCATCACTGCATCGGCTCCCAAGGTTCCCGAGTTGGATATCCGCACCATCGCCGGTGGGCTCCTGGTCCAGACTGCCGACGTTGTGTCGATGGATCGCTCGAAGTGGACCGTCGTTACGAACCGTCAGCCGAGCGAAGCCGAATGGGCGGACCTGGAGCTCTCATGGCGTTTGGTCGCCAGAGTCACGTCCAACACGATTGTTCTGGTTAAGGATGGCCAGGCAGTCGGTATCGGCGCCGGACAGCAGAATCGCCGCGACGCCGGGCGCATCGCCGCTGAGAAGGCCGCCGGTAGGGCAGTGGGTGGGGCGTGTGCTTCTGACGCCTTCTTCCCGTTCCGAGATGGTCTCGACGCAGCGGCCGAGGCCGGTGCCACAGCTGTTATTCAGCCGGGCGGCTCGATCCGTGACGACGAGGTGATCGCCGCGGCGAACGAGGCCGGGATGGCGATGGTCTTCACCGGAGAACGTCACTTCAAGCACTGACCGCTCGGGCACCGGTTCCTGGCGCCGAACTCGTGTCCAAAGCGAGGCCCGCATCGGTCCTGACGGTGTCCACGAATAGTTGTGGAAGTCGGTATGAATCGCCGGGCTGTCCAAGGGCTGAATCGCCCGCTTGGTCGCTGTCCCCGGCGTCAGGGACGGCCTGAAGTCAAAAGGGCGGGCAACTAGTGCAGTAGAGGTCACCATTTGACCATTTCCACACTTGTTCCATCCGTCAACACCGGCGGATCAGCCGGTGTTGCGCTGGCGTACCGCCGGGTGTCTGTGAGCGTGCACGGATGGCTACTTCGGCCTTCGGCCTTCGGTGTCGGGCGTCGGCCCCAATCCAGCCTTGCCACGAACCCCAATCCAGCCTTGCCACGAATTCGGTAGTTCCAAAACGCAAACGGGGTGGCACACCGATCGGTGTGCCACCCCGCTTACTTGAGCTACTAGATGTGGACCGGGCAGCCGATGGCGCCCGGTAGCACCGTGACAAGGATCAGCTTGGCGATGATCCCGCCACCGGTGATGTCGACCTTGTCGCATCCGCCAGCGGGGTTCATGTAGAAGTTGCCCTCGAAGTAGGTGGAGATGAAGAGGATGTTGAAGTAGAAGCCAACACGGGTTGCCTTCATTCCTTCAGCCTGCGAGAGCGTCATGCGGGCCGAGGCGATGTTCAGCGAACCGATCCGGAAGTCTGCCGAGCCACTGAGCGACCACGACGGGTTGGTCAGCGAGGAGGTCAGAGTTCCGTTGAGCTGCAGACCAGCGGGGAAGCTGGTGAAGTTGACGCCACCGGAACCGTTGATGGTGACACGCTCGGAGGTTGCCGCAATCGAGCCCTGGAAGTTGACGATCGCCCATGAGTCGAGCGCCAGCGAGCCGTTGACCTGACCGTTGAGGCTGAGCAGTGTTCCGTTGGGACCGATGGCCGCCTTGACCGAGCCACTCAGATCGGCCTTGGAGCCCATCTTGATGCTTCCGTCGAAGGAGATTTCCAACGGGCTTCCGTAGCTACTGCGGATGCTGAGGTTGGCATTGGTAAGAGTTACGTCACCCATCTTGATCGCACCGCTCACCGATGCATCGAGCTGGACCGTCTCGGCGACACCATCGGTCACGATGACTGCACCGGTGAGGTGCGCAGCGAAGCCAGCATCGACCAGGTCGGCCTGGATCTCGAAGGTTGTGCTCGCACCGTTGGTCTCAACCACCGCTGAGCCCGATGCTTTGAGCGTTCCGATCTTGAAGTTGCCCGTAACGACAGAGCGCATCTGGCCGCCGATTACCTCGGCTTCGATTGTTCCGGCCGCGGAGAATGTCTGACCGTCATTGAGCGTGCCGGAGAACTCGCCAGCACCCTGGACCTGAAGGTAGGGGGTGTAGGCCGAGGTGCCATCCCAGACGATCGAACCGTTGAAGCGCAGGAGGTTGGCACCCTGCTCGACATCGAGCACGCCGTTGAATGTGGCCTTGTTCGTTGCCAGTGTCAGAGAGCCATTTGCTTCGTGGACGACCAGATCGCCGACGACGCCGCTACCGGAGAACGAAGCGGTGGTCTCCTTGGCATTTCCTTCGAACTTGACCGATCCGTTCAGGTCGATCTTCTTGCCGTTGACCTGGGTGCCGACGAGATGGGCGGCAATATCAGCCTTGGCGGAGACGAGAGCTCCGGCACGGTCGAACTCGACGTCCACAGCGCCATTGACAGTGCTGGGTCCCACCTTGATGTTGCCTGCGACCGAGGCCTTGACGCCGGTCTGGTTGGAGGCAAACAGATCAATAGTTGCGGCTGAGACGGTGACGTCACCGATCTTCGCCGAAGTTGCAGCTGCGCTGAAGTTGAGGGTGATTTCGCCGCCGCGTGCACGGAGCGTGCCGTTGAAGCGGGCTGGCGTGCTGGTGATTCCGGGAATCGAGAAGGAGGAGGAACTGATGTTGATCGACCAGTTCTCAAGGTTGGTCAGGGTGCCGACAAAGCCAACTGTCGACGTCTGGCCCGAGATCCGCAAGGCGACGTTGCCTCGCAAGGTGATTCCATCCAGGCCGATCGCTGCTGACAGTGACGTGAGCTCGACCGTCTCCAGCACTGGAGTGCCGGGAGCAATCTCGTCGCCCGTGACGGTGGCAATCGGATCTGAGGAAGTGTCGTTCTGGACAGACGGAACGTTCATCCCCTCGGCCATCATGGCGCCATTGAGATCCACCTGGGCAGTGGGCTCCTTGCAGGAGTCGCCCGTCACGGTCGCCGAATTAGCCTGAGCGACGACGTCCGACTTCACGAGCACAGCGTTGTCAACCAGCGCCGTGTCGCCCTCTTGAGTGGGGGGAGTGGTTACGTCCTCCCAGAACGAACAGAATTCCTTCTCCTTGACGGTCGTGGACGATCCCGGATCGGTCGGTGCGGGTGGTGTACACGCACCCCCGACCAGCACCACGGCCAAGACCAATGCGGATAGTCGGACCGTTCTAGATCGCCAGCCAGCGATAGGCTTCATGTTCCCCCCAAAAGAGAATCTTGATAGGTAAGGAGAAACTTACCAGAGATCGCTGAGTGGGGTAATACCCAAAGCAAGATATCCCAGAATAAGTTGTGTTTGCGTTCGACATGGGGCTCGCAGTGATGCTGTGGAGTGAGTGTCCTTAAGCAACGATGCGTGTCGATTTGGATCGCTCTGACCTGACGGTGGTTGCGGACCGGTCCGCCTTTTGGGCGCCAGTTTCCGTGATTTATCCAAGGATCGGCCCGGCTCGGTCTATTTGCTGATTCCAGTTGGTGGCGTTGACATGTCCCGTTGCAATGTCGAGGCGACTGTCTGCATTTGCCTCAAAATGACAGAAGCGGCACCGCCCAATTGGGCGATGCCGCTTCTGCGGTATTGGAATTACGAGGCTAACGAATTAGCTGGTCGTTGTGCCGTTATCCCAGACCCGGAAGAGCTGGCCATTAGGGCCTTTCTGTCCACCAGGACCGGAGTTACCAGCCGCTGCGCTCCGGCCATCGCTGTTACCACCGCAACCGCCGATCAGTGCGCAGTTGCCCATGGGTCCACCGACACCACCGTTGGCTGCGGGGGAGAGGGCTCCACCGTTGCCACCGGGAGCCGGAATGACTGGACGGTACTGGGCTGAGTCAACCACCGAGAGGGTGCCGGCACCGATGTGGTACACAC
>JBARXY010000022.1:0-42965 GCA_049647585.1 Microthrixaceae bacterium | reverse complement strand
GCACCATGGGCGCCAGTCGTACAAGTTTCGAGAAACTGCAACGGGACAGGGCCAAGAAGGCCAAGGCAGCGGCCAAGCGAGAGAAGCGACTCGACAAGGATCCCGAAGCAGAAGTTGACGAGTCAGGCGCACTCGAGCAGCTATCTACCTTCAAAGAAGGCCAAGAAATTCCCCCCGACCAGCTTCTGAAGATGGTCGCCGAGCTGCACAAGCAGTTCGAGGACGAAGAGATTACGTTCGAAGAGTTCGAAGATCGCAAGATGGAACTTTTCGCACTGCTCTCAGTCGACTGAACCGGTCCGACCCAGCGCGGTCGGACCGCTCAGCTCATAACTCCGCCGCGCGTCATCGCGAGAGGATCGAGAACCTCATTGACCTTGTCCTCCGGGGCAAGACCCGAGGCGATCACAACTTCCCTGACCGTCCGCCCCTGTTCGATTGCATCGTGAGCGGCCTTGGCCGCAGCCTCGTAGCCGATCAGCGGAACCAGGGCGGTGACCAGCGCCGGTGAGGATTCGGAATATCGCTCCAGCACGTCGTGGTTCGCCGTGATCCCACTTACACAGCGGTCAGCCAACAAGCGCGAGACGTTCGCAACCAGGCGAAGTGATTCGAGCAGGTTCGCCGCCATCACGGGCATCATCACGTTGAGTTCGAGAGTTCCAGCGGTACCGCCAAATGCGACCGCGGCGTCGTTTCCGATCACCTGGGCCACAACCTGCTGCACAGCTTCTGGCATAACCGGGTTTATCTTTCCGGGCATTATCGAGCTCCCCGGCTGTAATTCGGGAAGATGGATTTCGCGTAGACCGGTCGATGGCCCCGATGACATCCAGCGCAGATCGGCCGCGATCTTGTACAGACTCACCGCGACGACCCGGCAGGCGCCACTCAGTTCAACTAGCGCATCCTGGCCACCCTGGGCCTCGAAATGGTTGTGCGCCTCGTACAGCTCTACGCCAAGTTCGGAACTCAGAATCTCGATCACGTTCTTCGCAAACCCTGCCGGAGCATTCAAACCCGTTCCCACGGCGGTGCCACCCAGAGGCAGTGCGCCGACTCGGCCGAGCGTGGCGCGCAGACGGTCCATGCCCAAGTCGATCGCCTCTGCGTAGCCGCCGAACTCCTGTCCGAGTGTGATCGGTACGGCGTCCATCAGGTGGGTCCTGCCGGACTTCACGACATCGGCGAACTCGGTCTCTTTGCCGTGGAGCGCTGTCGCAAGAACTTCGAGCGCCGGAATCGTCTCGTTGACCGTCGTCACAACTGCCGCAATGTGAATCGCGGACGGGAAGGTGTCGTTGGAGGACTGTGATGCGTTGACGTGGTCATTCGGGTGGACCAGCGAGCCCCGGCGTCTGGTGGCGAGGGTTGCCAGCACCTCGTTGACGTTCATGTTCGTCGACGTACCTGAGCCGGTCTGGAACACGTCGACCGGAAAGTGCCGGTATCGATCGGCATCGTCGACAAGCTCGGTCGCGGAATCAACTATTGCTGATGCTGTGTCGTCCTCGATCACAGCGAGGCCGGCGTTGACCCGTGCAGCGGCGGACTTGATCCTGATGAGAGCCAAGATCAGCGCAGGATCGACACGAGAGCCGGAGACCGGGAAATTCAGTACCGCGCGCTGGGTCTGGGCCTGCCACAGAGCGTCGGCCGGGACCTCCATCTCGCCCAACGAGTCGTGTTCAATTCTGGTCTTCATGGCCATTTGATCCTGCTTCTTCGGTAATTGGCCCTGCCTTCGCAATGCCATCCAGTAAGTCCTCTGCGTCCACTGAGTTCAGTGAGTTCACGCGTTCTCAGCGTCGAGCACTGCTCGCGCGGCGATCTCTCCGGAGCGAACTGCGCCCTCCATGTACCCGCTCCAAACGGCTGAGCACTCGGCTCCCGCCCAGTGGATCCGCCCGACCGACCTCCGGAGACTCGGGCCGTACGAGGTCCACACCCCCGGAGCGAAGTGTGCTCCGTAGCAGCCACGGCTGAACTCCTCGTTCATCCAGTCCCGTTCTACGTAGTCGACCGGCGTCGCAGCTTCAGCCCCGAAATATGTGACCAGCGAGTCGACCACCGCGGCTCGGCGTTCCTCCAGGGGTCTGGGGGACCATTCACGGCCGGCCGTTCCCTCGAGGAAGCCGACGATGATGCCGGGAGAGCCGTCGCTCGGGGAGTTGTCGAAGGTCACTTTCACAGGACCGGTATCGGAAGCAACCTGACCGGTGAGCCCCTCGCGACGCCAGAACGGCTCGGGGTAGACGACGTGGAACTTGATGACCGACCCCGCCGGAAGGCGTTGGGTGAGCTGGTCACGCCAGACAGGCATCGGCGGGTCATAGGTGAGCCTGCCGGACAGCGTGGGAGGCAGTGTGATGATCAGCGAGGAGCCGACAAAGCTCTCACCATCCCTGGTGATCACTTCCACTCCGGTGCTCCCGTGGCGAATGATGCTCACCGGCCGATCGAGCAGCACCCGGTCCCCGAGCGACTTCGCCATTTCCTCCGCAATCCGGATCGAGCCGCCCACCACCCGGTCCTGTTGGGCTCCGTCATCGACCGAAAGCAGCGTTTCGAAGTCCCGGCCCGAATGGGAATAGAACAATGCATGCAGCAGCGAAATATCGTTCGGCTCGCCGGCGAAGACTGCTTCGGTCGCCACACGGAAATAGCTTCGTCCCACCTCGGTACGCAGATTGTTCCGCACCCAAGTGTCGAACGTCTGACCATCCAACAGTTCGGCGTCCTTCGCCGTCCAAGGGCGGTCAATCGGCACGGTACCCGCGAGCCGGTTGAAACGCCGTAGACCGTTGAACAGGTCCGCCAACGCGAACGGGCTGACCCGCGGGACGGCCCCCCGGTGCGACTTGATTCTCGAAAGCTTCCCGCCGAGCTTCACGACATGTTCGCCCTCGTTGAAGGTCGGAAACGTCTCGAGTCCCAACTCGTCAATGAGTTCATACATCCGGCTCTGGCCCGGACCAATCCACTGTCCACCCAGTTCGATCGAGGTTCCGTCGACAGTGAAGCCGCCTTCTGTCCGACCTCCGACCCGATCCCGCGCCTCGATGACTGCAACCTCTCGACCGGCACCCACCAACGCTCTGGCAGCGCTCAGCCCACTGAGCCCTGCTCCCACGATGATCACCGGACCATCGGACACGGCGGTCATTCCTGGTTCCGGTTCTCTCGGCGATCCATGCCTGATCGGCCAGTCGCAGTTTGGGACCCAGGCTGGGACAACAAGGTCGGCGCATCCGGCGGGAACTGGGTGTGTGCGGCATGCGATAGACCGGCACGTCGAGTCTGTCGGGCCCAATAGCGTCTTGCCCACACCGGGCGGATATCGGGAAGGTAGGCACCCGCCAGGTCGCTGGTCCACTTCGCCTCAACCGCGTCGGCGATGGCGAAGGCCTCGTCCACCCGGGGTGGATCCAGTAGCCATTTCGCTTCGATCGAATCACGCTCGGCGGCGAATCTCGCTACCGACGCCTCGATGTCGCGCAACGCCAACCGGTGCAGCACCTCATGCCTCCACCAGATGGAACGCTGGTCGAAATGCTGCGCCGGATGAGGGTTGTGCCCGAGTGGGGTGTCGACGCGGGCGGGTTTGAAGAGCGAGGTGCACGGCGCTGCGGTTGCGGTCACCCAGTGGAGCGGATCGGCGCGCAGGTCGGAGACCCATGATGCGGTCGTCTGGCTGTTGGCAAGGAGTCCACCGGCGTGCATGCACGGTGCCGACATCGCACCGTTGACGGGCGAATAGCTGACACCGCCTCCGGAGCTACCCGCGTGCGAACGCAGCGCTGCCATCAACCCCGGGACAGAACCTGCACCCTGCGCGGCAGCGCTCTGGGTGCACTTCTGACGACCAGCAGCGTCCGCCACCCGGGTCCTGATCGGATCTTCGTGGATCCGGGCGAACCGGGGGATAGTCAATCCGTTGGACAAGCTGCGGGTTGCTCCCGCCGGGACCTGCTCAACCTCCCAGTCACGTCCGGCCGTCTCGAGAACGAAGGCCGAGTTCGAGTCGGCGATAAGGAAGCTGTTGTCATAGGTGAACCGAGGATGCTCGTGGCTACATGGCCCACCCTGGCCGTACTTCTCCAGCAGTTCCACGATCGTCGAAACGCCGTCCTCTGCAGTCGCCGAGCGCTCGAGCGCCAGCCGCAACAGGTCCATCCCCAGCAGCGAGGGGCCATCCCTTCGCACCCGGGCAGCGAGCCCCTTGGTGAATACGGCTTCGTTGCCGATCGCGACACCATGGTCGTTAGCGCCCATCTCTGCGCCCCACATCCACCAGGGTCTCGACAGGAGAACCGCGTTGGTCCTCTCGACCTGGGGAACATCGATCCAGGTGCACCGAACAACCGCCGGCCCGGGATGATCGCCCGCCGGGACCCACTCGAGAACTTGAGCCTCATTGGGGTCCCGGTCGCTGTTCTTGGCGAGCAGGACCCCCGATTCGGTGAGCCTGACGATGGTGTCACACACAACTACGAATCTAGATCCCTTCTGCCGGCATCGAACCCGATTGAGAATCTCGACCGGATTCTCGGCTGCCGACGCTGACTCTTCCCCGGCTCACCCCTCGACGGGGAGAAGCGTTCCAGTCGGGGCGCAGGGGCATCGAGTCAAGGTCGCGGAGTTCCTTGACATTTGGTCTGGTGGCAAGTACCTGATGGATTTGGATCCGCCCGTCCTCGAACCCGAGAGCGGACCCAGCCATATAGAGACGCCAGATCCGGGCACGGGGCAGGCCGACGTCCTCGACCGCCTTGTCCCAATTGTGCTCCAGGTTCTTGACCCACTCCCTCAGGGTGTACGCGTAGTGCTCACGAAGGTTCTCTTCGTGGCGCACCTCCAGTCCACTGTCCTGCAGCTTCGAGATGACCGTGCCCACCTCGTGGAGTTCACCGTCGGGGAAGACGTACCTGTCGGCGAAGCCGCGTCGCGCCAGCCTTGGCCGGTCTCCCGGTGGACGAGCGATGGCGTGGTTCAGGACCCGTCCACCCGGCTTCACCAGAGCGAACAGTTGGTTGAAGTACTCGACCAGTCGGGCCGCGCCGACGTGTTCGAACATGCCGATCGAGCTGATCGCGTCGAAGGGACCATCGTGGATATCGCGGTAGTCCTGCACCCGAATTTCGACCTTGTCGGACAGACCCTCGGCCTCGACACGCTCCCGGGCCCACGAGGCCTGCTCATGGGACAGTGTCACTCCCACGGCCTCGACGCCATACCTGGTTGCGGCATGGCGGACCATCGAGCCCCAACCACAACCGATGTCCAACAGGCGCTTGCCCGGTTCCAGCGCCAGCTTCTGACAGACCAGGTCGAGCTTGGCCCACTGGGCGTCCTCCAGTGTTCCCGTCGGTGGAGGATCCACCCAGAGCCCGCACGAGTAGGTCATCGCGTCGCCCAGGACCATCTCGTAGAACTCGTTGGAGACGTCGTAGTGGTGGGCGATCGCTGCCGCGTCACGCTCGGGGCTGTGGCGGCCACCGTGCAGATGGGCCTCTTCGGGCGGGGGAGCCAGGGGTCGTAGGTTGCTGATCCCGAGTGCCTCCAACGCGTCGAGCCACACCCGCGGGGTCACTTTGAGTTCCGGGATCCACTGACGTAGTGCCAGAACGTCGAAAATGCTGCCCTCGACATCCATGTCGCCCGCAACATAGGCACGGGCGAAGCCCAGTTCTCCCGGACACGTCACGATCCGGCGCAGGGCGTCAGGAGAGTTGACGTGGATGGTGGTCACCCCGGGATCGTCCGGACCCAGCCGTGTTCCATCCCACGCTCTGATCGCAACTGGCGGTTCCGGACCTAGGACGTCGACGAACAAGCGGTGCAGCGCAGTGCCTCCAGCTGTTCCCGCCCCGTGTCGCACATCGCCCAGGTGCAGGTTGGGTAGATGAAAGCTCTTAAGGCGGGGAATTGGTGGCCAATTGACTCCGTTTACCATTCCACGCCCGTCGTCGGTGCGCTGATTTCCGCCACGGGCCGCGGACGAACCAAGGTCTCTAGAGATAGTCATACCTTCCCCATACCCTCAGGCGTCCTCGGCCATGAACGCCGCTCCGGCCGGGTTACCCTTGGCTCCTCAGGTCTGTTGGAGCCCGAAACTCGCTGGGTTCTCTACGGGGTTCTCTAGGGGGATGCATGAGCAAAGCCAGCGCCTTTCGGGGGTGGAACAGATCGGCTCCAACCTTGGCCAGGGACCGCCGTTCAGCGGTGTTCGGCGCGGTGGCCGGGGGCACCGGCACACCTCGCATTGCGATTATCGGGGCGGGGGCTTCCGGGCTGTGCATGGGCATCAAATTGATCCAGCGCGGCATCGACAGCTTCACCATCTACGAGAAGTCCGACGGAGTGGGCGGCACCTGGAGGGACAACACCTATCCGGGGGCGGCCTGCGATGTTCCCTCGCACCTCTACAGCCTGTCATTCGCTCCCAAGACCGACTGGTCCCGAAAGTTTCCTGGGCAGGCCGAGATTCTCGAGTACTTCGAATCTCTGGTCGGCCGCTTCGGCCTTGAGCCTCACCTTGAGTTCCACACCGAGGTCACAGACCTTCGCTGGGATGACGATCGTGACCTGTGGTTGGGTACCACCAGATCGGACGGCACTGAACCAAACGGGGCGGGCGGCAACCACAACAGCTTCGAGGCCGAAGTGGTCATCAGCGGCCTTGGCCAACTCAACCAGCCGAACATCCCAGAGATCGAGGGCCTCGATACCTTTGAGGGCACAACGTTCCATTCGGCCCGCTGGGATCACGAACACGACCTGGACGGCGAGAACGTCGCGGTGATCGGAATTGGTGCAAGCGCAATCCAGTTCGTCCCCCAGATCGCTGAATCGGCTCAGTCCCTCACGTTGTTCCAGCGCAGCGTCAACTACGTGGTCCCCAAGCCTGACCGGGCTTTCAAGCCGTGGGAGCATTGGGTGCTGGAGAACTTTCCCGGGCTTGCGCGTCTCTACCGAGAGTCCATCTACTGGCGCTTCGAGGCCCGATTCAGCGTGATGCGCAAGAACAGTCGCCTCGGTAAATTTGTCCAGCGTAAATTTGCCGATGAAATCATCGCTCTGGAGTCACCCCGTCTGCCGCGGGAAGCGATCGTGCCTGACTACACCCCGGGTTGTCGTCGGATTCTCATCGCTAACGACTGGTATCCGACGCTGACGAAGCCGTCCGTCTCAGTCGTGACCTCACCTGTCGAGCGAATCACGCCGCATGGGGTGGTCTCGGACGGAGTGGAGCACCCTGTCGACACGATTATCTTCGGCACCGGATTCCGGTCGACCGACTTCCTCACCCCGATGAAGGTGATAGGACGCAATGACCTCGACCTAAACGAGGTCTGGCGTGACGGAGCCAAAGCAGTGCTGGGCCTTTCGGTCCCCGGGTTCCCCAACTTCTTCATGCTGTATGGACCCAACACCAACCTTGGTCACAACTCGATCCTGTTCATGATCGAACAACAGGTCGGCTACGTCCTGAAGATGATCGACGCCATGGTCCTTGACGGCTTGAAGGTCGCCGAGGTTACCCAGAAGGCGATGGAGAACTTCGATCGAGAGATCCTCGAAGCGACCTCCAAAACCGTCTGGGACGAGGATTGCTCGTCCTGGTACAAGAACGAGTCGGGTCGCATCACCAACAACTGGCCCGCCTACACCGTCACATACCGCCGTCGTCTGCGCCGCCCCGATCCGCGCGACTGGCAGTTCGAGAGGGTCAGCTGAGGTGGCTCAGCCCTGATCAGCGGCAGGACCGGCGGCGCCGCTGTCCCCTTCGAGGTCCAGGCTGGCGATGAACCGGTCTACGAAATCTCTGTTCCGCACCCGTCGCATTGGCGGCAGTAGGTTCAGAATCTGGTTGCGGTAGCGGGCCTCGGCGAGCCTCGGATCACAGACCGCAACGACGCCTCGGTCGGTGGCGGTTCTGATCAGCCTGCCGACTCCCTGCGCCAACTGCATTCCAGCGGCAGGTACCGACACCTGCGTGAACGCGGCGTCGCCGACCATCTCGCAGCGTGCTTCGATGATCGGGTCGCTTGGCACTGGAAACGGAATCTTGTCGATCACGACAACCGAACACGTTGTTCCCGGACTCGACATACCGGTCCAGAAGCTCGCCGTGGCGAACAGGCTCGCGTTCTCGTCAGCCAGGAACTGTTCCTGCAGCACCGGGTTGGGTGCGTCCCCCTGGGCCAGAATCGTGAAACCGTCCAGCCGCTCGCGGCATGCCTCGACGGTCATCCGCAGCATTCTCGTCGACGTGAAAAGAGCCAAGGTCCGGCCGTTGGCCGCTCGGATCAGGTGCTCGATCTCACCCGCGACGTCCTCGGGCCAGTCAGGGTGATTCGGCTTGCGAATCTTGGGGACGTAGAGCACCGAGTTGTCGCTGAAGTTGAAGGGCGAGGGGACCGACAGATACTGGGCGTCCAGTCCCAAGCGGCGCGCCGTCCCTTCGTCAAGGGTCGCCGAGCAGCACACGACGGTGATCTCGTTCTCATCCCACGCCCGGGCTCGTAGGGTTGCTGCGACGTCGATCCTCGTCAGCCGCAGCGCGAACTTGTCGCCCCGGGTCTGTTCGACCCAGAGCACCGAGCCGTTCTGCAACTTGCCGAGCAGCGCAGTGGTGTCGACGACCAGTGAGTCGGCGCTACGAATCGCCGTTTCGATACGGTGCTTCGCGGACGATGCACCGGCGCTGCGCAAGGCAAGTTTCAGGCTGTTGAGCGTCCGGTCCGCAGCCGCAGATGCCGTGGTCACGGCGGCCGCCAACTCTTTGGTCAAACCGTCCCGCAGGCGGGCAACGCCGACCATTCGCAGGCTGTCCTCGAGCCCTTCGGCTGCTGCACGCAGAGCCTTCGTGACCTTGTCGTCCTCGGCCATGCAGCGCCGGTGGGTGCGTAACAGGTTCTCGATCCGCGCGGGTGTCAACTCGATGCTGAGCGACCCTACGATCGAGTCCTCGAACTCGTGCGCCTCGTCGATGACCAGTTGGGAGTGTTCGGGCAGTAGCGCTCCGCCGGTCTGGATGTGGGCGCCGTAGAGGTGCGCGTTGACGACCAGAATGTCGGCCTCATCGGCGCTTGCGCGGGCAAGCTCCGACCAGCATTTCGACGCGAACGAACATTTGGCCGCACCGATGCATTCGCCGGGACCCACCGAGACGCTCGACCATGACCGCCAGTGCGGGGTGCTTGCCAGTTCGGCCATGTCGCCCGTCATCGTCGAGTTGGCCCACTCGAGAATTTCATCGAGCTCGGACCTGAGTTCGTCCTCGCTCAGATCCAGATCACCGGTTTGGGTCACCGAACCCAGGTCGAGTCCCTGCTGGCCCATGCCCGAGATCTGGACCCGCACCTCGGACGCCGCGGCTTCGCACAGGTAGTTGGACCGGCCCTTCAACACCGCGAAGCTGAACTGTTGGTCGAGCACCGATTGCAGGAAGGGAAGTTCAACCGCAGCGAGTTGATCCTGCAGGGCCTTTGACGAGGTGACGATGACGGTCCGTCGGCCTTTGCGGGCGGCGACGATCGCCGGGATCAGATACGCGATCGACTTGCCGACACCGGTCGGACCCTGCACGGCAAGGTGTCGTTTCAGTTCGAACGCGTCGTTCACGGCGTTGGCCATGTCCCGCTGCTCGACGCGTTCCTCGCCGTCGGGAATCGCGGCGATGACCTTGTCGAGCATCTCTGCGACGCTCAGCTGCCCAGATCCTTTGGTTTGCGTGGTGGACAAACGAACCGGATCAGAGTGTCGGCGGAAGGATCGCCTCGACCAGGTTCGGTCCGGGCGTGTTGAGCGCCGTTTCGAGCTGCTCGGTGAACTCCTCGGCCGTGGTGGCCCGGGTCGCCTTTACCCCCATGCCCGCCGCCAGGGAGACGAAGTCGAGCGACGGTCCGGTCAGGTCCAGCATTTCCAGCGCCTTGGGGCCGGGGTTGGCACCAACCCTGGTCAGTTCCAGGTTGAGGATGGCATACGACTGGTTGTTGAGAATGACAGTCGTGACGTCAAGATTCTCACGGGCTTGGGTCCACAGCGACTGCATCGTGTACATGGCGCTGCCGTCAGCCTGCAGGTTCAGGACCCGTCGACCGGGCGACGCGACCGCGGCGCCTGTTGCGACCGGCATTCCAAACCCGATCGCGCCTCCCGGCAGGCAGAGCCAGTCGTGACGCGGGGCACCGGCTGTGAAGCCGGAGACGAACAATCCGGCGGTATTGCCCTCGTCGACGACGATGACATCCTCGGGAAGTAGGGCTCCGACGGCGCTCGCGAAAGTCTCGGCGTTGAGTGCGCCGGTTGGGCGCTCGGGGCGGAACGCACCGGCAAGGGTTGCCGAATTCGGCGCTGCGCCGAGCAGTTCGGCGAGGGCTTCGAGGCCGCTGGTCGAATCGTCGCCGGGGGCCGCGAGGACGTGGACCTGACAACCTTCGGGCACTAGGTCGGAGGCCTTGTCCGGATAGGCGAAGAACGACACCGGCGACGAGGCTTCGACAAGGATGAGGTTGTCGATTCCCGCGAGCTGCGCTTGGGCGAATTCGGCGAGATAGCCGAGTCGCTCCACTGCTGGGATGCCCTCGCCGCGCTGAAGGCGGGTCGGGAAGGTCTCGGCCAGAAGCTTCGCTCCCGAAGCGTTCGCCACGCGGGACGCCGCAACAAGTCCGGCCTCCATCAGCGATGACCCACCGAGCATGATCGCCGTGGTCTTGTCGCCGCGCAGGATGCCGGCAACTGTCTCGATGCTGCTCGTGGCGATTTCGTGTTGGGTCGGGACGGGCATCGGTGGAACAGGCCCGGGGGAGTCGAGCCAGCACACATCGGCTGGGAGTATCAGGGTTGCGACCTGACCTGGGCGACCATACGCGGCGGCCACCGCTGCGGCTGCGTCGCCAGCCACCTGTTCCGGATCGGTGGACATTCTGATCCAGCCCGAAACGCCCTTGGCGATCGAATCGATGTCGCTCTGGAGGGGTGCGTCGTACTTCTGGTGGTAGGTGGCGTGGTCACCGATGATGTTGACAACCGGAACACGACCGCGACGGGCGTTGTGCAGGTTGGCAAGGCCGTTGCCGAGGCCCGGCCCCAGGTGCAACAGCACCGCTGCCGGCTTGCCCGACATGCGCGCATAGCCGTCGGCGGCACCGGTCGCCACTCCTTCGAACAGGGCCAGAACCGAGTGCATCTCGGGTACGTCGTCGAGAGCTGCAACGAAGTGCATCTCGGAAGTACCGGGGTTCATGAAACAGGTGTCCACCCCTGCGTCCACCAAGGTGCGGATCAATGCGTGTGCGCCGTTCATCATTTTCCCTTGCTCAGAGTCCGCTCCGGCGAGCGGACGGGTTACATGGCTTCTAGTCGGTCGGCTCAACCGGGCGGATTGTCGAAAAGGATCCCGGGATTGAGGATCCCAGTCGGATCGAATGAAGCCTTGATCCTACGCATCAGATCGATCTTGGCGGGATCCTCGAGTTCATTGAAGTACTTCTTCTTGGCAAGGCCGATTCCGTGCTCGCCGGAGATAGCACCTCCGAGTGCCATCCCGGCCGCGAACAAGTCCGACAAAAGGCGCGAACGCTTGGCATCATCTGCACAGAAGACGCCCATGTGGACGTTGCCGTCACCGGCGTGACCACACCCGGCGACCCATGCCTCGTGCTCGGTGGCGAGTTCACTCACCCGGTTCATGAACTGCGAGATCTGCGCCCGGGGGACCACCACGTCGATGACGTCGTCGGCGCCGTTGGCCTTGGCCATCCAGAAGGCGTTCTCGCGTGCCGCGATCAGATCGGCTGCAGAGTTGGGCGGCAGGTGATATGCGTCTATCGCCCCGAGTTTGAACAACAGCTCGGACAGCTGTTCGGAGTCCTCTTCGATGCGTGACTCCGAAGTGTTCTCCATCATCACGACCAGATACGCGAGCGCCGATTCCTTGACGTTGTCGGGAATACCCAACTCAAGGTTCGAATATGACTGGATTGCAGACATGGTGAGTAGATCGATGTATTCCAAGATCATCGGGTTCAGACCCGAGTCGATGATCCTCGGGATAGCTCCGGTGACCTCATCGAGGGTCGAGAACGGGGCCATGATGGTCCGCTGATATTCGGGACGCGGGTAGAGCCGCAGCACTGCCTCGGTGACCAGGGCGAGAGTTCCCTCGCTACCGATGATCAACTGGGTCAGGTCGTAACCGGTTGAGGCCTTGACGAACTTGCCGCCCGTTCGGATGACTTCGCCTCCCGGTAGAACGGCTTCGAGCCCCAGGACCTGATGGCGGGTCACGCCGTACTTGACCGCCCGCATGCCACCGGCGTTGGTGTTGATGTTTCCACCGAGGCTGGCCGAGTATTCGCCCGGATAGACGGGGTAGACGAGTCCCTGCGCCTTGGTGATCTCGTCGAGTTCGTTCAGGCGCAAGCCAGGCTGGACGACGGCAACGTGATTCTCTGTGTCTATCTCGAGGACCTTGTTCATCCGCTCGAACGACACCACGATTGCGTTCTCAGTGGGAATCGCAGCGCCCGAGAGACCCGTGCCAGCCCCGCGGGCGGTGACGGGGATTCCTTCGAGCTCGGCGAATTCGAGAATTGCTGAAACTTCATCGGTCGACTCGGGACAGACAACGGCTGCCGGAACGACTCCGGGAACGGTCAAACACTCGTCGTGGCTGTAGTCATCGATGGATTCGGGACGGAGGACCCGCTCACTCGGAACTATCTCTCTAAGCCTGTCGCCCAACTGTTCCACGAACGTCCCCCGTTCCTAGCGATGTGGTCCGTGACCTTAATTCACAATGACTTGACCTCCCATCCAACCGGTACCGGGTAGTACCACCCACGCACGAGCCACGCGGCGGATCGCCGGGCGGATCGCCTGGCGGGTCGCGTTGGCGACCGTCCTCGGCAAGAATTCCGGGATGACCGCAAACGAGGTAGGTACCGGCGAGGTGGCTACAGGCGAGGTGGCTACAGGCCAGGCCTTCGAGGACGCACCTCTGGTCATGTGGTTGGACGAGATCACCGACGGAGACACCGCCATTGCCGGGCACAAGAGCGTGAACCTTTCCAAGGTTCGGGCCATGGCTGACCGGGCAACGCTGGCGGACCCTGCGGACCCGGGTCACACCTATAGCCGACCGACTGTCGTCCCCGACGGCTTCGTCGTCACAACACGTGCGAGCGCCGAACTACTCAAGGCAACCGGCTTGGAGTCCGAACTGGAGCGGCTGGACGCGCAGCATCTGCGCGATGACCTCTCGGTTCACGAGGACTCCGAGGCTGCCCGACGTCTTCTGGCCGAAGCGTCAGTGCCGGTCGATGTGCGCTCGGCAATCTCGACGGCATATGACCGCCTGTCCTTGACCTCTGGAGCAGGTGACTTCGTGGTCGCGGTGCGCTCCAGTGCAACGATGGAGGACAGCGTAGGGGCGAGCTTCGCCGGGCAGTTCGACAGCGTTCTTGGAGTTCGGACGATCGACGAACTCATCCAGGCCTATCTGAAGGTCATCGCCTCGTCGTTGAGCCTGCGGGCGCTCTCTTACCGGCAAGCCATATCCGCCCAACTTGATCCGCCCGGCCGACTCGATCCGCCCGGCCAACTCGATCCGCCCGGCCAACTCGATCCGCCCGACTGGCTCGACCGACCCGGTGACCTTGTCCGAAGCGTCTCCGAAATGTCTGTGCTCGTGCAGCGGATGGTTCGTTCGGACAGGGGCTCGGCGGGGGTGCTGATGACCTCGGTCGCCGACCCACAGAAATCGCAGTCTGCCGAGCGGGTAACCATTATCGAGGCAGCACGAGGGACCGGAGAAGGTGTCGTCGGCGGGGCAGTGAACCCCGAATCTCATGTGGTGAGACTGGCCGACAACACGATCACCCGAGTTCCGCCATGTGAGGCGCCACCGATACTTGATGTCACAACTGCCCTGGAACTGGCAGTGTGGGGCACTCGCCTCGAGACGGAGTTCGGCTCACCGGTACAGATCGAGTGGGCCCGGGACGGGGTGACCGGAGAACTGGCGGTCGTCCAGGTCCGCCCTATGCCCGACCCAGCTGAGACCATCGGACAGGAGCATGTGAGTTCAGCAATCGACCTGAGGTCTGGACTGCGGGTTCTGACCAGAGGACTGGCCATTGGGACCGGAGTCGTGTCCGGCCCGGCAATCGTGGTCGATGACCCCCGCGAATTTCTGGAGGGGGACGCAGTCGATCGCCTGCCGCAGCGGTTCATCCTTGTGGTGTCAACCACTTCGCCCGATTGGGTGCCCCTTATGAGGCTGGCGTCAGCTCTGGTCACCGACCACGGCGGACGGGGTTCACACGCGGCGATCGTGTGTCGGGAGTTGGGGTTGCCGGCTGTTCTCGGATGCGGCGATGCCACCACCCTGTTGCGTAGCGAACAGTCACTGTTAAGCCCGGGTCGAGCCGATCCGTCGGAACACTGGGAAGGCCACCATGTCGTCGTGTCCTGTGATGAACAGGCCGGGGGAGAGGTCTGGGGCTAACTGGACCGTGGGGCGAACAACGCTCTGGTGAGGGTCACAAGTAGATCCTCTGCCTGCTCCGGACCGAGTTCCTGGGTAGACCTCAATCTGTCCCAGGACTCGAATGACCAGAGCAGGTCAAGCGCCTCGACCTTCTGCAGCTTGGATGGAACGCCCGTAAATCCGATGAACGCTTCGCCATCGAGTTCAGGCTCGAAGTGACGCAGGACCTGCTCCCGAAGTGCTACCGAGACCGTGTCCAGACGTTGCGTCACCGCCGGCGACGAGATCCCTCGTCGACGAATCACCCGACGAATCGGCATTATCAGTTCGTAGAGCTCTCGACGCTGAACACCCAGCGCCAGGAGGCGGCTCTCGAAATCGCCTCCGCTGTCGAGCGACTCGAACAGGGGTGTGAAGCGGACGGTCTGGGCCTTGATCATGTCGCCGTAGAGAGCCTCCAGATCACTGAAATGCTGGAAGATCGTCCTGACCGAAACTCCTGCCGCCGACGCGATCTGGTGAGCCGTGGGCTCGCTCGACCCCTCGCTGATCAGATCTAGAAGCGACTCAACAATGCGGGAATGGGTCCGGATGCCGCGTTGCACCCGCCCATCGGTCGCTACCGGCCCTGACGTCATGGACCCCTCACCTGTGGGGCCGGAGGTCATGGGCACAGCCGCGGTGTTCACGGGTTTGCCGCCATGAACCGGTTGATCGCTGCTGCTAGTGCCGGTCCGCGGTCTTCCTGGAGGAAGTGTCCGCCGCCCTCGATGACCACCTGCTCCGGGCCGCCTGCAGCTGGAATCCGGGTCAGGAATGGCTTCTCGCCACCACCGGTTATCGGGTCCGAGTCTGAGAATGCGACGAGCACCGGCTTGGTCCAGGCCTCAAGGACCTTCCAGGCCTCCCGGTTGCCGGGCGAGGCCGGGTCGTCACCGCTGATGGGGACCAGAACCGGCATACGGCGAGCGGCCGCACAGTATGAATCGTCCGGGAAAGGCGCGTTGTAGGCCGCGACGATGTCATCGCTCAGATCGCTGGTCGTACCCATAGAAACAATTGCGCCGCAATTGAACTCTGGCACCGACTGCGAGAATTCGCGCCACTGCATGAATCCCTTGGTGATCTTCTGGTCCCCGGTCGGCAGCCCTGTGTTGGCAATGACCAAGCGGGCGAACCTGTCGGGGAACGCAGCGGCAAGCCGGAGGCCGATGAGGCCACCCCAGTCCTGACACATCAACGTGATGCCATTCAGGTCGTTGGCGATGAGCCACTTCGACATCCACTCGACCATGCGTTCATAGGTGTAGTCATCCTGGTCGGCCGGCTTGTCGGAGCGCCCGAAGCCGACAAGGTCCGGCGCAATCACCCGATGGCCTGCCTCGACCAGCACGGGAATCATGTGCCGGTAGAGGTAGCTCCACGATGGTTCGCCGTGCATGCACAGAACGACGTCTCCATCTGCTGGCCCTTCGTCGACGTGGTGGATGCGCAACTGCGTTCCGTCACCAGCGTCAACCTCTGTGTAGTGAGGGCTGTATGGCCAATCGAGCAAGCTGTCGAATCGCTCGTCCGGGGTACGTAGAACCAACACGTCGACCTCCCAGTTCCGGAGGCAGCCGATCCGGCCACCCCAACTACTTACACCCTATATGCAAGTACTGCTCAGGGGAGCCTACGGAGTGGGTCCTGACACCTCAGGACAGAGCCACCTGCAAATCTGGGCGGAGGCTCATCCGCAGATACCGCCGTTGATCTGGAGTGCCTCAACGGGCTGGACCGAATCCCCGCTGATCTCTTCGGCTGTCCAGACAACCACTGATGTGGCAGCAAAATTCTGGTCTTCGCCCCCTATGAAGTCCTCGTAGCCAACTCGGACTCTGGCGTCATTGGAGCCACACCCGAAGAAGCGTGTTTCTTTAGTAATCGCGATCTCGACGTCTCCGATTGGAACTGTTGTCCCGTCGGGACGCGCTGCTTCCGCATCGGAGATCGTGCCGTGACCCAGTGGACAATCGCTGTCCTTGCAATCAGTCAGTCTGATCCGGACCAGATTGCCGATTAGATCGCGGTCCTGCCATTCAAGACTCTCGTCGGCGGAGCCCGAACAACCGCTGGTGGCCGCCAGGGCAACAATGGCGATGGCGACGACCAGTAGGGATTTGACCATGATTGATCCCAACTTTCGAGATCGGTCCGGGCGAACGAGCTTGCTTAGTATCCGAATCGGCTAGATGCGCTCGAAGTTCCGCCTGAGTTCCCATTCGGACACAAGGTTGTTCGATGCCTTCCATTCCTCCTTGGCGGAATGGAGAAGGTGTCCGTGAACCATCGGCCCGAAGGCTTCCTTGGCGAACTCTGATCCTTCGAACTGCGAGATGGCGTCGACCAGGTTCCACGGAATTCGCTCGACATTCTCGGCCGTGTAACCGTTGCCCTCGAAAGGATCGCCGCAGTCGAGTTCGGAGTCGATGCCATCTAGGCCGGCAGCGATGACTGCTGCAAACGCGATGTAGGGATTGCAATCGGCACCAGGGACCCGAGACTCGATCCGCATGCCGGCACCGTGACCGACGAGTCGGAAACCTGCTGTCCGGTTGTCAGGTGACCACACCACTGTCGTCGGCGCCCACGAGTCAGGCTGATAACGCTTGTAGCTGTTGATGTACGGGGCGAAACAGATCGACAACTCACGGGCGTGGGCCAACTGGCCTGCAACCCAGCCTCGGAACATCGGGCTCATACCGAGTTGTCCGTCGCCGGGACACAGCGCCTGGTCGCTGTCGGAGGACCAGATCGAGGAGTGGATGTGGCAGCTCGATCCGGGCTGGTCGATGCTCGGCTTGGCCATGAACGTGACCGACTTGCCCTGCAGGTGCGCAATCTCCTTGGCGCCGTTCTTGTAGATGGTGTGGTTGTCAGCCATCTCGAGGACCTCTGCGTAACGCAGGTTCAACTCGTGTTGACCGGGCGCCGCCTCACCCTTTGAGAACTCGACCGGTAGGCCGGCTTCCAACATGCCCCGACGGATCGCCCCGATGAGCGGCTCATCCTTGGTCGACTGGAAGATGTGATAGTCGAGGTTGTACCAGGAGGACGTCGACTTCGACAGCGTCCGGTAGTCGGCCTCGGCGAGGTCCTCATAGGTCGCGTCGTAGGTGAACAGTTCGAGTTCCGACCCGACCTTGACGACGAGCCCTCGCTCGGCGGCGCGGGCAATCTGCCGACGCAGAATCTGTCGGGGAGACACGGCGACCGGCTCACCGGTGTCCTTGTCGACGATGTCGCAGAGCACCAAAGCAGTCCGGTCGAGCCATGGCACGACCCGCAGCGTCGACAGGTCGGGCTGCCCACGGAAATCGCCGTAGCCGCCTTGCCAACCCGAGTACTCGAAGCCCTCGAGCACGTTCATGTCGACGTCCACGCACAGCAGGTAGTCGCACGCCTCGATGCCTTCGCCCAGAGCGACACCTGCTGGATCTACCTCACCGATGACGTGATCGACGAAGAACCGACCGGTGACCCGCTTGCCCATCAGTCGACCCTGAAGGTCCACGAAGGCGACGATGACGGTTTCGATGTCGCCGTCGGTCACGCCAGCGGCGAGTGTCTTGATGTCGATCTTGCCGTTCGGGGTGCTCACTGATCTCCTATCGAGCCACGTCTGAAGGCGTCGCGGCCTGTGCGCAGCGGCCCAAACTATCCCGCGCCGAGTGTGGGCGAAGTCTTCAACGTCGCCGACCTGTCGTAGAGGTGATCATCGAGCCTCAGTCCTTGGTGCGTTGAATCGGCAATCGTTCATCGCTCCACTAGAGCGCTTGGCAATCTTTGCCAACCAGCTACAATTCGAACATGACGACCATGAACGTGTCACTTCCGGACGATCTCAAACAGTTCGTCGACACCCAGGTCAGCCGAGGCGGATATGGATCGACTAGCGAGTACGTCCGGGAACTAATTCGACGCGACCAGGACCGCCGCCAGCTTCGAACTGCCCTCCTGGATGGGGCCCGATCTCCCATGGCGGTAACAGCCGACGCCGCCTACTTTGCATCGCTCCGGCAGAGCATCGAAGCCGACGATTGACAGCAATCAATGCAAGTAACGATCCGTGAGCTCGCCGCAGCAGACATAGATGCCGCTGTCGCCTACTACCGCAGTGAAGCGACCACGGCCGTCGCCTACGACTTCGTCAAGTCGCTGGAAGCGGCTGTTGGCCACCTTCAGAAACACCCGCTCACTGGTTCACTGCGATTTGCTTTCGAACTTGGTATCCCAAACCTACGGAGCTGGCCTCTCGCGAAGTTCCCGTATCTGATTTTCTACGTACCGGCCGGTAGCCAAACCGACATCTGGCGCGTGCTTCATGCCAAACGCGACATTCCGACCTTCCTCGCGCCGAATCCGAACGTCGCACCGTTGGTGTGAAGTTCATTTTCCACCCAGGCACTACGAAAGCTGCCCCCTGAGCATGAACCAATTCGCGTGTCAGATAGGCGTCGTATAGGCCGCGGTGATTCCGCCGTCGACCAGCAGGGATTGACCCGTCATGAACGACGACTCGTCCGACGCCAGGAACAGTGCCCCATTGGCTATTTCGCGAGCCTCACCGAAGCGCCCCATCGGGATGTGGACTAGGCGACGCTGACGCTTCTCCTCATCAGACAGATACTTGGCCAGCAACGGCGTCAGAACCGGGCCGGGGCAGAGCGCATTGGCGCGGATGCCCTGACGTGCGTAGATCACGGCGATCTCACGGGTCATCGAAAGCACCGCTCCCTTCGATGCCGTATAGGCGATCTGGGGAGTCGCGGCACCCAAATGGGCGACGAAGCTCGCAACGTTGATGATCGAAGCGGCGGGGGAGTCGGGTCCCTCGGAGTCTCGGGTTTCGAGCATCGCGGGGATTCCGTACTTGCAGCCGAGCGCCAAGCCGGTGACGTTGATCTTCAACGTCGTTTCCCACACTTCGACCGAGGTGTTGACCGGTCCGTCGTCATCGCCAAGTGAGACTCCGGCGTTGTTGTAGAGAACATGCAGTCCGCCGAACTCGTCGACTGCGTGGGCGACTGCGGCTTTGACCGAGTCCTCCGACCCCACATCGCAGTGCACGTAGCTGGCCCGGCCACCTGCGGCCCTGATTGCTTCGACCGCCTCTGTTCCGTCGGAGAGGTCGGCAATGACGACGCTTGAGCCCTCGCTCGCGAACAGCTCCGCAGCGACTCGGCCGAGTCCAGCGGATGCACCGGTGATGAGGCTCACCCGGCCGTCAAGTCGTCCCATTGTTTCCTCTGATTCTCCTGTGATGTGCGCTGCGTTGCGCGGACCGCCGTGAGAGTAGCGACAGATGGCCGCAGGCCAAATATCGCCGCCCGCTGTCGAATATCTAAGCTGCGATCAATGGCCATTTCCGCTGAACCAAACGCCGTCGGGTCGATCCCCGAGTTCGCTCCTCTACTCATCGCCGGCGAACGGGTCGCCGCGTCTGACGGCGCGACATTTCCTGCGTATGACCCCTCCACCGGTCAACAGATCGCGGAGGTCGCCCAAGCCGGCCAGAAGGACCTGGACCTGGCACTCGACGCCGCCCAGCGTGCGTTCACCGGGGGTTCCTGGTCGTCGGTGTCAGCTACCGAACGCGGCCATGTCCTCAACCGGGTGGCAACTCTCATCCGTGAACGCGCCGAGGAGTTCGCTCAGCTCGAGATGCGCAATGCCGGCCACACCATTGATGACGCCCGCTGGGAAGCTGGCGCAATGGCTGACGTGTTCGAGTACTACGCCGGTGCTGCCAACAAGCATCTGGGAAGTGTCGTCCCTACCCAGGACGCCGGACTCGGAGTGGTGACCAAGGTTCCGGTGGGCGTATGTGGACTGATCGTCCCCTGGAACTTCCCGATGTACATCGCCACGTGGAAACTCGCCCCCGCACTCGCCTGTGGCAATCCGGTGGTCCTCAAGCCCGCGTCGCTGACTCCGCTGAGCGCTCTTCTGTTGGGTGAGGTCCTGGTTGAGGCCGGCGTGCCCGGGGATGCCGTCTCGGTCATTCCGGGCCCCGGAGGTACCGTCGGCGATGCGCTGGTCGGGGACCCCAGGGTCAACAAGATCTCCTTCACCGGAGACTCGGTAACGGGTGCCGGAATCCTGCGCCGGGCCTCGGACAACATGACCCGGGTTTCGTTGGAACTGGGTGGCAAGTCCGCCGCGATCGTCTTTGCGGACGCCGATCTGGACAAGGCGATCGACGCGCTGCCCTACTCGGTGTTTGCCAACGCAGGTCAGGACTGCTGTGCGCGCAGCCGGCTGTTGGTGGAGCGCTCGGTCTATGACCGCGTGGTTGAGGGAATCGTCCAAAGGACCGCTCAGCTACGGGTTGGTGACCCATCCGATGAGGCGACCGAGATTGGCCCGATGATCTCCGAGGGCCAGCGGGCGACCGCCCTCAAGTACATCGACATCGGCACATCGGAAGGCGCCGAGGTCGTCTGTGGCGGCGACTCGAACGGTCCCGGATGGTTCATGGAACCGACGGTGCTCGCCGGAGTCGACAACACCATGCGCGTCGCCCGAGAAGAGATTTTCGGACCGGTACTCAGCGTCATTCCCTTCTCGGACGAGGCCGACGCTGTCCGCATCGCCAATGACAGCGAGTACGGGCTTTCCGGAACCCTCTGGACCAGCGATCTTGGCACCGCGATGCGGGTCAGCACCGCGGTTCGTACCGGGACGATTTCGGTCAACACCAATCGCAGTGTCCGCTACGAGATGCCCTTCGGCGGGTTCAAGAAGTCCGGTATCGGACGGGAACTGGGCCTTGCGAGCCTGGATCACTACACCGAGACCAAGACGATGTTCTACAGCGCCGAATAGACGACCGCGGCGGCGCGCCCGCGGGAGCGCGCCACTCCTCCAGCCGGTCAGCGGCGGGTTTGAGCCTCGAGGTCATCGAGCGGCTCCAGCCGGTCAGCGGCGGGTCTGGGCGCCGGGATCATCGAGTAATGCCTCGACCTCGGATGCCAGAACCCCAGTGCTGATGTCCGCCAAGGTCGTTGTCTCAAGAACTACCCGCACGCTCGCCCTAGTGGCCATCCAGACCCGCTCAAGCGCAGTCGCTGCCCCTTGGTACTCCAAGTTCTCGGGCGGCTCTCCCCGGACATCCGCGAGTGGACCCTCGACCGCCCGGATGATGTCGGCGACGCTCACCTGATCCGCCGGTTTGGCCAGCCAATAACCGCCGTCCGAACCACGCTGGCTCTGGACAATCCCGGAACGCCGCAGTTCGGCGAGGATGTTCTCCAGGTAGCGGGTCGGGATGTTCTGAACCTCGCCTAGTTGGTCTCCCTTGGTGAGCCCCGAGGCACGGGTCGGTGACCTGACCGCGAGTTCGGCACACGCACGCACCGCGTAGTCGACCTTGGCTGAAATTCGCATGGCTCAGATCTGCCCTTCGCTCGCGAACTGATACTCCAACGACGGTCCGCGCTGACCATTATCGGTCGACACCTGTGTTGGTACCGCCATGCCGCCCTCTTCGACCAAGGACGGACGCGGCCCGGTTACCTGGGTTGCGTAGAGAATCAGAAGTGCCAGTACAACGACCACCACGATCGTCGTCCAATGCGGCCGACGAAACCTTGGGGAACGACTCGACCGACGGGTCGGACCACCTGTTAGTTCGGGGTCCCCAAGGTCGCGGTAGTGGACTCCCGGCGGTGGGGAAAGCACCCGTGCCAGCGACTGGACTTCGCTCGTCGGGATCCCCGTCATCTCCGAGACCGACTCGACCGAGTACCCGGCCAGATGGACCAGCGCCCCGACAACACGTTCATGAGTCGTTGCGTGCTCAAGGCGTCTACGCAAGGCCGCCCGCATGCTCGAGTGTTCATCGGACTCCGGGTCCAGGTGCGCGATCGGCGACGGCCCGATCGTCTGAACGATCGTGAACTCGATAAGTCTGGCCATCCAGTCGGACGGCAGGGGATCGCCCATCTGGCGCAGGCGTTCCGCCGCAATTCCGGCCACCGCAAGCGCGGCGGGGCGGTCACCTAGTAGTCGATACGAGACGGCGTAGGCATTGGATTCGAGAGGTACTGGTTCTGATGACTGCACTTGCCTGACCGTGTCTGATGGCGTGAACGGACCCTACTGGCGTCGGTAGGCGCGCTTCGGCCCACGTCGTGCGTCCACCGTAGGTGCCGAGGCAATAGGAGTGGTGCCCGGTCCCTGAGTTCGCCGGATTCGCTGCAAGAATGTCCGGATGCCAGCTAAGAGTCCCGGTGAGGAGCCGAAGAAATCTGGTTCCTCGCAGGATGGTCCGGGCAGGCAGTACTTCGTGCCGTCGCCCCCCGGCCGTGGCGCCCAAGGGCGCAACCCCGAAGCCTCGCCGAATCCGACGACGTCACGAGCAGGACAGCCCCGACCTGGCCAACCGCGCCCGAAAGCCGTTGGGCCAGCTGTGGTACCCGCAGCACCAGCGCGGCCGAAGGTCCGCACGGACGCACCCGCACGCGGAGGCGCCGGACACGGGCAACGCCAGGGTGGTCCGGTCCCGTCGCCAGCGCCAGCAGGTCCCAAGGGTCCGACACGGCCTCCCTCCGAACCGGCGGTGCAGCCGGTTGGGCCGAGGGGTCCAAAACGTCGACGCATCCACCTACGCCGCTGGCTGGTCCTGATTCCGCTACTCCTCGCTCTGGCCATCGGATTCCTTGTCGTCAAGGCGTACCGGGCGTATTCACGGATCGAGCGACTGGACCTCCAGGACGTGCTCGACCCCGTCAGCGGCGACGAGGTCAACTACCTGCTGGTGGGTTCCGATTCGCGCGCCGAGTTCGACCCCGAGGGCAATAGCGGGGTCGTGGGGAGTCGATCGGACACGATCATTGTGTTGCGAACATCTCCCGGTGGTTCGACGATGATGTCCATTCCCCGTGACCTGTGGGTGACTATCCACGACACCGAAAAGATGGGCCGTATAAACGGTGCCTACAACCACGGGCCGGCCAACCTTGTCCAGACTGTCAAAGAGAATCTGGACATACCCGTGAACCACTACCTGGAAGTGGGATTCGGCTCGTTCGCCGGCCTGGTCGACGCCGTCGGGGGAGTGACGATCGATTTTCCCCATCCCGCGTTCGACAAGCAGTCCGGGCTGAACGTCGAAACCTCGGGTCCGGTCCTGCTCGATGGACAACAGGCTCTCGCCTATGCCCGTTCTCGCCACTACACCGAGGTGATCGACGGTAGGAACGTCACCGACCCGACAGCTGACCTTGGGCGTCAGCAGCGCCAGCAGACCTTCCTGCGGACGGCGCTCGCCGAGGTCGGCAAGACCCGTAATCCGCTGACCCTCATCAACGTGGCCGATGCTGTTTCAGGTGAGCTGAAAATCGACTCCGGTCTCGGATTCATGGAGTCGATCTCGTTCGTTCGAAAGCTCGGCAGCTCCAGTCCCGAGACCGTTCTTCTCCCGGTGAAGGGCGTCCGGAAGGGAAGAGCAGCGGTTGTGGTGCTCGATGAACCCGGCGCCCAAGAGGCCTTGTCGAAGTTCCGCTGAAGCACCGTGAGTTGAGCAGAGCAGGACCGAGACACCAGCTCAACCGCCGAGCACTCTGACGTGATCAGTGCCTGCGTGAGCGCAGCGCCAACGCCGGTCCCTGCGCAGCTCCCCCCAGCCAGCCTTCAGTGCGCCGTAGCGCAATTCCGTAACCGTCGCGAAGGAAATTACGATCGGGCGCCCAGCAATCAGAGCGGAGTACTCGGCCGCTGGGTCGGGTTGACGCGTGGCGTTCACCAGTGCCGACACCCCCATCGTGTCGACGACCACAGCGGGCGTCACCCGGCTGGTCACCGCGAGGCGAGCGCCTGCTCGAAGGCCGTCCACTCCTCATCGGTAAGGCCCTCGATCTCCAATTCCTCTGCTGTGGGAGCCGGAAGAGCGCGCTGCAATGCTTCCTCGGGCGGAAGCACAGTGAGGGCACTCGGCTCATTAGACGGGGAGGCGATGGACATGGGGCCAATAATACCGGAGAAGGTGGGCGAAGCCGCCTGATTCGCCGCTCACCCCAGGTGGGTCAGCGTGACCCATACGCGGTACCTGATGCGGTCCCGGCGACGCTCGCTCGCGAACATGGCGCGTCTCTTCCCTCGTTCGATCGCGACTTCGCGCGATTCGAGAATCTTCGCTGGACCAGACCCAAGACCGGATGAGATGGAGTCGGTGCATCCGTGACCGGAGCGGCTCGTAAGTTCAGGGTCTCATCGACCGCCGCGTAGGATCTGGCGCATGTCAACAGAATGCCCCGCAGCAGACGGATCCTCGCCCCGCACCACCAAGTTCTCGGAGCCGATGCCGATGTGCATCGATCCTTCCAAGAGCTACCAGGCAGAGATCGTCACCAACCACGGCACCATGACGGCCTTTCTCCACGCCGGAGACGCTCCCAACACGGTCAACAACTTCGTGAGCCTGGCCCGCTACCACTACTACGACGGTCTGATTTTCCATCGGGTCATCGAGGGCTTCATGATCCAGGGTGGCTGTCCCGAGGGTTCCGGTAGGGGAGGTCCCGGCTACAAGTTCGCCGACGAGCTTCCCGCACCCGGGCGTTACCAGATCGGCTCACTCGCCATGGCGAACGCCGGCCCCAATACCAACGGGAGCCAGTTCTTCATCGTCTCGGGCCCGAGCGGAGTCGGCCTTCCGCCGCAGTACTCGCTGTTCGGCAAACTGATCGCCGGCGAAGATGTCCTCGCAGCCATCCAGAGCGTGCCCACAGGCGCAGGAGACCGTCCCAGCGACGACGTGCGGATCGAATCCATAACCATCACCGAGAGCTGACAGTCACAGCACCGATGGTCACCGAACGGACCTTAGATACGCCATGGACCAAGACGTGACCCGGAAGGCCCCGCGCAGCAAGGCGCGGGGCCTTCTATTTGCAATAGCTGCCGGTTCTGCCGCCATCGGCGCTGGTGCGGTTCTGTCCCGACGCGGTTCCGCGTCGCCGCTGATGCAGACCAACAGGGCAGGACGCACGGCAGAGTTGGCCAAAATCAGCGCCCGTACCGGATCCGGGTACGCCTCGATGAGAGCCAAGGGTCTTCTCGCCTCCGAGGAACGTCGGGCCGAGCTGCGCTCCGAGTTCGAATTGCAGTCGGCCGAACAGGTCGTAGAGGTTCTGGGCAATATGCGCGGAGCCATGATGAAGCTGGGCCAGATGGCCAGCTACCTGGATCAAGGTCTGCCCGAGCCTGTTCGCGACGCGCTCAAACAGCTTCAGGCCGACGCGCCCCCAATGGCCTACAACCTTGTCGAAGAGGTGATCCGCGCCGAGAGTGGCAAGTCTCCGGACGAGCTTTTCGCCGAGTTCGACCGCACCCCGATAGCTGCGGCGTCGATTGGGCAGGTGCACCGTGGCGTCACCCATGACGGGGTCAAGGTCGCTGTGAAGGTCCAGTATCCGGGCGTCGATGAAGCTGTGGCAGCGGATCTCGAGAACTCGGATCTGATCTTCACGATGCTCGGAATGTTGTTTCCCGGACTTGATCCAAAGCCGATCGTGGAGGAATTGCGCGAGCGCATTGTCGAAGAGCTCGACTACAGCGTCGAGGCAGAAAACCAGAGACTCTTCGCCGACGCGTTCAGGGGCCATCCGTTCATCCACATCCCCGAGGTAATCGACGACCTCAGCTTCAAGCGGATGTTGACGACCGAGTTCGCCGAAGGTTCGACGTTCTCGGAGGTACTCGAATGGTCCGACGAGGAGAGGCAGCTGACCGCCGAGTGCCTCTACCGCTTTGCATTCGGGGCGATCTACCAACTCCACGCCTTCAACGGCGACCCACACCCCGGGAACTACATCTTCAACCCGGGCGGCCGAGTCACCTTCCTGGACTTCGGACTGTGCAAGCGGTTCAGCCCGGAAGAGGTCAAGGCGTTCGAGGACATGATCATCGCGATGGCCATCGAGGACGACATCCCGAAGTACAGAAGGCTCGTCGAGGAGATCGGCATTCTGTCACCGGATGTGCAGGTTTCCGACGATGACATCCGCGCCTATTTCGGTCACTTCTACGAGTTCGTCATGCGGGACGAGGTGATGGAGATAACGCCTGAATGGTCCTCGCAATCAGTTCGCCAGTTCTTCGACCTGAGCGGCCCCCACGCAGACATCATGAAGGCAGCGAACCTGCCACCGTCGATGGTGATCGTCCAGCGCATCAATCTGGGTCTGTTCGCCCTGTTCGGGGACCTACGGGCCAGGGGCAACTGGAGAATGCTGGCTGAAGAGTTGTGGCCCTTCACGCAGGGGCCACCCTCGACGCCCATGGGCGAGACGATCGCGCAGTGGCAAGCATCCCGGACCTGAAGACAGCTCCGGCGGGTCGCTGGCTACTCGACTAGGCGAATTGGATTACCGAGTATCGACGCCGACCAGGTGGTGGTGTCCTGAACGGATCCGTTGAACTTCGCCTCAACGGTGATCCAGCAGCCTTGGCTGTCGTCCTTGTTGCAGGTGTAGTTCGTTGGGATCGGCACGTCGACATTCACGTTGCGTTCGTTGTAATAGCCGTTGGGCACCGTCAACTTGCACGTTCCCGAGTTGTAGCTCATCGACTTGTTCTTATCGTTCGAGAAAGTACAACCCGAGAAGTTGTTGCCGAACTCTGTTGGCGGCACGATGCGCATCGATCCGGAGTCGCCCACGTCGGAGATGTCATAGAGCGAAACCCGCAGGGTCCTGCCTGCGTCGTAGGGCATGATCCTTGCCAGGTAGAAGATCGTGTTCGCAGAATTTGCGTTCGCATATATGGGGAACCTTCCCCGTGCGTTCAACGAAACCTTGTTGTTCACCGTGCTTGAGGCGCCGCTGACGCCGAATCCGGCTTGGATCGAGAAGCGGTTGTGACCACCGGTGACGTTATTGGGGTCGTAGGTGTACGGCGCTGCTGCGGAAGCGTTAGAGCGGATCTGGAGGATGTAGTCGCCGACCTTCACCTGGGCGGCTGGAATTCGGCAAATGGTTACGTTCTGGCGGAAGACCTCGCTGAACGTCCAGGGAGCAACGCCATCTCCGGTTCCGGCGCCGCTCTTGAGGCGGCCATAGATGGAGTCGTTTCCACTGCTCGTGGGCACCCACGCAGGCATAGTGGTCGTACAACCCGCAACTACCGGGTTGTCAGTGTCGGACCACGGGGTGTTGTCCGGCGCTCTGACCACAAAGGTCGTCTGGGTGTTCTTTAGTCCGTTGATCTCCTGATCACCCGAGCACCAGGAGTTGAGGCCTCCTGCAAAGCGTGCCGGAGCATCCGGATACCACGTCTTCAGCTCGTTCAGCTGGGTCGAGTTGGGGAAGGTGGAGCTCTCACATTTGTCGCCGACATAGATGAAGGCGGGGTCATAGACCTGAATCAGCAGGTCCTGACCAGCCACCTTTTCGGCGACCCGCACGGCGAACAGGTATCCGTCCGGTGCGTACTCATCGTTGTTGACCCCGGGAATCATCGTGTTGGTACAACCCATCACGGAAGTGCCACAGACCTTTGCCTGGAACCGGTCACCGGATCCCTTGGTGGACCTGGGGCCCGCGACATTGATCCAGAACTGGGCAGCCGTGTCGCCGCGGGCAGGGTCGTTGCCCAGCTTGTTGGAGGGTGACCCCATTGCAATCGGAGCGATGTATTCCGCAACCGCGTCCCTTGTGAGCGTGACGTGGTCCACGCCCAGCAGCCGCACGAAATATGTGGGAACGGTGGTCGTCAGGCTGACACGGAGCCGATTTGGGTTCGGCTCCTGGGTAATGGCGACGTCGGCGTTCTTTGTGCTGCCGGTGGTCTTGAAGCCGTTCTTGGCGACCTCGGCCCTGGCGGTCGTTGTCGCCCCGCCCAGATCGGCTGGCAGGTAAACGACGCCGGCATGTGCGCCCGAGTCAGCCGCCTTCTGCAGACGATCGGCCTGCAGCCACCAATTCGAAAGGTCGACAGCGAAGCCTGCAAAGCCGAGCAGCATCACCAGCATCAGCGAGAACCAGACGATCACGATTCCGCGTTCGCCACGGCTCTTCTCGCTCCAGGGCTTGCGTTTGCGGCGACGTCGACCGGTTGGACTCTCATCCAGACCAGAAGCAGATTCCGTGTCCGCCGGTGACCCGACTGTCCCTGCTGTTCCTGAGGTTCCCCGACGTGTGGCCATCAACAACTCTCCGACGGAACGGGTTCAAGCCTCATCACCGTGTGGCCCTCGACGGTTCGCTTGGATCCGATAAGACCCGTTATGTAGGAATGCTCGACCTGCACGTAGACGCCGATTGAATCGACGGAGCTGATGACGCAACGCTGCGGGTTGGGCCACGAGCCGCCCGTACGCACCATCGCGGTGCCGTTCCACTTGTACTTGACGCAGGAACTGGTGCAACCCCCGGACATTCCCGCAGCGGGGTATCCACCGTAGGGCGCTCCGCTCGTCGAGCTCGGGTTGACCTTGTAGATCGCCATCCCGACCGGTTTGGCGTTGTTCAGGACCTTCAGGTCAGCTTCGGTGGCCAACGCGATCTGTGCGAGCGCTGCAGTCTGTGAGGCGGTCTCGGTAGAGCCCACTTGGGCCTGGGAGTACTGGGTGGCGGCAAGTCTGGCACCACTGCGCGTTGACGCCGTCGTCGTCGAGTAGCTGGTGAAGAGAAGGCCGAACTCCATGATGCCGACAACGATGAAGATCATCAGTGGCAGGACGATCGCCGCCTCCACCATGACCGCACCACGCTCGGAGCGGTGCCGCCGCAATCCTCTTCTGGACGGCGTCGCCCCGACCGTGCGCGGCCGGGCCGATTGTTCGTCCATCATCGTCGTCTTCGCTCCGAGCCGTCGTGTGACCACCTAGCCACTGTCGACAGGTTCCGGACCCCCCTTTAGTTCTTTCGACCCAGTACCCGAGGCCCGGTGAGGTTCTGACCTTCATTCCGGGAACATACATACGAAGGGTACGAGCGATCTGAAGGGTCGATGATTGAGTAACTTCCGCTCACAACTGACTGTCGGACAGGATCGTGTCGACCCGGAAACTTGGGCCGGGGCAATACCACGGGCAGAAGGAATCGCCCCGAGAGTCAGGATCGGCCACAGCCGCTGGTTCAACCTCCTCTGGCTGGTGCCCATCGGCTTTGCGGCACTGCTGGTAGCCGTTGCTGCTGCAAAAGGGCTGCGAAACATGCCAGCGGTGAGGGACTTCATAGCCGAGCACCCTGGAACCACGCTGACGGCTCAGGCCGAACGCGACGCGGGGTTCCCGTGGTGGGTTTCGGCCCAACACTTCATCAATCTGTTCCTGATGATGTTCATCATCCGCTCGGGCATCCAGATCCTCGCCGACCACCCACGCCTGTACTGGACCCGCCACAGCACGCCGGGCGAAGACTGGTTCAGGATGCAACAGCCGGTCCCGTCCGACCCACTCTGGACCGCGAAGCAGGACTCGATCGGCCTGCCCAGCCAGGTGGGTCTGCCCGGCATCCGCCACTCGATCGGGCTGGCACGCTGGTGGCACCTCGGAACCGACGTCCTGTTCCTGGTGAACGGCCTGATCTTCTACGTGCTGTTGTTCTCTACCTCCCAGTGGCGTCGGGTCATACCGACCAGTTGGGACGTCTTTCCGAACGCGGCCTCGGTCATGATTCAGTACCTGTCGCTCGACTGGCCGACCGAACATGGCTGGGCGGCCTACAACGGCCTGCAACTCCTGGCCTATTTCGTCACGATCTTCATTGCCGCACCAGCAGCGATGCTCACCGGGCTCGGCATGTCTCCTGCTTTGTCCACCCGTTTGAAGCGTCTCAGTCGGGTTCTGAGCATCCAGACGGCACGCTCACTTCACTTCTTCGTGCTGGTCTGGTTCTTGTTCTTCATCGTCGTCCACGTGACCCTTGTGTTCACAACCGGGCTCCTTCGAAATCTCAACCATATGTACGCCGGGCAGAACAGCGGAGGGTGGCTCGGCTTCTGGATATTCGCCGCCTCGATGGTCATCGTCATAGTCGGATGGGTGGCGGCGACGCCGTTGACCTTGAAGAACCCCCGGCTCATCCAGAGGGTCGGCTTTGCGCTCATCGGACCCTTCCAACGGCTCTTCGAACACATCGACTCGAGCCCCGGCGAGTATGACGAACGGGACATCTCGCCCTACTTCTGGCACAACGGCAAGTATCCGGAGTCGGCGGAGTACCGGGCACTCCAGGCTGGCGAGTTCGCGAACTACCGGCTGGGCATTTCCGGATTGGTCGAGAACCCGGTCGAGTTGAGTCTGGCGGACCTGAGGGCCATGCCGCACCACGAGCAGATCACCCAGAACTTCTGTATCCAGGGTTGGTCAGGAGTGGCCAAATGGGGAGGCGTTTCCATGTCCACGATCCTCGACCTGGTGCACCCTCTTCCCGAGGCCAGGTGGGTCGTCTTCTATTCCTTCGGCGAAGGCGCCGACGAAGGGATCTACTACGACGCGCATCCCATAGAGCAGATGCGCTACCGCCTGACGATGCTCGCCTACGACATGAACGACGAGGCGCTCACCTTCGGCCACGGCGCCCCGTTGCGGCTGCGCAACGAGGTCCAATTGGGGTTCAAACAGGTCAAGTGGATCCAAGGCATCGAGTTCGTCTCGACCTTCGCCGAGGTCGGTGGCGGCTACGGCGGATACAACGAGGATCACGAGTTCTTCGGCTACCGGCAGTCGATCTGAAAGAGCCAAAGCGAATCGGGTGGATTAGCGTTCACACATGCCTTCAAGCGTCCTTCCATCGTCCGATGAAGCGACCCCCGCTGAAGTTGAGTCTCCAGCCGCCGAAGTTGAGTCGCCAGTCACCGCGGAAGGGTCAGCTCGTAATCTGATCGAGACGTTCGACCCTCGAACCGGCGACCTGCTGGGAGTGGTCCCAGAGTTCTCCGCAGCCGAGGTGCACGCCACCGTCGCCAGAGCCCGTTCGGTCGCCCCGGCCTGGGCCGCGCTGACGTACCGTGACCGAACACGTCATCTGCTGACCGTGCGGGACAGGCTCCTCGACCGGGCCGAGGAACTTGTCGAGATCATCTGCGCCGAGACCGGAAAGCAGCGGGTCGAAGCTGTGACAACCGAGCTGATGGCAGTATGCGAAACCATCAGCTGGTACGCCAAGCACGGCGGTGAGGTGCTCGCCACGAAGCCGGTCCCGGCGGGGATGATGGCCCACAAGAAGGCGTGGAAGTCATATTCGCCGGTCGGAGTCGTTGGTGTCATCAGCCCGTGGAACTACCCCTTCACTCTGTCGATGACACCGCTTTTGACAGCGCTGTTCGCCGGCAATCCGGTGGTCCTGAAGCCATCCGAGGTGACCCCGACGGTCGGCTTGGCTATCGGCGAACTGTTCAAGGACGACGAATGGCCGGACCTTGTCCAGATCGTCACCGGCGGAGGCGTCACCGGGGAAGCTCTGGTCAAGAGCGGTGTCGACAAGATTGCCTTCACGGGGTCAGCCAAGACCGGCCGGCGGGTCATGGCAGCAGCTGCAGAGAACCTGACTCCGGTCCTGTTGGAGCTGGGTGGCAAGGACCCGATGATCGTGTGCGCCGACGCCGACCTGGAACGGGCCGCCCGCGGCGCGGTCTGGGGTGCGTTCCAGAATTCGGGACAGACCTGTATGTCGGTCGAGCGTGTCTATGTCGACGAGTCCGTCGCTTCTGAGTTCATCGATCTGGTGGTCGAACTCGCATCGCAGGTGCGCCAGAACGCCTCCGGGGGCGACATCGGTTCCATGACCTTCGAACCCCAGTTGAAGATCGTCGAGGATCACATCGCCGATGCCGTGAAGCTGGGGGCCACAGTGCTTCTCGGCGGCAAACGGATCGAGCGGGACGGACTTTGGTTCGAACCGACGGTTCTCGTCGACGTGGACCACTCGATGAAGATCATGACCGACGAGACTTTCGGGCCGGTGCTTCCGATCGCCAAGTTCTCGGAAATCGATGAGGCGCTGACCCTCGCCAACGACAGCGAATACGGACTCAACAGCTCGGTGTGGACCAGCGACCTCGTCGCAGGTGCAGAACTCGCCGAGCAACTCGAGGCGGGCAATGTCTGCGTCAACGACTGCATCGTTTCCTACGCGATCACCGGGCTTCCCTTCGGGGGAGTGAAGTCCTCGGGGATCGGCAGGGTGCACGGTCCCGAGGGTCTGCTTGAGTTCTCGCAGGTCAAGTCCGTCATGTCGTCACGGATCGAGCTTCCACGTGAGGCGTGGTGGTACCCGATCCCTCGGAACATGGACAAGATGTCGATCAGGGCGCTCCGTCTCAAATACGGCACGGCCAGGTCCACAAAGCTCAAGGGAATCCGACGCGGCCACTGAGATTCGCGCCTCAATGGCCCGGCCGATGTCTGAATCCGAGGTCTGAATCCGAGCTCGAACTTCGAGTCAGAGCAGAGATCTGAGCAGCGCCCGGGTTGCGTCGCGATCGTCATTGTTCGGCGCCGCGATCACCGCCGCGAAGTCGGTCACTCCGCCATCGCTCAGCCGCTGAAGGGCTGACGTTACCTGGGCCTCGTTGCCGATTATCGCCACGTCCTCCGGTCCGCCAGCCTGGTCCAGATCGAGCATCGCACGGTATGAGGGCAGACCGCCGTAGAGAGCCAGCTGTTCGGCGACGACCGCCTTCGCAGCGGCGGGGTCATCGGTAACACAGATGGGAAGACCGGCAACGACCCTGGGCCTGGGGTGACCGGCGTCCTCGGCCGCGCGGGTAATGCCGGGAACGACATGGTCGACAAGCGCCTTCTCGCCGGTACACCAAGTGATGGTTCCACAGCCCACCGAGCCTGCAACCTTCAGCATCTGGGATCCGAGCGCCGCGACGACCACGGGCGGTGCGGTCGCGTCGGCGACGTCGACCGAACCCTGGCTGAAGACCTCTTCGCCCGACACCGACGCGGCCTCGCCCTTCAACATGGGCAACAGAGCTGCGAGGTATTCGCGCATGTGGCGAACCGGCCGGGCATAGGAGTAGCCCCACATCGATTCGACGACGATCTGGTGCGACAGCCCAATGCCGAGTGCAAGGCGATTGCCGGTTGCCTGCTGAACTGTCAGGGCCTGGCTGGCCAGCATCATCGGATGACGCGGGTAGGTGGGAACCACTGCAGTACCGAGTTCGATGCGGGGAACCCGTTGGCCGACGAGTGCCAGCGTCGTCAAGGCATCGACGCCGAAGATTTGGGCGATCCAGAACGAATCAAAGCCCTCTTCCTCGGCCTTGGCGGCAGCTTTCGCCACCTGGTCGATCCGAGACAGGTCACCCGTTCCGTTGATTCCGATTTTCATTTCCATTGCAATTACCCCCTGGGATCGGCCTGAACCGGCGTCCGAATCGGCATCTGAACCGGCTCAATCTCGTTCGGGAGAGAGCCACGCCGTGAAGGACCTAACCATAGGGTCAACGTCCGCCGCTGCCATGACCTCTCGGGCGGAGTGCATCGAAAGTTGCGCAATTCCGACGTCGACCGTTCGAACGGACAGTTGTGCCGCTGCCAGAGGGCCGATGGTCGAGCCGCAGGCAAGGTCGCCCCGATGCGAATAGTGCTGGAGGGGGACATCGGCACGCTCACAAGCCAGGCGGAACTCACCAGCACCGATCGAGTCGGTCGCGTAACGCGCATTGACGTTGTGTTTGATGACCGGCCCGGCACCAAGTGCGATCCGGTGTCTGGGTTCGTGGCGTTCGATGTAGTTCGGGTGGGTGGCGTGGGCCATGTCGGCAGACAACAACAACGCCGAATCCAAACTGTCCATCCAGTCCCCCTGATCGATTCCGAGCCCAGTCCTTCGCTGCTCGAGCACCCTGGCCAACCACCCCGAGTCGGCTCCGGTGGCTGTGGTCGACCCCACCTCTTCGTGGTCGAACAGCGCAATCAAAGCAGGTCCAGACCCCGCCCATTTGGCGGCGATGAGGGATTCGACCGCACCGAAGGTCGAGCAGAGATTGTCGAGGCGGGGAGCTGCCAGAAACTCGGACGACCGACCGAACAGTGCGCTCTGCTGGAAGTCGAAACAGGCTGCGTCCCAGCCGTAGATGTCTGTGGCCGGACAGTCGATCAGCTCGGCGAGCCAGTCCCGGAAATCACCCTCCACGGCTGTTCCGAGGCCCCAGATCGGTGTCAGATGCTGCTGTTGGTCCAGAACCAGACCACGTTCGTTGACGCCACGGTCCAGATGAATCGCCAACTGGGCGACCCTCACCTGCGCGTCGGGACTTCGGAAGAGCCGGTGTTCAATGCCGCCTGTGCCGTCGGAAACCGCAACACGTCCCGCAATACCAAGGTCTCGGTCCAGCCAGGAGTTCACCAGGGCACCTCCGTAGACCTCGATTCCGAGTTGGCGGAAGCCGACCGAGCCCGTGTCCGGTCTGGGGCGGATGCGGAGGTTCGGCGAATCAGTGTGTGCGCCGATCATCCGAAGTCGGGTCAGCGGGGAAGGGCCATCGACCCAGGCGATCAGGGCACCATCTCTGAGCACGAAACGAGCGCCCGGCTCGCTGGCCGAGCGGAGGGACGATGCCTGGGTGGTTGCCTGGGTGGGGGCCAATTGCCCCGCGGCTGCAGCGTCGTTGCTTCCCGCGCCGTCATTGGTGGGATTGACCTGGCTGAAGCCGGCGTCGAGCAGTCTGGTAGCGACATTGTGCACCGCATGGAACTGGGTGGGGGATGCGTCGATGAATCCGGCGAGATCGTTCGCGGTGTGCATGTCAGTTGCCTTTCCGGGCTCCGCCGGATGGTTCGACGGTCAGGTCCGCGCATGTCTGCAGCGTGGCCATCTCGCCAGCCGCGCGGGTCGCGGCTTCACCGGTCAGTGGAACGGGTACCTCGCCACGGATCTCGGCGGGAATCCACTTGAACGAATCGATTCGCGCACCGGTAGCCGTGACCTTCAGGACTCCGCTCTGGCGTCCCGGGGCACTCGGCGCTCTGAAGATGAAGTTGCCGAGGCCGTACGCCACAAGTTTGTCGCCCAGGTAGCCGACACCCTGCAGCCGATGGGCATGGGATCCCACGATGATGTCGGCGCCAGCGGCCGACAGCTGCTCGACGAGTTCCTTCTGACGGGAGTTCGGACAGGTCTGGGTTTCGGTTCCGTAGTGCAGGTACACAACAAGTGTGTCGACCTGTTGTCGCAACGCTGCCACGGCTGCGGTGACCCGGTCGGCGTGGCTCGTCTTGGAGCTCGCTATACCTGGCTTGCCGTCACCAGCCGTCCACTTTGCGACAAGGCTCGAATCGAACACGTCGTTGAAAGCAAGGAAGCCGATGCGCTGACCTCGAACAGTGGCGATGTGAGGGGTGTAGGCCTCGGTTGCATCGGCGCCGACGCCCAGGATCGCGATCTTCGACTTCGCCTTGATGTCGAGCGTCGCCCGCAGACCGTCAAGGCCGAAGTCCATCGCGTGGTTGTTGGCCATCGTGACCACGTCCACACCGGCGCTCGACAGCGAGTCGAGTACAGCAGCAGGTGCCTGGAAATTGAACGCCTTCGGTTCCGGAGATCCACCGGAGCCGACAGCGGTCTCCAGGTTGATCATCGTCACATCTGCGTCCGACAGAACCGGAGCTACGGCGCTGAGTAGCCCGCCGGGATCAGCGGATGCAGCAGCTCCGAGACCTTGGAAGCTCGCATCGCCTGCGAAGGCCAACGTGACGGCTTCGCCGCTTCCGAGCGGACCTCGTTCGGGCGAACTGACTTCCGGCGAACTGGCGGCGGGTGAACTGGCGTCGGGCGAACTAGCAGCGGGAGAACTAGCGGCGGGGGAGCCGACGTCAACGCCCTCACTCACTCCAGTGGACTTCTCGATCGGTGCCTTCGAACCACACCCAACAGTCGCCAGGACCACTCCGATCAGAACGGCCAGTCCCAAGAGCGCTCCAGGTCGAGCAGGGAGGCGGTCAGCAGTCCAACCGGATGCTCTACGCGTGAATCGAATTGATGTCCTTGGCACGGCCAGAGAGTACTGGAGGCTCTACCGGGTTCGAGGTTGTCGATGCACTCAGGCGATTCCTCGGCACGGTTCCGAAGCTGTTTCCGCCCTTGTTCCGCAAGGGTCTTCTCCAAAATTGCGAGGTGATGGGCCCGCGTGGGTGTATGTTTCCCCCTGTACCTGTGGTCTGGGCAGTGTTGCCCCGGGCAGCTTCTGCCCCGCCGGTGCCAGCAGCAATGACGCTGCACGCAGTCAACGACGCCTGCACCCGTCCACTTTCCGTGACGGATTCACCTGATCGTCGTACTCGACATCTCTGTCAGAGTGCCTGCATAAAACGGGAGCAACATGTCCCACGACCGGCCCGGTCCCATCGGGCTCTACCGTCCTGACCTCGAACACGACTCCTGTGGAGTTTCCTTCGTCGTCGATATTCATGGCCGTAGCTCTCACAACATCGTTGCGAAGGGACTCACTTCGCTATGCAACCTTGAACATCGTGGTGCCACCGGAGCTGAAACCAACACCGGTGACGGTGCCGGAATCCTCATCCAGATTCCAGATGAGTTCTTCAGGTCCGTCGTTGATTTCGAGCTGCCTCCAGTTGGACGTTATGCCGCAGGAATGGCGTTCCTACCGCTCGACCCAGGAGCCGGTGACGCTGCCCGACTGAAGGCCGAGTCGATCTTCGAGGCAGAGGGCTTGACCGTCCTGGGCTGGCGCGACGTACCAACGGACCCTTCGGCGCTGGGCGCTTCCGCACTAGCGGTGATGCCGGACTTCAAGCTGATCTTCCTGGCCGACGCGGCCGGGAAAGCGGGTGCCGGTTCGACTGGCTCGGGCCAGGGGAGTTCGGGCCAGGCGAGTTCGGGTCCGAAGGAGGGCATCGAGCTCGATCGCCAGGTCTTCATGGCCCGCAAGCGCATCGAACGCGAGCTGACCGAGTCCGATGGGACGCCGCTGGTCTACTTCCCGTCCCTGTCGTGTCGCACGATCGTCTACAAGGGAATGCTCACGACCCCCCAGCTCGGAGACTTCTTTCCCGACCTCTCCGACGAGCGGCTCAGCTCGGCAATCGCGCTGGTCCACTCACGTTTCTCGACCAACACCTTCCCGTCGTGGCCACTGGCCCACCCGTACCGCTTCGTCGCCCACAACGGCGAGATCAACACCGTGGCGGGCAACAAGAACTGGATGAGGGCACGCGAGTCGCTGTTGCAATCGGACCTGCTCCCGGGTGGGGCCGACACGATCGAACGCATCTTCCCGATCTGCAGCCCCGGAGCATCTGACACCGCGCACCTGGACGAGGTCCTCGAGCTCCTGCATCTGGGCGGCTACTCGCTACCCCACGCCATGTTGATGATGATCCCAGAGGCTTGGGAGAACCATCAGCACATGGACCCGGCGGTGCGTGACTTCTACCGCTACCACGCATGTCTGATGGAGCCGTGGGACGGACCAGCTTCGGTGTGTTTCACCGACGGCACGATCGTCGGAGCGGTGCTCGATCGCAACGGACTGCGTCCGTCGCGCTACTGGGTGACCGAGGATGGCCTCGTCGTGATGGCCTCAGAGGTCGGAACACTCAACATCGATCCGTCGACGGTCGTCGCCAAGGGGCGCCTGCGGCCGGGCCGCATGTTCCTGATCGACACGTCCCAGGGTCGAATCATCGAGGACTCCGAGATCAAGGCCGAACTCGCCGCCGCCCATCCGTACGGCGAGTGGCTCAAGAACAAGATGACCCACCTCGACGACCTGCCCGAGGTGTTCCACGTCCCCGAACTGGACCGCGACGTCATCCGCGAACAGCAGACCTTCGGATACACACACGAAGAGATCCGGCTGCTGATCGAGCCGATGGCCCGCTCCGGTACCGAGGCGATCGGTTCGATGGGTACCGACACCCCGATCGCGGTGCTCTCGGATAAGTCACGGCTACTCTACGACTACTTCTCACAACTGTTCGCCCAGGTGACGAATCCGCCACTCGACGGTATCCGTGAGGAACTCGTCACCTCCGCGAGTCGCCTTATCGGCCCTGAGGGCAACCTGTTGGCGCCCGACGAGGAGAGCTGTCACATGCTCGAGCTTTCGAGCCCGATCATCGACAACGTCAGCCTCGATCGGATACTCCACATCGAAGAGATCGACCATCGTTTCAAGGCCCGGGTCATCCGGACCCTGTTCCCGGCATTCTCCGGAGGCGACGGCCTGGCGCGAGCGCTCGAGCGGATACGCCGCGAGGTCACCAGGGCGATCGACGAGGGTGCGAACATCATTGTCCTGTCCGACAACCACACCAACTCGGACCTGGCTCCCATCCCGATGCTGTTGGCGACAGCGGCGGTCCACAACCACCTGATCCGCGAGCGGACCCGGACCCGCGTCGGTCTGATCGTCGAGACGGGTGAAGCCAGGGAGATTCATCATTTCGCTCTCCTTATCGGCTACGGAGCAGCTGCGGTCAACCCGTATCTGGCATTCGACACGATCGAGCAACTCGTCCGGGAACGCCGGACGACTGTCACCGACTTCGATGAAGCACGTCAGCACTACATCAAGGCTGTCGGCAAAGGCGTGTTGAAGGTGATGTCCAAGATGGGCATCTCCACCATGGCCTCCTACACGGGTGCCCAGATCTTCGAGGCGATCGGCCTCGGTGAGGAACTCATCGACGAGTACTTCACCGGCACCGTGAGCCGCCTCGGGGGCATCGGGCTGAAGGAGGTCGCCGAGGAGGCCCGTCGTCGCCACGCGACCGCCTACCCCTTCCGTCCAAGCGAACAGGCCCACCGCGACCTCGACTACGGAGGCGAGTACCAGTGGCGGCGCGAGGGCGAGTACCACCTGTTCAACCCCAAGACGGTCTTCAAGCTCCAACACGCCACACGGAGCGGGCAGTACAAGGTCTTCAAGGAGTACACCGGCCTGGTCAACGACCAGTCGGAACAGCTCGCCACTCTCCGCGGATTGTTCCATCTCAACTCGGACCGCGCGCCGATTTCGATCGACGAGGTCGAGCCCGCCTTCGAGATCGTCAAGCGGTTCTCAACCGGGGCGATGAGCTACGGCTCGATCTCGGCCGAGGCTCACGAAACGCTTGCAGTTGCAATGAACCGACTGGGAGCCAAGTCCAACACCGGCGAGGGCGGCGAGGACGCCTCGCGCTTCGAACCGCTGCCCAACGGCGACTCGAAACGATCGTCGATCAAGCAGGTCGCCTCCGGACGGTTCGGCGTCACATCGCATTATCTGACCAACGCCGATGACCTTCAGATCAAGATGGCCCAGGGCGCCAAGCCCGGCGAAGGTGGACAGCTGCCGGGCCACAAGGTCTATCCGTGGATCGCAGAAACCCGGCACTCGACTCCCGGAGTCGGGCTGATTTCGCCTCCTCCGCACCACGACATCTATTCGATCGAGGATCTGGCCCAGTTGATCCACGATCTGAAGAACGCGAATCCGACCGCGAGGGTTCACGTGAAGCTCGTCTCCGAGGTCGGAGTCGGGACCGTCGCCGCCGGAGTCGCCAAGGCCAAGTCCGACGTCGTGTTGATCTCGGGCCATGACGGCGGAACGGGCGCCAGTCCGCTCACCTCGCTCAAGCACGCGGGTGGACCCTGGGAACTCGGCCTCGCTGAGACCCAGCAGACACTTCTGTTGAACGGCCTGCGTGACCGGATCATCGTCCAGGCCGACGGACAGCTGAAGACCGGTCGGGACGTGATGATCGCAGCGCTCCTCGGAGCCGAGGAATTCGGTTTCGCGACCGCCCCGCTCGTCGTTTCGGGTTGCATCATGATGCGGGTCTGCCATCTGGACACCTGTCCCGTCGGTATCGCGACCCAGAACCCCGAACTTCGCGCCAAGTTCTCGGGCAAGCCCGAGTTCGTCGAGAACTTCATGCTGTTCATCGCAGAAGAGGTCAGGGAGCTTCTGGCCGAACTGGGATTCAGATCCATCGCCGAAGCTGTCGGACACGTCGAGGTGATCGACACCACCGATGCGATCAACCACTGGAAGGCGTCAGGACTCGACCTGTCTCCGATCCTCCAGGTGATCGCACCCCAGCCGGAGGACCATCTGTCGTGGCACCGCCACCAGGACCACGGCATGGATCGTGCTCTCGACAACGAGCTAATCGAGTTGTGTCGCGACGCCATCGAAACCGGCACTCCGGTGAAGTTGGAGATACCGATCCGCAACGTCAACCGCACGGTCGGAACTCTGCTCGGCCACGAGCTCACCAAACGTCACGGCGGAGCGGGTCTGGCCGACGACACGATCGTCATCGACTTCAACGGATCAGCCGGAAACAGCTTCGGTGCGTTCGTTCCCAAGGGAATGACTCTGCGCCTGCACGGCGACGCCAACGACTACGTGGGCAAGGGTCTCTCGGGTGGCCATCTGGTCATAACACCGCCGACAGCTAGTCATCCGGCGCTGGTCCCCGAGGACAACGTGATTGCCGGAAACGTGATTCTCTACGGGGCGACTTCGGGTGAGGCGTTCATCCACGGCGTCGTCGGCGAACGCTTCTGCGTCCGCAACTCCGGCGCCACCGCGGTCGTAGAAGGAGTCGGCGACCACGGGTGTGAGTACATGACCGGCGGACGGGTCGTCATTCTCGGTGAGACCGGCCGGAACTTCGGTGCCGGCATGTCCGGCGGGATCGCCTACGTCTACGACATCAACGACAACTTCGACACGTTGGTCAACTTCGACATGGTTTCCCTCGACGAACTCGACCCCGACGACATTGCGTTCCTGCGAGAAACGATCACACGTCATGCCGAAAGCACCGGTTCGGAGCGTGCAAGGCAGATCCTGGCGAATGAGAACAGCGAATTTCCCCGGTTCAGAAAGGTCATGCCCAAGGACTTCCAGCGTGTCCTGGACGCAACCCGGAAGGCAGAAGCAGAGGGCCGCGACGTCATCGCTGCGGTCATGGAGGCAAGTCACTGATGGGTGATATCAGAGGATTCATGAAGCACGGCAGAGAGCTGCCGACCCGGCGACCGATACCTGTGCGCATCAATGACTGGAAAGAGGTCTACGAGGAGTTTCCCGAGTCGGAACTGCAGGTCCAGGCAAGTCGTTGCATGGACTGCGGAGTTCCTTTCTGCAACAACGGCTGCCCGCTCGGAAACATAATTCCCGACTGGAACGACCTCGTCTACAGGGATCGCTGGCACGAGGCGATCGACCGGCTGCACGCGACGAACAACTTCCCGGAGTTCACCGGCAGACTGTGTCCGGCACCGTGCGAGGCCGCCTGCGTCCTGGGCATCAACTCGGATCCGGTGACGATCAAGCAGATCGAACTTACGATTATCGAACACGCCTGGGATGAGGGTTGGGTCAGCGCGGTGCGGCCCAGTCGTCTGACCGAGAAGCGGGTGGCAGTAGTCGGATCGGGCCCCGCTGGACTGGCTGTGGCCCAGCAACTGACACGGGCTGGACACGATGTCGTCGTCTACGAACGGGCGGATCGCATCGGTGGGCTCCTGCGTTACGGCATCCCCGAGTTCAAGATGGAGAAGCGGGTCCTGGACCGTCGCCTCGCCCAGATGCGAGCCGAGGGAACGGAGTTCCGGGTCAACGTCAACGTCGGTGTCGACATCACGATCGAGGCACTGCGCAACAGGCACGACGCCGTCGTGCTGGCAATCGGTTCAACGGTTGCCCGGGACCTGCCGATCCCCGGTCGGGATCTTGACGGGATCCATCAGGCGATGGAGTTCCTACCGCCGTCCAACCATGCCCAGGCCGGCGACTATCCGGTCGAGGACGTCGCCATCTCCGCCAAGGACCGCAAGGTCGTCATTATCGGTGGAGGCGACACCGGGGCCGACTGTCTGGGCACATCGATCCGTCACGGTGCGACGAGCATTCACCAGTTCGAGATCATGGAACGTCCTGCCGACACCCGTACCGAAGCGAACCCCTGGCCGACATGGCCGGTCATCTACCGGACCTCATCGGCGCACGAAGAGGCCGGCGAGAGGATGTTCGCGGTGAACACGCTCGGCTTCGAGGGAGACGACGCCGGACGGGTCAAGGCGCTCAGATTCGTCGAGGTCACCCAGGAGTTCCAGGACGGAAGGATGAGTTTCGAGCCGGTTCCCGGCAGCGAGCAAACCCTCGAGACCGACCTGGTGCTACTCGCCATGGGCTTCACCGGACCGGAGCGGACCGGGCTTGTCGAAGAGTTGGGACTTGAGCTCGATCCCCGGGGGAATATCGACCGCGACGACAGTTGGGCAACGACCACGGAGGGCGTATTCGTATGTGGCGACGCCGGCCGCGGTCAGAGTCTGATCGTGTGGGCGATAGCGGAAGGAAGGTCGTGTGCGGCGAGCGTCGATCAGTACCTGATGGGCGAAACGTCGCTTCCCGTGTCGATCAAACCCTCGGAACGGCCACTGGTCTGACAAATCCTGCGCTGCACGGCCCCCGGCGGCGTCCGGCCCCGGAC
>JBARXY010000021.1:0-3026 GCA_049647585.1 Microthrixaceae bacterium | reverse complement strand
GGCACACCCCTGCTAAGGGTGCAGACGGGGAACCGTCTCGAGGGTTCGAATCCCTTCGTCTCCGCCACTTGCCCTAGCGAAAGCGTTCTCCCGATCCGGCTGCGGCCGGATTTTTCCGTTGTTTTCGAGGGTTATGCGGGCGGGGCTGAGCACTGGCCCCTGCGCCGAGAGACCCGGAAGCGGTCTCTCAGGGCCGACATTCTCCGGACCTGTTGCCTTCGTCATTTCGGTGAATTTTTTACAAGCACCTGATAAAACAACGTTTTATTAGGTGTCCCGCTAAACACTTCGATTTCAGGGGCATTTGCCGCGTGGAACAGAAATCGAACTTCGCCGGGTGGCGACAGTGAAGAACCCGGATGGGCTACTCGCGCATGCCCGCGAGACCATCGGGCTGGCACTGGCGATGGAGGATCATGGCGCCACCACCTTCCGCAATGGCGCACGGGTCTCGGGCGTGCTCCGGCACCCGCAGAAGTGTGAATCGGCGTGCAAAATTGACCCACTTGGGTGGGTTATGAGCGAGTAAAATTGACCCACCTGCCACGTTAGCATCCGCGCCGAATAGCGCGGAGGAATGAGCAGGTGATATTGATGGAAAGTGTATCGAAGATCCGTCGTTGGATATTGGTTGAGGGTCGCAGTATCCGATCTGTGGCGCGGGCAACGGGTTTGTCGCGGAACACGGTGAAGAAGTATCTGAAGGACAACAGCCCGCCAAGCTATCAGCGGCAAGCGCCACCGGCCCGGCATAAGCTGTGCGATGGATTTGACACGCGGCTTCAGGAGCTTTTCGAGCAGGATCAAAAGCGCCCGCGCCGGGAGCGGCGGACAGCGCAGAAGCTTTACGAACAGCTTGTCTCGGAGGGGTATACCGGGTCCTATTCGCCGGTTCAGCGATTTATCCGAGACCTCAAGCGTGCCGACACCGGATCGGGAGATGCATTCATCCCCCTGCACTTTGCTGCCGGTGATGCGCTCCAGTTTGACTGGAGCGAAGAGCGCGTTGTCCTGGGCGGTGTTGAGCAGAAGGTGAAGGTTGCTCACTTCCGCCTGTGCCATAGTCGCAAGCCTTTTGTGGTCGCCTATCCTGGCGAGAGCCAGGAGATGGTGTTGGATGCCTTTGTTCGCGCGCTGTCCTTCTACGGCGGGGTCCCGCGACGGGTGATCATCGACAATCCCAAAACGATGGTGACCTATGTCTCCCGCTCGAGGGACCGGATATTCCATCCGCGGTTCCTGGCCTTGATGAACCATTATGTGATGGAGCCGGTTGCCTGCACCCCCGCGTCGGGTTGGGAGAAGGGGCAGGTCGAGAACCAGGTCCAGTTTTTACGAGGCCGATTGTTTGCTCCCATGCCAGCCTTTGATGATCTGGACGGGCTGAACGACTGGTTGCGCCTGCGCTGCGAGGAATTGGCAAATCGCGCCCACCCTGAACAATCGACCCGCACGATTGCAGAGGTTTTTGAAGATGAGCGCGCCGAGCTGCGCCCCCTGGGGCGGGCTTTTGACGGCTATGTGGAAAAGACGGTGCGGGTCCGTTCCACCTGCCTGGTTCAATATGCCAGCAATCGCTACAGCGTGCCGTCCCAGTTTGCCGGCCAGCATGTCTCCTTGCGCGCCTATGCGAGCCGGATCGTGCTGGTGTCGGGCCAGGATGTCATTGCCGAGCACAAGCGCCGCTTCACCCGCAATGTCAGCTATTTTGAGCCGTGGCATTTTGTTCCTCTGCTGGATCGCAAGCCCGGCGCCTTGCGCGACGGCGCCCCCTTTGTGGACTGGCAACTGCCCGATGCCATGCATCGGATCAGGGAACATTACATGGCCGGCAAAGGCGGAGATCGGGAGTTTGTCGACCTGCTTCTTCTGGCTCAGGACCACGGGATCGAGGTCGTCGAGATTGCGTGTGATCTGGCGGTGGAGCAAAATACTCTGCGCCTGCCGGCTATCGTCAATCTGATCAACCAGCTGGTCGAGCCGGTCATCACCCCCCTGGGCGAGCCCTACACCTATCCGCAGCTGACCATGCGCCCGGAAGCCGATTGCAAGCGCTATGAGACACTGTGCTCCGCCGAGGAGGCCCCCGCATGAACGCCCTCATCGATCAACTGACCGTCCTGAGGCTGCATGGAATGGCAGCTTGCGCACATGATTTGCTGTCCGCGCGCAAGCCGCCAAGTCTGACCACTGCGATAAAACAACTGATCGACGCGGAGACTGTAGAGCGCCGGGTGCGCTCCATCCAGTATCAAATGCGCATCGCGAAGTTCCCGCATCACAAGGATTTTGCCACCTTCGATTACGGCGCAGCAGCCGTCACCAAGGCCCAGATCGAACCCTTCTGCACGGGCCAGTTCACCGAGGAGGCGCACAACCTCATCCTGGTGGGCGGAACCGGGACAGGCAAAACCCATATCGCTATCGCGCTTGGAACCACATTGATCAACAACGGCAAGAAGGCCCGCTTCTTCAACGCGGTCGATCTGATCAATGCCCTGATCAAGGAACAAGCCGATGGCAATGCCGGGAAGATCATCCGGCAACTGTCGGCTCTGGATTGCGTCATCATCGACGAATTGGGCTACATCCCGTTCCCGAAATCCGGCGGCGCACTGCTGTTCCACCTGATCAGCAAGCTCTATGAGAAGACCAGCGTCATCATCACCACCAACCTGGAGTTCGGTGAATGGGTCGCTGTCTTCGGCGATGCCAAGATGACAACCGCGCTCTTGGATCGCGTCACGCACCACTGCGCCATCATCGAAACTGGCAACAGGTCATACCGCTTCGCGCAGAGCAAACGCCGCACAGAAAAATAACCGCGACGCAGACAAAGCCCCCAGACGGACTCGCTATATGAGGGCGGCCCGCATGGGGGCTTTGCCATCCGAAAGGCGGGTCAAAATCAAATGCTGAAGCCGGGTCAGTTTTGAACGCTCATTGACAACGAGCATTGACCACCAGGTTCATGATGACCTGTTCAAGTTGACGACGATCGGCATGGATCATCCTCAACGCAGGAT
>JBARXY010000020.1:0-113496 GCA_049647585.1 Microthrixaceae bacterium | reverse complement strand
CCCGGGCCTCTGGGAGGTCCGCGAAACTCTTGGTTCCGGGCGCGTTGGATCATCCCGGGTGGGGTTCTCTCGGCCATTTCGGAACGGCTGCTGGTGGCGGTACGGGTATGACTGTGCACGGACACGCAGAATCCGCAATCAGGTGAACGCAAAGCAAAGTGATCGTCGCAGGAGCGAACGTGTCGATCTACTGGTTGATGCTTTGCTTTCGTGTTTTGTCTCCCCCTCGCTTTAGTGGCCTTTCTGACACACTGGCTAGATGGCTGGCATTGGCGGTTGGCACATCTCTCTTGACGGTTCTCCTGTTCGACTCGACCCGAATCGTTCTCTGTTGGAAGCTCGTCTCGAGGGATGGATCGAGGCGGACCCCACCATCATCGATTCGCAGGTGCGTTGGGTTTCGCGCCAGCTGGTGCTGCCTGACAGGAGCCGCCTCGACCTGCTGGGACTTTCCCCAGACGGAACGTGGGTGATAGTCGAGTTGAAGGCCGGGTCCCCGGGGCCTGATGCTGTTCGACAGGCGATCCATTACTTCATGGAGATGGACGCTATGAGCAACGCCGCTCTAGTTGCCCGGATCCGAGCACAAGGCCTCAGCGATCACGGGGCGGATCGCCAACTCGACGAACTCCTCAGCCTCGATGAAGAGGAACACGAGCGCGATTACAGGATCATCGTCGCAGGCATCGGGGAGGGTGACGCCGCCAACTCAGCAGCCGAAACCCTCGCACGATATGGATTCTCCATTCCCGTCGAGGTCGTGACTTTCTACCTGTTCGACACCGCAACAGGTCACGTGCTGATCCGCGATGTCGAGGAAGAGACCGCACCCGACGCTCCGTCGAGGTCAGCTGGATGGAGCCTCGATTCCATCTTCGAACGCGCTGAGCGATTCGGTGTGCGCGAGGGCTTCGAACAGATCCGGACCGAACTCTTGAATCACGGATACCGGAGCCGCCTCAAGAAGTACTCCCTCAACTTCAGCGTTGGAGCCCGACGCGGGGTGTTCTATCTAGGCCCAGCGACAGAAGGCCTTCATATCGGTTACCTGCAAACAAACTTCGAACCGCTCTTCGGGGTTCCACAAGCAGAGGCAGAACGAATGATGGGAGAGAACTGGTTGACCGTGCCACCCGAAGCCGCGCTGGCTCAGATCCGAACCTGGATCGAAACAGTCGACCAACTACGAAACCCTCCAAAGACTGAGGCTGACAGCTTCGACTAGATCCGCCAAGACACCGTGACCGTAGTCCGGCTAGTCGCTCTCGGGGCCGGTCGGGACTGGTCAACCGTTTGGTCACATCTGACCTGCTGTGCCGTGAAGTGCACCGGACGCTTCGTCTGAACAGTTCGGGATACCGAGCCAGTTCAATGCGCTGTGTTTCACTCGCCGATCTAGAGTGACCGACGTTCGGTCGGGCGGCCTGCTTACCGCCGGCGGGCGCCCCATACACTCGTGCCGTTCAATTAACTATCTGTGAGGTCGGATGCCCCTCCCTGGCGGCCCGTCGGACAAGGCGGGCAACAGTTTCGAACGCCGTTGGACGGTTTTCGCCATGATTGATCTGATCGCTGGCCAAGCGCAGTCACTGCGCATTGAGGTCCCAGGTGAGGCGGGCGTGGGCTCCGAGTTTCGCCTCCGGGTTGAGGGTGTTGATGAGTGGCATCAAGCCAAGCGTCAGCGTGCCGCCGGGCCATGGTCCCTGAGCGCCCTCGTCAACGAGGGGGTACTGCCGCCGTGGCAACACAACCTTGCGGCTGGGAACCGATGCGTGTTCGTGTCCGGCACCGGTGCAGACGAACTACGAGAACTAGCGGAGCGTGCCAAGTCAGCTGAGTCTTGGGACGAGTTCGACACACTGTTCCTTGCCTCATCAAGCACACAAGAAGGCTTCAGTCGACTACAGAGGGCGTGGCCGGCGTTACGCCCAGAAGAGATTTACGCAGCGTTGCAGCAGCTGATCGTTCGCACGATCGGTGAACCTGAAATCGCTAGCTGGATAGGCGACCGGCTTCGCGCCTTGGTAACCGGAGCTGAACCCGCGACCGTCGCCGCTGTGCTAGCGCAGTTCGCCGATGACTCAGTCCATCGAGTATTAACTGCAGCGAACGTGTGGAAAGAGCTTGCACGTCACGGCATGACAGCTCGGAATCTCGACCAGAATGCTGCCGTCGTGCGTAACATGGCAGACAGCGCTGAGGGGTTCCTGGCTCGGCTTCGTCCGCTCCACATTGGAGGTCAGGAACGTTCCCGTCCCGAGGCGGCTACCGCCGTCGGCCATCTCGAAGAGGGCAAGCGAACGATCCTTACCGGGGTCGCCGGAGCGGGGAAGAGCGTCGTCGCTGCCCAAGTCGTCACCGCTGCATTGGAGCGGCATTGGCCCGTTCTGGTTTTGTCCGCCGATCGGATGCCGGACGTAACGACGACCACCCAGCTCGGCGGTGAGCTCGGTTTCCCAGATTCACCTATGACAGTCCTTGCAGCGGTTGCTGCTGGCGGCGACGCGCTCCTCGTAATCGACCAACTCGACGCTGTCAGTGTCACATCCGGTCGGCACCCAGAACGTCTCCGCCTCGTCGACGACCTGCTGCGGGAAGCCAGAAGCTTCCCTCGGCTACGAATCCTGCTCGCTTGCCGACAGTTTGATATTGACAACGACAGGACGCTCCGCGCCCTCACCCACGACAAGGATGCCGCAGTTGTCGTCGTCGGTGCCCTGGGCGACGCACAAGTCCGGCAGGTCCTCAACGACGCCGGCCTGCCCGCAAGTGTGTCGGCACCTCTGATGCGGCTTCTCGCCGTGCCGCTGCATCTTGCTCTCTACGTGGAGCTCGCCCAAGCCGGTGTGGAGGATCTTGCGTCGGCACGCACGGTCTCCCAGCTCTACGACCGCTACTGGAACGTGAAGCGAGACGCGTGCAGGTCGGCCCGTCACGGGAAGGACGAGTGGCTACTGGTTATTGAGCGGTTAGCAGAACGGATGAACGACCGACAGAAACTCAGTGTCCCCGAACCCCTGCTCGATGATCTGGATGAGCAGGCCAAGGTCATGGCGTCGGAGGGGGTCCTCGTAGTCGGCCAAGGGCGGACCAGCTTCTTCCACGAGTCATTCTTTGACTACTGCTTCGCGCGGCACTTCCTAGCTTCAGGTGACAGTCTCCGCTCTCTTCTCACTCGATCTGAGCAGGACCTTTTCCGTCGCGCCCAGGTCCGCCAGATTCTCGCCTATGAGCGTGACGCCGACACCGCCGCGTACCTCGCCGACCTCGGTTGGTTGATCGAGTCGTCGGATGTCCGACTCCACATCAAGGCACTCGTCGTTGCATTGCTTGACAATCTGCCCGACCCCACCCACGAGGAATGGCGCCTAATCCGACCTCTAGCAGTCGACCGTGATTCGCCGATGCACGCGAGAGTATGGCAAGCGCTGCGCAGGAATCCTGGGTGGTTCTCGGTACTCGACGCCGATGACAACTGGACTGCCTTTCTGCAGTCTGGAGACCATCTGGCAAACCAAGCCATATGGGCGCTGACAGGGTGCGCTGCAGAACATGCGACGCGGGTCAGCGCACTTCTGACTAGCTCGCCGCCTGAAGTGTGGCCGGCCCGTCGTCGCTGGTTCTTGCGAGTCGCAGAAGTTCATCGCGCCCGTGAGTTTATCGACATGCTGCTATCGGCAATTGACGAGGGCGACTACCAAACGCCCAACGCGGATGACATCAGGTATCTGCTGAGCCGGCTTGCGGAGACTCAACCCGGCTGGGGCGTCGAGGTCTTGGAGGCGTTCGTCCGTCAAAGGCAAAAGAACGCTGACACAAACCCCTTTGACCCATCGAACCGCTCTGACAGCACGTTCGGGCGCAGCGACGAGATCGCTTCGATAGTTGAGGGTGCTCCGCGCCAGTACGTCGACCGCCTGCTGCCTCAGATCCTTGATGCCATGCGAGTCAACGCCCGGCCCGATCGGAAGTTTGCTGAGCTTGTCGAAGATGGTCTGTGGAGTCTGAGGATTTTCGATGCAGGCCACTCCTTCAGCGACAGTCTCTACGATGCGATGGGAAGCGCGCTCGCCGATCTTGCCGAGATTGATCCCACCCACACAGCGTCAGTCTTCGCCCTTCTTCGAGCGGAACCTTATGAGTCCGCCGCCTTCCTCCTTGCTCGAGGTTACGCAGGCAACCCGACCTGTTTTGCGGATGAAGCGGCGGAATGGCTCGCTGCGACGCCGGGCGCCAGGCGCCTTGGCTTCTCCGATGCCTCGGCGTGGGTTACCCGCCAGCTTGTCGAAGCGATCTCTCCGTGTTGTTCGCATGAAAGCTTCGATCGGCTCGTCGGCGCCCTGTTATTTCACACACCACCATACGAGCGGACTTATGAGGGGAGGCATCGTCGCGGAATCACTGAGCTGTGTCTGTTGAACGGTATCGAGCCCTCTCGCCGACCGGACCGTGTGCAACGACGGCTGGCAGAGTTGCGACGTAAGTTCGGGATCGAGGACGTCAGCCCACCGCAAGGCGTCACCGGGAGCGGCGTCCCCCCGCCGATCCCTGAGAACCGGGCGAGGCGGATGAGCGACCGGCAATGGCTGACCGCTATGGCACGTCACGGAGTATCTGAGTCATCCTGGCGAGGCGGGCGCCTGGTCGGCGACGCTTGGACCCAAGCGACGGTCTTGGAGACCCTGACGAAAGAAGACCCCCACCGGTTTGCCCGGCTCCTGACGAGACTCCCGTCTGATACCGCCGAGCCATACGTTGCAGCAATCCTGCGCGGGCTTGCGGATACCCCTATCCCACAGGATCTGCTTCTCGAGGTTTGTTTGTGTGCCAAGCATCTCGGAGGCAACGAAACAAACCGCTCGCTTGTGCAGCTCATCGAAGCGCACGCTGCAGGACCCCTGCAAAACCAGCTTGTTGCAATCGTCGCCGACTTGGCCACCGGCGATCACCACTCTGAAAAGCTCGGCCCCGACGACGGGGGCGACAAGGACATCGACGAAGCTGCGTGGGCTTCACTTCAAGGTATAGCGGTTCTAGCAATTGGTCGACTACTGGCCGAGGACCCTAAGAGGCTGAGCCTATTGAAGCCGGCGCTGCGACAAGTCGTCACCGACCCACGGATTGAAGTGCGCGCTGTCGCAGCAGAAGCGGTTGCGCCGCTGCTGGACAGCGACCCGGACCTCGCCATGACCCTTTTCCACGAGTCGGTCCACGACGCTCCGAGTGAACTGCTGGGTAGCCGGCACGTGGAGTACTTCCTTCGCTCCGCCGTGCAACGGGGCCTCTACCCTGATATCTCCAAGCTCCTGCAACGTATGCTTGCGGATCCGAACGGCCGCTCACGCGGTGCAGCGGCCCGGTGGCTAACGCTGGCCGCGTACTACGACCCGGCTCTTGACGAGGAGGTTGACCTTCTCCTGACAGGCACCGACCAAGTCGTCCGAACAGCGGCGGTCGGCGTATTCGCCGACAACGTGGCACACCTGGACCGGCGTGACCGCACGATCGCTGTCTTGGCTGAAGCGTTACGCGACCCGGTCAAGGAGGTACGCGACGCAGCCGAACGCTCTTTCCACGGTTTGAGCAACCAACGCTTGGCCCACTACGACACTCTCATCGGCGCATTGACCGACAGTCCGGTGCTCGCCGACGGACATGTGTCCGCCCTCTACACGCTGGAATCGTCGCGATACCCCCTCCCTCCAGCAACCCTTGACGTGTGCGAGACATTTGTCGCAGCGCACCAACAGGACATCGGCGACCTCAGCACCGCAGCGGCAGGCGACGTTATTCACGTAGTCCGGCTCGTCCTACGTATGCATGCCCAGTACACGAATCCCGACCTTCGACGCCGCTGTCTCGACCTCATCGACCAGCTCGTCGTCCTGGGTGCCCACAACATCGAGTCGGACCTCGACGCCGTCGAACGGTGAACGGTGAACAGTGAACAGTGACGTGCATTGACCCGTCTGACCTAGCGTTCGGCGGATGGAAGATGGGAACCACTATGGACGTAGCGAAGCCGACTGGAACGAGCTCGCCCGAGATGGACTGGCGTATCTGAAGGAACGCGCGCGGTTGGGTAGAACCACCAGCTACACCGAGATGAATGCCGTGCTTTCGCGGAGAACTAGCCAGCCGCCGTTCGACTTCTCTAGTGACGCAGATCGAGCTGCAATGGGGTACCTACTCGGCCGCATCGTCGAGGCCGACCGGCCAGAGAGTGGCCTGATGATCTCAGCTCTCGTGATCTACCTCGAGGGCAACGACGCCGGCACAGGGTTCTACCGGCTCGCCGAGCAGCTAGAAGCCCTGCGGCCAAAGGCGACCGCAACTGAGCGAGAGAGTTTTTGGGTCGATCAACTGCAACGGATTTACGAGGCAGGTCGGGCCCCAAGGCGCCGCTCGTCGAGCTAACCACTCTCTAGGCATCAACGATGGGTCTCCTTGAGTGTCGGCCAACTGCCGCTCCTGGCGAACCTCGGAATGCCCCAATCACACATCTGCGGCCGCCAGATGCTTGCGAGCGCTGCACACGTGCGGGTTTACGCTTCTGCCAACTGGAGGTCTTTCGCAACAGGGCGGGGCACCCAGGTGTAACGAGTCACTGGCCTGTCAGCGGAGACGTCGCTCCCACCAGGGCCAGTACACCCTGCTTGATGAGACCGTCGAAATGGGCTTGGACCTGGCGTGCGACTCCTCCGCCTCGGCAGAGGACGCCGAGTTCGATGTTCTTGTCGTAGGCGGCGTTGGTCATGTTGGCGCTGGTCAGCAGCACGTCACAGCTATCGATGATGACGGCTTTGGCGTGGAGTTTGGCGTCTGGGGGTTCGCGACGGTCGATTGGCCATTGGTAGGTGCGGTATTTTGCGTAGGCGTGGGCCCCTCCACCGCCATTTAGGTTCTCGGCGGATTCGAGGATCAGGTTCACGCTGACGCCGCGGGCAACGGCTGCGTCAAGCGCTGTGATCACCGACGCCATTGCGTAAGCGGCGTAGCTGACGAGGGTGACCCGTTTGGTGGCTTGGTCGATGAGCTGGCGAACCACTTCGGAGGTGAGCCTCACCGGTGCTGCCAGCGAGGCAGGGCCGGTGACCACTACCTCAACTGTCGGAACGTCGGCTGAACGTTGCGCGGCTTGCACGGAGTCGAGCGCCAACGCAAGAGCTGCACCGGGGAGTTCGGGGTGCGCGGCCCACACCGTGTTGAGTCGGTCAACTTCACCATGGTGGGGTGCCGGGATGGCATCCCTGGCCTTCGCTGCGAGCTTGGTGGAATATGGACCACAGTCGCGGTACGCGTCGGCCAACGCTCGGACGTGAGCGCTGGCGAGCGCTCTGACCGTTGCGGCGATGGCGTCGGCCAGGTCACTCACCTGAAGAACTCCAGCCCAGTGTGTCCAAAGGTGTCGACGAGAGTGGATCGATCGAGATAACGATTTCCTCGCTCACAGCTTGTCTCGGCAACAAGGAGGCAGGCGTGACAGCAGGCGCCGTGAAGAGCACCGGTGGCGGCGTCGGGTTCATGATCCGCGCAGAGTGGATCGGAGCTGCACAGCCCGGATCGTTCCAGCGCGCCGCGAAGGATCGGTCCGAGTTTGCTTGGTTTGCCCAGGTCCACAAGCCCTCCGAGGGTGCCTTCGGCGTCAGGTGCGGAGGTGTACAGCAGAATGCCGGCCATCGGTTCCGGGCCTTCTCCCGGCGGTCGGCTGTAGATACGTTCACTGATGGATGCGGACGAGTAGCCGCATTCGATTGCGAGCTCGTTTATGAGTGCGTGTGCGAGCGAGTGCAGCAGCACGTAGCGCTCGCCAGGCCATCCTTCGGCGGGGTCGAGGTTGCGGTCCTGTCGGTATTTCCGGTGGGCGCGACGCATCGAGGCGAATACCGGGTTGTCGTAGGCGGTGGCCTCCCAGGTTTGGACAGCGGACTCATCGAAGCGCAGGAAGATCCCTTCGCCGCGGTTCTCGACGACCGGTACCCAGGTGGGTGAGCCTTTGGTCTCGAGGCGGACGGTGGCGCGCTGGTCGCCGGGCTCACCTGAGCTGATCCGGGTGAACCCGCAGAGCGCTGTAACCACGCGTAGGCGATGGGCCAGTGTGACGCTGGTGAGCTTCCCCGCGAAGCCTGCGGGGGCTTCGATGGGTTCAGCCTCGAAATGGGGCGAGGTCTGTCCCTGTGAGCCGTTGGTCAAGGCGACCCATTCAGGGCCGAAGACGTCCGCTCCGGGGACGCCCTTTGCTCCCGCCCGTCGGGCTTCGATGGCGTCCCAGATGTCATCGAGATCTAAACCAGCGAAGGCGGCTTGGAGCGTGCGGTTCGAGGTGATCGCGTAGGTCAGGACCTCTTTGACCGGCATTCTTTCGAGTTCGGCCCAGTGGTCGTAGACAAGTTGGCCAAGCGACCCGCCCCCGACCGGAAGTGAGAGCACTGACAAGCTGCTGTTGAACCAAAGGTTCGACGCACCAAGGACGAGCGATCGCAGTTGCTCGCCACAAGGTTCGGTCGCGAGTCCAAGGTGAGGGTGACGTCCTCGGCACTGAGGCATGATCCCCTTCGAGGCAGGACCGAACGCTTTAGCGAGCGTCGACTTGGCCCCGCACGACAGGCACTTCACCAACAGGTCGGTTGCGCGACCACCGGAGCCGATGTCGTTGACTTGAAGGACCGGGTTTGGGCAGATTGCGACGCCGTCGTGGGCGAAGCGCACCCATGGGAAGTCATCGAGGTGCCCGTTGATGCACCCGGCGACGAATCGGGCCGGTACTGCGGGCGGTGGTTTGCGGGCCTTGTCGCAGTTCGGATGGGTGTAGCGGGTGCGGTCCGGCCGGTACATGTTCGTGTCGAGCTTCAGGGCACCCGACGCCACGGGAAACAGCCGGTTGCATGCAGTGCATCGCAACCATCGCGGGAAGACGGTGACGGGCACTCCGACCCGGGCCCAGTCGTCATAAAGGCTGGCAGTCTCAGGCTCCGCCGGTAGAGCGCGCAGCACCTCGACCTGGGCGCCCACGCGGGTACGCACGGCGTCGAGGAGGCGGTCCTCGGTGATGACTTCCTGACGTGTGGTGTCCCATCGGTCGAGCCCACCGACCATGACGCTCAGGTTCGGAAGATCGATGAGCGAACCCACGCCGTAGGAGTGGATGGCCTGACTGGGACGGATCGAACCGACACGCACCGGACCGTCGTAGGTTCCCTTGGGGCTCACTCGTCGTCCTCAATTATCACATCACCGTCGACCAGATCGGCATCCTCAGCGGCCTGCGGTATCTCTTCGTCTGACTCGTCAGCTGGCGGATCTGGATACTCGGCGGTTGGATCGTCGGACGGGTCATCTTCGCGGAGCAGCAGGTTGGTCCCGGTCTCGACCTCGCGCAGCGAGTTGGGGACGGTGAATTCGGTCCACGGCCCCGACTCGGGAGACTGCAACAGGTCGATAGCGTCCCCGCGGCCCCGGGCGTAGGTGAGGGTGACACCGGGAGCCTTCTGCTGCTTGGACCATTTGTCACGCCGGGTCGCGACGAGCTGATCGACCTCGGCGGCGGCCGCGGGGTTGGCGACTAGGTCTGCGCGTAGATGCAGCGCGTCAGCAATCCGGTTGAACGCTGGCTGGTTGACCGGCACGGTCTGTGCCGCCGCCTTGGGGTTCCAGTCCGCGTTCGTGTGGCGGGCTTGGGCGACCATGAGCGCAGTCAGGCCTCGATCAAGGGCCCGTCGGGCGAAAGGGGTAACCGACAGTGCTTCGACCTGTCGGTAGTAGGTCTGGTGGTAATGCTCGAAGGTCTCGTAATGGGAAAGGTCTCGAGGGCGTGCCCAGTTGTAGAGCGTGATCACCAAGCCAGGCCCGGCGTTGTCTCGCCCGACTCGGCTCGTTGCCTGGATGTACTCAGCTGTCGTCTTGGGTTGACCTGAGCAGATCATCAACCCGAGGCGGGGCACGTCGACACCAACCGAGATCATGTTCGTGGCGAGTACCACATCGACCGGGTACCGGCCCTTCTCCGGTTTGGTCCCAGTGAAACGCACTCCGAGCTGGTCGAGGGTGGCGGGGATGTTGGCGGAGCTGATCCGAGACGTCAGCTCCTTGACCTCTTCATTGAGATAACGCCGGGCCAATCCGCGACGATCAGTACGGCGAAGACGGTTCGACACGTCGTCGTCGATCATGCGGCGCATCCCGCCCAACTCGCGCAACGCGTTGAAATAACCCACCGTGGTCATCCACGGGTCCGCTGCGGCGCCGTGCTTCTCGTAGAGGACCTGTGACGCAGCAAGCACGGTCGTGTAAACGCGTGTGGCGACCGACTTGAACCGCTGCCCCATCCCACACACCCCCAGGTACAGACGGCCGGGTGTCTCATCGAGTGGCCGTTCGACGGCGAAGAACGAGTCGCCCGCATCAAGAACCTGCGGTGGGAACACCGCGAGACGGCGGCAGAAGAGGTTGTAGGTCTGTGTCTCGGCCTTGCGGATCGTCGCTGTTGACGCAACCACCTTCGGACGCGAGGGCTTGCCGTCAACCGTCCACGACGCGATCTCGTCGATCGCAGTCTCGTACAACCCGAACAACGAACCGAGCGGCCCAGCGATCAGATGCAACTCGTCCTGAATGATCAGATCCGGCGGTCGACGGGGCAGGCAGTCGACGGTAGTGGCGGCGTCAAGGCCTCCGACCTTGGCGTGCTTGTCGGCTTCCTTGTGTTCGCCGACGACGTCTAGGTCCGAAGTCCGGAACCCATGTCTCGAACACTTGCGGGTGACTCGTCCGAACAGGGCGCTGGTCGCCCCCTGCCATGGAAGCTGCGCGAACTTGTCTGCCGTGGCGATCACCAGATCGGGGAGCAACCGGTAGATCTCCTCATCGACGCTGACGACCGGGATTCCCTCACCACCGGAACGCTTCGCCGTAAACGGACAACGTCCCTTCGAATCGCCGCAGGTAATCAGGGTTCGCCACAAATGCGGGTGCGAGCTCGCGTCGCGTTTGGGGTCGAGCTCCTCGCCACACCACGGACACGCCACCAACGAAGTCGGACCCGCACCCTTCGCCCAACCCGTGTTGCGCAAGTCATCCAGATCACGGGCGGCGTCCTGGGTCTTGTTCGCGCTGACCGAACCACCCACCCACATCCCGATCCGGAACGGCGTCTCACCCCATCTGTCGTCGCCAGCAGCAATCAGCTCACGGCGTCGAACTTCACACGCGCAGATCAGTGTCGCCGCACGCTGGAACTGCTGGGACGTCAACAGCCGAAGGGTGTAGCGCATCAAGACCCCGACGCCACCCTCGCCCGAGTGACCGTCGACGTCGCCCTGGAGGCGCCGGATCGCAAGGGTGAACGCCGTCAGCCCAAGATAGGCCTCGGTTTTGCCGCCACCGGTCGGGAAGAACAACAGGTCTGCAGTACCGGTATTGAGCTGGCGCTCGGGGTGAGTCGGATCGGCCAACGACGGGAGGTTCACCAACACGAACGCGATTTGGAACGGCCGCCACGACCAGTTGGGCTTCGCTGCGACCTGCGTCTCTGCATCGGTCAAACTCAGCTTCGGGTCCTCACGGCGTGCCAGCGCCACGAGGGTGCGAACGCGCTGTTGCCACATCGTGTGGTTAGCGAACGAGAACGCCTCTGCCGCCACCGAATCCGTCGCCAGCAGCTCGATACCAACCCGCAACCGTACCGAGATGCCCCGGGCAGTTGTTACCGCTGCTCTGGCCGCCTCCGCTTCATCAACGCTGAGGTCCACGACGCGGTCATCCTGCCGCTCGAGCCAGCGGTCGTACGCGTCTGCGAGTGGTCGAAGCGCTCCTGCGGCTGCGGGGCCATCGAGCTTTGAAAGGGCTTCCATGTCGAAGGTGACACTTCCCATGAGTTCCCGCTCGACCTCGTCTAGCGCCGGATCGTCGGGACCTGGTGCCTCCACCTTGGCGACCTCCGAACGCGGGATCGACGTTGTGCGGACCTTGGTGGCCCGGTGCGGGTCGCCTGGTGCAGGTTCGGCGTGCACAGCGGTGCCATGGCCGACGGCGAATTCGACCTTCTCCCGGTAGAGCAGATCGAGGTGACTGAGTTCATTGTCGCTGTGGCTGGTCTCTTCGGGGAGAGCGAGCTGGCGGCCCACGAACACCGGCGTGTTGTCGGCTGCCTTTGCGGACAGCTCGACTTGGAACAGCCATCGCTCGTCAATATTGGTGGCCGTCGGCATCTGCTCGTTCACTAGGAACAGCGTGACCAACCAGCAGTTCAGCGTCGATCGACAGCGACCCCGGATCACGACCTCGGGCTGGCCAGCATCCGGGACTAACGGCCCGATGTCGCCTTCGACCAATGCCACGGTCACCGCACCACCAGCGAGGTGCCGTTGCCACAGACGCTCGTACTCACGAACAGCAGTTGGGTCAGGGTTGTCGATCTTCTCGTACCGACCCCAGGATGCCGAGACTTCCAACGACGAACACGACGGGTCGACAGCGGCGGTTAGGCCGATAGAGGAAGGGAACAGCACCACCTTCGACGGCCGATCATCCGGCCCAGGCGCGCCCCCTTCGTCGCCGTCTTGCAGGTCGTCACCGTCGTTACGGCTCGGATCCACGATCGTCCCCATCGGGGCCAGCATCCCCACCAGGTACCACTCCCGCACCGGCGACCGGACACCCGGCAACTGTTCATGCGGATCCGATGGACCCAGAAGGTCTGTAAGGACAAGGCGTTCCAGCTCGGCCCGAAGCTCCGCCGGTGCAGGTGCGATGCTCACAGCAGCTTCTCCTGGGACGGGTTCGCAGCCTTCGCCGGACGTTTCGCCGGTGCCTTCTTCGCCTTCTTGTCGTGCAAGCCAGCTGCCATCTCGGCCGCAAATCGTTCGTGATTCAGCTGGAGTAGCCGATCAAGTAGTTCATCCTTGATTTGCGGGCTCACCGTGAATCGCACCCCGTTCGGCGTCTCTCGGTGGTCATGATTGAGATCAAGGTCGCTCCAGCCGTACGCCTTAGCCACCTCGCGGTCGATTTGTGCCTGAATGTCGGCTAGAAGGCTCGCACTCGGACTCCGATGGTGAATGGCGTTCTGCAACGCGGTCAGGCCCTGCTGGGAATTGCGACACCATGTTTCGGCTGCTTCAAGCCAGGCGTCGGCCAACTGCTCGACATCTCCGGAGTATGCGGGCATCACAAACGTGTTGACGCCCTTCGAAACAGAGGGTCGAATGCCACCACCGGCGCCGAACGATGTGCAATATCTCGCGATCCACTCGGTGAAGAACATGCTTCTGGCTACCCCGTAGCAGTCACTTCTCCCCTCCTCGACGACAATCACTTGGTTGGTGAAGCACCATTCAGTCGGCGCACGGGTAGGAAGCACATACATCGCCACCTTCGGCAGAACGATGCACGATTCGGCTTCCCGTAGACGTCTGAACTGCGATGCGCGATGGTTCCAGAATTGCCACCACCGATCTGCGAGGCCCTTGTACGGGGACAAAAGTTCTGGGGTGCGGGTAGGCAGCACCACCTCCGTCAGGAACGAGTAGACCGATGGATCAGCCGCTCGCACCTCTTCGAGTGAGGAGTCTCCGGTGTCGACAACCCACCGCTCGATGTCCCCGAGAGGCCTAGCACCCAGATCCTCGCCCGAAATGTAGGGCCTCACGAATCGGCTGTTCTCCTGCCGGAGTCGCAACAACCACGGATCATCTACATCAACCAAGAAGCCGGCGCCACGACTGTTGTCCACACCTGCGAATGCCCACAGATCAGGCTTCGCTAATGCTTTCGGCTCATCGCGTCCGCCAAACTCGGTCAGCGACGCCCCGATCGCTGACACCACAGCGTGATTCAGAACCTGGAGACCTTGGAACGGACCCTTTCGCACCCATACCAAATTGATCCGGACCTTGGCGTCGCCTGGCCACGCCATGCCCCGGCGCGCTCGCATAATGGTTCCGCTTTCGGTTATGACTCCCAGCCCAACTTCCACTGCTTGGCCTTCGGCGGACTGAGTCGACGTGATCAAACCGAAGCATCCAGTCTCTGGAGCCAGGAGCCGGAAGCACTGTCGAAGGAACACGACTGCCAAGTCAATCTTGCCGGGTGTGGAGCCGAGGAGCAACCGAACCATTCCTTGAAAGCTCGGACCGAGCGTCTCCTTCCAGTACTTGTTTCCCAGAAATGGAGGGTTTCCGACAATCGCGTCAAAACCTACGCGATCCCCACTCAAGAACACCTCGGGAAAGGCGAGTGGCCAGTGAAGACACCGGCGATCCCACGGGTTTGGCACCTCGTCCGCGAGGTCAGTCCGAAGCCAGCCGGTAGAGATGCCCTGGAGCGTGTTGAGCGCCGCAGTTCGCTCGTCGAGGGGGCGGTCGTCATCGAGTGCAGTCCGAATGCGGTCGACCTGAGTGTCGAGGCGCTGCTCTATCGACATCCCGCCTCTACCGGCGGTGCTGAGCGCAGCTCCGACGACGACATCAGCAACAGCCGAGAGGTCGTCCAGCTTGGAGCAGAGCTCTTGGTGAAGCCGCTGCTTCTCGGTGGCGTCGCGAACCGTGACGACCGACAGCTCTTGGAGCCGGCGAGCGAGGTCAGCGGCCTCCTTGAGTCGGAGGTCGAGGGCAAGCGTTTCGAAGTTCGCCTCCCCATGGCGCTCGGCGGGATCGAGGTGGAGCCAGCGGAGCTGCTCCATGTCGGTGATGCCTAGGAGAGAATCGCCGACTTGGATGGCGTGGTCGAGGAAGGTGAAGGGGCGTTCCCTGGCCATCGTGGTGAGCCAGAGGGAAAGCTTGGCCATTTCGGCGGCGACGGGGTTCTTGTCGACACCGTAGAGGCAGTGGTCGACAACCTCACGGCGAGCCAGCACGGTCTGCTCGTCTGCGGATGCATCGGCAAGCTCAGTGAGACGATCAGAGAAGGGACCTCCCCCTGGTCCCTGTTCGATCACGGACTCAACGAGCCGGTCGGCGAGGTAGCGGCCTGCGGCAGTGAGGATCGCGCCGGATCCAACTGCAGGGTCGCAGACCCGCAGGTCAAGGATCTCGCCCGGAGTACGGAGCTTCCATTTGGTGGGGTCCGCTTCGTTCTGGGGGCCGGGTTCGTAGACGAGTGGCTCGAGCGCGTACTGCACGACCTCTTCGGCGAGCGCCTTGGTGGTGTACTGCGCGCCCATGTTGCGGCGTGTCGAGGTTTGGGTGACGAACTGCGATCCGGGCAGAAGCACGACAGGCAGGCCACGAAGGTCCTCGCGAATGACTCCCCAGAACGGCAGGACTCGTGCGACAACTTCGTCGTCGTGTCCACAGGCGACGCGGAGCCGGGCGAGGTCGATTCCTAAGGGCTCAGCTTCAAGGAGCTTCTCGAGTGCGGTGGCCTTCTTGTTGCAGCGGGTCTTGTCGGACAGCCACTCGCACAGGGCTGGGGTCCCATCGGCGAGGTGCGTTTCGAGTTCCGTGATCGTGAACTCAGGTTCGTTGCCTTCAGGACCGATCAGTCCAACCGAGAGGTACTCAACGGGGGCGCATCCGTGGTCGAGGAGGCCTTCGTAGCAGTGGCCGATCTGTTCGACGTCGAGGGCCTTGTAGCTGACTCGTTGAGCGACCTTGCTGCGCCCGGACTTCACCTCGATGGTCAGGAGTGCGTCGAGGATGGCCAGCACGGTGCGGTCGTCGATGACGACCGGGCGTTCCGGGCCAGTAGCTGCGTCGCTGGCTGGTCCGAGGTCGATGTCGCCGACGATGAGGTGGTCGGGGGCGCGACGGCCTTCGAGGAAGGGGAAGCGCTCGGGATTGAAGAGGCTGCCGCCGTAGGCGGGCAGGGTGAGTCGGTCGTGGTTGACCCCGCCGTAAACGGCTCGGAAGGTCGCGAGTAGGCGGTGCCAGGCCGTTGACCGGCGTTCGAGGGCGTCTTCGCCGTCTCGGACCGACGCGTTTCGCAGCTCGTCTCGCAGGGTGAGGACGGAGTACGACTCGGCCCAGAGCGGGTCTTCGGCGGGCAGGAGTCGGCGCTCCTCGGCGAAGAGGAGGAAGACGAGTCGCATGAGCACAGTGACGGCCGACTCGTAGACCTCTGTGGAGGGGACTCCGTCGAGGACTCTGCCACCGGACGCAACGTCGTCACGGGAGATGGCTGCGACGAGCAGTTCGACGGAGCGTCGCACCGAGGCGCCAAGCCCCTTGGTGACTTCCGCTTCAGCATTCGCTGCTCGCTCAAATAGCTTCTCCAACGTCTCATCATCGGCAACAGCAAAGAAGCGGCGAGCACCTAGCAGCGCCACGAGGCCAGCTTGGAGGATCCGCTCGTCGGCGAGGTCACCGATCCGCCACCGGCATGACGCTGCTGGGGCTCCACGGGGCGCCCACACGAGAACCCACTGGTCATCGTCGGTGATCAAAGCGAGGGGCACGTTGCTCTCGCGGCACCAAGTCTCAGCTCGTTGGATGGGACTGGCAAGCCACGTGTCCCCCGAGACGGACACTTCAACTCGGCGGTCAAGGCGGGCGCCGACGGGCCAGATGAACACGCCAAGGCGGACCTTGGTCGAGTCGTCGACGTCAATGAGCACCTGGTCGGGGCGGAGTTGGATGCCGTGTTCGGGTGCTCGCACGGCGGCGGTGGCCGGGATTGCTTGGCCGCCGGCGAGTTGCTCATCCCAGTCGAGGACCGTTTCGAGTAGCCATGACCGAAGCTCCGTTCGGTCTGTGGTGTCTTCGGCGAGGTCGGCGGCCCGTGCACGTAGCTCGGTGCGCTGGTCTGGGGGCATCGGTTCGAAGCCGTGTGGTAACACGGCGGTGAGCTCGGTAGTGGTGAGGAAGGCGCCGTCTGGGTCGACCAGGGTCAGCCAGTCTTGGATTGCTGCCTTCGGGTTGGACTGCGGCCGCCGATTCTGCTTCGTTGCGGTAGCTGTTGACATCAGTTGGCCTCCTCGGGGATGAGGAGCGTGACCGCAGCGGGGAAGATGTGGCATTCGGGGTCGGTGAAGCGCTGGCGCACGGCGGCTACCTCTCGTTCGATCTCTTCGGGGATCTCTTCGAGGCGGCGACGAAGTGCGTCTAGATCGCGTTGCGACTGTTCGCGTTCGGGTTCGGTGAACAGGCTGAGCTGCTCGGTCCGTTCCTCGGCGAGTTTGTCCAGGTCGTTGTTGATCTGGTGCTGCAGCTCTGTCAGCACGGTGCGCACCGAGGTCGCCTCACGCTCGGCCCGCTCGGATAGCTCGCGCCGTTTCGATTCCTGCACTGTCTCGGATCGCCGATCCAAAGCCTTTGTCAGGCCCGGTTCGACCACGCTGTCCCACCAACGAATCGTCTCGTCGATACCGGATGTGTTGTGCGGCGCATCACCTGTCGAGCCCAACAAGGCGTCGAGGTCGCGCAAGGTGTCGATCCGTGCGAAGCGGCCGCCTCGGACCCGTCCACCGGCGACGACCAGTTCCTCGTGGAGGCGATGTCCATCTGCGCCAGTAATGACTAGACGGGCGTGGCAGATCACACCCACGTCGCCAACCTCCAGCAGACCGGGCATTGCCGGGACGGTTCGGGCGGTGACCCGTGACAGCGTCTGGCTCTGCCCGGTGGCCCACACCTCTGCTCGGAGGAGTCGTAGTGACTGCGCGACGAGGCGGTGACCGAGATGACAGAACACGATATCGTCGCGGCCTGCGGCAAGGTCGGTATCGAAAGTGAAGGGCAGCTCATCGCCGGATAGCCGGTCGATCATCCCCTCGGAGGTTCGTTGCCACGATCCGCTCAGTGGCGGCAACCGGAACTCACCCTCCACACCTGTGGGCGCAATAGCCGGCTGGTTGGCGACGTCGAGTGCGGTAGCGACAACCCGCTCGACCCGCTGCGGAGTGAGAGCAAGTTCCTCGATCGATTCCTGGAGGCGTTCGTGACAACGGGCTAGGCCTTCGCGGAGCTTGCGCTCGACTTGGAGAACCTTTGTGCCGGGTTTGCTGCGGGCACGGTCGATGGCGTCGTCGTCGATGCTGCTGCGCTTGCCGAGCATGGCGTCGCCGATCTGGTCGGCCAGCACCGAGCCGACCGATCCGAGGTCGTCACGGATCTGTTCGACCTTGTGCGCCACTCTGGAGAGGAAACCGAGTTCGGTGGCGAACCCTGACTTGTCCGTCTCCCAGCCTTCGGGAACGAAATGGCGGATCTCCACAAAAGGATGCGGCTGGCCGTGACGGTCCACACGGCCGTTGCGCTGCTCGAGACGCGACGGGTTCCACGGGATCTCCCAATGCAACATGCGCCAGCAATGCCGCTGAAGGTCGATGCCTTCCGACGCCGCGTCCGTGGCCACGAGGATCCTGACCGGTGAGCGTGACGGCCGGGCCTGGAACTCGGCCTTGGTCCGCTCGCGGTCGTCGGTGTCCATCCCTCCGTAGAGGGCGGCGATCCGCTCACCGTTATCGCCGCCGAACCCGTTGGTGAGCAGAAGGTCGATCAGCCACTTCTGGGTGTCGCGGTACTCGGTGAAGATAATGACCCGCTCGTCGGTCCACCCGCCGTCAGACGTGCGGCACGTTTCGTCGAGCCACTCGAGCATTGCGGTGGCTCGGGCATCTGGGCGGTGGCGACGCTCCTCGACCCACCCGCCGAGCCGATTGAGCAGATCCCGCTCCTCGGCGGTGATAGGCGCCTGCCCCCTTGCCGCTGTGGTGAGTGCCTCAGCCGAGGCTTCACCCGACTCGTCGTCGCCGGCCTCATCGTCACTACGGTCCCAAGCCGCCTGCATCTGAGCATCAGTCGCCGGCGCCGACGCCTGCTCGTGCTTATCGAGCGTGACCCGATGCTTCGCGAGCGTGTTCGCGAACGCAGCCGGGGACGAGAGGAGGCGTTTCTTCAACAGCAGCGTGACGAAGTCTGCAGCCGATCGCTTCGACCCCTTCGCATGATGACCACGCCGAGATTCGGCGTAGCGCTGCAACATCTCGTGGGCCTCGCGCTCGTCATCGGGGTAGCCGACTGGCATCGCTAGGACCCGTCGTTCCGCGAACCGCGGGGAACCATCAGGATTCGGCGGCAGCTCCTCCCGTAACTCCCGTTTGAGGCGGCGGACCAGCACCTTCGCCAACTGCTCCGGATTCGGATCCACCCCGCGCGCAAAGCGCTGGGGGTCAAGTAGCTCCAACAGCGCCGTGAAGCTCTCCCTGTATCCGTTGTGCGGGGTCGCCGACAGGAACAGGCGGTGCTCGCAGTGCGGCGCCAAACGCTGGATAGCTTTGGTGCGCAGTGAATCGACCGCGTACTTCCCCCGACCAGACGGCGCAGCGGAGTGCACCTCGTCCACGATAAGGAGATCGACCCGTCGGGGAGCTCGGCGGTGATCAACACCGGAGAGGACCTCGTCGAGCAGCGACTGGGCCCTCCGGTCCTTCAACCAGTCGATCGACACAATCAACCGGGGGAACGAGGAGAAGATGTTCGCACCCACGCCACGGTCCCGCCGTAGCTGTCGAACCGCATCGGTGTTAACGATCCGGAACTCGAGCCCGAACCGGTCTCGCATCTCCTCCTGCCACTTCACGCACAACCCAGCTGGACACACCACCACGACGGACCTAGCCCGGTGCCGGAGCAGCAACTCCTGCACGACAAGACCTGCCTCGATCGTCTTGCCGAGACCCACGTCGTCGGCGATAAGAAGGTTCGCACGCGGCATGCTCAGCGCCCTGACCACGGGGTCGAGTTGATAGTCCTCGATGGTGATGCCCGAACGGAACGGGGCCTGGAGAGCACGAGAATCAGCCGTGGCCACGGCACCCCACCGCACCGCATCGAGGAACGCGTCGAGACGCTCCGGAGGATCCAGTCGAGCTGGATCGGGACGAGGGAGTTCTTGGTGAGGGATGATCTGCGTGCCGGACTCGATCTCCCAGATGACCGTCAACTCGTCGCCGAAGCCGTCGTCCTCGAGCGACGACATGCGCACGAGATGCTGCGGGCGTGTGCCCGACAAGACGTCCGCGGGCAGTGACGACGGCGTGACCTCGTTGACCGCCCAGATGCGATCACGACAACGGACCACCTGACCCAGTTCCGGAATGAGAACTTCCAAACCTGTTCCCACCATGCTGATCACGTCGCCAAGATCCCCTCTCCTGCGGTCGATAAGGAGCATAGGCCGCGAAAGAGATCATCCCACCGGCCCGACGACGGGTCCTGCTGTCGTAATTGCGGCTGTCTCGACAAGTTCGGATCAACTCGCCGCGACGAGCCCTCCGTTAGACAAATCGGAGTCCAGTTCGAACATGCCCGGCGCTGCATGCAGCCGCAGGTTGACACGTCGCCTCCTCGCGCCACGGTCCTGCGTATGTCTAACTCAGCAAACAGATTGTCCAAGCGTCAGACCCGTAGATCAGTTGACCGTGATGCGCTCGCGTTGGCGGCTTGGCCGTGGCTACCGCTGCTTGGGTCGGTGATAGACGAAACACTGCCTCCGTCAGACGCAGGTAGGCCGAGAACCTTCAACGGGGCATCTCTACTGTTGCTTGTCGCTCTCCGCTGGCGCGCGAAAAGTCTCGACCATGCGGAGGAGTACCTGAAGAACAACTGGGACAAGGTTCGACTTCATGGCCTTGAGCACAATTGTCGGCTACCGGAGAAGCCGCCACGCTGGGAGCATCTACGCCTCATCCGCCATGACGAAAGGTTCCCCGAGTTGCTTGAAGCGCTCGACGGACCGTTCATCGACGCTGGCCTCGGTACCGCCGAGGCGATCGGGCTCCTTCCCGAGACGAACCCCGACATCATCATCCCGCGACGGTCCACCCACCTGCAGGGAGATGGCACTACCGCCAAACACATGACCGCTGTGACCGAAGTCGACGGCAAAGTTCGCGGATCAAGGGCTACCCGCCTCCAGCCGAGATTCTCTGAAACTCTCATCACCACCAAGAACGGCAAGAAACTCACCGGCTATCCAATCATCGCCTGGGATGTCCGCGGTGATCGCCGTTGGGAACGAGTGGTGTTGAACATCTCACCCCATCCGGACGGCGACGAGGTAACCGTCGCGGAAGCTGCACTCATGCGCATCCTTGACCGGACAGACAGGGTGCGGACCATTGGCTATGACCAACTCTTGATGGGTGCGGCTCAAGGACGGATCATGCGCCACGGGGCGCTACCGATCGTGGAACGCGCCCAGCCGAACCACAGCCTGAACGACCCTCGAAAGGTGGTCACACTTCCGTCCGACCTCGTGCCACAACGTGGTTCAAAGAACCCGGCGCCGCCGGGCCGAGGCAAGGGACGAAGAAACCGAGGCGGAGACGCACCGTCGGAGAAACGCCGCCTGGCCGTGGCTCAACTTCCCGACGCGGAGCACGACACCCCCAACGGCCCTTGTCGTCATCAGATCGCAACGATCGACGCCTGCTTGGTCGTCCACGACGGCGGGTCAGATCGCGACTGGTGGCACCGCACCGAAGTCCCACCGATCAGCCGGGTGGAACATATCCGCAACACCGATGGCTCCCACACAATGATCGGAGTGTGGAAGATCCGATGCGAGCACATGGATAGGGCAAACCGACTGTTCGAATATCGCCTTGAGTTGTCAGGCAAGATCGGCAAGTTTGAGACGCCCAACAGGGTCAACGCCTACCCCTACGTGCACCCCCAGAGCTCCGGACTGTACGGATGGCGGAACGACATCGAGTCGTTCTTCCGCTGGTTCAAAGGTCAAATGACCTCCTACGGAAAATCCACATCGCTGCGCTACCTCGACTTCATCTTCGACGCGCTGGGTGCCGGCATTCTCAACAACGCCATCGCATTCGACCTACACGGACGAGGAACTCCCTGAGGCACCCGACCCTCCGCTAGTGGTAGCGCCGTAGCGGCCTGACCAACATCGGCGAGCGAACGGGACGCTCCCGGTCAAGGTGGCCATCAAGTCTTCGCAGCTCGACCATGGGTCACTGACGCCGGTGAGCGTGGTTGTCGTTCTCGGTCCAGATTCGATTCCACTGCTGCGTTGCGTGCTCTTTGAGGAACTCTTCAAGCTCGATGTGTCGGTCTTCCCACTCCTTTGGAGCCGAAGGTCCGACTTGGAAAAGGAAGGCTTCCAGCCCCTCGCAGCAGCGGCGGACGATTTCACCGATCGGCCACTGGTGCACTGGCGGTTGCAGGTAAGTGAGGTGAGGTAGCCGCTTGCTGATGTCGTTGCGCTCGGTGCCAATAAGCACGCTCCCTCTTTGCCACCCAGGGACCCAGTCGGTCGCGTGAGCGTCGGTCTTTTGGTTGCCGACGCAACCTAAGAAGGAGTCGAAGCTTCGGACTCTCACGAGGATCATCTCAAATAGTGCGTCGGCGGCGGCGTACTGCGGATTCGGTCCGCCCGTGTTGTTGGCCAGTTGCGCGCCTTGGTTGAGGTAGAGGCGACTTGTGGCCATCAACACGCCGACGTGGTACGAAAATGATCCCTCGAACTCGTCGCGTTGTGTCTGGGTCGGCAACGGCCTTGGCTTGGATTTCGACATGGACGTCGAGGCTACTGACGAGAGAGTGCCTCACCCTCTGCGAGCGACATCGCGCAGGAACGACGCTTCAGACGGCTCCCCGCGTCGCACCTTGTTGCCGCCGGGAGCGTTGGGTGGACGGTGCGAACATGGCTTCAAACCAGATCTCCCTCCGCGCCCCGGACCTCGTCAACCCTCACGGCATCATCTCGATGTTGGCTTCAACCGACGTGGCTGTTGAAAGCTGCGTCGCGCGACTGCTCGACGAACTCGCTGTGCTCGCTGAGTGTCGCGACACCCACCATGTCGCTTCAGTTTTCCTGGACCCTGGGCACGGCAAAGGGCATCTCCGGTGGGCAGCGTTCCTCGCCGCCCACCTACATGACGGGTCTGCACCGGAATCACTTCACCGGCCCCCATGGACAATTCCCAACGGAATGCGTTCACGACCTCTGGCTCGAGTCGAACAAGCCATTTGTAGGGTCACGGTCTCGCGCTGGGACCAGAGGTGTGAACTGACCCCCGCCCAATATGTGATCGCTGAACGCTCCGCTATGTCCGGGGAACTAATCCGGATTCCGATCACCGCCGCCCATGTTTCATCAGTCGGGAAAGTCCACCTCGGCGGTGGCCGGGACCAGTTGCCACGAACCGTCGAGCTCGATGACTGGGGAACCCGGATTCTCATTCGACGTCTCAACGAGGTCAACGGACGTGACCGCTCGACACCGTTGCTCTACGACGGCAACGACCCGGGGACAAACAACGCTCAGGCATCCGCGAGCGGCAACCTCAAAAGGGTGCTCCGCATCGCCGGGCTCGGCTCGGACCCGACGTTGACACCCACGTCTATTCGCAACACCTACGCGCAGCGGCTCTATGAGAACGGCGAACGACTCGAGAACATCGCTGAGGCAATGGGGGCGAAATCCCTCGACCGGCTACTACGAACCATCGACACAACGTCAACGAAAGCAGTCGTCCGCGACTGCTTTGACAGTAACGGTGGGAACTAGATCAAGGGTTGCGACAGCGCTCGGCCGCCTCGGGCGATCGATGCTTCACCGCGCATGAGCCATGTCTATATACCGGCGCCGGAACCGTGCTCCGCTTCCTTGACCCGCCACGAGCAGCAGTAGCAAGTGGTCGCTCAATGCCGTGGTACACGGCAGACTTCATGGGGTTACGGACCTGCGAGGCGCCATAGGTCGCCTTGCGAACGGGCTTGGGTACGACAGCCCGTCGAATCACACGCTTCGTGGAACGAACCGGGTTGGCAGCGCGACGCACCGAGCGCGGAACCAGCATTCGGCTGAGAAATCCCATGGTCAGTCCTCCCTATTCAGCGCGAGGGCGGCCTCCACGCCACTCCAACCGAATGGTTGTCGTCACCCTCATCGTTGTCCGAGAAGCTACCAGCAGCCTTCGGATACCTTGGTGCCTGCGACTCTGACGGAACACAGGGCAGTCCGCCTGCATCCTGGTGTTCACGCCGTTCCAGATAATTGCTGCCAAGCAGATAGGTGTGAGCAATCCAGCCGATCACCTACTGGCACTTGGGACTCCAACGGTCATCGGCCTCGCGGCTCGTTTGACTCTGCTTGTGGTGAGGAGCATCGCCAAAGCGGCGAGTGGCGTGTGGCGAGGGGCGGGCACCATCCGGGCTGATGAGCGAACAACTGGACCTTGATGGACTCACGCCTGGCAATGCGATCCGGATCGCGACGTCGAACTGGTTGGAGGCCGAAGAGTTCACCTCGTCGACCCTTGAACGGATGTCCGAAGTCGCTGACAGGTTCGCTCGACGCGTCGCACACCGCTCGTCGATCGATGGTGTGAGCGCCGGTGATTGCGACGGGTTCATCTTCGCTGCTACCCGAGACGGAACGGAGCCGTCGATAGCAACGCTGCATTTTCGGCGCACGACGCTGCGGGCGATCTACCGGTCGTTACGGTACCTGGACATCCTCGGGTCAGACCCGACACTCGATATTCAGTTGCCACCCAGATCGAGTCTCACCACACGAGCCCTCGCCGATGATGAGATCAAGCTCCTGCGGCTGTGCGCCCTCGGGCGTCGCCGTGCTCCGCTTCGCGCCGCTGTTGCGCTGGCTCTGGCGGAAGCAACAGCTACCACCCGTGAAATACCACTGATCCACTGTGCTGACATCGACCTCGACAGCGGCTCCGCTGTGGTGAAACTGCCCGGAGCAGCTCGAGTCGACCCGAGGGACGGTCATCTCACCCCGTGGGGCACGAGTGTGATCCGCCGATGGTTCGACGAACCTGGAAGCGGAGAGCATCTGGTGCCGACCAAAGGACCTGCTGGGAAACTGCCAGCGCAGGCCGGCACATGCAACCTGTTCGGGTTCTTGCTGCAATCGGCTGGGTTGCGTGGTGAAGCTGATGTTCGCCCCGGATCTATACGGGCGTGGGCCGGCGCCTCGATACACCGTGACACCGGCAGGATCGATGAGGTCGCCCGCCGGCTCGGAGTTCGAAGTCTTGACGCCGCAGCAGACGTCATCGGGTTTGATTGGAAGTCGCAGCGGTGAGCCGCCAACTCTCCAAGACCGAAGCAACCATTGCGGTGTTGAGTTGGCCGTCGCTGCACGACATCGCCAGTCAGATCTCGACAGCTCGGGTCGGGCGGCCCAGACAACACCCGATCGCGTTGCATCTCGCGTGGGGAGCATTGGCACGTCTTCACGGGTCCGGTAACCGGTTAGACATCGAGACCGCAGACCGCGAAACGTGGCGCCAACTCCTCGAGATCTACAACCAGACAGCCCGAGCGCACCCGTTGGGTGTGACCGTCGATGTTAACTGTGAGCGGTTGACCTCTCACACATATCGACATGTGCGCGACAACCTGTGCTCCGACGAGAACCTCGAAGCGTTCAGCCGGGCGTTCACGATCCACTCGATCATCCAAGCTCAAGCGCTCGGTCTAATTCGAGCCGATGGTCGAGGGTCCCTGACGCACCCATCGCCGGAACGGGTCATCTACGGAGACGGCACAGTCGTGAGACCCATCTACAAGAACCGCGAGTTGAACGGGAAACGGATCGATCTCGACGCAGGCGAGTACACCCGACATGACGGCAAAATTGTCGGAAACAACATTGTTTTCGTTGCCACCCGAGGCACCCAACGCCACCGGCGTCTCATTCTCGCAGTCGGTCGAGCAGACGGACCCGGACAAGAAGCCGCCAAGGCAACAGCGCTAATTCAAAACGTTCTCACCGAAGCCAACGGAGGCATCCAGGCCGTTGTCTACGACGGCGCGTTTCGCGGTAGCCACCACCAGATCCTCATGGACGGCCATGGAATCGTCGTCGTCAACAAGGTGCATCCCGAGTCGCACAAGGACAACGAACGCACATATCGCAAAGTCCCGCTCGGCACATGGACCCACACGGTAGGCAAACGCGGTGGACGCGATTGCGAGCATCAACTCGTGGTCCACAACGGTGACATCCACGACGCCGTTCTCACCGACGACGGCACAATCACGCTCAGCCCACCACTGCAACGAACCCAGATACGACGTCACCAGCGCGCGAACAAAACCTGGCGCCTCAACCTCGGTGTAACCATCCGATGTCGACACGGCTCGTTCACAGCGTGGATCAACCCTCACCCCCAACCAGCAGATCCTGGCCCCGGACGAACCGACCAGATACGACTGATTCCACCCAGTTGCCCAGACTTTGCGGTCATCTACGGGCTCCGCAACGACGCCGAAGCAATCAACGCAGAATTCAAACGCACCCTCGTCGCAGACCGGGCACCAGCCCTCGGATGGCGCCGCCAAGTCCTCGCTGCAATGTCATGGGCAATACTCAACAACTCACGAGCCTGGTGGCTACACAGCGGAGCCTCCAGAAACGCCGCCAACAACAAAGCCCCCTGAAAATTGTCGGTGCCCGGTGCTGTACATCCCGAGGGATCGCTGTAGTTCTCGACCAGGCTGACTCGCTCGATTGGAGACTGCTGCTGTGAGTTGAGGGCGATGATATTGACGGTACACCCTTTGAAAGTGGCGAGCATGAATGGGCCCTTGCTTCCGTCGTCCCAGGCGAAAGACAGCGTCGATGTGGTCCACCCCGGGTTTTCGGGCTACTCCATTAGGGTCACCGCATGGATATGCCGGAGCAGACGGGCGTCTATCTGATGCCGCCGATATGGGTGACTGACCGGCAATCCACACCCATGGTCTCCGGGTCGCTGCATTCAGGTAGCTACAGTCTCGAAAACGCCGCCGAGCTAATCGCACAAGGACCTATCGGCGAAGGCGTCATCGCACACGTACATCGCGACGGGCTCGTCATGTTCGAGTTTCCGTCCGACCACGCCGAGTTCACCGGTGACGGAGTCGACGCGTTTCCTGCGCTGTCCGCTCGAACAGCGTTGGTGAATGCCTTCCAAGCCGTGTTCCACTCAGGCACTAACCAGCTCCTTGAGAAAGTGCCGGTAACACACCGCTCCCTCGTACACGGTGACACAGGCAAGGACGAGGTCATCTGTTACCGGGCGAACGAGGAACTCGTCCGGTATCTGTACAAGGTGCCGAACCGCAAGGTGATAGGTACCGCCCTTGGTACTTGGATGCACGTGAAAGACGCTTGGGTGGTAGGGCGTAACCAACGCCGTCCGCAGGACTTCCAGCTGGCGATCGAGCGGCTCGCTGCGGTCTACGCTGCTGGAGGTGTCGGTGCGTTGCGTCGCTACGAGGTGCTGCTGAATGCATGCGCAGCGCTCGAATCTCGTGACCCGGACACGACGGTCGTGCTGGCCTTTGCGTTGTGCGAGAACGCTGCTAACCGCATGTGGTCCGGCACTGCTGAGCGGATTAGGTCCACTGACCGCCTCATTCCGAAAAACCTCGGGAAGCTGAACATCACCACGGTGACTGAGCTACTTCGGGTAACCGGTGAGATGCCCGAGCCGGTTGCCGCGGAGCTTGATGAATACAGGATCGCGCGGAACCGATGGGCCCATCAGATGGAAGGGGTGCCACGAGAGACGGCAGTCGGCTGCCTAGGGCTGGCGTCCCGGATGTTGGCGACAGCTGACGGGACAAGCTACGTGGTCGACATTCGATCAGTGTCCGGCGTCGCGTTGTAGGGCGGGACCGGATGACCGTGCGAGTCACGGGGCGAGTGCGGCTTTTGTAGCACAGCACCCTAAAATCGCCCTCGACGCATCACTGGTGCAACCTACCTATCGCGGCTACTCGGTATTGCGGCCGATGGCCAGGGCGCGGGTCCTCGGCGTGATTGGGACGAGAAGGTGCAGGTCTCTGGGGCAGACGCTCCGTTACAACTCACCTCCGCTTGTTGTGTCGGCTGATGGCACCAGGTTTCGACCAGCACGGCCAGGAACTCCGAACGTCGAGGTGGCTCCTCATCTGTAATGCCTTGAGTTAGACAGCCAGGTAGCGGCCACGACCCTGCCGCAGGACCCGGTTCACCTTCATCAAATGCGCCAGCGTGGCGGTCACCGACCGCAACTCGTCGGTGCGGCCAGCCTCGTGAAGTGCATCAACGACTTCCGACGGTGACATCGCGACCGGGTCCCGTTGTAACACCGAGATGATCGCATCGGTCCGCTTCGCTGGGAGACCACCCGACTGCTCGTTGGCCACAGACTCCCGGAGGCGTGTCAGTTCTGCACGCTTGCCGGCGAGTCGAGCCGCAAGACGGGCAAGTTGGCGCTCAAGATCAATCACTTCGACCTCAACACGCCGGACATCCGTTAGAAGATCCGCCATGGAAGAAGTATAAGCAAACAAACAGACAAATAATACTTTGTCTTTGCTATTGATTGGGACAACCCGTTTGTCGGCATCGGGATTCATGACACTGTGAATGCTGTGGCACAATTTCTCCCACGAGTTCCGCTGAGGGTTACGCGGACCTCCCGGGCCTCTAGCTCAGTTGGTAGAGCAGTGGACTTTTAATCCATCGGTCGCGGGTTCGATCCCCGCGGGGCCCACGATCACGGTTTTCGGGAGGCGACCGCTTGGACGCCTAGCCCGGCTCTTTTCTGGGAATCTCTCCCCTGACGACCCGTCAGAATCCTGTAAGGAACGACGTCGCGAGGGTTAGCACCATTGCGACCGCAAGCAATGCGGTCATCACGGTGACCCACTTGGAGGGCTTACGTCTGCGGATTTCCGTCTTCGCCATCTTCGCTCCAGGTTTCAGTGCAAGGCACCAGGGGCAGCAATCCTGCCTATAGGACGACCAACACTGGGTATTTCTGCCCTAACTCGCTACGCCGGCCACTCGCCGGGTCGGCACGCCGGACAGTTTAGGGCCGAGGCAAGCAGATCTCCCGCGAGCAATAGCCCTGCGATCAGCCCCTGCTCAGAATCCGCGGGGCGTTCCTCGCTACACAAGGTCCCGACTCAGGTCGCCGTTAGCTCTTTCCGATGTCGCGGAACGGGACGTCCTTGTCGGTACGCGGTTCGGTCGGCAGCCCGAGGGTGCGCTCCCCAAGGATGTTCTTCTGCACCTCGTCGGTTCCGCCGTAGATCGAAACCGCCGGAGCGAACAGGAACATCTCGGCCATCCCGGGATCCGCAGCGGGGTCCCGCCACAGCTGGCCGGCAGGCCCCTGCATGCTCAGGCCGAGCTCGGATGCGAGTCGGGTGATGCGGCTCATCGACAACTTGGCGATGTTCGCCTCGCCGCCGGTCAGCTTCGCCCCCGCGGCGCGCGCAGCCTTGGCCCGTAGATTCGCGAACCGTGCGATCTCCTGCATCTCGTGGAGTTGCACGAGCTTCTGGCGGATCATCGGATCGGTGACCGGACCATGATTCCTTGCGTAGCGCAGCACTACCGCGCCCGCCCCACCGCTCATGATGTCGCCCGAACCAGATGAGGCAACCTTGACGAAGTCTCCGGCGCGCTTGTCCAGGTCGCCGCCAACGGTGCCTGCCATCGCAGCAGACCCGGCGCCATGACCGCCCGCACCAAGGCTCGACCGTTCGACGAACAAAGTGGTGTTGGCGACTGCCCAACCGTTGTTGAGTCCGCCGATGATTGCGTTGTTGGATGCGGTCACGTCGGTCATGAAGACCTCGTTGAACAGCGCTCGGCCCGTCATCTCACGGAGCGGTCGCACATCCATCCCGGGCTGGTGCATGTCGACCGCGAACCACGAAATGCCCTTGTGCTTGCGGACGTCGATATCCGTACGGGCCAACAGCATCCCCTGATCGGCGATCTGCCCTCCGGAGGTCCACACCTTCTGGCCGTTGACCGTCCAGATGTCGCCATCGCGGACCGCCCGGGCCTTTAGACCTGCCAAGTCCGAGCCGGCCTCCGGCTCGGAGAACAGCTGGCACCAGGCCTCGGCGCCGGTGACAATCGGACGCAGATAACGCTGCTTCTGGGCGTCATCGCCGTGGGCGACGATGGTCGGCCCTGCGAGCATCACGCCTAGTCCACCTGGTGCCCCAAGAGCGCCTGCGGCCTTGATCTCGGAAGCGACGACACCGGCGTCGCCGCGTGAGAGGCCCCGGCCGAATGAATCCTCGGGCCACGTCGGCACGGCCCAATGGGCGTCCGCCAGAAGGTCCCACCACTCGGCGACGGTCAGGTCCGGATTCCATGTCGAAGCGAGCCATTTGCGGATCTCGGTTCGGATCGCTGTCGTCGACGGATCTTCGGACTCGGCCATTTCGTCAGACACGGCGTTGCCTTGTTCGCTCATCATTACCCCCGGACGTGTTGCGTTGCGCGAAGGTAGCGCCCGCGGGTTTGGTATCCACAACGACCACCAGAATCGTGACGAGCAATACGCCTGCCACGGTCGGAGCGCTCCACCATCCGACTCCGCTCAGACCATCAGCCATTCCCGGGGTTGAGCGAGCCGTCGCCAGAACCGCCACGACGGCCGAGATGACGTTGACCGCTGCGTGGGCTCCGCTCGGAGGTGCCGAGGCGGAGCCGAAACACCCGCACGTCGGCAACGATCGACTCAGGGCAATGAACACTACGAACGAAAATGCCAGGTACGCGACGGCCACCAGAGCTGCGACGAACCGACCACCGAACGCCAAGCCCACGAACCCCAGTACCAGTTCTGCGACACCGGTCAGTCGCGCGAGCAGCGGTGCGGGCCTCGAGCCGACCACAGGCTTGATGAAAGCGGCGAAGCCATCCGGGCCTGACACCTTCATTGCCCCGGATGTGACCAGAACGAGGCAAATTGCCCAGTAGGCGGCGTCGAAAACAGTCACTGGGTCAGCGTAGCCAGAGCAGCCCACAGGTAGGGTTCGTTGGAGCGCTGCAAAGAAATTCTTCCACCATGTCAACGGATCTGGCGGCTCGTTCGATGAACAGGAGTGTGGTGCGAAAGTCAGCAGGCGACGACGAATTCAGAGGGTTCTACGAACGCCTCGAACCCCGCGCGGTCAAGGCCGCTATCCGCCTGGTCGGAACCCGCACGGCCGGTGAGGACATCGCCGCCGAGGCATTCGCCCGGGCCTATGCCAAGTGGCCGAAAGTCTCGCGTCACCCGAACCCGGACGCCTGGCTCATGCGTGTCGTCGGCAACGTCGCTATCGACCATGTTCGCCACGAGAGTCGACGCCCCCACTTCGAGGATGTCGGCACCAGGGGCGACACCCACCGCAGCAATCCAGCGGCGGATCAGGTCGAACTTCGGATCGACCTCACCGACGCCATGGCGCATCTGTCCGGACGTCAACAGGAGGTCGTCTTGCTTCGCTATCTGATCGACCTGCCCGAGGACGAGGTGGCCGCGGGAATGGGCCTGTCGCGAGGGTCTGTGAAGACACACCTACACCGGGCGACGACGAAGCTGCGCTCCGAGTTGGGCAACGACATCGACTTGGACCCGCACGCCGCGGTCAGCCAAGTCGCCGCGGCCAGTGCGGTCGGCGCTGACGGCCAGATTCGCGCAACCAGCCAGGACGACGAAGTGGAAGTGGATTTGAGAGAGGTTGGGCGGACAGATGGCTAAGTCACCAGAGCACTTTCCTCCCGTGGGACACGACGACCGTTTCGACGCAATCGTCTCGAAGGGGCGCAAGATCAGGCACCGTCGCCAGGCCGGCTTCGGTGCCGCCACCAGCAGCGTGTTGGCAGCCGGCATTGCGCTGGTAGTGATATTCGGGGGCAACAACGGACCGGCCAAGTCGTCGGGTCAGGTCTTTGCCAATGAAGGCAAGGGCGCCAACAAAGCTCCTGTCGAGACAACTGTGGCACCGGGGCAGATGCAGCTCCTCGTCACCCGTGACGGTGCCATGTTCAACATCGAGGTCAGCGACCCGCTCATGGCGGTCCCCACCGAGGGCCAGTCCCTTGACGATGTCTCGTACCGCACCCAGCAGTGCGTCCTGGTGAGCCTCGAAGACGACGCCGGTCAGACTGTCGCCGAGGGGTTCGGTTGCAAGCAGTTCGACCCGGCCGCTGACACCACCCCTGGCCAAGCTTCTGAATCGACCGGATCTGGCACCAACTCCGGCGCGGTAGCCGTTCAGCTGAACCCGAGCGACGGACTGTCTATCGGCTGTGCGGCAGTTGCTGAACGGATCGATCCGGTCACGACCGAACCACACTCCATGACTTCGATGTTCACAGCCGAACTGCCCCCGACGATCGCCACCGGCGAATACAACATGACCGTCGAGGCGGCTTCGGGGTTTGGCGATGGCTGCCCCGACAATCCCGAACCGGCAGGCGGCACGTCAGGTACCAACCAGGTCGAGAACACGCTCGCAATCCAGAAGAAGGTCAGCGTTTCTCATTGATTCTGGGGGCTGGCACTGCCCTCTCCTTCCTTCCCTCCCACAGCGGTGCCAGCCCTCAGTAAAACTTTCCCCGGGAGGCGGCCGGGATAGAGCAGCCTCGGCTGCATCGTCTGCCCCGACAGGGCTGGCCTCAGCGTCCGGTGTGACCGAACCCGCCATGGCCGCGATCGGTCTGGTCCAGCTCTTCGACCTCGACGAACGCGACGTGTTCGACCGCCTGGATGACCAACTGGGCGATGCGTTCACCACGGACTATCTCGAAGTCCTCGCTCGGATCGGTGTTGATCAGAAGCACCTTTAGCTCTCCCCGGTAGCCCGAGTCGATCAGGCCGGGTGTGTTCAGACACGTCACTCCGTGCTTCAGCGCCAAACCGCTCCGGGGCTGCACAAATCCGGCGTAGCCAGGCGGAATCGCCACGGCCACGCCGGTGGGTACCAGAGCACGACCGCCGCCCCGGGGAAGGGTGATGTCCTCACTGGAACGCAGGTCGACGCCTGCATCGCCGGGCTTTGCGTACTCCGGCAGCGGCAATTCGGGGTCCAGACGGACGACTTCGACGTTCAACATTCGGGCGAGAATACCGGCCGCCGTCAGGAGATGTCCCTGACAGCCCGTACGCTGGTTCCCGTGTTGGCATGGATGGATCTCGAAATGACCGGGCTGGACGCTACCAAGGACGTGATCGTAGAGATCGCGACCTTGATCACCGATGACGAATTGAACATCATCGCCGAGGGGCCCGATCTGGTTGTCCACGCAACCGATGAGCAGCTCGAGATGATGGAGCCGGTTGTCGTCGCGATGCATAAACACAGTGGCCTGACCGAAGAGATCCGCTCCTCGACGATCACGCTGGAAGAAGCCGGGGCGGCGACGTTCGCCTTCCTGAAGGAACACATCCCCGAGGCCGGCAAAGTCCCGCTGTGTGGCAACTCGATCGGCATGGACCGACGGTTCCTGACGGCGTATCTACCCGAGATCGAAGAGTTCCTGCACTACCGCTCGATCGATGTTTCGACAGTCAAGGAACTCGCACGGCGCTGGTATCCCGAGGACCTGGCCGGCTACCGCAAGAAGTCTTCGGCCCACCGAGCCATGGACGACATCAAAGAGTCCGTCGCCGAGATGCGTTATTGGCGCGAGAAGGTCTTCCGGACGCCAACCGCAGAGCCGCCCGCCACTGCGGCGGCCCCACCTGACCCCGCCGTCAGCCAAGCAGTCCAAGAGCCGTGAAGCAGGAACAGCTACCACCCACGGATGAGGCGACCGAAGTCGCTCCAGGTGTGTTGCGAGTTCAGCTGCCAATAGCGTTGCCCGGGCTGGGTCACGTCAACTGCTACGTGATCGAGGATGAACGCGGCGCAACGATCATCGACCCGGGACTACCGGGTCCCGATGCGCACAAATCGTTGGTAGATCGGCTCAAGCAGTGTGGTGTGCCTGTCGAGCGGGTCCACTCGGTGCTGGTCACCCACTCCCATCCCGACCATTTCGGCGGCGCTGGACGCCTCCATGCCCAGTCCGGCTGCGATGTGGTGGCACACGAGGCGTTCATCACTCCGTTCGACCAGACCAGGGAGGTCTTCGACGACGATCTACTGGTACTCGATGACGTGACCGATAATTCCGGTGGCCCAACCGGAGCTTCCAAGTCGAATTTCGGACTCGAGGAGCTTCTATTCGGCGACGGCCCGATTCCCGACATCCCGCCGCGTTCTACGCCTTGGGGTGAGGACGGCTTCCAGCTGACGGAGCTCGAGTTGACCCACATGCGAGCGTGGGACGACATGTCCAAGAAAGGATTGTTGTCGCTGACGCCGACCGTTCGGGTCACCGATGAACAGGTCATCAAGTTGGGGCGCGGGGAGTGGCAGGTCATCCACACACCCGGCCACACCGGTGACCACATCTGTCTGTTCGATCCGGTCAACGGGACGCTTCTGTCGGGCGACCACGTCCTACCGACGATCACCCCACACATCTCTGGGATGACACCCCAGTCCGACTCTCTGGCTGAATATTTCGGTGCATTGCAGCGGGTCGCCCAGATCGAAGGAGTCACCACGGTTCTGCCAGCCCACGGACTTCCGTTCGGGGATCTGGCAGGTCGAGTGGACGAGATCATCGAGCACCATCGCGAGCGCCTCGAACTGCTCACACAGATCGCCTTCGAACTGGAGGACGCTCCCGTACGTGAATTCTCACGACGCCTCTTCCGCGAGCGTTCCTGGGGGCCGATGGCCGAGTCAGAGACCTATGCGCACCTCGAACACATGCGCCTGCAGGGGACGCTGTCGTGCACCCGGGATGATTCTGGTCGGCTGCGCTACAGGCCATTGTCGGTCGACGCTGGCTGAGCATCCTCCACCCAGGCTTTCCACGGTCCCAAACGGGTGTCCCATGGTCATGTGGATTCAGTCGGAAGTTCGCTGAATTTAAATCGCTTGCCAGCAGCAAATCGATGGTCCACTCTTTTTGAGTTCGACCAAAAACTGGTTCGGCCGGAATTAGAAGCAGGATCATGAAGCAGACCTTGACCGCAGCAACCCAGTCCGCCGCTTGGCGCACCGGCTATGCGCGTCCCGAGTCTCGCCTGCGTTCGCTCTGTGCCTCGAAGCCAGCCGCAAGCACCGGGACCAAGCCGAATATTCACGTGTCCTTCCACACGATGAATGTTCACCCCCGACGGGGAGCCCCTCCGCAGTAACCGCAAGGTTCAGCGAAAGGTTCGGACTCCAAGCCGCCGGGTACCCACCCAGGCGGCTTTTCTCTGTGCCCATTCGGCTCCAGCCCCCGCTCGGTCCAAGCGGGCCAAAGCCACTCACAAGTCGGCGAAAGCCACCCAGCTGAACTCCAGCCCACCTCTCAGCTCTGCAACATCACACCCAGGCCCCAGCAACACCGCACCCACCTCAGCTCAGCAACACCGCATCCACCAGTCCCAGCCGTACGGCGCACATCCCAAGGAGTCCAAATGACCATCACCGAAAGCTCCGAGTTGCTCGAACTCGCCTTTTCTGATCTCGCCTACGTCGACAGCTGGATGAACGACGCCGGATGCCGAGAACTCGACACCACCGTCTTCTTCTCGGACGACCTCGATGACATCGGCGCTGCCAAGAGGATCTGTATCGACTGCCCTGTCAGGGGCCGATGTCTGGACGCCGCGGTCAGCCGCGGCGAGCAGTACGGCGTCTGGGGAGGCCACCTCTTCGTCGCCGGACGTATCGTCCTGTCCAAGAGGCGAAGGGGACGCCCACCCGCGTCGCCCAGGCCCGGGGACACGCTCCCCGAGGTGAGTGTGCCCCAGAAGTACAGGCAGCTCGTAGCCCGCTGACCCGCCGCTGATTGTCACAGGCCTTTGCGACAATCAGCCCAATACCGCCCCCGCAGGGGCGCACTCCTCAGTAGATCCGCGGTCAGCAACGCTTGGCGACCTGACCGGGGCCGTTCTGATGGATACCGTGGGGGGACCGGGTTCCGACCGGTCCCCCCACCCGCGTCCGGCCAAGGCCAATACGCGACCGATCCTCTGACGGTGCGATGAGCAAGCCCCCCGAGTCCCAAGCCACACCCCGAAGGTCGCATCTGCCGTTCGGGCCCTTCGGGATGCTCGTGGTCACCGCGATCGCCCTGATAGTCGCGTTGGGCGCCGCTGCCATCGCTGTCAACGTGCTCTCCGATGACGACTCGGGTGCAACCGACGTCCGCGACGCCCTCGACAACGTGACCGTCACCCCGCTGGTCCCAGAGAACCAGTCGATGGCGAAAATTGGGGATCAAGCGCCCAATGTGAAGCTGAACATGCTCGATGGCGACGAGAAGCAACTGGCCGAGATCGCCGGGGTAGGAACTCCGGTGGTGCTGAACTTCTGGTCATCGACATGTGCACCCTGTCTCAATGAGATGCCCGCTCTTGAGTCCGTGGCAACGGACCTCGGTGACAAGGTGGCTGTGCTTGGAATCAACAGCCAGGACACGGTCGAGTCTGGGAAAAAGATGGTTGACCAGACTGGGGTGACCTATCCCAATGCCCGCGATCCGAGGGGTGAGATCTCGACCGTCTTCGGTGCCTTGGCTCTCCCTCGCACAGTCCTGATTGACGGGAAGGGCAAAATCGTGGCGACCCACAACGGTGAGCTGACGGTGAAGAAGTTCGTAAAGCTGCTGAGAGACCATGACTTCCCCACTCCGTGAGATGGCCCTCCGTTCGGCTGGGATGGCTCGCCGTGAGATAGCAGTCGGTGAGATGACGCTCCGTTCGGACAAGAGGATCTGAAAGGGATGGGAGCAGAACTGGCCCTCGCGTTCTCCGCAGGCATGGTCGCTACGGTGAACCCCTGCGGTTTTGCGATGCTTCCCGCCTACTTGGCGTACTACCTGGGGCTGGATGAAACGGCCTCCCGGTCCCGGAATCCGGTGACCCGGGCACTGGCGGTCAGCTGCGCGGTCACTCTCGGATTCCTTGTCGTATTCGGAATCATGGGTTTCGCGTGGACCTCGGTGTCGGGCCTGGTGGGCAGGCGGCTGCCCTACTTCACAGGCGTGATCGGCATTGGCCTGGTCGGCCTCGGCATCGCCATGCTCCGCGGGTTCGAACCGGTGGTGAGGCTGCCCCGGTTCTCGCTGGGCAGCCAGGACCGTCAGCTCAGCTCGATGTTCCTCTATGGCGTGTCGTATGCGATTGCCTCACTCAGTTGCACAATCACGATCTTCATCGGCATCGTCTCGACGACGCTGCGCAACACCAGCTTCGCCGCCGGGGTATCCACGTTCCTCGCCTACGGGCTCGGGATGGGTACGACACTGTCGATACTGACCATCGCCGTCGCGTTGGCCAAGGGCGGAATCGTCGGCTCCTTCCGTCGCATACTGCCCTACGTGGACCGGATCTCGGGCGTGTTGTTGATCCTCGCGGGGACGTTTGTCAGCTACTACGCATTCATAGAGATCCGCGAACTCAACTCGGGCGGATCGAGCGCGATCGTGCAGCGCTCACGCGAGTTCCAGGGCGCGATGCAACGCTGGGTGGAACGCGTCGGCGGAGCACGCCTGGCAATCGGGGTCGCCGTGATAATCGCCGCGGCAGTGCTCATTTCGTATGTCATCCGCTCCGGTCATCGAGACTCCGAAGCGCCCGCGGACGACGTTGCAACGACTGCGGAGAACCGTCAGGTGTGACACGCCGGCTTCGAGGGACGTACCCTGAATTTCTGTGCCATACATGAAGACATTGAATGCCAGCTTTCCGGGTGCGACGAGTTTCGCCAACTACCTGGCAAGGGTCGACAAGGTGACTACCCCCCTCGGGTTTGACCGGGCCAACAGCTTCGCAGCCGTATCACTGTGCAGAGATGAGCTGGCCCAGTCGTTTCTCGCCGAGGTCGAACGCCGCTGGGAGCAGCCCTTCAACCTGGGGGGTCTGGGTGCCCTGCCTTCCTTGGGACGCACCGGCTGGGACGCGTGTCTGTCACATGTCCCCTCCGAAACCAGCCGAGGTCACCTGATCGTCTTCGGTATGCCCCATATCGGGCTGGATCCTGACGGGACTCTCGGACAGACGTTGCGCCGTCATCAGAACAAGGCGACGAGCACCTGCGGGGCGATGGTCGGACTTCTCCAGTCGCTCACAGAAGGGGTGACGCCACCACCCGAGGGGCTCAACGACCTGGAAGCCGAACGCCTCAATGAGGTCATGCTCTCCCAGGCCGACGAACTGCCGAAGGACCTGTTGAAGCTGACGAAGATCGCGGCCCACGCCGTCGACGAGGAGATCTGGGCCGAGATCGAGGCGCTCAAGGCCTACGAGACGATGGACGTCGCCGTGTTCTGCGCGATCCAGGTTCATCTACCCGATGACGTGGACCACATCTGGCCGGTCGCAAGCTCGATCCAGGGTGCCGACGGCAAGAGGATCAGCATCGAACTCTGAGCCTGTGCGCTTACCGAAGGCGCTGAGCCTTTCTTGGAGATCCTTGGACCGATCAAGGATGCCGGGCTTCCAGCGAAGCTGAGTTTCAACGACCAGTGAGAGTTCAGCAATCGGGCCTGACCGGGCTTCGCTGTCGTTGACCGGGAGGCAAGCGTGTCTACAATGTCTAGACATGGCGACCAGGGTGACAAAAAGTCGGCAGGTGAATCTCCGGGTTAGCGAAAGCGATCGGGCATCACTTGAGCGCGCCGCTGCGATCGCTGGAATTTCGCTGTCGACGTTGATGCTGCAGGCGAGCCTCGATCGAGCCGAGCACCTTCTTCGCGAGCACGCGGCGCTGGTACTGCCCTCGGAGTTGTTCGACGACCTCCTGGCTGCACTGGACGAACCTGTGCGTGCACTGCCGGATCGACTCGTCCGCGGACTGGAGCAGCTACCCGACACCGTCGAATCGCTGTGAGCGGGTCCAAGCCTTCTTCGTATATCTCGGAGATCCTCAACGAGGAGCACGACGTCGGCGGTTTCGAGTGTGGCAAACCCGGACTCGATGAATGGCTCCGACGGTCCGCCGCATCCAGCGATGGTCGCAATATCACTCGGACACACGTGTGGACCCAACGCAACGACAAGACACGGGCTGTCGTTGCCTACTTCACGACAATGCCGTACCTGATTGAACGCGAGACACTTGGCAAGAGTGAAGGTCGCGGCCTCAGCGACCATGTGCCCTGCTACCTGCTCGCACGCCTGGCACTCGACCAATCTCTCCACGGCAGACAACTCGGTACCGTTCTGCTGGCGGAGGCACTCCGGCGGATGGCAGTCAGCGCGGCAGGAGTCGGCGGACGACTCATCGTGGTCGACGCCATTGATGACGATGCCGCGTCCTTCTACCAGCGACATGGTTTCGAGCCGTTGCCCAAGTTCCCCAGCCGATTGACACTCCGGATGAAGGATCTGCTCAAGGCGCTCCCGGATACGTAGACGGCCTCAGGGGGCCAGACGCTCGGTATCCCAACCGTCGCCCTGGCGGAAGTAATGGATGCGGTCGTGGAGACGGTTGGCCCGGCCCTGCCAGAACTCGTAGCTGGTCGAGCGGACCAGATAGCCGCCCCAGAACGGCGGCCGAGGTATTTCGCCATCGCCGAAGCGTTCGTGGATGGCCGCGACTCGGGCGTCGAGATCTGCCCGGTCCCTCAGAACCGAACTTTGGGGACTGGCCCACGCCCCGACCTGGGCCTCACGAGGACGGGTGGTGAAATAGGCGTCGCTGCCCTCGTCGCTCATTAGCGAGGCATACCCGCTCACCCGCACCTGCCTACGAAGCTCGAGCCACGTGAAAAGCAGACACACATTGGGGTTCGAGGCGATCGCGTGACCTTTGTGGCTGTTCCTGTTGGTGAAGAAGCTGAGCACACCTTCCTCGTCCAAGCCCCGCAGGAGAATGTTTCGGGCCTCAGGTCGACCGGTCGGGCTCACCGTCGATAGAACGACCGCGTTGGGTTCCTCGACTCCGGCGGTTTCCGCTTCGTCCAGCCAGATCTGAAGCTGCCGCACGGGGTCCGGATCGATATCCGACTCGGTAAGGACGCCCTGTTCGTACTCGGTCCGTTTGTTCAGATCCATCAGACCTGACGTTAGGCGGTCATCACCTGCGTCAGCGTCAGCCGACCGTGTCGGCACCCACACCCCTGTGCACCTAGAGTCACTTCAATGACAAGCGCTGTCGGGCGAATCGCTGGACGGTTTCTCGTGGCGATATTCGCCGTTGGGGCAACGCTCGTGGTCCTGGCGGGGCCCGCAAGTGCCGATGGAGTAGGACCCACCAACTATCAATCGGTGATCGACTCCATTTCTCCGCATCCGAGCGGAGTGCAGGTGGAGGTCATCGGCGAGGATTCCTTCCTGCAGGTCAAGGCCAAACGCGGCACGACCGTCGCGATCCCCGGATATGACGGCGAGCCGTACCTGCGGATCCTGCGGGACGGAACCGTGGAACGCAATCGCAATAGCGCTGCGACCTTCCTGAACAACAGTCGTTCCGGCCGGGTCGAACTGCCCCCTGGAATCGGCACGAAGGCCGAGCCGGACTGGGAGCAGATGGCAACGGGCGGAACGATCGCCTGGCACGACCATCGGATCCATTACATGGCGAGTGGCACTCCTGCGGTGGGCAGTGACGGACTGGTTCAGGAGTGGATGGTTCCGATGACCATCGGCGGCCAGGACATCACGGTCTCAGGAAGTCTGTTTCACAACAGCAACGTCCCGCCTTGGGCACTTGTCGTGGTAGTCGCGGCCATAGTCGGAGTGATCCTGATCCTGCGTCGCCACGGTCAACGTTGGGCGATGGTTCTGGTCGTCCTTGCCGCAGGGCTCGCGCTGGCAATCTCAGCGAGCATCGCCTGGCTCAATCCCCCGGGCTCCGAAGCGTCCTGGCTGCCGGTTGTCCTACCCATTCTTGCGATCTTCGCCGGACTGGTCACACGCCTGATTCCGGCGGACCGTCAACCCCTGTTGCGAATTGCCCCGCCATTGGCGGCAGTCGCACTCCTGGTCGGCTGGGCGGTTCCGATCATCGGAGTTTTCTGGATGCCGAACATTCCCTCAGTGCTCCCCGAGTACCTGGTTCGGATCGGCGTTGGACTGACACTGGGTGTCGCCATCGGCGCTGCGGCAGCGATGCTCCTCTGGCCCGAACCAACGCCCAGGGTTAACGCCGGAGATTAGTGTCCGACCATGGCTCACGATCTTGTTATCAAGAACGGACTTCTCGTCGACGGTACAGGTGGATCTCCGAAACACGCCGACATTGCTGTCGACGGAGACCGGATAACTGGGGTACACGATCCTGGTGGCGCCGGCGAGGCGACTCGGACGATCGATGCCGACGGCAGAATCGTGACACCTGGCTTCGTCGACCTGCACACGCACCTCGACGCGCAGATCGCCTGGGACCCGCTCGGTACCAGCTCATGCTGGCACGGGGTGACCAGCGTTGTGATGGGCAACTGCGGAGTCACGTTCGCTCCCTGCCGTCCCGAGGACAGGGACTATCTGGCCCAGATGATGGAGTCCGTCGAGGACATCCCGGCAGACTCGATCATGTCCGGACTTCCGTGGGACTGGCAGACCTATGGCGAGTATCTCGACAGTCTCGAACGCATGGACAAGGGCATCAACGTCGGCGGGCTCGTCGGCCATTGCGCTCTCAGGTACTGGGCGATGGGTGAGCGCTCAATCGACGCTGATCAGAACCCGACACCGGCCGATCTTGCCGAGATGCGCCGACTGCTCGACGAGGGGATCGCAGCCGGGGCGCTCGGATTTTCGACTTCCCGGACGCTGCGACACAAGGTTCCAGACGGTCGAAACGTCCCCGGCACCTTCGCGTCGGCCGATGAGTTGACGATCCTCGCCGAGGTCATGCAGTCCCGCGGACGCGGCATCTTTGAACTCGCTCCCCGCTTCGACGGCGAGGGGCCATCCGAGCCGAGGGCACGCTCCGAGATTGGATGGATGCGGGCGCTATCGATCCGAACCGGTCGCCCGATCACCTTCAATCTGACCCACACCTATGAGAATCCTGACCACCATCGATTGGCCATCGAGCTTGTCCGTTCGGCGAACGCGGCCGGCGCAAAGATCCATCCGCAGACGACTGCCCGTGGAATTGGCGTGCTCTTCTCGTTGCAGTCCTCGACACCGTTCGGTCGCCACCCCTCGTGGCAGGAACTTGCCAAGCTCGAGTTTCGTGCTCGGGTCTCGGCCGCGGCCGACCCGGTGTGGCGCCAACGCTTGATCAGCGAAGCCGGTGCCGGCCCGGATATCGACGAGCTCAAGATGTTCTTCGCCACTGGCGCAGCGAGCATTCCCGGCCAGACCGACGGGGTCCCCCGTTACGATTGTCAGCCGGAATCTTCGCTTCCCAACATCGCAGCAGCACGCGGGGTCACCATGGCCGAGGCCTTCCTGGACCTCTGTGTGGAGACCGATGGGCAGGTGCTCGTCTACTGGCCACTCCTCAATCAGTCGATGGACGCCATCGGCGAGATGCTTGCCGACGATGTCGTCGTGATGGGTCTGGCCGACGCCGGCGCCCACGTCGGACAGATCCTCGATGCCAGTCAGCCAACCTGGTTCCTGAGCCACTGGGCCCGAGACACCGGCACCTTCTCGATCGAACGGGCGGTTCAACGCCTCACATCCGAGACCGCCGACTTCGTCGGGCTCCCCGGCAGGGGATGTATCACCCCGGGTTCGTTTGCCGACCTGAACGTGATCGACCTGGATCGCCTGGCGCTACGGATGCCCGAGTTCGCCAATGATCTGCCTGGTGGTGCCGGCCGTTGGACCCAGCGAGCCGACGGCTACGACTGGACCATCGTCAACGGCAAGGTTTCACTCGAAGACGGTGAGCATTCCGGCGAACTGGCCGGCGGGGTTCTGCGAAGCGGCCCGGACCTGAGGTAGAGATCGGACCCTGCGGTACGAAGCGGACCCGACCTGCGGTCGAGACTGGTCGGCTGCAGATGACCGGTCAGTCGTCGGAGCGACGACCCTCGATCGGCAGATATTTGTGGTCCCAGTCGTCGGGATTACCCAGGTCATAAACATGGCGCAATCCGGCCGCGACCAGCCTGTCGGCAGCCTCGCGGCTGCAGTCGTCATCACGGCAGTAGACGACGGTCGGTCGACCCAGATCGAACTCGGCGACCCGGAAATCCCACGCATCGTCGTTGGCCATGTCGACGTTCTGCGCACCGACCAGATGCCCTCGGATGTATTCGGGCACCGTCCGGGTGTCGATCAGCAGAGCATGGTCCCCGGACTTCAACAGAGCACGGCCTTGCTGGGAATCGAGCTTCACGACCGTTCCCGCCTTGGCTTCGGGGACCTTCACCTCGGAGTCTCCGGTGCAGCTGGCAAGCAGCAGCGGAATCAAGAGCGAGGCGAGCAACGCCAGGGCCGCGCTCCTTGGTGTCGCAATGTGTCGACGTGGAAGCATCGCCTTCCAAGATAGGCCGCTAGCTGCACAAGGGCCGATTTGCCCGAATCGGGGGCCGGGGGCGACAGACTGGAAGCGATGACGGAACCACTGCCGGTACTCGATGCCATCGATGAGATCCGTTCCGCCCTCTCCGGATCTGGCGGGGCTGTCCTGATTGCACCACCCGGAACCGGCAAGACCACCGGCGTACCACCGGAGTTACTGAACGAACGTTGGCTGGGCAAGCAGAAAATTCTCGTTCTGGAACCTCGTCGACTCGCTGCGCGAGTAGCCGCGTCGCGAATGGCGGCTACCCACGATGAGCGGGTCGGCGAAACCTTCGGCTACTCGGTGCGCGGATCGTCGCAGCGCTCCGCGAACACCCGCGTCGAGGTCGTGACCGAAGGGCTATTCCTCCGGCGACTCCAGCACGACCCCTCACTTGATGGCGTCGGTGCAGTTCTGTTGGATGAGTTCCACGAGCGGTCACTTGATTCGGATCTGTCGCTCGCTCTGCTGCTCGATACACGGGCGGCATTGAGACCCGATCTGCGGATCCTCGTGATGTCGGCAACCCTCGAAGCGGAACCGGTCGCAGAGTTGATCGGCGCTCCGATCATTCGAGCCGAGTCGTCTATGTTCCCCGTCGAGACCCGATACCGCCAAGGGTCCATCCACATTCCCCTGCACGAGCGGGTCAGCGACGTAGTTCTTGAATCACTGCGCACGGACAAGGGCGACGTCCTGGTGTTCCTTCCCGGTCGCCCCGAGATCGGACGGACCCGACGGGCCCTGGAAGCAAGGGGTGTAGGTCCCGGTTCCGGCACTGGGCGATCCGGCGCTGGGCGATCCGGTGAGGTCCAGATAGTCGAGCTCCATGGTTCACTGAGCGTCGAGGATCAGGAGAGCGCCATTTCCGCCGACCCCGGAGGGCGACGCCGTGTGGTGCTGGCGACCTCGCTGGCCGAGACGTCCATCACGGTCGAGGGTGTGCGCGTCGTGATCGACTCGGGGCGTCGACGGACCATTAGCGTCGATCCGAACAACGGCCTTCCAGGTCTGGTCACCGGACCTGTGAGCCGTGCCGGGGCGGACCAGCGCAAAGGGCGGGCAGGACGAACAGCTCCGGGCGTGGCCTACCGGCTGTGGTCCGAGAACGACAACCGACACAGGCCCGCGGCCGAGCAGCCGGAGATCCTTCGCGGCGACCTGTCCGCCCTGGTTCTACAGCTCCGATCCTGGGGTGTCGGGAATCCCTCGGACATGTCGTGGATCGATCAGCCACCCGCTCCAGCACTGGAGCGCGCCGAGGACCTGCTCCGGCTTCTCGGTGCGGTCGACACCCGAGGCCGGCTTACCCCACGAGGCCGGATCCTCGATCAAATCGGATTCCATCCGCGCTTTGCCTCGGTGCTTGCCGAAGGCGTTGAGCGATCGAGCGGCGAGGTCGCAGCTCAGGTTGCGGCTGTCCTCGAAACGGCCTGCTCCGGAGAAATTGACCTTGTCGACAGGGTCAGAACCCTGCGGGATGACCAGAGGGCGGGCCGACTGCCGGGCGATCTGAAACAAGCACTTCGGCAATGGCGGACAGCGGTGTCGGACCGCGGCGGAAGCGGCAGAAGTGGCGGAAGCGGCGGAAGCGACCGGTCCGGTCAGCGCGAGGAGGCACGATTCTCGGACAGCTTGGAGGGCGAGGTCGCGGCAGTGATGTTCGCAGGCTTCCCTGACCGCGTCGCCAGGCGCCGCGATGTCGAACGGGTCGATGAGCGCGGCCGCTCAAGGGTGGCATTCCAGCTCCGCTCGGGGGGCGAAGTCCTCGTTCCCGACGGACACGACCTTGAGAAGGCCCGCTGGATCATCGCCGCCGATCTGGACGCCGCGTCCGGTGCGCTCCACCTGGGTGTCGAAGTTCCCGATGAACTGGTCCGAGGTGTTCTCGCCCACGACTTCACAACCGAAGAAACCGTCGGGTGGAACCAACGTGAAAAGTCGATCGAAGCGACCACCCGGACAGTGCTCGGCCAGATCTCGTTCGATGCCCGACCATTGAGGAATCCGTCGCCCCAGAAGTTGCGCGGCGCACTACTCGAGGCGCTCGCTGACGGCGGGCCAGGGGTCCTGGGGCGACTCGGCGAGGCCGACCGCCTGAGAGCCAGGGTTGCCCTCATCCGGAGAACTGGAGATCCCGGAGAGTGGCCTGACTTCGGTGAGGAGTCGCTGACCGAGAATCTGCCGGTCTGGCTGGGCGACCGTATCGCCCGGGTCCGCACCGCAAAGGACCTGGACAGGATCGACGTCCGTGCAGCGCTGGTCGAACAGCTCGACTGGCGCTGCAGGTCCCGCCTCGATGAGCTCACCCCACCGGAATGGACCCTTGTCACCGGCAGGCGGGTCAAGCTTCGCTACGGCGAGGTCGACGGCGACCCGGCAACGGTCCTCGCCTCGGTTCGGCTGCGGGAAGTGTTCGGGACCGACACCCATCCGACGGTTGCAGACGGCAAGGTCCCGGTAGTGGTGGAGTTGCTGTCTCCAGCGGGACGACCGGTCCAACGCACGACCGACCTGCCGGGCTTCTGGCGTGGAAGCTACGTCTCGGTCCGTTCCGAGTTGCGAGGTCGCTACCCCAAACATCCTTGGCCCGAGAAGCCGTGGAAACCGCTCCCAGCCCGCCGCTGACTGCGATCAGCCCATGCCCAGGCCGGTGCTGATTCCGTCGCCTGCCAATTCGGACACCCGGTCTTCGACGTCGTCGAGTTCTAGACGCAGTGCCTTGGCCATGACCGCGTGCATGTCATAGGTGCAGCTGATGTAGGTCAACTCCAAGATCTGCACCTCGGACAGATGCTCGGCCAGGGCAGCGAATGTGGCGTCGTCGGCGCGTCCGCCCTGGAGTACCAGCGCGTCGACCCAGGCCAGCACTGCGCGCTCGGCGGCTGTGTAGCAGTCGGCCGTCGACCAACTCGGTATGGCGTTGATCTTCTCCTCGGTCACCCCGTTGTCCCGACTGGCCTTGACGTGCTGGGAGTAGACGAAGCGGCTGCCCCGGGCCCACCCGACGCGGGTCTGGGCGATCTCACGGAGGTCCGCCGGAAGCTCCCGCTTGGATGAGCGGTAGAAGGCAAAGCCGCCGACGCAGTGCTCCAGGAAGTCGGGGCACTGCGCAGCCACAGTCCACCAATCACCTGTCGTGCCGTTCGGCAGACCCGGCTCGGCCACCGGGTCACGGTCACCGAAGATGAAGTCGTACATGACGGTGACGATTCCCTCGGGGGCGTCCCCTCGTGAAACCTGGCTGAGTCTGGGCACGTCAACACTCCTCGCTCTGGTGTGCACTACCCGCTACCGAGCGGTGCCTGTCCGCGGAGCCGGTCGCGTCGTCGAGCGACAGATCCCCCGGGGCCGCCCGGCGGCAGCCGCTGCAAGTGTGACAGCTGATCAGGTTGAGCGGAGCCACTTTCTGGCCGCTTTGAGCCTGACCTCGAGTTGGTCATGGGTGGCCTCCGAGATTCGACGGACTCCGGAAAGGCGGTTCAGCTCGGCGTTGACCTGGGGATGACTCCAGCCGGTGTATCTGACGAGGTCACGTACGACGTCTGCGTTGGCGTCTCGTAACCGGATCTTCTGCTGGCTCAGTGACAGCCCTGCCATCGAGCCGGACCCCTCCGAGTCGTGTCCCCTCGGAGCGCCGCCACCGGGCAGAGGAGGCGGAAGCAGAACCAGATCAACCCCCAGGTCCTCACGAGGGTCCCCCACCCGCCCTTCGGGATCGTCATCGAAGACCCCTCCAGCACCTGTGTCACTGTCCAGACCCATCTTCTGACCCGGTGCGCTCTGGCCGGACTCGCCCAGAGCGACGGAGCCGATCACCGAGAACAGGCTCATCTGTTCATCGTCGGCACCGTCGATCGCATCCAGTTCAGGCTCGGGGTCGAACGGATTGTCCGCCCGATCGTCGTCGCTGCGCTTCTTAAGACTGTGCCGTCGCGCTTCGGTGAGCGTCGCGGCGAAGTGACGGAGCCGAGCGTCATCTGGCAGGAAGAAGTACGCCTTCTGGCGAGGCACCCCTCGGGTCCAACGCACGACTCTGCCCACAGCCTGACGGAAGAACAGCTCGGTAGTGGTGGTGGTCGCAAAGACGGCAATCCGCAACCTGGGAATGTCGACACCCTCGCTGACCATTCGCACCGCAACGATCCACGGCTGATCACCGTCGGCGAAGCTCGCAATTTTCGATGATGCCTGTGGGTCGTCCGACACCGCCACCACCGCGGTCACCCCGTGGCGTCGTTGAAGCAGTTCGGCAATACGGGTCGCGTGCGTCTGGTCGGTCGCGATGATCAGACCACCGGCTTCGGGGTGTGAACGACGCAGCTCGATGAGACGTTCGTGCGCCTGTTCAACGACGGTCGGCAGCCATTCTCCATCAAGGGAGAGAGCGGTTCGCAGCCGCTGGTTGGCAAGCTCCCGGGGAAGTTCGTCCTCGAATGTGGCCGCGACGACATCGCCTGCCGGAGAGACCCATTCCATGAATCCGTTGATACGCGGGAAGTACACCGGACGGACCACCCCACCGTCGGCCAGAGCTTCGCCGTAGCCGTACTCGTAGTCGGCCCGGGCTTCGTCGAGGTGGTAATCGACGAACGGAATGGCCGAGGTGTCGGAGCGAAACGGTGTCCCCGACAGGCTGAGGCGCATCGACGCACCACCGAACGCCTCCTGGACCGCGGTCCCCCAAGAGCGGTCATCAGCTGCGTGGTGGATTTCATCGAAAATGACGAACGCACCGGCGGCCAATGGAGCGAGCGCCGCTGCCGAAGTCGCAATCTGCTGATAGGTGGTGACGATGCCGTGCATGTCTACCGGCAGGGAACCATCACGCGCTGACCAGTCCGGCTCCAGATGCAGTCCGAAGCGGGCAGCGGCATCGGCCCACTGCCGCTTCAGATGCTGGGTAGGTGCGACAACCAGGAGTCGCCTACCCGGGTGTTCCACCAAGTTCTGGACAGCTGCAGCAAGAGCGAACGTCGTTTTTCCAGCGCCGGGGGTCGCCACCGCCAGGAAATCCCGACCCTCCTTGAGGGTCAGTTCGTCGAGAGCCTCGGACTGCCATGGTCTGAGCCGTATCCGGGTTGGGCGAAGTGTCGAGCTGGCACTCACTTCGGATTCGGGTCAATCACTGGAATTCTCACCTGGTCGATCGGAGCGCCTCCGATGCTTCGGAGCGCGTCTCACACTGTCGGTCATGCGTCGGGGGCTTGGCTAGTTTAGGGACTTCGACGGCGCTGCACAGCGGGGCCGAATCACGGAGGCTCAGCAATGGAACCGACCGCCCCACCAGAGCTTCAACTTTTCGGAGACCCGGACTTCTGGACCACCGGCGCATCGACGCGGTCCGACACGTTCAAGGCGCTGCGCGACGACTATCCGGTCGCATTCATGGACGAGCCGCTCATTCCCGGGCTGGGTCAGGGGCCCGGGTTCTTCGCGGTGACCCGTTTCGAGGACATTCTCCACGTTTCGAGCCACGCCGACATCTTCTGCTCCAGCAGGGGAACGAATATCCCCGATCTCCCGCCGGGAATCGACGAGTTCATGGGCTCGATCATCAACATGGACGCGCCCCGTCACACCCGGGTCCGCAAGATCGTCAACCGTGCATTCACACCGCGACGCGTCACTGAGATCGAGAACGACATCCGTGCCAAGGCGCGTGCGATCATCGCCGACATGGCCGAACTTGGCGAGTGCGACATTGTCGAGAGCCTCTCGGCGCCGCTTCCGCTTCAGGTGATCTGCCAGATGATGGGGATTCCCGAGGAGTCCTGGCACCGGGTATTTGAACTCACGAACGTCATTCTCGGTGGCGGAGATCCCGAGTACACCCCTGACGTGGCGACGCTGATGTCGAGTGTCCTCGAACTGGCCGAACTGGGCCAGGCGGTCGGCAATGATCGCCTCAAGAACCCGACCGACGATCTGGTTTCGGCAATCATGCACGCCGAGGTCGACGGCCACAGACTGTCCCCGGACGAGATGGCGAGCTTCTTCATCCTGTTGTGCGCGGCGGGCAACGAGACGACTCGTACCGCCACCTCACACGGGCTGTATCAGCTGAGCCGCCACCCCGACCAGAGAGCGGCATGGCAGAACGACATCGCAGGAATGACGGGCGGCGCGATCGAAGAGATCGTCCGCTATGCCACACCGGTAATCCATTTCCGGCGCACCGCCACCACGGACACGACGCTTCGTGGAGTCGACATTCCCGAGGGCTCCAAGGTCGTCATGTTCTACGAGTCGGCCAACCGGGACGAACGCCGGATCGAGGATCCTTTCCGCTTCGATCTGACCCGCTCGCCCAACGAACACGTTGCGTTCGGAGCTGCGGGGCCACACTTCTGCCTGGGGGCAAACCTGGCTCGACGAGAACTGGCGATCATCTTCGAGGAGATCTTCCGCTGGCTCCCAGACCTGGAGATCACGGGCGAGCCGGATTACCTCCAGTCGGCATTCATCCACGGGATCAAGCGGATGAGGTGCACTTTCACGCCGACGAAGGTCGACCTCGCAGCCTGATCAGCATCGGCCTGATCAGCCGTCGATGACGAAGCGTCGGGCCGAGAGCGCCAGACGCCTTCGGCCCATATCCTTCTTTAGGACCTTCACCGTCAACTGCTCACCCGGGCTGATGAATTCGTCGGGCCGGCGCACCGGCACGTCGGAAAGCTCGGTTATGTGGACCAGCCCTTCGACTCCGTTGTCGTCGAGACGGACGAAGGCCCCGTACTCGACGACCCTCACCACAGTTGCGGCTGCGACCTCGCCGACCGCCACAGCGTCCATGGGGTCAGGCGTGACCTGACGGATCGACAGGCTCACCTTCCGTTTGGACTTGTTGAGGTCCAGGACCACCACTTCGACCGAATCGCCGACCGAGACGAAATCGGCGACATCCTCAAGGCGACCCCAGGTCACCTCGCTGCGGTGAACCAGTCCCCTGACTCCATCCAGATCCACAACCGCTCCGTAGTCGGCAACGCTCACGACGGTTCCCGCGGTTCTGGTCCCTACCTTCAATGAGCGCAGCAGTTCGCGTTCCTTGACCCGACGTCGTCGCCGCTCAAGATCGCGCACGCTCAGCACCACCCGGTCCTTCTGGCGGTCGGCATCGGTGATCAGTGCCTCGATCTGGGTCCCGACGAGGTCCTTGGTGGCGCTCGAAGGCTCGGCCGAGACCAGAGACGCCGGCAAGAAGCCGCGGACCCCGATGTCGACGACGAACCCACCCTTGACAGCTTTGGTCACGGTGCCCGTCACCGGCGTCGAGTGGGCAACTGCCGCTTCGATCCGTTCCCAGGCATCCAGCTGGTTTGCCCAGGTAACGGACATCTCCACACCCTTGGGGTGTTCTCTGGCAAGGAGAGCCGCCCGGACGGTGTCGCCGACGGAAACTGCCCCCGTCAACTCGCTGCGTTTGACTATCCCCAATCGACCGTCCGCCAGTCGGACCTCGACATCTGTGACTCCGACTGAGTCGATCACCACATCGACCACCCGGCCCACTCCCACCCCACCGGATGCCGAGTGCGTCGGGTCTTCGTCCGCGTGCTGGGGCGCTGTGACCACCGATCCGGCCGGGGCGCTCTGGCCGATCTTCGGGCCAGTGACCGGTCCGGCCACCACGGATCCCGCGGGCGCGCTCTGGCCGATCTTTGGGCGGGCGACCGGTTCGGCCACCGAGTCTGCAGGGACGCTCTGGCCAGCTTCGGGACTGTCATTCTCAGGTGTCGGGGAAACGGTTGACATCAATGCCTCACTCTCGTGGGCCACCGCGGGAGGACCCGCGCAGCAATTCGGCGTCAGCCTAGTGACCGCATTTCGACAATGACCCGAGGATGTACCGTTACTCCGCTGCGCCCGCAGCCCGGAGCCACCCATCGGAGGAGTAATGGAGCCATACGGAGCTGACGAAGGTGTCCAGGTCGGTTCGATGCTCTTCACGCTGGTCGACCCCACTCGTGGCCATGAAGTGGCCTACAACAACTGGTACGAACGTGATCATTTTTACTCGGGCTGCATGGTCGGCCCGTGGCTGTTCGCCGGCGCGCGATGGGTCGCAACCCGCGAGCTGAAAGACCTGCGGTTTCCCGAAGGTGTCGACACCGAGCACGCTGTCGCTGAACCTATCGATGCCGGTTCCTATCTGGCGACGTACTTCGTCCACAAGGGCCACGAGGCCGAACACTTCGCATGGGCCAATCGCCAGGTCTTCGAGCTCTACTCCAACGGGCGGGGCTTCGAGGAGAGACAGCACGCCCATACTTCGCTGTACTTCATCACCGATTCCGATCGACGCACCGAGTCGGGCGTCCCGGCCCACATGGCACTGGACCATCCCTACAAGGGCCTTGTCAGCATCCACGTCGACCGACCTGACGGGACCTCCCAAGGAGACCTCGTCGAGTGGTTCCGTGAATCCGGAAATGAGGCTCTCTTCGGGGACGGCCCAGACGGTGAGACGTCGGCAGTCGACCAGGTTCTGCATTGGCGTCCCGTCATCCCCAAGGGCGAAGAGGGCAACGCCCCGATGAAGCTCGGTTCGGGGCCCGGTACCCGCCAGCGCAGCATGCAGTTGCTGTTCTTGACCGACGATCCCCGCAACGTCTGGGACCGGGTCAAGACCTACGCCTCTGCTCTGCAGGGTTCGGGAATGGGTGACATCCGCCTGGTCGCGCCGTTCATTCCGACAGTGCCGGGTACCGACAAGTACACCGACGAGCTCTGGTAATCCCATGTTCCCGCCAGCAGAGGCGCGATGAACGAGCCGAGCCCGAAGACTGGGACAAGCGAAACCAGAATCGGGGCCCTGGTCGGCATCGCCGCCTACACGATCTGGGGTTTCTTCCCCATCTATTTCCATGCTCTGGAACCAACCAGCGCAATCGAGGTCCTGAGCCACCGGATCGTCTGGTCGCTGCTCGTCGTGGGTCTCGCCCTGTTGGTGAGGAAGGACTGGTCCTGGATCCGACCATTTCTGGCTGACAGGTCCCAGGTGCTCGAACTGCTCGCCGCAGCTGTACTCATTGCAATCAACTGGCTCGTTTACGTCTGGACAGTCGAACAGAACCGTGTGCTCGAGGCGGCTCTCGGCTACTTCATCAACCCACTCGTCACCGTAGGTATGGGCGTGGTTCTGCTGCGTGAACGTCTCAGGTCGCTCCAGTGGGCTGCGGTAGGGCTCGGGGCAACAGCGGTACTTGTGATCTCCGTCGCCTACGGGTCGTTCCCGCTGATCTCGCTGACACTGGCATTTTCGTTCGCGAGCTACGGCTACATGAAGAAGCGGATCGCGCTCAGCCCCATACGGTCGCTCTCAGCCGAGACAGCTGCCCTGACCCCGGTGGCGGTGGTGGTGATCATCTACCTGTCGACTACCGGGTCCTTGGAATTCGGCTCAGGTGGGCTGTCGTTGTCGATCCTGTTGGCGCTGAGCGGTTTGGTGACAGCGGTCCCCCTGATTCTGTTCGCGGCTTCCGCCAGGCGAATCCCACTGACGCTCCTGGGTCTGCTCCAGTACCTGACCCCGGTCATGCAGTTCCTGTGCGCTGTGTTCATCTTCCACGAGTCGATGCCGGCCACCCGCTGGATAGGGTTCGCGCTGGTCTGGGCGGCGCTCGCGATGTTGTCCATCGACTCGATCCTTCACTATCGGAACGCTCCGAGCGTCGTTCCGCTTGGCGGTTAGGTCGGTTCGGAGCGGGACAGATTCATTGCGAGGAACGTGACCGTCCGGTTCCAGGCGAGCTGCGTCGAGACCCGGTCGAATCGGGCTGAAGGGTTCACCTCGGCGAAACCGTGCGACGTGCCCTTGTAGTCGTGAAACTCGACGGACTTGTCCGACAACAGCAATCGGGCGTGCATTTCGACCTTGTCGTCCTCGCTGACCAGATCGTCGTGCTCGGCGAAATGACCCAGGACAGGTGCGGTCAGGTCATCGAAATCCAGGTTCTGGGTTCCGTAATAGGCGACAACAGCGCCGATGTCCTGAGGCATTCGCGTCGCCGCCCAAAGCGACCACGATGCCCCCATCGCAAATCCGACCGCGCCGATCGACGCCTCGGGGTCCAGCGAATGTGCCCGTAGTGTCACCAGACTCGACAACACGAGCTCGGCCGTGACATTGGGGTCGGAGTCCAACAGAGCGGTACGGGCTTCATCTGCGGTTGTCGGCAGAACACCTCCGAGCAGATCTGGAGCCATGGCTGTGAAGCCTGAGTCTGCAAGCAACTCGACGGTGTCCTTCACTCCCCTCGTCAGCCCCCACCATGAGTGCAGCAGCAGAACTCCCGGCCCGGGGCCATCATCGGGTTGGACGAGATAGGCAGTGCCAGAAGTCGCCATGGCTACAGGATTGCAGGTGTCTCACCGTTGCGTAGAACGTGTCACGATGTTGGCCGTGGAGAGACGTTCGACGGTAGCTGCAGTACTCAACCAGAAGGGCGGAGTGGGCAAGACCACCGTCACTCTCGGACTGGCCGCAGCAGCACAGCGCGCGGGCGACAGATGTCTGGTCATTGACCTTGACCCACAGGGCAGCGCCAGTTGGTCACTCGGCGTCGAGGCGAGCGACGAGCACCTTTCGGTGGGCGACGTTCTGCGGACCGGTGAGTCCAAGGTCGCCCGAGCCGCGATTGTCACCTCCGGCTGGGGCGAGGGCGTTGATGTCCTGCCTGCCAGCGCCAACTTGATCGACCGCGAAGCTGATTCGACGGACCGGGAGTCGACTCTCCGACTGCGCTCTGCCATCGACCCGATCAAGGACGACTACAGGTTCGTCTTCGTGGACTGCGCCCCATCACTCGGTCCGACGACCCGGTCCGGCCTGGCATTGGCCGACAGGGTACTCATGGTTGTCGAGTTGTCGGCGCTGTCCATCAGAGGCGCGGAGGCGGTGCTGAGCGTCGTCGAGGACATCTGGGCCGACCTGAATCCGGGGCTGGATATCGGAGGCGTGATCGTCAACCGTGCGCCCGCAGTTTCGATCGAGGCGATGCGCCAGGAAGAAGCCCTGAACCGCCTGATGGGCAAACGCGCCGTCTGGCACCCCTTCATCCCTCAGCGGACGATCCTCAATGAGGCGGTCGGTGACCGTTGCCCGGTCCACGACCTCGGCTATCGGGCGAACGACATCGTGGCGACCTTCGATTCTCTTTACCGCAAGCTGATCCGGGTTTCAGCCAAGTCCTGACTCGGCTACCCCCGGGATTGAGGGCGAATTTCTGGATAGGCGCGGAGCGAGCACGGCCACCAGAAGCGCGACTACGGCCGAACTCCCGAAGACACAAGCCAGAGCGAATGCGTCGGCGCCTTCGAACCGGGCCCCGATCGCAACGATCACACCCGCCAGACCGGTACCGAGCGCGATTCCGAGGATGTCCGACATCTGCAGCGCGGATGTGGCCGCCCCCTCGCGACCGGGTTCTGCTTCGGCGAGAGCTACGACGGAAATGGTTGTGTAGGCAAGACCCATTCCCAGTCCCATGGTCGCCGAACTCAGGACCCACGCGCCGATCGGCACGCGCTGCGAGAGCGAAGCGACCATTCCGGCCGCCCCGATCAGCAGCAGCAGGCCTCCGGAGCCAACCAGCCGGGTTGATCCTGCCCGCTCGGCCTTGGCTGTTGACCCGGGCCACTCCGTAGTGAATGTCGATCCGCCGGTGCCACGGTCGGCGATCCTGGAGAGATAGCGCGCCTGGATCCACGAACCCACTGTCCAGAAGACCGACGAGGCGACTAGGGCGAACCCCGCGTAGATCGTCGTGCGATGACGTATCGATGTCACGGCCAGCGACAAGAAGGCGTCGGCCGAGAAGAAGCTGAACGTCAGCAGCCCGCGGATGAGGATGGTCGCCGGAAGCCTGGGCCTGGCGAACAAGGTCCCGGCCGGGGTCAGTCGGGTGAACGCCGGAATCATCACAACCAACCCCACGGCTGCGAGAGGTAGGCCTATAACCAGGTCGTCGAGTCCGAGTCCGACTATCGCCGCAGTTGCCCCGGTTGCCAGGACGAAGACCTTCAGCAGCGGGGACGACTTGAGGACGGCGGCCGCCCTTGGCTCGGCGACCCGGGTCGGGAAAGTGGAAGGCGCCGGGGTGCTGTCGACCTTTGCCACAGCCGGTCCACCGACCGCGGCGACAACCGCCGTTACTGGAATGAGTCCCAGGAACACCCATCGCCAGCCGATGTGTCTGGCAATGACCGACGCGAGCAACGGCGAGATGAGCGCCGGCATTATCCAAGCCGTCGACATTGCGGCAAAGACCTTTGGGCGCAACTGGTCGGGGAATCCGCGAGCTACGACCACGTAGGACACTGCGGGCACAACTCCAGCGCCGAGACCCTGCAGGAACCGGCCGGCGACCAGAACCTCCATGGAGGGAGCCAGCCCGCCAGCCACCAGACCGGCCATGAAGACGGCGATTCCAACCATCATCGGGCCGATGGGCCTGACATGGTCGACGGCGTTACCCCCGACGACCACTCCGATCAGCGTTCCCATGTAGAACGCCGAGAACACCCAGCCGTAAAGCTGGATCTCACCGAGATCCGCCTCGACAATGGGCATCACCGTACTGATGGCCAACGACTCAAAGGCAACGACCGTTACCAGCGAGACGACGGCCACCAGCAGCGGCAGACGTCCCGGATCCCACAGGGAGGGACCCGGGTCTAGCTTTCCGGCTTCTTTCAGCTGGCCAGGTTCTGGGCCACGAAGTCCCAGTTGGCGAGGTGCTCGAGGAAGGTCGAGATGTAGTTCGGCCGGGCATTGCGGAAGTCGATGTAGTAGGCGTGTTCCCACACATCGATGGTCAGCAGGGCCTTGGCGTTGTGCTTCATCGGAAGATCGGCGTTTGCGGTCTTCATGATCTCAAGACCGGATCCGGCGTCGACCAGCCACGCCCAGCCCGAACCGAACTGTGTGGCGGCAGCTTCCTTGAACTTCTCGGCGAACGCGTCGTATGAGCCGAACGCGGAGTTCAGGGCATCTGCGACTTCACCGGTCGGTGCTCCACCGCCGTTGGGCGCCATGGAACTCCAGTAGAAGGTGTGGTTCCAGGTCTGGGCGGAGTTGTTGAACAATCCACCGTCGGAGTTGACGATGATGTCTTCGAGCGAGGAGTTCTCGTGCTCAGTGCCCTCGATCATCTTGTTCAGGTTCGTGACGTAAGCCTGGTGGTGCTTGCCGTGGTGATAGTCAAACGTCTCGGGTGAGATGTGGGGAGCCAAGGCATCCTTGGCATAGGGCAGTGGCGGAAGCTCGAAAGCCATCTTCCATCCTCTCGGTAGTCGGATCGGTACGCGGAATCTACCCCACGTCCGACTACTCGTAACCCGATCGGGGGCCAAACCATTCCTACCGATGACCCCGAGCCGATTCCACTTGGGCCATACATCGCTCGGGGTAGCGTCCAGAGATGCCCGTTCACCGTGCTGTCACCCAGCGCCGCAATCCGCGACATCACCCCGAGCGCCACAGGTCCAAGATCGCCGGATGGTTCAGAGCTTCGGTGCTGGGCGCCAACGACGGCATCCTCTCAACCGGGGCGCTGCTGTTGGGCGTAGCTAGCGCAAACGCCTCCCACGCCGGGTTGATTACCGCTGGTGTCGCCGGCATCGCCGCCGGTGCCGGATCGATGGCGATCGGCGAGTTCGTTTCGGTGAGCGCCCAGGGCGACTCACAGCGGGCAGAACGGGCCATGGAAGCCAAGGAGCTGAGCGCAGATCCCATCGGTGAGACCAAGGAGTTGTCGGCCATCTGGCACGCCCGTGGCCTATCGGCCGATCTCGCCGCCGAGGTGGCTGAAGCACTTATGGCTCACGATCCGCTGGAGGCCCACCTGCGGGACGAACTCGGCTTCAGCCCCGAGAACGAGGCCCGACCGGTTCTTGCTGCAGTCACCTCGTTCTTCAGCTTCGCTGTCGGCGGATTGATCCCGATGCTCATCGCGATCTGGGTCGGAGTCGACTTCCGGGAGCAGGCGATCACGGCTGCGACGATTCTGGGCCTCCTCGGGCTCGGTGCGCTGGCAGCCTTCCTCGGTGGAGGAAGCGTCGGCAGGGGCGCCCTCCGGATCGGACTCGGCGGACTGGTGGCTTTGGCCATCAGCTTCGGGGTGGGCGCCCTGGTCGGATCAGCGGTTGCCTAACGGGTCAACTGGCCCGTGACGCGTGGATGCCGGCCCTCGGGCCGGCATCCAGATCGATCTTGTGTGCGGTTCCTACAACTGGGCTCAGCAGCCCGAGCCGTTCCAGGCCGAACGTCCCTGGTGATTGATGACCCACAGTGCCACCGCATCCTGGACGTACCAGGGCGCTTGGCGGGCGGTGCTGTATCCGGGGAATCCGGCGCTGGCCGAAACGTTGCGCCAGGTTCCGTTGATGAACTGGTAGGCGCCAGAGGCAGTGCTACGCGAGTTCTTGGCTGCATAACCATTGGTGTACGGGTAGGCGCCGCGGTCGGACTCATGGTGGCGGATGCACGCCAGAACCGGATGCAACTGAACCTCACGGCGTGAAGCGGCAACGGCAGCCAGGACCTGGGCGACGATGACCTGCCGCTGGGCGTCGACCTCTGCCTCGCTGATGACCCCGTCACCGTTTGCATCCTTGACCCACTCCGAGACCGGACTGGTCGGGAAACAGGCTGTCGCCATCAGCGCAACCATCACGGCACCGACCATCAGACCAGAGCGACGGAGTCGACGTCCTGAGCGAGCGGCCGGCGCCTGACTACTACTCGGATCACCGGGCCCACCCCGGGTATGCGATCCGAGATCTTTTGAATCAACGTCGGCTGATGTGTCGACGCGCGTCGAAGTGAAAGTAGATGTGGAGTTCATGGAATCGCCCTTTGTGTGTGTGCGTTCGTATTTCCCAGCGCCGCCATGTGACGACAAGGAGACAGTATTACGAACTTGAGACGAATTTGTAACACTCCGTCACACACTTGTGCCAAGATTCACAACCGCGGTATTTCGCGGATTTGTGCTCGCGACGGTTCTGCGCTAGGGGCCTCGCAGCTGCCAATCGGCGCGAGCCGAACGGCACTACTCCGTCTGCTGCGCTACTCGGTCTGGTGCGCTACTCCGTCGGATGCGCTACTCGGTCTGGTGCGCTACTCGGTCGGCAGGGCCACTCCGCGGACAGACCTAATCCGCCGAGTCGGCAGCGACCTGAGTTCGTGGTCGCTTCACATCCCAGATGATCCCGAGCTTCTCGAGGCCCAAGAGGATGTACCAGGTCAGGTCGATCTCGTGACGACGGATCCCCTGCCGGGCGACGTACGGCGCGGAGTGGTGGTTGTTGTGCCAACCCTCTCCCATCGTGAGAAGCGCCAGCATGAAGTTGTTGCGGCTGGTGTCGGTTGTGTCGAAACGACGTGATCCAAAGACGTGGGCCAGGGAGTTGATGAGGAAGGTCGCGTGCCAGAGCAGAACCGTAGACAGCACGAACCCGATCAGCAGTCCCGACCAGCCGCCGATGAGCGTGCAGATCAGAGCCAGTGTCGCTGGTGCAGTCCAGTCGTGATTGTTCAGGTAGCGGAGCTCGGGATACTTCTGGAAATCGTTGATCGAGTTCTCGGGGGTAGCCGAGGTCTCGTCACAGAGAATCCATCCGGCGTGGCTCCACCAGAACCCCTTCTTTGGAGTATGGGGATCCTTGATCGTGTCGGCGAAGCGGTGATGGTGACGATGCTGCCCCGCCCACCACAGCGGGCCCTTCTGGATAGCCGTTCCACCTCCGAACGCGAGGATGAACTGGAAGGCACGAGAAGTCTTGAAGGAACGGTGTGAGAAGTAGCGGTGGTAGCCGCCGGTGATGAAGAACATCCGGCCCCAGAACGTTGCCGCCAAAAGGATCCAAGCGGTCCTGTCGACGCCGGTGAATATCGCCAGCAGCGGCACCAGGTGCAGAAGGAAGAATGGAATCGATGTGAAAAGATTGATCTTCCCGTGCGGAAGCTTCTGGTCACTTTCGGTCGACTCGATCGAGTCGGTGGCGAAGTCGACTGACACAAATTGCCCCTAGTCCCACGGGTCGGGACTCCGTCCGCGTGTCGGCTCAGGCTAGTCCGGGCCCCTACCCCGGACCCATACGGGGTTCTGGGACTTCGGGCACCTGCCGGGTCGCCGGGCGACGGATACGCTTGCCGTATGGATCCGTCCGACCCGACAGCCTCTGACTCGACAGCGCTTGAATCGACCGAGAGCATCGTCGTCTTCTGGCGGACCGGCTGCGGGTTCTGCTCGCGACTCATCAACAAGCTCAACAAGCTCAACCTGCCGATGACAATGGTCAATATCTGGGAGGACCCTTCCGCTGCTGCGGTCGTGAGGAGCGTCGCCAACGGCAACGAAACCGTTCCCACGGTGGTGGTGGGTGGACGCTCAGGCGCTGCGCTGGTGAATCCGTCCAAGAGTGAGGTCCTGGCGGCGGTTGCCACGCACGCCCCACACCTGCTTGCGAAGTAACTGGTGGCAGCAGATGATCTGCCGGTTCGTCCCGGCCTGGTCATTCCGGCAGGAGAAATTCTGGAGCGGTTCTCGACCTCGGGAGGGCCCGGTGGTCAGCACGCCAATAAGGCCGCCACCCGGGTTGAGCTGCGCTTCGATATTGCCGGGTCTCCCACCCTGTCGGACTACCAACGCGATCGCCTGAGCGGAGTCTTCGGCCCCGATATCCGGGTTGTTGTCGACGACGAGCGATCACAGTTGCGCAATCGGACCATCGCCCGGGAGCGACTTGCCGCCCGTCTGCGCAACGCGTTGGTCCCCGTCCGGCCTAGGCGCCCGACGAGGGCTACCCGGGGTTCGCAGCTACGTCGGATGGAAGCGAAGCGTCAACGGAGCCAGACCAAACAAACCCGACGACGACCGTCCAGCGAAGACTGACCCACGACGACCCGTTCGCCCGGCCCCACCGGCCGACCTGTCGCCACGGACCCGTGTCAACGCGACCGTTCGCCGTGTCCGATCACTCGGCCGGGACCCACCCGTTCGCCTGGTACGGGCTAGTCCAGGGCGAGCCCGACGAACTGGTCCAGCGATGTCGGGTCCGTCAGCGAGTCCAGGCTGACGACATCTGCCGGGTCGGCTCCCCTCAGGACCGCCTTGACGGGTACTTCAATCTTTTTGCCGGACAAGGTGCGGGGAACGATCCGGATGGAACGGATTTCATCGGGCACATGGCGTGGCGAGAGGTCGTTGCGGACCAGCGTGCGAATTTCGCCCACCAGGTCATCGGTCAGATTCTCACCCTCGGACATGACCAGGAACAGAAGGAGTCGGCCGGGACCGCCTTCGGCGTCCTCCAGGTGGATTACGAGACTGTCGGCGATCTCGTCCGTCGATTCGACCACTGCGTAGAACTCCGAGGTGCCGAGGCGGACTCCCCCTCGGTTCAGAGTCGCGTCAGAGCGGCCGCTGATTATGCAGGACCCGCGATCGGTGATCGTCACCCAGTCTCCGTGGGCCCACACCCCTGGGAAGCGTTCGAAATACGAAGCCTTCAGACGCGAACGATCCTCGTCGCCCAGAAAGCCGATAGGCATCGAAGGCATGGGCTGGGTGATGACCAGTTCACCCTGGACGTCCACCAGTGGGTTGCCGTCGGTGTCGTAGGAGTCGATTGCCGCACCCAGGTATCGACAAGAAATCTCGCCCTCCCAGACTTCGACGAGTGGAGCGGAACCCACCAGGGCCGAACAGACGTCGGTTCCACCGCTGATCGATGCGAGCTGAACAGACGGTCCGAAGTTGTCCGAAACCCAGCTGAACCCAGCAGGTGGAAGTGGTGAGCCGGTCGATCCGACCGCCTTGACCCGGGATAGATCGTTCTCGGCCACAGGCCGCGCTCCTCGTGAGCGTTCGGCCATCAGGTACGACGCGCTCGTTCCGAAGTAGGTGGTCCCGGTGCGAGCCGCAAGGTCCCAGAGGGTGGATGGGTCCGGTCGGATCGGGTCGCCGTCGAAACACACCACCGCGGACCCTACGGTGAGCGCGCTGACCAACAGGTTCCACATCATCCAGCCCGTGGTGCTGAACCAGAAGAACCGGTCGCCGGGGCCAAGATTCGACTGCAACCCCAGGGTCTTGAGGTGCTCGATCAGGATTCCGCCGTGGCCGTGGACGATGGGTTTGGGAGTGCCTGTCGTGCCGCTCGAGAACAGCACATAGAGGGGATGTTCGAACGGGACCCGGTCGAAAATGGGACCGTGAGCAGGTGGGCCACCCGAGCCGGCGGCAATGAGCTCGTCCCATCCCAGCGCCCCCGATGTCGATACCTGCCCACCCGGCGCTGGGAGCACCACCGTGGCCTGCAAGGACGGAAGCTGCGAGATGATTTCGGCGAGGTCGGTCCGACGGTCGACCATTTTGTCGCCGTAGCGGTAGCCCTCGACGGCCAGCAGCAACTTTGGTTTCAGCTGAGCGAGACGGTCTACAACAGCCCGCGGTCCGAATTCCGGGGCGCAAGATGCCCACGTCACTCCGAGGCCGGCGCAGGCTAGGAACGCGACGATCGTCTCGGCCAGATTCGGAAGGTATGCGCCGACAGCATCGCCGCGAGTGAGCCCCAGGTTGATGAGCCCCTGTTGGAACTCGGCGACTGCGCTGCGCAGTTGACTGCGGTCAAGTGACCTGGCGCCCCAGAGCTGCGACTCCGCAATTATCGCCGGGAGGGTGCCCTCGTCGACGGAATAGTCGAAGCCGACCGGGCGGAGCGCGTGCTCCGCATAGTTGAGGGACAGCCCCGGGAACCATCGGGTCGACGACATCTCGTCGCCCACCCGCACCACTGCGGGATCACCTTCGTAGTCGACATCGAAGTAGTCGAGTACCGAGGTCCAGAAATCATCAATCTCATCAACGGACCATTGCCACAAGGAACGGTAGTCAGACAGATCCAGCCCGGTCCGGGTACTGCACTGCGAAGCGAACCGGCCCATCGACGTCGTCTGCAACGCATCACTGGGCGGACTCCAGAGGACTCTTGGCGACATGGCCCGAGACTACCCATGCTCCGGCCTTGGCCAACCCGGGCACCGACTGAGCGTGACCTGATCAGCGCGGTCCGGTCAGCGGGGTCCGCTCGGCGCCTGCGCGGCGCGCCCCGTTCGCTCAGCGTGACCGTTTAGCCAGAAGCGCAGTCGCCGACCGCGAGGGCAGCGGTCGTCCGATCTTTTCGGCGAGCCAGTCATTGATGGACACGAGCGCATCCAGGTCGACGCCGGTGTCGTTCTCGGTCCCCGCAAGCGCATAGACAAGGTCCTCGGTGGCCAGGTTCCCCTTGGCCCCGGGTCCGGCAAAGGGACAGCCTCCGAGCCCGCCGACCGAAGTGTCGACCGTTCTGATTCCCTCGCTTATCGCTGCGAGTGAGTTGGCGAGTCCCATCCCGTAGGTGTCATGGAAGTGGACGGCGAGGCGACCCAGGCCCACAACTTCGCCAGCGGCTGCGACCAGGCCGACCACCTCTGCTGGTCGTCCTACTCCTATCGTGTCCCCCAGGCTGATCTCGTCACAGCCCATCTTGTCCATCGCTTCCAGGACCTTCTGCACTTCGGCGAGCGGAACATCACCCTGGAACGGACAACCCAGAACAGTCGACACGTAGCCGCGCACGGTCATGCCTAGCTTGCGGCCCTCACCTGCTACCTCGGCGAACATGGCCAGGCTCTCTTCGGTTCCCCGACCGAGGTTGGAGCGGTTGAAGGCATCGCTCGCGGCGGCGAACACCGCCATCTCGGTAACCCCCGCCTCGCGTGCCGATTCCAGTCCTCGCAAGTTTGGAACCAGAGCGATATAGCGAACCCCCGGAAGCTTTTTCACGGCCGGGAAGACCTCGGCGCCGTCACTCAGTTGTGGAATCCGATCCGGCCGCACGAAGGACGTGACTTCGACCGCTCCGATACCGGCGTCGACCAATCGGTCCACCAGTTCGATCTTGTCGCTGGCACCGAGCACCGACGGCTCGTTCTGGAGGCCGTCCCGAGGTCCGACCTCGACGATCTTCACCAAGTCTGCAACTGCCATCCGGGCCTCGCTGTTGAACGGGAAGTCATACAGGAGCCCATCGTGCCGGCCCCGCACTTCGATCGTACCGGTCAGGGTCGGATCAGAATTTTTCCGGTGTTGGCACCGGTGAACATTGCATTCAACGCGTCTACCGAGGATTCAAGTCCATCGAAGTAGTGGACCCGGTAGGAGAGCCGGCCCTCATCAACCCATCGGCGCAGTTGTTCACCGATCTCACCGAACCGCGGGACGTCGTCGATGGCCAGGAAGCCGGTCATCGACGCGCGCTGCTGCAACAGGTTCAGATAGTTCGACGGCCCCGGTGTGCGTCCTGTCTCGTTGTAGACAGCGATCGCTCCGCAGAGGACAACACGGGCGTGCAGGCCGATCCTCGCGAGTACCGAATCCAGAATCTCGCCTCCGACGTTGTCAAAGAAGACGTCGACCTTTTTGGGCGCCAACTCCTTGAGCCGTTGGGCAACGTCCTCGGTGCGGTAGTTGATGGCGCCGTCCAGTCCGAGTTCGTCGATGAGATAGGCGCATTTGTCGTCGGATCCTGCGATACCGATCACCCGGGCTCCGAGCAGTTTGGCGATCTGACAGGCGATCGTCCCGGTGGCTCCGGCTGCAGCGGAAACGACGACAGTTTCCCCGGCGACAACTTTCCCCACGTCGACAATGCCGATGTATGCGGTGCATCCGGTTGAGCCGTACAGGGCGATGTGTCCCGCCAGGTCGTAGTCGGGGTCCGGTCCGCCGAGGCGAGTGGTGAAGTAGTCGTCCTTGACGATCGAGTACTGCTCCCACCCAGCCAGGGTGGTCACCACGTCCCCGACCCCGTATGCGTCGCAGCGACTTGCGACGACCGTTCCGGCGCTGGCGCTACGAACCGCCTCACCGATCTCAACCGGGGGCAGGTAGCCCCTGGCAGGACTCAGCCATGAGCGCACCGTTGCGTCTATACCGATCACGTCGTTGCGGATCAGCGCCTCACCGTCGGCGAGTTCGGGCAGAGGGGCCTTGACCAACTCGACGTCTTCCCAGGTGAGCAGCCCGTCTGGTCGGCTCCGGAGGACTACCCGGTCCATCACCTCGGGCAGGGCGGGCATGGCGACCGAATTTGGCATGGGTCACACCGTAGCCAGTAGTTGCGCATCTGTTCATGGGGTGGACTCCGCCTAGAATCCCCGACGGTTCCAAAACCACCGGAACCGTTCCGCCTTCGTAGCTCAGGGGATAGAGCAACCGCCTCCTAAGCGGTAGGTCGCTGGTTCGAATCCAGCCGAGGGCACCAGACGCAGGACCGCAACGACGTCAGGGATGGACCGCCGATCACTTCGGTTTACCAGTGATCGGCGGTCCATCGGCTTCGAAGCTCGTCAGCTCTTCTTCGAGGCCTTCGCGAACGCTGCTCCGCCGGCGGCGAGACCAAGGGCACCGAGCACGATTCCACCTATCGCCAAGCCGTTGCCGTTGGAGTCGTCATCCGAGTCGCTCTTCGATGAGGTGGCTTCCGTTGATCCCTCAGTCGCAGACTCGGTCGCGCTTGAGTCCGTCGAATCGTTGGAAACGGAGTCGTCAGCGCTGGAGCCGTGATGATCGTCGGTGGCCGCGGTGAGCGTGATGGTCGGCGCTGGGTGTTCCGGCTCGGCCTCGCCGGGCTTTGCGATCTCGATCCAGTCGGTCTCTCCGGCCTCGCACGTCTGCACCACGGGGAAGGACAGCACGTCGCCCGCCTTTCCATCCGGCAGCTTCATGGACAGCCAGAACATCTGAAGCTGATCGGCCGGCAGGTTGCCCCCGGCCCAGGTCACCGTTCCAACGGTCTCGGTGACCTTGGTGCCGTTTGAATCGATCGGCGGATCGAGGGTCTTTTTGGTAGTAGTCAACTCCCAGCCGTCGACCGGCTGGGGAGCAACGGACAGGACTCCGTCAGGGATCTTGATCTCTACCTTGGTGGTCGGCGAGCCCTCACAGCCGTGCCCAACCTTGAATGCCGTCGTCATGTAGCCACCGGCGGGGCCCTCGGGGTCTTGCGGCGTGATGTGTGCCGACGCGACGCCGGACAACATCGCCACGCCACCGACGGCAACAGTTGCACCAACAGCGACCCTGCGCCCGAGACCTACGCGCTTGTGGGCGCGCGGAACAGCGGGTGATTTTGCGTTGAAAAGCATCTTTCGTTTCTCCAGATATCTCGGGGGGATACGGACTTAGTCGTCCCGTACGCACAAATAGTTCCCAGACGATTTTCTGGAATGGTCGTGCAAAGATCGGACTCCCCTGGACAACTGGGGCGGGTTGCGCCGGGCTGCGCCGCGCCTAGTCGCCGATCGAGACGTCGAAGGTCGCGGTCAGTTCGGTGAACTTCTCTACCTTCGCCGAAACTACGACCTTCCATTCACCCGAGAACGGGAACCGGGCGTAGGTGGCCGAATGTCCCGGAACAATCACCTGCATGACCGGTTTGAGCGGGCCTATGTCCCTGGTCTCCAGACTCATCGACAGCGCAAGGTCCTCGATGCCCGCCATTAGACGACCGTCGGGGCCCAGAGTCGTCACGTGCATCTCATTCATGCCTCGAGTTCCCGGGTCCACTGTCAACTCAACTTGGCCTTCGCCAAAGGCCAGCTTCTGACTGAACGAGCCTCCGCCGACTCCGGCGGCATCACCGGGCGGTGAAATCTGGGCGAGGACGGAGCCGACGACCAGAGCGGCCGCCAGTATCAGCATCTCGATATGGACGCTCTTGCGGAATCGGGTTGCGACCGCTTGGGCCCCCCGCTCGACGTCTCCATCTGATCCTGACCCTGCCCCTGCGGCAGCCTCTGACTCTGCGGCAGCCTCTGACTCTGCGACCGCTTCGGCTCGCGTGCGGGTGATCCCGTCTTCGACCACGGCTCCGGCTTCATCGTCGCCCAATTCACTGTCTGCTCCATCGCCGACGGTGCTCGGTCGCGCAATGAACATCGAGCGGTTCATCCACGCCAGCGGCACCGCCATCGCCAACAGGATCAGCTTGACGCTTCCGAGGCGGCCGTATCCGGAGCTCAGCAGATCTGCGACCGGCACCCGCTTGATCAGCAGCGCCACGCCGGAAGCCAGCAGTGCCAGAACCAGCCCCATGGCCCAGGGTGAGCGTCTCCGGACATCGTCCGCCAGCTCCTCGGGAGAGGCAATTCGGCTGCGCTGCTCTATCCAGATGAGACCGGCCAGCCATGCGATCGCAGCTGCGATGTGAATGACCGTGAGTGTCGCCGAAAATGCGATGGGGGAAAGTGCAAGGGCGTGCCCTTCAAGAGCCACAGCGATCAGGACCAGAGCTGAGCCGATCTGCACCGCTAGCCGCTTCGAACGCGACACGGCTCCCGCTGTCGATTCAGCTGTCCCCTTCGCCTCTGCGATCGCCGCAGCTCCGGAGGTCCCGCCAGCGCCAGTGGCCTGCAGCGACCCGTCAACGACTCCCGTCGCCCGGACCAAGACCGCTGTCATCGCAAGCACCAGTAGCGACAGAATCAATGCTGCCAGCGAGGACCTACCGCTGTTGGTACCGAGCGCGACGTCGAGGCTTTCACCAAACCCCGAGCCGATCGCCAGCAGAGAACCTCCGAAGGAAATCAGAGTTCCCAAGCTCAGCACACCGAGCCCAGCCAGAACTTGGGTCCTGACGAACAGTCCCTTTACCGCCATGGCACACATGCCGAGGACAAAAACGAGACCCGTCCAGCTCAACGCGGCTCCGATGGCCTTTAGAACCCTCGGCATCATCGCAACGCCTGAGTCGCTCACCTCCAGCGGCGCCTTGAGAGTCGCCTCCTTCAGGTGGAACAGGTAGGCGCCCGACACCACGTGGCCGTCGTCTGAAACGACCTTCCATGCAACCGTGTACGAACCGGTGATCTTCAGCGTTGGAAGCTTGGCACTCAGTACCGAGTTCTCAACCGACGGTTTGACACCTGGAACCTCGTCGCCGGTCGGGTCGAACACCCGGACTGCTGTTGCGGTGGCCGAGACCGGCTCGCTGAATGCCAGCACCACTTCGGTTGGCGGATCAGGCAGAACCGCCTCTGGCTCCGGCGACATCGACAGGAGGACTGCGTGCGCTCCCGCCAATGAAGCTGTGCCGAACACCAATCCCAACAAGAGTGCGAGACCGACAAGGATTCGTGAGGACTTTCTGGCTGCCATCTGTCAGCAGACAATAGGCCCGGTGACAGGTAGATCACCCCGTTGCCTCTCAGGAACCTCGGATTGCACTCTCTAACCAGTAAAATTCCGAATTCAATTCAGAGCTGGTGGGCCAGCGACTTCCAAGGGAGGCAATCGAGGGTGGTGAGTGATCGCGACGAACGACAGGCGCCAAAAACCGCGTTGGTTCTGGGCGCAGGCGGAACCGTTGGAATCGCGTACCACGCGGGCGTCGTCAAGGCGCTCTTGGACGCTGGTCTGGATCCAGCCCGAGCAGACCTGGTCGTCGGCACCTCAGCCGGTGCAATCGTCGGATCGATCCTCCGCTGCGGGAAGGACATAGACGAGGTCTGGAGGCTGGCACAGGCCGACGAGAACCCGTTCATGGCAGACCAACCGTTCTTCCGTCCCGATGTGATATTCAGCCAGGGATGGCGAACCCCGTTAGGACTAGCCCGACGGATGGTGGGCTCAGGGTACGTTGCGCAGCGCACCGTGATGCACTGGCCGACCATGACCCATCCGACAGCGCTGCAGCGCTTCTATCGGGGTGGGCTCGGCTCGGTCACCGAACAGCGCAGCGAATTCGTCCGTTGGACCGGAGAAGAATGGCCCGATGAGCAGCTCCGCCTCTGCGCCTTCGACATCGTCACCGGTCGGCGATTCGTCCTGGGCAACTCAGGAGTGCCCCGCATGGCCCTTCCCGACGCGATGCGCTCATCGGCATCGGTGCCGGTGCTCTACCCACCAGTGCGCTGTGGCCGCCGACTGTTGATCGACGGAACCGCCCACTCGTCGACCAACCTTGATGTTGCGGTAGAAGAGGGCGCCAAGTTGATCATCGTCGCAGCTCCGATGGCGCTCGATCGGGACGACCTTCCACCAGTCCATCTTCGTCTGCATCGGGAGTTCTTTGAGCGGAAGATGGCCTGCGAGATCGCCAAGGCCGAGAAGGCCGGAGCGAAGGTGCTGACCATCAGGCCGTCGTGTCGCGAGGCCGAGGTCCACGGTTTGAACATGCTCCGCTCCGGCGGCAACAGCGAAGTCGCTGAGCTCGCCTACGAGACGACCAACTCTGTCATTGCAAGTTCAGAGGGAGTGACGTTCAGCCGACTCTGGAACGCTGCCGACGACGAGCCGGACCAGCGCACAAGTGCGGCTCCCGCGGCCTGAACCGACTCTACTCAGAGCAGGTCCGCGAAGAAGTCGTTGCCCTTGTCGTCGGTGATGATGAACGCCGGGAAGTTCTCGACCTCGATCTTCCAGATGGCCTCCATGCCAAGCTCCGGATACTCGAGCACCTCGACGTGCTTGATCGCGTCCTGGGCCAGGATCGCTGCCGGACCACCGATCGAACCCAGATAGAAGCCGCCGTGCTCGGCGCACGCCTTGCGCACCTGCGCCGAGCGGTTACCCTTGGCGAGAGTTACGAAACCGCCACCGTTGGCCATCAGCAGGTCCACATAGCTGTCCATCCGCCCAGCCGTCGTGGGCCCGAAACTGCCCGACGCCATGCCGTCCGGGGTCTTGGCAGGACCTGCGTAGTAGATCGGGTGGTCCTTGACGTACTGGGGCAGCCCTTCGCCACGGTCGAGCCGTTCCTTGAGTTTGGCGTGGGCAATGTCGCGGGCGACCACCAAGGTCCCGCTCAAAGAGAGGCGGGTCCGGATCGGGTACTGCGACAACAGGTTGCGGATCTGGTCCATCGGTAGTCCCAGGTCCACGTCAACGACGGTCTCGTGCAGATCAGATTCGTCGATCTCTGGCAGGTACTTCGCCGGGTCGGTCTCGAGTTGTTCGACGAAAATTCCCTCAGCGGTGATCTTCGCCAAGCCCTGACGATCTGCGGAGCAGCTGACACCGATGCCGACCGGACAGGACGCCCCGTGACGAGGCAGACGGATCACCCGCACGTCGTGGCAGAAGTACTTGCCGCCGAACTGGGCGCCGATTCCGGTCTTGGCTGCCAGGTCCAGGATCTGTGCTTCGAGTTCGACGTCACGGATGGCGTGTCCAAGGCCGTTGCCCTTGGTCGGCAGTCCGTCCAGATAGCGGGCACTCGCGTACTTGACCGTCTTCAGGTTTGCTTCGGCAGAGGTTCCGCCCACGACGATCGCCAAGTGGTACGGCGGACATGCCGACGTACCGAGCGTACGGATCTTCTCGTCGACGAACTTGAGCAACGACTCGGGATTGAGCAGCGCCTTCGTCTCCTGGTAGAGGAACGTCTTGTTGGCGCTGCCACCGCCCTTCGCCATGACCAGGAAGTTGTACTCGGCCCCGTCGACCGCGCTGATGTCGATCTGCGCCGGCAGGTTGTCGCCGGTGTTCTTCTCCTCGAACATCGTGATCGGTGCGAGCTGCGAGTAGCGCAGGTTTGTTTCGGTATATGTGCGGAACACGCCCTTGGCAATGGCCTCTTCGTCGCCACCGGCATTTTGACCACCGGCACTGTCGCCAGCACTGTCGCCAGCGCTGTTGCCACCGTGGGTCCAGACCTGTTGACCTTTCTTGCCCATGACAATCGCGGTGCCGGTGTCCTGGCAGCTGGGCAGGATCATGCTGGCTGCGACACATGCGTTCTGCAGCAACGTGCGAGCGACGAAATGGTCGTTCTCGGTCGCCTCTGGGTCTTCGAGAATCTTGGCCAGCTGTGCCAGGTGGCCCGGCCTGAGCAGATGCGAGATGTTCTTGAACGACTCGGCCACCAGCAGGCTGATGCCCTCTCGGTCCACCTCGAGGATCGGATTTCCCCGGTACTCGCCGACCGACACGAAGTCGCTGGTCAGCTTGGTGTAGGGCGTCTCGGCCTTGACCTGGGGAAACATCTCCTGAAATACGAACTCTGGCATGGCCTACAACTTATGACGGCACCCAGTTTCCGTGGAATCCGAACGGAACCCGTTGCGGAAGGTGCACCTTGGCGAGCGGCTCAGCTTCGATGTCATCGGCCGCGAGGATCCAGAGCTCGGATGTGTCGACGTTGGCGTCGTAGACCAGCGTCATCAGATAGCCATCAAGACCCTGGGCCTCCTCCGATGAGGGGATGAACACGGTCTCACCCGCGGCTCGTCCAGCGCCCACCTCATGTGAGCGGACAGATCCGGAATCAGCGTCACGGCAGTGGATTCGGGCACCTTCGTAGTTGACCCCGCCCGTGTCTTCACCGCCGGGTGACAGGCTCAGAGCGAACCCGTAGCGATGCCTGCGTCCAACCAGACGCTCGTCGACCCTTGGGAACTCACACCCGAAGTCGTCGAGTTGGGTCTCCTTGACCGTTCCCGAGGTCAGGTCAATGGTCCAGCGCCACAGCGTCGGCAGGCTCTCGTCCGGCGCCAGTCGACTCTTGTCGAAGACGCGCTCGTGTCGGACCACGTCCAGGACAACGAGTTCATGGCCGTCAGGACCCACGTCGTCATAGGCGTTCATTGGGTGGAACACGTAGCAGGGTTCGATGTCGAACCACCTGACGTCTTCCACCCCCGCGCCACGCCGGGGGAGTACGCCGAGACGGGCCCCGTAAGCCGGATTCCACGCATATGGGAACGTCGATCCAGCCATGGCTCCCTCGATGTCGAAGGTGACCGGAAGGTCGTAGAAGACGGCGTACTTCTCGGTGATCGACATGTCGTGGACCATGGGGTTGCCGGGTACGGGCAGATCCTCACGACGCTTGACCAGTCCGTCGGTACCGATGACGAGGTACTCCAGAAGTTCCGGTCGACCCCAGTAGTAGGCGGCGGCATGGATCTCACCCGAAATCGGATCGACCTTGGGGTGGGCGGTGAAACCGTTCGGAAGGGTGCCATCGAAATCGCAGCGGGCAATCGTGGACAACTCGTCGGTGAGTTCGACCGGCTTGGCCCCCGCCTCGACGATTGCGAAGGTGCGTCCTCCGAAGCCGATGACGTTGGTGTTGGCCGCGAAGTCTGCACCTGGAGTGATCGGACCGCCGGGATCGTCCTCCCCCAACAACTCTGGAACGCTGCCCGCCCGGACCCAACGGTTGCGGTACCAAAGAGCGCGACCGTCCTGGATGCGGATGCCGTGGACCATTCCGTCGCCGGTGAACCAGTGGTAGGTGTCCGGATCCGGACTGCCGAGTGGATTCGGTCCATTGCGCAGATAACGCCCGTCAAGGGTCTCGGGAATCGAGCCGGTGACCGGCAAATCCTGGGCCGTCAGTTCTTGGGCAACCGGACCAAAATTTCCTTGCAGGTAGTGATTCATGACCGCTCCAAGTGCTGTCGTAGCGGGACCGGGCGCCGGATCAGCTACCGGTTATTTCGTCTGGGGCGCTCTTGATCGGGAACCCGTAAGTCCTCACTGAGCACCGAACGCTGCGGCCCGGTCTGGGCAAAGGCTCGGGCGAGGAGCGGAGAAGTCGGCTTGAGGGTGTCCTTCTTCTCGTCCGAATCAGGCGCGTCATCCTCGGCGTCACCCGCGCCCGCGGGAACATCCACGTCACCCGCGCCCGCGGGAACATCCACATCACCCGCGCCCGCGGGACCGCCCACGTCACCCGCGCCCGCGGGACCGCCCACGTCACCCGCGCCCGCTGGACCGCCCACGTCACCCGCGCCCGCTGGACCGCCCACGTCAGACGCGCCCGCTGGACCGCCCACGTCACCCGCACCCGCGGGATCGTCCCAGTCCGCCTGGCCTGACTGATCCGTCTGGCCTGACTGATCCGCCGGCTCCGGCCGCTCCGCTGGGCCAGGTGGAACTACCGGTTGCGCAGATTCCGCTGAGACCAGGTCATCCGGAAAAAGCTCGCGTGCCGTCTCGTTGGGGTGGCGGCGCTTGACCTGCACAGCGTCTTTATGAGGCGAGCGTCGCCCGACTCGTGGCGAGGGGGCACCAACGGTCAACGGTACGGTCAGCCCGGACCGATTCCCACCGGTCGACAGGTCTGGACCGGTCGACACGTTTGGCGGGACGACCTTCTCCGGAGCGTCCGCCGGAACGAACAGCGCCGGATTCGGCACCCGGCGTTCGCAGAGTAGCCAGCCTCTGGGGACGGTCAGCCGAAGCGCATGGAACTCGCAGATCTCTTGTACCGGACCCGGACGGTCCAGAATCGGATCGAGCCAGACCTGACAACTAACGGTGTCATAGGAAAGTCGCACCTCAGCAGGACGATCACATCCCGGTCGCATGCAGACTCTGGCCATCACTGCAATCTAGCTTTGGAACACCCTCGGAGTGCCGGACGGTACCTTCATCGACAGTTCCGTCACGTCGACCGAGTCAGCGAGTATCGCCCGGGTGACGGCTTGGGCGAAGGTCCCCAGCAGGCTCTCCCCACCCGGTCCAATCGCCGTTTCGGTGACATCGGCCCAAGTGCTGAGCTGGGCATTGATGGTCAGAACATGGATTCCCATCTTGTCCGCCTCGATCCGGAGTTCCCGTGCAAACGACTCGAGGCCGGCGACCGAGATCCGATGCTGGACATCGCCGCCCACGCCGGAGCCTGCCTCAGGACCGGGTGCAATGAAGAACACAACCCGGCCCGACCGGGTCGACAGAAGTGGAAGCAGCTTCTGGGTCAGGAGGTACGGTCCACGCACGTTCCACAGGTAGTGCTCATCGAGGCCACGCACTGAACTCCACGCGATCGTCGATGAGGTCTGCAGACCGGCGCCGTGGATCAGGTAGTCGACCGGCCTGTCCAGGTGTTGCAGAAACTGAACGGCCCGCCCGACGTCGGATTCGCTCGCCAAGTCACAGCGCAGCGACAGGGCCCGGACCACGGAGCCCAAAGAGGCAAGCGTCTGGTCCATCTCGTCGGAGTCGTGGCCCAACAACGCGATATCTGCGCCCCGACCCCCCAGTTCGCGAGCCAGAGCGGCACCCAGCAGGCCGCCGCCACCGGTGATCACGACAAGCTTCCCGGCAACGTGATCGTCAAAAATCAGACCTTCGCCGTCACCCAGGTTGGGTCGGCCGAAGGTCCGATTCGAGTCATCGCTGGAAGTCACGGCCATCACTCAACCTTCGGCACCGGTAGGGGCGAAGTTAGGCGTTCGGGAGTCTTGAAGGTCGACCACCAGCGGTCGATGGTCACTCAGGCGGACGTCGGGAAGGTCGACGGAGACCACGTTCATGCCTCGCACCGCAATCCAGTCGATGGCAATCCGTGGATCGACAGCCGGGAACGTCGGCTCGACACTTGCCGGGCTCAGACCCGCTTCTGCGAGCTTCGGAAGCACGATCTCGGGTCTCAGGTTGAAATCTCCCATCACCACCCATGGCTCGGGGCGACACGAAACGACATCGAGTAGTTGGTCCAGTTGGCTGAGCGCCTGAGGTGGCTGACCTGACCGCCGATTCTGCAGGTGCACGCTGACCAGGGTCGCAGGTCCTTCGTCAGTGACGACTTCGGCGATGACCGCAACCCGCTGTTCCCCCAGGGAACGCAACTCGAGGACATCAACCCTGCTCGGCTCGGTCCGGGTAAGAAGGGCATTGCCATAACCGCTCATCGGACCGATCCTCCTGGCCCTCCCAAACTGAGAGACAAGGCCGGTTCGCTCAGCGATCCGAGCCGTCTGATCGGTAAAGCCCGACCGGAACACCCGTCGATCCACCTCCTGCAGTGCGACCGCATCGGCGTTCATGCCTGCAATCGTGCGGGCCAGGGCGTCAATGTCCGGACATCCCCCCGGAGGGGCTCCATGCCGGATGTTGAAGGTGACGACTCGCACGCCACGATCATCGCGTGCCTATCGAGCCGCTGCTGTGTCAACATTCTCAGCAGCCGTTTTCAAGAGAAGACTCGCGGTGGACGATGAGTCAACTGATGGACACTCCCCACATGATCCGGCCCCGGCGGTCTAGAAAACTCCTGCGCCGAGCTACCTGGTCACGACGTGGACGCATGTTGGCGGCGCTGACCATGGCACTCACCATCGCCCTCTACGGATTCGGTTCCAACACCGGCGTCTCCGCCAGCCCAGCGACCTTTCGATTCAGCGGCTCGGGCTGGGGCCACGCAGTCGGAATGAGCCAATGGGGAGCACGGGGCCTAGCGGCGACGGGAAAGAGCACCGACGCCATCCTCAAGCACTACTACACGGGGGTCACGGTCGGAACCGGTCACGCGGTCAGCTCCAACGTAAGGGTCCTACTGACCCAGAAGCAGAACTCAATTACCTTCACCCCGTCGGTTCCGACAGCGTTCGGCCCGGCCGGAACCGCAGCAACCGGAAGTGCAGTGACAGCGACCCGATCCGGTGACAGGATCGCCCTGAGCGGAGGACTTGGCGCAACTCTGGCCGGACCGCTCGACGTGGCTCTCAACTCGTCTTCGGCCGGTGTGCGCGTTTCGTCGACCGGAGATTCATACCGGCTCGGGAACATGCGGATCTCGATCGACACAGCCGGTGGTCTACGGGTTGTACTGAGTGGCTTGACGATGCAGCAGTACCTGTATGGGCTGGGTGAGATGCCGTCGAGCTGGCCAGCCGCGGCCCTCCAGGCACAGGCCATCGCGTCGCGCACGTATGCACAGAAGCAGATCGAGGCACGCTCCGGATCGTCCAGATTCCCCGATTTCGATCTCTATGCGACGACGACCGACCAGTCGTATCGAGGCACTCGTTACGAACCCGAACCCACCCATCGATACTGGACCGGTGCCGTCGACTCGACCGACCGTCGGTTCGTTCTCTACGCAAACAACCTCATCGACGCCGTCTACTCATCGTCTTCAGGTGGACACACCGAAGACAGCGAGTTCGTGTGGGCCTCGAACGTCGCGTATCTGCGTGGAGTGCCGGACCCGGCCGACCTGACCGGTGGCAATCCCAACGCCAGTTGGGCATACGACTACTCAGCGTCCGAACTCGGCTCATGGTTCGGCATCGGCACCCTGACCTCGGTGCAGTTCCTTGACGCCCCACGGCCATCGGGACACCTGGACAAGTCGCGCATCCTCTTGGTCGGCACCAACAGCAGAACCACGGTCACGGGCACCTATCTGCGTGGGATCGTGAACTCCAAGGCCGGGTCCAGTCGCAGTCTGCGCTCGACGAAGTTCTCCATCGCAGGCGCGACAACCTCGACGGGCACACCTGCACCCACCACACCGCCCCCCACGAGTCCGCCGACTACCAAGCCACCGGCCACAGGAACAATGGCGACAGGGCGAGTGACCGTGGCCAGCGCAACCGGAAGAACAGTTCGTGTTGCCGGCACCGTCAGCGATCCGGACGGAGCGCCGCTGGTCCGGGTCGTGTCGACCATGGGTTCAGAGAGAGCGGTCCGGGATCGTCGGGTGACCAACGGGCGATTCGACGTCTCATGGAACGGCAGTCCCGGAACCCGCAACGTCTGCGTGACGCTCTACGACGTTCCGACCAACCGAGGCGTATCCCTCGGCTGTCGGAACATCGTCGTCAAATAATCTGAACTAGGACGGAAACGGTCGCTGAAGCGCCACTTCCATCACAGTTGCCCAGTGTGCCCAACTCAGTGTGCCCAACTCTGGCGCTACGACATTCAGCCGCTGGCCCGCTCGTTGAGACGGTCGAGACGGTTGGAGCAGTCGACGTACTCGCTGACCATCTGTTCGATGACGTCACGGGTCTTGCGGACCTTGTTCATCGTCCCGACGATCTGGCCGACCGGGTTGAACGCGATGTCCTTGGCCTGCTGGGAGTAGTGGTGCCCACGGGCCACCGCTTCACCGGTGACCATGAACTGCAGCGGCATGCCGAGCGGGTCCGGGTTGGCAGGATCCTCCCAGGCGTCGGTCCATTCGTTGCGGAGCATACGACACGGCTTGCCGGTCCAACTGCGGGAGCGGACGGTGTCGCGGCTGGTTGCCTCGAGCAGGGCGTCCACCTGTGCCGGAGCCTGGTCCGCCTCTTCAACCGTCAACCAGATGGAGCCCGTCCAGACGCCTTCGGCGCCCATGGCCAGAGCGGCCGCCATCTGACGGCCGGTTCCGACGCCACCCGCGGCGAGCACAGGGGTCGGGGCGACGGCGTCGATGACCTGTGGCCACAGCACGACGGAACCGATGTCACCGGTGTGTCCACCGCCCTCGGTGCCCTGGGCGATGATGATGTCGACTCCGGCGTTCTTGTGGCGGACCGCCTGCGAAGGGGAGCCGCAAAGCGCTGCGATCAGCCGGCCGGATTCGTGTACACGGTCGATGACCTCGGGCGGCGGGGTTCCGAGTGCGTTGGCGATGAGGCGGACCTTGTCGTGACGCAGGGCTTCGTCGATCAACGGTGACGCGGTCGCTTCGGTCCAGCCGATCAGGGCGGGAGGGATCTCGTCCGCAGGAAGCTCGGGCACGTGGTGGTCATCGAGAAGCTTGTGGACGAAACGGCGATGCTCATCGGGGACCATCTGCAGAAGATCCTGTTCGAGCTTGAGGGGGTCCATTTCACCCATGCCCTCGTACTTGCCCGGAATCACGACGTCGACGCCGTAAGGCTTGTCGGTGTGGGCGTCGATCCATTCGAGCTCGACAGCAAGCTGTTCGGCCGAATAGCCGACGGCTCCGAGCACCCCCAGGCCGCCTGCGTTGGATACTGCCGCCACCACGTCACGACAGTGGGTGAAGGCGAAAATTGGGAATTCGATCCCCAGCTGGTCACAAAGCTCAGTCTTCATGCCGGGGATAATAACCTCGTCCTCAACAACGGGTCGCCCCACGGCGGACACTCTCGCTCCGGACACCCCCGGATGCTGCTCCGGATCGCCAGATAAGCGGCATGCCAGCCGAAAATCAGCTCTGCAGATCAGCTCTCCAGATCAGCTCTGCAGAAAGGTAGCTACCCGGTCCTTCGGACGGCCGATTATTGCCCTGTCGCCTTTGACCAGGATCGGCCGCTGCATCAACTCGGGGTTCTTGAGGAGCACCTCGATGACCTGATCGCGGCTGGCTACATCGGCGTCGGAAAGTCCGAGCTTGGCGAAGTTCGCGTCCCGTCGCACCATGTCGGTCACCGGGTCCTCGAGTTTGTCGGTCAGGTCCTCGAGCTGTTCACGGCTCGGGCGCTCGGCCTTGAGCATGTACTTCACCAGGTCGACCTCGACACCCTCGGCTTCGGCCTCCCCCACGGCGTACTTCGATGTCGAACAGTTGGGATTGTGGAAGATGGTGACTTCGGCCATGAGCCAAATCTACCGCCTATACGCTCGCTGCGATGGACTCCAACGATCGACCGAACGTCCTCCTGATAACAATCGATCAACTCAGGGCCGACTGTCTGGGCGTCGCTGGTCACCCTGTCGTATCGACTCCGAACCTCGACGAGTTGGCCAGGAGCGGGGTCCGATTCGCCAATCATTATTCGAACTGCGCGCCTTGCGCGCCGGCCAGAGCGTCTCTGTTGACCGGGCTTTGGCAGTCAAACCATCGCGTTACGAACAACGGTGCCCCGTTGGCTGATGACCTGCCGATGCTGCCCCGTCTGATGCGGGACGAAGGCTACGACCCGGTCCTGTTCGGCTATACAGACACGGCCATCGACCCCCGCACTCTCGACGCGGACGACCCCCGCAGGAACGGCTGGGAACTGCCGATGCCCGGTTTCAGGGCCGAGTTGTTGCTCGATGACTGCATCGAGGAGTGGGTCGAGTGGTTGGGCGAACTTGGCTACGACATTCCCGAGGGCGGCGGTATCAACAACCGCCAGATCTACGAGCCGGCCGATGTCCCCATCCCGCCGGATCGCGGAGCGACCTGGCGGCCGACCAGGTACGCAGCCGAGCACAGCGAGGCCGCCTTCCTGACCGGCAGAGCGCTCGGCTGGTTGGCCGAGGCCGGGCAGTCCGACGAACCATGGTTCGCCCACCTGAGCTATCTACGACCCCATCCCCCGTATATGGCGCCGGAGCCGTACAACGACATGTTCGACCCGGCGGACGTTCCAGCACCAATCCGAGCAGAGACACCTAGCGAAGAAGCTGCGCTCCACCCCTTCCTGGAAGCCGCCCTGACGCTCGTGCCCGCGCCCCCGGACGAATTGGACCAGCGTCAACTGCGGGCCACGTACTACGGGATGATCGCCGAGGTCGACGCACAACTGGGTCGGCTCCTGGATGGGCTGAGCGAGCTGGGCCTGACCGAGGACACCATCATCATCGTCACCTCCGACCACGGCGAACAGCTCGGCGACCACTGGCTGGTCGAAAAGCTCGGGTTCTTCGACCAGAGCTACCAGATCCCGTTGATCATCAGCGCCCCCCGATTTGTGACCGACCCGGGTCGAGTCGTCGAATCATTCACCGAGAACGTCGACGTGACTCCGACCCTGCTCGATCTGGTCGGAGCCCCCGCACCCGCGATGTCGGACGGGTCGAGTCTTCGCCCGCTCATCGAAAACCCCCGGGCTACCGACAGCTGGTGGAGAAGTGCCGTCCACTACGAGTACGACTTCCGGGAGCCCACCAGCCAGGTCGTCGAGACGCTCATGGGAATCAGGCAGGACCAGTGCGCGATTTCGGTGATCCGCGACCATCACGGCAAGTACGTCCACTTCGCCGGAGGTCTACCTGCGCTGTTCTTCGATCTTGAGGATGACCCGCACGAGTTGGTCAACCGTGCTGATGACCCCACGTACGCCGCGACCATCCTTGGCTACGCCCAACGTCTGTTGTCGATGGGCATCGAACACGCGGACCCACGACTGGCAAATACCCGCGCAACCCCGTCGGGGACGATTCGACGCATGGACCCACCGCGGCAGGAGCCGGTCCGTCGGGTAGAAGATTGAGCAGCGAGTAGTTCCGTCGCGACCGCGGTGGACCGGTAGGGTGGCCCGGTCCAATCTGGTGCCCCGTCCGCCCCGTCCGCCCCGAAACGTCTCGAATCGCCATGGCCAGTCGGTTCCGCAATCTGCGTCCGCACCCCTTGGAGCTCGGTCGACGCCTGGTTGATCTGCTCGGACCGACCGGCGAGGCCGTGCGCCAGAGCCTGGCCGCGCTCGTATTCAATTCCTGCACCAGCCTCGTTGCGGGCGCAATTCTCGGCTCGATCACCCACACCTTCGAGATGCTTCCCGGGCTCCTGGTCATGATTCCGGCTGCGATCGGTCTCCGGGGAAACATCTTCGGAGCACTCGGCAACCGGATCTCCACTTCCATCCACACCGGTACTTTCCGCGTGTCGTACAAGCGTGAGTCGGTCCTCGGTCAGAACGTCCTCGTGTCTCTTTCGTTGACGTTCCTCTTGTCACTCGTCCTTGCGGCTATGGCCAAGTTCATTGCCGTCGCCTTCGGCATGGAGCACACGATCGGCATCCTTGACCTAGCCGTGGTGTCAATCTGCGGCGGAGTGATTGCGAGCATCGTGGTTCTTGCCGCAACGATCGGTTTGTCGGTGGGGGCTGTCCGGCGGGAGTGGGATCTGGACAATCTGGTGGCACCGACGGTCTCGACCTTGGGGGATGTCGTGACCGTCCCTGCGCTGTTTCTGGCCACCCATCTGTTGGGCCACGGCAGCCTGACCAAGGGTCTCGGTTGGTTGATGGTGCTCGTGACTGCTGCGGTACTGGCCATGAGCCTCAGGTCCAGGCTCAAGATGTTCAAGGAGATTTTCTACGAGTCGCTACCGGTGCTTTTCGTTGCGCTGATCCTGTCGACCCTCGCCGGTATCGCGGTCGAAAAGCAGTTGGGGCTGTTCGCCGCGCTCCCAGCGCTCCTAGTCCTGCAACCCGCGTTCGTGAGTTCCGCCGGAGCCCTCGGTGGGATCCTGTCGAGCCGTGTGGCCACCAACCTCCACCTGGGTCTGGTGGACCCGCGGATGAAGCCCCAGCCCCAGGCGAGTCGCGACGCGCTGCTGGTGCTGCTGATCGGATTTCCGGTGTTCCTCTTCAACGGTGTGGGGGCCCACATCGTTGGCCTGGTCCTCCATGAGAAGAGCCCCGGCCTCGGTTGGATGATTCTGGTGTCTCTCATTGGAGGACTTCTGGCGGTTCTGTTCGTCATCGCACTCGCCTACTACGGCACGATCGCTGCCTGGCGATCCGATGTCGACCCCGACACCTATGGAATACCGGTGGTGACGGCCTCGGTCGACTTTGTGGGTGTCGTGGCCTTGGTGTTGACCCTGGCGGCGTTCGGTATCCGCTGAGCTTGCTCGCTATCCGCGCCCACATGCACCCCGACATGCACGCCGACATCGACGTCGACATCCGCTCCCAGATAGACGCTCGGATCGACGCTCACTGTCCAGGCCCTAGCAGTAGCATTCGAGCGATTTTCGATCCGGAGGCATTTTGAGCGAAACCCCAGAGACCGAAACCTCGAGCGAAGCCACGAACAGCGGCGCCCAGGCAAACTCGGAGGGCTCGCCGGACAGGTCACGAAGCACAACGCCCCCGCCCTACCGACCGTCAGGGACCGAAGCCGACCCTTCGCAGGATCAGCCGCCGCCACTCCCCTGGCACGGTGCGCCGACTAACGCCAACCCTTGGGAATCTGTACCTCCGGCCCCGAACCAACCTGAAGATGCACCCACGGCCACGAACTCCTGGGAAGCGGCGCCCTCCACTCCGAACCCGTGGCAGCCAGCAACCGACGAGACCGTCCAGATGCCCCTGAGCTCTCCAGCTGGGCAGCGCTCTCCAGCTGGGCAGCCGGGATCACCAGGTGGGTGGCAGCCGCTCCCGGGTCCGGCGGGACCACCCCAGGCGCCGCCGACAGGGCCGCCTCTCGGCCCTCCGCTGGGTGGCTTCGGGGCCCAATCGCTCCCCGGTCAGGCAACGAGTTCTAACAGCAAGCCGAAGGGACGAGTTGGGCTGATCGTCGGGATCATTGTCGTTCTCTGCCTGGTAGTGGGCGGTATCGTCGCGGCATTCGCAGTCTCTAACAGCTCGAGCCCTTTCACAGTGGCCGTGGAAAGCTGCAGCATCGCTGCCGATGGAACAGTCATTGCGAAGGGAACCGTCAGGTCCGATAAGTCGGCAACGGCTGACATCACGATTTCGTTCACCGATGCCGACAGCTCGGCCGGCCTGGGAACCCGGGCACAGGCCGTCGAGTCATCGCCTCAGGGAACTGCCTGGACGGAGACGATCGAGGTCGGCGACACGGTCCAGAAGGTCACCTGCACCGCTAGCGCATGATCGACCGATCAGATCCACCCATCCTCTGATGTTGGCCACACACCTCTGAGCTTCGGGCTCCGGTGAGCTTCGGGCTCCGGTGAGCTTCGGGCTCCGGCAGACCTCAAACCATGGTCGATTCGGGCGACGTCGGTCCGTATCTGACTGGCCGTCAGACCCACGGCTAGCGTCACGCGAATGAACCTCGACCTGACCGCCGAGGAGCTGGCATTCCGCGAGGAGGCCAGCACCTGGTTGCGTGACAACCTGCCCACAGATCCCCGACCCCCCGAGGGTCAGGAGATGCGCGAGTTCGATCTCGCCTGGCAGCGAACCCTCTACGACGGTGGCTGGGCCGGCATCAACTGGCCGACCGAATATGGCGGCCGAGGCCTGACCGACATCCAGCAGATGATCTGGTACGAGGAGTTCGCCAAGGCAAACCCTCCGTTCACGCTCAACAACTCGTGCACCTTCGTCGGCAACCTGCACGGAGGGCCGACCATCATCGTCAACGGCGATGAGGAGCAGAAGTCCACCTATCTGCCCAAGATCCTCAAGGGCGAACACGTGTGGTGCCAGGGTTTCTCGGAGCCCGGCGCAGGGTCTGATCTGGGCAGCCTGAACACCAAAGCCGTCATCGACGGCGACGAACTCGTCGTCACGGGCCAGAAGACCTGGACCAGCTACGCGCACGTCGCGGACGTCCAGGAACTGCTGGTTCGCACCGACCCTGATGCTCCCAAGCACAAGGGCATCACCTGGGTCATCTGCGACATGAAGTCGCCCGGGATCGAGATCCGTGAGATCCGCACGATGAGCCACGTCACGGACTTCTGCGAGGTTTTCTACGACGAAGTCCGCATCCCGTTGGAGAACGTCGTCGGTGGCATCAACAACGGTTGGCGCACCGCAATGTCGACCCTGAGCTTCGAGCGCGGCACGGCATTCATGGCCGACCAGGTCGAACTGGCGGCCACGGTCGAGGACCTGATCGAGGAGGCCAAGGTCCGCACCGGACCCGACGGCAAGCGTCCTGCCATCGCTGATGAGGAACTCGCCCGACGACTGGCGGTCGCCCGTTCCGAGGTGGCCGCTCTCAAGGCGATGACGATCACCGGAATCTCACGGAACGCACGCACCGGAGTGCCCGGACCCGAAGGCTCGATCGTGCGACTCTTCCACGGCGAGCTGCACCAGCGGGTGTACCAACTGGCGCTCGACATCATCGGAGCGGATGCGCTGCGTCTCACCCCGGTCGACGGCGAGGGTGTCTGGACCGGCCCCTATCTGCAGTCGTTCGCCTACACGATCGGCGGCGGCACGACCGACATCCAACGCAACATCGTGGGCGAGCGCGTGCTCGGCCTGCCACGAGCCTGAGACGAGACATGGACCTTCTTCCAACCGAAGAACAACAAGAGATCATCGCGACCGTCAGGGCGCAGCTGGAGCGGAGTTTCGATCTGCATGCCCTGGCGGCCCTGGACGGCTCGTCATCGATGGTCGACCGCAAACTGTGGTCACAGTGCGCCGAGCTCGGATGGTTCGGTCTGGGGCTCACCGAAGCGCTCGGCGGAGTCGGCTACACGCTCGCCGAAGAGTCATTGCTGTTCGCCGAGATCGGTGCCCACGCCACCCCTGGTCCGTTCCTGGCGACCGTGCTCGGCGGCCGACTCGCAGCACTCGCCGGCTCGGAAGATCTTGCTACCAAGATTCTGTCTGGCGAGGTACTCGTAGCCCTTGCGGAGCCCCACGGGGCCGGTTCTGCGCGATCGGGTTCCGAGGTGACGGGTACGTTCCGGGTGACCGACCACGGAGCGGCTGACCTGATTCTGGTGATGGTGGGTGACTCCGCTGCGCTGGTCGACGCGGGTGACCTCATCGCCGAGCCAATGGCATCGATCGACCTTCAGGTACCAACTGCGATCGGAACCGTGGCCGGCGTCAAACCGCTGGCTTTCTTCGACAACGCCCCCGGGCTGACCCAACGGGCCACCGTCCTGGTGGCGGCGGAGTTGGCTGGGATCGCCACGGCAACCGCCGAGCAGTCGACCCAGTACGCCAAGGACCGTGAGCAATTCAACACCCCCATCGGCGCGTTCCAGGCCGTCAAGCACCGTTGCGCCGATATGGCCGTGCGGGCGGAGGCCGCGAACTCACTCGTTCGCTATGCGGCGTTGACCGTGCTCGACGGACTGCCGGAGGCTGCTTTCCACGCGCACGCCGCTAGGGCTCTCGCATCCAACTTCGCCATTCAGAACGCGCAGATCAACGTACAGAACCACGGCGGAATCGGATTCACCTGGGAGCACACAGCTCACCGCTATGTGACGCGGGCGTTGGTCCGTTCCCAGACATTCGGGACCACCCGGTCGCATTTGGGCGCCCTGCTCACCCAACCCGCTCCCGGGTGACAGGCCCGCTCCCGGGTGACCGGCCCGCCCTTCGCCAGCCAAGGCCTGTCCCGCCCTGGTGACCGGCCCGCCCTGGTGACCGGCGCGCCCTGAGCGACCGGCGCGCCCTGAGCGACCGGCGCGCCCTGAGCCAGCCAAGGCCTGCCCCGAGCCCGTCCTGAGCCCGCCCTCGTAGACCGCGGCCGCCCTCGTAGAGCCGGGCCCCAGTGTTTTGTTCTGCAGAATGGCTGCCAGAGGAGCCGTTCTGCAGAACAAAACGCGAAACAGGGAACGACGGAGGATTGTCAGGCGGATTGTGAGGCGGATCGGCAGGCTGATTGTGAGGCGGATCGCCAGTGGCGGATCGTCAGTGGCGGCGCGATCCGGTCCCGTCATTTCGGGAGTTGCCGCCGAAGCGGACCCAGTCGCCCAGGGCTGTCACCTCGGTTGGCGTGCGCCAGACCATCAGGACTCCATCTCGACGGACCGCGGCCAGTTCGGCCTTGCCGTCGCCGTCCCAGTCACCTGACCCGGTCGTGCCTACGACCCAGCCGCCGGTCAGCTTGGGCCAACCCGCCGGCGTCCTGCCGCCCGCAGACTCGCCTTGTAGCAGCTGTACGCCGTTGCCGGCGACGGCTTCGTTGTGGCCGTCTCCGTCCACATCGACGATGGCGGGAGTGACGAAGAAGGCAAGGTCTGCGGACACCCGCGGGAAACCGCTCCGGACCGAACCGTCGAGGCCTGACCACACCGTCAACTGTGGGTCGCCCTGTTGTTTGTTGGTGAACAGCGTGTCGAGGGCCCGTATCAGCCCAGTGGTGGAGGACGCGATGTCGAGTGAGTCCGGCGATCCGATACGACCTATCGACTGGCCGCCGAACGCGTTGACCAGCAACCCGGTGTCACGACTGTTCGAGCCGGGCCCCACCGCTCCGAGCCAGTTGAGCCCGATCGGAAGGTCGAATAATCCGTAGGGGGAAGACCCGTCGGGGTTGAGCACCTTGACCTGACCGCTCACCGACGCCGCGACAACCTCGGGCAGCCTGTCGCCGTCGACGTCGCCGACTGCGACCTGGGTCGACACGCCGCCGCCGATCATCGGCAGCACGTCCATCAGCAGCATCGGCAGCTTGGTCGGCCAACCAGGCAGGTACGCCTGATCATCGGGGTGTGCAGCGGAGCGGTCAGGAGCTTTCGCCCCGGTCCCGCCGGGCGAAATCGCGTAGAGGCGGGTGTTGCCGCTGGTACCCGGAAGCCCGATTGCGGGGAACACGGCCAGTGGCTCGTCATACTGTTCTTGGGCCCCGATGATGATCTCGGGACGGCCATCGCCGGTCAGATCCGCGACCGCCGGTGTCGCAATCAGCTCTCCGCCGATTCCCGTGGTACCGGGTGACCGGAAAGTGACGCGGTGACTCGTCGGGTCGACCCTTTGCACCTGCGCCGGGTCGACCACCAACACCGGGAATCCCGACACCGGGGTCGAGTCAGCGTGCCACGCATAGACATGGCGATCCATTGCGGCAACAACGATCTCTAGCGTCCCGTCTCCGTCGAGGTCGCCGAGCGCTGCGGAGCCCATGATGCCCGGCTTCTCGCGATTCCATCGATTGGTGTTCTTACCCAGGCTGAACCGGGGATCGGTGTGGGCGCTCCCGACGACGCGACCTTGGCTGTCCCACCAGGTCACACCGCCGCCGGTGTCGGTCACGACTATCTCGTCAACGCCGTCGCCGTTCAGATCGGCGATGGCCGGAGCTCCCACCGGAATGGCGTCTCCGGGGGCTTCGATTCCATTTGTCCGGGCGCTGGGGGATTGCTCGTGCCAATAGCCCGCAGCCGTCGTCCGCACCGGAAATCCGCTGACCTCGGCACCGGCCTGGTCCAGCACGTGGACCTGACCGTCATCTGCGCCCATGACCAGCTCGTCGACTCCGTCGCCGGTCAGGTCCGCGAATGCCGGGCTGGACATGCCCGCGCCCGGGACACTCGCAATCGTCATGGAGTCGGGGTCGGAATGCACCATGAAGTGGCGGTGCATCGTTCCGGTCCGGCCCTGAGCGTCCACCACGACCACCCGAACCCTGACTGTGAACTTGTCTGGCTCCGGCAGTCCATCGGGTCCAACAGGAGCGCCATGTCCACCATTCGGAAGGGACCTAGCGATCTCGGCGAGGTCCAAAGTGGCGAGGTTGCCCTCCACCGGCGTGGTCAGGCCGTTCCGTTCCACGACCGTGTGCCACGTGTCGACCGCAGGGTACGGCGCTGTCTGCAGTCCGGTCGTCCACTCGACCCGGTATCCGTAGGAGGAAGACCGCACTGCGGCGACCCGACCCTCGACCTGAAGCGACCCCGTGGTTGGTTCCATGGCAAACCACTTGGGAGAGGTGATATCTGCCTCGGGCGGAATGTCTCCCGCCGCGGCCGCTCGGGCCGCCTCATAGGCGTTGATCCGGCCGTAGCCGTAGGTGGCGTCCCAGCCTTTGACGCTCGGGAAGCGCTCCTGTCCGAAATCGTCGACCATGTCGTTGGCCTTGTCGATCGCGTTCGGGGTCGCAAAGTCGACATCGTCAGCCGTCGAACGGAGTATCTGGGCCACTTCGTTGGCGGAAAGGACGTTGACCCGGTCCGGCGCTCCGGCGCTGCCAGTCGTTGCGTCCACAAGATCCGGATGCTTGGCCACGCCCGCGTTGCGGGCCGCGGATTCGATCAGCCCGACCATTCCGGCTGAGTTGCCGGTCGCCTCGGATGAACAACCGTCGGAAGGCACCGAAACCCAGGCGATCGCTCCGAAGTTGGTGCATCCATTCAGAGCGAGCGTGTCACGCTTGCCGGTCGCCAACGGTCCAATGTCACCCAGGAAGGACATCGCCTCGGTGACCGAGTTGACCGGAATCGTGTGGTTCAGCGCCACGGGCAGGTTTGCGTGCTGAGACTGTTCGTCGGCCATCGACGCAACAACGGGGACACCGCTGTTGTATGCGGCATCGATCGCCTGTTGGGCCTGGGGAGGATTGGTCACACCGCCGAGAGCCTCCTGCACGACGCTCGCTCCGCTGTCCAGTGCGAACAGGACTCCGGCTGCGAATCTTCCCCCTTCGGCCATGAACGAATCCGAGACCCTCACCGGCAGGTGCGAACACCCCGGGCACATCCCGAACGCCCCTTCGCCGTTGTGCGCGGCGGTCGAGTCCCTGGCCTCGCCGGTGCCGTGCCCGTACTCGACATCGTCGAGCGGGTTGTTGTCGTCGTGGAGGAAATCCCAGCCCGATATGTCGTCCACGTAACCGTTGCCGTCGGAGTCGATGCCGTCGCTGAATGAATGTGTGAGGATCAGATCCTCGGGGTCGAGCACGTCATTGCCGTTGCGATCTCTGACACGGGGGTCGTGTGCGTAGTCCTCGATCGAGAACCTTCCGTCGCCGTTGACGTCATAGGCATCGTCGGGCTGTCCGACGCCTGCGGGGACCGGAAGCTCGCCCCGATTCAGGTAAGCGGTAGGAGCCAGGTCGAGCACGGTCTTGGGATCGCGCCACTCGATTCCCGAGTCCAGGACCGCGATGACGGTGTCGGGTGATCCGGTCTCGACACCCCAGGCAAGGTCGACCGCTGCGCCGAGCTGACCGCACAGACGGTGCGGGCTGCGTGCCGATCCGGGATCTCGTTGCGACGTGAAGCGATAGTCCTTTGAATCCCACTCTTCTGGGAGCGGCCCCTCGGCCACGTCGTCGTAGCGCCACCGGGCGCAATCCAGGTGGGAGGGCAACAGCGCCGTACCTTCCGGAGGTGGTGGGTCTGTGGGTGGAACTGCTACCGCTCCCGGCGCCGGAGTGCACGCCGCCAGACACATCGCCACCAGGCAAACTGTCGCCAGAGCGAATCCTCGGCCATGTCCATGTCGCAGCGGACGCCGGTGCTTCCGCTGGCCCGTCGCTTTGCCCAAATCAGACTCGACTGTTCCCATGCCCATCGCCCGTTCCCCCTAGATCACTGCCCGCTTTGCAGGTCCGGGAAGCCGACAGAGCGGCATCCCTGAACCACCTTCGGAAAGTAACAAACTCTCAGGCGGCCCTGCAGAAAAAGCTGGCGGGCTCAACATGGGCGATTCAACGAGTGGTGCGCCCGCCGGTGGGCGTAGCGCCGACTGTCAATATCGCTTGAACAACCACCTGAAACACAGGTCGTGCAATCGACCTATCGACCGGTGGAAACTTCGACGACCCTCAGGTCGTAGAAAACCTGAAGACGATGGATGGGAGACGGCGTGAACCCAAAGCGCAAATAGAAACCTCGTGCTTCGTCATTGATCGCGTCAACGAGGATCACTCGTGCTCCGATCAACGTTCCCCCACTGACAGCGCTGAGCAACGCCTCGCGAAGCAACTCTGCTCCCCACCCCTGGCCTTGTGCGGCGACATCGATCGCGAACCGACCCATCCGCACTGCCGGAATCGGCTCTGGGGCGCGTTTGGCCATCGACGAAGGTGTCGCGTCCCGTGAGATTGAGCCCGCTGCCAGGCAGTAGTACCCAGCGATGCGCTCGTTCTCGGATGGACCGTCCATGAGCAGGTAGGTAACCGCGTCACGGGATTCCATACTCTGCCCGGCCTGCGTACCGAGCCACCTATTCAGCGAGGGCTCACCGCAGTCAAAACCGTTTCGCTGGATCTTTGACGGAGCGACCTCGTCGAAGCGAGCAATCCGCACGAGCCCTCAGCGCTTGATCCGTTGCGGGCGAGAGAACAGCTCAACTAGCCGAGGGTCAGGCCTCGCTGGCGAATCCAGCAGCGAGATGAACTCACTCCACTTCGCTTCATCCAAAACAAAGGAGCGCTGATCCGCAAGCACTTCGTGCGCTCTCTCAAGCGCTGACGATGTCAGGAATTCGCTCACACTCTGACCTGTTTGCTCTGCTGCTTGACGAATCAGCTCATCGTCCGAAGCACGAAGTCTCAGGTTCAAGCGAGAATCCTTCGTGGTTGAAGCCATAGCAGATCTCCTCTCGACCAATGTCCGTTGCAGCCACACTTGGCGCCTTCGGCTGTAGCGGTTGCCGCATTCAAGGTACATACAAATGACGTACGTTCGAAGCGTACAGGTGACACACCAGATCTGTCAGCGGCTTGGGTGAAGATTTATGAACCGAGCCAGCAGAGCGCCACGCCTTCATGATCCTGTGCGAGGCTTCGTGCCGAACGGAAACGAATTGCGGGTGCGGAGATGATCATCGGGAGCGGCGCCTACCGGGACGGCAAGGCGCTTCAGAACGACGCCAACGGCGACGGAAAGCACGACTTCGAGGAACTCGCCCAGGCGTGCAGCAACGGCTCCGACTTTGTCTGGGTCGGGCTCCTCGACCCTTCGCATACGGAACTCGAGTCAGCCGGCGAGGCGTTCGGCATTCACCCCCTTGCCGTCGAGGATGCTGGCACCGAGCATGAGCGGCCCAAGCTGGACGTGGGCAGCGACAGCCTGACCGTCGTCATACGTCCCGCCCGTTACGACGACGACAAGGAGATCGTCGAGTTCGGACAGTTGGCCCTGCTGGTGTCACCTCGTTTCATCGTCGTCGTTCGTCACGGTGGTGCAGTTGAACTGACCACCCTGCGGTCATCAATGGAGGCAGACCCTGAGTGGCTCAGGCAGGGTCCGGGTGCCGTGATGCACGCCATCATCGACGCCGTTGTCGACGCATACCTGCCCGTCATCAGCGGTATTACCGATGACATCGCCGAGGTGGAGTCGGTGGTCTTCTCCGCCAGTCGCGAGAGCCCGACGCAGCGGATCTACGAGCTAAAGCGAGAGGTCATCGAGTTCTCCAAGGCCGCTACCCCGTTGGTCGATGTGCTGCATCAGTTGTCGACGATCGAGCACCCGATTCTCAACTCGGAACTGCGCCGCTACTTTTCCGACATCTCCGATCAACTCCGTCGGGTCATCGACCAGAGCACGGCCCAACGGGAACTGTTGACCTCAGCCCTTGAGGCCAATCTGACACAGGTGAGCATCCGCCAGAACGAGGACATGAGAAAGATGTCCGCGTGGGTTGCGATCCTTGCGGTGCCAACGATGATCGCCGGGATCTACGGCATGAACTTCACCAACATGCCCGAACTCGAAAGCCGCTATGGCTACTTCGTGGTCCTTGGTCTCATAGCGGTGATCTGTTCACTTCTCTACAGATCATTCCGACGCTCCGGCTGGCTGTAACCGGCGGACCGAGTCGCCGCAGAGCGGCCAGATGAGTCTGGCTGGTACGCCGAAATCTCCCACGGACAAAGTCCTGAGAACCCGCTCCAATCAGGCGAGCCTGACCAAGTGGGCATCCGCCAGAACGGGCACTCAGGAAACTGTCGGCCCGAGGTGGCGTTCCTTGCCGCGGCAAACCATGACCGTCAACTCATCTGCTTGTTTCAGAAAACAGCAGCAGGGCTAGCCATTGCCGCGGCTAGCCCTATGCCATCAAGGTTCGCGCGTTTCAGGTGGCCTGGGTTGGTCGTATTACTACCGGTAGGCGTCGAGGATGTCGCCGGCGGTGAGCACAGCATCGAATCCGGCTTCGCTTTCCGCTCCGGCCGGGCACACCGCGAGTAGCCGGGCGGCGCTGGAATCGGGGATCACGCTGCGAGCGCCGGCGAGTGCGCTCAGGTCGGATCGGTTCATGGGACGGTTTGTTCGCCACTTGATCGACCCGAGCCAGAGCACGCGGTTGCGTCGGTCAGCGGTTACGAGGTCGTACTCGTGCTTGTTGGTGCGGTCCCACCACGAACCGACCGTCTCTGCGTCGGCGAACTCACCCGCAGGGTCGGAGGCGAGCAGATCGACGGCACCGTGCGCCACGGGTTCGATTGCCCGTCCCCGCCATGACGGGTAGTCACGGCGGTAGCGGGCCAGGGCAAGGTCGGATCGTCCTCGTTCGATGTGCGCGATCTCCGGGGCACAGAACCGGAACCAGAACCTCAGATATGGGTCACTGATGCGGTAGCGACGTCGACGAGACTTCGGCCCTTCCCCGACCGGCACGTCGATCGAGACCATCCGCTTGGCCTGGAGCGGATCCAGAGCACGTGTGACCTGGGTGCCAGTCAGGTTGTCGTCGCCGCCGAGGCGAGCGACGGCAGTGGAAAACGTTGCGTGTCCGACATCGAGTGAACCGATCGCCTCCAGCACCGTTCGCGCTGACTCAGCGTCGCGGAACTCCGAGGACAGGACGCGTTGACCCACGACGACCAACGGAGAAGAGTCGTCCTTGAGTTGACTCTGCACGAACCGGGCGGCGCTGGAGTGGCGGGTGGCCTCGGTGACCAGCCGGGGGTAGCCCCCTGTCGCCAGGTACACGTCGAGCAAGTCAACGGGATCACGGTCTCTGCCACATGCCTCGACGACACCTGCGGGCGACAAGGGCGCGACCACCCGCTCAAGCGCGCGCCCGTAGAGCGGCCGGTCATGCCCGGTGAGCCGTTCCATCATCGCCATATCGGACCCGACGAGGATGACCAGAACGGGAAGGCTTTGCAGTGACCTGTCCCATGCGTTCTGTAGCACCCCTTCGAGAGTTTTGTCGGTCTCGACCGCCCACGGAAACTCATCGAGTACGACGACGGCCTCATGGTCGCCGAGCGCCAATGGCAGCCGTGCGAACAGGTCTACCCACGACGTGGCTGGTGCGGCGAAGGCAACCTCTTTATTGGGCAGGGGTGTCCGCGAATTGGACAGGTCCGCCATCACTGTCTCCAACTGAACACCCGGACCGGCGTTCTTAACCGCGGTGGTGAACAGATACGGGATCCCCGCTTGCTCAATGAACTCGGTGACCAATCGAGACTTGCCCGACTGTCGACGGCCGCGGATTGCCAACATCCGACCTCGGCCAGTTCGGCGGACCTCCGCCAGGTCTGCCCCGAGTGCCGCCATGTCGGACTTGCGACCCCAGAAATCAGGCATAATCCACCTCCCCACTTTAAGACATCCATGTATGTTACATCGGTGTATCATGCATTAATGCCACTTTCAAGGTCAACTGGTCCCGAGTAGGCCACGGCCTCCCCGAAGTCGTGTTTTCGGACGCCGGCTATGCGCCAGATGGGGCCGAGTTCGCCCAGAAGGTAACTTCAAGCGGTGCCCAGACTCATCCACTTCGCGTCACCGGCAGCGCTCGTGCGCGACCTGCGGGTCAGGCTGGTAAATCCGCTGCTTCATCGCGCAGCCAGCACCGTCGTTGAGTTCGCAAGAGAGACTCTGCGTTGGGCGTACATCGGACCCGAGGATTCCACCCGACTGGGCTTCGGCCATTTCGGATCCGGGGCGATGATCGAGCAGCCCTACAAGGTCCTGCTCGGACCTCAACACATCTCGATCGGCAAGGACACCCTGATTGCTGCAGGAGCGATGCTCGCCGCATGGCCTGAATCCGACGAGGCCTATGCGGATGGGCCGATTCTTCGGATCGGGGACCGGGTCTGGGGTGCCAGAGGCCTGTCAATCGTCGCCCACCTGGACATCGAAATCGGCGACGACGTTTGGTTCGGGCCGGAGGTGTACGTGACCGACGCCGGCCACGACTCGGCCGACCTGGACATCCCCATTGGCCTGCAGATGGAGCCGGCCAAACCGGTGCGGATCGGCGCGGGGTCCTGGCTCGGCACAGGGGTGGTCGTGCTGCCCGGCGTGACCATCGGCGAGCACGTAGTCATCGGCGCCAACTCCGTGGTGTGTGACGACATCGCTCCGAACAGCATCGCGGTGGGAAGTCCTGCCAAGGTGATCCGACACATCGAAGGCCGTGAGGCCACAACAGTCGGTCGGCTCTCAGCCGAAGGGCGCGAGACTCTGGCCGCCCTGGGGCTGGGCGTTTCTATGAACGGGGACCTGATGGACAGGGAGCTGTCGTGAGCGAAAACAAGCTGAAGATGGACGCCTCGGCTCTGAGGGAGTTCATGACCTCAGCGTTCGAGCGCGAGTTGACCTGGGTGATCGACTACGTCGGCATGGATGGAATCACCGTGCGCCAACCTGTCGGCAGTGGCGACCTTCGACCCGGCGGAACGGTGTCGGGTCCCACGCTCATGGCCCTGGCCGACGGTGTCGCATACATGGCGCTGTTGTCGCAGATCGGACCCGCGGCGCTGGCTGTCACATCGAATCTGAACATCAACTTTCTGCGCCGGCCGCGACCCACCGACCTGGTCTCGAAGGGACGGTTGTTGAAGCTGGGACGGTCTCTGGCACTGGTCGAGGTGTCGATGTATTCAGCGCTGGAGCCGGCCGCGGGCGATCTTGGGTCCGGCGGTGCGGATGGCCCTGGCGATCGAGAGGGTGCGGGGAACGGCCATGGCGACCGTGAGGGTGCGGGCGCCGGCGCTGGCGACCGGGCGAGCGCGACGGACAGGGATGACTTTGTGATTGACGACAACGCCCCGTTGGCCCACGCAACAGTCACCTATTCATTGGCCCTACTTGGAGACACACGATGAGCGTGATTGACAGATTCCGCGTGGACGGAAAGGTCGCCCTGGTAACCGGAGCGGGACGTGGAATCGGCCGCGCTTGCGCCTTGGCACTTGCCGAGGCAGGCGCCGATGTGGTCCTGGCAGCCCGGACCATGGAGCAGGTCGAGGAAGTGGCCGAACTCATCCGGGCGATGGGCACTCAGGCCGAACCGGTCACCTTCGACGTGATGGACCTGGACAAGCTTGGGGAACTGGTGACGGCGGCAACAAGCCGGTTCGGTGGGCTCGACATTCTGGTCAACAACGCTGGCGGTTCAGCCCCCAGAGAGTTTCTCTCTACAAGTACCCGCTCATTCGAGAAGGCGTTCAGCTTCAACGTCACTACAGCGTTCGAGCTGACTCGTTGCGCGGTACCGGTCATGCTTGAACGCGATGGCGGCTCGGTGGTCAACATCTCCTCCGCCGCAGGCCGAATTCCAGATCGTGGCTTCGTCGCCTATGGCACGGCCAAGGCAGCGTTGTCGTACATGACCAAAGAGATCGCCGCTGACCTGTCGCCGAAAATCCGTGTCAATGCCATTGCAGTCGGTTCGGTCGCCACCTCGGCGCTGGAGACCGTTCTGACCGACGACGGGATTCGCTCGGCCATGGAGTCCTCCATCCCGATGCGTCGTATCGGCGAGCCCGACGAGATCGCCGCCGCAGCGCTGTTCCTGGCTTCACCCGCTGCTTCGTACATGACGGGCAAGGTGATCGAGGTCGACGGCGGCCTCAACGGACCGAGCCTGGGGCTCGGCATCGCGGACCTCTGAGCCACCTCGACTGTCTCGAGCGACTCCCGACTGACGCTTCCCAACTGACTCCCGCCTGACGACTTCCGGAGTTCCCCCACGGCGGCGGCCGAATCTGATCTACGGCGCGCGCCCCGGGCGACGTCACGCACCCCAGGCGACGGCGCGCGCCCCGGGCGACGTCACGCACCGACCTGATTTTTAGGCCTCTGCCGGTTGTCCGAGGCTCGTTGTCACAGCGCGATGCCATACTACAAACATATGTTCTACACAAACGTGGATTCCGAAGCAGGAGATTCGGCCGGCGACTCTTCCGATGGATCTTCCAACGATTCCGGCGGAATTTTGTCAGGATTGTTGGGCGCTGTGGCGGAGCTGGATGACCTGCCGTCGCCTCAACTGGAGGACTTGTCTGACGAGCGGGTGTGTGAGGCCATGCTGTCAGTGGAGAAGGCCCGCCGGTTTCTCGACGGTGTGACTGCAACGGTGATTGTCGAGGCACATAAGCGGGATATCACCGATCGACGGTTCGGGCTTCGGACCGGCCCATGGCTGGCTCGGGACGCCCAGTTGCCTTCTGGCGTGGCGAAGTCACGGGTCAAGACGTCAACCAAGATTGCGCTCCAACTGCCGTTTGTTTTCCAAGCGCTGGTCAAGGGGCAGATCGGGTTTGATCACGCCCGCGTCATCGCCAACGCGGCGAACCCGCGGATCGTTGATCAGATCGCGACAATCTCACCGGCGTTGATCGACGCTATCGAAGGCGTGTCGTTCGAGGTGTGGAGCCGTGACGTCCAGGCCGTGGCCGACTTGTTGGACCTCGACGGAGGACACGATCCTTCCGGTGATGTTTGCCGCAACCGGTTGAGCGTTAAACCGGTGGGCGATGTGACCGTCATCCGCGGTGAACTGGTCGGCGAGCAGGCTCTTATTGCCACCCAGGCGTTGAACACGATCGCAGACGAACTGTTCGAACGGTTCAAACGCGACAATCAGATCACCCCCGAAATCGAGATCCCCGACCGCCAAACCCTCCTCGCCCTTGCGCTGGTTGAAGCGTGTCGGAGAGGACTGGCCGGCACTGCCGGGAAAGCACCGCGACCCGAAGTTGCGTTGACCCTCACCCCAGCCGACCTCCAGGAACACGGGGAGCACGGCGCCGGTGACGGCCTTGGCGGATTGTTCGACCCGTTCGGCCTCCACGGCGGCGAGCACTACGGCGCTGTCGGAATCCAGCGCGGGTGCGATGGTACGGGCTGGGGTGTTGGTCACCCGACCCGCGATCTGGTGGGAGCAGTCGCGTCGCGGTTGACGTCGACGATGGACACCTGGGCCGGCATGTGGGTCACCGACCCCAACGGCACTCCGCTACGTGAGCACGCGTTCGGGTGCCTGTTGTGTGACCCCGACGTGTACACCTTGGTCGTCAACAGTCTCGGAGTCCCTCTGGACATGGGAGATCGGGTCCGTTTTGCCACCAGAGCGCAACGGAGAGCGCTGGCGGCTCGTGACGGCGGCTGTGTATTCCCCGGATGCGGAGCCAAACCCGAGTGGTGCGACGCGCACCACATCACCGAATGGCACAAACGCCACTCGACCGACCTAGATGGCCTTTTGTTCTTGTGTCGCCACCACCACGGAGTAGCGCACCGTAAGGGCTGGAACGTTCAGCTCGATCCGAACGGCTGGTCCGAATGGACAACACCCAAGGGAAACACCCTCATCGGCCAACGACACGGCCGAACAAGACCACCCCCATGACCTGTGGGAGGTGGTAGTGCCGATCCGATCGAATTGCCGCTCACAAGGCGGCAATTCGACGCGCCCGAACAACAAGATCGTTGACAAGTGGACCTGTGGGACACATCTTGTACCTATGTCCCACGTAACTCCCGGCTCCGTGACCCACCCCGGCCTCCTGTGGAAATGGGCCACGGACTGGCGGATGGGCTTGTCGGGCCTGAGCAACGGGATCCTGCAGTTGATGCACCCGGGCTTGGGCGCTGGGGTCATCGACCACTCGGATTTCTTCTCCGACCCCTGGGACAGGATCAACCGGAGCCTGGGTCCGATCGTGGCATCCATCCGCGACGACGACACGGCGCATGCGATCAAAGAGATGCACCGCCACATCAAGGGCATCGACGGCAACGGGGACAGCTACCACGCCCTCAATCCCGAGATCTTCTGGTGGGCACACATCACGCTCTACCGATCGGCTGAACAGGCGGCCAGACGGTTCTCGGCCGATGGACTGAGCCGGGCCGAACGCGAATCGATGTACGCCGAGGGAGTGATCTGGTACCAGCGCTACGGCGTGAGCGATCGTACGGTCCCGGCGACCTGCCGGGAATACACCGATCGGTTTCGCCAGATCTGCACCGACACGCTCGAGATGACACCGGCTGCGGAACGAGCGGTCGACATGGCCCTCAAAGGGCGGGTCGAAGGAATGGTCCAACTGCCACGGTGGGCTGCGACGCCGATCGAGATCGCGGTCACCCCGACCGCACGACTCTCGGCCATCGGCGGATTACCGGCGGTGGTCAGGCGGCGTTTCGGAATCCCCTGGTCGATTTCTGACGACCTGCAGTACAGATCGCTGATCATGGCCGCCCGGGGAGGGTCGCGTCTGATGCCCGAAGGGCTCAAGCACATTTCGATGCGTCGCCTGGCCGAACGCTCGCGAATTCCGGCCGGCGCAATGGGCTCAGCAGCTTGAGACGAGCACCTCGCCTGGACCTGACCCCTCTGATCGGAGCGCTGGCCCGACGGACCGGCGACAAGACGACCGATGCGATCCTCGACGCGGCAGTGACGGTTCTCGTTTCGGGAGGGCTCCGACGCTGCACCGTCGAGGAGATTGCAGAGCGGGCAAACGTGGGTCGCAGCACGATCTACCGCCGCTTCGACGGACGCGACGAGATCATCTATGCGGTGATCGCCAGGGAGTTGCACCAACTCCTCGATGACGTCTCGGCCACCGTCGAACACCTTGAACGGCTCGAGGACAAACTGGTCGAAGGCTTCATAGCCGGACTCAAATCGGCCGAGTCCTCACCGCTGCTCCAGTTGATCCGTTCCGAACCCGATCTACTTCTCCTCCTGGTCGACGACGGTGTTCCCGCGGTCAAGATGGTCACTCAAATTCTGGTCGCCCAGCTGGTGTCGATTCTGGGCGACCAGACCGTCGATGTGCAGCGGGCAACCCACGGAGCAGAGGTTCTGTTCCGGCTGGGCATATCGTTCGTGCTCATGCCCGGATCGACACTTCCACTCCAAGACGACAGCGAGGCACGACTGGCGCTTCACGCTGTCTTCGATCCGCTCCTGAGGGGCGTATCTTCATGACTATGCCGCCCGTCACCAGAGGGCCGCTGGCCGACGGACCCAGTCCCGAGATGCTTGAGGCCGTCGAACCTGATCTGAACCGGGTCGGGCCGAGCGAGGCGGTCCGTGTCGTTCGGGTCGCAGCGCTCATCACATGGTGTATCGCCCGTCGCAGCGTCATCGGGTTGTTCAGAAGGCTTCGAGGCAGCAGCGACAGCTTCATCGACTCAGCGTCCAACGGGCTCGTCGACGCGTTCATGAAACTGGGTCCCACCTATGTGAAGTTGGGCCAGGTCATCGCCTCGTCACCCGGGCTCTTCCCCGAATGGCTCGCCCATGCAGCACGTCGCTGCCTGGATGAGGCGACACCGTTCGCGGGTGAACTCGTACGTCGAACGGTCATTGAGGACCTGGGCGTCCCGATCGAAGTGGCCTTCGCATTCTTCGACGACACTCCCCTGTCTGCCGCTTCGATCGGACAGGTTCATGCTTGTGTCCTCAATGATGGGCGCGAGGCCGTCGTAAAGGTCCAGCGGCCGAACCTGCGTGAGCAGATGACGATCGACCTGAAGGTTCTGAACCTGATCGCCAAGATCGCCCAGCGCACCAAGTGGGGACGCAGCGCCAATGCGACCGGAATGGTCGCCGACGTGTCACGGCTGACTGCCAGGGAGCTCAACCCGGTCCTCGAGGCGTGGAACCAGCAGCGCTTCCGCGAGAACCTCTGGGCGTTCGGGGACAATTCCCATGTGACCGCCCCGGAGGTCTACTGGGACCACTGCGGGATGCGGACAATCTGCATGGAGCGGGTCCGCGGCATTCCAATGGACGACTTCACCACGATCGCCGAACGGGGAATCGACGGGGAACTGGTTCTTCGACGCGGGGCCAAGGCTTGGGCGGAGGCTGTCATGGTGCACGGCCCGTTCCATGGCGACATGCACGCCGGCAACATCTGGGTACTCGATGACGGTCGCGGCTGTTTCCTCGACTTCGGGATCATGGGGGACCTTGGGGACCAGTGGCGTCAGGTGATGCGCGACATCTATTACACCTGCGTGTTCGACCGGGACTTCTCTCGCGTGGCGGCCGCCTACCGCAGCGTCGGGGTGTTCCCCGCTGGCATGGGCACCGACGAGGAGATCGGTGCCGCCATGGGAATGATCATCGGACCACTGATCGACTCGGGCATGGGTTCGGTCAACCTGGGCGACCTGATCACTTCGAGCGTCATATTGATGAAGGAATTCGGTGGAACTCCGCCACAGGAGTTGATGCTGGTCGGCAAACAGCTTCTCTACATCGAGCGTTACACCCGCGAGTTGGCACCGGACTACGCGGTCATCAGCGACCCGTTCCTGGTCAAGAACATCTTTCCGGAGGCGGCAAAGAAGTTGGCTGCAAGCACGGGTAACGCCTACCCGGACTGAATCGCAGGAAGTCGGCTGCCGGGGGCTACTTCGGAGGATGTCCACCGAATCGTCCTGGCACACCGGTTCACCCGGTCACTCCGGTTCACCCGGTCACTCGAGTTCGTGGAATCGTCCTGGCACCCGCAGTTGCGTAATCTGCCGGAGTCGAAGCTCCAGAACCCCGGGGGAAATACGTGTCACCTGAAGCAACATCTACGGAAGAGTCCTCAGTAGCTCCGGAACCGGCAGTTCTCACTGAACGACGCGGACATCTCCTGATCGTCACGTTGAACCGCCCGGAGCGCAAGAATGCGATCAACGGCGAGATGCTCGTCCGCATGCTCGACGCCTTCATCGAGGCCGACACCAACCCCGATATCCGAGCGCTCATCCTCACCGGTTCCGGCGGCAACTTCTGCTCCGGAGCGGACCTCAAGGACATGGCCGGCGGCTTCGAGAACAAGCCCGGCGAGATCGACGTCGCTGCTCGCATGGCCGAAGACCCGGATCTGCACTGGAAGGCACTGCTGCGCAGCTGGCAGCCGGCGGTTCCGATCATTCTCGCCGTCGAAGGCGTAGCAATCGCCGGCGGAACCGAGCTGTTGGGCGCCACCGAAGTTCGTGTCGCAGGACGTTCGGCGACATTCGGGATTTCCGAGGCTCGCTGGTCGCTGTATCCGATGGGCGGCTCGGTGGTCCGCATTCCGCGCCAGATCCCCTACACCGTCGCCTGTGACCTGCTGCTGACCGGTCGTCACATTTCAGCACAGGAAGCGCTGGACCTGGGCCTGATCGGCCACCTTGTTGACGACGGAGAGGCACTCGAGAAGGCCATCGAGATAGGTGAGGCGATCTGCGAGAACGGCCCGCTGGCCGTGAAGGCGATCCTCCGCACCCTGCGCGAGACCAACGGCATGCGCCTTGAAGAGGCGCTCGATCACGAGTTCACCTACGGCTGGGACGTTTTCGGCTCGAAGGACGCCAAGGAAGGTCCCCGTGCCTTCAAGGAGAAGCGCAAGCCGAACTTCGTCGGCGAGTAGTCACCGACTACTCGCGAAGTTCTGGAACGACCTGGGGAGACCTGGCGCATAGTCGCCGAGCAATCGCGAAGGTTCTGAATTGAGTTGATTGGCCCGTGGAGAATCGCAGTCGGGCCACTACCCTCACTGGACAGGGCCCTGCGCCGACTGTGGCGACGCGCACTACCGGACTGATCGAGGCGGCGAAAATGAGCCAAGGCGAAAATTGCGAATTGGACGGCCCGCAGACTTCTGATCCGCTGGTTCCCCTTGAATCAGCTATCTCGACCGTCGAGCAGATCATTTCCGGCCTGGACGACCAGGGACCCTCGACCGAGGGCCTGATCGAGGTTGCACTCAAACGGCTGGCTTCCCTGACGAACCATGCTCTTGCTGCGGTTGAAGGCAGCCAGGTTTGGGATCAGGCAGTCCTCCTATCCGAGGAACGCTTCCAGGATGCCCCGGTCCCCCTACTGGTCACCGACCCGATGGGGTTCGTCGTGCGCGTCAACGAAAGAACCCTCGATCTGGTCGGGTTCAGCTCTGGCGACGTTCTGCAGTCACACGTGGGTGACTACATCCACCACGACGACTACAACTCCTTTGCCGACGCCTGGGTCCGCATGCAGGTCGAGACTGATTTCGACTCCACGGTCATTGAGTTTCGCCTGCTGACAGCTCTCGGTCCCCGTTGGCAGCGGGCGGCACTTCGAGCGTCGAGGGATGACGAACTCCGCCTGACGAACCTCACTGCGCACTTCGCGGACATCGACGAGAAATACGCTGCCGAAAAGGCGCTCGACCGCAGTGAACGCGGCTTCGGCAACCTGCTCGACAGCCTCCCCGATCCGATTGTCCGCCTCAACCGCACCTTCGAGGTCCAGTTCAGCAATCCCGCTGCGACTAGCCATCGAATGCCACATTCCGAGAACGACGGCTGGCCTCTCGTTGCCGAGGCCGACAGGTCCAGGTACCGAGGTGCGGCTGAGGAATGCTGGGCTTCAGGGTCCTCGACGACGATCGAACATTCAATGTCGGTTCGCGGCGAGATGCGTTGGTGTGAGTCCACTTTCGTGCCCGAACTCGGAACCGGTGGAGCGGTCAAGTCCTTGCTCGTCATTTGGCGAGACCAGACAGTGCGACGGGAACACGAACGGATCCTGGCACACCGCGCCAGCCACGACTCTCTGACCGAGCTGCCGAACCGTGGCCGTTTCGCCGAACTCCTCGAAGCCGCAATTCTGCGCCAGGCCACCCTGTTGGAGTTGAGCCAGACCAGGCCACTGGCGGTTCTGTTCCTTGACCTCGACCGCTTCAAGTTCGTCAACGACTCCCTCGGACACGCCGCGGGAGACCAGCTTCTCTGCGACGTCGCTGACCGGCTCTGCGACGCGATCCGTCCCGGAGATGTCATCGGCCGACTAGGCGGAGATGAGTTCACGATCCTGGCAGAGGACATCAGCTCCGACGACGCGGTGATGATGGCCGAGCGGATCCAGGACCAGTTGCGCACACCCTTCGATCTGAACGGCCGCGAGTTCATCGTCAGCGCTTCGGTCGGTGTGGTCAGCTCCGACAAGCCAGAAGAGGCGGCGGATCTGATGCGGTGGGCGGACTCCGCGATGTACCGCGCCAAGGCCATGGGGCGCAGCTGTGTTGCCACCTTCGACGACGTTCTGCGTCCCGAGGCCCTCGAACAGCTCGAACTCGACCAGATGCTGCGTAAGTCGATCGACCACGGCGAGTTGGAGGTCCACTTCCAGCCCGAGGTCCACCTGGTGACCGAACGGATCGTCGGAGTGGAGGCATTGGTGCGCTGGAACCATCCGACGCTCGGTGAAATGGGAGCCGACCGCTTCATTCCGCTCGCAGAGGACAATGGAATGGTCCTACCCATCGGCCGGTGGGTTCTACGCCAGGCCTGTGAACAGGTCATGGACTGGTTGGCGAGGGGAGTGGTCGACGCCAATTTCATGCTCAGGGTCAACCTGTCGGCGCGCCAGTTCGAAGACCCCCTCTTGATCGACGATGTTTCGAGGCTGCTCGCAGAGACTGGATTTGATCCGAAGCGACTTTGCCTTGAGATCACCGAAACCGCTCTCATGCGCGACGTGGATGAAGCTCTGGTCGTGTTGACCGAGTTGCACTCCCTGGGAATCGAACTGGCGGTCGATGACTTCGGTACCGGCTACAGCTCGCTGAGCATGCTCAAGCGGTTCCCGATCAGGGTTCTGAAGATCGACCGCTCCTTCGTCGACGGATTACCCGGAGACGCCAACGACCTGGCGATCGTCAACACGATTCTCAGCCTTGCGACCAACCTCGGACTCATCACAACCGCCGAGGGAGTCGAATCCCAGGAACAGCGAGAGGCGCTCATCTCTATGGGATGCCCGACCGCGCAGGGCTATCTGTTCGCCAGGCCGCAGGCTGCGGACAAGATCGAAGGTCTGCTCGCCGGCGTATTGGTCTGCGACGAGTTCGCCTAGATTCTCAGTTGCCGATCAGCCTGTAGCGTCACCGTGCGCACATGGCTCGAACGGTCAGCGGGACAGACTCACTGCTCACATAGTGGGACGTTCTCGAGACGCAACTGGTGCCGTCCACAACCGGCGCTCGCCACACATCAGGGAGAATTCGAATGCAACTGGGACTGCAGCTCGGCTATTGGGGTCAACTTCCTTCGCCCGACTGGGTGGAGCGCGCAGTTGCGGCTGAGGAACTCGGCTTCACCTCGGTGTGGACCGCCGAGGCGTGGGGATCTGATGCTCTGACGCCGCTCGCGTACCTCGCGGCACGCACCGAGCGGATCCAACTCGGCACCTCCGTGATGCAACTCGCTGCGCGGACTCCCACCGCGACCGCCATGTCGGCCATCACGCTCGACCATCTTTCCAACGGGCGGTTCCGACTCGGCCTAGGTGTGTCCGGGCCCCAGGTTGTCGAAGGCTGGTACGGCAGACCGTCCAACAAGCCGCTTGCCCGCACCCGCGAGTACGTCGAGATCATCCGCCAAGTGCTCGCCCGCGAGGAACCTCTCAACTATCAGGGAGAGTTCCATCAGCACCCGTACTCCGGACCCGGGAGCGTGGGACTGGGTAAGCCGCTCAAGTCGATAGTCCACCCGCTTCGCCGCCACATCCCGATCTACCTGGGTGCCGAGGGACCGAAGAACGTGACGCAGACCGCCGAGATTGCGGATGGCTGGTTGCCGCTCTACTACTCGCCCTACCGCCAGGATGTCTACGCCGATCAGCTCGAGAACGCGGCCGACGATTTTGAGGTCGCGGCGATCGCGGCGTTCATAGTCACCCCGGATGACAAACCAGAGACGATCGAGGAATCGCTGTCAATGACTCGGGCCATGCTCGCCTTCTACATCGGCGGCATGGGGGCCAAGGGCCAGAACTACCACACCAAGTTGGCCGCCCGCATGGGCCTGGGCGAGCAGGCAGAGAAGATCCAGGAGATGTTCCTCGAGGGTAAGGGCGACCAGGCCGTCAACGAGGTTCCGGTCTCATTTGCCGATGAGATCTCGCTGGTCGGAACTCCGGCCCGCATCGCCGATCGCATTGCAGCTTGGAAGGAGTCGGCCGTTACCGAGATCCTCGTCCATGCCGGAAGCGTCGAGGAACTGCGCCAGGCGGCGGAACTGGTTCTGCCCGCCTGACAGGCGGACATCCGCGCAGCTTCAGGTCCGCGTCTCTCGGTCCGGTCGGGCGCCGAGCCGCGTCCGTCGGTCCCGCCTAACTCAGACTGCGCTGAGGTGCGACCGGTCAGTTTGAACGGGTGCGACCATGGGCCAGGGCGTGGCCTCTTCACAGGACCTTGCGACATCAAAGAGCAGACCGTCACGGTGATGGCGGGCCATGACCTGCATTCCGATCGGCAGGCCATCGATAGTTCCCGAGGGGATTGACACCGCAGGATTGCCATAGATGTTCGAGATGATGGTCAGCCCACCCATCGACACCATTTCTGGGAAACGCTCGGTGACCTGGTCGACCAGTTTGTTGGGCAGTCCGGGGAAGAAGCTGCTTGCCAGCCTCGCCCCACCGAGTGCACCTCGCAACGCGTACTTCGCAATCGAGCTGGACTTGGCCCACTCAAGGAAATTGTCGTCGGTGCTGCTCATCGCTGCGTCGGCTGCGAAAGCCGGTCCCGGGTTGGTCGCAGAGATGATCAGGTCCACCTGTTCGAAGGCCTTCGCCATGGCGACGTTGGCCTGGATCCTCTGCACCTCGGCCACGGCTGCCACGTCCAGGTTGTACAGGGACCTGGACATCATCAGGCCGAACGCGACCTCCTCGGTCAGAAGATCGCCGTTCTTGGGCCAGTTGTCGCCGAGTTCCACCAGCAGCGTCGCGAGGTTGCCCATCATCCACTGGACTGCGAGGTTGGGGAGCTTCAGGTCGACATCGACCTCGATCATGTCGTGACGTGCGATCAATTCCTTGGCAGCAGCCCGGATGTGTGCCCCCACGCCGGGCTCCAACTCGATGACACCGAGGTCGGGAAGAACTGCAACCCGTAGGCCCGTCAGATCACCCGTGCCCACGCTCTTCTCCCATCCGCCGGGATTGGGAATGGTGGACGGGTCATAGGGGTCAAGTCCCGCTACGACGTCGAAGTGGCGAGCGGCGTCGCGAACCGAGCGTGCCAGACACCCATTGACAACGGTTCCGGGGGTGAAGAACGCGTCCGGACCTCGGGAGATTCGTCCGTAGGTGCCCTTCATGCCGAGCAGTCCGCCGTAGCCGGCAGGAATGCGGATCGAGCCACCACCGTCACCACCCGACGCGATGCTGACAAGCCCACCGGCGACCGCCGAAGCGCTTCCGCCGGAGGATCCACCAGCGGTGCGGCCGTGACGCCACGGATTGTGCGCCACACCGTTGAGCTTGGTGACACTGACATTGAGTCCACCGAATTCACTTGCCGTCGTCATACCGACGGGCACGACCCCACCGTCCTCGATGAATCGGCGGGTCGCCTCGCTGGTGTGGTCAGCCTTGCGATCCTTGAACACCAGGGAAGCCCCAGTGTCGGGCCAGCCCTTGACCTGCTCAAGTTCCTTGATGCCCACGGGCACCCCACCGAAGGGCTTCGTGAGGTCCGCAGACTTGGCTGCTATCAGCGCAGCCTCGGGGTCCAGGAACGAGAAGCAGTTGAGATCGCTCTGTTCGATTGCCGAGAGACTGGCCTCCAGCTCCTCCACCGGAGACCTTTCCCCTGCTCTGAATGCATCAACCAGTGAGCAGGCATCAAGTTCCCAAGGCGTTTCAGTCATACCCCAAATAATGCACGAACATCGTTCAATTTGTCACGCGGTGACATTTCGGCCTGGCGGGTGGACGCCTGAATCCCTGCGATACTCGGGGCATCTGGGTGCACGGGCGCCCGCTGACTGAGGGTGGGAACGATGGCTGATCGATCGAATCGCTACGACGGCAAGGTCGTGTTCATCACGGGTGCCGCCAGGGGCCAGGGCCGCGAACACGCGGTGCGCTTCGCTGCAGAGGGCGCGAGGATCATCGGTGTAGACATCTGCGAAGACATCCCGACCTGCCCGTACCCGCTTGCCACCAAAGCCGACCTGGACGAGACGGTACGACTGGTCGAGGCCGCCGGCGGTTCGATGCACGCCGAGAAGGCCGACGTCCGGGACCTGCCGAGGCTGCGCGAGGTGGTCAACACCGGTTATGAGCGGTTCGGTCGCCTCGACGTGATCGTCGCCAACGCAGGCACCTACTCGCCCAATCCGACGCAGTATCTGACCTCGGAACAGTGGGACGACACGATCGGGGTCAACCTGACAGGAGTGTTCAACACGGTCCGGTCCTCGATGCGCAAGCTGATCAACCAGAACGAGGGAGGCGCCATCGCCATCACCTCGTCGACCGCCGGACTACGAGGTTTCTACGGAAGTCCTGCATACAACGCCGCCAAGCACGGGCTGGTGGGCTTCATGCGGAGTCTTGCCCTGGAACTAGCCCCCAACCAGATCCGGGTGAACACGATCCACCCCACGTCGGTCGGCACACCCATGATTCTCAACGACACGTTCCCCCGGCTCGTTCGGATGGACCTCGAGAACCCGACCTACGACGACGCTGCAGACTTCTTGCGTCCACAACAACCTATGAATGTCCCCTGGCTCGAGGCCGGCGACATCTCTGACGCGCTGTTGTGGATCTGTTCCGACGAGGCCCGCTATGTCACCGGGGTAACCCTTCCGGTCGATGCCGGTGCGCTGCTGAAGTAGCTGCGCTGCTGAAATAGTCGCGCTGCTGCAGGTGGCGCGCTGCGGCTGGCAGGCCTTCAGCTGGGGCGCTGCGACCAGCGGGTCCGCGCTGCGAGTGGCGCGCTCCGGCTGGCAGGGCTCCGGGGTCCAGGCACCGGCTCAGGTACCCGCCGCGAATCAGGTCAGTGGCCAGTAGCCCGGCACATTGCCCGGAACGGTGTCCAAGTAGACCTTCGCCTCGGGTGGTCCACCGAAGCGACCGTGGCTCCAGCGGATTTCGACGTGGCCGAGGACCTCGCGCTCCCTACCACTGGCGATCTCGTTCACCCGCGCACGCCAACCGACCCGTGCCTGACCGCCGGGCTGGTGTGAAATCTCGAAGCCAACCAGCTTGAACGAGAGGTTGAAGTCCCACGGCGTGCCGACCCTCAGCCGCGTCGTCCCGGCGGCTGAAGTTCCCAAGACGAAGTACGGCGCCGGTGCCAGCCTGAGCAGACGCCATAGCGTCACGGCTCGAGAACGGTCTGACGTCAGCTGGCGGTTCCACAGCTCTGTGGATGCAATCGCTGTTGCATCGACCAGACGTTGGTAGGCGGCGACGGCCGCGTCGGACCCCCAGTCGGGAGGCACTCGGAGCCTCAGAACCTGTCGCTGCTCCTTGGTCAGCAACCGAACTGATTCCGGTAGATCAACATCCCCGCCGATGGTCCGGCGGACGATCTGATACAGCTCCTGATGCTCGGCCGCGGCGACCACGTCGAACCAGTCGCTGTAGGACCGCTTCCCCTGCGCTCCCGCCAGGTTCCGTTCGAAGACCGCACTCGGCGACGCGTTGTGAAGAACCTTCGAGAGATACTTGCAACTGACGAGATAGACGTGATCTATCCGCAGGTCGGCGGGCACCGCCACGTCGCCCGGGTCACGGTGCGGGCCCTTCCACTCGACCTGGAGTGGATGCCGTCCGCGAAGTCCGTCATCGGCGTTGAGGAACGCCCGACCGTTGTTCCAGGCTGCGAGGAAATCGGCCTCGTTCTGTCGGGCCTGGTAGGCGTCGCACAATCGGGCCCAGGTCGCATGGTCCACGTTGAGCAGTTCCGCGGGAACCGACCCCGAGAGTGCCGAGTCCAGCGACTCTGCGCCGAGCATGGCCAAGCCGGTGACGATCTCGGTGATCTCGGTCCGTATCGCTGCCATCGACCCTGATCTTGGCCCATATCTTCTCGGCCCAGAGACTCCCCTCAATCCTCGCCCTCCATCGAAATCCCCGCATCCGACGTGGCGCTAGTGTCGGCCCATGCCAAGCACCGACGAGATCAAGTCAGTCGTAACCGCCTATGCCGCTGCTCACACCCGTGGCGACATCGACGGGATCGTCGCTCTCTTCGCCGACGACGCCGTGGTCGCGGACCCGGTGGACCAGCCGGCTCACGTCGGGGCGGCGGCAGTCCGGGCATTCTTCGCGGGAACCCATGAGATGGCCGATTCCCTGGAGTTGACCATCACCGGACCCATCCGGGCGGTCGACAAGTTCGCAGCGGTTCCGCTGCGCGCAGTGACCGATATCGGAGGGTCGAAGTTCGGAATCGACATCGTCGATGTCTTCACCTTCGACGCCGACGGCAAGATCAACGACATGAAGGCCTACTGGTCGGGCAGCGACATAACTCCGCTCTGACCTGATGGATCGACCGTGAGACCCGACCAGCGGAGCGAACGCACCATGTTGTATGTCCGGTTGTACGTCCGGTTGTACGTCAAATGACGGGAGTTGCCGCAGGCATCGGCCTGATGGTCGCGGGGCTGGCGTTGTTGGGACTCGCCTGGGTCGGCTCTCAACGCAAGCTGAAGCGCACCCGATGGGCAGGTATCCGGACCCGGATGACCATGGCGAGTGACGAGGCCTGGTACCGGGCCCACGAGGAAGCTGCAGGTCCGCTGGGTCTGACCGGTGGTCTGGTCGCCCTGATAGGAGCCGGGGTGCTCGTCACCGGATTCGACGTTTTCGGCTTGGCCGCGACCATCGTCGCGGGGGTCCTGTTCTTCGTCGGTCTCGGTTACTCCGCGGTCGTGGCGACCCGTGCCGCCAAAGAGGTTGCCGCCAGAGAGGTTGCCGGGCCTTCCGATCACAGGTGACCCCGCAACCGCCGCGGCCTCCGCTCAGACCGACGCTCAGACCGATGCTCAGACCGACGAGATTGCCTTTAGGACGTCGAGTCGCGACGCACGCCAGGCTGGCACCAGCGCCGCCACGACTCCGGAGATCATCGCTATCACCACGATGGCCACCAACGACCCGAGGGGAAGCGTGTAGGTGAAGATCGCCGGATTGTCCGAGGCAATCACCGTGGACAGCGCTCCGGAGAAGATGATTCCGAGGAGCAGACCCATTGCGACGCCAAATATCGAGATGATCAACGATTCTCCGATGATCGCGAGTCGCAGCTGGCGTCGCGACATGCCCACGGCGCGTAATAGTCCTAGCTCCCTGGTCCGTTCGAGCACCGATAGCGACAGGGTGTTGGCGATGCCGATCAGGGCGATTATCACCGCCAGCAACAACAGCCCGTAGACAATGGCCAAGAACGTGTCGAAGGGTGCCGTTTGGGCTTTGACGTACTCGGCGACGTTCTGGACCGAGATCGACGGCATGTCCTTCACCAACTTGTCGAGCTGGGTTCGCAACGCCGGAACGCTCGCATCGCTCTCGGCCTTGACGTAGATGAGGAAGTCCACGCTGAAGATCCCCAGGCTGCTTTCGTTGAACGTCGACAGCGGCACGAAGAAGTCGCCCATTGGTGATTCGGTCGAGAAGGTGGCCACCAGTTTGAGCTTCTGCTGGCCGGTCTTTGCGAAGTAGACCGGGACCTCCTCACCGAGCTTCCATCCTCGCCTTTCCGCAGTGGCGGTCGACGTCATGATCGTCCCCGCCTCCAGGTCGTGTTCACTCCCCCGGATCTTGCCGAAGTCGAACACCTCGAAGATCGACTTCGGGTCGATTCCGACCATGAACTGATCCTGGCCCGGTGGTGCGGTGCCAGCCGCACCGACGATCGGCCCGATACTCGAGTCCTCTGTCGAGGCGGCTTGATGGGCGCGGCCGTACTTATCGGTCAGGCGGACCGGTCCTAGCCTCATCGGACTTGCGACCTTCACGTCGTTCAGTGCCCGAACATCCTTGAGCGTTTCTGGAGGTATTCCGGCAGCCAGCGACAACGCCTCGGCGCTGACGATGTAGTCGGCCTTGACCGACGTGCTCACTGCGCTGTCGACGCTGGCGCGAATCGAACTGGCCAGGATTGCGATCAGGGTCACGAGGGTGACCCCGATGGTCAACGCGGCCGCAGTCGCCGCCGTGCGTCGAGGGTTGCGGGATGCGTTTTCGCCGGCCAAACGTGAAATGACCGACCCTCGACGGAAGGTCACCCGTGCCAACACGTGACTGACGGGTGCCACGATCAACGGACCGAGTACGAGCGACACCGCAACCAGAACCAGTGCTGCGCCCAGGCCGAACTCCGCCAAGTGGCTGGGTCCGACCTTCGCAAAACCTGCGACCGCAAGCCCGGCGCCGATGGCCAGCATCAACGTTCCCCAGATGATCCGCGACCGGGACACCCCCGCTCGATCGATCTCGGCCTCGGACAGCGCCGCGATCGGAGGGACCCGCGAGGCTCTCCACGCCGGAACAAATCCGGACACGACGGTCACACCTATGCCCACGCCGAACGCAAGGGCTACTTCCAGGGCCGAGAGCGACGGGGTGCTGGTGTCGACCCGGAAGATTCCCCCGACCACCGACTTGAGCGCAGCGGCAAGGACAACTCCCCCTGCCAGGCCGGCCACCGACGAAATGAGTCCGACGATCGCCGCTTCCAGAACGGTGGCTGCGAGCACCTGCTTGCGTCGAGCACCGATTGCCCGCAGCAGGGCCGTCTCCCTCGTCCGTTGGGCGACGAGGATCGAGAACGTGTTGTAGATGATGAAGCAGGCGACAAAGAGCGCGACGTAGCCGAACACCGAAACGAAGGTCGTGAGGATGTCGACAATCTTCGAGATCGAATCGCTGCTCTCCTGGATGAACTGCTCCCCCGTCAGGACCTGGACCGACGGAAGCGCTCCCGAGATTGCGTTGGCGAGTGTCTGCTGGTCGAGCTCGTCGTCGCCCCGCACTGCTACATAGTTGAAATGTCCGGGTACCTGCCCGACGCGTTGGGCGGTGACCGTGTTGAAGATCAGCGCTGTCGCCCCGATCGACACGTCCCCCTTGTCGCCCAGACCTACAAGGCCGACGAGCTTGAACTTTTCGGTTCCGCTGAAGGTCGAGACGGCCACGCTGTCACCGAGCGAGTAGCCCGCCAGTTTTGCTGCAGCGGAGTCGAGGACGATCTGGTCGTCAGAGTCCGGTTTGTGGCCCTTGTTGAGGGTGCCGAGCCGTAGACCCTCGTCGTCGATCCAGTTGTAGACGATGGTCGGAGGACCGAAGCTTGACCCGGAGATCTTGCCGTTACTACCGATAAGTTGCGCGCTGAAGGATTCGACGACACCCGATGCCGATGCAACTCCGGAAACGGCATCCACCTGTGAGACGAGGGACTCCGGGACCGGGACGTTGACCGACTGCCCGAAACCGAGTTCCTGCTTCTCGGGTGATCGCACAACCGCGTCGAAGCCGCTGTAGGCCTCACTCAGTACTGACCCGATCGAGTCCTTCAGGATGGTGGACAGGAGTTGGGTGCCGGTCAGGAAAGCGATTCCCAACATGATCGCCAGACCGGTGGTTGCCAGTCTGCGCTTGCGCGCCAGGATGTCCTTGAGCGCGACGCGGAACATGCCGCTCAGTCGCCCAGCTGTTTCATCAGATCGAGCACACGCTCAGCCGTGGGCTCGATCATTTCGTCGCGGATCTGACCGTCGGCCAGGAACACGACCCGGTCCGCGTGGGCAGCGGCGGTCGGATCGTGGGTAACCATGACAATCGTCTGGCCCAGGTCTGCAACAGCGTGCCGCATGAACTCGAGCAGATCGGTTCCCGATCGCGAATCGAGGTTGCCCGTCGGCTCGTCCGCGAACACGATCTTGGGTTGCGTCGCCAGCGCCCGCGCCACCGCAACCCGCTGTTGCTGGCCACCGGAAAGCTCGCTCGGCCGGTGGGTGAGACGGGGACGTAGACCTACGGTGTCGATCACCTGGTCCATCCACTCCTGGTTCGGCCTACGACCGGCCAGGTCCATCGGAAGCGTGATGTTCTCGGCCGCGGTGAGCGTCGGGATCAGATTGAACGCCTGGAAGATGAAACCGATGCGATCACGTCGCAGTTCGGTCAGTTCGGATTCCTTCAGGGTGTCCAGATAGGTATCTGCGATGAACACCCGTCCGCTGCTCAGCTGATCAAGACCCGCGAGACAGTGCATGAGCGTGGACTTACCCGAACCCGATGGACCCATGATCGCGGTGAAGCGACTCTGTTCGAAGCTGACAGTCACTCCATCGAGTGCGCGCACCTCTGTGTCTTCGGAGCCATAGACCTTGACGGCGTCTATTGCTCCTGCAGCGGCCAGTTCGGTCGTCGGTGCGGTCATACTGGGCGTCCTTCCGAATCCCCGACGGGAACGAGGGGATCAGACGACTTTAGTGTCTGGCCAAATTCTCCCGGAGGCGACCGGCACACAAGATGCGGCCCACCTGACCCAGTGCTCCGGGGTCTGTGGCACAGCACTCCTGGCTACGCCGAAGAGCCGCCGCGCCTGTCGCTTCTGGCCCAGCCTGGCAGCCGCTACTCCGCCGATGGTCGCGTAGCGCGCGAGGAGAGTTCCATCGGGAATCGGTGTCCTCGCCATTGCGTCGATCGCCTGCATCGCCCAACGGAGCCTCAGTGCATCACCGGTCTCGGACTCCTGCTCATCTCCGGGGATGGCGAGCGGCTCGTTCCAGCGGAGCAGTGGCTCGGGTGTGAAGACAATGGATTCGCCCGCACGGCTCGTTGCGGCCACAAGTTCAAGTCCCATGGTCACCGGGTCGGCATGGTCCGCGTTCTGCAGTGCTCTGAATCGTTCGGTCGGCGCGGCGAAGGATCCGGTTCGCAGGCAGGCCCGCACTCCCGGATTTCCGGGCACATCTATCGGCGTGATCGAGGCTTCGCTACCGTCGGAGAACCTCTGCACTCCCCCGCAGCTGACAAATCCCGCCGAGGTCCCGTCAATGAGCCTGCCGAGCCGGGCCAGCCATCCGGGCTCAACCTCGTCCTGGGGGTCCAGCAGGATCGTCCAAGCCCCCCTCGCCCGATCGATTCCGTGCTTGCGGGCACCGGGAATGTCTCCAGCATCGGCCGGACTGAGACTGAGCCGGACCCGCTGATCCGCCACGACCCGGACGGCTTCGGCGCTCAAGTCCGTGGAACTCGAATCCACGACGATCACTTCGACTGCGGCGAAGGTCTGTGAGAGTACTCCCGCGACGCAACGACTGATGACGTCGGCATCGTTTCTAAGTGGTATGACCACGCTGAAGCGGGGGCGCACGCCAATAGTGTTGATCACTTGTGGGCCAAGCGGTGGGACCATCGGTCGCAGCCGCCGGAGTTGGTGTCCGCCTTAGTCGCTGCCGAGTTGTGCCCCGCCTAGGACCGCGGGGCCACCAGGTACACGGTCACGTCACCATGACTCGCAAGTCTTGTCAGGTCCAGGCGTTGCTGCAGCTCGTGGAGCGACCAGAGGTGACCGTACTCGGGGTCCTCATCTATCCACACCAGGCAGCTCTTGTCCTTGGCCGAGGAGCGCTCCAAACGGGCGAGGTCATCCGTGGGATCAGTCGACTCGAGTGCTGTTCGTTGCGGACTCCACTTGGAATCCAGCCGCGGGTAGAGGGCGTTGGGAAGATTCGAGAAGCTGGTACAACCCGCTGGGACGGCATCGAGCGCCGGATTGTCACGTACCGCGGCGAATGTGTCGGCCGCGTAGTCACCCGGGAAGTACGGGTGGCCCATCCCGAAGGCGACCATACCGACGAGCCCCGCGCACAGGTTTGCTGCCGCCCACAGGTGGACGGCTCCGTAGGCCGGACGGCTCAGACCACCATCTTGTCGTTCGGAAAGCCTGTCCAACACGGCCAGAACGACGATCAGCAGAGGGAAATAGGCGGGGAAAAGGAGCCGGAGGTCGAGCTGGTTGAGTGCGGTGGTCGTCCGCACGTAGAGCATGTACGCCAAGTACAGGCAAGCAAACATGCCGATCAGTCCGATCGGGGTCCCCAGCAGTCCGTAACCCCGGCGGATTACCAGGCGGAGGTTTCCGGGCGAACGGGTCTCGCCGGTCGGGCCATTGTTCGCGGAGGTTTGCCCGGAGCCCGCGCCCGCGGGGTCCGCGCC
>JBARXY010000019.1:0-1738 GCA_049647585.1 Microthrixaceae bacterium | reverse complement strand
ACGGACGAGGGCGTGCGGTACCGTTCCTCAACCGCGCTCAGCCAGTCGATCGAAGTCGTCGGCCGCCGCGTCAACGAGCTTGGCACCACGGAGCCGATCGTTCAGCGTCAGGGCGACGACCGCATCCTGGTTCAGGTTCCGGGCCTGCAGGACCCGCAGCGCCTGAAGGATATTCTCGGCCAGACCGCAAAGCTGACTTTCCAGATGGTCGATCAGTCGATGCCGGTCCAGGAGGCCATCGAAGCCCGCCCGCCGGCAGGCTCGACGGTGATGTATTCCAAGGACGATCCACCGGTCCCCTACCTGATTGAAAACCGCGTGATCGTGTCCGGCGAAAACCTCGTCGATGCGCAGGCCACATTCGATTCCCGCACCAACGAGCCTGTTGTTTCGTTCCGCTTCGATTCCAAGGGCGCGGCTCGATTCGGTCAGGCCACGCAGCAGAACACAGGCAAGTTGTTTGCCATCATCCTCGATAACCAGGTCATATCGGCGCCGCGCATCAACGAGCCGATCCTTGGCGGTTCGGGCCAGATTTCCGGCAGCTTCACGCCGCAGAGCGCCAACGATCTCGCCGTCCTGCTTCGGGCGGGCGCATTGCCGGCGAACCTGACAATCGTCGAAGAGCGCACCGTCGGCCCGAGCCTCGGAGCGGACTCTATCAGCGCCGGCAAGCTTGCCTCGGCCATCGGTGCCGTCCTCGTCGTTGTCTGCATGCTGCTGGTTTACGGCAAGCTCGGCTTGATCGCCAACATTGCACTGGCGGCGAACGTCGGCCTGATCGTAGCTGTTTTGACCACGCTCGGAGCGACGCTGACGCTGCCTGGCATTGCCGGTATCGTGCTGACAATGGGCATGGCGGTCGATTCGAACGTCATCATTTTCGAACGTGTGCGTGAGGAGCGAGCGCAAGGGCGCTCGATCGTCCAGTCCTTCGACCAGGGCTTCAAGCAGGCTTTGGCGACAGTCGTTGACGCCAACATGACGACGTTCATCGTCGCGGTCATCCTGTTCTACATGGGAACCGGCCCGGTCAAGGGCTTCGCGGTCACGCTCGGCATCGGCATCATCACCACCGTCTTCACGGCGTTTACGCTGACGCGTTGGCTGGTTGCCTTCTGGGTCAGGCGCAACAAGCCCACCGAGTTCCCCAAGGGCCTGGTCCACTATCTGCCGCTGGAGCCTTCGTTCCCGTTCATGCGGTACCGCAACATCGGCTTTGCGGTATCCGGGTTTCTGTCCATCGCCGTTGTCGGCATGATGTTCGTCACGGACTTCAACTACGGCGTCGATTTCCGTGGCGGCTCCATGATCGAGATGCAGGCCAAGTCCCGCGTTGCCGATGCCGCTGACGTGCGCTCCAGATTGGAGGAGCTCAATGTCGGCGATGTCCAGGTGCAGGAATTCGGCAGCGAAGGCGACCTCATGGTCCGGGTCGGCGCCCAGGAAGCTGGCGACAATGCCGAGCAATCGACCGTCAACAAGGTCAGGGCGGAGTTTGAGAACGACTACGATTTCCGGCGCGTCGAAATCGTCGGGCCAACGGTATCCAGCGAGCTTGCGACCACAGGCTTGATCGGCGTCGTGCTGTCGATGGTCGCGCTGCTGATTTACGTCTGGTTCCGCTTCGAGTGGCAGTTCGGCGTCGGTGCGATTGTTTCGACGGCGCACGACGTCATCATGATCGTCGGGCTCTACGTGGCATTGGGGCTCGAGTTCAACCTGTCCAGTGTTGCCG
>JBARXY010000018.1:0-1804 GCA_049647585.1 Microthrixaceae bacterium | reverse complement strand
ATGGAGGCAGCCACGTGTTTGAACGCTTCACCGACCGGGCCCGCCGAGTCGTTGTGCTGGCTCAGGAGGAGGCTCGTCTCCTCAATCACAACTACATCGGTACGGAACACATTCTTCTCGGTCTGATCCACGAGGGTGAGGGAGTCGCGGCCAAAGCACTCGAATCACTCGGAATCTCACTCGAAGCAGTGCGCCAGCAGGTTGAGGAGATCATCGGTCAGGGAGGGTCGTCACCCTCGGGTCACATCCCCTTTACGCCACGGGCCAAGAAAGTGCTCGAGCTCTCGCTACGTGAGGCTCTGCAGCTTGGTCACAACTACATCGGCACCGAGCACATCCTTCTCGGTCTGATCCGCGAGGGTGAGGGAGTCGCCGCCCAGGTGCTCCAGAAGCTCGGTGCAGACCTTTCAAGGGTGCGCCAGCAGGTGATCCAGCTCCTGTCGGGCTATCCCGGTACCGGGACGGCGCCACAGAGCGGCGAGAAGGCGACGGCGAGTACCGGCTCAGGCTCGGACACTCCCTCGGGTTCCCTGGTCCTCGATCAGTTCGGGCGAAACTTCACCCAGCTCGCACGAGAGAAAAAGCTCGACCCCGTTATCGGACGCGAGAGAGAGACCGAGCGCATGATGCAGGTGCTTTCGCGCCGCACCAAGAACAACCCAGTTCTCGTCGGTGAGCCCGGTGTCGGAAAGACAGCGATCGTCGAAGGACTTGCTCAGGCCATAGCGTCCGACAACGTTCCCGAAACGCTCCACGGCAAGCAGTTGTACACGCTCGACCTTGGCGCACTCGTTGCGGGTTCGCGTTATCGGGGCGACTTCGAAGAGCGCCTCAAGAAGGTCCTCAAGGAGATCAAGACCCGCGGCGACATCATCTTGTTCATCGATGAGATTCATACTCTCGTCGGTGCGGGTGCAGCCGAGGGTGCCATCGACGCTGCTTCGATCCTCAAGCCCATGCTGGCCCGAGGCGAACTCCAGACGATCGGTGCGACAACTCTTGACGAGTACCGCAAGCACCTTGAGAAGGATGCTGCGCTAGAACGGCGTTTCCAGAAGGTCGTCGTCGACGAGCCATCAGTTGCTCACACCATCGAGATCCTCAAGGGACTCCGTGAGCGTTACGAACAGCATCACCGGGTCACCATCACCGACCAGGCGTTGGTCGCCGCGGCCAACATGGCCGATCGTTATATCTCGGACAGGTTCCTGCCCGACAAGGCGATCGACCTCATCGACGAAGCTGGATCAAGGTTGCGTATCCGACGGATGCAAACCCCACCCGACTACCGCGAGATCGAAAATGAACTCGCCGATGTCGTGCGCCAGAAGAAGGAGTCGGTTGAGTCGCAGGACTTCGAGGAAGCTGGTCGTCTGCGCGACCGCGAGAAGGAACTCCTTGCTAAGAAGGACGCCCGTGACGTCGAGATGAAGGCAGCAGGAGTGGACCTCTTTGACGAGGTCGACGAGGAAGCCATCGCCGAGGTGCTCTCGCTCTGGACCGGGATTCCGGTTTACAAGCTCACCGAGGAGGAGACCGCCAAGCTGTTGCGCATGGAGGACGAACTCCACAACCGGGTCATAGGTCAGGACCAGGCCATCAAGTCTGTCTCCCAGGCCATCCGGCGTACCCGCGCCGGGCTCAAGGATCCCAAGCGTCCCTCCGGGTCGTTCATCTTCCTGGGGCCGTCCGGTGTCGGTAAGACCGAGCTCGCCAAGACGCTCGCTGAGTTCCTCTTCGGTGACGAGTCAGCGATGATCAGTCTCGATATGAGCGAGTACATGGAGAAGCACACGGTCAGTCG
>JBARXY010000017.1:0-1856 GCA_049647585.1 Microthrixaceae bacterium | reverse complement strand
GCGAGCCGACGACGCGACCGCTGCGGCGACCAGCGCCGCAACTTCTGCCGCCCCAGCCGCTACAGCGGCCGTTGAGGACGCGGTCGACTCGGTTAAGAAGACCGTCAAGAGCGGAAAGCTCAGTAAGAAGAAGCAATCGGCCAAGAAGACGGTTCCGACGAAGAAGGCCGTAGCGAAGAAGGCCGTAGCGAAGAAGGCTGCAGCTAAGAAGGCGCCCGCGAAGAAGGCTGCTCCGGCCAAGAAGGCTGCAGCTAAGAAGGCGCCAGCGAAGAAGGCTGCTCCGGCCAAGAAGGCTGCAGCGAAGAAAGCACCCGCTAAGAAGTCCGTAGCGAAGAAAGCGCCAGCGAAGAAAGCGCCAGCGAAGAAAGCACCCGCTAAGAAGTCCGTAGCCAAGAAGACACCTGCGAAGAAGGCTCCGGTGGTGGCGCCCCAGACTCCGACTCCGGCTTCAGCTCAGTCCCCAGTGTCACCGGCAGCGGCACCGTCACCAGCGACACCCGAGACCTCAACCGAGTGATCGGCTGATTGGAGATGGGCTCACCATGGATCTGACAGTTCTTGCTATTCCGGGGTTCTTCTCATCCATGGCCTACGAGTCCTGGTGGTTACGCCGCCGGGCCGAGAAGGAGGGCCCATCTCCGGTCGACTACGAGTGGCGCGACACAATCGCGAGCCTCTCCATGGGAGTGGGCAGCCTGGTTCTCCCAGCGCTCACAGCGAAAGCCGCCCGTGAATTCGCCCTTCCGAAGGGCCCGAGGGCCAAGGGCATGCTCGGTGTGGCTGGCGCCACAGCTGTCATCGCTACGGGAATCGACGCCTACCGCAGATCTCGCAACACCGAGGCCGGAACCATTCCCGTCAGCAGCCCGCGCTCCAACAGCACCGAGGCAGACGGCGTGCCCGTGAACCCCATTGCTGTGACCGCGTTGTTCTCCGCTGGAATTCTGGCAACCTCGACGTGGGCCGCGCAGACCGCCGGTCGACGCCTGTTCGACAAGCGGCTGCTCCCTGACATGGGTAGTGGCCCATTGGCCATCGGTGCCGCAATCCTCGGCTGGGATTTCATCTACTACTGGAACCACCGCCTCCAGCACGAGAGCCGCATCATGTGGGCCATCCATGTCGTGCACCACTCGAGCGAGCGCTACAACCTCTCGACGGCTCTTCGTCAACCGTGGGGCGACTCGCTCGGCATCTTCGTCCCCTATGGCGCGATGTCCCTGCTCGGTATCCGACCGAGCGCCATCGAGACGGCCCGTCAGGTCAACCTGCTCTACCAGTACTGGATCCACACCGACGCGATCCGCTCCCTCGGCTCGTTCGAGGAAGTTCTCAACACCCCCTCGCACCATCGGGTTCACCATGGAATGGACCGGAAGTATCTGGACCGCAACCACGGCAGCATCTTCATCATCTGGGACCGGCTCTTCGGAACGTTCCAGCGCGAAGAGGAATCCCCGACCTATGGGTTGACCAAGAACATCAACACGTTCAACCCGCTGCGAGTCGTCAGCCACGAGTACTGGGAGATCATCAAGGACGTCGCCCGCTCCGACAACTGGCGTGATCGGCTCTCCCACGTCGTACGCGGACCCGGCTGGTCCCCAGCACGCAAGGCGCGTCGCAGTTTTCCTACTCAGGGCATAGCTGCAACTATCTGAACCAAGATCTGAGCCAATCATCTCAGCAGTGGCTCACGAGCACAGGGGATCCCATGCCAACCGACGTCGTCATCGTTTCAGCCGTACGCACGCCCATCGCCACCGCCTACAAGGGTTCACTCGGCGGGGTCGATGCCTTCTCGCTGGCCGAGATCACATTGAAGGCAGCCGTGGAACGCTCAGGCGTTCCAGTTG
>JBARXY010000016.1:0-150093 GCA_049647585.1 Microthrixaceae bacterium | reverse complement strand
CCGAGCCGTTCGGCTTCAAGCCGGGCGGAGGCTTCTGGCCCAGGAACTCCGTCTTCTACAGCGGCCCCTCCCCGGAGTTCTCCGCTGCCAGATGGGAGCTGAACGACCCTGACGCCGAAATCATCTCCTACGAGTGGTCCTGCTATCCAGACAATCGGTGCCTGGTGGACAATCCGAACCAGCCCAGCACCACCGTGCTCTTCCAATGGGACCGCGACGACTTCCAAAACTGGGCCCTATATTTGCGTGTCACCGCGAAACGCGGCGACGAGACGATCGCGGTGGAGAACTTTATGGAATTCAGCCTCGAATACCATAAGTGTGAAGACTCCAACGGGGTGAGCTTCCCTTGCCCTTGGGATGTCACTGGACCAATATGGTGACCCGAAACGAGGGATGATCGGCTTGGCCAGACCTGACGGCAGGACTCGCCTGCTCGACGCCGCCGAGGTGCTCTTGGACACCGCCGGTATCGACGGCACCACCGGCGCGGCGATCACCGCCGCGGCCGGTCACCGCAACGCCGCCGCTGTCAACTACCACTTCGGCAACCTCGACCAGCTGATCATCGCTGTACTCGACCGCCGCTCGGACGAACTGAACACCGTCCGCCACCGCCTGCTCGACGAGCTTGAGTCCGCCGGGCCTATCAGCCCCCGAGCTGCGTTCGGGGCAATGATCGACCCGTTGGCGAACCTGCTCAACTCGTTCGAGGGGCGGCGGTACCTGCGACTGCTCAACCAAGCGGCGAACCATCCCCGCTTCCACAGCCAAGCCAGCTGGCAGTACGCCACAAGCGTCGAGCGCGGCGCCGTCTATCTGGCACCGCTCGTCCAGCACATGGAACTGGAACGTCAAAGACACCGGGCCCGAAACGTGTTGGGCCTAGTCCTGTACGCACTCGCAGAACAAGCACGCACAGTCGACGACGCGACAGTCGACGACGCCACAGACGACCTGCCGTTGCTCACAACCGAAGTGTTCGTCAGCGATCTAACCAACGCGGCCTTGGCCGCGCTCGCCGCCTGACAGGTCCCGTTAGGAGTCGTTCAGCTCGACCGTTCAGATCGGAGGGTTGGAACGGCTGATCCGACTCCCCGGCAACCACCCATCCGAACTGCCAAAGAGGCGACCGAGTTGGGTCCGAAGCCCGTCACCCCCATCCAACGAGGCACAGCGAATACCAGATGGCGTGATTTCGTCGACATGTACCTGAGGATCAGAGCAGTAGACTTGTGGTTCTGTAATCACCCTGAAGGCCCTCACCTGGCCGCATGTCACGGGGCCGGAGAATTTCTCGCCACGTGGCAGGAATGCCTGCTCTTCGACCATTCGTCACTTGATTCGATCTGCGTCGATGGAATCGTCCGAGTCCTTCAGGCGGGAGAAAGGTAGTTCCATGCGGCCGCAACAATTCAGCTTTCCTTCCTTCGCGGATGTCTCTGAGGAGCGCCAGTATTTGAAGCAACGACTGGCCTCGGCGTTTCGACTGTTTGGCCGATTCGGCTTTGAGGAGGGTGTTGCGGGTCACATCACGGTTCGAGACCCCGAGCATCACGATCGCTTCTGGGTGAATCCGTTCGGAATGAGCTTCAAGCAGATCCGGGCGAGCGATCTCATCTGCGTGGATCACGACGGCAACGTCGTCGAGGGCGACTGGCCAGTGAACAGGGCTGCGTTCGCCATCCATTCCCAGGTCCATCGGGCGCGGCCCGACATCATCGCGGCGGCACACTCACATTCGCTCCACGGCAAGGCCCTTTCGGCATTAGGCATCGAGCTCGACCCTCTGACCCAGGATTCATGTGCGTTCTATGGAGACCACGTGCTGTTCGACGACTTCACGGGCGTTGTCGAAGATGTCGCTGAAGGTGCCCGGATCGCTGCGGCACTCGGCCAGAACAAGCTTGCGATCCTGCGTAATCACGGGCTGCTGACGGTCGGCACTTCAGTGGATTCCGCCGCTTGGTGGTTCATCACCGCCGAACGAACCTGCCAGGCGCAGCTTCTTGCAATGGCCGCTGGCAAGCCAGTTCTGATCGATGGTGAGACAGCGAAGTTGACCCACGACCAGGTTGGTTCGGAGTTGGCCGGAGCATTCAGCTTCCACCCGCTCAACCAGTGGATCGTCAGCCAAGAGCCGGACCTTCTCGAGTAGAAAGTCAAGCTTCCGCGACGCGGTCCGGGGTCCAGACCATCCCATGGACCGTCGGTGTCGACGTGTCGTCTAGCTGCCGACTGATGGTCGACTGATTCGCCTGCCGGTCCAGATGGTTCGCAGTCGGGGAGTGCACCACCCCGCCAGAAACAGCGTTGCCAACCAAAGCGAGGCGAGCGCCCATCCGCAAACGACGTCCGCAAACCAGTGAACGCCGAGGTAGATCCTGGAGGTTCCGACTGACAGCGCGATTGCAACGGCCGTGACGACGATAGGCGTGCGCCACCTGCGCGACCGGATCAGGACGCACGCGACGATCGCGAGTGCACCCCAGCAGGCGACCGACTGGGTCGCGTGTCCCGAAGGGAATGACAAGCCCCAGGCCTTCGATAGCCACACCGTTTCCGGTGGGCGAGATCTATCGATTGCAAGCTTGGCCACCGACGATGCGATGGCAGCCCCAGAAGTCGCCAGGACTACGAAGGCACCAAGGTTGAAGCGCCTCGCCCAGATCAGCGAGATCGACGCGACTGCAGTCACTGCCACAACGACGAACGGGTCGCCCAGGTGGGTCACTGTGCGAGCAATCGAGGTCCACGCAGACGTACGGTGGTCGAGCACCCACGACAGGACGCGGTGGTCGAACTTCGTGACGCCATCGGCTTCGCTGACGTCGTCTACCAGCGCCGTTATGAGCAACCCAGATAGGCACACGACCGCCAACCCGACGAGTGTCGCTATGACGAGCAGGGTTTCGCCGACCAGTGAGGACCGCACTTCGGCAATGGACGCGGCCGCCTTCTGGCCAACGGAGCGGGACTTGCCATCTGATACCGCTTGCGGCCGTTGGTTGTCGTGCACCCGCAGATCCTTGCAGTGGCAGGGCCCGACCGACAGTCAATGCGACGGAACGGCGTAGTGGTCCGGATTGAGTACGTGTCACCAACGGAAAGGCCCGTCCACCCCATGGGATTCACAATTGGCTGATCGGGCTAGGCGTCAACACTGAAGCCTGTGGAGCACAAGAATAGTTGACAGGAGGTACCTATAGCACAAGTATAATGCGCATGGCTCGCCCCCCGCTTTCGCCCTCGACCACTGATGCCATCGAGACCTTGGCAACGGCGATCCGGGGCGCGCGGATTCGGCGGGGTTGGACGGTGCGTCAGCTGGCTGAGCGTGTCGGCGTATCGCACGCCACCATTTCCGCTCTAGAAGCAGGCCGACCCGGGGTGGCCATCGGCACGATCTTCGAAGCCGCGACTCTCGTTGGGGTACCACTGTTCTCGACGAGTAACGCTGAGCGGGCCGCCTACGGTGCGCTCAAGCGAACAGAACTCGCCCTGCTGCCGGCTACCGCACGGCCACGGCCCGTCGATGATGACTTCTGAACCCACGACCGCCTTCGTCTGGATCTGGCTGCCCGGGGCGTCCGAGCCGGTTGTATGTGGTCGTCTCGATGACGACGGCCACGCGATTCAGTTCACCTACGGGCGCAGCTACCTCGACCTGTCGAATGCGGTGCCGATCTACGAACCGGAACTGCCGCTCCGACGCGGTCCCCAGCAAGCGACTGACGGAATTCGGCTTCCCCTCTGCATCGACGACTCGATGCCGGACTCGTGGGGCCGCGCAGTCATCAATCACCGGCTCGGCGAACCCACGGCTCAGTTCGGCGAGCTCACCTACCTGCTCAACTCGGGATCCGATCGCATTGGTACTCTCGACTTCCAACACTCGCCTGACGGCTACGTCGCCCGCAGCGGCCGGCACCCTTCACTCGAGGACCTATCTACCGCAGCGATGAAACTTCAGCTCGGCGAGCCGCTCAGCCCAGAGCTAGATGAGGCGCTCGCCCAGGGAAGCTCGCTGGGCGGTGCCCGCCCGAAGGCGCTGCTGAACAACATGGGCCGGCAGTTGATCGCCAAGTTCTCCTCCACGACCGACACCTTCCCGGTCGTTCAGGGGGAGTTCGTTGCGATGGAGTTGGCCAAGAGATGCTCTCTGAACGCTGCGCCGGTGGAGCTGCGATCGGCTGGCGGGCGATACGTGCTCACAGTCGAGCGCTTCGACAGATGGCCCGACGGTGCGCGCAGGCGTATCGCCTCGGCGCTCACCGTGCTGAGACTCTCTACCTCCCCCGGCGGTAGATACGCGACCTACGTCGGGCTCGCCGATGCCATAAGAGCATCGTTCAACGAACCCGACGCCAACTTACGAGAGCTGTTCTCCCGGATTGCGTTCAACATCCTGTGCGGCAACACCGACGACCACGGTCGCAATCACGCAGCGTTCGTCGATGACATGACCCTCACCCCGGCCTACGACATCTGCCCACAGGCCCGCGGCCGCGAAGCCCGACAGGCGATGGCATTCACCCGAGCAGTTGAGGGAACCCCTGCCCTGCGAGATTCACGTATTGAGCTTCTAGTGGCCGCTGCGAACGAGTACCACCTCGAGGTTCGAAGCGCCAAGGAGATCGTGGAGGGGCAAGTCGAAGTGATCCGCACAAACTGGGGCGACGTCTGTGACCAGGCCGAGCTCACATCCGAACAACGCACAGCCTTCATGGGCACCCAGTTCCTCAATGGCTACGCCTTCAGCTGAACAAATCGGACAGCGACTCAAGAGCTACCCACACAGGCGAATCAGCCAATTCCCTGGGGGGACCGCCGAGTCGGCGTCTACCGAAGCTTCAGGAACAATCAGGCAGTGTTACGAGGCGAGAATGGCTGCGGACAGTTCCGCTTCGGTTGGCACCGAGGAACTTGCAACGACACGCTCAGCTATGAACTGGCGGGCCGCGCCACTCGCTCTCCAACCCACCACGGGCCACGCATGGTGTTCTCCAGTTGGGCTCACGGCATCGACGGTCCATGGCCGACGGAAGAAGACGCGGCCGAGAACACCAATGAGGGCGAACAGGACGATGATGAGCAGCTCGCCGAGCGCAATCAGAAATGGGATGCCGACAAAAACTGCGAATAGGACCACGACGATCACCAAGAGGAACACGGCGATCCCCTCTACTAGATCTCCGGCACCACCTGGGTCTGGGACGTCGGCCATATCCGCTGTTCGACGTCGCACCTTGCGGGTGCGTTCCAGAAACCTCGCCCAGATGCTCTGTGATCCGAGGCGTCGAGGGGCCCACCTTCGCCGTACAAGCCAAATTCCCGCCGTTGTCTCAACCTTCACGCAAACATGATGGTCGATAACTGAGGTGCCCCGGTTCGATGTACCTGGTTCTTCTGGTTTCTCATGTCTGATTCCGAAGGGGAGTCAGGGCAGGGAGTCATCCACCGGAGAGTTCGCCTGGTCAGGTGGACGTTCGCGGTCCTCGGTCAACGGCTGTCAGCACGAGTTGCCGTAGATTCGTGACATGGCGACAGTCGCAAGGGTGGTTGCGTTTGGGGTCGGCGTCGCGATCATCCAGGCCGTGCTCCGTTCGGCTATTCGGACTGTGGTGGTGCCACGCAGGGAACAGGTCCTGTTGAGTCGGATCGTGTTTCTGCTGTCCAGATCTGTCTATGTCTTCTTCACCAAGCGGCGCAGTTCGGCGGCGCAGCGCCATGAAGTCATGGCGCGCTACGCACCGACCACCTTGATCGTGTTGGCGGTCGCCTGGGTCTTCTTGGTCTTCGTCGGCTTCATCCCGATCTACTGGGCCATCGGCTCGATGAGCTTCCACGAGGCCGTTCTGCTCAGCGGCAGCTCTATTACGACGCTCGGGTTCGTTGCTGCCCGATCTGACCCGACCTCATCGGTCGCCTACATCGAGGCGATCATCGGCCTCGGCCTGCTTGCGATGCTGATCTCTTACCTGCCAACGATCTACGGCCACTTCTCTCGCCGGGAGGCGGAGGTCGTCAAGCTTGAGTCCCGCGCCGGGACGCCGCCCTGGTCCGGGACGATGATCCGCCGCTACCACAGCATCGGCTGGCTCGATCGGATGGGTGAGGCCTGGCCGGCCTGGCAGCAGTGGTTCGTCGAGATCCAGGAGAGTCACACCTCCCAGATGGCGTTGCCGCTGTTCCGTTCCCAGGACCACAAGTCGTCGTGGGTAACCGCCGCAGGTGCCGTGCTCGACGCCGCCGCGCTTTCGAACGCTGCGATCGACCAGCCCAACGATCCCCAGGCCACCTTGATGCTCCGCGCCGGCTTCCTGTCATTGCGGTCGATCGCCGAGTTCTTCTACGTGCCGATAGTCGAGAACCCGAATCCCAACGATCCGATCTCGGTCTCCAGGGCAGAGTTCGACGATTTGCTCGATGAGTTTGTCGACGCCGGTATTCCGATCAGGGCCGACCGCGAACAGGCGTGGCGTGATTACGCCGGCTGGCGGGTCAACTACGACCTGGCGCTGCTGGCCCTCAGCCGTATCTGTGTAGCCCCTCCGGCACGCTGGTCATCGGACCGGGTCGAGCGGTTCCGACCACCAACTCTGTTCCACCCTCACTCATGGGAGATCGGCCCGCTCACGAATCCACCTTCGTGGTGACCCCGGTCAGCTATTGCCCAGTCAAGCATCCCATTCCGAATCTTTCTATCGTGCTGGCTCAACCCATCCAACCTGTGTCATCGGGACCGAGCCCGTTCACTACGGGCAGTCCCGAAAAGGGTACTCAGGTCCACAGTGAAGGCGAACACGACTATGAACCAGCCCAATCCGGAGACGCCTGATACCGGTGCCCAGACTGCAACCCAGGCAAGGGCCGTCCACGGAAGAAAGAGAAAGCCCAGGACGGTGACGAGCCAGTTGTCGTCGTACGCCGCAGGTATCCGATCGGTGAAGAGCCACGTCAGAAAGAGCGCGAAGCGTGGCGACGCCGCGGCGGCGAGAAGCAAGAGACATCCACAACCCATTTCGCGACCGTAATGCGACCATCGCCGCACTGTTCAGGATCCGGACTAGCGACGAGCGGTTCGCGGCTTGGTTTAGCAGCCTGAATAGTGCCGTCCCTCGGGTGTTTCGGTGAGATGGCACCACGTTGATGACCGCTGGTTGCACCTGTTCGACCGCTAACGGTCATGGGTGATGATGCGGATGTCGGCTGTCTCGCCGAAGCAGCTTCGTATAGCCATGAGAAAGCCGGCGGCGTCTGATAGGTCCGGGCCCGTTTGAGCAAGTCGGGACAACAGGCGTTCATCGCCCATCATCCGACCGTCGCGCCATGTGATCCGCTCAATGTTGCCGCGCACCTCCACGTCGACCTGCAGAAGGAGTTCCGCTTCCGGCTTTGACTGAATTGTGGTCACGCCACCTCCTTTGGTTGTGCGCCCTGTTACCCACTCGAAAGTGGGGGTAAACGTGACCGTCGACGGGTATGGGTAGCTGATGATCGAGCCCAATCGACCTTGGCCGGGACAGCCTCGCCCCCTCGGCGCCACACACGATGGAAGGGGTACCAACTTCGCCGTCTACTCCTCTACCGCTGATGCAGTGACTCTTTGTCTCTTTGAGGATCGCCGACACGAACAACGCGTGCCGTTGACAGAGGTGGACGCGCACGTCTGGCACGCCTATCTGCCGGACATCGGGCCGGGGACCAGTTACGGCTACCGCACGTCGGGACGGTGGGCTCCCGAGGAGGGGCTGTGGCACAACGAGTCCAAGCTGCTACTCGATCCGTACGCGCGGCGCATCGACGGCGAGATCTCGTGGTCCCCAGCGTGCTTTGCATACCAGTTCGACTCTCCGGACGATCCCCAGACAGAGGACAGCGCCCCCTTCGTCCAACGCTCAGTCGTCACCAGCCCATGGTTCGACTGGGGTAACGATCGACCTCCCGAAACCCCGATGCACGAGTCGATCATCTACGAGCTGCATGTGAAGGGATTCACCGCCCTGCACCCGGAACTGTCCCCGGGAGAACGCGGGACCTATGCAGGCCTCGCGTCTGCCCCGGCGATCGACCATCTGGTCAAACTTGGTGTGACCGCTGTGGAGTTGCAGCCTGTCCACGCGTTCGTCCACGACCAGCATCTGGTCGAACAGGGCCTGCGCAACTATTGGGGTTACAACAGCATCGGATTCTTTGCTCCTCATGGCGACTACGCCGCTGGTCCGGATCCCGTCTCGGAGTTCAAGTACATGGTGCGTCGGCTGCACGACGCCGGGATCGAGGTCATCCTCGATGTCGTCTACAACCACACAGCAGAGGGCAACCACCTTGGTCCCACCTTGTGCATGCGGGGTCTGGACAACACTGCGTACTACCGGCTGGAGGACGACGCCCGGTACTACCGCGACTACACCGGCACCGGCAACACGTTGGACATGCGCCACCCCCACGCCCTGCAACTCTTAATGGACAGCCTGAGGTACTGGGTCACCGAAATGCATGTCGACGGATTCCGCTTCGACCTGGCCTCCGCTCTGGCGAGGGGGCTGCACGAGGTCGACCGGCTCGGACCGTTCTTCGACCTGATCCAACAGGACCCGGTAGTCAACGCGGTCAAGCTCATCGCCGAGCCGTGGGACATCGGCGAAGGCGGATATCAGGTGGGCAACTTCCCTCCGATGTGGTCGGAGTGGAACGGCCGCTACCGCGACACCGTGCGGGACTATTGGCGGGGGGAGCCGGCAACGATCGCCGAGTTCGCCGCGCGGTTCACCGGCAGTTCAGATCTGTATGCGGGCGACTCAAGTCCAGGCTCTTCGGTCAACTTCGTCACCGCTCACGACGGATTCACCATGGCCGACCTGGTCAGCTACAACGACAAGCACAACGAGGCCAATCTCGAGGACAACCGGGACGGCGAGAGCCACAACCGGTCGTGGAACTGTGGTGTCGAAGGCCCCACCGATGACACTGATGTCCTCGCACTTCGAGCCCGACAGACCCGCAACCTGCTGACGACCCTGTTGCTTTCCCAAGGTGTGCCCATGCTCCTGGCAGGCGACGAGTTCGGCAGGACCCAGCAGGGCAACAACAACGCCTACTGCCAGGACAACGAGCTGAGCTGGATCGACTGGACGTTCGCACAGACGAACGCAGACCTGTTGCGGTTCACGATCGGTCTCACGGAGCTTCGCCGGAACCATCCGGTGTTCCGCCGGCGGCGTTGGTTCACAGGAAGCGCCGGGACAGACGATGACCTGGGACTCATCGACATCGGCTGGTTCCGCCCAGACGGATCACCGATGCGGGACGAGGACTGGGAAACCGGTTTCGCCAAGGCCTTCGGGGTCCTCCTGAACGGTCGCGCGGTGAATGACCCCGGCCCGACGGGCGAACGCACCGACGACGAGACATTCCTGTTGTTGTTCAACGCCCACCACGGTTCCACACGGTGGACCCTGCCCGAGGTGCCGGGAGCCACCAGCTTCGCCCGGGTCATCGACACATCGGTCGCGTCGACCACCTCGACCTCCAAGCGTCACGTCCGTTCGAATCGCATGATGGTCGGACCCCGCTCGGTCGTTGTACTGCGGACGGATCGATGAGAGCGGACCCGGGCACCAACACGCCATCATCGACCTACCGAATCCAGTTGCGCGACGGACTGACGCTCGACGGAGTGATCGATCGGGGATGGCTCGACCACGCCCACGATCTGGGCGTGTCGCACCTCTCTCTCTCACCCGTACTCGAGGCGACTCCCGGGTCGAGTCACGGCTACGACGTGGTCGATCCCCGACGCGTGGACCCTTCCCTCGGCGGCGACGAACCCCTTCGCCGACTCAGCGCCGCGGCGGCAACACTGGGAATGGGACTTGTCATCGACATCGTGCCCAACCACATGGCGGCTGACCACACTGCTAACCCCTGGTGGTGGGACGTCCTTCGCAACGGTGAGCTGAGCACGCACGCTCGCGTGTTCGACATCGACCTCCGACCTCCCGAGCAACGGCTCCGGGGTCGCATCTTTCTGCCAGTCCTCGACGACCATTACGGGCGCGTGCTGGAGCGCGGCCAAATTGGCATTCGACGGAATGGCCCCGCCATCGTCGCAACGGTGGCCGACCGACTGTTCCCGCTGGCACCGAAGTCGGTGGGGGAGCTGCTCGAACCGCTTGCGGTGGAGCTTTCCGACGACCTCCTCAGGCTCATCGCCACCAGTCTCCGACGTGTCGAGAGCGTAGATATCGAAGCCAGATCGGCTGAGCTCCGTGTACTCGACTCTCTGCTCGCACTCCGCTTCGATGACCTTGAATTCGCCCGCGCTATGGACGACCATCTGGCTGCGCTGGGCCGCGACGTCGAAGCCGTGCACGCCATCCTGGAGTCACAGCACTACCGCCTCGGCTACTGGCGTGCCGCACGTGATCTTGGCTACCGCCGGTTCTTCGACGTCAACGAACTGATCGGGGTCCGCATGGAATGGCCCCACGTGTTCGACGCGACCCACACGGCGGTCGCACGGTGGATCGACGAAGGAATCGTCGATGGACTGAGGGTCGACCATCCCGACGGTCTCGCCGACCCCGCCCACTACTTCGAACGACTGCGAAACCTGGCTCCGAATTGCTGGATTGTGGTGGAGAAGATTCTCGAAGGCGGCGAGACGCTGCCCGAGAACTGGCCGGTCGACGGCACGACGGGATACGAGTTTGCCGAGACCGTCGCCCGTTGGCTGATCGATCCGTCGGGGATGCAGCGCCTCGGTGAGCTCAGCGAAGAGTTTCTTGGCCGGGAACCAACTGGTGAGGAACTGACCCACGACATGAAACGCCTGGTGCTGAGCGAGATGCTCGCCGGCGACCTCGACCGGGTGACCGACAGCTTCCTGAGGTTGTGCGACTCGATGCGGCGGTTCCGCGATGTGACACGTCACGACTTGCGGGACCTGCTGCGCGAAGTCGTCGTCGCCATGCCGGTGTACCGCACCTACGTGGCCGAGCGCGAGCAGGCACGGACCGAGGACGTGCGACTGCTCGATGCCACCATGGCGAGTATCGAGTCAGAGCATCCGGACTTCGACAGCGAAGTCATCGGCCTTCTGAGATCCGTCCTCACCGGCGAGATGGACGCCACGACGCCGTTGGCCATTGAGGTGAGGACTCGCCTGCAGCAGCTGACGGGACCGGCCATGGCGAAGGGTAAGGAGGACACCGCCTTCTACCGGGATGTCCGACTCATCTCGCGCTGCGAAGTCGGCTCAGATCCCTCGGCCGACCGGATCGGAGCGGACGAACTACACGTGTTTCTTGCCGGGATTCAGTCAGATCGGCCTACGACAATGACCGGGTTGTCGACTCACGATTCGAAGCGAAGCGAGGACGTCCGGGCCCGACTGAACGTACTGAGTGAGATCCCCGATAAGTGGGCCGCCTTCTTCGGAGCGTGGCTTGGGGCGACGGAAGCTCTGGATCCCGAGCGCCGCATCGACCCGCGGACCCGCGTGATGCTCTGTCAGACCATGGTGGGAGCACACCCTCTGTCCGGCGCGAGGTTGGCAACATTTGCCCTCAAGGCCGTTCGCGAGGCGAAACTGACCACGTCGTGGTTGCATCCTGATGAGGACTACGAGCGTTCGGTGACGAAGTTCGCCCACGGTGTTGCTTCAGATCCTGGGATCGTCTCGCTCGTATCCGACTTCGTCGCCACTCTTTCGGCGGCGGGGCGAGCCACATCCATCGCGCAGAAGGTGTTGCAGCTATGCGCCCCAGGAATTCCGGACCTCTACTGGGGGACCGAGACCTGGTTCTTGCGCCTCGTTGATCCCGACAATCGGACGGCCCCCGATCTGGAGGAGTTGTCGAAGCTCCCGGACCCGACAACGTCCGCACACCAACCGACCGGAGACCTGGCGAAGGCATACGCCGTCCGTGCGGTCCTGGCGCTGCGCATCCGTCGACCCGACGCGTTCTCGGCCACGGCGACGTATCGCGCTCTAGACATCTCGGGGGCCGACGCCGATCGGGTATTCGCTTTCACGCGCAGTGACGAGGTGGTCTGCATTGTCACCAGGTGGCCGACACGGGGCGAGATCGACCCGGCGACGACAGTTCAGCTGCCCCCGGGCCGGTGGAAGAGCGTCTTGGGCGGCGAGTCGCCGACTTCTTCGGCGACTTCTTCGGCGATGCCCGTGGCCGCGATGCTGGGAGGCTGGAGCGCAGCCGTCCTGGAGCGAGCATGACCAGGAGCGGCGAATCCCGGGAGCGAGAATGAGCGCGCCAGGCGACGTGGCGCAGCGCCCCGAACTCTGGGCACCTGACGCCACCACGGTCGAGCTGGAAACGCCCGACGCACGACAGCCCTGTGTTCGCGTCGGTGAGACCTGGGCTTCACCGATCCAGCTCGAGCCGGGAACCAGATATCGCTTCGTCGTGGATGGCGCGGAAGTGCCAGATCCGCGTTCGAGGGCGCAGCCGGACGGGGTGCACGGTTGGTCGTGTGTACCCGAACAAATTCGGCACGGGACGCGCCGGGTCCGCACGGCGCTCGATCGTGCCGTGATCTATGAGATCCACATCGGCAGCTTTAGCGCCGCCGGCACGTTCCGGGGTGCAATCGAGCATCTCGACCACCTGGCGCATCTTGGGGTGACCCACGTCGAGGTCATGCCCGTAGCCGCGTTCGACGGAGAGGTCGGCTGGGGATACGACGGGGTCGACCTGTTTGCACCCCATCCGAGCTACGGAAGCGTGAACGACATGGCCGAGTTCGTGGATGCATGCCACAACCGGGAAATGGCCGTCGTGTTGGACGTGGTCTACAACCACCTGGGCCCTTCAGGTAACTACCTGGCCGTCTCCGGCCCCTATTTCACCAACCGATATTCGACTCCATGGGGTGACAGCGTAAACCTGGACGGCCCCGGTTCTGACGGCGTGCGTAACTTCATAATCGACAACGCGTTGTACTGGCTCGGCGAGGTGGGCGTGGACGGTCTACGACTCGACGCGGTCCATACGCTGTTCGACTCATCGGAACTGCCGCTGTTCGAGGAACTCGGAGCGCAAGTGCGTGAACTCGGGCGTCGCACCGGTCATGAATATCTTCTCGTCGCCGAGAGCGAGGGCAGCGATCCTCGCTTGATGCAGGCACCGCCGTGTGGTCCTGGTCTGGACGGCGTCTGGAGCGACGACCTGCACCATTGCATCCACGTCACCCTGACGTCGGAGACCCAGGGGTACTACGAGGACTACTGGCCCGAAGATCTTTCGACTGCCCTCACCTCGGCATTGGTGTACCAGGGCCGCTACTCGCCTCACCGAAAGCGTCGGGTCGGGCGTAGCGTTGAGGGAACCGGGTCGGCGGCCTTCGTCGTATCGCTGCAGAACCACGACCAGGTCGGCAACCGGGCGGCCGGAGAGAGGCTGCACCAACTCATCGGAGTTGACCGAACCTGTGCCGCTGCTGCGTTGGTGTTGTTGTCGCCATTCACCTGCCTGCTCTTCCAGGGTGAGGACTGGGCGAGTTCGTCGCCTTTCCCGTACTTCAGCAATCACGGTGGTGAGCTAGGCGACGCGGTCCGTCGGGGAAGGATCGCTGAGTTCGCCGCGTTCGGATGGGACGAACAGGCGGTGGCCGATCCCGAGGCTCGCTCGACCGCCGATGGCGCCAAACTGATTTGGGCGGAGCTGTCGTCAGGTCCGCACGCCGAGGTGTCGGAGTGGTATCGCCAGCTCATCGCTCTTCGTCGCTCACATCCGACCTTCGCACCCGGACCGCTACCGTTACCGGAGCAGTCATGCCATGTGCATGGCGGCGTGGTCGACGTCCACCGCGGATCGTTGCGGATCGTTGCGAATCTGGCAGAGTCGGCCCAGGAAATCCCGCCGCTCGATGTCGCCCAGGCGACTGGGACACGGCTCCACCGGGCCGCGGTCTCCGGAACAGTGGCGGATGGGACAACGATCGATGGAAACGTGATCCTTGAACGCGGCGAGGTCTTGCTAGATGAAGATGGTGGCCGCCGCCTTAGCCCCGGTGGAGTCCTCGTTATCGAGAGGAGCCGCGACGCTGGCTCGCACCGTCAGGACTGACTTCGAGACGAGCCTCGACTGACGCTGTTCTCGACGCTGCGGCGGCTGACATCACCGCAGGCTCAGATCTCTGATGGCCGGTCCTCTCATCACGACGCTCGATCCGCCGACTGGAACGACCATGACTGTCTTCCAGCGCGCCAGCGTCGGGCGATTCTGCGCGGTCGCCGCCGGGCTAGCGACCATTGGAGCAATCGCGCTCACTGTTTTGCTGGCCGTGCCACAGCGGTGGCCAATGGCCGTTGCACTAGTCGGTGCGCTTCTATGGGGCTTGGGCGGCCCCTTCGCAGTTGCCCTCATTCCGACCGGTATCACCGGCGGGGATCATCCCGCTGGTCGGCATCCATCGAGCAAGCACGGACCTGCCGAAGCCCAACGGATCGGCACGCTCATGAACCTAGGACGTGTGCCCGACCAGGTTGCTCGGATGACCTCGGCGATCGCGGTCTCATCGGGACCGGTTGTGCTGGTCGTTCCGCCGGACCGATCGGTGCCGATGGGCCTCGATCCCGCGGTACTCGTCGTGGGTTCCGACCGGCCCGACTCCCCGGACACGATGGCTGCCTTCTACGACCAGTGCGACGCGGTGCTCGTCGTGTCGGCGCGGGCTTTCCCTGCCACCGGCTGCCATGTCGCCGCCCGATTGCTCGCCCAAGGCGCCTCGTGGGTGCAGGGCACATCGGTGCCGCTCAACCGTGACCGATTCGGACCTGTCAGACGCGAAGCACTCGATTCACGGCTTCGTAAACGCGCGTCCCACGCCGGACTCTGGTGTTGGGAGCCGGATGCAACCCTCGTGTCGACGGCGCTCCTACGCGCACATCCACTGGCCGCCGGACGTCCGATGGGTGCCTGGCTGCGTGATAGATCTGCCGAGGGCGCATTCGGAGTCACCGTCGACACAGTGCTGACCCACCGAGCTGCCCCGGTAGCTGCGGACGGCTACTGGCCCGATACGACCGCCCGGCAGTGCGCCTGGGCCGCGGATCTGTCAGACGCAGCACGTACCGATGTGGGCTCCGGGCGCGCCCGGTCGGTTGCAGCCGGACTGCTCGTTAGGGCACTGTCGGGCTGGTCGTTGCTTTTGTGGCTCGCAGTTCTCGTGCTGCTGCCTGACGGCTCACCTGTGCGTCACAGCGAAGGTCTGCTTGGCGCACTGGTGCTTCTATCGATCGTTCTGCGTTGGTGGGCATCCCGTCTTGCCACCGGAGTCCGTCCGTCACCGGTGGCCGACATTGTCGCGGGCCTCTACGGATTGCCTGGTTCGTTGGCGGCGACGGTCTCGGCTGTGACATGCCGGGTGAGACCGCCTCGCCGAGCGGTTTCGACCAGACCGCTGGTATGGCTGGCGTTGGGCGCAACCGCTGCAGCAGCGAACGTTGTGCTGACCGCCGAGCCGGGAGTGGGCGCGGCACGTCTGGCCGCTGGTGTAGCTGTCGGACTGCTGGTGCTGACATGGGTGTTCACCGTTCGCTCGCTCATCGAGCGGTCGTGGCGCAGGGTCGGCTTCCGCATTCCGCTCGACCTTCCAGCGGTAGTCGTGGCGTCAAAGGTTGCATCAGAAGTCGTTCCGGGCCCCGATCACACACTGTGGCGACTGATCGACGGCGGACCCGGCGGGTTCGCTCTGGTTGGACCGTCCACCGGACATGTCCAGGGCGACGAAGTGACCGTGCGGGTGCCCCGGACCGGGGGCGCAACGATCATTCTCCACGGCACCGTCGCGGCTACGCGCAGGCACGTCCACGAGGACGAACTGATAGGTGTCGAGATACGGCGTGTCGAGCCCGGATCGGCAGCCTGGGCACGGACTCTCACCGACGCGGCATCCAACGCTCCAGCGACCGGATCCGTAATGGCGAAGACCGCACCGGTGGGGGAGCAGATAGACCCGAACCGTTGGGGCCACCGGCTCGACCGACTTGCCATCGGTCTGGTCATTGCCATGTCGCTTGCCGTCGTGCTGAGCCTGGGGCTGGTGCTCATGGGACTCCGGCCCCTGGTCATCCGCAGCGGATCGATGGAACCGACCTATGGCGTCGGCGACGTGGTCCTGGTCGCTACCGAACCGGCGAGCGAGATTAGCCAGGGACAGGTGGTGACCCGATTCGATGCCCCGGAGACGGCCGACAGCCTGACCCACCGAGTCCGCCAGATCTCCCGCGCGGGCGACAACGTCGAGGTCGAGACCCGCGGCGATGCTAACGACAAGTCCGAATACTGGTCGGTGACTTCCGAGGAAAGGGTGGGAGTGGTCGTAGCGTCCGTCCCCGCAATCGGGTTGCTGTCGACCTCCGTGCGCAGCTCAGTCAGCTGGGCGGTCATTGTCGGCGCGCTGGTCCTGGGGGTGATCGGCATGCTGTTCCGCCCGCGCCGCCGCTCGACTCAGCAGCGTCTGCTGTGGGACGGATCACTAAAGCCGACCGCCTCCGTGCCGACTAACTCTTCGATGACCTCATTCGGAGAACGCAAATGACCGGCGACAACTCTTCCTCTACTCCTAGACCGCAACGCCCGAGCGGCGCGCCATCCGGGGCGACCCGGGGCCTCCGTGGCGGCATCGCTGCCATGCTCGTAGGCGCGGTCCTGGTAAGTGTCGGAGCGCTCTCGACGACCTCTGCGGCCAAGCCAGCAAGTTGTCCCGACGGCACCACACAGATCGCCAGCTACCACGTGGCCAACGTTGTCTACAAGGCCAACAGCGGCTCGGATGTCGTGACGATCAACGACGGCACCAGGACCGGCGGTACCTGGACATCGACCCAGCTCGTATCGGCCGTCGTCATCAAGGGTGGACCGAGCTCAGCGACCACGACTATCGACCCGGCTCAGCTCGCCGGCATCTTCGATAACTCCCAACTCCCGCCTCTCAACTCTGGCATTCCTGACATTCTCGGCGTCGACTTCTGCGGCCCGGAGAAGGCGGCGGAGACGTTGCCGGCATCACCGAAGCCCTACACCGTGACGCTGGCTGCGCGGGCTTGTCCCACCTATGGCGACATCATCGCCAATCGCAGCCGGAACAACATTCAGGAGAGCCTCGAGGACCTGGGTCCGGACACGAACTATTCACCCGAGGAGGTCGTCAATCCTGCCAAGGAGGCCGCCTCGCCTCAGGACAAGTGCTCTCCTCTGACCGGCTGGGACTTCCAGTGGGGGACCGGCTACACCGGCCCGTCGGTGTCGACGGCGAACCTGTCGACCGTGACCGGCGAGAATTCGATCGCATCGACGACCGCGTCGGCTCCCGAATTGGACAATGCGGGCAACGACACCGGCCGAACCCTTTCGGGTGCGGTGGTCTACACCCTCACGGAAGCACAGGCTGCCCAGGCCGCAAATGGTTCGCTATGGCTCCAGGGTGGGACCAGGGCAGCACCGCTCGGCGATGGGACCCAGTCCTTCGGTGCGCTGCGCTGCGCCACCGACAACTACAACGGCGACAACGTCGAATACATCCGCTACCCGGACGGTTCGAAGAACGTGTTCTGCTACGCCTACTACTTGGCGAAGCCAGCAGCGCCGGTGAGCATCACGGTGCGCAAGCAGTTGGCCGACAACGCGCCGGGTGGAACCACCTTCGAGTTCACGGGCGACACCTCGTTCATTCCCGGCGGCAAGTTCACGCTTCGTCCTCAACAGACCGGCTCCTCGGACGAGATCGCATTCGTGCGTGCCGCTGATGTCGCCTGGACCGTGTCAGAGACCGTACCTGCCGGTTGGACCCTTGAGTCACTCGAGTGCACAACCCCGGCAAGTGGTCGTCAGGTAGTTGTCGATGGCACGCAGTTCACCGCAAATCTGGCGGCTGGCGACTCGACCGTGTGTACCTACACCAACGACAAGACCCCGTACGCGACGACGACATCGACCACCCAGGCCCCAACGACGACCGAAGCGCCAACGACAACGACGGTCCCTCCGACCACAGCAGTTACGCCGACGACAGAGGCCCCGACAACCACCGAGGCCCCAACAACCACCGGAGTCACCCCGACTTCTGAGCTGCCGACCACCACCGAAGCGACTGTGACCACCGGGGTACCGCCGACGTCACCTCCAGAAGTTGGTGGCGAGGTCCAGTTCCGAACCGAGGTCATCGCGGACGACGGACGTGTCACGCCGGGAGCGCTCGCCTTCACCGGCGGAAACACATCACCGTTGCTGGCGCTCGGCATCGTCCTGCTCATCGCCGGAGCCACTGTCTCGGCAGTGTCGTGGCAGCGTCGACGGACCGCCTGAAGCGCCCGCCGTCACTGACGACGCCACCTATCGCACCGACAACGCCCGCCGGCGGCCTTCAACAGAGGGCGCGGCGGGCGTTCTCGCGCAACGCGTCCTCAACCGGACCGACTCGTGCACCCACAATCCGACCAAACCCTCGGCGGGCCCCAAATAGGATGGCGATATGTCTAACGTCCTCATAACAGGTGCCGGCTCGGGATTCGGCAAGGGTGCAGCCATTGCTCTTGCCTCCAGGGGTCACAATGTGATCGCAACAACCGAGTCGGAGGAGCAGGCAGAGGCTCTTCGTTCAGAAGCACCGGAGCTCCAAGTCGAGAAGCTCGACATCACCAGCGACGATGTCGTGAAGGTCGACGCCTGGGACGTCGATGTGTTGATCGACAATGCAGGAGCGGGACAGTTTGGTCCTCTGGCCGACGTTCCCCTCGACATCGTGCGTCGCCTGTTCGAAGTCAACGTCTTCGGCACCCTAGCGATCACCCAAAGGGTGCTCGCAGGCATGATCCCGCGAGGCTCCGGAAGGGTGATCATCGTGTCATCGGTGGCCGGGCTCGTTTCGGCACCGGCGATCGGCCCGTACGCGATGACCAAGCACGCCCTGCAGGCGATGGGCAAGGCAATGCGCGCCGAACTCGCTCCGCAGGGGATCGACGTCTGCCTACTCAATCCTGGCCCCTACAACACGGGCTTCAACGACCGTATGGCCAAGGCAATGTGGGACTGGTTCGACGACAGCAGTCTGCAGGCTCCCGTCAAGGACACATTCAATATGGTCAGCGACTTCATCACGGTCGACCAGCTCGACCCGATCGAAGTTGTCGACGCAATGGTCGAACTGGTTGAGGCCGACTCAACCGAGGAGATCAACCTGGTTCCGCCGGACGCACTCGGTCCTGTCGCCGACGCACAGGCCCAAGCGGGCTAGTCAAGGAAACAACTCAATCCAGCAACGGAGTCCCCATGAGCCCAAAGTGGATCATTGCCATCATCGCCATTTTGATCGCTGCTGCAATTGCCTGGCGGGAGTGGGGACCGCGCGAGTAATCGGGGGCCGTTTCCCGAGTCAGACAGCGTCGGCGACTGGCGACTGACGGTTCTGTCAGGTCAGGGGAACGGTGATCGTCGGCAGCGGAATCGCGATGTCCGGAAGACTGAAGTCGGCATCGAGGCCGGCGAAGTGCAGGCCTACTCCGGTCACGCTGAACGACGGGTTGGACAGCGTGAGAATCCCGGTCGCCAAGTCAAGTGTTGCGTCCTGAACGACGGCCTGAGCCGGGAACGTGATGCTCACGTCTCCGGTCGGCAGATTCACTGCCGGCAAGCCGGCGATGGAGCATCCGACGCTGGCCGAGCCGGCCGACAAAGTTGCCGCCGGAATGTTCACCTTCACATTGGGAATGGTGACCGTCGCAGCAGCGAGGTCCAGTGAGACCAGGGGAATGTCTGCGGTGATGTCGTTGATGAAGAACGCTGGAGGTGTGTAACCGGCGTTGCAGGACCCGCCTGGAATGGCGGGGCTGTAGGTGGCCGGAATTTCCGGGCTGTAGGTGGCCGGGATGGCCGGGCTGTAGGTGGCCGGGACGGCGGGGCTATACGTCGCTGGTACCGCAGGAGTGCATCCTACGAATGGGAAGCAGACCTCAGGAATGTACGGGGTGAGTTGAACCGGTGGGATGTAGGGCGTCAGTTCAACCGGAGCGATATAAGGGGTCAATTGGACCGGCGCGACATAGGGGGTCAGTTCGATGGGCGGGATGCCCGGAATCTCGACCTCGTAGTTGACGGGAGTCGCCTGTGCCCCGATTGGAGGCAACGGCACCGTGAACGGACCGAAGTTGAAGGTCGTGGGCGGAGGAGCACAACTCGCTCCGACAAATGCGACCACACCGACCAGAGCCACCAATATGGCTCTGCCGCGGATCGCTGAACTCGACCTGGACGCCCGATTCCCCATTGCACTCTCCCCACGCTCAAACAGTTGGCCGGAGGGTATCACGGGTATTGAAATACGTCGTCAGATTCCTCCAGGTATGCAGAATTGCCCGATCAGACATAGCGTCGGATTCGAACTCGACGGGGGAGGCATTTGAGATGAGGTTTCGGGGCTTGTTCGGATGGGGACTTCTGGTATTGCTGGTGTCGTGCTCTCCGCCGTCCGGTGACACGTTTCTTGAGATCACGACCATAGAGACGACGTGTGGTGGCGTATTCAACCCCGATGTACCGACGTGCCAGACACGCACGGTCTCGCGCCAGGTCCAGGTGAGCCGTGGCAACGAAGTCGTAACGTCGGGGACAACCGGTCCCGCGGGGAGGCTCCTGGTGGCCGTACCGTCCGAAACGCTCGTTGTTTCGTTTCCGAATGCCGAGATCTACATGGACTGCGATGCACCTACCGTCACGCCTGTAGCTGGAATGACGACTCCCGTGACGCAGACCTGCACGCTGTATTACCCCTGAACGATTACCCCTGAACGGTCCCCGTGTTCGCTGGGGTCCGGCAGGGTCGAGGCGCTAGTCAGGCGCGGACGCTAGTCAGGCGGGAGTCCTCAGGACCTTCGCCAATGGCTTGCCTTTCGCCACCTCGTCAACGAGCTTGTCGAGATAGCGGATCTTCTGCATCAGCGGATCCTCGACGTCTTCGACCCGTACTCCACACACAACCCCAGTGATCAACGAGACGTTCGGGTTCAGTTGGGCGTCGGCGAAGAACTCGTCGAAGGTGGTCCCCGACTCCAGGTGCGAGTTCAGAGCTGCCTCATCGAAACCGGTCAGCCACTCGATCACCTCGTCGAGTTCGGCCTTCGTCCTGCCCTTCCGTTCGACCTTGGTCACGTAGTGGGGGTAGACGGAGGAAAAGCTTGTCGTGAAGATCCGATGCACGACCGCGAGGCTAGCTGCAGGGTTGACGTGGACCGACTCGGTGCGTCGACCGGCAAATCCGTGGACAGACCAGCGGACCGCTAGGTTCAGGCCCATGCTGCACGTGCCCGGAAGTCCTGTCTGGCTGCGTGACAGCTCTCATTCCGCAGTGCTCGACTACCACCTGAGCATGCTGCACGACACAGATCGGATGGATTCCTTCCGGCGTGCGATCAACGCCTCGGTGAAGCCCGGCGATGTCGTGGTGGACATCGGCTGTGGCAGCGGTGTCCTGTCGTTCATGGCGTGCGACGCTGGCGCCAGCAAGGTCTATGCGGTCGAGGGTGGGCCTGTCATCGAGGTGGCCCGCGAGTTGGCCATCGACAACGGCTTCGCCGATCGGATCGAGTTCCTTCGCGGCTGGTCGACCGAGGTCGACATCCCTGAGCCTGCGGACGTGCTCATCTCCGAGACGATCGGTAACGCGGGGCTAGACGAGGGGATCGTCGCCTGGGCTCTGGACGCTCGACAGCGTCTGCTCCGTCCGGGTGCTGTCCTGCTGCCACAACGGCTCCGTTTGTGGGTCGCAGCTGTTGAGTCCTTCGATGATCACGCACTGGTTGAGGATTGGCGTTCCGAGAGCCTTCCTTACGACTACTCCGCCGCCTTCCGCAGGGCGGCGCGGACGCTTTGGTTCGCCGACTTCACTCCGAACAACCTCCTCGGCCAGCCCGAACTAGCGGCGGACGTCGACCTGATGATCGCCGGAGATGAGACGATCAGCGCCTCGGGCCAGCTGCAAGTGGATCGTTCCGGGACCCTTCACGGTCTTGCCTGCTGGTTCGATTCGCTGCTCTGCCCCGGCGTCACGGTCGACAACATGCCGCCGCGGACCGAGTCGAGTTGGTCCCACGGGTTCCTGCCTCTTGCTGACCCGATCGACGTTGTCGCGGGGGAGCAGTTCGCGTGGGACCTGTCGGTATCGGCCGACGGCGAGCACTGGCTCTGGCAGATCGACCGCCTTGCCCCTGCCTCAAACCTTTGATTTGGCACTCGTACAAGGCGCCAGTATGGCGCTCAGAGCGCCAAAACCGTGGGGAGCGGTCCTTCCCACCAGAAATGGAGGTGGCCCCACTCCCATATCTTGCGCACGCAACGAATGTTCAGGGCAGCCCGACCACCGGCGTTGGCACAGGCGAGTTACCGGTGAGGTTGTCACCCCAGCAGGACACGCTGCCGTCATCGATCAGCGCACAAGAAGAGCTGGCGCCGGCGGCGATGACCGTCGCATTGCTTACTCCAGTGACCTGCACTGGGACACTCGATGAGGTCGTTGTGCCGTCACCGAGCTGCCCGGATCCGTTGTACCCCCAGCAGGACGCGGTGCCGTCATCGAGTCGGGCGCACGAATGGGTGTAGCTAGCGCTGATAGTCGTCGCATTGGTTACTCCGTCGACCGCTTCCGGCACGCTCGAAGAAGTCGTGGTGCCGTTGCCGAGCTGCCCGGATAGGTTGCTACCCCAACAAGACACCGTGCCGTCATCGAGTCGGGCGCACGAATGGGTGTAGCTGGTGGCGATAGCCGTCGCGTTAGTAATCCCTCCGACCGCCACCGGGATATTTGATGAGGTCGTGGTGCCGTCACCGAGCTGCCCTGCTCTGTTGTTACCCCAGCAGGACACCGTGCCGTCATCAAGCGCGGCACACGAATGGACATCTCCGGTGCTGATAGCCGTCGCGTTAGTAATCCCTCCGACCGCCACCGGGATATTTGATGAGGTCGTGGTGCCGTCACCGAGCTGCCCGGATCTGTTGTATCCCCAGCAGGACACGGTGCCGTCATCAAGCAGCGCACACGAATGGCCGCCGCCGGCGGTGATAGCCGTCGCGTTAGCAATCTCCCCGACCGCCACCGGGACGCTCGAAGAGGTGGTGGTGCCGTCACCGAGCTGCCCGTATTGGTTGTTACCCCAGCAGTAAGCGGTACCGTCATCAAGCAGCCCACACGAGTGGCCGTCGCTGGCGGCGATAGCCGTCGCGTTAGCAATCCCTCCGACCGCCACCGGGACGCTCGAAGAAGTAGTGGTGCCGTCACCGAGCTGCCCGAAGCCGTTGTACCCCCAGCAGTAAACGGTGCCGCCATCGAGCAGCGCACACGAATGGACGCCGCCGGCCGTGATAGCCACAGCGCTCGAACCGGCAGAGGCTGTGACCGGCCCGACGGAATTCGAGACCGATGACTCGTCGCCGGAAAGATCGCTCGCCGTCACTGTCGCCCTGATAAACCGGCCCACATCACTCACATCGACCAAGTAACTCGAAGCGTTGGCACCGACCTCAACACAACCCGTATTCGGTAGCGTGCAGGATTCCCAGCGATACGAGAGGGTCTGTGGCCCATTCGGCCAGTCACCTTTGGACACTGTGAGTGTGCTGCCGACGGTTCCATCCCCTGACAACACCGGTATCGGAGGCGACGGAGGCGACGCACATCCTGTCCCCGACAGTATGAAAGCCCCCACCAAAACCTGTATTAGCCAATGAGCACGCATATTGCCTCCCCTTCGCCAAGGTCCAGCGTGTACCCACACATTGCGATGACAACGACGTGAGGGTACTGGTGCATCTGATCATCCACAACACCTTCTGCAGCCCTCGAATTACTCCCGCCGCCGGAGCACGACGAGGTCCAAAGGAAGCCACTCAGCGCAGCGTCAGCCCCAGCCGGCCGCTCCGGTTGCGCAGGTATTGCCGTAGTTGCTGCTGTAAACATAGTTGGGGCACAGGGTGTCGGCCCCCCAGTTGGTTCCGACGGTCGTCGTACCCGTAGTGGTCGCATCAGCGAATGTATTGGACACGAAGCTTGCAAAGTCGAAGGACGCAGCGGTCAAGTCGGCGAAGGTGAACGAGGAGTATCGCAGGGTCGAGCTAGCGAAGTTTGCGTCGACCATCGAGGCCGAATTGGCTCGGAAGTCGTAGACGTTCATATTCATCGCTTCCAAAGCGCTAGCGGTGGACGAGTCGAGGATGATCGTCGAACCGGTAACCCAGCTGAAGTTGGATTCCTTGAGCGTCGCTCCGGTGAAGTCGACGTTGGTCAGTACAGCGGTAAAGAAGCTCGATGACGTCAGTTCGGCGCGAAGGAACGAAGAGGCCGAAATATTCGTGCCGCTGAACATCGCCTGGTTGAGGTCAGCATCGTCGAAGGTCGACTCGGAGATGGTTGCGCCAGAGAAATTAGCTCCGGCAACATCAGCGTCGGTGAAATCAGTTTCATCAATGTTGGCGGTGGAGAATCCGACATATTCGGCAACGGCGCCGCTCAGGTCTGCCCTGAGGAAGTTCGTGTTCGTGAGGATCGTTCCCGTCAGGTCTGCGCCGGAAAGGTCGGCGTCGGTCAGGTCAGCATCGGTGAAGTCACGACCGGTCAGATCGCAGTCCGAGTAGTCCACACCAGGCTCAGGAGCATCGCCACAGCGCGCTGGCGGGGCGGGGATTGTCGTCGTAGGTGTCGTGGTGCTGGGCGGGGCAGTGGTCGGCGGTGTCGTCGTGGGCGGAGCGGTCTTGGTCGGGGCGACTGTCTTGCATCCGAGAAGAGCGTGATCGCCGGGGCCGATGTTCACCACGGAGACACAGATTGAGGCGTCACCGGCGGGCACGCTTAGCTGACGGGTGAAGCCTGTACGTTCACCACGACCTGTCACAGCCTTGACGTCTGGCCGCGACCCGTCCGCCTTGGTTGCGCCTGGCACGAGTTTGCCGTTGACGAAGAACACGACGTCGACCGGGGCTTTCGTATTGCGATCCCCGGCCCAACCGGTGACGGTGACGCTGTTTCCGACGCGGACAGCGTTGTCGAAGCTGCCGGAGGGAACGTCGGAGGTCCAGGGTGCCGATGCCGGTTGACAAGCAACGACAAAGAGTGCGGCGACAACGACAGCGGTCGCTGTGAGTGCCCGTAAGCGGGACGATGACATTTTGGCGGGCTCCAACTGGATGGGGAACAGCAAAGTTGCTGACAATCACTTTGCCGTCGGATGTTTGATTCCCGATCCGAGTCGGACAGAGTTCTGAGAATGTGAGGTGATGGCCCGAATTTCGCGCTGTCACTCGAGAACGTCGCAGCTGCCACCTACCTCAACGCCATACAGAACGCTCTGTCGCAGGCCTCCGCAATCAAGCTGGCCGCCACTATCCAGCCCGTCGAGATGCAACACGCCTCGACTCTGCTGCTACTGCTTGGCGAGTACCCGATTCCGGACAAGTTCGCGACGGTCACAGGAGCACGTCCCCTCAGCGACACGATCGCCTGAGTCCTAGGAACCTGGCGCGGTGGTGACCAGTGCCGAGGTCAAGAGGATCGCTCGGAATTCACGTCATGGGAATCTCGATCCGAGTATCGTTCGCCGCCGCACACCGGATTCCCGGGATGCACGTTGTTGCTACAACCAATGGGGGAGAGCTGAAGAGATGGCTTATATCGACGTACCCGAAGGACTACCCGGAATTCTCGGTCCCATGGCTTTCCGGCCCGAGACGGCGAAGCCACTCAACGATCTGGCCGAGGTTCTGCTGCGCTCACCTAACACGCTCGAACGGGGCGAGCGCGAGATCATCGCCATGTACGTTTCTCGACTCAACCAGTGCCACTTCTGCCACACGTCGCATGCGACATTCGCGGCTCTGCAGATTGACGGAGGTTGGGACGTCATCGACGCGGTCCTCGCCGACCCAGAGAACACCGAAGCCGTCACGCCCAAGATGCGCTCCTTGTTGAGGATCGCGACCCAGGTCCAAAAGAGCGGCACCGCCGTAACCCAGCAGTCGATCGACCTGGCCCGCGCCCAGGACGCCACTGACACCGAGATTCACGACACTGTTCTCATCGCCGCGGCGTTCTGCATGTTCAACCGCTACGTCGATGGTCTCGGGACCTGGGCTCCACCGGAGCGGGAGGACTACGCCGAGTCGGGTCAGATGATCGTTGATTACGGCTACGCAGCATCCACGCCATCCGTGACCTGAGAGGGTCGGACCTACATCATCCCCAGCCAGTATCTGGGACTGCACATGGGTTGCCGTAGTTGCCGCTGTAGACGTAGTGGGGACACAGCGTGTTGGGCCAATTCGTACCGGACAGCTCTGTTCCGGTCAGTGTTGCGCCGGACAGGGCCTGGTACCAACGTGCCGTCCACAAAGAACACGACATCGACCGGTGAATTGGGCCGCTGATCGGAGCTGAAAGCTCGGCCGCCACCGCGGTTGTCGTCACGGGCGGAGCAATGGTGTGGAATAGCCCAGGCCTGAGCATCGGTCCGAACGGACGGCGTCCCAACTCAACAGGGGACTACTCTCGGGACGTGGACCGCATGAGCGCTCTGGATGCCGAGTTTCTCCACCTTGAGGATTCCAACTCGCACATGCACATCGCAGGTATCTGCACCTTCGCGAACCCGGCTCCGAGCATTCAGGAACTCGAGGGGCTAGTCACCTCGAAGCTTCACCTGCTTCCCCGTTATCGCCAGCGTGTGCGCGTCGTGCCCTTGGAACTGGGACGGCCCGTGTGGGTGGATGACCCGCATTTCAACATCGGTTACCACATCCGCCACACGGCCCTCCCTGCTCCTGGGGACGAGGCGACCCTGCGTCATTTGATGGGGCGTCTCATGTCCCAGCCGCTGGACCGAGCGCGACCCCTCTGGGAAGCCTGGCTCACCGAAGGGCTCGACGGTGACCGTTGGGCGTTGATCTGCAAGGTCCATCACTCCATGGTCGACGGGATAGCGGGGGTCGGCCTGCTCGAACTGTTGCTAGATGTTTCCCCGGAGTTCGGAGTAGCCGAACCACAAGAATGGTCGCCGGCGCCCGAACCTTCGGTAGCAGCGATCATCGGTGACGCATGGAAAGCTGCGATCGGCGACGGTGTCCAAATGGCGTCTCGATCCATATCCAAGATCGCAGATCCCGGCGCCGCACTCAAAGCCGCCAGGGACATGTCCGGCGGACTGGTCGGGTTGGGACAACGGCTGGTCAACACACCCAGATCCTCGATCGAAGGCCCGATCGGACCGCACCGTAGGTGGACCTATACCACTGCGGACCTCGGCGTGGTCAAGCAGATTGGCAGAGCCCATGGAGCGACTGTCAACGACGTTGTTCTGGCTGCGGTCACCAGTGGGTTCAGGGACCTCCTGACAGCCCACGGCGACGATCCCGGGATCGTTTTGGTGCGATCCCTCGTGCCCGTGTCGGTCCGAGGCTCCGACGGGGAGGGGATCACGGACAACCGTGTTTCGGCGTTGTTGTTGGAACTGCCGGTCTCAGTAGAGGACCCGCTCGAGCGGCTGGAGGCCGTGAAGGATGCGATGTCGGAGCTCAAGGGCTCCCACATGGTCGAGGCGGCGGACGCCGTGGTCCATATCGGCAACCTTGCTCCGCCGATCTTTCTGGGGGCGGCGACCCGAATGGCCATGCGGGCACAACATTTCGTATCGCAACGCTCAATTAACACCGTGACTACCAATGTGCCCGGTCCGCAGTTCCCTCTCTACTGTCTGGGACGAGAGATGCTCGAGTACCTTCCGTTCGTTCCGATCATTTCTGGGGTACGAATCGGCACGGCGATCCTGTCCTACAACGGAGCGCTCGCCTTCGGAATTACCGGCGACTGGGACACCGCGTCAGACGTCGACACGCTCGGTGCCGGCATAGACGCCGGTATTTTGGAACTTGCCTCGAGCACCTGAGCTGGCCGCCTGGGACTGCAAAGTCAGCCCGGTGGTACGACTACCGTTGAACAGCGGGCGTGGCGGAGAACCTGCTGGGTGACAGAACCGAGCAGGTTCCCGAGGAAGTCGCTGTGCCCCCTTGAGCCGACGACAACGAGTGAGGCCCCGGCTGACGCCTCGATCAGTGCGGTGGCGCCGTTGCAACTCTCAGTTCTTGCGTGCACCGTGACAGCCGGTACATCTCTGGCGGCTAATTCGATCTCGGAATCCAGCAGTTCCTTGGCGGATGCTTCGATTGCTTCGACCGAGACACCCAGGCCCGGGTACGGGGTGCGTGTAACCGATTCGGCCCAGGCGTTCACGGCGACCACCGGAAGCCCATGCACGGCCGCATAGTTGAGGGCCCAGCGAAGAGCGTTCCTCGAACCCTTCGAACCGTCTACGCCGACAACAATCCTCGCTTCCGTGTCGGCTACGGGGCCGTCAGCGAGTCCTCGAACCACGACCACCGGACACGTTGAGCGACTCGCGACCTTCAGACTGACAGAACCGAGCTGGAGTCCCATGAATCCACCCTCGCCACGAGCACCGACGACCAGCATGTCGGCAAACCCGCCCGATTCGAGAAGCGCAGCTTCGGGCTTGGCAACAATGGCTCTTGTTGTCACGGCGACGCCTTCGGGAACCCTGCCGAGGACGACTTCGTCAAGTTGTAACTGCGCTCGGGCCCCGATATCGACCATGTCGGTCTGATCCCCTGAGGTCGCCGGTTTGGGCATTTTGTCACTCCAAGCCCAGATGACCTCGAGCTCGGCCCGGCGTAGAGCCGCCTCCTCGATGGCGAAATCCAGCGCTCCCAGCGAGTCGGGCGACTGGTCGATCCCTACGACGATCCGCGAAGTTTCGTTCACGCTATGAGACTCGCAGACATCGAGGCTTCGACCAAGACCGTGTGTCGCGAAATATTGCGCTCACCCATAGCGGGAAGTCCATAGCGGGAAGCCCACGCCGGGGTCCAAGCGTGCCACGAAGCGGCGCCTGCTCAACTCGGTCGGGCTTGCGCCACTCGCGTATTTCGTCCGGGGTCGGAAGTAGCCAGGAGGCCGAGTCCAATCACCCCAGGATCTCGACGAACCCGTCGGTCCCGTCGACGCGGATGCGTTGGCCGTCCCGAATCAGGCGGGTCGCATGCTCGACCCCGACGACCGCCGGCAGTCCATACTCACGGGCGATTACCGCGCCGTGGGTCATCAGTCCACCCACCTCGGTCACGAGCCCGGAGATCGACAAGAACAGCGGCGACCAACTGGGATCTGTGTACGCAGTGACGAGAATGTCGCCGGGCTCAAGGTCTGCCTGACCCATGTCGTGGAGTACTCGAGCACGGCCCTCGACGGCTCCGGTGGAGACTCCCAGGCCAACCAGAGCTCCGTCGGGCATGACGTCGCGCCGGTACCTTCCGGGGACGGCCTCACCGTCCGAGGTGAGCACCCTTGGCGCAGACATCGACTTGTACGACTCGAAGGCATCCTTGCGCTCATCAATCACATCGCCCGCGACCGGCGTTCCGGCCGCCGCTTCGCGGATCTCGGGGATCGACAGGTAATAGATGTCCTCGACCTCTGGAAGAAGGCCGGCCGCCACCATTCGCTCCGCTTCGCCCAGCAGTGCCTGCTTGTAGATGAAGTATCTGCTGACGATGGCGTACTTCGGATACTCGCGGTATCCCGCGAAGGTGCGCAGCCTGTCGACCATTGTCTTCGTCTCTCCGGCCTTCTTCGCTCCGTCGGGGAGTGATCGCAGTCGGTCGAGAATCTCCACCTCCTTGGACTTTGCCTGGTGAAGTCCGCGTTCGAATCGTCTCTTGGCCTCGCCGGCTTCGAAACCGTGGATGTTGCGGAGGATCACCGGAACCAGAGTGCTGGGACGCTCACTCCAGCGCGGCCTGGTGAGATCGATCTCGCCGACGCAACGCATTCCGTACCGGTCGAGAAACCGCACTATCGCGTCGTGGGCCTCAGGCCCGCCCGGCAATCCGACCATCTCGTCGAGGAGGCCCTCGTCATCGACTCTCTCGAGCAGTTCGACCACCTGTGCGTGCGGGCGGATCACGTCGGCAACGTCGAGTAGCTCCAGACCCATCTTCGATGTGACATTGTCCGGCAACGACTGGCCGAGGGTGTCGGCCGCGTTTCTCTCTCCCAACCATTCCGACAGGTTGTCGTTCAGCCACCAGGTGGCATCCATTCCCGCCATGATCACCTGCATGCTCTGGGGATCAGTTACGTTGCGCTTGGTCATCTGGCGCAGGTCCCCAGCAATGGCGTCGAGAAGTTCGACCCCCTGTAGCGACCGGATCTCCAGGTCCGATTTCGCAATTGCGGCCTGGCTGCGTTCGATCAGACCGGTGACGATCGCAGGATCAGTTGGGATCGGCGGCGGTGAGCTTGTTGGCCCGGCGGGAGTTCCGGCCGGCGGAAGCGCGGCATCGTCCTGGGCGGTGGGTGAGGGGAGGAAGCCTTCCCGTCCCACGATGTTGACCAAGGCGTCACCGATCAGCGGATCGGACTTTCCGAGCGCGGCCACAATTCTGTCGCGACTGTCAGGTGATGAGAGTTCCTCGGTCACCTCAACGAACAGGCGGCCACCGGCGAAGTGCATTGGCCGTAGCGCTGTCATTTGCCACACCGACAGGCCTAATGGCTTCATCGCGTCGGTCATCATCTGCTGGTGGCCGACCGAAACGTAAACGTGGTTTCCGTCGCCGACTGACTCCGGAATGGGAAAAAGGGTGGTGATCGGTCGACTCTGCACGACATGGAACTCACCGTCCACGAGGCACCACTCGATGTCCTGGGGGTGACCGAATTGAGCTTCAATCCTGCGACCCAAATCCACCAGGTCCAGCACCTGAGTGTGAGTCAGCGTCGGTTGGTCCCTCCTTTCCGGATCGAGGGGTTGATTGCTGGTACCACCGGCATCCAACGGCGTGGATACCAGGTCTTTGGTCCCGATCGACTCGGCCAAAGGCTCGTTGTCGTGCACAGCAAAGGAGTCGGCGTCGACCATGCCCGACACGAGTGCCTCGCCAAGTCCGAAGACGGCCTCGACCTTTGCCACCTTGCGATTGCCCGTGACGGGGTCCGCAGTGAAAAGGACCCCCGATACTTCCGGAAGCAACAGTTGCTGAACGACAACGGCCATCTTGACTTGGCCCGGGTCGATGTCATTGCGTCGCCGGTAGGTCACCGCCCGCTCGGTGAACAGCGATGCCCAGCAACGGATCACCATCTCCAGAACGGCCTCCGAACCGATGACGTTCAGATAGGTGTCGTGCTGGCCGGCGAAGGACGCCGTGGGCAGATCCTCGGCAGTGGCGCTTGACCTGACGGCACAGGCGTTGTCCTCGCCCAGCCGGACGAGCGAACCGGTAATTGCAGTGGCAACGTCATCTGGGACGACGAGAGCGCTGATGGCGGAACGTACCTTCGCTGCGCCGGCAGCAATCCCATCCCGATCATCTGAACCGAGCAGCGACAGTTCGTTGATCTGCTGAGCGATCCCAGGTTCTTCCAACACGATCTCCTGGAACGCTGCCGTGGTGACGCAGAATCCGTTCGGAACGCCGGTGCCATCGATATGTGAAAGTTCACCGAGGTGCGCTGCTTTACCGCCGACAGTCGCCACCTTTGACCGGTCGACCTTGTCCAGGTCCAGTACGTAACTCATAGCCCTACCTCCACCCCGCGGACTCCGCACGGCTCAACGTCTTCTGTTCGGTCATCGGACCGGATTGCAGCGTTCAGTGTCGGGCCCCAATCCACTTGCTACAAGCCCCCCACCCCGAACTACCGTTTAACGGCGGGGACGGGAAGTACCGGGCTTTTTGCGGGCGGAGCCGGGGCCAGGGGCCGGGCTGAGCCAGAACTAGCGCAATTCGCTCCGCGATCTGCTAGGCAGGATTGGGGATTACATCCGCGGAGGCTGTGCATATGGCCGAGATAACACTGGACCATGTCTACAAGGTGTACGCCGATGGGACTCAGGCTGTCCGAGACCTGAGCCTTTCGATCGCGGAGGGTGAGTTCATGGTCCTGGTCGGCCCGTCGGGTTGCGGCAAGACAACGGCGTTGCGGATGGTCGCCGGCCTGGAGGACATCTCGTCAGGCACCGTCTCTATCGGGGGCCGAGTCGTCAACCAAGATCCACCGAAGGCCCGCGACGTCGCCATGGTGTTCCAGAACTACGCGCTCTACCCCCACCTATCTGTACGGGACAACATCGGCTTTGGTCTCAAGCTGCGCAAGATGGACCGAAGCGAGATCAAACGCCGTGTCGACCGCGCCGCTGACACCCTGGGTCTTGACGAGTATCTGGACCGCAAACCAAAGGCGCTATCCGGTGGGCAACGTCAACGGGTGGCAATGGGTCGCGCGATCGTGCGCGAACCGAAGGCCTTCCTGATGGACGAACCACTTTCCAATCTCGACGCCAAGCTGCGCGTCCAGATGCGGGCCGAAGTGCTTCGCCTCCAACAGGCGCTTGAAGTCACCACTCTCTACGTCACCCACGATCAGGTCGAGGCGATGACCATGGGCGATCGGGTAGCTGTGCTCAAACGTGGCTTGCTTCAGCAGGTTGATGCTCCCCAGGTTCTCTATGACCACCCGGACAATCTCTTCGTGGCCGGATTCATTGGCTCGCCGGCGATGAACCTGCTTGAAGCACGCCTGGATCTGGACGGTGAGGCGAGCGTCCAAGTGGGCTCCCAGGTCATCGAAATGGATCAAAAGGTGATCGCTGAACGACCGTCGCTCCGCAACTACGGCGGACGCACGCTGGTTCTAGGTATCAGACCCGAGGAGATAGAGGATGCCTCGTTGGCTACCGACACCCCGCCGGGTCAGAGGATCTCGGTGCGGACAACGTTGGTCGAGGCGCTCGGCTCCGAGCTCCTGGTCCACGCCGAGATCGATGCACCACAGCTGCATACCGAAGACACCCGGGAGTTGGCCGAAGACATCGGGACGGGGCCTACCAAACTGCAGGACAAGTCAGAAGTCGTGGCCAAGGTCAGCCCACGTAGCCGCATCCGGGCCGACGAAGACATCGAGCTTGCGATCGATATCACCCGAGTTCATTTCTTCGACCCCGAGTCCGGTAGGGCGGTAACTGACTGATTCGGGGTAGAGGTCCCAGACAAGTGACAAGCCGAGGAGGCATCCCAAATGAAGCGAAACATCAGATGGATCGCTCTACTCACAGCCGTGTTGCTGATCGCAGCGTCGTGCGGCTCGGACGGAGAGAATGCAGACAGTGGCACTAGCAACGGCGGATCGGCCACGAATCAGGACCTCAAAGGTTCGACCCTCGAGGTTGCAGCTGTATGGAGCGGAGACGAGCAAGCCAACTTCCAGAAGGTTCTGAAGAAGTTCGAGGACGACACAGGGGCAACGGTGAAGTTCACCTCCACCGGTGACGACATTGCGACCATCGTCGGGGGCCGTATCGAAGGTGGCGCGCCACCTGACATAGCGATTCTTCCGCAACCGGGTCTGCTCAAGGAGTTCGCGCAGAAGGGCGACTTGAAGTCGATCGAGGATGCTGCTGGATCGACCGTCGATGAGAACTTCGACAAGACCTGGCGGGACCTAGGGACCGTCGACGGCACGCTCTACGGCGTCTGGTTCAAGGCATCGAACAAGTCGACGTTCTGGTACGACATCAAGGCTCTCGATGACGCCGGCGTGGAGCCACCTGAAGACTGGAAGTCGCTAATTGAGGACAGCCAGACCCTCCTCGACTCGGGGATAACCCCGATCTCAGTCGCAGGAGCTGACGGTTGGACCCTCACCGATTGGTTCGAGAACATCTACATCCGCCAAGCCGGTCCAGAGATGTACGACAAGTTGGCCACCCACGAAATCCCTTGGACCGACGACTCAGTCGTGAAGGCGCTCGACACGATGGGGCAGGTGATCGGTCAGGACAAATTCGTGGTCGACGGACTAAAGGGTGCGCTCCAGATCGACTTTCCGACCTCTGTCACGAACGTCTTCGGCAACAACCCAAAGGGAGCAATGGTCTACGAGGGCGACTTCGTAGCCGGCAACATCACTGGTGAAACAGATTCCAAACTTGGAACCGATGCCGATTTTGTTCCGTTCCCAAGCGTGGATGGCTCCGAGCCTGCCGTGGTCGGCGGGGGTGACGTCGCAGTGATGCTGACGTCGAACAAGGCCTCTGAGGCACTTATCAAGTACCTCGCGACCCCTGAGGCGGCCGAGATCTGGGCGAAGGCAGGTGGGTTCACCTCACCGAACAAGAACGTCGACACCAGCGTCTACCCGGATGCGACTACCAAGAAGAGTGCCGAGAATCTGGTTGACGCCAAGGTGTTCCGTTTCGACCTTTCGGACCTGCAACCCGCGGCGTTCGGGAGCACCCCGGGACAAGGCCTGTTCAAGTTGTTCCAGGACTGGCTCGCAGATCCGACCCAGAGCAAGACCATTGCCCAGAACATGGAGACTGCAGCGGCGGCTGCGTACTGAAGGAGATGACGTGAGCGACGTACCGGAGACGGGGCCGCCAGGCAGCGGTCAGCCGGAGTCGGGCCAGCCGGACTCGGGGCCAGACCAGCTGGGTCTGGTCCTGACCAGTGGCAGCGGCCGCCGCATGAGGGGACGCGAGATGTATCTGGGCCTCCTGTTCCTGGTCCCGGCACTAGTACTTCTCGGCGCAATCGTCGTGTATCCCGTGTTCTTCACCTTGGGACGAAGCTTCTTCTCGGCACGCGGTGGGTCGTTCGTCGGCATCGACAACTACCAGAAGATGTTCGCGAGTGCATCGACACGCACTGCCATCAAGAACAACGTCATCTGGGTTGTCGTGGCCCCCGTCCTGGCCACCTCGATCGGGCTGGTATTCGCGGTGCTCACAGAACGCATCAAGCTCGGTACTGCGTTCAAGTTGTTGATCTTCATGCCAATGGCAATCTCGTTCCTGGCTGCCGGAGTCATCTTCAGGCTCGTGTATGACCAGTCGCCTGACCGTGGCGTTCTCAACGCGGCTGGCAGAGCAGTTGTCGGTGTCTTCCAGGAACCAGGGCCGTATCCAAGGGCACGGCCGGTCGACGAGGCGTTCACAAAGAAGAGCGGCGGATTCACGTCAACCGACACTGTGCAGCCCGGATCCACCATGTTGGTTGGAATGGTCGGCGTTCCACCCGCCGAGGTTCCCGACGATGCCAAGCAGGCAGAACCGGCGCTCAAGGCCTCCGACGGAACGATCACCGGGGTGGTCTGGCTCGATTTTGCGCGCGGCGGTGGGGGAACACGCGGGCAGATAGATCGCGGCGAACTCGGTTTGCCCAACATGACTGTTCAGCTTGTCGACTCTGCGGGCAAGGTCCTTGCAAGTGCAACCACAGACACAAGGGGTCGCTTCCGAATCGATGACGTCAGTGCATCTATGTCGCTCTCGCCCCGACTGGCCTCCAGCAATTTCCGCGCGCCCTGGCCGGGAGAGAAGTGGCTTGGACCCTCGCTCGTTACCCCTGCCGTGATCGGTTCGTTCCTGTGGATCTGGACGGGCTTCGCAATGATGCTGATCGCAGCGGGTCTCTCTGCAATCCCACGCGAGACCATGGAGGCAGCTCGCGTGGACGGGGCCAGCGAATGGCAGGTATTCCGTCGAGTGACTGTCCCGCTATTACGACCCGTGCTGTTGGTGGTGGTCGTAACACTCGTCATCAACGTGCTGAAGATCTTTGACCTGGTATTGGTCATTCCGCCCAGTTCGTCTCAGGCCTCGGCGAACGTGATCGCACTAGAGCTTTGGCGTGTGTCCTTCGGCGGCGGTAGCGACCAGGGATTGGGCAGTGCACTGGGAGTCCTGCTGTTCGTGCTGGTACTTCCGGCAATGTTGTTCAACATCAAGCGTTTCCGATCCGAGGAGACCTAGATGGTTGAACCATCACTTTCCAAGCCGGAAACGTTGCCGCCCGACGTGATCAAGGAACGACTGACCACCCGACTCGCGAGCAAGCTCTCGAGTGGCCCCATCTACGCGTTCCTTATCGTGGTGTCCCTGATATGGATCACGCCCACCGTCGGCTTGTTCATTTCGTCCCTACGGTCACGCACAGAGATCTCAGGCAGTGGCTGGTGGACGGTGTTGGCAAATCCAGGCCAACTAACCTTCGACAACTACCGGGCTCTGCTCCAGAACAACCGCATCATCAGTTCGTTCTGGAACACGGTGTTCATCTCGGTTCCTGCGACCATCCTGGTAGTGGTCATCTCAGCCATGGCCGCCTACGCATTCGCGTTCATCCGGTTCCCGGGCCGCGACGGCGTATTCCTCGTGGTCGTCGGACTCCTGGTCGTCCCGATCCAGGTGGCGCTGATTCCGATAGCCCAGCTCTACGGCAAGCTCCACATCTTTGGCCAGGTCAGCGGAGTGGTGCTCTTCCATGTGGCGTTCGGTCTGCCTCTTGGCATTTTCCTGCTCCGCAACTTCTTCAACGGGATACCCACCGAGTTGTTGGAAGCCGCGCGTATGGACGGAGCGGGTGAGATGCGCCTGTTCATCAAGGTGGTGCTGCCACTTGGACTACCGGCTATCGCCTCGTTGGCCATCTTCCAGTTCCTTTGGGTCTGGAACGACCTACTGGTCGCCCTGATATTCGCGAACACCGATTCAGCGCCACTGACCGTCGCCATCCGCGAACAGACCCGGCAATTCGGATCGAATATCGACGTCATTGCACCTGGGGCCTTCTTGTCGATGCTGGTTCCTTTGGCCGTGTTCTTCGCGTTCCAACGGTTTTTCGTGCAAGGGCTTCTGGCTGGCTCCTCGAAGTAGGGACCCGGAACACAGAACTGCTTCCCTCAGCTTGCTACGGTCATCCCCGTTGGGCTTCAAGTGGGGGAAATATGGTTGGAAAACGCTGGATTCCTGTACTGCTCGCTGCGGTGACGCTACTGAGCACAGCTGGGGCATGTCAGCCTCCGCCCCCGCCGGGCTGGAAGGCGCCGGTGGTGCACGACCTCACAGTTTCGCCCGAGCCCGTGAGCGCGGGTTCGACATTCAAGGTCTCAGCGACGGTTACCGACGACAACGTCGTCACACATGCAAATGTCCGGTTCGAGCAGCCCAACGGTCCAGACACGAGAGTCGTCAGTTGCACGATTCCGCCGCTCCAACCACAGCCGGTCGTCCAGTTTGAGGCCACATGCACGATGGCGGACTTCGCCCTCAACGGCACATGGACAGTGCTGGTCTACGCCTACGACGGTGAGGTACCCACCTATGAGGGCGTCGGAGGCGGAGGGGCGACCACAACGTTCGAGGTCACTGGCGGATCAAATGACCAGAGCCCGCCAGAGATCGAGTCGATCACCTACACCCCCACCAGTCCGATCGCAGGTGAGCCATTCACCCTCACCATCCGAACAAGAGACGAACATCTGGTGTCACCCGCTGAAGGTGGCTATATGGGCTACACGTACGTAGGCGCCCTCAGAAAATGGGATTGCGAAGCGTTGCGGCCGGGGATTGATATCTCACCAACTGTTCAAGAGTGGGTGTCCACATGCCCAGGTGTCCCAGAATTGGGCCCGGGCACATACAACTCGCACTTCGTGCTCGCAGACCTCAACGGAAACGTCTTGTCCCGTTTCGATGAGTTCGAGATGGTCGCGGGGGAGTAGCAACGCACCAACTGGACAGATGTCGGTGGGTCAGCCGAGTCAGATGAGCCGTTCGACACCTGCGAACGCGACGACCAACGCGTTTTCCGCCCGACTGCGATCGAAGTCAACGATTCCATGCATTCGCCACTCACCGCTCTCCTCCGGGTCCACCAGAATCTGGGTAACTTCGTAGCGGCCCAGAACAGGCTGGCCAGTAGCCGGTGGCTCCTCGAAGACGAACCACTGTGGGCCTCTGGCGCCGGGCCCGATGTCTATCCAGTTGTGCTCAGCCCAATAGTCCTCGAGGAGAGCATCGATTGCCTTGGCGTCGCGAGAGATTGGCACCGCCTCACCCTCAAGGGGATCAAGACCGTTGACCTGATCGAGGTCGGCGACCGTCGCCCCAAGGGCACGCCGTGCTGCGGCTTGTACCCAACGGAACATCTCGGTGCGCACCAGCGCCCGAAATTCACGACGGTTCCGGGTGATGTCAACGTCTTGGCCGGTGGTCCAGTCGTCTGGGTTGAGCGCCTCCACCTCTTCGCCAAGTCGGATGCGTTCTAGGCGCTCCCACTCCTCCATCAGTGATGAGTCAACACTGCGGATCACTCCTGCGAGCCAGTCTCCGATTTCGGATAGTTCGGAACTGCGCAGATGGTCGGGCACGTTGCGTTGTAACGCTCTGTAGCAGTCGGTCAGATAACGCAGAATCAGCCCTTCTGATCGCTGCAGTCCGTACCGTTGGACGTAACCGGTGAATGTCTCACCCTGTTCGAACATCTCGCGGACGATCGACTTCGGGCGCACCCATTCACCAGCCAGCCAGGGATTCGCCTCGACGTGAATACGCCACGCCGCCGCCAACACCTCACCCAGTGGTTTGGGCCAGTCGATGTCGGCGACCTTCTCCTGGCGTTCGGTGAACTCGACGCCTTGAGCGCTGAGCTTCGCCCACTCCAGATCCCGCAGTGCCCGACGCTGGGCTATCAGGATCGGGGACGGATCCTCCAGGCTTGCCTCAATGACGCTCAGCATGTCGAGCGCGACCCCATAGGGTGACGCCGGCGTCGGCGCGGACGCGTCGGATGGCGCGTCGGATGGCACATCGGAGGAAATACGGTCAGCGACCGGCTCCGCGCCCGCGGGCGCGTCCGCGGTATCGGGATCGTCAGCGATGATTCCCAGCATGTCGACGACGAACGGCGACAGGGGTCGATCAAGGGAGAACCGCTCCTGGAGCAGCGGGTTCGGGCGATGCGGTCTACCGTCCTCATCGGGCACATCGAGCGCCTCGATCAACTCAGCCTCGATCAGGGAGGACAACATCTCGTCGATCTGGTCGACCATCTGGTCGCGAACAGACTCCTTGATGAAGCTGCTCCGCACGATATTTCGCAGTTGGTCCACTCCGTCGCCGGGACGCTCCAGCACCCGCAGAACGGCGCCGCCACCAATCTCGAACCGGCTGGTCAACGTCTCTGGAATGCCGTTGACAAGACGGTTGAACGTGTCCTCGTTCCAATCCTTGAAACCGTGCTCGGGTGCCTTCTTGCGATGCTTCAGGCGCTTCCCGGCGTTGGCCGCCTTCGCCTCGTCGCGGCGATTCTCGATCCAATATGCCGGCGCCTGAACGACGACGGTTCCCGAGGTGTCGTAACCCCTTCGACCGGCTCGTCCGGCGATCTGTTGGAATTCACGAACCCTCAACAGTCGTGTACCTGCGCCGTCGAACTTGCAGAGTTGGGTGAGCAACACAGTTCGGATCGGAATGTTCACTCCAACTCCGAGGGTGTCGGTGCCACAGATGAGTTTCAACAATCCTTCGCGAGCCATCCGCTCGACCAGCAAGCGGTAGCGGGGCAGCAGACCGGCGTGGTGCACTCCTATCCCGGCAGCCAGATGGCGGCGAAGGTCCTTGCCGAACGGAGTGTCGAAGCGGAAACCCGACATCATGTCCGCGGCGCGCTGCTTCTCCTCCTTGGTCAACACGTTGAGGCTCATGAACGACTGGGCCGCCTGACTGGCCGCCTTTTGCGTGAAGTAGACGACGTATACAGGTGCCAGGTCCGCCGCCACGAGTTCGTTGATCGTCTCGTGCAGGGGAGTGACCGCGTAGCGGAACGACAGCGGTACCGGACGCTCACCGCCAGCGACCAGCGTCGTGCTGCGCGACGTCTCGCGATCCAGATGCTCGTGCAACCAAGCCGTGTCGCCGATGGTTGCCGACATCAACAGAAACCGGGTGTCGGAAAGCTCCAGGAGCGGAAGCTCCCAGGCCCAGCCGCGGCCCCGCTCTGAGAAATAGTGGAACTCGTCCATCGTGACGTGACGCAAGGGAAGATCGCGCCCCGACTCGAGTACTCCATGGGCCAGGATCTCTGCTGTGCAGCACACGATTGGTGCCGTCGGGTTGATCTGGGAGTCGCCCGTCACCATGCCGACGTTCTCGGCGCCGAAAATCTCGCGGAAGTCGAAGAACTTCTCCGATACGAGCGCCTTGATCGGCGCGGTGTAGACCGAGAAACCACCTGCTGCGAACGCCTCGGCGTGACCAGCGGTCGCGACCAGCGACTTTCCCGAACCGGTCGGAGTCGTGATCACAACGTGGTCGTCGGCAAAGAGCGCCAGCGCCGCATCTTCTTGCGCGGGATACATCGTGAGCCCTTGGGCCGTCACCCATTCGGTGAAGCGGTCAAGGACGTCATCGCCGGCCATACCCGGCTGAATATCGAGAGGCTTCACAGAGCCATGGTAGGGGAGAGCTCGATCCTGGCTGTTCCGACCTCAAGCGGGTCACAAGTCCCGAGTCACACCCATGGTCAGATGCCCAGGCAGGTCAGAACCTCACCCTGAGGTCCGAGAACCTCGAGTCTGACGGGTTTGAACAACCCGGGCGGTGGCGGCGGGTCGGTGGTGCAGATGGCGGTGTCCACATCACCCACGAAGCTCACCGCCACAAAGGAACTTGTGCCCGGCACCGGGAGCACCTTCGACGAGACATTGTCGCTTTCGGTGGTGGCCTTCAGGGAAAACCCATTCATGTCTGCTCCCTTCGGGACTGACATTGCAGTGATTATGAACGGCTGGAAGCCCTTCGCAACCTGCTCCCGGGTCGCGAAATACGTGCTGACCCCGATCGCCTCATCCCAGTTGATCTGATCGCCGTTGTCCGGGAGCCCGTTGCCCGCCATCACGTCGTCGGAGACCGTGCTCAGCATCGAGGGAAGCGCGCAGCTCCGTGTGTAGTCGGACAATTTCAGACAGAAGTCAACCGACCCGGCCTCAGCGATCGCCTGAGGATCATCTGAAGTTTGAAGCAGCCATTCGAGGTCACCGGCCACGCCCCGGGCAATCTCAGTCCGACCGGGGTCGGGATGCAACCCCGGCCCACCGGCGGCCTCAACCTTCAGGCGGGACGCGGTTTCGTCCCATGTCTTCTGATCGATCATGCGGACCGACGCTGCTACCGCGATCAGGTCGGCCTCGGTCACGATCGACTGATCGGGCATGGAGACCGACACGACGACCAGGGCCCCCGAGACGTCGTGGGTCAACAGGGAAGCTCGGTACCAACGGGGTGAATCAGTCTCGGTTTCAGTACTTCCCACGATCTCGAGAACTACTCCCGGACGTCCATCAACTGTGACCGGGTGGGGCAATGCCACCATCCCGTCACGTAGCGGCACAGAATCGCCGAACGCGTCGAGATCTGCTGCGTCGCCTCGAAGCGTCACCACCGAAAGGGGACCACTCTCGTGTGTCCACCCCAGAGCCAGTCCGGACGAGGGGCCGGGTCCGTAGTCGGTTCCGGCTTGGAACTGGCCGTCGATGGCTCCGAGGACATCGGCATCAACCGAACCGATGACCTTCCATGGCGCCGGAAGGCCGTCGACGACTGGCGCTCCGACATTGTCGGCCGCCGGAGTCGCGTGGCCCGCAAGTGTGACGAGTTCATCTCTCGTCATCCCAGCTCCACTCAGGCCGATCGCCATGTCGTCACCCATTTCGACGATCAGGCGCCCCGGAACCGGCGCAGCTCCTGGCTCAGCCTCGGGTGGGCCATAGAGCGCGGGGTGGCCGTCGATGGTCAGTTCTTCATTGCCGGGGGAGTAGCCCACAAAGGCCTGCTCGAGGCGTCCCTGCATCCCTTCGAACCCGGTTGCCACGAGTGTGACCCTTCGTGTGCCGTCCGAGACAACCGTGAACGGTGAGTCGTTGCCGGTGGAGTCGCCGCCCCAGGTCTGTCTCCAACCGCCTGGGGCCGCTGTAACCAGCTTGAATCCAGCCGGTGCGTTAGCCGTGAACGGGTACTTCTGGTCTGGTTGAGACCCCATTGAACCTGGACGGTCGCCGTCAGCGGCTATGTCCTCGGAATCCCCTTCGTTCACAAGGGTGCCGATCAGGGCTCCCAGCCCGACGAGAACGACAACGAATGCCACCAGCAGGAGTGGAGCAATTCGGCGCAGTCTCAACTTCTCCTCCGACGCAGCTTCGACCGTCAGAGCTTCTATACCCCCAGCCGACCCAGGAGCGGTGTCTGGCGGTTGCACCTCTGGATCGCTCGGTGGGGAAGCTTCAGTCATCGGTACACAGTAACTACGGTTCTTCCGATCGGGCTGTCGCAGCGATTGCGGTGGACCGAAGCGACCGGCCCGAGAGGCGAGCGGACGTCGGCCATGTGTTCCCGGCAGATTGCCCCATGTGCGTGCCCGAATCACAGGAGTAGTCTCCGGGACCATGGCGGAATGGAATGAACAAACAGTTACCAAGAGTCGTCGTGGATCGCATCGGCGCCCAGCCCTTACAGTCGCGATCCTCAGCGTGTTCGGTGCTCTGGCACTTATGTCGGCCTGCACCCCGCCGCCGTCGGATCCCGGCAGTCCACCGACGACACTCGTTCCGCTACCCGAACCGCCCGGCAGCTTCTCGGTTCTCACCTACAACGTTGCCGGTCTGCCCCAAGGCATCTCGGGGTCCAACCCCGAATGGAACCTTCCGCTCGTGAGTCCGTTGTTGAACGCCTATGACGTCGTACTGACCCAGGAGGACTTCGACTGGTGGCAACCCATAGCCGGGATACTCGACTTCGCGAACTACCACACCCGACTTCGCTCCGCGGCCGAACATCCATGGCGGACCGACCGTCACCCTGGTCCCGAAGCAGTCGGTGTCGATGCCGGCGCCAGAGGGCTGCTGGTCGGTGACGGAATTGGGATCATGGCGAAGTATCCATTCACTGGTGAGAAGCATCACGCCTGGAAGGACTGTTTCGGCGGGATCCTCCCCGATGGTGGGGCCGCCGACTGTCTCGCCATGAAGGGTTTCCGAATGGTGACGATGACCTTGGGAGACGGACTCGAGGTCGACGTCTACAGCTTGCATGGCGAAGCTGGTGGAACTCCCGTGGATCAGACATTGCAGGAACATGACTACGCAGAACTCGCCGAGTTCGTCAACGCACGGGGTACTGATCGGGCGATCGTTCTGGGTGGCGATACCAACCTGCACACCGACGACGTACACCCTGACGGCGGCGGAGGAGCCGACACGGTGATCTGGCAACGGTTCCTTTCCGCGACCGGGCTCAGCGATGTTTGCATCGAGTTGTCATGTGACGAGCCTGGGAGCATCGACAAGATCGCCTACCGCAACAGTTCGACCGTATCGCTGAGTCCGACCGGCGCCGACTTTCCCCGGGAACGATTCCAGGCCAATGGCGTCGACCTGAGCGACCACCCACCGTTCGTCGCCACGTTCGATTGGGACGTCCCCCGCTAGGCACGAGCGGCCGTTGAAAACCCGCACCCTGTCAAACTGGCCCCGGTCAGGCGAACTTCACCCGCACGACCGATGCCTCATCGATGCTGCCGTCCTTCGCCGAGAGCGTCTTGACGATGATCGCTCCGGCCGAGGAACCACCCTCGTTCAGGTTCAATGCGGTCGAGAACGGACCCATCTGACCGTTGGCACCACCGTTGGTGAAGCCCTCGGCGAGCGGATCGAGTCGTCCATCCTCCCTGACCTCCAGGTTGATCGTTCCCTCGAAAGCAGTGCTCTGGCCCGACACGGTCACCGGTGAGGTCACCGATGCGAGCGCTGCAGGAGCTTCGATGACCAAGTTCGGTGTGGTCGCTCCGATTACCCACCAGTCATCCCCGTCGAGCTGACGCACGAGGACTGTCGTGACCGGCCCATCGGCTCTCGTTGTGATCGCAACTTCACCTGAGCGGCTATCCCCCTGCTGGAACTCTCCGGCGATCGGGTCGACGAATCCCAGGTACTCCGTGGCGAAGCTACTGGCGAGCTTCGTTGGGTCACTGAAGCGGGTGCCGTCCGCGACAAAGGGCCATACCGCCTGCTCAGGCTGGACCGTGGACTGTGACTCGACCGGATCTGTGGATGGTGCAGTTGAGGTGCTTGTTGTGCTGGTGGTCGAGTCGGACGCCTTCGCGGTGGTGGACGAAGCATCGTCCGCGGAGCCGCAACTCAAGGTCATTAGCGCCACCGGTACGAGAAGGGCCGCCAGTGTCTTTCGTGGATGGAGCTGCATGCCACGAGCCTATTGGCCCGAGCAGCCAATTGTGGCCACTTGTGGTGCGCTTCGACGTGGCCGGTCTATCGGCCAGCGGCAATTTCTTCGAGCTGTTGGACGATGTAACTCTCGGCGGCGGCGGGGTCGACACCCAGCACAGTGAGTGGGCCGTCGTCCTCCGCTGCCAGGAGAGCCAGCAGGATGTGTTCCGTGCCTATGTAGTTGTGGCCGAGTCGCAGGGCTTCCCGGTATGTGAGTTCCAGGGCCTTTCGGGCGCCCACGTCAAACGGGACGAGAGCTGGAAGATCATCCGCGGCCGGGGGAAGCGTGGCCTGCAGTCGTTCGATCGCGTCGGACAGATCGATCTTCTGTGCCGCAATTGAGTTGACTCCGACCGAGCCGGTCTGGCTGAGCAGTCCGAGCGCCAGATGGCTGGTGGTGATCTCGTCGTTTCCAGCGGAGTGTGCAGAGTTCTGCGCCTCGACCACGACGTTGCGAGCACGCGGCGTGAAGCGGTTGAACCCCTGCTCCGGGTCGAGGTCGGGTAGTTCCTTGGGGACGAATCGCTTACGGGCGGCCTGCTTGGTGACGCCCATGCTGCGCCCGATTTCGGTCCACGATGCACCTGATCGACGGGCTTGGTCGACGAAATGGCCCACCAGATGATCGGCCAGGTCGCCAAGGTGGTCGGCTGCCAACATGGCATCGGTCAACTGCTCGAGGGGCTCCGATTGGATAGTCGATATCGCCTCGATCAGGTCGTCCAGGCGGGGCATCGGCTTCAGGTCAGCAGGAGTAGTCATGGCGACAACCGTAGGTTGTCGTTGTCCAATCGTCAACCCTGGGTTGTCGATCCTCGTGCAGGTGTGTGGGCACCGGTGGGGGAGTCGCCGGCGATGTCGGCGAAGGCACACAGGTTGGCGATGAGTCGAAGTTCGTCAACGGTGCCTGCCCGGCTGTCGAGGAGTGCGTCGGTACAGACCAGATAGGCAAGGCAACGGGCACGACTTATCGCGACGTTGAGCCGGTTCTGTGAGAACAGGAACCCACTGCCCCGGGGGATTTCGCCCGCGTCGGACGCCGTCATCGAGAAGAACACGATCGCTGCTTCGCGACCCTGGAAGCGGTCGACGGTGCCGACCGGGACACCCCTGGTGCGCGGATCCGCATCCAGGGTCTCCTGGAGACATTTGACCTGTCGACCATACGGGGCAACGACCATGAAGTCGCCGGCTCCGAGGACCCGGACCTCACCGTGCTGGTTCGTCCATTCCGTACCCATGAGACGGCCGATCTCAGCGTGTATCAACTCGGCTTCTTCGACCGACCGGGTCGAGCAATCGGAGTGCTCCGCCTTCAACCACCGCAACCCCGTCCCTTCGACCGTGTTCTGCAGGTCGCAGCTCGAATGACTTTCGAGACGGCCCTCGTAGATGCGCTCCGAGATGAATGAGCTGACATTGGGGTGCATACGTCTTGTGCAATGCAGGAACACACCACGGTCGGGCGGGATCGTCTCGTGTCCGGCCAGAACGTGTTCGAGAACGCTTGCCCCAGATCCATGCGGATGACTGGCCTTGGCAACCTGGGCTAGCTGCAGTGGATCGCCGAGCAGCACGATGTTTCTGGCAGCACCCGTCGTGGACAGGGCATCGGCGAGCGACATCTGACCGGCCTCGTCGATCAGCAGCACGTCAACGGGATTGGCGAGCATCGCGTCGCTGGCGAAGCTCCAGGTGGTACCGGCAACAAGTTGGTATTTGTCGTTGGCCGCCTTCTTGTTGTCCGAGGCGTACTCGACTCCGATCAACGGATTATCGGGCTTACTTCCCCTGCGAACGATCGAAGCCGCTGGGTGTCCGCTCGTCTCGATCAGGCGGACTACAGCGCCAAGCAGATTGTCGATGGCGCTGTGGCTGAAGGCCGTGATTCCCACTCGTAGCCCTGCATCGAGCAGGCGCAGCACGATGTGGGACCCGGTGTACGTCTTCCCCGTGCCGGGGGGACCCTGAACCGCCACGTAGCTCGAGTCGAGATATGGAATCAGGCCTGCGATCTCGTCGACGTCGTCACTGAAGCGGCCGTCCGGAGCGCCATGACCGGTGGAGAATCGGGGCGGGTCCTTGCGCAGTAGGGCAAGCGCCAGGGGGCTGGGTGTTCCGTGTGTCGCATGGTCGAGCATCTGCATCGCCAGGTTGTCGATCACCATCACCTTGGGACCGGGATCGACCCAGTCGTTCAGAGCAATCGAAGCGGGGAGGACACCGGTCTCTTCAGCCTTGGTATTCCAGACCAGGTCAAGCTCGGAGGCGCCGTGGTCTACCTGAGCGAGACTCCCGTAGGCGAACCCGCCGTCGGGAAGCAAGTACAGGACGCTCGACTTCGTTCCGGTACCCAGTTCGGCCATGACTTCCTGATGGGGATAGCGGAAGCGCATGACTGGCAGAGCGGGTTTACCGTTCTTCTTGGTTCGCTCCAACCTGCCCACTACTTCGAGTGACGTGACGAACTCGTCGTGGTCCAACAGGTCGTCGGTGTCACCATCGAGCATTGCGACACGGGGACCGATCGTCGCCAGAAACTCGCGGCGCCAGTAGCCGAGCACATCACCCATCAACCACTCAGGGGAGTCTTCGGCATGGGCCTTCAGGGCCTCGACCTTCTCATCGAGCCCCTCTGGCCCGGGATCGGCATCGATCGATGTTGCCCGCCAGGCGAGATCTGTCGGGCGTTGTTGGATCAGCCAGTCGCGCAGCGCCATCGTGGCGCGCACATCGTCCTCGTTGTAGTCGGCGATCCGCTGCAGGCGAGCAGGGTCCTGGTCGTGGATCCATCGGTCATAGTCGACAACGGCGCCTGAACCACCGTGGATGTCCTCTGAGCGCTTGAACCCGGGCAGTCGCTCCACGTGCTTGAGCCCGTAGCTCTCGACCCCTACCTGAACGCTGTTGCGAACGACGGGGAACAGGTCAACGAAACAGCCCGTCTCGATCAGCTCGTGGAGTTGCGACTCCCCGACGCCGTGGTCCCTGGCGAGGCGTTCGAGGGATGAACGCTCGGTGTGGTTGTAGTGGTAGACGTGCATCCCCGGATGATCGCGACGCCGCGCGGCTATGTAGCTGATCAGCTGGCGGGTCCGGGCTGCCTCCGCCTCCCGGTCGTGCGCCCACATCGCTGTGTAGGTCCATTCCGACGACTCGACACCCGCTGAACCGACGCCCCCCGCTGAGCCAGTCGGCGACGCGCCGCGGGTGATGTAGCCGAAAAGGAAGAACAACCCGACGTCGGCGCGCCACATCGGATGGCCCTCGAAGTCGAGGAAAATGTCGCCGTCGTCCGGCTCCGGCATTTGTTCGAAACCGTGTCCCCAGTGCGGGTCGTCGCCAGCCTCGATGAGCGAGAACGGGGGAGCGGCGTCTTCACCGAATGACCGCTGCTCGAGCTGGAGTGCCGCCTGGTCCACAAGGCGTTTCAGACGCTGCGGAGCGAACCCCGCAACCGGCTCGGTCGACCCGGCGAGCGCCACCACGGTATCGATGTCCGAGTCGTGGAAGCGGTCCAGATCGGACACCCTGAACCCGGCTACGAGCTGCAGCGAATCTTCGTCCCTCCACTGCGCGTCGCAGTGTTGTTGGAACTCACAGAACTCGCAGTGCGTGCAGCGCACCGGTCGGGTGGTGCCGTCGCCGTTATCGGCGTCGAGCAGTGCTACAAGTTGCTTGCGCAACCGCTTCCAATATGGCATCACATCGGTCGAGTTGAACCCCACGGACTCCCCGGAACCGAGCCACAGACGTACTTCAAGGGGTGTAAGTCCGGTCAGCTCGGCAATTGCCTCGGCGTAGAAGCACAGTTGGAGGACATGGCCAACCTTGGCGTCTGCCCGGGCAAGTTTGGAATCCACCGGCTCGTAACGAAAGCCTTCTCCGTCGGAATCGTCGACCCGCTCGAGGAAGTCGGCGACGCCTCGGATCCCGTCGTGCACGAACGGCATCTGGTAGATGACGTCGTGCCCGTCGGCGAGCGGATTTCCGACCCGGTCGACCCATTTGGCGAAAGACTCCCGCTCCTGACGGGGTGGCACCTCGAACACCGTGAGTCCCTGCTGTCGGTAGTGCTGCAGGCAAGCGTTCTCGTGCTCCAGACCCTTGTCGACGACAAGTTGGGCGAAGGACCCGGAGGGAGCTGCCACCGACAGCGTTCCACTGTCGACCATGTTTCTGAGCGACAGGTAGTGGGCGCACTCGAGCCACGCGGTGATCTTCGATGGTGTCAGCAGGTGTTCGACCATGGGACTCCCTCCGGCGCCAAAGTCTCGCACGCCCGCTCGCGTGGAGCGGGTACCCAGTCGGAAGCTCTGGAGCTACGCGGTTACGCGCTGGAAGAACGGGAAGGTCATGCCCGGGATCAGCTTCTCATCCTGGCGGTCCTCGACCAACGGGCTCATCGCCTGCCAAATGGCCATGACTTCCGGATCCTCGTGAGCCTTACCCATGCCCTCCGGGGCCCACTCAAACACTTCGACGTACACGGGCGGTTCGGCACTGCTGCGGAGAACAATGTGGGGATCGTCATTGACTAGGCCGAGCCGCCGAAGCGTCGGCCAGTTGGCCTCGATGAGGGATCTGAACTCATCCTCGCATTCGGGTCGCACCCAGTAGGTCCAGACGCACATCTCAGCTCTTGGGTTGTTCTCGATCACGGGCGCGACAGTAAGGACGGCCGCCCCACTCCGCAAAGTCCGAAGCTGAGGATTTCGACCCAGCGCATTCGCGCCCGACTTTGAGTGCCCCAGCACTATTGGATCGGCGTGCAACCACTATTGGATCGGCGTGCGACCACGCGTGGATCGGCGTGCAACCATGGTGTTCAGCCTGTGTCGGACTCGGAACCTCCCCTAAGCACCCAGCTGGTCGGGGCGCCCGAGGCGCAGCCATCGTCAGATTCGCGTCGGCGCCTATCGCGCTCGGCGAAGAAGCTCCGGTCGAGATGCTCCTCGTCGAAGTCGATCGTCAGGGTCTGCTCGGGCCGACGCAGTTCGTTGGAAAGGAGTCCCACGAGGACCTCGCAGTCGGCCTCGCTCAGCGGTGGCTGGGCAATACGTCTGGGCCACAAACGGCGCGACTGCACGACTGCGATCTCGTTCGCGAATATCGCCGACCGAGCCAGCAGGTTGATCCAAAAGAGAGTCACCACCACAAAGCCGATCGCCCCGTACAGATCTTGCGCCTGTGAGAGCCGATCGAGAATCAACCAGGATCCGAGCCTCTGGATGACCTGCCAGGCGACGCCTGCAACCGCGGCAGCGAGGATCAGATGGACACTCGCGATGGCCGGTGCGACGACGATGCGGAACACTCCGAACAACAGCACGCCAGCCAACAGGGAACCCGTGATCAGCGAGATCGCCTCCGACAGGAATCCGGGGCCCGACAAGCTGTAGTAGTCGCGCAGAAAGCTCGTGCCGATTGCGGCGGCGAACACGAGCACGAAGAGCAACAGCGAGCGAACAAGCCGACTGACGAAGCCCTGGCGCACGACACCAGCCACGTTCCAAACCTGGTTGAGAGCCAGTTGAAAGCCGTTGTATATGCCGGTCGCGGTCCACAGCAGGCCTGCCAGGGAGATCCATATCCACGGCCCTTTGACCCCGAGTGCAGAAACGTTCTCCTCTATGCGTGAACCGATCACAGGGAACTGCACAAGGGTCGAATCGAGCACCGACTGCTTGATCCGGTCACTCGATTTGAGGATCCGTCCAAAGACCGTGAGCGCAACCACCAGAAGCGGCAACATGCCAAGGAACACCTGAAATGTCAGTAGACCGGCCAAGGCGCTTGCCCGGTCATCAGCATATTTTCGAATCGTGCCGACCCCCTGGGCCAGGACCCGGTGCTGACTCTGGAACTCGTCAAAGGCCTTGACCCCGCGCTCCGCGACGTCCAAGGGCGAGGTCATGGGGTTCGACTACCCGACGATCAGCGCCGTCAAACCTTCGACTTTGTAGTGTGGACCCATGCGCCTGGTCCTGATACGCCACGGTGATGCCTATGCCGGTTTGATCGGCACCATCGCCGGTCCAATCGGCTGCGCCGGACTAACACCACTGGGAAAACTCCAAGCGGAGGCGCTGCGTGACCGCCTGGCGACTTCGGGCACGCTTGTCGCTGATGCGCTGCTGACGAGCGAACTGCCACGCGCGATCCAGACCGCACAGATCATTGCGCCGGCGCTCGGGTTCACTATTGCCGAGCAGGATTGCGACCTGTGCGAGGTCCATACCGGTGAAGCTGACAACACCCACTGGGCGGACTATCCGGCCAACTACGGCGTCTTCGACATGATGGCCGAACCCGATCGCCCATTCGCTCCCGAAGGTGACAGTTGGAACTCCTTCCATCTGCGGGTCAACTCGGCCATGGAGAGACTTGCCCGTGAACACCGGGATGAGACGGTTGTGGCTGTGTGTCACGCCGGAGTCATCATGGCGTCGATCCGGACGATTTTCGACATGCCCCATCCGGGAACCGGGGCGCTGATGAGGCCGTCGAACACGGGCATGACGGTGTGGGAGCACGACGAGACGCTCGACCGCTGGACGCTTCACACCTTCAACGATGCTGAGCACCTTCACGCAGTGGTTGCTCCCCCCGACTGATTCGCCCGACGTCGCTGTCCGAACCGAATGTGGGTAGGTGACTCCCCATGGATACCGACAGGTACACGCTCGACACTGCTCGCGATGCGGCAAGCAGCGGGCGTCTCGATGAATGGGTCGCCGGATTCCTGGCAAGCCCCGGTAGCGACAACGCTCCTCTCGGTGCCGAGTTGACCAAACGCCACCGCCACTGGCTCGGGCCGATGCTTCTGCCGCTGGATGAGCTCAACCGTTTCGTGGGGCCCGAAGGTGATCCGGTACTTGTCGAGGTCAGCGACGACTATTGGGATTCTCGCGTCGACGACATGGCCGACAAGATCGACGACGGGTTCGTTCCGCCGCCATTCATCGTCTCTTTCGAGGATGGCCAGCTTCATCTGGAGGATGGCAACCACCGTGTCGAGAGCTTGCGTCGGTCTGGAGAGACCGAGGGTTGGGCGGTGGTCGGCTTCGAGAAGACTGAAGACCGCGACCGCTTCGCGGAGCGGTGACCCGTGAATGCCGGCGTCTCAGTCCTCCGGCGGATACCAGACGCGTTCTCCATCGACCTTGGCGAAGCTGATCATGGAGTGCGGTTTGGTAGATGTCTTGGTCATAATGTCGAGAACCTTGACTCCACGGGCAAGCAACGCGTCGCCGATCAGCGATCGGTGACAGCGCCAAGGCACAGCCTCGGCGCACATGATTGCGACGCGTTGCTTGTCGGCCAAGTCAACCAACTCGTCGACGGCAGCCTCGAAGTCCTCGGTCTGCATGTAGTCGGCGTAGCTACGGAAACTCCGGTTGCGCCAAGCCCCGTTGACCGTCTCCTCGCTCACTCGGGTATGTCGCCTGCCACCGAGACCCTTCATCGGCAGATATTCCAGGCCCGCCGCCGGCATGCTCTTCTCAAGTTCGTGCTCACCGAACTGGGGATTGTGGCGCGAGCCGCGAATGCTCCGGACGTCAACCAGCGTCTGGATCTCGTTGCGCTTCAACATCTCTATGAACTCATCGATCGGATGGGTCGAATGGCCGATGGTGTACACCACCTTGGCCTCGCCAGGTTCGGTCGCGCTGGTTCTGGTCATTGGCCGCCCCATACCCCTAGGCGTGCCTCGTCCATGAAACGCTTCGCGGAATCGGGGTTGTGAGATGGCGCTCGGACCTGCATCCAGGACCGAGAACGCGGTCACTCCCGAAGGCGTCGCACTGACCGTGGCGTTCGGACCCGGTCATCCCACCGGCGCAATAGTTGTTCTCCACGAGATCTGGGGTCTCACCGATGCGGTGATCGACCTCGTCGCCCGGTTGGCCGCCGATGGCTACATCGTCGCCGCACCACACCTTTACCACCGCATGGGATCGGCGTACGTAGAGGACGGCACGTACCGCCTGGCCAGGCGTGCACACGACGCGCTTAGAGCTGAATCCATCAGGTCTGATCTTGAGAGTGCCGTCGCGTGGTGCAGAACGAGGGGTGCTGACAAGGTTGCCGTGATCGGCTTTTCGATGGGCGGGACGATTGCGCTCTGGGCGGCCGCCGAGTTGGATATCGACGCCGCGATCACCTTCTACGGGGGCGGAATTGCTGCAGAACGATGGCCGGGAGTGCTCAGTGGAATCGAGGCCGCCGAGACGCTGCGGGCACCATGGCTCGGCATATACGGGGGTCGGGACAGAAGCACTCCCGCGAGGGACATCGAAGCGATGAGGACGGTTCTGCCTAAGAACGGCAGATCGAAGATCGTGACCTATCCGGATGCCAAACACGGCTTCGCTCTCGACCCGGCGTCATCGCAGTACATGGAGAAACGTGCCCTAGAAGCGTTTGACGTCATGGCCGGCTTTCTCGAAGACCACCTCCGCTGACCGTCGATGCTGTCTCGGCTCCCCAGAGAACAAGCCCGACAATGGGGAACGCCGCTCCCAGGAGGCAAACACCGGTCCACCCCGCCTGTGAGTAGACGATGGCGGACAGAGCGCTGCCCGCCGACCCAGCAGCGAAGTATGCGGTCATATAGGCGGTGTTGAGCCTGCTCCTCGCGTCGGGTCTGAGCGGGTAGAACAGGCTCTGGTTCGTTATGTGCGTCCCCTGGATGCCCAACTCCAGTGCAGCTACCCCAACTCCCAACGCGATCGCGCTGTTCCTGCCCACTCCCATCACCGCGAAACTGGCCGCCGTTATCGCAATGAACGGCCCTGTTTGTCGTTGCGCATACCCACGGTCAGCCATCACTCCGGCGATTCGCGCTGCTAGGACACCTGCGACACCCAGCAGGGTGAAGAGGCCGATCGCAGCATCGGACCACCCGTACTCGGGTCCGGCCAACAGAAAGCCGATGCTCGTCCAGAGGGCCCCGAAAGAAGCGAAGGTCAGCCCTCCGTAGGCCATCCGGAGCCGTAGCACCGGCTCTTCTCGAACCAGGTTGATGACCGACATCAGAAGCGACTTGTACGACAGCTCGGTCGTTGCAGGCACAACGGGAAGTTCTCGCTGCAACAGGATTGCCGTCAGGATCATCAACGCCGTTGCCACCCAGAACACCGAGCGCCAACCGGTGAGGTCGGCGATGACACCGGACAAGACCCGTGACAACAGAATGCCCAGGAGTAGTCCGGTCATGACGTCGCCGATGACCTTTCCCTGTTCGTCGGGTTCGGCCAGACTCGCAGCCATCGGCACCAGAATCTGACCAACCACCGAGGTGATTCCGACAAGCAGCGTCGCGATGCCCAAAATCTGCCAGTTCGGAGTGAGCGCCATGGCGGCCAGGCCCACTGCGGTCACGACGAGCAACACCGACAGCAGCTTTCGCCGGTCCAACAGATCGCCAAGCGGAACCAGAAATGCAAGGCCCACTGCATAGCCGATCTGACTCGCAGTTACGACGAGTCCGACCTGGGTGCTCGAGGCGTCGAGTCCCCTGGAAATGGACTCGACGATCGGCTGCGCGTAATAGCTGTTTGCGACGACCAGTCCTGATGCGACAGCCATGACGACCGTCAGGCGCCGACTCATCGGCTGTCGGTGGCCGCTCTGCACCGGCAAAGGCTGGCTTCCCGGCACCCGATTATGAAAATCGTGCGCACCGAGAGAGTCTCCGTCTCAGTCAGATGGTGCCTCTGGAGGAGGGTTGTCACCGCCCGGAGCGAGCTTTCCTCCGGCCTCTCCATCCTCAAAGGGCTTGGTCCTACCGGCGTTTCCGGAGATGTCGTCGTCATCGCCCTTTGTGCCTGCGCCCGGCGGAAGGTCCTTGCGCTCGTCTCTTGCTCGTCCAGGATCCTCTGGTTCGTCCATACGGCACACCTACCCGGACGCGGGGTGTAGCAACCGTGGAGTGTTGCGGTTGTGGTTCACACTCCCCGGGAGGGATTGGACTGGGAGGGATTGGATATGTGCAATCGGAAGCCAGAGAAAGGGCAGACCTTGCCAGAACTCAATCTTGGTGCCATGACGATCGTTTCGCCGGACTTCGATAGCGGAGGGCCGATACCCGAGGAGTTCACGAAGGGAGGTGCGAACCACGTACCGGAACTGCGTTGGTCCGACGTTCCCGACGGCACCCGAGAGCTCGCTTTGGTCATGCACGACCCTGATGCCCCACTGGTTGACGGCTTCACCCACTGGGTTGCAGTCGGGATCGACCCATCAGCCACATGTATCGGCGGTCGAACAGACACGACATACACGGCTGGCGTCAACTCAATGGGCGACGCGGCCTATATGGGCCCGGCCCCGCCTCCGGGTCATGGCGTGCACCACTACTTCTTCCATCTTTTCGCGCTGGACACGACCTTGGTCCACGACCCTCCACCGGACCGGGCTTCCATCCTCGCCGCGATGGACGGACACATCATCGAACAGGCCCGGGTTGTCGGTACCTATTCGATCTGACCGTCAGCCCGTGAGACCCGGATCGTCGCGATCTGGAACGGCCGAAGCGCCAGGATCACGGTGTCGGGTGACAGGTGTTCGAGAGTCGGGTGTTCGAGAGTCGGGGCAGGAAGCGGCGGCTCGCCGTCTTCGAGTGCGTCCGTCAGTCGAGCCGACCTCAGGGGGAACCGAAACTGCAGTTTCGTGGTGCTCCGATTGCCGAGGCCCTCCCAGACGCGCAGGATCAGGTCGCCCGACCCGTCTTCTGCGGCTTTCACGACCTCGACGATTGCCGGTCCACCGTTGGTCGAGACCACCGGATCGAGCCCTGTTCCAACGCCACCGCTCCAATCAGCCTCGTCAACAGCCGGATCAGTGGTGTCCCGATCCGAGGGCCCGGACTCGAAGATCGTTACCGGCATGTTCAGCTTGTAGCTCTCGGCGATTACGTCTTGACGATTGGCGCCGTGGTGGGCCATGACCGAGTAGGTGAAGCGGTGCTCGCCGACGTCGGCCTTCGGGTCGGGGAACCTCGCCCCCTTTACGACACTCAGTCGCAGGGTCGTGCTGGAGGACCCGTCGCCGGAGCGTGTTCGGGTCGCGTCGTGGCCGTATCGTCCGTCGTTCAGAAGAGCCACTCCGAAATCACCCTCATTCAGGTCGACCCACTTGTGGGCGCAGAACTCGAATCGGGCTACGTCCCACGTGGTGTTGGTGTGGATCGGAGTGGTGATGTGGCCGTATTGGATGTCACGGGTCACTTCGCTGGCCGACAGATCCAGGGGCCACGAAACCTTGAGCAGGTGGTCACGCTCCTGCCAATCGAGTTCGACTTTCACATCGAGTCGGGCCGATCCGGAACGCAACTCGAACACCTCGACGAGCGTGGAGCTACGGAAGGTCCGCTGGACTCGCAGTCTGGCAACTAGCGGCCCGCCGTCATCGAGCGTGATCGACTCAACCGTGTCCAGGTTTTCGACGCGGTTCCGGTAGTACTCCTCGATGTCCCAGGCGTCGTATTCGAGGGGCAGGTCGTGGTGGAGCTGCCAACGGTTTGCCCGCTCACCTGGCGCAACGATTTCGCGTCCGGTTGGAAGGTGGACCATCGAGACGACCGATCCGCCGTCATCGAAGTGGACCGACAGGATGTCGTTCTCCAAGCTTCGTTCGGTTCCTCGCACCGCACCGACAGCTCCGAGGGGCATGAGCGGTGCAAGGCCCAAGGGCTCGGCTGCGATCCGCATCGCAGCGGTGCCGTCGGCAAGGACCTGGGTTTGGGACTGCCCTCCTACAGGGACCAAATTGCGCTCGACAGCGATGACCTCGTCGCGCCCGAACGGCGCGCTGTTGACCACGAACGGTCCGTCGGCCTCAGCAGTTAGTCCGGCCAGCGCCCGGTCCTTGAGCACCGCCAGGCGTGCCAGCACATCGGCATGTGTCGCTTCCGCCTCGCGGTGCACCCAGCCGATGGACGTACCAGGGAGGATGTCGTGGAACTGATGAAGAAGAACCGACTTCCAGAGCTCATCGAGCTCCGACAGCGGGTAACCCTCCGACTCGGAACCACCAAAAGCGGCAACCGACCAGAGTTCGACCTCACGCAGCGCGGCCTCTGCCCGCCGATTGCCGACCTTGGTGCGCGCTTGGCTCGTGTAGGACCCGCGGTGCGTCTCGAAGTAGAGCTCACCGACCCAGACCGGAGGATCCGGATATTCGGCTATGGCTGCGTCGAAGAACTGCTCGGGTGATTCGATCTCGATCCGGGGTGCGCCATCGAGGTTCTTCGAGCGCTTCAACCTGGCGAGCATCTCTGCGGTGGGCCCACCGCCGCCGTCGCCGTGACCGAAGGGCATCAACGATCGCGTCGAGCGGCCGTGTTCCTTGAAGTTGTGGACCGCGTAGGCAAGCTCTCTGGGAGTCACCTCGGCGTTGTAGTTGTCGGCCGGCGGAAAGTGCGTGTACACCCGGCTGCCGTCGATGCCCTCCCACCAGAAGGTGTGGTGCGGAAACGAGTTGGTTCGATTCCACGAGAGCTTCTGGGTCAGGAACCTTTCGGCTCCACCCAGTCGAAAGATCTGGGGGAGTGCTGCGGGATAGCCGAACACGTCCGGGATCCACACCTCGCTGCAGGTGACCCCGAAGTGTTCACGGAAGTACCGCTGGCCGTGGAGGAGCTGGCGTACATGGGACTCGCCGCCGGTGATGTTGCCGTCCGCTTCGACCCACTGGCCACCGATCGGTATCCACTGGCCGCGTCCGACTGCATCGCGGATCTTGTCGAAGATGCTCGGGTAGTGCTGTCGCATCCATTCGTACTGGACAGCCTGTGAACACGCGAAGCGGAAGTCAGGCTCCTCGTCCATGAGCCGCAGAACGTTCGAGAAGGTCCGGGCACATTTCCTGATCGTTTCGCGTATCGGCCAGAGCCATGCGGAATCGATATGTGCATGGCCGATCGCCGAAATCCGGTGTGCGGATTGGCCGGCGGGAACTGCGAGCACCGCCGCCAGCGCGTCGCGGGCCTGCGAGGCGGTCCCTGTTGGATCGAGTGGGTCGAGCGCGTCCATACTCCGCTCGATGGCGACGAGAAGTTCGTTCGCCCTCGGTTCGTTCGGCGCCAGCTCCGACATCCAGCCCTTGACGCACGCGAAATCCCGCTCCAACTCCTGCAATTCGGTCTCGACCACAGCCAGTACGCACGTGCCGAGTCTGTAGATCGGGTCGGTCCCGGCGGTTTGAACGTCGCTGTTCGGGTCGGGCGCGAAGCTCAGCATCATCGGGTTCGACGCGGCCTCGACCAGAAACTCCACCGCCTCGCCAGCCGCCGCAGAATCAGTCACCCGGACGGTGTGGTTCATCGGGTGGAGCCCACGGTCCGGAATCCAGGTGCCGTCGTCTCCCGCCGCCCAAATCAGGGCCTCCGCCGAGAACCCTGGTCCGGAACCACCGAACCCCAGGTTCAGGATGGCGTCGAGAGGCCGACCCGCAAACTCCTCTGGGATGACGGCTCGAAATTTGAACCACGTGGTGGCCCAGGGTGCACCCCACGGTGACCCGGAGGTGAGCGGTGAGTAGTCGGCGGCAAGGGCCTCGACGACCGGAACCGGGTCGGACGCGAGTCCTTCGACCGGTGGAACCGCCCAGGCCTCCACCTCGAAGGGTAACGAGCGACGCCAGATGTTCGGCCTGATCAATTCCGCTCGGATGCGCTTGAGCCGTCGTTCGCTGATCAGGCGTTGTTGGAACACGTAGCTGGCCTCTCTGAACTGTGTGCCGGAAACCGTACAGTTCGAACTGCCTCGACGTGGCTAGCTACCGTGGAGGAGTAGTGATGCCTCTCGACCCAACAACAAGATCCGCGCACCAGCTTCAAACATGAGGCTCCGTCGCCCCTCCGCCGAGGGACATTTGCGGAGACGCCCGGACCCGACGCGTCGACAAGCGGGCGCAGTGTCGGCAGCATCCCGGTCTTTCCTGGTCGTGCTCGCCGTTTCGTTCTCCATCGCAGTTGCAGCCACGGCCCCTGAATCCTCGGCCGCACCCAGGCAGGTATCGCCGACCACCACTGCCGTCAGAGAGGGAGGCGACGCCGATCCGGTCGACACCACCACCGTGACGTCGCCCGGTGGGTCCAGTTCGACGACTCCATCCTCAACTCCATCGACGCCGTCGACGAGCACCGCTGTGGGCAGTACGTCCACCCCGTCGAGCATCCCCGAGTCGACCTCCACAGCACCGACGACCACGGTGTCCGGCACCAGCACGTCGACGACCGTTCAGACGGCACCTCCGACCAGCCAGACGGACACCGGAACGGACCGACCCGGAGCAGTACCCGGCGGGGAGACCGAGCCGTCGATTCCGCACTCGGACCCACCGGGAGCCGATGTTTCCCCTGGGACGCCCGTGCGTGCGCCGGGACGGCCCGCGAACGTGAGAAGTTCGAATATTCCGCTCGGGTCGATTGCCCTGGCGGTTCTCGCCTTCCTGGCAATCGGGGCGGCCGCATATTTCTATCTACGACGTCAGAATCTGAGCGGGCTCCAAACGGTTCGTCCACCGTGGCGGCGCATCTGGCCAGCGGGCCGTGAGAAGCCCGAGACTCCCGAATTCCTCACCGACCACAGAACGGCGTTGGCTCTGTTGTTGGAACTGGGCAAGGCCTTGATCGACTCGGGCATCGCCGTTCCCCAGGTCGAAACGACGTTGGACAGGGTTGCCAAGACCTTCGGAATAGTCGGAATGGGCACGTTGGTCCTTCCCAATTCACTGGTCATCTCAATCCCGGATGAGGGCGGAGTGCGTACCGAGGTCGGCCGAGCAGGATCCTCTCCACTCCGCCTCGATCAGATCGATGAGGTGACCCGACTGGTCCACAAGGTTGTCCACGGCCACCTCGATGCCACCGAAACGTTGGCGGCGTTGAGGACCCTGAGGGTGTCGGACCCCCCGTACTCGCCAGCGATCATGGTGTCAGGACATGTCATCTCGACTGTCGGCCTGATCCTTATCCTTGGCGGCACGTGGCGCGAGGTCGTGCTGGGTGCGCTCCTCGGCGGGGCAATCGGCTGGGTGATCGTCTTCACACGGGGCGTCGAATCCATCGCCTACCTTCCATTCCGGCCCTTGATCGCTGCGGCTGTCTGTTCCATCGTCGTGTTCGGTGCCACCCGCGTGATCGGTGGACTGATCGTGTTCCCGTTGTTGCTCGCCCCGCTGGTGACCGAACTACCCGGATCGAAGCTCACCATGGGAGTGCTCGAACTCGTCACCGGCCACATCGTCTCGGGAGCGTCGAGAGTGGCATCCGGTGGAATGCAACTGGTCCTGTTGGCGCTGGGCCTGGCGGCCGGGGTCCAGTTGATCGGCGCTGGTGACGGTGTGCGAACCTCGACGGCCAGCGGATTCCTGGCGGTGATCGCGCCCTGGCTCGGTGTCGCGCTCTTCGGTGTCGGCATCGTCTGGTTGAACGGAGCCGCAAGTTCGGCCCGTTGGTGGATCATGGGCGTCCTGTACGTCGCCTACGCAGGGCAGGTCATCGGCGCCCTGTTCTTCGGACCGGCACTGTCGGCGTTCTTCGGGGCGCTGGCGATGACGCCGATTGCAGTTCTGGCGTCGCGACAACCTTCGGGGCCGAGCACCTTGGTGACCTTCCTGCCCGGGTTCTGGATACTCGTTCCTGGTGCACTTGGGCTGAAGGGTGTGTCGCTCCTACTTGGCGAAGGCGATCCAACCAGCGGCAACACACTGCTGGTTGTTCTGACTTCGATGATCGGAATCTCGCTCGGAGTTCTCGTCGGCCTCACCCTGGTCGCGGGGAACCGCTCGAACTGGTGGATCGGAGATCTCGATGCCCGCGACGAACCACGCAGCGAGAGCTCCAGAAGGTGGCACTTCCGCCAGATGGAATGAGCCTTCAAGTACGGTCACCGCCAAAGGAACTACGTCATGTCACGTTCGAAGTCTGAAGGAAGAATCTCCAGGATGACGCTGCAATGAGCGGGAATCTCGTAGTCGTAATGACGTCGGTCCTGGTGGCCGGAGTGGCCGCGCAGTGGCTGGGTTGGAAGTTGAAGATTCCGCCGATCGTCTTCCTTCTGGCTATCGGGCTTATCGCGGGACCTGTGACGGGCATGTTGGATCCCGACGAAACCTTCGGTGACATCCTGTTTCCTGGGGTGTCGCTGGCGGTGGCAGTCATTCTCTTCGAAGGTTCACTGGGGCTCGGCTCGAAGGGGCTCCGGGAGGCCGGCAGCACCGTCTGGAAGCTGCTGACCGTCGGGGTGGTCATCAGCCTCGTAGGCATCTCGATCTCGGCGCGATTTATCCTGGGGATCGACTGGAACGTCGCCCTGCTCTTGGGGGCGGTGCTGGTGGTGACCGGACCAACGGTGGTGGGCCCAATCGTCAGTTCGATAGGACTCCATGGTCGAGTGGGAGCGATCCTCGAGTCGGAGGGGACCCTGATCGACCCGATCGGGGCGATCCTCACGGTCCTGGTCTTCGAAGCCTTGTTCGTCTCCACCGGCAGCAGCATCGGTATCGTCGTCTGGCAGGTCTTCCTGACGCTGGGCCTGGGGACAGTCATAGGACTGGTGGTTGCCGGACTGCTGGTCCTTCTGTTGGGCAGGTTCGTCGTACCCGATCACCTGGTGAATCTGACGATGCTCGCGTCGGTTCTGGCCGCTTTCGCGGTCGCCAACGAACTGCGCGAGGAATCCGGGCTGGTGGCGGTCACCGTGATGGGGATCGCACTCGCGACCCAGAGTCGGGTACCGGTGAACAGGATTCTCGAGTTCAACGAGACCCTGCGGATCCTGTTCATCTCGGGTCTCTTCCTGCTGCTCGGGGCCCGCATAACCACCGACACCCTGGTGGATCTGGAGTGGCGAAATCTTGCCTTTCTCGTGGCGCTGGTCGTTGTCGTGCGTCCTCTGGGCGTACTGGCTTCGACCATCGGTTCAAAGGTCAACGGCAAGGAGCGGCTGTTTCTCGCCGTGACCGCGCCGAGGGGAATCGTCGCTGCGTCGGTTGCCTCGGTGTTCGCACTGAAATTGGCAGAGACCGGGGTGTCAGACTCACAGGCATTCGTCTCGGTTGTGTTCACCGTCATCGCCGGGACCGTCCTGATGTCCGGGTTCCTGAGCAAACCGCTCGGCGTTTCGCTGGGGCTGATAGAGGCCGAGCAACGCACCGTGATCGTGCTCGGAGCGAATGACGTCGCGCAGACATTTGCCGCGGCACTCGAGAGAAACTCGGTACCGACCCGTTTGATAGACCTCAATTCCGGCGACCTGAGCAAGGCCCGGATGACAGGCCTCGCAACCCACAGGGGATCAGTCATCTCGGATGCAACCTGGGAGGCGGCCGGATTGGATACCGCATCGAGCTTCGTGGCGATGTCCAAGAGCGACGAGATCAACGCACTGGCATCGCAGAGAGCAACCGAGACGCTTGGCCGCAAGAAGGTCTTCCAACTGATTCCGGCGCGTCGTGAGCACGATTCGGGATCCGCAACTCCCGCCGGTGCGTTCGGCAGGCCACTCTTCGACGAGGACGCGACCTACGAACGACTGGCCGAACGGATCGCCTCGGGATGGCGTACCGCTTCCACGCCGATAACCGAACAGTTCGGGGCTCCCGAACATGCTGTGGTCCACCCCGATTCGATCGCCCTGTTCATCATCGACCCGAAGAAGAATCTCCACCTGATCTGCTCCGACAATCCCCGCTCGCCGCGTGTCGGCGACGTGCTCGTTTCGCTCACCCACGCCGAAGGATCGAACGGGACGGAGTCTCCGGTAGCGGCCGTTTGAGCGCGCCCAAATCCCACGCAGCCAAATCCCACGCAGCCAGACGCCGCGCCGCCAGATCCGACTGCACCAAATCCCACTCTGCGACAGGGCCCTGGTGTTATCGTCGGCCCTGGATGGGATTCGACCCACCCACAGTGCGGCTTTCAGCCATGGGGGTTGACAATGACGGTGATCGGGGGAGTTGCGTCAACTGACGCTGCAGCATCGATTGAAGGGCCACCTCCCGGACCCCTCGACATCCAGATAGTTCCCCTGAAGGGTCTACCGGTTGTCGTCGCAGCATTTGCGCTGGTGATCTATGCGATTGCAACCAACTCGATCTGGGCGCTGATGCTCGCTCACGTGGCCGGCGGCGCCATGTGGACGGCGGTCGACCTTTATGTCGGTCTGATACTCGGGCCCATCATGGGTGGCCTTTCACCACCGGCCAAGGCCGAGTTCGCGTCGAAGTTCATGCCCAAGATGGTGATACTGATGCCGACGCTGGTCATGATGACCCTCGCCGCCGGATTTCAGATTGCCCTCAACTACGGCAACCTCAATCCGGGGACGATAAACCGCAGTTGGCTGATCGCTTCGATGGTGGTCGTGGGGATCATGGCGATCATCGCGCTAGGCATCCTGGAGCCGGCCAACATCGCAGTCCTGTTGGAGATGAAGAAGCCGAAGCCCGACGGTGAGGTAATCGAGCACCTGATGAAACGGTTCATCTACACGGCTGGCATCACTGGCCTGATGCAGGTAGCGACCTTGCTGATCATGACCAGGGTGGCAACACAGTGACCGCAACTACGACGACTCCGACGCGCCCCTTCGAACGCAAGGTCCCACCCGTCATCCCGGTGGCGATGCTCGGGCTCACACTGGCCATAGTCGCCGGCATTCTTGTGATCGCACAGATCGGCGAGGAGCCGGCACTCACGCTTCCCACCATATTTGTTGCCGGTGCGGTCCTTCTCGAGATCATCGCGATCATCATGGCCGCAACCATCCGTCCATTTGCCTGGGCCCAGTTCGCAGTGGTGTTCCGTTGGGCCCTGTTGGCGTATGTCCTTCAGTCGAGCATCATCGAATGGTCGTTCATCATCAACGATGTTCCGGGTCGACCCCTCGCGGTTCTCACAGTAGGGATCGTGGTGTTCGCCACCGTGGTACCAGTGATGATCGCCTTTACGGCCGCCCGCTACCAGAGCGTCACGGACTGAACGCCAGCGCTGGACACAGGGACTGCCTCGCACGCTGACGAGGATCGAATTTCCTGTCTTCTTCGGAAATCTGTCGTAAAAATCTAACCTGAACAAAATTCAGGTCGACCGAGCTGACATGAGTTCAATCAGAAACAGCCGCGTCGCTCGGCTACTTCAAGTCCTGTCTGCGTTGCTCGCCGTGTGTCTAACGAGCGCAGTGCTGACAGTTGTGGCCCCACAGGCCTCGGCGGACGCAATGATGACCACGACGTTCGGTTACACCGGCGCCACCCAGACGTTCACCGTTCCGGCAGGCGTGACATCCCTCGGGGTCACTGTGCTGGGCGGCCAAGGCGGTCGGGGTGGAACCGATGCCAATGGGCCCTCACCGGCAGGCGGATTCGCCGGTCAGGTACAGGGCACGATCGCCGTTACACCGGGCCAGGTTCTGACCATCGCAGTTGGATCCGGCGGCTCCAGCGGCACCGGTGGTGGCGGCGCGGCTGGCGGCAACGGCGGCTTGAACCCTCTGGCCGGCTATGACGGCGGAACCGGCGGGCAGGCCGGAACATCGGGTAGCTCCGGCTCGGGCGGAGGCGGCGGCGCGGCATCAGTGCTCCAGGTCGCGGGATCCATCATTGTCGCGGCCGGTAGCGGTGGCAGCGGAGGTAGCGGTCAGTATGCCCCGATCATCGGACGCCTCGCCGAGGACACCTTCCTCGCCCGGAGCGACGTCACAGACACTTCTGGGCGTCCTGGACTCAGTGCCAACGCTGCGGCGGGTCAGAACGCTGACGGTGGTGGATCCGGCGCCGGCGGCGGCGGCGACCAGGGTGGCGAACGCGGTGCCGATCAGTATGGCGGCGCGAGTGCGACCGAGTGGTTCGGATTCGGTGGGTTCCCCGGCTCCAACTCCTCGGGTGGATTCAGCGGGCTCGTCGAGAGCTATCAGTACTTCACCGGAAACAACGCAAACGGCGCCATCACCCTGACCTACAGCGTCGGAGTTCCCGACCCTGCCCGCTCGGTCGTCGGTGCGCCCGGAAACGGACTCATCGACGTCTACTGGATGCCGCCCCTCTCGGCAGGCGGATCTCCGATCGTCGACTACTTCGTCAAGTACTCGACCAATCCGAATGGCCCCTTCACGACCTTCGCCGACGATGTTTCTACAACTACCCGGTCGACCATCACGGGTCTGAACAACGGCACCCCGTACTACCTGCAGGTCACCGCGGTGAACGCGCTAGGCGAGAGCCTTCCGTCGACCCGATCGACATTCCCTGTGACACCGTCAGCGACGCCCGACCCCAAACCGATTCTCCTCTTCGGCTTCGGCGGCGATTCTTCGACATCTCTCCAGTGGAGCGAGCTGTCACCCCCCGGCTCGACCGTCACCGACTATCAGGTTGAGTACGCAACGAACGTGGGCGGTCCTTGGACCACCTTCCCCCACGCCGCTACCACTGACCAGAGCATCGTTGTGACAGGGCTCAACAACGGAACGCCATACCTGTTCCGGGTGGCCGCCGTCACGACCGACGGTCAGGAGCCTTTCTCGAACGCCGCTCCGGCCACGCCGCTCGGCTCGCCCACCCCGCCGACGATCACTGCGATCACGCCGATGAGTTCGACCCTGAAGGTCGCATTCACCGCTCCGAGCAACACCGGCGGTTCCCCCATTACGGGCTATCAGTACCAGATTGACGGTGGCGCCTGGGTGCCGGCGTCCCAGGTGACCTCACCGATGATCATCGGTGGTCTGAACAACGGCCAGACCTACTCGGTCGCAATTCGGGCCATCACTGCCGAAACTTCAGGCGTCGCATCGGTACCGGCCAACGGCTCTCCCTACGGTCTCCCCGGAATGGTTCCCGGATTTACCGCATCTCCGTCCATCAGTTCGGTGACAGTCAACTGGGACGAGGCGGAAGCGAACGGTTCGCCCGTCACGACATACAACGTCATCCTGTGGAGCGGCGCTACCGCCGGGTCGATCGTGTCCTCCAAGTCGATCCCCGGAACGGAGCGGACCACCACATTCACAGGTCTTGGTTCCGGACCCAGGTACTTCACCATCGAGGCAGGCAATGCCGCAGGAGTGGGCCCACGTACCCCTGAGCGTGTGACCGCCGTCGTAGGCGGTGTCGCCCCTGGCGCACCGACTGTCGACCCGGTTGTCGTCACAGGTTCGAACGTGGCTCTCACCTGGACCTCCGGAGCAGCTGGAACCTCATCCATCTCTGGCTATCGGATTCGTTACGTCAGCGATGGCGGAACCATTGCGACGCTGAAGAGTTCTGCCACGAGTGGCAACTCGGCCACCGTCACCATCCCATCGTCTGATCCGTACCGACTGGAGATCTCGGAACTGTCGGCTGCCGGTATCGGTGAAGCCACCACGATTCGCCCGCCGATGACTCAGACGGGAACCGCGCAGGTGAACTCCACGGTCACCGAGGTGGACCTGACCGGTGAGGCCAACGCCAACGGTGAATCGACCGACTTCCGCTTCCAGATCGCCAAGACCGAAGTCGGACTCGACGCAGTGGATGCCGAGTTCGATGCGAGCCCCGCATCTAGTTCATCCAAGTCCGCCACGGCACTTGTTCTCGAAGACCATGCCGTCGAGCCTGCAACCACGTACTTCTTCAGGACCATTGCAAGGTCCGGCGACATGGTTGCCTACGGGTCGACTCAGACCTTCACGACCAATGCACTTGTCGACATCACGAACAGCTTCAAGGGATACGACGGTCAGCCACTCGATACCGCTGGGTCTACCTCGCCCTCGGGTCTTGCGACGTCGGAAGTCTGGACCGGTGTCAACGGCACTGTCTACGGGCCTACGTCAATGGCACCTTCCGAAGCGGGCGATTACACCATGACAATGACAGTGACCACCCCCGGTTACAGCGGATCTGAGACCTTCGACATTACGATCGCCAAGGCAACCCAGACCCTCGATGTCAACGGAGTCGATGCTGTCGCAACAGCTGGTGACATCGATCTGCTCGAGGTTCTGTCTTCGGCGGGTCTCACCGCTGTCCTCCAGATCGACCAGGGCGATGGAACCGTTTGCAGCCTGAACGGAAAGTCTCTCAGGATGATCGCGGCGGGGACGTGCGTGATCTCGGCCGACCAGCCGGGAACCCGCAACTTTGCGTCCTCGACCTGGACGATGCGGATCGAGGTTCTGGCGGCCGAGGTCACAGCGCCGCCGACTCCGCCGAAGACCGGTGGCGAAGGGCTCGACCCGGTCGCAGCCCCGGGTGATCGCACCCCTTCAACCCAGAAGGCCGACACTCTGAATCCGGCAGTGGGTGCGGGAGCAGAACACAAGGACGACGCTGGTACGGAAGCAGCCGACAACAAGAAGGCCAACTCGCACAGGCGACTCGCCTTCACCGGCACCTCGCCGCTGGTACTGCTTCTGCTGGGCGGAATCCTCCCGCTCATCGGCTACGCCTTGGTCTACACAGATCGCCGCCGCACGCGACTGACACGCGGCAAGGCTGCCTGACCCTTCGGGGCAGATTCAACAGATTGATTCGATTGGGCTGACCGGATGACTTCCGGTCAGCCCAATCGCGCATACGAGCTCTACGACCGGGCGTTGCTCAGTAGCTCACAATTTCGCTAGTGCCGGCATGATCGCCTCTGCAATGAACTTCAGCTGCTCAAGGTCTGACAGGTCGAGAACCTGCAGATAGATACGGGATGCGCCGATAGCTGCGAACTCGCCCAAACGGGTGACGGCCTCATCGACGGTTCCCGCGACGCCGTTGGTTCGAAGCTCGGGCAGCTCACGTCCGATGGCGGAGGCACGCCTTTCGAGGTCGGCCTCGTTCTCGCCCACGCACACGACCTGCGCTGCCGAGAAGATGATTGATCCGGGGTCGCGACCTTCATCCTGGACTGCACGTCGGACGCGGTCGAACTGCTCGGCCGTCGTCGTTGAATCGCAGAACGGCACATTGAACTCGTCGGCGAATCGTGCCGCAATGCGCGGAGTGCGCCGAGGTCCTACGCCGCCCACGATGAGCGGAGGATGGGGTGATTGCACTGGTTTCGGCAGTGCGACGGATTCGCTGATTTCGTAGTGGGCCCCCGAGTGATCGAACTTCTCACCAACGGGAGTGGCCCACATGCCGGAGATGATCTCGAACTGTTCCTCCAGTCGGTCGAAACGTTCGCCAGTCGCGGGGAACGGAATGCCGAAGCCGCTGTGTTCGCCCTCGTACCAGCCTGCCCCCAGGCCCAGCTCGACACGGCCGCCACTCATGGCATCGACGGTCGCGACGCTCACCGCCAGCGGTCCCGGATAGCGGAAGGTAGCCGAGGTGACAAGTGTTCCCAGGCGGATGGTCGACGTGTCACGGGCGAGGCCCGCGAGTGTGATCCATGCATCTGTGGAGCCGGGTCCCGGCTCACCGCCCATGTGTAGGTAGTGGTCGGAGCGGAAGAACGCATCGAATCCCAGTCGTTCAGCCTCCAACGCCACGGCCAAGAGATCGTCGTAGGTGGCACCCTGTTGGGGTTCGGTGAAAATGCGGAGGTCCATGACTTCGACGCTAGCCCCCGACAATTTGCCTGGGGACCAGCCCAGCGCCTCCGTGGAATGCGTGCGGAAACTCGTCTCCGGCCTTCAGAGCAATCAGCCTTCAGAGCAATCGAAAATATCATTATCATGGTTTACGACGACGTCGAGGCACGACCGAGCCGCCGACGGATAGAGGGGACAGAGATGCCACGAGTAGCCCTATGCGACGAATCGACCGGAGCTCTCATGCAGGGCAGCGCAGGGCCGCAGGCCCGTCGAGCATTGATGCATCGTCCGACGATGGCGAACGCCATCGGCGCCTGGAACGACGCGGTCAACGACAGCGAATTGCCGCCACGCCTGCACGAGCTGATCCGTTACCGCATCGCTCTCTTCAACAACTGCACCCGGTGCCAGGCCTATCGCCGACCGGACGGGGTCACCGCAGGAGTCACTGACGATTTGCTTGGTGCCGTCGAGTCGTGGAGGACCAATGAGCGCTACGAGCCGCTCGAGTGTGATGCGCTCGACTTCACCGAACGCTTCATCTACGACCACAATTCGATCGACGACGAACTGCTCGACCGCTTACGCGCAGGGCTCGGAGACGACGGCATCGTCGACTTGGCGGCGTGCGTGGCGAAGTATCTCGCTGTGGGACGCCTGATCGCGGTGCTCGACCTGGACCAGGACACCTCGGGTGGAGTGCTAATCGCGACCGGGTCGGCCGGGCCAGTTGCCTGAGATGGACGGTCTGCTGCCCTGAGGTAGGAACGGGTGCGGGAAGGGAGCTCCGGAAACACGAAGTCGAATGGACTGGCAGCAAGTCTCGGTGGGGGCGCTAGCTTGGCCTTCATATTCGGAGGGGCGCCGCTGCTGAAGACGACTGGCTGGCTGGCGAAGACGACCGGACGGGGACAGGGGTCAGGTAACCAAGTGGCATCAGCGGAGATGATCAAGATCGGCCGGCGGATGATCGCCAACATTGTGGCCGGCACAACCGATCTGGGTTCCGAGACATATTTTGGCGATGGTTCGGTCTTCACCGACCCGGCACGTTTCGATCTTGAGCGGGAGGTCTTCTTCCGACGGATGCCTCAGGTGATTGCATGGGCGGGGGAGCTGGCGCTGCCCGGCGACATCGTGGCGAGAGAAGTCGCCGACGTACCTGTCATCGTCACCCGCGGTGAGGACGCTGTACTTCGGGCCTTCCTCAATGCCTGCACCCACCGGGGCATGACTCTCTGCGACGGTGCCAACAACACCAGACGGATCACCTGTCCGTATCACTCCTGGAGCTTTGGACTCGATGGTTCTCTCATTGGAGTGCCCCATCGTGATCGATTCCCCGGCTTCGATCTGGCAAATGCCGGTCTGCAGGCCCTGCCGGTAAGTGAACAGAAGGGTCTGGTTCTGGTCGGACTCCGTCCTGATGTCCAACTCGACGGATTTCTCGACCCATTGGGCGACTCCTACTCGTGGCTCGGCTACGACACCTATCGCAGCGGGGCGGAGCGAAGCTTCGAGATCGCCTCCAACTGGAAGCTCACCATCGACCTGAACGTCGAGGCATACCACGTACCCGCTCTGCATCGCGACTCGTTGATGCCGTTCCTGTCGGACAACTGCGCGGTCGACACCTTCGGTCCGCACTGTCGGATGGCGGTGCCGTTCAAGGGAATCGAGGCCATGGCCGATGTTCCCGAAGCGGACTGGCCAGACCGTCTCGACACCGTCATGGTGACCTGCATCTTCCCTTCGACGGTCCTGGTCGACCATATGGGCGGCGGTGGGTCGCTACATCGGATCTCGCCCGGTCGCCGTGCCGGTGAGTCCAAGATCCATATGCTGGAGGGTGGTCCCGGACCTGCGGATGATGCACATCGAAAGGCTTCCGAAGAGATCATGGAGGCGAACGTCGCCATTCTCTCCGGTGAGGACTACCCGGCCACCGAAGCATGTCAGCGCGGTTTCGAGGCCGGGTCACGAATGCTGATCGGTGGCGCTGGCGAGCCCCTGATCGGCCACCTCCACCGTCATTGGGATGCCGCTCTCGCGGAGACGCCGGTTCAGTTGACGGACGGCTAGGTAACTGAGAGGGCTTGGTTGACGCAGGTCCGTCGCAAATCTGGTGTCACGGAAGTGCGCCCGGATTTCAGCTCCGTCGGCCTGATCGAAAGACCACGGTCGTCGGGACGGGAATCCGGGCGCCACCGCCAAGTCGCAGCCCGTTGTCAGCTGCTACCTGTCAGCTACTAGTTGTCAGCTACTAGTTGTCGAACTTGGTCGGGAACTGGGCGATGATGCCCGAGCTCAACATGTCGCCCATGTCAACCATGTGTGCCTCGGCCACGCCGTAGTTGGTGATTGCATCGGCGTAGCGGCCGCTGAGCAGATCGGTTGCATAGACGAGTGTCTGGTCGATGTGGCCCTTCATCATCTCTTCCATACTCGCTTCGGACCAGTTGGTGGGATTGGCGGCTGACAGGAAGTCACCGATTTCCTTTGCGTTGGCATACTCGGCGGTCACAGCCGCATCCTGGGCTGCGCTATCTCCTGCCTTTGCGGCAACAAGGATGTCGACTGCACCAGAGATATGCGCCTTCAACAGAACGGTCAGTGCATTGCCGGCATCCTCGCCGTAGAAGGGCTTGATGGCATTCCCGATGTCTTCCTGGTTCTTCATCAGGCGATCGGCGGTTTCGGGGACGTTCGGAGCGTCAGTGGCAATCGCTGCAACGGCTGCGTATGTCCACTCCATGTGCTGTTGCCAGAGAGTCTGCATGTCCTTGTAGAGCACGACCTGGGACGGCGTGCGGGATCCCATCTGGGAGTGATCCATCATCTGCGGCGTCGAATCGCACGCCCCGAGCAGCCCGACCGAAAGCAGGACAGCGGTGGTCACTGCCACCAGTGTCGGGACTCGTCGTCGGCTACCGGAGCCGGTAGTTGAATTTGTCATTGGGGTAGGTCCTTTCCTCGTGGATCGCCGGAGGGATTACCGGGCGCATCCCGACCATTTCCATCCCGGCCGACCCACGTGGAGGACCTTTCCGGAATTGGTCACAAGATGTGGGTGTGTCGCTGCGGCAAGTTCTTACCGGAGAGAGACAATTTCTTGCTCAAGCATCCGCGGCCGACGGAATTGTCTTGGACCGAGGGAATTGACCGGGGACGACGTGGGTTGAACGGAGGGTTCTGCAGGTCCTACAAACGGAAGGGAAACTTGGTGTCAGCTCCCGAGAGCGTCGATACCCACGATGTCAACTCTGACGATGTCAACTCTGTCTGGCCCGAGTTGCTTCTGGCTGACGGATCGGCTCGGGATGACGCTGTGCTACGCCTGCGCACACTGATGGTCAAGGCGGCCCGACATCAGGTGTCCTACATGTATCCGTCTCTGCCCCTGATTGGCGGAGTGCGGGTCGACGACATCGTCGAACAAGCAGCCGACGAGGCAACGGTTGCCGCGCTCGGCAAGCTGTCCAGCTTCGAAGGTCGGAGCCGGTTCACCACATGGGCATACAAGTTCGGCATCCTGCATGCATCCAATGAAGTCCGGCGAAACATGTGGCGCCACCGGGAGGTCAACCTGGACCTTGTCCCGGAGTTGTCGTGTGAGCCGAGTTCACTGGACCAACACGTCGAACATCTTGAGCTTGCGCAGATTGTCTCCATGGTCATCAACACGGTGCTGACACCACACCAACGCACCGTGGCAGTGGCCCTCCTCGTTGACGACGTCCCCATCGACGTTCTTGCTCAGCGCATCGGATCCACTCGGAATGCGCTGTACAAGACGCTGTTCGATGCACGGGGACGCATCCGAACGCATTTGACCGCCGCAGGGTACATAGGGGATGTCCCGACCACCGTGGACGTGAAACCATGACTTCTGAACTTCGCCCACAGATCACCGAGGAGCAGGCAAGGAAGTTCATCCAGGACGCCAATCCATGGATGTCCTGTGACGACTGCTTTGACCATCTCGATGAATTTGTGGACCTGGGTGTATCCGAACTCAGCGATTGGGGGCCGGCAATGTTGGCCCACCTCGATGCCTGCGAAGCGTGCCGCGACGAGGTCGAGTCACTCCGGTCGCTCCTCGGAAGCGATCGAGAAGGTGCCTAGCTCTTAGGCTCCCGCGGGCGGGTCCACCAGAACTCCAGCTGGATGTTGTCGGGGTCCCGGAACACGAGGGCTGAACCGGCAGGGGTGTCGGCAACGGGGGAGTGCTCGACGCCGAGTTCGGTGAGTCGCTGTTCCCACTGGTCGAGTTCGTCACGGGAGTCCACGCCGAAGCCGATGTGGTCGAGTCCCACTATCCGTTCATCGAAGACGTCAGACCCGGTGACGTCGTGCCGGTTCAGTCCGATGATCAATCCGGTGTCCTTGTGGAGCAGAACGACCGTGATCCGGCCGTCGACCTCACCGCGGTGGAGATTGCGTAGACCCAGCACATCGCAATACCACTGGGCACTTGCATCGGCATCCGTGACCGTCAGGTCTATGTGGGCAACCTTGGTGAAACTGGCCATTGGTTCAAATTCCTCTCAACTCGACAAGCGCGGGGCGACGATCAGCTCCCGAGGAACTGGTGAACGAACTGGACCGCCACCGAACCTTCCCCGACTGCGGAAGCGACCCGCTTCACAGACCGTGAACGAACATCGCCGACAGCGAAAACGCCCGGAACACTGGTCTCGTAGAGGTATGGGTCCCGGTCGCCGTCCGAGCTGGGGAACCGGCGATCCCCGAGGGCAGGCCCAGTGAGCACGAAGCCCTGCTTGTCCTTGGAGATCTGGGGAGGCAGCCACGGAGTGTGTGGCGATGCACCAATGAAAATGAACATCGCGGCTGCTTTGACCTCGCTGGTCTCACCTGTTTCGCAGTGGGCGATGGTTATCGACTCGATCCTCTCGGTACCGACGACCTCTTGGACCCGGGACTGACAACGGACCTCGATATTGGGCCGGGCCGAGATCTGATCGACCAGGTATGACGACATCTTTGTGTCCAGTGATGCGGATCTGCACAGGACGGTGACCTTGGCTGCGTGACGCGAGAAGTACACGGCCGCCTGACCGGCGGAGTTTGCTCCGCCGACGATCACGATCTCTTCGCCGACAACGGTGTCGCGCTCGCTCAATCCCGCCCCGTAGTAGATGCCGCGGCCCTCCAGATCTCTGGCACCGGGCACGTCCATGGCGTTGTAGGTGACGCCGCACGCCAAGATGAGCGCTCCACACGTGATCTCGGAACCATCTCCGAGCGTCAACCTTGGGTACGGGCCGTTCACATCCAGGTTCGTCACCCTCGCGGGTGCCAAGACCTCGACTTCGAAACGCCTCGCCTGGGTGACCGCCCGCCGGGCGAGATCTGCTCCTGCGATTCCGTTCGGGAAGCCCAGATAGTTCTCGATCCGTGAGGATTGGCCGGCCTGACCACCGGGGGCCGATTGCTCTATGCAGACGGTCGAAAGCCCCTCACTGGCTCCATAGACCGCAGCGGCAAGTCCAGCGGGGCCGGCACCCACGATCGCAAGATCGAAGACGGTGGTCTCGGAGTGGGTCCGGTGACCGAGGGCTGCAGCGAGAGTCGCAAGATCAGGATCAATCAAACGCTGACCGTCGGGGGTCAACACGATTGGCAGCGCGGCACCTTCGGCAGCGGCGTGAAGACGCCTGCCCTCGTCGTTCAGGTCGATGTCGAGCCACTGCATCGGAATCTGGTTGCGCTGCAGGTAGTCCCTCACGTCGTGACACGCTGCCGACCACCTGGTCCCAACGACACGCGTGACGTTGTCGACCGTGAGGTGGGCGGCGTGCCAGTCGGCAAGCAGATCGTCGAGCACCGGGTAGAGCCGATCCTCGGGCGGGTCCCAGGGCTTGAGAATGTAGTAGTCGAGGTGCAGGTCGTTGATCGCTCCGATTGCCACCTCGGTGTCCGCGTAGGCGGTCAGAAGAACTGTCCGAACATCGGCGAACAGTTCCCGAGCGGCCCGCAGCACCTCGAAGCCCGATACCTCGGGCATCCGTTGGTCCGAAACAACCAGGGCCAGGGGTGAGTTGCGCAGCTTCAGTTCCTTCAGCACATCGATGGCCTCGGCTCCGCCCGATGCAACCATGATCCGGTAGTGCTGTCCGTACTTTCGACGCAGGTCACCCCGGACCGCTCCGAGGACTGCGGGATCATCGTCGACGGCGACGATTATTGGTCGGTCGGTGTCGGCACTCACCGTGTTTCGCCTCCTGGATCTGTGTGAATTTCACGGCGGACTGGTATCCGGACCCGAAAAACTGTCTTGCCTGACTCTGAGCGAACTTCGATGTGTCCACCTGATCCTCGAACGATGTTGAACACGATGTTCAGACCCAGACCGGTGCCCTGCCCGGGCAGCTTGGTGGTGAAGAACGGGTCGAAGACCTTGTCCAAGTACTCCGGCTCGATACCCGGACCATCATCCTCGATCTCGACGACCACCCACCCATCCTCGGCCGAGGTGCGAATGACCAGGTGCCCAGATCCGTCCATCGCATCGACCGCGTTGTCGATCAGATTGGTCCAGACCTGGTTCAACTCGCTTCCGAGAGCGTCGATGCGTGGCACCTCGGCGCTGTAGCGACGGTCGACCTCCACACCCCGTTTCAGCTTCGCCTGCAACATGACCAGCGTGTTGTCGATGCCTTCGTGAACGTCGATCTCCTGGACCGGAGCCTGGTCCATGAAGCTGTAGTCCTTCAGGGCCTTGACGATCTCTGCGATCTGGCTCGAACCGTGGCCGACCTGGGCGAGTAGAGCAAACGCGTTGTACGAATGTGTCGTCAGCGCCAACACGGACGACAACTTGGCTGGCTCAAACTCGTTGGCCAGTTCGTCCAGATCGTCGGTCCCCATCCCCAGGCTGACGAGCGGACCGGCGATCTCCCATGCCTGCTCGACTCCTCGCCCATCGAGCCAGTCTTCGAGTTCCGCCTCACGATCGCTCCGGGACACGGGGTCCAATGTGTCCGGCGTGCTCGCAAGGCCAGCGCCGCGATCGACCAACGCCGCAAGCCGAGCCGAGTCAGCATCGGTTATCCCCAGAGAGGCAAGTTCGAAGAACCGCCCGTAGGTGCTGGACAAGGCGTCGCGCAGCAGGACGGCACCGCGCTGGGCGGCTGCCGCGGGATTGTTCAACTCGTGCGCCATGCCGGCGCTCAGTCGACCGAGAGTTGCCAGCTTCTCGCTCTGCACCAACGCTGATGTTCGTTCCGCAACTTCTTGTTCGAGTTGCAACTGGTACTGCTCGGTCAGGGCCTCGGCTTCCTTGCGGTCACTGATGTCGCGGAAGAACGTGTGCGTCGCGACGAACTTGCCGTTGCGGAACCGCCCGGTCGCGTTGCCTTCGACCGGAAAGCGTCGACCGTCCTTCGCTACGAAGGTGACCTCGATCGAGTCGAAGGACTCTCCGTTCATGATCTGGCCGATGAGCAGGGTGCAGTGCTCGTGGAACGCCTCGTCGACGATGTCGAAGAGGGTCACATCCGGCAACTCCTCCGGCGTGTATCCGAGGTGGTCGTGCCACGCGCGGTTGACGAACTCGAAATGGCCGTCGGCACTGATGCTCTGGATTATGTCGTGGGACGATTCGATGAGGTCGGAGTAGCGGTGCTCGCTCTCGCGGGCCTTTTCCTCCGCCTCGCGCTGTGGAGTCAGATCACGAGCGACGGCGTAGTAACGCCGTGACGACTGGACAGCAACCGCGATCCACGAAAGCCATCGATCGGATCCGTCCCGGCTCCTGAACCGGTTCTCGAACTGGGTGATGTCCTCACCGATTCGCCCCGACGCCAGCTGCGCCTCGGTCGATGCGATGTCATCGGGATGGACGAAGTCGAGCAGCGGACGACCAAGCAGTTCCTCACAGGAGTATCCGAAGCGTTCGAGCCAACCGGTCGACAGTTCCTCGAAGTATCCGTCGAAGGTCGCCACACACCTGAGGTCCACGTTCAGGTCCAGAAGCCTGGAGGTGATCTCCTCGGGCCAGTCGGAGTCGAACACTTTCCCCTGGTCGCTCACTGAGCCCCCTCCAAAATTCCGCCTGATTGCCAACTGTTACCCGCTCGCGCCAAGCGCCTCACGCAGCGTGAAATCGATGTTACCCCCACGGGGATTCACGGCATCAGGCCACGGGGTGACGCCCCGGCGTGTGCTGAGTCGACACCTGCCACGGTCAGCGCGATGGCAGGCCGTCGAGCGCGTCCCCGTCGACGATGGTCATCGGAAGCGGAGTTGCGGGTCTCGACTTTTGTCCGAGCCCCGATAGCTGGCAGGCTGAGCAGCCAAAGTCCACCTGAGCGACCCTTCCCGGCAAGCCCACAAGACAAGGCGGAAATCAGATGACCAGCAGCGTCGCACCAATCTCAAAGCCAAATGTTCTGGTCGACCTCTTACCTGCCCGCATACTTCCGGGGACCCGTGTTCGGACCGCGACACTGGTCGTCGGAGGAGCACTGCTCGTAGCCCTTGCTTCGCAGGTGAAGATTCCTCTCGGATTCACCCCGGTTCCGATCAACGGACTGACCTTCGCCACCCTCATCGTCGGCGCCACCCTCGGCGCCCGTCGCGGTGTTGCGGCACTGTCGTTGTTCTGGATCCTCGGCGTTATCGGACTTCCGTTCTTCCAGGCCGGTAACTCCGGTTGGACCTACGCAACGGGCGCAACCGGCGGGTACCTGATCGGATCGGTGCTCGCAGCGGCCGTCGTCGGCGCCGTGGCCGATCGCGGTGGTGACCGACGTGTCCTGACCTCGGTGGCGACCATGGTCACCGTGAACGTCGTACTGATCTGGGGTCTTGGCACCCTCTGGCTCGCACACGTCCTCGGAGTGCCGGTGTTCGGTGGAGCCAAGAGCGCGTTCGCCCTGGGCATCCAGCCGTTCATCGCAGGTGACATCTTCAAGGTCCTGTTGGCCGGACTGCTACTGCCGGCAGCCTGGTCCGGTGTCAAGCGCTGGTCCTGAGTAGCCCGCAAGCGCGAGGGTGCGCGAATCCAGTCGCCCCAAATATGGGAACGTAGAAGGCATGACGACAGCAACGGGTTCTGGCTCAAACCATCTGACGCTCATTTCGGCGGATACTCATGCCGGCGGGAGCCATGCGATGTACCGGGAGTACCTGGAAGCGAAGTACGTCCCCGAGTTCGATGCCTGGCGCGAGAAGTACAAGAACCCGTTCAGCGACCTGGGTGACCAGCGGCGACTGCGCAACTGGGACGAGGACATGCGCAACTCCCAACAGGACGAGGACGGAGTCGTCGGCGAGGTCATCTTCCCCAACACGGTGCCGCCCTTCTTCCCAAGTTTCGTACTCTTCGCTCCTCCGCCGACTCCAGAGCAGTATGAACTGCGTCTGGCCGGTGTGCGGGCCCACAACCGTTGGCTGGTGGATTTCTGTTCCAACGCCCCGGCCCGTCGCGCCGGCATCGGCCAGATTTTCGTCAACGACATTGACGACGCCATCGAAGATGTGCGCTGGATCAAGGATCACGGTCTGCGGGGTGGAATTCTTCTGCCCAACATCCCACCGGACGTCAACTGGATCAAGCCCTACAACCATCCCGATTACGACCGGTTGTGGGCGGTATGTGAGGAGCTCGAGGTTCCGGTCAACTGCCACGGCGGAACTGGTCTGCCTACCTACGCGCCGGTCCCTTCTTCGGCCCTAATGATGATCGCCGAGGTGCTGAGCTATTCCAGGCGGCCATTGCTGTTCCTCATGCTCTCCGGTGTGTTCGACCGCTTCCCCAATCTGAAGTTTGTGATGACCGAGAGCGGCTGCTCGTGGATCCCCGAGATCCTGGAACAGCTCGACGGCATACTCAAGAGCGTTCGGGACAAGGGCGCCATCGGCGAACTCCGCTTCAAGCCGGAACAGGTCCTTCCCATGTCGGCCACCGAGTACTTCCAACAGAATGTCTGGATCGGAGCCAGTTTCCCGTCGGTCAAGGATGTCGCTGTTATTCGGGACACCCTGGGGATCGACAAGGTCATGTGGGGCAGCGACTATCCCCACGACGAAGGGACGTTCCCATTCACGACGATGGCGCTACGTCAGGTCTTCCACGACTGGCCTGAGGCGGACCTGCGGAAGGTGCTCAGCGAGAATGTCGCAGGAATCTACGACTTCGATCTAGAGGCTCTCTCTGCCGAGGCCCAACGGGTTGGGCCGACCTACGCCGAGATCACCGAACCGCTCGCGGAGCTTCCCGAGGACGCGAACGAAGCCCTGCTGCGCAACATTCCCGCAGCCTGACCGGGTCGCGGACGGGCCTCCGCCGGCGACTCCCCTTGGCAAAGATGAGTACTAGCCGCTCAGCCCTCTGAACGGCTCCGTAGACCCAAACTTCCGGTTCCAGAACGGAAACGGTCTGAGCTGATAAGTGCGACAAGGCCCACGGTGAGCGACGGTGCGACAAGGGTCAGATGGCTACTTCCAGCGCCGGCCGCGATTGCAGCGCCCACGACATAGAAAGTGACCACTCCGGATAGGACCAAGACCGATGATCTACGTCGCTGGTCATTGGGGTTCTCGGTACGTCGTAGGGCCAGCACACTTTTCTCCACGATCCGCACGATCGCGCCGGTCCCGTAGGTGGTGGCCACTGCTACCTGCCCCACGGCCCGCAGGGCCGCGGTCTGAATTCCCATTGAGAACGCTGCCACTACCAGCACGAATCGCCCGGCCCCGTATGGCACCTCGGAGTAGCCGGTGCCCGACACGACAAGAAATACGGTCAGGCATGACAGCAGGATGAATTCGACCGCGAGCAAGGGCCGGGGCGAAGCTCCACCGATGCTCTGGCCTTCGTCAATGAACCCTTTGCGCCGCTTGATGACCTGGTCGAAATGTCTGATGGAAAGTCCGACACCGAGCGCGAACGCAGCGATCGCCATCCCGGCGCCCAATGCCCTCGACCACGCAGCCTGTCCGGTCGACATACCCAGGTGCACCAAGTTGCCGCTCATGTTTGCCACGAACACCGGAGTCACGTGGAGGTAGATATGTGCGTCTACAAATCCTGCCGTCCCGGCAAGTGCCAGGGCTGCGAGTAACGGTCCGGAGGGTTGGTGATGTCGCTCAGGTGGCATCTACACACCTCGTCACTTCTGGACAGCAGCCATGAAGAACCATCTGTCTGAAACCTGTGCCGAGGTTCAGTTGGGGAGTGCTTCCAGGAATTCGACGATCGAGTCGTTGAAAGCGTCGTTGCGATCGCCGGCGACCATGTGCCCGGCGCCGGCAACGTCTGCGATCTGGGCGTGGGGGACCAGTTCCTTCAGTTCCTTGACCCCCTGCTCGCTCAGCAGATCGCTCATCCGGCCACGAACGAGAAGTGTCGGGATGGTCAGCGTTCTAGCCGCCCGTTCCAAGCGGTTGTCCTTGTTGCCCGAGGACCTCGTCTCGTCCGGGGATCCCAGATCCCCGCTAACGAAGCGCGGGTCCCAGTGCCACACCCATCGACCATCGGCTCGCTGGCGCAAGTTCTTCTTCAGACCTTCGAGGTTCTTGGGACGGGGACGGTTGGGGTTGTAGGCGGCAATCACGTCCGCGACTTCCTCGAGCGATTCGAAGCCCTCGAGATTGCCCTTCATGAAGTCGATGATCCGTGAGGCCCCCTTCACTTCGATGCGTGGGGCGACATCGACGAGAACCAGCGCACGGGCCAGTGGCGGTCCTTTGGACTCTGCAATGGCCGCCAGTGACGAGATGCCGCCCAGCGACGCGCCGACCAGGACAGGTGGCGACGGCATCGACCGCGCTATGACCTCGACGTCCTTTGCGAACGCGTCGATGCTGTAGTCGCCGTCGGGGGCCCAATCGCTCTCACCGTGCCCTCTGAGGTCGATCGAATAGGCGTGCCAATGCGCACCCAGCACCTTCAACGTCGTACCCCAGGCGTGGCGGGTCTGACCACCTCCATGGAGAAGTATGACCGGGGGAGCGGTCGGGTCTCCTTCGACATCCGCAACGAGCTTCAGACCATCCCTGCCAACCAGTTCGACCTTCAATTCATCACCGTTCTCGTATTTGCCGGCGGACCTGCCCACTTGGACGACCCAACCCGCTGGATTGACGAACCCGCTGGATGAACCAGGTCCGGATGAAACAGGTCCGGCGAGCCGCAGGACGAGACTACGCGGTCAATTCATCGTTGAATGCAGCCATCCGGCGCGCCATCTCCTCGTCGTCGACATCCTCGACGTGTTCGGCAAGTCCCCATGTGTGGCCGAACGGATCGCGCAACCTGCCGCCCTTGTCCCCGTAGAACTGCAGTTCCAGTGGATAGACGACTTCCATTCCGGCTTCGACAGCACGCTTCCAGGCCGACTCGACATCGTCGAGATAGATGAACAAGGCACAGGTCGATCCGCCGAGTGAGCGAGGTGAACGTGTTGGACCATCTGGCCATTCGTCGCCCAACATGACGATCGAATCGCCGATGCGTATCTCGGCGTGGGCCACAAGGCCATCCGGCGTGGTCATCCGTGGGTCCACCTCTTGGGCACCGAGTGCGGCGACATAGAAGTCGATCGCTTCGGCACACGGTGTGACCGTCAGCGATGCGGTCACTGTGTTCAGATTCCTGGGGCTTTCAGAGTCACTCATCTTGAACCTCCACTACGGGCGTGTGACTACCTAAAGTTCCGCGAGTTTCCGCCAGAACCACATTTGCACATGGTCACCAAACGGTGTCGTCATTCGTATTCCCTGCCCACAGATGTGCACTGCGCGAGACTTGCCGCACGCCATCAGGGGGATCGGTGAAGGCAATGTCCAGAAACAGAATCATGCTCGGGCTGCTTGCGTTGATGCTTGTTGCATCCGCGTGCACAGGAAGCACCGACGACGCCAAGTCCAACGTCGGCGACACAAAGGCGACCAGCACGACCGTGGCCGAGGACGCCGCGCCCTATGCCAAGGTGGGGCCATACGGCGTCGGATTTACCGAACGCAAACTCAGCGACGGCCGTCGGGTGGTGATCTGGTACCCGACTTCTGAGTCTGCAGGCGAGGGCAAGGAACGCGAACAGATCGATATCGCAGGGTTCCTGAGCCCCGAGCTCCAGGCGAAGATTCCGGCTGAGGACCGGACCGTCTATTCGGCGAACGCCTTCAAGGACGCCGCCCCTCGGGGCCAGAAGGGTGGCTACCCGGTGGTGCTGTTCAGCCATGGCTATGCGGGATTCCCAGAACAGTCGGTTTCGCTGACCACACACCTGGCGTCATGGGGATATGTCGTAGCGGCACCCGACCACGTCGAACGGTCACTCGGCGGGATGCTTGGTACTGCCGCGCAGGGTGTTACCAAGTCGACCGATCCTGAAGTTCTGAGTGCGACTCTGGACCTGGTCCAGGCCGAGTCGACGAGCCGCGGCTCCCTGCTCAGCGCTATGGCCGACCCGGATCGCTCCGCTGTGACCGGTCATTCCGCCGGAGCGGCCGCCGCGTTCCGAACCGCCGGAACCGACCCTCGGATCGACGGATGGATCTCGTACTCGGTCGGCTTCCAGGGTGGCGATAGCGGCGAAGGGGAGCTGCCGCCCGTGCCCAAGTCACCCGGGATGGTTCAGTTGGGAACGAAGGATGGAGTGATCCCACCGACCGCGAGCGAAGACGTGTTTGCGGCGATGAACAGTCCCAAATATCTGGTGAAGATCGCCGATGCCGGGCACCTGGTGTTCTCTGATATCTGCTTGATGGGAGCCGAGAAGGGCGGGATCGTCAACATAGCCAAGACGCTGCAACTCCCGATCCCCGACAATCTGTTGAAGCTCGGCACCGACGGCTGCGGTCCCGACTATCCGCCGGTCGACGACGCCTTCGGAGCCATCGACCAGACAAGCGTTGCGTTCTTGCGCTCGGTCTTCGGTCAGGACAAGGAGCCGATCGGGCTCTCTACCGAGGCAGTGGCCAATCTCGGAGCAGATGTGACCGTCACCAAGGGCTGATCTACGCCGCCCGCCTCGTCCCAGCGACCCGGGCGGGTACCGGCGGGGACGAGTCAGTTGCCATGTACCGTTCCACGATGAACTCAGACGCCGATTTCCTCGGTCTCGTTCCCGGCGACATCGCGGGGCGTTACAGCTTTGACGTGGTCGACCATCTGGCCCGTCACGACGGACACCTCTATGGCGGTACCGCAATTGCCGTCTCGATCGCTGCGGCAGAGATGGTCTCTGAGCGCCCCGCTGTCTGGATGACGACCCAGTTCGTCGCCACAGCGCCACCGGGGGAGCGCATCGCTGTCCAGGCCGAGATTCTCGCTCCGGGTAGACGGACCAATCAGATTCGTGTGACCGGTACTGATCCGAGCGGGGCGACTATGTTCGCCTCTCTCGGTGCGACCGGCCATCACCGCCCCGACGGTCTGACCGGAGTCTTCGAACAGGCACCTTCGGTGGATTCACCCGATGACTCGGCACGCTCCGGACCGTTCGAGGCAATGGTGCGCAAGGCGGGAATCGACGTCGATCTGTCGGGAATGGCTGGCAGCCGAGGTTTCAGCCGCGTAATCGAGTTTCGCCAGCCAGAAATCCACTCCCATCCAGACCCTGGTCCGGGACGGGTCTGCTTCTGGGTGCGCCGTCGCGACGGAGTAGCACCGACCCCCGCGATTATTGCCTTCATGGCCGACATGGTCCCCCTTTCGGTCGCTCACGCGGCCGGTGAGATCGCCGGAGGCATCAGCTTGGACAACTCGATAAGGGTTGGCTCGTTCGAGGAGACCGAGTGGGTACTTTTGGACATGCGACCACATCTGGCGGTCGGGGACTATGGCCACGGTGCGGTTCACATCTGGAGCGAGGCCGGACATCTGTTGGCAACAGCGAGCCAGTCGGCATCCATGATCCACTTCGACCGCGACGCTTTGGGAAAGCTCTGAAACCGGTAGTCGGGAGCCGGCAGATCCAACGACCGAGCCAGGTCCCTAACCAGAGCTCGATCCCGGCCTAGGATCTTCGCACCACAAATACAGGAGAGATCATGCTTGCTTATGACTTCCCGCTACTCAGTGTTTTCTTCAGCCTCCTCTATTTCTTTCTGTTCGTAATCTGGATCTGGATTGCGGTTTCGGTCACGGTCGACATCTTCCGAAGCTCAGACCTGAGTGGAGTCTCAAAGGCGATCTGGGTGATCTTCGTGATCATCGCCCCATACCTCGGCGTCTTCATCTATCTGATCGCCCGGGGTGGCAAGATGCACGAGCGTCAGGTCAGGCACGCTCAGGCCTCGCAGGCAGCGTTCGATCAGTACATCCAACACGCCACTGGCACCACCACAGATGTTGCCGGCCAGCTCGAAAGATTGGCCGCCCTCCGCGAGAGCGGGGTACTGACTCCCGCGGAGTTCGACGTCCAGAAGGCCAGGCTCCTAAACGCTCAGTGAAGTGCCATCTCGGTGACCGTCAGACTTCGGTGACGGTCACCGAGATCTTCGTACCGGCGAACAGCCTCGAGATCGGGCAGAGCTCGGCGGCCTGATCGACAATCTTCTTGAAGTCCTCTTGGTCGAGTCCTTCGGCATGTCCCCTCACGGTCAGCTCCGAAGAGACGATCGTCGGCTTTCCGTCGACCTCGTCAAGGGTCACCGCAGCGGACACGACGAGCTCACCTGGTGGTGTCTTGTTCTCGCCCAGCAACAGAGCGAGCGCCATCGAGAAACAGCTTGAATGGGCCGCGGCTGCAAGTTCTTCGGGGCTCGTTTTTCCTCCGGGCTCCTCGGTTCTGGCGGCCCAGGTCACCGGCAGAGCGTCGAGCGCCCCGCTTCCACCACTCAGCTTTCCGGAGCCCTTCGCCAGTGAGTCCGTCCAAGTGGTTTCGGCTGTTCGAACTGCAATCGGCATTTGGCCTCCTAGGACCTTCGTCGGATCCGACCATCGGAGTCGACACTTGGCCCTTACCCGATCGGCGACAAAAATTAGCAATCTGCCAAAAGTCGGCTGTTCGAGCCTGGACTCCCGCTGAGCATTTGCCAGACCAGAGGGATCACACCAGGGGGATCAGACCGGAGTGGTCAGACCAGAGGGGTCAGACCAGAGTGGTCAGACCAGTGTGGTCATCCTGGCTTCGGCCATTCCCTCGAGAAGCATGCTCTTCTTGTCGGCATCCATCGTGTCGTGAAGAACCTCGAGCATCCGGTCCTCATCGTCGCAATGTCTGCGTAGCTCGTTGCCGAACGATCGCAGCGACGCCTTGTACTGACCCTCGTCCAGGGAATCGCCTCCCAGCACGTTGGCCAGTGCGAGCATGAGGTCACCGCGCTCTTCGGCGGCGTCTGCCAGGACCTCACCGTCCTCGCCGCCGTATCGACGGGCGGTCGGATAGAGGACCCGTCGTGTCACGTCGATGTGGACCTTTGCGATATGAGCGAGCTTGCCGAGTCGGTTCGGTCGGTCCGCCGGGTCGCAGTTGAGGGCATCGAATACCAGGCGGTCCAGCAGATCGTGGGCCTCGTCGATGATCCGCAGCGGATGCTCATCGGTGAGAGTCGAATGAGGACTCCATTCCTCCCAACGGTGAACCCTGGTCGGCTCAAGTATCTGTACCTCGGTGTTGCCCAGGCGGGCCGCGGGCGCGATACCCGAGTCCAGATTGTCGTAGCTCCAGTCGGGCTGCTTCGACACCTGGGTAGAGCTCAGACTTGCATGACCTCCGACCAAGTCCGAGATGGGAGCTATCAGTACCGGGCTCAGGACCGGGGGCAGCGCCGCTCCGGTTCCGACGACGGTTCGTCCTTCGACCACGTCTCCGAACAGCCCCAGAAGGCTGCCAACAACATCTTCCTGCTGGCGGGCCAGGTTGCAGCGAGCACCAATGGCAACGGTCTGGACGCGCCGTTGGATCTCGTCGACCTGGCTAGTCGTGATCTCCGAGCGGCGGGCGATCGTCAGCAGGTCCGACAGCTCCAAACCATCCATTTTGCAGGGCTCGCACTGCCCACAGGACTCGACTCCGAGAAACCGCGACACTCCTTGGGCAATTGCGACCGGATCCGTCCGGTCGTCGAACACCACGAAGCCCGCCGAACCCAGCCCGGTACCCGCGGCCCTCATGTCCTCATAGGTCAGGGGAGTGTCGAGCTTGCTCGCCGGAATCATTGCGTTGGCGGTTCCCGAGAGCACTACACCTATTCGGTATCCCTCGGCAGATCCCCATCCGATGGTTCCGATGGCCTCTCGCAGGGTCGTGCCCATCGGGAGCTCTGCCACACCGTCTCGGCGGGTAGCGCCGCTCACGGTGACGATGATCGTTCCGGGCGAAGTGTCCGTGCCTAGTTCGCGGAACCATTTCGCACCGTTGGTGACAATGAGAGGAACGTTGGCGAGAGTTTCGACATTGTCGACAAGCGCCGGCGGTTCGTCCGATCCACCGAGCGTCGCCAGATGGACTCCGCCGGCCGAGCGGGTATCGCCCTCTTCGAGTCCCCTTCTGAACGGAGGTGTTACCCGCGGGAATGGCTGGCGACCCTCGATCACTTCGAGCATCGCCGTCTCTTCGCCGAACAGGTACGCGTCCGGTCCCAGAACCAACGCAACGTCGAGGTCGTCGAACCAGCCGGCCTCGGTGGCCTCGGTTATGGCATTGTCCAAACGGTGAACCTCACGGCCGAACGATGCCTTGATGCCAATCCTGATTCTCGGCGCTCCAACTGCGACCGCCGCTATCGCTGCGCCCTCAAGTATTCGGTAGGGGTTGATCCGAATGAGCGCACGATCCTTGAAGGTTCCGGGTTCGCCCTCGGCCGCATTGACCACAACCGTGGTGGGAAGGGCCTCGGACCTTGACGCAGCAACGGTCTGCCACTTGAGCCCGGTTGGGAAACCCGCACCGCCTCGGCCTCGGAGTCCGGCATCGACCAGCAGTTCTGCAAGCTCATCGGGTCCGATCTGTCGTGCGATGTCCAAGCCGGACCCACCACCTGCGGCGGTGTAGTCAGCAAGAGTGGCTACCGCCTCACGATCAAGCACCCGGTTTACGGTCAACATTGATGTGATCCTCTCTTGCTGGCTATCTGTATTCGCGGACTCTATTGGCGGATTAGGAGGTGTCGCTGGCCGAGATGGTTGAGCGCGTAGACCGCGCCCGTCCAAAGCTCGGATCTGTGACGGACCATATACCCGTGCCGCCCGGATTCTCCGAACATCGTGGCCTACGGCCCTCGTTGGGTAGGTATCGCCCGACCTGCTTCATTCATAGCGGTCACGCGTTTCCGTCAATGCTTCTGTAGCCAACGACTTCCCAAAGGTGGAAAGGACCGAAATGACCAAGACCTGGACCCTCGGAGGAGACCTGGAGGTGAATCGACTGGGATTCGGCGCCATGCGGATCACGGGCGACGGCATCTGGGGCGAGCCGGATGACCGTTCTGAGTGCCTGGCTGTGCTTCGCAGGGCAGTTGAACTGGGGGTGGATCTGATCGATACCGCGGACGCGTACGGCCCAAATGTGAGCGAGGAACTCATTGCCGAGGCGCTGAGTCCGTACCCGGAGGATCTGGTGATCGCGACCAAGGCTGGTCTACTGCGTGACGGACCGGGAAAGTGGCGTCCCGACGGCCGCCCGAAACACCTACGCGAAGCGGTGGAGGGAAGTCTGGGAAGGCTGGGTATGGAGCAATTACCCCTCCTCCAGTTCCATCGACCCGACCCCGAGGTTCCCCTGGCAGAGTCCATCGGTGAGCTTCTCACCATGCAGTCGGAGGGGAAGATCCGACACATCGGAGTTTGCAATGTGAACGACGAGCAACTGTCCACAGCGATGGAAGTCGCCCGGATCGTAAGTGTCCAGAACCGCTACAACGTCGATGACCGTCACTCGGAGTCCCTGATCGGCCGGTGCGAGTCCGAGGGAATTACATTCTTTCCGTGGGCACCTCTCGGGAGTGGCGCTTGGGACAAGGGGGAGGAACCGCTTCGTTCGGCTGCAGAACGCCACGGGGTCACGGCGAACCAGGTTGCTCTGGCGTGGCTACTCGCCAGATCTCCCGCGGTCATCCCGATTCCGGGTACATCCACACTTGAGCATCTGGAACAGAACGTGACGGCACGGGACCTGGAATTGACCCCCGAGGAGTTGTCCGGCCTCGATCATCTTTTCGATTAGCCGACAGGCCTAGCGCGACACAGGGTCGGCGGAAGAGCGGTAGCGTCACCGTCACCTGCCTAGGCGCACTGACCTTTTGCGCTCTAGTCCTTGAACTCCGGAGGACGTCCCTCCTTGCGCGCACGAGTTGCCTCCTCGAAGTTCTGGGTAGTCATCCGGACAAAGAGCTGGGTGTGGCTTTCCATCTCAATTGCCGCCCGCAGGCTTCCGGTTTCGAGGCCGGCCCACATCATGCGTTTGGTAAGCGCGACCCCTTGGGGACTCCATCCGTTTATCTGATCTGCCAGATCCAGCGCCTCGTCGAGCAGGCTCTCATCGGGGACGGTACGCGAGACGATTCCCATCTCGGCAGCCTCGGAAGCACCGATATCGCGGCCCGAAAGCATGATTTCGAAGGCGCGTGATGAGCCAATCGCCCGCGGCAACAGGAAGCTCAGACCCAGCTCTGTTGCGGTCAATCCGTTGTTGATGCCGGCAGCCCGGAAGTAGGCCGATTCGGACGCGATGCGTATATCGCCTCCCATTGCCAGACAGAACCCTCCACCGATGGCAGCTCCATTGATCGCGCAGATCACCGGCTGGGGCATTCGCTGCATCTTCGGGACCAGGTCAGCGAGGAGCGACATCGCCCTCGTTGCGATTCGACTGAGGCTCAAGCCATCGATATTCGGAGGTGGCTCAAGGCTCTGAGTGTCTGCCCCTGAACAGAACCCGCGGCCCTCCCCAGTAAGCACGACACAGGTTGTGTCGTTGTCCTCGGCAACGGCATCGAGTGCCTCGTGAAGTGGAACCATCAACTCGAAGGCCATCGAATTCATACGCTCTGGCCGGGCCATGGTGATTACCGCAGTGTGGGGACGAGGGTGCTCCACCCGGATGAATTCGCTGGTGAATTCGCTGGCGCTACTCATGAGCCAACACCCCCCTCATGCGGATGGTCGTGGCTATGCGGGTGGTCGTGGCTATGCGGATGGTCATGGGAGTGCGGATGGTCATGGGAGTGGTCGTGGTCGGGCTCGTGTCCCGTCGCTTCCAGCGAGCCGGTGAAGACCAGCTCGACCGCCCGGTGCGCCAACTCGATCTCATCCCATTGCTCAGGGTCGAGCTGGTGGATCACGTGGGGAAACAGGCCGAACTCCTCATCGTCTATATGTTGCGCAAGCAGTTTCAACGCTTCGCCCACGTGCTGTCCGTGCGGACCGTCTTCGATCTGGGAATGAAGGACCCCGTGTTCGGCGACGAGTTGAGCGATGTCCTCATCAAGCTTGCCCAAGGTCAGGACCTGTGGAAACAGGCCCACTTCCTCTTTGGCGGCATGCATGTCCAACAACGTGCCGAACTGCTCGAAGACTTCGGTGTAGTCGAGGCCCTGCGCCATTCGGGATTTGATCTGCTCGCTCAGTTCGCCAAGTCGCACATGTTCAGCAGCCAGTTCCGCAGTCGGCCCTGACTCGCGACATCCGCAGTAGTCACACATGACGGCCTTACTCCTCGCCCATGCCTCCCACCGTCTCATCGGAAGCGGAATTGGCCAGGGCTTCGATGGCTGCACTTACGCCCGCCCCGTATGCGGGGTCACATGAGGTGCAATGTTGCAGATGCCGTTCGATTGCGTCCGGATTGGCGTCCGAGATTCCCCGGGCGGTGTTCTCGAAGAGCACCTGCTTCTGCTCCTCACTCATCAGGTTGAAGAGGGCGCGGGGCTGGGAGAAGTAGTCGTCGTCATCTTCGCGGTAGTTCCAATGGGCTGCCGCGCCGTCGAGGGCCAACGGCGGCTCACGGAATTCAGGCTGTTCGTTCCAGACGTTGTGGCTGTTGGGCTCATAGTGCGGGGTGCCACCCAGATTTCCGTCGACCCGCATTGCTCCGTCGCGATGGAAGCTACTGACCGGACACTGAGGCTGGTTGACCGGGATCTGGTTGTGGTTGACACCCAGGCGGTACCTCTGAGCGTCGCCATAGGAGAACAGGCGACCCTGCAGCATGCGGTCCGGCGAGAAACTAATTCCCGGAACGACGTTCGCTGGGTTGAACGCTGCCTGCTCGACGTCTGCGAAGTAGTTGTCCGCGTTTCGATTGAGTTCCCATTCGCCGACCTCGATGAGTGGGTAGTCGCCCTTGGGCCAGACTTTCGTGAGATCGAAGGGGTGGTAGGGGACCTTCGCAGCGTCAGCTTCGGGCATGACCTGAACACAGAGCTTCCACTTCGGATACTCGCCATTCTCGATGGCTTCGAATAGGTCCCGCTGGCTGCTTTCGCGGTCGTTGGCGACGATCTCGGCGGCTTCGGCGTCGGTCAGGTTCTTGATTCCCTGCTGACAGACGTGGTGGAACTTCACCCAGAAACGCTCGTTGTCAGCATTGATGAAGCTGAATGTGTGCGAGCCGAAGCCGTGCATGTGCCGGTAGCCGTCAGGAAGACCACGATCGCTCATCACGATCGTCACCTGATGGAAGGCTTCGGGAAGTCGGGTCCAGAAGTCCCAGTTGTTTGCTGCGCTCCGCATGTTGGTGCGTGGGTCGCGTTTGACCGCGTGGTTTAGGTCGGGGAACTTCAGAGGATCTCGGAAGAAAAAGACAGGGGTGTTGTTGCCAACCAGATCCCAGTTGCCTTCCTCTGTGTAGAACTTGACCGCGAAACCCCGGATGTCCCGCTCGGCGTCAGCGGCACCGCGCTCACCGGCAACGGTCGAGAACCGGGCGAATATGGGAGTCTCCTTGCCGACTTCGGAGAACAGCTTGGCTCGCGTGTACTGCGAGATGTCGTTGGTGACCGTGAACTTCCCGTGTGCACCAGACCCCTTGGCGTGCATGCGTCGCTCGGGAATGACTTCACGATCGAAGTGGGCGAGCTTCTCGAGGAACCAGACGTCCTGAAGGAGCTGCGGTCCGCGTGGGCCGGCAGTTAGAACATCCTGGTTGTCGCTAACCGGCGCACCGAACGCCGTAGTCAGCTTCTCGTTGTCAGCCATTGGTGACCTACCTTCGTTGAGCACTTGGAGTTTTGGAACGGGACAGCGCAAGCCGTGCAGCACTCGGGACTCTAGAGGGTCGGCCTCCATCATTGTTGGAGTAGTTCCCATAACCGAACTGTTCGGCGTTCAGAGACTGTTGTGACGTCGAGGTCGCAGGTGAATCGCCTATCGCGTCAACAGAAGTTGCAGCTCAAGAGTGCCGTGATCTTCGACCGACAGAACGACGGGAGAATTTGGCACTTCCACATCGAAGTCCGAGAACTTGATGTCGGTTGATCCGACGACTGCGACCGTTCCGTCGACCAACTTGGCCTTGACCGGCATCTCGACAGCCCGCGTCTTGCCGTGGATGGTCAGGTCCCCTTTGGCCGTCGCTTCCACTGTCCCTCCGTCGGCTGCATTGGCTCCGAGGTCCACAGGCGAGGTGAGCTTGAACGACGCGGTCGGAAACTCTCGGATATCGAGAGCACTCTGAACCTTGTTGTCGCGCCTGACATCGTTGGTGGTGATCGAGCCCATGTCGACGGTGAACTCAGCCGAGGTCAAGACGTTCTCTGCGATCGTCATCGACCCGTCGACTTGACCGGTCCGACCCACTGCGGTCGCCGAACCGAGGCGTGCCAGTTCTTCCTTGATTCGGAACCCAACAAATGTTCCGGTGGCCGACTCGAAATCAAAATCACCCGAGCTGGTGTCGACCTTCCACGTCCCATCCGCCCGACCCGCCTGGGCTCCGGCGCTTGACCCGGCCTTTCCGTCCAGCCCCGCGATCGCCTTGTCGAGGTTCGCCTCCTCAGGGGCGTCACGGCTGGTGAACCACCAGAATCCGGCGATCGCAACCGCAATGACAAGTGCTCCGACTCCGAGCAGGCTCTTCGAAAGCTTCGACTTCATAAATCAGCACTCCAGTGTCGGGGGACAGCCCTTCCGGGCGATGCCGGGTCAGGCTAGAACTCCGACCTGGGGGTTCGACGAGAGCATCCTGAGAGGTTCTGCAGTGCTACAACCAACCTCTCAGGAAACTCGCCGTGAGTGCTCGTGTCCCTTGGCCAATCTGCCTGGGGTCAGACGTAGGAAACTGGCATCGCCTTGATGCCGTTCAACCAACCTGAACGCAGACGCTTCTGCGGAGCGGTCGCCGAGATATCCGGGCAGTGGTCCGCGATCGCGTTGAGCATGAGGTTGATCTCAAGCTTCGCCAGGTGTGAACCGGGACAGAAGTGGGTGCCACCTCCGCCGAAGCCAACGTGGTGGTTGGGATCCCGAAGAATGTTGAACTGGCTTGGGTTCTCGAAGGCTTCCTCGTCGTAGTTGGCCGAGCCGTAGAGAAGGCCCACACGCTGACCCTTGGCGATCTTCTGCCCACCAATCTCAGAATCTGCCATCGCAGTGCGTTGGAACATCTGCACCGGAGTTCCCCAGCGGACGACCTCGTCCGCAGTGGTGTCAGGACGCTCGTTCTTGTAGATCTCCCACTGATCGGGGTTGTCGAAGAACGCCTGCATGCCGTGGCTGATCGCGTTACGGGTCGTCTCGTTACCGGCGACCGCCAGGATCAGGATGAAGTATGCGAACTCCTCGGAGCTGAGGACCTCGTCGTCGGTGGCGGCGACGAGACGGGACACGATGTCATCGCGTGGGCTGGCCTTGCGATCCTCACCCATGCCCATCGCGTAACCCAGGATCTCGGCCGCAGCCACTGCCGGGTCGACGTCGAAATCGGGGTCGTCGTAGGCCATCATCTGGTTGGACCAATCAAAGATCTTGCGACGGTCATCCTGAGGGAAGCCGACCAAGTCCGCGATTGCCTGGAGCGGCAGTTCACAGGCGATGTCATCGACGAAGTCGCCCGTGCCACGCCCCTTCGCAGCGAGAACGATGTCGTTCGCGCGCTTGCGGAGTAGGTCTTCCAGCTTGGCCACGCCGCGGGGGGTGAAGACTCCTCTGGACACCACTCCACGCACTCGTGCGTGTCGATCACCGTCCATGTTGAGCATCATGTTCTTCTGTACTTCACGCTCCTGATACCCAACGGTCTTGCCGTCGAACTTCGGGATGGCCGTGTTCTCCTCGCTCGACCATCCCTCGCGTGCACAGGAGACGTTCTTGACATCTTCGTGACGCGACAGGACCCACAGCCCGCCGTCCTCGAAGCTGGACTCCTCCTGGGTCTGCTCATTCCAGAAGACCGGAGCGGTCTTGCGCAGCCAGGCATAGTCAGCCAGCGGGACGCCATCGCTGAAAATGTCCGGGTTGGTGAAGTCGTATCCCGCAGGAATTTGCACCGACATGAGATTCTCCAATTGTTTCCGACTAGGTGATCGATTGTGGATAGAGGGGACTGGGATTGAAGGGGCTGGTCGTGTCTTGCTGGCTTTGAGTCTGGGTGTTGAGTCTGGGTGTTGAGTTATGGGTGTTGGGAGCGGAGCATTGAGTGGAGTCAGCCGTCCGCAGGTACGGCCATCAGCCGTTGGAGCGAACGGACCACCGACTGCTTTGAGAATGAGCTGGGATCGAGACGGAACTGGAACGCCGATCCGATGAGAACGGCGATCAGCTGACCGGCAACTTCTTCCGCCGGAGCGGGTAGTGGGAAGCCGAACTGCTCGGACCAGTTGCCCACTCCTTCGGCAAGGCCCTCGCGCATCTGGTTGAACCGTTCTGCTCCGACGACTCCCAGTTCAGGGTCGCGCACGGCGTGCAACCAGAGTTCGAACTCAAGTAGCAGCCAGGCGTCACCGCTGTCGCCATCTCGTGCAACGATGCTGTCCCACAGCGAACCGAGCTGGCCGTCCAGGCCCTGCTGGTCGGCGAAACTTGCGGTCACATCGACGATCGTTTCCTCGATCCAGAGTTCTAGCAGCGCTACAAGTAGGCCGTTCTTGCCACCGAAGTGGTCATAGAGAGCCCCGGTCGTGCGGTCAGCCGCCGACGCAACAGCCTCTGCGCTGGTCGCATGAAATCCCTTGTGGGCAAAGAGATCTGCAGCCGCCTCGAGCAGAAGGGCCCGAGTCTCGGTGCGGCGATCCTCTTGGGTTCTACTCAATCGAAGCCCCAGCCGTTCGCATAGATAAATCGGACCGCCGATACATGTTGACCACCTTATATATCTCTCCCTACATAAGGTTGGAATGTGCGAAGTGTCACATTCCGGGAAGGCCATGGCCCGAGGAGACTGCGACTGATAGACAATGGCGTACACCAATCGTTCGAGGCGGGTAGCGTCCGCCATATACACACGTGGACAGGGGAGTCGGTGGAACGCTTTCAGCTCGACGACGTATCGGTCGCCTACGAACGCCACGGTGATGGACCGCCGGTGCTGTTCATCCACAACGGCGGAACGTCCCGGCGAATATGGCGCGAGCAGTGCAACGCTATGGCTCCGCACTTTGAGACGATCGCAATTGACCTTCCGGGGTTCGGGGACTCTCCACTCCCGCCAGAGAAGCTGGACTTCTCCCGCTACGTGGAGATCGTCGAAGAGTTGATCGAATCGCTCGGCGTCATCCCGCTGGTAGTCGTGGGTAACTGCATGGGTGCCAACATCGCTGCTGCAATTGCATCCGATCACCCCGAATGGGTCTCAGCGCTGGTCCTCATCAACCCCTTGACCGAAGCAACATTCTCGGCCGGCCAACTCGGTCCGCTCCACAAACTGGAGCGTTGGGCGCCGCGGACCAGCGGCGCGCTACGTCGAATCTCTCGTGCGGTGGTCCTTCCTGGTGTGGCTGCCCGGGTCGCCCTTCGATTCCAGGTCGGACGCAAGGGAGCAGCGAGGGGCATCGCCAGAGACCCCGAATTGATTGCGTGCAATCGCCGGGGAGAGCAACTGCCAGCACTGGTGGATGTTCTCGACGACATGGAGGCCTATGGCCAGTTGGATCGCGAGGGGCCCGTCGCAGGGCTTCCGATCTGCACGATCTGGGGAGCTCAGAATCGGGTCCTGTCGGCCAAGGCAGGCGTCCGACTGAACGAAGTGCTGCGCCCTGATCGTTCAGAAGTGATCCAAGGCTGCGGTCATCTGGTCATGCTCGAAGATCCCCAGGCCGTAACCCAGATAATTGAGGAGTTCCTCGCAGGTATCCCTGATACAGGGTCCGGTGCCGACACAGGGTCCGGTACCGACACAGTGTCCGCCGCAGACACGGACGCCTCCGAGAACTCCGTCGACTCACCGAGGACACCAGCATGAGCGCCACGATCAAGTCCGCCAATGACGCCACAACATCGCCTCTCGCGCCCGCGGGGACGGTCGCGCCCGCGGGGATCGTGGCGCCCGCGGGGACGGTCGCGCCCGCGGGGATCGTGGCGATTGCAGACCGGGTACTCGAGATTGCTCGCACCGATCCCGAGCGCGTTGCGATGATCCACGCGCATCACCGACCGCTCATCGGACCCAAATACGTCTCGTACACCTACGCCGAGTTGAGCCGCCGCGCCGAGTCGCTGGCAGTCGGTCTAAGAAGCATCGGGGTCAGGGAGGGGTCGCTGTGTTCGTTCATGGTGCCCCCATGTTTCGACTCACTCGTTCTGGGAGTGGCCCTGTGGCGCGTCGGGGCTGTGACGGTCGGGATCGAACCCCACAGCCACGGTCTGCGCAGAGTTGCCCGCTGCTTGGAGAAGGTCGGCCCCGAGTTCTTCTTCGGTACACCTAGGGCCCATGCCGGTCGGATCGCCTTCGGTTGGGGGAAGGCGACCATCCACACCAACGTCGTCGTCGGCGGGATCGCAGCACCCGGAATGCACACCATGGAGTCACTGATCGGCGAGCCGGTCGACGAGCCGCAGCGGGCCAATGTCGAACCGGCCGACATAACGGTCATTGCCTTCACAACTGGCAGTACGGGTGACCCCAAGCCGACGGTGCTTCGGCAACGGAACTTCTCGGCGCTCATCTCGATGGTCAGTTCGCATTGGGGACTGACCGACGGAAACGACGTCGTGGACATGCCGACATTCCCGATGTTCTGGATCATCGGACTTTCGTGTGGTGGGACCGTCGTCGTCCCTCCGATGGACTTCACGATGCACGGTCCCGGCGACGCTGATCCGGCGCGGTTGATGCAGACGATCGCAGACTGCGGAGTCCGTTCGATGTTCGCCTCGCCAGCTCTTCTGGAGAACTTGGCCGACCATGCGATCGCCACCAGCCAGCAGATCCCGTCACTTCGACGAATCGTCTCGGGCGGAGCCGAGATACAGGGCCCACTTTTCGCCAAGGTCAAATCTGTCCTGGACCCCGCAGCCGAGATGTACTCGGACTACGGGGCCACCGAGGCGCTTCCCGTGGCGGAAATTTCAGGCACCACAGTTCTGGGAAGCACCTGGTCCCAGACCGAGAAAGGTGCGGGAGTCTGCGTAGGACTGCCGCTCCCGGGAGTCCAGGTGAAGATTATCGCCATCGACGAAGGAAACATCGCGACCCTGGACGACGCGACCGTCCTTGATGTCGGTGAGATCGGCGAGATCATCGCCCGGAGTCCCCATATCAGCGAGGACTACTTCCGATCAGAAAATGCGACCCTCGAGAACAAGATTCCAGAGGGCAGCTGGCACCGCATCGGTGACACGGGCTACCTGGACGAAGAGGGTCGCCTCTGGATCTGTGGGCGACGCTCGCATCTGGTCCACGCCAACAACGGCACGCCCAGCGACGACACGCCCAGCGGCGACGGCGCGTCGTCCGGGGAAACGGTGTATCCGCTGTGCGTGGAACCGGTTTTCAACGCCCACCCCCAGGTGAAGCGAAGCGCTCTCGTCGGAGTCAGCTATGGCGGTTCGATTGTGCCGACCATCTGCATCGAGCGTGTTCAGAGTGACAAGGGCAAGTCAGGTCCGGCGTTGTTGGAGATGGACCTTTTGGCGCTCGCCGACAGGTTCGACGCGACCCGGCTGATCAAACGGGTCGTATTCATCGAACGCCTGCCCGTCGACCAGCGACACAACGCCAAGATCGACCGACCGCTGCTGGCCCAACGGCTCTCGGAGCAGTGGAACAACTCCGGCGCGACCCAGACGATTTCGCAACGATCCATCGCAGATGGCTCAAGCGTCATCCGCATGCTGAAGTGAGGCAATGCCCCTGACCGAGCTTCCGAGGACCTGGCCTCGTCCGAAGAAGCCTCGGCTCACCGATATGGATCGCGAAATCGCGCGGCTCGCGTTTCCGGCCCTTGCGACCCTCATCGCAGAACCGCTCTACGTCCTGACCGACACGGCCGTCGTCGGGCATCTCGGAACTCCTCAACTCGGCGGTCTGGCGCTGGCATCAACGGTTCTGTTGACCGGATATTCGGTCTTCATCTTCCTTGCCTATGGGACCACGGCCTCGGTTGCCCGGCTGCTCGGAGCCGGACACAAACGCGAGGCCGCCCAACAAGCGATCCAGTCTCTGTGGTTGGCGGCGGCACTCGGCACCGTGCTGACTCTTCTGGGCCTGGCGTTCGGTCGTCAGATCCTGGACCTCCTCGGATCAGGCGACGCGGTACTCCGATACGCGTGGACCTACCTGTGGGTGAGCCTCCTGGGAGTCCCGGCACTCATGTTGACCCTCGCGGGCACCGGCTACCTGCGAGGACTGCAGAACACCCGGGTTCCGCTCTATGTAACCGTCGGTGGGGTATCGGCCAACCTCGTGGTCGAACTCGTGCTGATCTTCGGCTTTGGCATGGGAATCGGCGCCTCAGCGTTTGCATCGGTCCTCGCCCAGTGGGGTGTCGCCTCCATCTATCTGGTCATCGCAGTTCGGAAGGCCCGCTCGTTCGATGTTGATCTGTCGCCCCGTCCCCGACTCATCGTGGCCCAACTCGGAGTCAGCTCAGATCTATTGGTGAGAACGGTGGCCCTGCGTTCCTCGCTGATGGTCGCGACAGCCGTTGCTGCGCGCATGGGGACTGTCACCCTTGCCGCCCATCAGATCGCCTTTGAGATATGGAACTTCCTCGCGATGGCGGTCGACGCGATCGCCATTGCTGCACAGGCGCTCATCGGACGTTTGTTGGGCGCCGGTGACGCCTCGGCAGCCCGCTCCGCGGCCGCACGAATGATGCGATGGGGCCTCATCTTCGGATTCGGCGCCCTGGTGGCAACAGCAGTCGTCAGTCGGGTGCTGCCGCAACTCTTCTCATCGGACAGAGCGGTAACGAGCCTGGCCGCGACGTTGCTCTTGTGGGTCGCGTTCCTTCAGCCCGTGAACGCAGTTGCCTTCGTGCTCGATGGAGTGATCATCGGCTCGGGGGATACCCGGTATCTGGCTTTCGCGATGGTTCTGGCCGGAGTCGTGTTCATTCCACTCGCTGTCGTGGTCAACCTGACGTCGCTCGGCATCGAAACTCTGTGGGCCTGCCTGGGACTGCTGATGGCGATACGGCTCGTCACGTTGTGGGTCAGGTTTCGCACCGATCGCTGGGAAGTCACCGGCGTCAGCGCACGCGCCGTCGGCTAGATCAGCGCTGGCTAGATCAGCGCCGGCTAGATCAGTTTCGGATCGACCAGACCGGCCGAGGCCAGTGAGTGCCCCAGGAATGCGGTCACCTGCCTGGACCACAGGTATCCGACATGGTTGCCGCCGTACCAGAGAATCTCGGGCTGATCCCAGTGGTTCCACAACTGATGAGCCTGGGTGGGCGGCGCCATCCGGTCACCCAGGCCTCCAAAGATGAACCTTCCGCTCTTCGGTACCAGACACGGCGAAGCGAGGGGAGATACCACGTGGTGCACCGCTTCGGCGTTGCCGCCCAGGATCTCGTGTTCGATGGCGCGCATCCGTACACGGTGCGGGCTCTGATGTCGGAACATCTCGGGAATGTCGACAACCGGGATACCGGCGATCACGCAGTCGATTCCGTCCTCGACGGTGGTCAACAGCGATGAGACGTAGCCGCCGAGTGACACGCCATAGACCCCGATAGACGGCGCATCTTGGGTGCGGATCCATCCGATCAGGCGACGGATATCCCAGACCGACTGGGTCAGACCGTGCAGAGTGTTGATCAGATCGAACGACAGCAGTCCTTCGCCACTCAAAGTTCCGTTGCGCCGCGATCCATGAAGTGGCAGAACCGGAAGGGCGACGTTCAGGCCAAGGTCTCGATGCAGATGTAGTGCGTGCAGCCCGATGAAGTCCATGAACGCATATCCACACCCGAATCCGTGCGCACCGACAACCCAGGGGCGAGGCTCGCCCTCATGGCGGAGAACTGTGACCGATGCTGTGCGGTTGGCCCCGTACCCCGTCCAGCGCTCCTCACCGGGTTCACCGGGATGCGGGGACCAGCCACTCGGAAACAAAAGACGCTCGTAGCGCTGGCCGAGCGCCCATCCTGTGGTCGTGACCGGATCTACGAGGGCAGGTGGACTCTGGTGGTAGTCGAGGGGTGAATCGATCCATCCGTTTGTGTCGAAGAGCAGACGAGCGTGGGCCAGTTCAGCCGAGACCCGCTCATAATCGGCCCTCGACGGCATCAGGTTCGGACCGAGCGCCATCGCGAGAATCGTCTCATCCATCGCTACCTGGGCTGCCAGGGCCGGCGAGATCGTCGGGACCGGCAAACCTGGAGCGGTGCCACGTATCTGTCGATAGGCGGTCGCACCCACGAATTTCGCAGTCCGCGGAACGGCAGTTGCGGCTCGGGCCAGCGCATTGCTCTCAAGACTCCGACGGGTGTCGTGAATCCGACGGTCGGCCCAGCCGACCAACCCGGGAAGAGGTCCGCGGGGCGCAGGCCGGGCTGGAGCAGTGCTAGCGCTTTCGGCGGGACCCTGCCCGGAGCCCTCGTCGTTGATTTCGGGTATCGGGCCAGCCGCTGGTCTGGCGGATGTCATCGCTGTCCCTCCCGGTTCTGGACGTGACTGAGTTCACGTCGCCTGGTCAGGGTATCGGCGCGGATCCGGTTGAGACGGCATCTCCAGGAGTTGCAGCACTTCTTCGTCGTCGACCTGGTCAAAGTGCTCGTACCACCGTCCCACCGAATCGAAGGGATGGGGGTGGGAGAGGCACACAAGCTCAATGTCGTTGAACTGGCCTATCGCCGCTCGTGGACAGACAGGGACGGCCAGGACGAGCCGCGCCGGGTTCGACTCGAGGACCGAGTCGAGTGCCGCGCGGGCGGTGTAGCCCGTTGCGATGCCGTCATCGACGACTACGACCTGACGACCGGCGACTTCCCTGAGTTCATTGTCTCCTCGATACAGCGCGACCCGTCGGGCGAGTTCGGTCTGGGCACTACTGACCATGGCTTCGAGTTCTGTGTCGCCGACACCGAGATATTCCATCGCGGCACGTTCAATCAGAACTACGCCATTCTCGGCAACTGCGCCGATGGCAAGCTCGGGCTGATTCGGCGCGCCGATCTTCCGGCTAACTATGACGTCAAGGTCCGCGGCGCCAAGGTCAGCGCCCCCAAGGTCAGCGCCCCCAAGGTCAGCGCCGCTGTGTTCGTCGCGTGAGCCGCGTCCACCGAGGCGCCGTGCAATTCGGGAGGCGACCGGCACTCCGCCGCGAGCCATACCCAGAATCAGGGGATCGACCAGGTCCAGTGTCGCCAGGGTTTCTGCGAGCGCGTCACCTGCTTCGGCACGGTCGCGAAACACCTTGGGACCTTTTGGCCCGCTGGAAGACTTCCTTCGCTCACTCATTTCAGGTCCTAGCCAGGGCCGGCAGATTCAACCTGGCGGCCGGCCCAACGCTGTGCACCTACCCAAAGTCAGCTCTGGCGATTGGCAGCCAGAATCTTCTTGAAGATGACGAGTGGCAGGACCATGCGTGCGACAAGACCGACGGCCCATACCAGTACCGTCACGAACACCCAGGCGCCGAGTCCGCGGATGGTCAGGCTGTTGCTGATTATCGCGGTGACGATCAAGCTGACCAGCGTGGCAACCAAGGTGCTGCTCCCGAGTAGGGCAGGGAGATTCTTGATGGCTATCTGACGCATCAACGGCTCGATCAGAAGACTCACTGCCCCGAAGATCACGACCGCCAGAACAAAGCCGCTGCTGGTCAGATTCATGTCCTCGACGAGCATCATCGCAACCAGTAGCGCAATCGCATCCGCGACCAACGCAATGACTGCTGAGGCCATGAGACGTATCACTTCTAACTCCCATTTCGGCCGTCAGAGTGGTGCAGATGTTGCGACGGCAAGCGTGTGTGACTATCGCTCGGAACAGTAGAGCAGGCGGGGTGAATAAAGGCGGCTGATGTGCGGATATGTTTCTTGGATGCAGTCAGCGATCGAGGTGGACGGTCTCACCAAGTCCTACGGCTCCCTGCAAGCCGTGCGCGGAGTCGGCTTCGAAGTAGCGGAGGGGGAGTGCTTCGGCATCCTCGGCCCAAACGGTGCCGGAAAGACCACGACACTCGAAATAATCGAAGGGCTCCGAGAACCGGACGAAGGGGTGGTCTCGGTGTTCGGACAGAGCCCATGGCCCCGGAATCCAGGGCTGATGCGCCTTATTGGGGTCCAGCTCCAAGCCACAGCATTCATCCTGAGCCTGACGGCCCGGGAGCAGCTCTCCACCATGGCCGACATCTATGGAAGTCCAGCCACCCGGCCCGATGAGGTGCTGGAGCTCGTCGACCTGACCGACATGGCAGACACCGATGCCATGAAGCTCTCGGGAGGACAACAACAGCGGCTGTCGATCGGCCTGGCTCTAGTGCACAAACCTCGCCTGTTGTTCCTCGATGAACCTTCCACTGGACTTGATCCCGGCGCTCGACGGGCGCTGTGGGAACTGCTCGACAAGATCCGGGCCGACGGCACGACGCTGGTCATCACCACCCACTACATGGAAGAGGCCGAGGTGCTCTGCGACCGGGTTGCGATCATGGATCACGGACTGATCCTGGCCATGGACACTCCCGCATCACTGGTCAGGGATCTTGACGCGTCCACTTCGATCCTCCTTCCTCCGGGGGCGCTGCCCCTCGATGAAGCGTCGTCCCTTGGCGGTATCGAAAGTGCCGAGCACACTCCGGGGGCGTTGACCCTCAAGACCAGGGACCCGGCCGGCGTTCTCACGCTGCTGGCCGATCGCGGCGCACTCGGCGGCGTACAGGTCCGCTCGGCGAATCTCGAGGACGTGTTCGTAAGTTTGACCGGGCGCCAGCTTCTCGACAGCGAGCAGCCATGAGGGGCTGGTGGTCGCTTACCCGAGCCATGTGGAAGCAACTCGTTCACGACAAGACGGCGGTGTTCTTCTACTTCCTGTTTCCGCTCATGTTCTTGGTCCTGTTCGGCCTGCTCTTCGGTAATCCCAACTTCTCGAAGGTCTCTCTCGGAGTCTCAGGAACTGGTCCGATCATCGATGCGCTTCCAAGCGATGTGTTCAAGATCGAGCACTACGAGAAGTTCAGCGACGCGCTCGATGACGTCGAATCGGGAAAGATCCCTGCTGCAATCAACGGGAACGGCAACGTTGCAGAAGTCAGATATTCCCAGACCGAACAAGTTGCATCCGCAACCGTGCAGGGTGTCATCCAGTCGGTCGTCAACGACGCCAACCTCAAAGCCGCCGACGCAGCCCGCATCTACTCGGTCGACTCCAAGCGGGTTGAGAGGGACAGCTACGAACCGATCCAGTTCCTCACTTCAGGCCTGCTCTCCTGGGGTGTGGCGATGTCGGCCGCGTTCGGCGCATCCCTCAACCTTGTCACCTGGCGAAAGTCCCAGGTTCTGCGTCGGCTGCGCCTTTCACCGGTAAGCCCACTTTCGATAGTCGCGGCTCGCGTCGTGGTGGGCCTCGCTGTGGCTCTGCTCCAGGGAGCGATCTTCATCCTGGTGGCCATGACACCACCGTTCGGGCTCCAGTTGTCCGGAAGCTGGTGGCTGACGATTCCTCTGTTGGTGGCAGGGACACTCGCGTTCATGTCCATCGGGCTGCTGGTTGGGTCGCTTGTCCGTTCCGAGGAAGGGGCGACAGGTGCAGTCAATCTGATCATCCTGCCGATGGCCTTCCTGTCGGGCGCGTTCTTCGACGTGTCGGCCATGCCCGAGTTCCTTGAGCGCATCTCCTGGGCCCTGCCCATGCGACACCTCAATTCGGCGTTGCTCGATGTTCTGGTCCGGAACGAATCGGTCGGCTCGATCGTCATTCCGATGAGCGTCCTACTCGGCTTCACAGTTGTCTTCGCCGCCATCGCCAGCCGGTTCTTCACCTGGGAAGACACCATCTGACGGTCGCCGGCGTCGGCGCCGCAATCGCCAACGCCACCGTCGCCAACGGCAACGCCACAGTCGAGGTGACACCCACTTGGGCGTGCAAAAACCTGACCCTCCGCCATCAATCGGCTCGACCGGACACTGACCTCTGGGTGTCAGCGACCGGTCCCGGCGTAGTCGCCAGATCCTGCACGGGCAGCGTTCTCGATCTGCTCAGGGCCGATCAGTCCAACGACGTTGCCATCATGTAGAACCACCGCATGGCTCGCACCGGCACGGGCCAGTCGTTCCAGAACAACGGCCAGAATCTCGCCGGCCTCGGCGGTCACCGGAGCGACTCCCGCTCCAGCAGCGGCGAGCGCCGTTGTCAGTCCCCACTGTTCGCGGGGTATCCGCGCGAGTTCGGCCATGGTTACCAGCGCGACGAGTCGTCCGTCCCAGTTGAGGATCGGGACTGCACTCTGTCGTCCCGGGACCAGTACGTCGGTTGCGACCTGGCTGATCGTGGACAGCGGTGAGGCGGTCTTCGGTTCGAGTTCCATGGTGTTCGCCACCGTCACTGCACCCAAGGCACGTTCCAATTCATAGTGGCGCTGTTCATTGCGGGCCGCGGACAACAAGAACCAGCCGATGAACATGGTCCAGAGCCCCGACAGACTCTCTATCTGGAATACCTCGAAAGCACCGAGGGCAATTATCCCCAGCCCCACTACGCGGCCCACCTTGGCAGCGCCGATCTGGCCTGACAGCTTGTCGCGGCGCAGCTTCCACAACAGTGCAGCTACCAGGCGTCCACCATCAAGAGGTGCACCGGGGAGCAGATTGAACGCGCCTAGGAACAGATTGATTATGCCCAGCCAGGAGAGTCCCACGACATAGACCGACGGCGCCCCGAGGGCGTCCATGCCATAGGCGGCACCCCAAGCGAGAGCGCCGAGCAAAAGGCTGGTTCCAGGTCCGACCGCAGTGATGCGGAACTCCGCCCCAGGGGTCTTCGGGTCGGACTTGAGCTGTGAGATCCCGCCGAAGAGCCACAGGTGGATTCCCTCGACCGTGATCCCGTTGCGACGCGCAATCACCGAGTGGGCCAACTCGTGTGCCAACAGCGAGAACAGAAACAGGATCGAGACCACAAAGGCGACAGACCAGTAGGTCACCGGAACGTGGCCGGGAGAACCGGCGGGCAGAACGCCCTGTGCGAGGCTCCAAGTGAGCAGCGCCGCAATTGCCAGCACGCCGACGTTCGCCGACACCTCGATACCGAATATACGTCCCAGCCGAATTCCGTTGGCAGTCATGGCTACCCCTTTGGCTACAAGGCTAGAGCCCAGAACATCCAATCGCCCGGTCCCGCCGGGATGTGTGAGTCCAGCCTCAGGTTCATACCCCTCATTTCCTCAAGAAGTGCTTGAGGGGCATCGTTCTAATGGCATACATTAGAACTCGTTGCAGAAATTCTCAGAACAGGGGTTCATATGGAGTTCGGTCTTTTCCTCAATGGCTATCTACCCGGTCCGGCTGCCCACAACAGCGCGACCGAGCACGAGATGCTCATGCGTGAGATCAACTATTCGATCCATGCCGATGGCTACAACTGGAAGTACGTGTGGCTCGGTGAGCACCACGCATTGACCGAGTACTCACACATGTCGGCTCCCGAGGTCGTCTTCGGATACATCGCGGCCCGCACCGAGCAGATCCACGTCGGTTCGGGAATCATGAACCTCTCACGACCTGTCAACCACCCGATCCGCAACGCCGAGCGTGTCGCGATGCTCGACCATGTGACCAACCGTCGTTACGAATGGGGCACCGGACGCGGTGCTGGCAGCCATGAGATGGCCACATTCGATCTGCTCACCTCGGACACGAAGGCCATGTGGGACGAGGCAGCCCCCGAGATCCTGCGGATGTGGGAGCAGAAGGACTACACCTTCGACGGCGAGTTCTTCAAGGTCGAAAAGCCCCACAACATCCTCCCCAAGCCAAACGGCATCGGGCATCCACCGCTCTGGGTCGGTTGTGGCAATCCCGGCACGTTCACCAAGGCCGGCAACCTGGGCATCGGAGCAATCGCGTTCAACTTCGAGCCGATCTACAACCTCAAGGGCCGCATCGACGCCTACAAGGAAGGCATCGAGGGCTGCACAGAACCGCTCGGTCAGTTCATGAACAACAACGTCATGATGACCAACGCAGTCGTCTGCCTGGAGGACCGCGACAGGGCCCGTGAAATCGCCATGTCCTCGGGCCGGGGTTACCTCAACACGATGGTCAACATGTATCACGACACGATGCCGCCCCAGAAGAACGCCGTGTACTGGCCGAACGCCCCGCATCGGATTCCGAGCGAAGAGGTGCTGGATCAGTTGATCGAGGCCGGCTACCTGCTGTGTGGCAACCCCGAAGAGGTCAACGAGCAGATCAAGAAGTACCAGGACGTCGGCTGTGACCAACTGGTCTTCGGTATTCCCACCGAAGGCTTCGAACACGAAGAGGTCCTCGAGATGCTCGAGGTGTTCGGCAACAAGGTGATCCCCAACTACGACGGAGACCCGGTTCATTCCACCACCCGATTCCGCGAGACGGCCAAGCGCAAGTACCCCGACTTCGCCAACCCGCTGCCCGAGGGCCTGGACGTCTCGGTCATCCCGACCAGCGCACTGCTGCCCCTGTCGAACTGACCTGGCGAACTGACCTGCCTACCCGGACCGGTTGACCGGCCCATTGGATTGACCTGATTCCTCGTGGTGACCACCCGTGACCTACTGCTGAACGAGGCGGAGCGACTCTTCGCCCGCAGCAGCATTGCCGGGGTCACCACGAGGGAGATCGTCGAAGCAGCCCAACAGCGCAACACCTCATCGATCAGCTACCACTTCGGGTCCCGCGAGGGACTCCTGTTGGAAATCCTGGCCCGACGGGGCGGCCCGGTTGATGAAGAGCGCGGCAGGCTGCGCTCAAAGCTGGCCGATCCGCCGTCGGTGCGAGACCTGATCGCCTGTCTCGTGGTTCCGCAGTGCGAATTGCTCGGTGACCCGGGGGGCAGGTCCTATATCCGCATAGTCGGACAGCTCAGGGGTCGATTCGCGTCGTGGCGAATCGAGTCCGACCAGGCAACGACTGTGAACTTGGTGAAGATACTTGATGAGGTTGAGGGGCGGCCCTCGCTGAGCCAGCCTCTGAGACGAGAGCGAGTCGTGGCGATGATCATGCTGATGACGGCCGCGTCGGCGGAACGGGCCCGCCAGATCGATGACGGAGCCGAGCTGGAGCTCTCCCACGACGAATTCGTCGACAATCTCGTCGACATGTGCGCTGCACTGATCGCCGCCTGAGAACGGCTAGCGTCACGCCGTCAGCACTACCGGAGAGCCCCATCGGGGAGTCGCCGGTCACCGGAACCCAACTGGAGTCAACTTGTTAATCCTCGGAATCATTGTCTTCGGACTCTTCGTCGGATGGTTGGCTCAGCTGATCTTGGGTATGGGGCCACGCCCGGATGGGCGAACGCTCGTCGCCGGTCTTGCCGGATCGTTCGTTGGTGGACTCCTTGTCAGCCTGATCGCGGGCGATGGCGTGAAACTCCAGGCAAGCGGAATCATCGGATCCCTGGTCGGGGCAATCATCGTTCTGGCGGTCTGGTCCCAGCTCGAGAGTTCGAAGGCCTGAGATGGGCAAGAACCAACGCTCACAGATCGAGATGTCACAGGACGAGATCGACGAGTATCTGATCCGTAGCCGCTCGGCGACGATGGCGACTCTCGGCCCCACGGGCACACCCCATCTGGTGGCCATGTGGTACGCGGTGGTCGATGGCCAGATCTGGTTCGAGACCAAATCGAGATCCCAGAAGGCGGTCAATCTGCGCCGCGACAACCGGATCACGGTCCTCGTTGAGGACGGTCACACCTACGACACGCTCCGTGGCGTGTCGATCGAGGGAACCGCCGAAATAGTCGAAGACCCAGACGCGTTGTGGTCCGTCGGTGTGAGCATCTGGGAGCGCTACAACGGTCCCTACACCGAGGACCTGAAGCCGCTTGTCGAGTTCATGCTGAACAAGAGGGTCGCGGTACGCGTCGATGTCACCCGCACCAGGTCATGGGACCATCGGAAACTCGGAATGGACCCGATCGAACTTGGTGGCACCACCGCCGAGTTCCTCTGATCCGCCTGTCGCAACAGGCGCAGGCGGCCAGTCAGGAACAGCAACAGGTCGAGGGCGGGAGCAAACAGGTGCCGGACGCTCCGGCTGACCCGGCTTCAGACTGTCAGGACCAGCTTGCCGAACGTGTCACCCGAGGCGAGCCGCTCGAAGGACGCCCTGGCATCGGCCAAGGGTCGCACATCGTCGATCGGCGGATGAACACCGGTCCGCTCGACCAATTGCACCAGATCGAGCAGCTCCTCGCGGGTGCCCATAGTGGAGCCGATCACCGATAGCTGAAGGAAGAACACCCGGTTCAGATCCGCAGGCGGGTTCGGCCCGCTCGTGGCGCCGCTGACGACGATCCGTCCACCAGGTCGGAGTGCCCGCAGCGAATGCTCCCAAGTGGCGGCGCCAACGGTTTCGATGACCACGTCGACCTTTTCGGGAAGTCGTTCGCCGGAGTTGAACGCGGCGTCTGCTCCCAGTTCAACCGCCCGCGCACCCTTGGATTCGTCGCGCGAGGTGCAGAACACGGTGTGGCCCAGCGCCTTGGCCAACATGATCGCGGCCGTGGCGACTCCGCCACCGGCACCCTGGACCAGAACGGTCCCGGGTTCGGTCAATCCCGAGCGTGTGACGAGCATCCGATAGGCGGTGAGCCAGGCAGTCGGCAGACACACTGCCTCCTCCCAGCTGATGCCGGCGGGTTTCGGCACGACGTTGCGGGCCGGGACCAGCACCTGTTCGGACAAGGTCCCCTGATGCAGCTCGGACAGCAACGTCCTCCGGGGATCGAGGGTCTCGTCGCCTCCGCCGGCGGCAGGGTCGCCGACAACTGCGTGGATGAGCACCTCGGTGCCGTCGTCCAACGTTCCCGCCCCGTCGCAGCCGAGTGTCATCGGAAGTCGATCCGCTGCCAGGCCGACACCCTTGAGTGACCACAGATCGTGGTGGTTCAGAGCCGCGGATCTGAGATTTACCCGAACCCAACCGTCAGGCACGTCACCTGGAGTGACATCGGCGATTTCGGAGACATCCAGCCCTTCGAGGGGGTTGTCGTTGGATTGCGAAACGCATCGTACGGCGAGCATCTGTCGACCTACCAGTATTCCTCGAAGTGGATGTTGCCTCGTTGCTTGCGGTGATCAAGAGTGAAGCCGCGCTTGGTGAGCAACTCGACCACGCCGGTCGTCTCGGGGAACTCGCTCACTCCGTCCTTCTCCTCGGGCAGACCGATCATCGAAGGGTTTCCGCAGAGGAAGACGTGGGTGTGCTCCGGATCGAGCTCCAGCCCGAACTGCTTGGTCAGCACGTCGTCGGAGATGAGGGACTGGATATAACGCTTGGGCACCTCAGGCTCGCGGGTCGGCATCGGGTGATAGCGATAATTCGCGTAGCGCTGTTCCAGGTCGCGGTGCTTGTCGATGTAGCCGAGGTCCGCCCATTCACGAACGGACACCGCGGACAGGATCGGGCCGGTATGACCCTTGCGCAACAACTCGACCACCATCGCGTTGTGTGGCGCCTCACCGGTGCCCGTCGAGAAGAACACGACGGTGTCCTTGGGATTGGTGACCGGCCCCAAGGTGTATCGACCTGCGACCTTCGGGCCTAGGTAGATGCGGTCCCCGGGTCGTTTGAGCGCCAGGCGTGGCGTCAGCCCCGGGACGTTGTCCGGAGTCGGGGGGACCAGAACGATGTAGAACTCGAGCTCCTCTGCACCTTCTTCGCCCGACAGGTAGCCGTAGTCGTCGAACATGCGACTCGAGATGGAGTAGGAGCGACGGACCAGCTTCTCCCAGTTCTCGTCGATCTTGGCGTCCTCGGCGTCGTCTATCCGGTCCTCCCAGTAGCCGAGTCCGAGCGACGCGTACTGGCCGGGCAGGTGGTTGATCTCGCCGTGGTCGGGCTTTACACGAAGGACCCACAGGTCGGAGTGAGTGGGTTCGAAATAGGTGATCGTCGCGTTGTAATGCTCGGCGCGAAGCTCATCGAGAGCGCCGGTGAAGCGACGCCGCCGCTTGGCGGCCGAGGGCAGTTCCTCGGGCTCGACCCCGGGGAAAGCGGAGGCGACATCAAAGCCGATCCGCCAACCGGGAGCGGTCGGCACCGTGGAGTCCGGCTCCGAATCGGAGCCGATGAACCAGACCCGACCAGACTTGAGAGCCTCGTCGCTCAGGCCGACGTCGCCGGGTTTGAGAGCGGTTCGCTCCGAGGCGAACACCACATGGTCGAACTGCAGGTCGGGAGTCCTTCTGTCAGAGAAGAACGCCATCGGATAGCCGTCCACCTCGGCGACCTGATCGGGAAGGGAGCGGTAGAGCAGTGTGGCGCGGCGCTCGCGTTCGAGCCTGCGAAGCCAGTTGTCACCGGCGGGGGAGAGCAGCGTCGGATCCATGCCCCCTGCTGCCAGGACAACGCCTGCGCCCTCGGCTGCGAGTTTCGCTGCGATCTCGACCGCGTGGTCCGTGCTACCGACGACCAGAACGTCCTCGTCGATCGGATTCTCGGGTGTGGTGTCGACGAGGATCCGCTCGCCCAAGGTTGCGCCCATCGGTGGGGCCCAGTCGGGAGACGGTGAACGCTCGGCGATGACCACCGCACGGGCGCGGTAGGTGTGCTTGTCGGTCGTCACTAGCAGATCGCTTGGCGGGTCTTCCTGGGAGGCCGAATCCGCGTCCGCAGGCGCGGCCGGAACACGCTCGACCGATCTGACGGTCTCGCCATATCCGACGTCCAGGTGGTGCTCACCGACCAGGTCGGGGAACGCCACCGCCGAGCCGGACTCAAGGATCCGCACCCGTTTGAGCCCGGATCGCTGAGAGGAGATCGCCAGGGAGAGCCCGCCGGCGTTGCCTCCGTATATGACCAGGTCGTAACCGTTGCTGCTCATTCAATGCTCCACGGAATTGCGAACAGCAAGTATCGAACATGCGGACCGGCCTCTGCCATCCCGGGGCCATGTATTCACTCGGTCGGCAGTACGGTGGCGTTCAACCTGACGGCGAGGTGTCCCCATGTTGTATGCAGTCATACCGCCCTACCGATCTGGAGTAGTTGAGGACCCCGATTGGATGGCCGGGTTCGCCCGCCACGCCGAGAAGGTCGGCATCGAGTCGATCGTCGTGGTCGAACACGGCGTCATCATCTCCGGCTACCAAAGTCGCTACCCATACTCAACGTCTGGTCGGATGCCGTTGGCTGATCGATGCTCAGTCCCTGACCCGCTCGAACTGCTGAGCTTCTTGGCCGGGGTCACCGAGACACTCGTGCTGGCAACCGGCGCGCTGGTCATCCCAGAGCATCACCCGGTGCTGTTGGCCAAACGTCTCGCGACTCTCGACCGCCTTTCCAAGGGGCGGGTCCGAATCTGCGGCGGTGTCGGCTGGATGCGCGAAGAGCTCGAGGCCTGTGGTGTCGACTTCAGCACCAGAGGGCGAAGGATGGATGAGTGCATCGACGTCATGCGACTCCTATGGGGCGAAGAACCCGATGGGGGACTTTCATATGAAGGCGAGTTCTTCCGTTTCGACGCCGTGCACAGCAACCCCAAGCCGTTCCGCTCAACAGGTGTGCCCATCCACATCGCGGGCCACAGCAACGCTGCAGCACGCCGGGCGGGTTCCAGGGGCGACGGTCTCCAGCCACTGGGTCTCGACGGACCTGAACTCGATGCGTGCGTCGCGACCATGCGCCAAGCCGCACTGGACGCCGGCCGTGACCCATCGGTCCTTGAACTCAGCCTGGGAGCACCGATGGCCGGCTTCGGCCACCACGAGCTTGAGCGGCTCACCCAGTTGGGAGCCGACCGGATCGTGCTCTCGAGCACCCAGACCACCGACCTCGCCCAGATCTGTGACGAGATGTCGGAGTTCGCCACAAGGGTCGGTCTGAGCTGAACACCTCCACGTCGACCACTCCCAGGGGCGGACCAGATGACTGAGCCAGCACTTGCGGCGGTGATTGGTGGTGGGCCAGGAGGCCTGATGGCCGCCGAGGTCCTTGCGTCCAGCGGTCTGCGGGTCGTCGTTTTCGAACAGATGCCGTCGGTTGGACGCAAGTTCCTCGTCGCGGGGCGCGGTGGATTGAACTTGACCCATTCCGAGCCCCAGGACGAGTTCCTCAGACGCTACGAGTGGTCCGCTAGCAGCGACGGACCGTCGCTCAGCGAGGCGATAAGGGACTTCCCACCGACAGCTCTACGAGCGTGGAGTGACGGGCTTGGTCACGAGACATTCGTCGGGTCCAGCGGACGGGTCTTTCCGAAAGGACTACGGGCGAACGGCCTTCTCGCCTCGTGGCTGGAACGACTCGACGACCTTGGAGTTGAGATCAGAACCCGCACCCGCTTCCTAGGTTGGGACAGTGAGCGCCTCCGGTTCCATTCGGATGCGACCGGCGAGTACCTATTCGACCCTGCCGTGACCGTCATGTCGCTCGGCGGAGCCAGCTGGCCAAACGTCGGCTCCGACGGGTCCTGGCAACAAGCCGTTCGAGAGAAGGGTGTGAAGATCGCAAGCCTGAGCGCTTCGAACTGCGGTTTCAAGCTGTCATGGTCCACGGTCTTCGGGGAGCGTTTCGAGGGTTCGCCGGTGAAGAACATCGCGGTGACCGCCCAACCCGGAGACTCCCGACGGGATCTCGGTCAGATTTCGTCCCACGGCGAGTTCATGATCGTCAACACCGGTGTCGAGGGCGGAGTCGTCTACGCCGTGGGGTCACGATTGCGCAGCCAACTCGACGACGACGGAACCGCCGAGTTGCTGGTCGACCTCCGGCCAGATCTTGGACTGACGACAATTGTCGAGCGTCTGCAGAAGCGACGGCCCAAGGAGTCGACCTCCACGGCGCTCAAGCGTTTGGTCGGGCTGGACGCGGTGAAAATCGGCCTGATCAATGAAGTCTCGCGACAACAGTTGCCCGATCACGGGAGCCCCGCAGGGCGTGCATCAAGTGACCCCATAGACGGCGGCCCTGCGGGCAACTCCGGTGAGGCAACGGTGCGGGCGGGCGGGCCGCCCCGCGAACCCCACCAGCTTGCCGGGCTCATCAAGGCACTTCCCCTGACCCTTACCGGTAGCGAAGGCCTGGAGCGGGCGATTTCAACCGCAGGTGGTATCCAACTCTCGGAACTCGACCAGAACTTCATGTTGAAGGCGATCCCGGCGACTTTCTGCGCCGGCGAGATGCTCGACTGGGATGCGCCCACCGGGGGATACCTACTGCAGGCCACGTTTGCCACAGCTGTGGCCGCTGCCAACGGAGCATTGGCCTGGATTGAGCATCAGCGTGGTGGCACATAGCCAGGACGTCACTGGACCGAGACGGGCTAAGGCTCGGCTCCCTAACCGCGATGAGCCATGATCATGCTGGGGTCACAAAGGATGGCAGGGTGCCTCGCTGTTATAGACATCCAAGACTCCGCCCACGGTCCAGTGTCCGCCTATGCATTCCGAAACACCGGACACCCTGAAGAGCCCGAAATAGCCAATCCCGCACGAGAACTCGGTCCGCAACCTGGTCGGGTCAATATCAATATTGAGGACCCGAGCGAAGGGCATCCGACCACACACGACGCTTGCCTGAATCGCCGGTTCAACCAAGTCACGCTGTGCAGCGGGCAACCGATCAGCAGCATCGGGAGCGATCCACCCAGCCGCTGCCAAAAGCGTGAACACGCTGAGAATTAGCGCCACTACTGCCCCCGTCCACCGAACGGTGCGTGCCTTCCAACCACCTAGAACTCGGTCAACTCTCGCCCAGACCAATACGCATAGCCCCATACAGGGGACGATGAAAACGGCGGCTATCCCGGTAGCAGACATCTACGTCCTGGCGCCATAGGCGAACTAGGTGGCGAGCCAGCCAACGAGGATATGCCACTACTGACAGGGCTGGCCCGGGCAGATCTGGGGGATTGCCCGGATATCAATCTGGATCGATTCTCGGCATGCTGAGATGCATTCGGGTCGCGGTAGTAATGACGGTTGTCCTTTTTGTGGCTGCGTGCGGTGGCGAGCGCTCACCGATCAGGGCATCCGATCTCAAGGGAAACGACGTGTTCTACGTTCAGATACCGAACGCGCGACCCGCTGAAGTGTTGGCAAGCGGCGGTGGTCATGGAGGCACCCATGGGCGACGCCAGCGATCGCGTTTCGGTCCTGGACGGCGACCGAGCCGGTTCCCCTAGAGGTACTCATCGGCGTGTTCCGTGACGCCGGCGTCAACATCAAGTATTTGTCCTGCGGCGACAAATTCCACTTCTCAGGGACAGTTCGAGCCGGCCGGCTGGTCGCCAGAGCAACGATAACTTCAACAAGAGGCGAGATTCGGGCTCGGCTAAGTGTTTCCCCCATGGCGAAGCCCGGAACTACGACGACTACTGACCCGCTGATAGCAGGCGATTGCGACGCTGCTCTGGTCGCTGCCGCTCGTGGTTGGTAAGGCGGGCCACCTTTGCCAGTTCGGTAGCTGCGGCAAAGGGCGCTCTGCGCTGGCTGGACTCGAAGAGCCAATAGCGGTCGCTCAACCGACGCACCGAAGGTATGCACACGGTCTTACCGTTGTTAGTATCGGGGTATGACTTCGAGGAAACGTCGTCTCACCGTGACGGTTGACCCAGAGTTGATCGACGCCGGCCAGCGGGCGGTCAAGTCCGGGCAAGCAGAGTCCGTCAGCAGCTGGGTCAACTCAGCGCTTGAGGAGAAGATCCGGCACGATCTAAAGCTCGAACTCCTGGCTACCGCGGTAGCCGACTACGAGCAGGAGTTCGGCGAGATCAGCGCCGAGGAGATTGCGACCCAGAGGCGTGCTGATCGGCAAGATGCGACGGTCGTCCGCGGTCGTCGTCAGCAGTCGACCCGCAAAGCAAAGACGGCGTGAGCCTCGTTCTCGACAGCGGTGCGCTGGTCGCGTTGGAGCGCAACGAGCGCGCGATGTGGGTCCGTCTGAAGGTCGCCCAACTTGAGGGAGACCTCCCGGTGACCCACGCCGGGATCCTCGGACAGGTGTGGCGCGGCGGCCCACGTCAGGCTCGTTTGTCTCAGGCGCTCGGTGGAATCGATATCCGCACGCTCGATGAGCCGCTTGGCCGGGCCGCAGGGCAGCTCCTTGGCGCCGCCGGGCTTGCAGACGTCATCGATGCCGGTGTCGTGTTGCTCGCGGCTGACGGGGACGAAATTGTGACGGTCGACGTTGAAGATATTGCACGGCTAGCCGAAGCTTCCGGACGCCACGTCGAGCTGATCCATCCCTGATCGCGTCCTACCGTCAGGTCGAGCCGGGCCGAGTCCACGGAACGAAGCTCACAGACCCGTTCTGGGGCGCCTCGGACACGACCGGTCCCTCGATTCTGGGTCCGGTCGACGGAAGGGCCGGGCCTTGGAGTCCATGCTCGCGCCCAGACAGCACTGTCGAGATCTGACCGCAGGACTACGAGCCGACGGATCATCGCCACTAGTCCGGTTTACCGGCTTCTCGGCTTGTCCATCGCGCCAAGAGCAGGCCGCTGGGCTCACGCTTTCGCAGGCTGATGGCCCCTATGGCCCTTCACCTCAGCGGCGGTAGACGCGTCGGCGCTGGCGGCGGAAGTGTATGTGTCGGAGACGCCTCTGTCGTGGGTGAGACCGTGCCATTCAAGCTGGTGCGAAGGTGCCTAGCGACCGGCGAGTCAAGCGGTACCAAAGTGTTAGCCCCACATACGCTGCAGACCTTCTCGATGTTCGTCAACCGCCAAAAGCTGTAGATGAAACCGGGCACGATCAACAAGATCCAGAGTAGGACCTCCATTATGAAGCTTCCCGGAACCCGAGTCTTTGGCTTGACCTCCGACCCACACGTCACGCACATGGCGAGCTTCTTCACCGTCCAGACCTCCCCGACTCTTCTGTTGGCGACCGTACCAGGCGAGATTGGGCTCCGTTCTTCGACACGAACCACCCCGGGTTAGGCGACGAGCTGCCAATGACCGGTACGGGCTTGTGCAGATGGGTCCTCCGACACCAACGGTCCCAGAACTCGTTGACCGATGCGACACGGCGAGCCGTCACACCCAAACTGTCACCAAATCGCGCGGCAGACCCGTCAGTCCTCATGGCCGTGGTGAAGACCCGCCCACTTGCCCTCAGATCTACTGATGTTGTTGTCCAGGGGCCCTGCAGCAAGCGCAGCGTACTCTGCCGGACCAAAGATTGGCTGCGGTGGCCAGAGTGAGGAAGCCGCAAAACCTTCGGCGTGTGGCATCGGAAACCCTGGAAGCTTGAGCCCAGGGATCGTGATGGGAAGCGGGAACTCCGGCTCCGGCTTCAGAAGAATGAGACGGTTCTTCGTGTCCGCTTCGTAGAGGCCGCTAGGCCTCTTCGCCCGGCCCCCTGGCGAGCCTGCCGTAAGTACTTGGAAGATCAGGGGTCTCATGAGAATGGTCACGCAGACAAGCCCGTCTCTCGCTGGTTCTTTCTCGCTTTTAGCTCGGGAAGTGTGGGCGACTCGCTGTGCATGCGCCATCAGCGGCCCGTTGCTGTAACAACCAAGCACAATCGAGAATCCATTTGGCACGGACTCCTCTGATCTGAAGCGGCGGAATTCAGACTCCTTAATCTCCAGTGGGTTCTCTCGCCTCGGGTCGTTAATGAGCTCCATGAGCAGCGCTGTTTTGTAGGCCCAGAGAGCGAGAAGGGCTCGATCTTCCGCGTCGATCGGCACAGTCGGGATTTCGGTCTGGGGTCGTTGAGCGTCGCTCAAATGCTTGACAGGTTCCGGGAGAACGTGACCACGGATCAGCGAAGAGAGCAACGGTTTTGCTCGATCCTCGAAGTTGGTTTTGAGCCAGCCGGAGTTGCAGTCGGAGCAGACGGCTCGTGTCGTCAGGTTTATGACCTTGCTCGGTTGGCGACCGCTCGGAACTACCTGGCCTCCGGTTTGACGAATCATCGGCGGGAATAATGCGTCGTCGGATTTGTTGACAAGCCGGGAGTACCATTTCGGGATTACATGCTCCTCATTGCCGCCGGCACGCTGTCCGCAGAACGGGCAAATGCCGGTTATCGGACCTTCCGGCGATCGCCGTTCTCCATGTGAGAGCCGCTTGGTCACCCATCTAGGTTAGTCATTCTCAGGTCACCGACGGTCGTCCACCTTGGGCTGTGTTGCCTGGCCGGGCGGCGGGATGGCCGCTTGGCGTCCTACCTGAGTCGGGCTGATTCACCCTCGCTCAGCCTGCGCTCGGGATTGGGCCGGATTGGTCCTCCGACACCAACGGTCCCATACCAGCAGGCGGGCGTAGTCCTACCTCGGTTAGGTCGACCTTGAGCGGTGGTGCACCGCAGGCGACGACCCGTAGGTGGTCTGGGTAGACGTAGACGGCGTCGACCAGGTCCTCGATGAGTGTCTTGCGTTCCCGTTCGGTGGCTTCGTCCCACACGGCGTGAATGTCGGCAGCAGCGAGGAACTCTGCAACTTCTTCGAAGCGTTGCCCCAGTTCGGAGCGTTCGGCTTCTCGTCGGCGGTGTTCGGTGCTGGCCGTTTCGAGTTCGGCTAGCTGGGTGGAGAGGCGCCGTTCTTCTTCTTGGAACAGCTCGGGGCTGATCTTGTCGTCGTAGTAGAGCTCGAGCAGCTTGGCCCGTTTGGTCTTGAGTGCTCCGGCTGTCCGTCCGTTTGCCGGTTCTGCTGGTTCGAGGTGTCTGGACAGTTCGACCCTTATCGCTGTTTGGAGTTCGTGGTCCTGGCCGAGGAGGTCGAGCCCAAGCAGAGCAGCACGATGTAGGCCCCTTGCTGATCGCCCTGGCATGTCGCAGCCCTTGCCTCTGTGCTTGCACCTGTAGATGGCTTGGCCCCGATCGTTGTACTCGACACCGAGGACTCGTTCACAGAGCCCGCAGCGCACTCGCCCAGAGAGCAGGTCCCGGCTCCGGCGTCGGCCAGGCGTGTGGGCTCGTTGTGCAGCATCGAAGTCGGCCTCGGTCACCAATGGTTCGTGGAGCCCCGGATACCACTCGTCAAGGTGTCTGACGTATCCGCAATAGACCCGGTTGAGGGTGATGGTTCGCACGGTGCCGTACTTGATCCCGGTACGTTCCTCGATCGCACGGAAGCCCAGGCCTTCGGCACGTAGGGCGAAGATACGCCGGACGATGTCGGCATCGTCGTTGGGTTCCAGGGCCCCGTTGACCATCTTGTAGCCGGTGGGTGCCCGGTTGAGGTGTCGACCGGACTTCGTGCCTTCCTCCATCGCTCTAGTGACGTTCTCCACGATGTGGTCCCGGTAGTACTGGGCGAACACGCCGTGAACGCCCAGCTGCATCTTCCCCGACGCTGTGGTGAGTTCAGCCTGGCCTTCGGCGATCGAGTGCAGTTGCACACAGTGTTCAGAGAGCAGACGGGTGAGCCGGTTGAAATCGCCTGAGTCTCGGGCGAGCCGGTCGTATCGCCACACGATGACGTTGGCAACCTTGTCGTCCTCGATGAGAGCAACGAGGCGTTGCATTTCTGGACGTTCGAGGTTCTTGCCTGACCAGCCTTCGTCGGCCATGACCGTGACCGGGCCGAGGTCATGAAGGCGGGCGAAGTCCCGAGCCCGTTTGGCTTGGGCTTCGGGGGAGTACTCGACCTGGTCATCTGTCGAGACTCTGACGTAGGCGATGTTCAACACGAGTTCTCTCCTGGCTCGATGTGGCACCTGCCCCGTTGTCTAGCACTCGTCCGTTCGGAGCAGTCCGACCGGTGCGGCCCGGCCGTAGCGTCGGGCGGCTGGCGCCGCTCCGGCGCTGCGTGCTCGGGGCGCTTCCGTACGGGCTTGCAGCGTTGCGGGCGAGGTCTATCGACCAGACGAAGTCCGATGTCCACCAGCACCCCAGCAGCCCTAGACACGTCACGCTCGCGAGGTGGCACCAGCTGGAGGTTTGCGGGCGGGTTCATGCGACTTCGTCCCAATAGGCGACCGAGACCGGTGGACCCTTCCAGTCATCGACGTCTGTGTGATGCCAGACGTACGACGGCGTTGTACCGCCCATGACCGTGGACGCCCAAGCCCTCGCTTCTTCTTCGGACTGGAAGGTTTGCTTCTCGACTCGGGGCTGGAAGCCCTGGCCGACCTCGTAGCGGTGACAGCCGAATGTCTTGGGGTGATCGAAAGCTTTGCCGATGTACTTCGACAGATACGACGCAGCCCTACGCCGGTGTTCAAGTTCGTTCTTCGAGTTCCGCACACGGATCAGACGGAGATCCACGAACCCGTTGCCCCACACCTCAGCCATCTGCTCCTTCTTCACGAAGCGGTTGATTCCCATGTGGGCGTGGAGCTTGATCCCGTCCTTGTGCAGCTCCGGGACCCACACGTACGGGAACTTGTGCTTGAGAGCGCAACGCAGGCGACGTACGAACTTTTTGCGATGCTCGGTCAGTTCCCGAGGATCGGTACAGAACGGTTCAGCGAACGTCAGCGTGACCAGGCGGTCTATGGCATTGGCGGTGCAGTAGCGGCGCACCTTCGTGCGAGCCCGACGCTCAGCCCGAAGCAGATTGCCTTCCAGATCGTCATAGGCGCCGACCCCGCCATCTTCCACAGATTGATATGACGCAGAGAATGATGTGACCGCTTCACCAGCATCTGGATACACAGAAACAGACCAACCAACCTTGTGATCTTGAACGACGAGTTTTGTCCCCTTATCAAGTCGAGGGGACGGGGACACTCGCCCCGATGCGAGTGGCTGGTGAGAGGTCTGCGCTAGACGAGGAAACTCCACGACTCAGCCCTCCGTCTCTGAAGCAGCGGCGTCGCTCGCTGCCTTGGCTTCGGTGGCAGCAGCCCAGAACGCTTCGGGGTCGAGACTCACCCCAGGCATCCGGTACACGTCAGGGTGTGCGCCGAAGTACTTGCGGAACTTCGACACCTTGCGCCAAACCGTCGACGGGTGCATCCCGGCATGTTCCACGAGACCTTCGAACCCGCCGTACATGTGCCAGGCAACCCAGAAGCCGATCTGATCCATCGTCCACTTGCGGGCATACGCATGGATTGCAGGCATCATCAACGGAAGTGTCACCTTGTTGACAGCATTGGCGTAAGCGTCCCAAGCAGCACGAGCCCGGCCCTTGCCCTCGGGGGAGTCCATCGGATCAGATCGAAAGTCGCTACTCACAGGAACCTCACTTGCAGATGTGCAAGTCAGACTCGCATTGGTGCAAGTGAAATGTCAAGGATGTAATTCTCAGGTTCTCCAGGCGCCCGGCTGCCCGATGTCCTGCGCCTCCCCAATCGTGCTTCGCCCGACCGGGGCCCCTCGGCTTGTCCATCGCCCCAGCAGCAGGCCGCCGGGCGCAACAGGCTCCGATACAGTCAGCTGCAGTTTGAGGGTGCTGTGTTCCAAGCGCCGCACCCGACCCCGGGTACTCGCCTACCCGGCTCGGGCGCTGAGCCCAATTGGTGCGGGGACGAGCTGATCGACGACCTTGGTCACTACGTTGAGGGCGGCTCCAGTCTCAGCCAAGGTCGGCTCGTAGCCCTTGTGCGCGACTCGGTTGCGAAGGGCGATGAGATCAGGGTTAAGGGACGGTGGTAGTCCCACGTGGGCAGCTACCTCCCGGAGAGAACCGAGCGTAAGGCCTTTCGTAAGGCGCTTGCGAACCGGCTCAGCCACCCCAGACAGATCCATGTCCACCTGCTTCCAAAGAGCAAGTTCGACCGCAGTTGCTGCATCGACCACCGAAGAGCGGAAGTCGTGCTCCAGCAGCCCGTTCCGTGCTCTTGCGAGAAAGACCCTGGCCGGTGGGGCGGGCACGCCAGAACACGTCCGTTCCAAGACGTATTGTAGGCCCCTCAGCGTTAGGGCCTCTGAGTCGTTGATGTACATCTCCATGTGGTTGTTGCCTGACGGACTGCAGCGGCCCTGGGAGTCTCGAACCCACACAACAGCGCCGTGACCAGCAGCGGAGACCGTTGAGTCGGTACCGTTTCCGTTGAATGGCGACCGAGGTCCTGTGAACTGATCACTCGTCGCGCCAACCCATTGTCGAAGGAGTGTCATCCAAGCGTCGATCGAGCGGAACAGGTCCTGAAGAACATCACCTTGAGCTGCGCCCCGCCCCTGGATCGACCCGAGATAGTCCAACTCGGTTTCGGGAAAGTCGTGGAGTTGCAGATGCACCATGCTCAGGTGCCCCAACCCGGCGAGGCCGTCCTTGGTGTAGCTATTCACCCGGCCCCAGTCATCCCACTCGGTCTCGGGACCGACGTTCGACTCGCCGAGCGCAACGACAGTCGCCCTGCGAATCTGGCCTGGCGGGCGCTGGTTCTCCCGAATCAGGGGAAGTGAGAGCTTGCCGTTGTAGCCGCCGACCGTGACCCACCAGGACGTCCCGAAGCAGTCAGGCCACAGAGCAGTAGGACCCCACATTGGGACATTCAGGCAGAGCATGCCTCATCTCCAGTTGGTTCGGACTTCCCATGGACCTGCTCAGGCTACGAGACGCCAGTGCGTGGTATGTGTTTGTCTAGATCGGTCCTCCGACGTGAACCCCCATGCAGGATGGCTGAGCCGGCTGCCAATTTCCGGACCCTGACCGACCAGCGCCACCGGCCAGGGCGGGGTACCAAGAAGTCGTCAGGTTCGGGTGGAGCGGTAGACGACGAACTTGGGGCTCGAGTCGATGACGTCGCAGTTGCCGAAGATCCGTTTGAGCTTTGCGTGATAGGCCAGATGACGGTTGCCGATCACCCACAGCTGACCACCCTTGCGGAGCGCCGCGTGGGACTCCGAGAACATCTGCCACGCCGTCGAGTCGCTCAGGGCATGATCCACGTGGAACGGCGGATTGTTGAAGATCAGATCCACGCTGCCCCGCTCAATCGGGCCGTGGCCCTGCAGGTCATCGAGTCCGGATCCAACCACGAACTCTGCACCCGTTGAACCACCCAGGTTCTCGCGGATGGTCGCCTCGGCGGAAGCGACCGCGAAGTACGACTCGTCGACGAAAATCAGCTCGGCGTCCGGATTGTCGACCAGCGCAACAAGTCCGACGACCCCATTGCCACAGCCCAGGTCGATTATCCGGATCTGGCCCGCCTGATCGGGCAGGTTGTCAAGGAACAGCGAGGTGCCGATGTCCAGACGCTCCGGCGCAAATACGCCCGGATGGCTCTTGACGCGCAGATTCCCCGGATCGAGCACGAACGTCCTCGGACCGACCGGTTCTGGCGGGACAACCCCCGCGTCGGGGGAGGCAACGATGAGCCGCGCCTTCTTCTTGGCGAGCGAAGTCCTGGTCGGTCCGATGGTTGATTCGAACGCTTCCAGACCGGATCGATGAACGTGTTTGGTCATCGCCGCACCTACGACGACCGTTTCAGCGTGGACATGTGGCGCCAGGCGGGCGAGTTGATCGATCAACAGATCGTTCGACCGGGGGAGCTTGACGACGAGCGTGTCGATCCGCTCCGGTAGGTCGCCAAGACTTCCGACTCGTTCGACCGACGACACCTCGAGCCCGTTGTTGGACAGGTTCTCCTCGGTCCCGCGGTGCGAGATGAACGAATCGCCATAGGACACCAGCCGGCCGGTCGACATCGAGGCCGAGAGTGCAACCGCCAGAGCCCCGAATGAATCGTTGACCACGACCGTCGTGCCGCTCAGGTCCACGGCTCCCGCCACTGTCGGCGCTGTCGGTCCGTCTTCGTCGGCCGGGACGGCGAACTCGCCGGCCAGATATTCGAGCACCAGTTCATCAGCCGCATCCCACGCACGAAGGCGGTCATTGCTGCGACGGGGGTAACGCTCAAGATCAAATTTTCCCTGAGGGGCGTTCAGCTGTTCCATGGCGGTCGGAGGCTACTCAGAACTTGTCGCGCCGCACGTTCACCTTGCGGCCCTTCAGAGTCGATCGCTTCATGGCCCACAGCACCTCATCAACGCTTTCAGAAGGCACCTCGACCAGGGAGAAACGCTCCTGGATCTCGATCGAGCCGATCTGCTTGCCGCTCAGCTTGGTCTCGTTCGCGATGGCGCCGACCAGGTCCTGGGGACGGATACCTGCCTCCTTGCCAGCGCCAACAAATACTTTCGACATTCCCTCTGAGGGGCGGCCGTTCTTGCGGTCGCCCTTGTCGCCCTTGTAGCCACGGTCCGGACGTCCACCCCGATCGCCACCGGGCCGGCGACCCTTGGCTCCGTTGCGGTCCTCGTAGGTGTTCTGAGGTCGGGCCTTGACGTCGGGTATGTCCTCGACAACTTCGGTTCCGACGGTCGCCTCGTGAGCGAGCTTCACTGCGGCCAGAGCAATCTCGAACAAGTCGATCTCTTCGGCGAGCGACTCGACGATCACTCGGTAGCGGTCAAGATCCTCGGCCTCGACAGCCTCCTGGAGTGAGCTGCGAGTCGCCTCCATCCGCTTGCTGCGCAGCTCATCGGCGCTCGGCACCTTCTCGACGCGGATTGGGGTTCCGGTGGTCCGCTCGATGTTCTTCAGCAGGCGACGCTCGCGGGGTTCAGCAAGGGTGATCGCCACTCCTTCGCGTCCCGCTCGTCCGACACGGCCGATCCGGTGCACATAGGCCTCGGGGGCCGAGGGCACGTCGTAGTTGACGACGTGGGTCAGATGGTCGACATCTAGGCCACGCGCCGCCACGTCGGTCGCGATGAGCAGGTCAGCCGTCTTGTTGCGCAGACGTCCCATGACCCGGTCGCGTTGTTCCTGGCTCATCCCGCCGTGTAGTCCCTCGGCGCGGTAGCCGCGTCCGTTGAGCGTCTCGGTAAGGGCATCGACCTCGTGGCGGGTACGACAGAACACGATGGCTGCAGCGGGCGATTCGACATCGAGCACGCGCCCGAGGGCCGCGGCCTTGTGTGCCCGGGCAACGACGTAGGCCGACTGGCGCACGAGGGGCGCATTGACCGAGTCGGTGGGACGGCGTTCAATTTCGATGCGGATCGGGTTGTTCTGGTGACGCTTGGCGATTCCGTTGATCCGGCTCGGCATCGTGGCCGAGAACAGAACGGTCTGACGCTCGGCGGGGGCTTCTTGGAGGATCGCGTCGATGTCCTCGGCGAATCCCATGTCGAGCATTTCATCCGCTTCGTCGAGCACGACGATCGACAGGCTGCGCAGGTCCATGCTGCCTCGACGCAGATGGTCGAGGGCCCGGCCGGGGGTCGCGACGATGACGTCTACGCCACGGCGCAAGGCGTCTAGTTGGCGGCCGATGTGCTGGCCCCCATAGATCGGAACGACCCGTATTCCGGCACCGCGGCCGTAACGGTGCACGGCTTCGGAAACCTGCATGGCCAGTTCACGGGTGGGGGTGAGGATCAGAGCAGTCGGGCCTTTGCGCTCCGACGCGATTACACGCTCGATGATCGGCAGCGCGAACGCCGCGGTCTTTCCTGTGCCGGTGGCGGCCTGACCAAGAAGGTCCCGTCCCTGAAGAAGCGGGGGAATCGACTCACGCTGGATCGGAGTTGGTTCTTCGTAACCCAGCTCACTCAATGCGGTGAGCAGATCGGCGCTCAGCCCCAACTCGGCGAAGGCGTTCGATTCGCCCGCGGTGTGGGTGCTCATTGATCTCCTGTTCCTTTCGGAACGAATTCGTTCCTCTTCATCACGATCCCATGGGTGACGCTACGAGCGGTATTCCAGAATCCCCATGTGACATATGGGGGAGGACCGGGTGGATCTGGGGGATCCACCGGATTACCAAGCGGCTGCGTCCGCCGGAGGATCCAAGGGCGCCCCGGATGGGAGCGCTCAACTCACAAGGGTAGGCGAATATGACTGAGTCACCCCCAATGGACCCACAGATTTCTTCGCGGGGATCGGTTGAGTCGATCCCCGTGAACGCTCCAACGCCGCAGGGTCGGGACACGCTGCTCGATCTAGTGCGCGCCTCGGCGCTGCTGGTCGTGGTGTTGTGGCACTGGATCTTCACGAGTGTGCGTTGGTCCGACGACGGACCCCACGTCGGAAACCCGGTCGCAGTCACCCCCGGCATGTGGCTACTCACCTGGCTGTTGCAGATCATGCCCGCCTTCTTCATCGTCGGCGGGGCGTTGCACTCACTTGACGACAGTCCGACACTTGAGTTCTGGTCCAAGCGGTTCAGACGTCTACTGGTGCCGGTGCTTCCGCTGCTCATACCGGCAACGATGGCTCTGATCACGTTCTCGCTTTTGGGACGCCACGACCTGGTGCGGGGTGTGATCCTGATCATCTCGCCGATGTGGTTTCTGGCCACCTATCTGGTCTGTGCGGCTATGAAGCCTGCCGCCCAGTGGCTGCATGCCCGGTTCGGGCCAGTTGCGGTGCTGGCCGGCGTGGTCGGCGCATTGGTTGTCGACCGGCTGCGGATCGGCCACGGGGTCGGCGGTCCCGTCACCGGCTTGTTGGCATTCGTGATGGTTTGGGCAACCGTTCATCAGCTTGGATTCAGCCTGTCGGCTCTGCGATCCGCGTCCAGGCGCACCCAACTGGGGGTGGCAGTGGCCGGTTACGGCGCTCTCGGAATCGCAGCCTGGGCAACTCCGTATCCCGCAGCGATGGTGGGACTCGATGGACACAAGCTTTCGAATATGGGGCCACCTACTGCGATGGTCGTGTTCCTGGCTGTCGGCCAGATGGGGCTGCTCTGCCTGGCAGCACCAAGCCTGGAACGCTTCGCTCTTCGTAATCGAAGTCTGCTCAAAACGGCCGGGGAGTGGTCCATGACGGTCTACGCCTGGCACCTGGTGGCCTACGCGATCTTCTGGGCGCTAGCGGTCAGCCTTGGGCTAAGAGTCAGCTCGACCATCGATTCGCAATGGTGGCTGCAGCGTCCCGCATGGCTGCTCGGTCCGCTGTTGCTTGCGATTCCGGTCTGCAGGCTCACCCGTCGCTTCGACGGCTCGCTCGGTCGGCACCGAGCGTCTAGTTAGAGGAGGCGGCGTGGTGTGCCGCGGTCGGCGCCGAGCGTTTCGCTCGGGCCAAGCTTGGCCTTCAGACTAATGAAGACCTCGGTACCGACGACCTCTTCGAGTTCCTCCGCCAAGCCGTCGATGACCCGGGATTCGCCGCTGTAGGCCTCTGGCGATTCGGTACACCACCAGGCCATGGTGGGGCCGTCATCGCCCCAGTCATGTCTACGCCAGGCACGAACGGACGCTGTTTCCGTTCCGTCCTCGCCGGCGACCCAGTCCACCCGGATCGGAAGCTGCCAGCAGACCGACGGTTTCCAGTCGAGGGGTGATTCATCGTCACGAAGTGCACCCAGATGTAGAGCACAACCCGCCCCGCCCGGGAAGCCGGGGCGGTTGAGAAAGATGCAGGCACCGTCGACGATCTTTGTGTTGGTCATCGTGTCGTCGGCGAAGATCCCGCCTTCGACGGCGACCTGGTGGTACTGGAATATCTCCGGATCCAGGTACGCGACGTTCGCCAGGACCGAGGCAGCCTCGTCATCGACCAGTTCGGCTCCGACCGAACAGCAGCCCTGCTGAAGTTCCTCCGAGGGGTGATCGAGAATCCCCTGGCAACCGCGGCCCCAGATGCAGTTCCAATTGGAGTTGAGGAACCCGGTCTCGAAACGCCAGCGGGTCGGTCCGTCCTGGATCTCGAGGTCGAAGACCGGCTCGACGACAGCGGAGTAGGTCTCGGCTGGCTGTGAATCGGCTGGCTGCGAATCCGCTGTCTGTGGGGCGGCGGGGGTGGCCATGGCCGCCTCAGGTCGGTCCCCGTCGCTTCGCGCTGGCGCCGTCACGCTGCTCCCAACAGATTCGGCGAGTAGGGGGAGCGTGCGATGCGCCGCTCCACAACGAGCGTTCCGAAGGGAACCACCGATGCCAACACGATGATGATCATCGTGAGCGTGTCCCACCTGAAACGCCGGCGCAGCATGAACGAGGTCGCCAGATAGACAAGGAACACCGTGCCGTGCACCAGTCCGACCGCCGGCACAAGGTTGGCGGTGTCGAACACCCGGTGCGCCACTGATGCCGCGACCAGGGCCAGATAGGTGACAGCCTCGGTGATGGCGATCAGATGGAAAAGGCCCAACCCTTCGACTGGTTCTCCGGCTCCGGTCGCCCGGGCAGTTCCGCGGTCCATCAGGACAGTTCCAACCACTGGTGGATGAGCCCGCGAAGGCGGTCGATCCCGACGTTCTTGGAAGCGCTGACCCAGACGATCTCAGATTTGTCGAGGCCGCATTTCTCGGCCAGGTCCTTCTTGCGGCGAGTCAGGGCGGATGACTTCACCTTGTCGTGCTTGGTGGCGATCACCCGATACGGGCGACCGAATGCGGCCAGCCACTCGAGCATCTGGACATCCAGTTTGGTCGGGCCGATCTCGCCGTCGACGAGCACCATGATCATCCGCAGTTGAGACCGCTCCAACAGGTAGCCCTCGATCATCGGCTGCCAGGTGGCTCGGACACGGGCCGGTGCGTTGGCGAAGCCATAGCCGGGCAGGTCGATGACTGCGGCCTTGTCGGAGAGCGTGAAGTAGTTGATCAGTTGCGTACGTCCGGGGGTCTTCGAGACCTTGGCCAGACCCTTGCGGTTGCTGAGCGAGTTGATCAACGACGACTTACCGACGTTGGATCGACCGACGACCGCCACCTCGGGAATGTCGTCGTCGGGGAGCTGGTCGATGCTCGCAGCCGAGGTTACGAATTGAAGCTGGAGCGGTGAAGCCATGGGCCCATAGTCTCGCCCGTCGAGTACCGACCCGCGGAATCGGCAGGCAACCGACTCAGCGGTCGAAGGTCAGCAGCGAGTCGTAGAGGCTCTTGATCTTGGCGGCATAGCCCGGATCGGTCGCCCAGATCCCGTTACCGAAGTTGCTCCAGTTGGGCGCCTTGCCCTTGGGGCTGACCAGATCGAAGCGCGGGTCCACCAGGTCGTGGGCGAGCTTGGCCTTGGTGACGTACTTGTCCGCATAGGCCCTCAAGTGCTGGATCTGGGCCCTCACTCCGATCCGAGCGCTCGGGAACTTGGCTGATCCTGTGCCCGTGTCGACAGCGCCGATGCCCGAGAAGTTGTTGTTCTCCTTCGGCATTCTGGTCGAGAAGCGGAGCCACCCGGTCTCCAGCATCGCCTGGGCGAACGCAATGTCACCACGGACTCCTTCGTCACGACCTTCGTCCAGGAACAGCTGTGCCAGCACCTCGATCGAAACCGTCGCCGCGCCCTGGGGACTGTGCGAAGCGGTCTTGTGTTCGAACCAGTCGGCCATCTCTTGGGCCGAAACAACCGGTGGACCCATCACTGCAAGGTACGGATACGCCGGGATGACAGTCGTAGCCGTCGTAGTTGTGGTCGTCGGCGTCGTGCTCGTCGTGGAGATGGTCCCGGTGGAATGAACCGGCGGTGCGGGAGTACATGCGACCACAAACAGCGTGACAATGGAAACGGTTGCGACGATCGCGTGCTTCGTCGATTTGGAAAACATGGCGACCAGTCTGCCGGGAAAATTACCCAAACACTCCCGGCCGATCACAAATATCGTCCTCGGAGCCCAAAAACCCGGCGCTACGCTCATTCCAGGCGACAGATAGGGCCGAGTTCAGCTCCGCGGCTCAGGCGACGGCTGTTGCAGAGATCATCCGATCCACAAGGTCCGCGCTGCCATCGACGACCTTGTCGCGACGGATGGCCATGCCACCCCGGACATCGGCGTCACGTTCTTCCAACAGGGCTGACAGCTTCTCGAGCGTCTTGCCAGCGTCGACCGCGTAGGTGACGTAGGTGTAGGTCGGCTTCTTGGACAAAAGCGGCAACTTGGCGAGCTTGGATGCTCCTCCAGGGCGCTGACCGAACAGGATCATCCCGTCCACCCACGTTCCGACGACCAGCACGTCGGCCTGCTGCAAGGCGGCCAGGTCGACCTGTCGTGAGGAACACTCCGACGCTTCCCAGCCCCGGGCCTCGAGCCCCGCGACGATCAGGCCGGCGGCCCTGCGGGTATTGCCAGTGAGGCTCTCGTGTATCACCAGTGCGCGCATGGGGCTCACTTTCGTCATCCTCGACCCCATCGGTCAAGAGCGGTCCAAATCTACGGTCATCCAAATCTACGGTTGTTTTGGGCTGTCAGCTGCGATCGAAGAACTTCGTGATCGCTTCGATGTTCTCGGGCCCGCCGGCAAGGCGCGCCATCTGGTCGTACTCGCGATCCAAGGCCTCGGCCCAACCGACGCGATGCCCCTGACGCATGAGCGCGGTGGTCGTCTTCAGCGCGTCCGGGGGTTGGTCGGCGAGTTTGCGTGCCCAATCCTGGGCCACACCGCCCAACTCGGCATCGGGAACCCGCCGCAGCGCAAGGCCGCTCTCGACTGCCCATTCCGATGAGAACCACTCGCCGCTCAACACCAGTTCGGCTGCGCGCTGGGGGCCTACCGCTGCCGCCAAACTCACGCTTGCCGCCGCCTCGGTTACGACGCCAAGTCCGACGAAGGGGGCTTTGAACCGGGCCGATTCTGCAACGAAGGCCACGTCGCACCATGGAATCACCGTCAACCCGAAACCAACCGCCATGCCATTGACTGCGGCGATGAGCGGAACCGGCACCTCGGCCAGCGCCGACATCAGACCCCGGAATCCGGATCCCTCCTCACCATGGCGGGGATCCGCGAACTCGCTGAGGTCCTGCCCGACGTTGAAGGCCCGGCCTTCACCGGTCAGCACGATCACTCTGGCACCGTCGGACTCGGCGGACCGAAGGGCGTCGCGGGTGCCGTCCCACATGTCGATCGACATGGCGTTCAGTGCTTCGGGCCTTGTCCAGGTGATCGTCCTGACACCGTCGGCGTCGTGAACCGTCATCTGTTCGCTCAATTGAAGGACCCTTCGCTTGTCGTCGAATTCTCGTTGGCGGTCGGATTCATGGCACCTCGTATGAAGATGCTGACGATCTCATCGACATCCATCGGCGGCGCGAGCGTGGACTTGGTCAGGACCGAGTTCGACACGAACATGCCCAGGAAGATCGCTGCGAGCTGCACAGATCGATCCCTCTCACCTGCGCCCCCGCCTTCGCCACCGGCGCTGAGGAATAACGGTGCCAGGGCATCGAGCACCTCGGTCACTTCCGATGACTGAGGTCGGCGTGCCGGAGTGGATGTCTCCTCGATCAGGCGGATCGTCTGGATCATCCGAACTGTGATGGCTCGACCGGCGGCCTGAAGGCGGAGTTCGAGCGTCGGGTGCTGGAGGGCTTCACGGAACTGGGGGAGGAGGGTCTGGAGTCCTATCGCCTGGCGGCGAGCGGCCGCGATCAGGGACTCCATGTCGGGGAAGTACCTGAATACCGTTCCCTCGGACACCCCGGCCTTAACCGCAAGTTGCGCAGCTGTGAACGAACTGCCGTGGGTCAGGAACAGCTCGCCGGCGATCTCCAACAACTCTGCCCGACGCTCCTCTGGGGCTAGGCGTCTACGCGCGCCGGGAAGTCTGTCGGGGGTTCTTGCCTGCACGGGCCGAGTCTAGAGGGGTGGCACCCGAAGCCGGCCAAGCCGAGTTGACTCACTCGAAATCTCCGCGTAGCGGTGTTCGTTGCCTCATCTAGGAATCTCCGCTTTGGGGTGGCTGCTGTTACGCCTGAGTGATGGAGCTTTCGATGGCGGCGCGGCATGCGGTTACGGACAAGTTGGCGACCAGTTATCGGCTGGCGTCTCGGGCCGAGAAATCCGAGATCTTGGATCGCCTGGTCGAGTTGACGGGCTGGACGCGAGACCATGCTCGGGCCCGGCTACGGGCTGCTGGGAAGATCCGTGTCGCGAAGCCACGCAAGGCCCGCCCACCGGTCTACGACAAGGCGTTGATCGACGCGTTGGAACTGTGTTGGCAGGTCTCACGTAACCCGGCGGGCAAACGATTGGCGCCGATGCTCCCAACGCTTGTCCCGATGCTGGTCTCCGAGGGGCTCATCGGCCTGGATAAGCCCCAGGTCGAGCTGCTTGTCGGAATGTCCGCAGCAACGATCGACCGGCGTCTCGCCGCAACGAAAGAAGCTGACGGGTTCAAAGGCAGGTCTCACACGAAACCGGGGTCGCTACTCAAGTCTCAGATCCCGATCCGGACCTGGTCCGAATGGGATGACACCGAACCGGGGTTTGTTGAGATCGATCTTGTCGGTCACGAAGGAGGCAACAGTTTCGGAGAGTTCTGCTTCACGCTCACGATGGTCGATATCGCCACCGGATGGACGGTGAACCGCTCGGTTCCGAACAAGGCTGCGGTCAATGTCGTCGATGCAATCAAATGGGCGACAGCGAGGTTTCCGTTCCCGATCGTGGGCATCGATTCCGACAACGGTTCAGAGTTCATCAACGCCCACCTCCTCGAATACTGCGAGACGAACAAGATCACGTTCACCCGTGGTCGGCCCGGCAACAAGGACGACGGCTGCTACGTCGAGCAGAAAAACTGGACCCACGTACGCGGTCTTGTTGGCTACATGCGTTACGACACCCCAGAGGAACTCGAGATCCTCAACGAGATCTGGGAACTCGACTGGCAATTCACCAACCTGTTGCTGCCGCAACAGAAACTGATATCGAGGGAACGTGTCGGAGCGAAAGTCATCAAACGCCACGACGCCGACCGGACGCCTCACCGGCGGGCACTCGACTCAGATGTCGTCACAGCGGCCCGCAAAGCCGTTCTCACCAAGACCCTCAAACAGCTACAGCCAGGGCGGACTTCGCGCACGATCGACACGCTCATCGAAGACCTTGAACGCCTCTCCCTCACCAAGAAACCGGTGACACCACGAAAGATCAACCGAGACTTCGTCAAGGGCCGCCAGCCGGTGATTTTAGGTGAGGCAACGAAGACGGCTAGCCGGAGATCCTGACATGAGGCAACGAATCACCCTTCCCGGAGGTTTTGACGTGAGGCAACAGGAGCGGACAGCCACCTATCGCCACGGCCCGGCGAGGGGACTATTACCGGTTCGTACACCGGACCTAGACGTGTGCTGCTTGGAAGCTGTCACAGGTGTGGTCGCTTAGTGTCTGTGGGCGTGGGCTCCGTGGTGGTGGGACAGTTCTCGGGAGAGGCGGGCAGGGTGCTCCGCATCGGGAGCCTCAGAACTGGTGGACCCGAATGAGGTACCTGAGAGCGGTTCTGGTGTTGGCGGTACTTTCGGTGTGTCTGCCGGCGGCTATCGGCGTCGATAGGAATGGTTCTCGGAGTCCGGGGTCCGAGTCGGTTTCCGAGACAGGTTGTCGCTCGTTCAACCATTTTCTTCCGTTCTTTTGGAGTACACCCAAGATTGTCGCGGTCGGCGGCACTGATGCTGCTGGCACGGTCCGGGTGGATGATTTCTCGGTCGCGGCCACTGGTGACGGAAAGATCGATTACGAGTGGGACGGCGACGGGCGTCTGACGAAAGAGGTGTTGCCGGCTGGTAGGGAACGCGTCTGGGATTACACCGACGGCCGACTGTCTGGCTATTCCCAAACTGGGGGTGGCATAGACCGGGCTACGACCCTCGGTTATGACTCGACTGGGCGGCTCGCGTCTGAAACCACCGGCAGTCAGTCGACCCTGTATGGCTATGACGTGGGCGGGCAGCTTGGGTCTGTAGACGCCCCAGGCACGACAGGCGACTCCACGTACAACTACACCGACACAGGGTTGCGTGAGACCGCAACGACGGGCGGAGTGGCGACCGGCTACGTCTATGACCCGGCGGGTCAGATGGCGTCTGTCACTCCGGCTGGTGGGACCCCAACTGTTTACGGCTATGACCCGGCGGGCAGACGAACCGCTGAGACGACTGGTGTTAGCGCGAAGTCGTTCGGTAATGACCCTGCCGGCCGGTTGACCACAACCGCTACCAACGGCACGGTCACCTCCACGCGGACACTCAATCCGGCTGGTCAACCCGAAGCGGTGACCGGTAGCGGTGGGGTCACATATTTGGATTGGGCTCCTGGCGGCGAGTTGGTGTCTGTCACAAGGCCTGGTGAGGGGATAGCGACCTTGACTCGTCCGGGTGGAGACACAGCCTGGTCGAGCGCTACCCAGGGCACCGGGAGTCGAGCGTTGTCAGCCGACATTTACGGCTCGACATTGGACACTGTCCTCGCCGCAGGCACCAGTTACGACGCTTACGGAAAACTCGCCACACCGACCGGCGCGACAGTCGCCGTCGGTTACCGCGGTGAACTCTCAATTGACGGGCTCTCTTATCTGCGGGCCCGCAACTACGACCCTGGGACTGGCTCGTTTACAACTGTTGATCCTGTAGCTCCGATCCCCGGAGCGGCAGGCGCCAACCCGTACACGTATGTGAACAACAGTCCCCTCAACTACACCGACCCGACAGGGTTGTGGTCGATACCGGGAGCGTTGCGCGGCGTTTACGATGCTGTGGCTGGCAACGGCATGGTCGGGGGAGCAACCGAAGTCTTATCTCAGCTTGCTGAGGCTGCTGCTCCCTACATGGCGGCCGTGGACCACTGGGCAAGTAAGGCAGCCACTTGGGTTGTTGATCACAAAGAAATTATTGCGGCAACTGTTGTCGGGATCGTGGTGGGGGCTGCGTGTACCGGACTGAGTTTGGGTTTGGGTGCGGTTGGGTGTGCGGTTCTAGCTGGCGGCATATCAGGCGTGGTAGGCGGCGCGCTCACCAGCTGCGGCGAAGGTCACGCAACGGGTGAATGCTTGACCGGAATGGTGGTCGGCGGAGTCGTCGGTGCAGTTTCGGGAGCCCTGTTCGCCGTCGGCGGCAAAATCGTAGGCGCAGTCGCCAAATCCGGCTACAGCCGATTCGCTACCACCAGGGCAGGCCAAGCAGTCAGCCGATTCTTCTCCAAAGAAGCCACCACCGCCGCCGAAGGAAGCCTCGGTAGGACTCTTACCCCACGACCGACTGGAGGGCGTGGTCCAACTAGTTCAGGTGGGTTTGATGTCAGCGGTGTTCCCGCACGCTCTCTTGACCACTCACAGGCAACGATCAACTCCCGGGGAGCCGACCTCGTCGAGGCGCACCTACAGCGGTTTGCAAACGGGGGTCCGTTGGATGCGCCAGAGCAAGGGATGCTCGGTCGACTCCGGCAGATCTCGGCTGGTGGACTCGATCCCACCGAATACGACAGAGCGTTCTACACGCACGAACTGCGCGAACTCGTCCGTTACCGACGGGCTGGATTTCCGAGTGGTCAGCCCCGTGTCGGTAATTACGAGTTGTGGGACGCACTCCATACAGCGACTCTCCGGGACTACGGCATCACCCGGGCTGGCGCTCCCGCTGCCCTCTATCATCCCAGCGTTCGATGAGAATCTCTGACGATGTCCGGAGGCTGCTGCAAGTAGTCGCAGAAAGCGGCGGCACTTGGGACGTTCGCAACATTGACTATGCCTACTTCAGCCGTTCCGACATCACCGAAGACCTTGACCTCATCGGCACACTTCGGGATCTCGAAGGCGCTGGCCTAATCGAGGACTGCCGAGCTGACGGAAGTGGTGTCGGTTGGCGAATCACAGCCCTCGGAAGTGAAGCGTTGGAGTTGAACGAGTGATCGAATTTCACCGTTCGCCTTTGTCTCCCGTATCAGTCCCGGGTGATGCATGGTCGCTGTCGGGCATTCGGGGCAGACGAGCGCGTTTGACGTGTCTGTGGGCGGTTGTGGTGTTGGCGGTTCTGTCGGTTGGTCTGCCTGCCGCAGAGCCGGCCGGCGCTGGCCTGGTGTTATCTGGGTCTGGGTCTCTTGTAGGTCCGTCTTGTCGTAGCTCTTCTGATGCCCTGACGTCGGTGTCGACGGGTCTGGATGTGTCTGACTCGTTCACGGGTGTTGATGGCAGCGCGGTTGACCCGGCGAGGTGGTCGACCAGCACTGGTGGCGGCGGGTCGGTCGGGATCGACGGGAATGCTGGGGAGTTGTCGGTTACGTCGTCTGGGGGGTCGAACGCTCAGCTTGTCTATAAGGGTGCTGCCCGGGATTTGACTGACACGACGTTGACTGTCGACATGGGTGAAGCGGGTGACAACACCCGGTTGCTTGTCTATAACCGCTTTGTTGACGACGCTAACTATGACCTGATCGAGTTCCGTAAGGGTGCTGTCAAAGCAACAGTGCGACGAGCGGGTTTCATTTGGTCTTCTACTCTCGGGGAAGTTTCGGTTCCTTCTGGGGTGTTCAAGGTCCGCTATTCGACGTCTCAGAACTGGGTTTCGGTCAAGGTTTGGGCTGAGGGTCAGAGTGAGCCGTTGTCGTGGAACGCGTCGTTCAACGATTTCCTACCGTTCTTTTGGGGTACCCCGAAGATTGTTGCGGTCGGCGGCACTGACGCGGCGGGGTCGGTCCGGGTAGACGATTTTTCGGTTGCTACTACTGGTGACGGAAAGGTTGCCGGTTACGAGTGGGACGACGACGGGCGCCTGACGAAAGAGGTGTTGCCCGCTGGCAAGGAACGCGTCTGGGATTACACCGACGGCCGACTGTCTGGCTATTCCCAAACTGGGGGTGGCATAGACCGGGCTACGACTCTCGGGTATGACTCGACTGGCAGGATCGCTTCTGAAACCACCGGCAGTCAGTCGACGTTGTACGGCTATGACGTCGGCGGGCAGCTTGGGTCTGTAGACGCCCCAGGCACTACAGGCGACTCGACGTACACCTACTCCGATACCGGGTTGCGTGAGACCGCAACGACGGGCGGAGTGGCGACCGGCTACGTCTATTACCCGGCCGGTCAACTCGCCTCTACAACCCCGGCGGGTGGAACCCCAACCGTTTACTCCTATGACCCTGCAGGCAGACGAACCAGTGAAACGACTGGTGCAAACGCGAAGTCGTTCGGTTATGACCCAGCCGGCAGGCTGACCACAACCTCCAAGAATGGATCGCTGACATCCACGCGGACTTTGGATCTGGCTGGTCAACCCGAAACCGTGACTGGTAGCGGTGGGGTCACATATTTGGATTGGACTCCTGGCGGCGAGCTGGTGTCTGTCACAAGACCTGGTGAAGGGATAGCAACCTTGACCCGCCCGGGTGGAGGCACAGCTTGGTCGAGCGCTACCCAGGGCACCGGGAGTCGAGCGTTGTCGGCCGACATTTACGGTTCGACTCTCGACACTGGTCTTGCTGCGGGTGCGAGTTACGACGCTTACGGAAAACCCGTCACACCGACCGGCGCGACAGTCGCCGTCGGTTACCGCGGTGAAGTCTCGATTGACGGGCTCGCCTACCTGAGGGCCCGCAACTACGACCCTGGGACTGGCTCGTTTACAACTGTTGATCCTGTAGCTCCGATCCCCGGGGCGGCAGGCGCCAACCCGTACACGTACGTGAACAACAGTCCCCTCAACTACACCGACCCCACCGGCATGTTCTCTGTAACGGGTGCGTTGGGGACCGCCGGGAAGTTTGTCTCGGGTTACTCGACAGCGAAACTTGCTTACGACCTCATACAAGACCCTGCGGGCACGTGGAAGAAGGTTCAACACGCGGCAAGCAAAACCGTCGGTTGGGTTGTTGACCACAAAGGAATTATCGCGGCAACAGTTGTCGGGATCGCCGTGGGCGCTGCGTGCACCGGACTGAGTCTGGGTTTGGGTGCGTTCGGGTGCGCGGTTCTCGCCGGCGGAGTAGCAGGAGGAATGGGAGGAGCGTTCACCAACTGTGGTGGCAACAACACTGCCAGCCAATGCGCAACAGGAACGCTCCTCGGAGGAGTCGTCGGTGCAGCCACCGGAGCCCTGTTCTACGGCGGCGGAAAAATCCTAGGCGCAGTCGCCAAATCCGGCTACAGCCGATTCGCTACCACCCGCGCAGGCCAAGCCGCCAGCCGATTCTTCTCCAAAGAAGCCACCGCCACAGCTGTCGACGCCGCCGAAGGAACTGTCGCCAAGACCCTCACCCCAAGGGGGATACCTGACCCCTTCGCTGGAGTGAGAGAAGCATCTCAGTACTTGCAAGATGCGGGTGTGCCTCGAAGTATCCGGAAGGAGATTCTTGGCTCCTTTGAGCCTGGGACCGTCCGAGTGCAGAATGCTGGCGCAGATACATTTGGAGTGAGGTTCTACGGGGGCGGGTCTGATTCCGTTGGCCGCTACTTATCGCCGACTCTGCCAGCATCGAGACGCACCTTGGCTCTTCCACCTGGCAACCCAATGTCCAACATCGCCCAGTTCCAAGTTCGCCCTGGAGCGAAATACTTCACAGGTAGGGTAGCTCCGAATTTCGGTAACCCAGGTGGTGGTATTCAGCACTTCATTCCAGATTTAGAAGATTTGATCCGGCTATGACATTGGAATCAACCATCGCTCAACTGGAATCGGCTCTGGAGGTAGAGAATTCCCTCCCTGTCGATGAGCGACTGACTCGTGCTTCCAGTGAAAGCCTGATATGGGCTCTTGCGGGAGTGAAGGAAGCTCACAGGCTAATGAAATCCAACCAACAGGATGACGCTTCTCTTCTTATTAATGAGGTATCTCGTAGGGCGATCGATTCGTGGAATCTAACGGCGCCATTGGTTAACCAGATCGTGAGCTGTGCGCAATTGCTGCGTCGTCATCGTCGAGGAGGTGGTGGTGGTGCGCTGTAGGCCGTTTGTCGGCTCTTCGGATGTCATCTGATATAACCGCGCGATGGCCATCACGTCCCTCCCTAAGGCGGCAACAGAGTGTGCCGATCAAAGGAGTGAGACGATGGAGACGATCATGGACAGCGGTACGATCGGGCGGCTCATTACGGTGGCGCGCAGACGAACAGTCCTGCTGGCCGAGCGCTGAGGGAAGGTGCCGAGGGTACGTCTTGTCCGTCCTGCGGCCGACCGCAGGTGAGCGGAACGAATACGGCTCCAGTTCCAGAGCACAGTCCGTCGTTGCTTGAGCATTACTACGGTGGTGGCCACGCGATGACTGACGCGCGACGCCGGGCGTTCGCTCGGAGTGCCCAAGCCTTCGACGGCACGATGTGCCTGACATGTCAACGCTCCCAGGGTGGATCGTTGTCGCACCTGTCTCAGCGGTACGCGAAACTCTGGGGTTTGGATGGCTGACGTCGATGATGTGCGTGACTCGGTTCGTCGCCACCTGGAGGGCTTTTGGCCTGACCGGCCGCAGGAGGAGTTCTCTTGGACGCTGGGCCCGGTCGAGGAGCGGCTCCCAGGTTTCAGAGTGCGGCGGATCGCTCCGGTAAAGACGACGGAGGGACTGGTTGGGTTTGGGGTCCGGAGATCGCTTCACGGGGCCGGACATGGGTTGTGGACCGACGCCATTCTCGATCTGGTCACTTAGTTCGGTCGCGTGGTGGACTTCTTGCTGAGACAACCATTCGCAATGGGGGTCCCGGACCTTGCGTTCGAGAACCCGTTCTGGCCCGGTGTTCTCACCTTGGGCAAGCTCGGTTGGCTTGCGATAGGGGAAGGCCATCCGGGTGTGACCCTTGTCCGTCGGGTTGCGGGTCCGACGAGACCGCCATGATAATGAGCGCCTACTCATTTGCTGAACTCGACCGGAATGCACCCCCGAGGCCATGAAGTCGATTTCCCAACCCTCGGAGACTTCGTAGATGTTCAGTCGTCTGGGTTCATGGTGCTTCAGAAACCGCCGTGCGGTAGTCGTCATATGGCTGGTCGTTCTGATCGGTGGGGCCGGCATCGTTTCGGCAGTCGGGTCGGGCTATTCGACCGACTTCAGCCTTCCCGACGTCGAATCGCGCCACGGCTTTGACATTCTCGAATCCCAGATGGGCGGCCTCGGTGCCGGAATCCCCGGTGAGATCGTGTTCCGCTCCGAATCGGGCTTCGAAGACCCGGTGGTGCGCTCCGAAGTTGATGCGTTTCTGAACAAGGTCTCCAAGGTGAAGCACGTAACGGTGCAGGGACCATTCGAGTCGAGCATCCCGGACGCCTCGTCTCCACTGGTGCAGTGGCTGATCTCCGGCACGAGCGACCCGACCGAGTTGACGAAGCTTTCGGGTGGCGACGAGCACATCGCCACCACCGGGCCCGAGGCTGGCAAGGTCGCCTACGCGTCGATCTCGATCTCGCGTGACATCGACATGGATCAAGCCATGAAGACCGGCACCAAGATCATGGAGATGGCCCCCAAACTCGACGGGGTGAAGATCGCCTTCGGCGGCGACCCCTTCCAGGAGTTCGAGGCACCCTCGTCGGAGCTGCTCGGCCTTTCCTTTGCGATCATCATCCTGATCGTGGCTTTCGGCTCGGTGCTCGCCATGGGTCTTCCGATCGGTGTGGCCATGGCCGGTATCGGTGTCGGCAGCATCGCGCTGACGCTCATGTCGAATTTCATCACCATGCCCGACTTCGCAACCACGCTGGGCGTGATGATCGGCCTCGGTGTCGGGATCGACTACGCGCTGTTCATAGTCACCCGCTACCGAGAGCAACTCCGTGAGGGCCACACGGTCGAAGAGGCGATTGCAATAGCGATCGACACCTCTGGTCGGGCGGTCACCTTCGCGGGCTTCACAGTGGTCATCTCGCTGCTCGGCATGCTCATAATGGGAGTCAGCTTCGTCTCGGGGCTCGGCATAGGCGCAGCCACGATCGTCATGGTCACGATGGTCGCCTCACTCACGCTGTTGCCGGCGCTGCTCGGTTTCGCAGGCGAACGGGTCAACGTCACCCGCTACCGAGGCCTGATCGCTGCGGGGCTCGTCTCCCTGGCGCTCTTCGGCGCAGGGCTGAAGGTCCAGCCCCTCCTAGTAGCCCTACCGCTGGCGCTCATCGTCCTTGTCGCCGGCTTTGCGGTCGCACCTCTCAAGAAGCAGGTCCCGGCCCGCCCTCCCAAGCCGCTGCGCGAAACAGGTGCATACCGCTGGAGCCGTTTCGTACAGTCGAATCCGTGGCCCCTGGCGATCGGCGCCACGCTCGTCCTGTTGGCATTGACCATCCCCCTGTTCGGTATCCGCCTGGGCTTCTCCGACGCCGGCAACCTGCCCGAGAACAACACCGGCCGTAAGGCCTATGACCTGATGGGACAAGGCTTCGGCACGGGCTCCACAGGCAAGCTGATGTTGGTGTCGACCATCCCCGAGGGCGTGGACGCAAGCACCTCGAAGCCCTACCTGGCGATCAGCCAGGCGCTTCTGGAGGTTCCCGGGATTGCCTCGGTAGGGCCTCCGATCCCATCGAATATGGAAGATCCAGCGGCTTCCAAGGCGCTTCTGTGGACGGTCGTGCCGACGACATCTCCACAGGATGAGGCCACGACGGAGCTGGTCCACCACCTGCGCGAGGACGTCCTACCCAAGCTGAGCGACCAGGCTGGCCTCGACATACTCGTGACCGGTCAGGTCGCAGTGAGCGTCGACTTCTCGGAGTACCTGGCCGGGCGACTGTTCTTCTTCTTCGCAGCCGTGCTGGCCCTGTCGTTCATCCTGTTGATGCTCGTCTTCCGATCGCTCCTGGTGCCGCTCAAGGCCGTGCTGATGAATCTGTTGTCGATCGGCGCCGCCTATGGCGTGCTGGTCGCCATCTTCCAGTGGGGCTGGTTGAAGACCATCTTCGGGGTCGAGCCGGCACCCATCGAGCCGTTCATGCCGATGATGCTCTTCGCGATCGTGTTCGGCCTGTCGATGGACTACGAGGTGTTCCTACTGTCCCGCATCCGTGAGGAATGGCTTCGAACCGGAGACAGCAAGACCTCGGTCGCAGATGGACTGGCCGCAACAGCCAGGGTCATCACGGCTGCTGCCGCGATCATGGTCTTCGTGTTCGGGTCCTTCCTTTTGGAAGGAATGCGCGTCGTCAAGCTGATGGGCTTCGGCCTCGCTTTTGCTGTGCTTCTGGACGCGACCGTGGTCAGAATGCTCCTGGTGCCGGCGACGATGGAGCTTCTCGGGGACCGCAACTGGTGGATACCGAAGTGGCTCAACCGGCTGCTCCCCAACATCAACGTCGAAGGTCCGGTCGATATCGAGGCGGAGCTTGCCGCCGAGGGAGTTCTGCTCGGTGGCGACGACCCGGACAGCGACGATCCGAACAGCTCGACCGAGTCGCCAGATGCCGAACCCGTCGGCAGCTGAACGGCTCGCCAGCTGAACGGCTCAGAACGGCACGCCAGCGGAAAGGCTCGCCAGCTGAACGGCACTCCAGCGCTCTTGCCGTTGAACGGCACGCCAGCGGAGGAGCTCGGCAGCTGAACGGCTAGGCCGCCCGATCAGAGTCTCAGTGGCTGAAGTCCGGCGACACGAACTCGTGTACCGACTTGGCCGGGCCGTCGTGGATCAGATGTCCGTCGTCCAGCACGAGCCCGCGCTCGAAGCGGTCGATCACCTCCGGGTCGTGGGTCGCGACCAGGATCGTCGCACCGCCCTCCCGGGCCTCGTCCAGCAGACCCAGGAACGACTTACGCCCAGCCGCATCGAGTCCGACGAAGGGCTCGTCGACCAGGAGAAGGGTGAAGGGTCGTACCAGGGCAACTGCGGCGGCTGCCTTCTGGCGTAGTCCGCGGCTGAACTGCGACGGCAGATCGTCCTCTCGTCCACCTAGGCCGAGCCGCTCGATCAGGTCGTCGATGATCGGCTCGTCACCGTCACCGCCGTGCATGCGGATCGTGTACTCAAGGTGCTCGCGGACACTCAGGTCGTCGTAGAGGACCGGATTGTCGGGCAGCCACGATCGACGCTGGCGCACGTACATCGAGTCCGGCTCCTGACCGTGGACCCGAACCTCTCCGTCGCTTGGTTCGAGCATTCCAGCGACGATGCTGAGCAGCGTCGACTTACCGGATCCGTTGTGTCCCACCAGGACGACCGACTCTCCGGCCTCGACCTGCAGATCGACCGGGGCCAGGGCTCCTACGTCGCCGTATTCCTTGGCGACGCCGTCAAGGCTGACGACGATGTCGGGCCGCTCGCTGGATGATGTGCTTCGGCGACTCACTTGAACCTCACGGACTGTTGATTCGAATGTTCCGGTGATGACCTTCGTCGACTGTTCATCCGCCCATCGCCTCCCTCATGCTCCGATGCATGTCTTCGCGATAGCGGACCCAGATGAACACGATCGCAGACAGCCCCAGGGACACCGCTGCGAGCCACACCGCCGGAACAAGCGGATCGTGGCCGAGTCTCTCGGCGCGCTGGGCACCGATGATGGGTGTGAAGCCGATTATCGCAATCGCCGGAGGCCAAGCCATACGGAAGACGACCCTGGGACCGGCCACCTCGGGGGGCATCATTGCCGCGTCCCCCTGGTCGAGAATCGCCTCGGACGCGACGCTCACCGAAGCGCCCGAGACTGCGGTCGCCGCGGCGCTCACGACTGTTATCACGCCGATGATCGCGGCGTTCGTCGACGGCGAAATCGCCCAGGCGATCACCGCACCAAGTCCACCGGCCAGCGCCATCAGCAGCACCGGGGCGGCCAGGTGGTGTTGCATCACCACTCCCGAAGGAAGCGGATAGGAATCCACCATCATCGGGTGGTCGACCTCCTGTGCCATCGGCTCGATTGCGTCCAGAGCAGCGATATAGGTGGCAAGACCGGCCACCAGGATCAGGGGGGTCGTGCCCGACCAGATTCCCCGACACGCCAACGCTGCGCCTATGCAGAGGATGACGACGCGGATGATTCTCACTGCCGGCCACCTGGCTGCGCTCTGAACGTCCCGTGTGAACACCGGGAAACGCCTGGCGATTGGCATCGGGATCCGCTTGATCCTGCTGGTGTTTCGTGGTCGTTCCGAGGACAACTGGCGACGCAGCAACAGAACAGATCGCAGGTCCTGTTGAGTCACGGCGAAGCGCAACTGACCAACGAGCCGGGTCCGCCGCTGGGCGGCTTCGATCGACAGTCCACCGATCCAATGAAATCCGGCCGCAACGATCAGGGCGGCCACGACGACCCACAGGGCCTCGACCGGATTCCAGGTGAGCGGCCAGAACAGGATCGACCCGAGCCACGTGAACGGAGTAACGCTCACGGCTTCGGCGACGGCCGCCACCGACCACACGACCAGTGCTAGAGAGATTGCGATCAGGACCTTGGCATTCAACTTGCGCGAAGCACACACCATTGCCGAGCCGAGTAGAAGTGCAGCCACAGTGCCCCCATAGAGCACCCCGCTGGCAATCCATTCGGTGTCGCTACCCGGCAACCGTTGGCTCATTAGCGCTCCGGCAAGACCACCGGCCGCTGCACCTCCAGCTATGCCGTATCCGACGATGCCGGTAGCGGGACGACGCAGCACCCGCGAACGATCAACGGGTGCAAGCAACAGGTGATAGACATCGGCACCCTCAAGGGCGAGGGGACCACCTCGACTGCCGGAGCGAAGTCCGAACAGGACTGCAAGAGCTGCTCCCAGACCAGCCCAAGCGGGCCCCAGTCTGACTACATCGGCGGTTGACGCTGCGGACAGTTCGTGGTCGCCGACCCAACCCGAGGCGAATATCGCAAAGACGATGCAGCCGAGGGTTGTGGTGTAAACGCGGTAGGCGAGATCTCCCCATGCGACGTCGCCGATACGGCGGTGTCGACGGGTTCGTCTCAGGTCATCGACCGCTACCCGGGCAACCTGTTCGACATCTTCGAGTGCCACTTCAAGGGTGCTCACAACTGACCCGCCGATCGGTTGGAGTTCCGGTTCGTCAGGCTTGTGGGCATGGGCTCGTGAGATGTGCGGGAGCGTGTCATCGGTCAGTTGCCGATGGTACTGCTAGCGGCGCTTTTGGGGCTAGCGCTGGGCCTAGGACCATTCATCCATTTTTCACACAATGTATTTATGCACGGACTGCACCTCTTGGGGTAACTATAGAGGGATGGAAATTTCCGGTTTGAGGGAACGCAAGAAGGTCGAGACCCGCCGAACGATCATCGAAGTTGCGTTGCGGCTGGCGGTCGAACGCGGACCCAATCACGTGACGGTCGAGGACATCGCCGCGGCGGCCGGAGTTTCACCCAGGACGGTGTTCAACTACTTCGGCACCAAGGATGAGGCGATCTTGGGCATCGACTCGGAGAGCCGCATCGAGAACGTCCAGAACCTGCGTTCGCGACCGCCGGACGAGCCTCCGCTGGTTTCGTTGCACGTGGTACTTCGAGATCGAATCACGACGGTCGACAAGGTGGGGGAGTACTGGCGCACGCGCGCCCAACTGGTCCGAGACCACCCGCAACTTCGGGCTGCGCAGGTTGCCGCCCAACTGGCGTTGGAACACGACCTGAGCGAGGTGATAGCCGAACGCTGCGGAATGAACGTCGCCGAGGACCTCTATCCGTCCCTGGTTGTCTCTGTGGCACTGGCCGCTTTGCGACTGGCACTCGGTCGCCCGGCCTCGGCCCGACTCGACGGCCTCCGCGATGAGATCGACACAGCGTTCCGATATCTGGCCGACGGACTTGAGAAATGACGACGTCGAACACGGAGACCTATTCGCCCCGACAGATCATCGTGATTTTCGTCGCCCTGATGCTGGGGATGGTCCTGGCCGCGTTGGACACGACCATTGTCGCCACCGCCCTTCCGACAATCGTGGGGGACCTGGGAGGGGCCGACCACATCTCCTGGGTCATCACCGCCTACCTGTTGGCCACCACCGTTTCGACCCCCCTGTATGGCAAGCTCGGGGACCTGTTCGGTCGAAAGCGGCTGTTCCAGATTGCGATCATCATCTTCCTTCTGGGTAGCGCCCTATCGGGGCTTTCGAATTCGATGTTCCAACTGATCGCATTTCGCGCAACCCAGGGACTCGGCGCTGGCGGACTCATCGTTCTGGGCCAGGCGATAATCGCCGACGTCGTCAGCCCACGGGAGCGTGGTCGTTATCAGGGACTGTTCGGGGCGTTCTTCGGTGGGGCAAACGTGATCGGACCTCTTGCCGGAGGGTTCTTCACTGATCAGCTTTCCTGGCGATGGGTGTTCTACATCAACATTCCCATCGGAGTTCTCGCGCTGTTCGTGACTGCGTCGGTTCTGCCGGCTTCTCCCAGACGACCGAGCGTGCAGCTCGACATTCTGGGAGCCGTCCTGTTGAGCGCTGCGGTGACAGTGACGATCCTGGTCACCACCTGGGGTGGGACCCAATACGAATGGGGCTCGCCCCTGATCATCGGACTTATCGCAACAGCCGTTGTGCTGACAACGATGCTCATCATCGTCGAGAGGCGCGCACCCGAGCCGATGATTCCGCTGCGGCTGTTCCGCTTTCGGACCTTCGCCCTTTCGAGCGGGATCGGCCTGATGATCGGCCTGGCCATGTACAGCACGTTGAACTACGTCCCGCTGTTCCTTCAAACAGTCAACGGTGTCACGGCAACAAACTCGGGACTGCTGCTCATGCCACTCATGCTGGGAATGATCAGCGCTTCGGCGATCTCGGGCTTCATAGTCACAAGAACCGGCCGCTATCGACTGTTTCCCGTCATCGGCACCGCAATGGCGGGCCTCGGAATGTTCCTTCTAGGAACACTCAACGGCTCTTCACCCCGGCTGCATTCGAGCGTTTTCATGGTGCTCATCGGTGTTGGGATCGGTCTCACACAGTCGATCATCATCCTTGCAACCCAGAACGAAGTTCCCTGGCAAGACCTAGGAGTTGCCACCTCGGCCATCAACTTCTTCCGATCGATCGGCGGCGCAATCGGCGTGGCGCTGGTCGGGGCCCTACTGTCAGCCAGACTCAGTTCGACCATGGGCGGGTTGGGTGGCGGCAACGCGTTGGGCCCGGCCGAGATAGATGCACTCTCCAGTGCCGACCGGCTGCTCTACATCGACCGGTTTGCCGACGCTCTATCGGGCACGTTCTGGTACGTCGCTCCGATGGTCGGGGTGGCGTTCGTGTTCGCCCTGATGTTGCGCGAGATTCCGCTACGCAAGGTCATACACACGGCCCATGCGGCTCCGTCCCAACAGGATGAAGCGGCCGAAGAAGCCGCTCCCGAAGAATCCGCCTCAGAGACTGCTCGCGGCATGTAGCAACAAGGAGTGCGCAGGGCCCAGTCCTCGACCAATCGATCTCGCCCAAACTACCCCTCGTCGCTGCTGAGCCCGGAAATAGTTCTCGTCTTGGACGAAATGCGTGGATCTTGTGTGGAAATGGTCGTATTTCGACCATTTCCGCACTAGATCGTCTCTCAGGACCCGACAAATGGAGGGGCTTCGCCCGATCGTGCCGATTCGACCGAAGAGCCGTCTTCGGCACCTGTCCACCACAGGGGCATCGACCCGGTTTCTTCGTCGAAGTGCGACAGCCAGGTCGTCAGCATGATCGGGTCGGCCAGGTCGCCTGGGTGGTGATGTTTGGACGCCGATACAAACAGGTTCGGCAGGACCTCGAACGCGATGCTCACTGACCAAACGATCAGACGCCACCAGGCAACCGGGTTGAACAGTCGTCGCTGTGCCCTGAGCATCGTGAGGCTGCCAAGCGTCGTGAACATGGCGAGCAGCGCGACCGACAGAGCCGAAGCCCTCAGGTATCGGAACCTGGACCCGTCGACTGATCGGTAGACGTCGAACACCACCGACTTGTGTTCGACCTCTTCGGCCAGGTGCCACATGAACAGGGTCGTGATGTGCGGGTCGGCGTCGCGGAACAGCTGCGCCGAATGCCTTTCGGTCCAACGGGCGATCGAGAACGCGACGGTTTCGGAACCTGCTGCGAAGGCGAGCGAAAAGTTCTTCGAGCAGCGCCTGGACAGCCACCCGTAGGTTCGTCCCATCCAACGTTCCAGCCGTGCCGTACCTGGGACCTCGCTCCTGACCTGGTCATTGAAACGCCGATGCTGGACGTGGTGCTGAAGCTCCTGACGACCGAAATCCCGTGCAACTTCACCTAGGTCGTCATCGAGTTCGTCGAGGACTGCGTGCACAGATCGGACGACGTAAGGCTCAACGAAAGGCATCATCAGCGAGACGCTGCTTGCCGCAGCGGACAGTTCGGGAGCCGAGGGAGTCCAGCAGAGATGCGATGCGTTCGGATACTCGAACGTGACACGCCTGACCTGCACACCCGCGGGCGCGTCCCCTTCGAGCCCGGCCGAGATGACGTCGTGTGTTCTCTCGCTGGCGGCATCGAGACTCAGATCCACCAGTCGACCCTATCGGCGTACCTTGGAAAGCGGCTCTGAAGTACGGTTCGTACATGTCTGGATCGAACTTCGAGTACGGCGGCATCAACCACCTCGCTCTTGTCTGTAGCGACATGGCCGAAACCATCGACTTCTACTCAGGCATTCTGGGTATGCCGCTCATCAAGACGATCGAGCTGCCCTTCGACATGGGGCAACATTTTTTCTTCGACTGCGGGGGAGGGGACAGCCTTGCGTTCTTCTGGTTCCCCAATGCCCCGGCCGCCGCTCCCGGGATTGCCGCCCCTGCTGCCAGGCCCGATCGGGGCGATATGACCAGCGCCATCGGCTCCATGAACCATGTCGCTTTCAACGTGTCGCCTGAGCAGATCGAGAACTACCGCGACAGGCTCATTGCCGCAGGAATTGATTGCACCGAGATCGCCAACCATGACGACAGCGAGCTCGGCATCAGCGACTCACTTCATCCGGGAGTTTTCGTGCGCTCGATCTACTTCCAAGGTCCCGACGGAGTGCTGCTCGAGTTTGCCTGTTGGATGAGGAACTTCACCGAGGCAGATGTCTCACACACCCCGGCAAGAGCCGTAGCTGGTTGATCGCCCCACAAGGTGAGCCCCGGCCGCCTACGGCCGCGACTTCCAAAGCATCAGCTAGGACTGGTCTGGCCGATGCACTTGCGGGGCCCGGTTCTGTGATCCCCGTCTGTGTGATCCCCGTCTGTGTGATCCCCGTCTGGGAAGGTCAGTCTTCGCCGTCGTCTAGCAGGTCCGCTGACGCAGCCAGCGCGGTTGCCAGCCCAGCGGCCCGCTCGATCACCGCAGCGAAGTAGTGATCGGCGACAGAACCCTGGCCAGGTAGTGGTGGGGTGTCCATCGACCGGATCAGAGCCGTCGGGTGATCAGAATGGACGATGTCTTCAGGCTCGGGTGGTTCTGGCGCAGACCGCCAGAACTCGGCTGGCGCAGCCGCTCGGTTCTGACGTTGTTGCTGCTGTTGTTGCTTGCCACCGGCACCCGGCTTGCGGCCCTTGGATCTGCGTCGCTGTCCGCTCACACCGACTCCCTTTCGCGTTCGAGCTCGAGTTTCTGCTGACCGGCATCGGACCCATCGGAGCCGTCGGAGCCGTCGGAGCCGTCCCTGTCAGCCGCTGGGCCGTCCGGGTTGTCGTCGGGCGAACCGTGCTCTGCCAGGTCGTTCTGGTCCCTTGCTGCCCGCTCACGGACGAGTTCGTCGTCGGAGGTCTCGGTGAGCAGGCTGTCGGCCTGCAGGCCAAGAGCCGTGCGCAGCTGGGCAGTGTCGAGATCAGCCAGTGAACTCGACTTGGGTAGAACAAGGTCGGCGATGTGGCGCTTACCTGCGACAACTTCCTCTACCCGTTCGTCGACGGTTCCGGGGCAGACCAAGCGGTGCGAGACAACGGTACGCGTCTGGCCGATCCGCCAGGCACGGTCCCGAGCCTGATCTTCGACCGCCGGGTTCCACCAGCGGTCATAGAGGACCACATGACTCGCAGCCGTCAGGTTCAGACCGGTTCCACCGGCCTTGAGCGACAGCACGAGAGCACCTGGGCCTTCGCCGCCCTGGAACTCCTCGATCATGCGATCGCGGGCACCTCTGGAGAGTCCGCCGTGGTAGCAGTCGACCTTGGTGTTGGTGACCTCACTCAGATGAGCCGCGAGCTTCACACCCCAGGATGCGAAGTGGGTGAAGACGAGCACCCTTTCACCGGAGGCGAAGACCGACTCGACGATTTCCTCGAGGCGGGTCAGCTTGCCGGATCGCCCGGCGAGCGGCAGGTCATCGGGCTGGTATGCGGCGGGATGGTTGCAAATCTGCTTGAGCGCCGTGATAGCCGCGAGCACCGCGCCCTTGCGGGGTTCGACTCCGACTTCGGCGTCAGCGTCGACCACCAGACTGTCGATCACCGCCTGATACAGCCCGATCTGCTCGGGCGTCATCGTGCAGTGATCGAGCTGATCGATCCGCTCGGGCAGCTCGGCTGCAACCTCGGGTTCGGACTTGGTGCGACGGAACACGAGCAGCCCGTTCAGGGCCCGGAGCGCTGACTCGGCGCTGTCTCGTCTGGAGGTTGAACTTCCACCGGACAGTTGCGCGATGAACGATGACCGCGGACCGACAAGACCGGGATTGGTGAAGTCGAGTATCGACCAGAGATCTCCAAGGCCGTTCTCGATCGGCGTGCCGGTCAGAGCGATCCTCACCCGGGCCGGAATTCGACGTAGCTGTTGGCTTGTCTCGTTCGCCGGATTCTTGATCGCTTGGGCTTCGTCGAGGACAACCCGGTCCCAGTGGAACTCCTTGAGAGCCTCGACGTCACGGATCGCCGTGCCGTATGTCGTGATCACGACGTCCGCACTCGTCACCTCGGCCAACAATTCCTCAGCAGACGCGCGTGACGCACCGTGGTGGACCAGAACCTTGAGTCCAGGGGTGAACCGGGCCGCTTCAGCCGCCCAGTTGCCGACGACGGCCGGAGGGGTGATGACCAGCGCAGGGCCGCCACCCATGGTTCTGGCTATGTGGGCGAGCATCGTCGGGGTCTTTCCGAGCCCCATGTCGAGTGCCAGGCAACCACCAAGTTCGACCGAGTCCAAGAAGCCCAGCCATGACACGGCCTCGCCCTGGTAGCTGCGCAGTTCGCCGTTGAACCCCTCGGGTGAGGTGATCGGTTCGGTCGAGAGTGCCTCGGACTTGTGTAGCAGTTCGGCGGCCCAGCCGCTGCCGCTGACACTCACCCCGCCGGCGAGTGGCGAGTCGTTCAAACCGATTGCGAAACGCAGTACCTCAGCCCCGCTCAGCTGCGTGGTGGAGGCCCGCTCGGCGAGCGCAGCCGCAGCCTCGGCCAGGTCGGCTCGATCGAGCTCGACCCATTTGCCGCGGCTGCGCACCAGCGGACGTGCCTCGGTCGCGAGTCGGGCAATGTCGGCAGCAGTCAGTTCAACGTCGTCGAAGACTGCTGACCAACGGACATCTGCCAACTGGTTTGCGCCCACCACGGACGGATCCTTTGCGACCGCGTCGAGTCGCAGGGATGGCGTCGGCTTTTTCCGGCTCAGAGCGGGAACCCTCACGTCGAATCCCGCTGCGGCGGCGGTGGGACCTGACACGGTCATCAACTCCCAGGCCTCGTCCTGGGAGAGCACCACCTGGCCGCGCCGGGCGGCGCCGGGGCGCTTGAGCACCGGCATGATCCGCTCGAGTCTCGCCAGTTCGTCGGCCAGATGACGCTTGGGGCGACTCTCGATGAGTGCGACCTCCAGGGGCACGAGCTTGCCGTCGAGGTCCGGCCCGGCAACGGACAGGAACCAGACGTTGTCCTTGTCAGGAGGATCGAGTTGGACCACCAGACGCGAGTCCGACGGTGTGGTGACCGGCGAGACCCAGCGGTCCATGCGCTTGGCAATCTCTGCGCCGAGTCTGGCGGGTACCTCGAAGTTGGAACCATCCAGGCGGGTCAGCAACGCCTCCCCGATACTCACCGAGTCGTTGGGCTCGGGTGGTGGAGCCGGCAGTGTCAGCATCTTGGCGGCGTCGGTGGCGATTGCGTTGATGATCGCCCCCAGAACCGTCATGGTCACCTGGCGCGCCTCGCTGCGCTCGAGAGCCGTGACCGGCCCCGGCATGACCGAGGCAATGTCGTTCAGCTGGCTCTCACTCAGGAGCGCCGGAGCCCAGCGAATCGACAGTTCTGAACGACCACCGTCGGACTCCTGTTGGCGACCACGACGACGATTGCGAACCGTCGGGACGATCTGCCCAGCAGCGACTATCCGTACAGCCCAGACAGCAACGCGGCCCAACCAGGTGACGCTCGATCCGATCGACTCGTCGTCGTGACCTCCGCCCACGTTGGCCAACCAACCGAGCGCGTCACCGATAGGCAGAGCAAGCGCCGGTGCGGCTGCACCGGACGGCAACTTGACCGGGGGATGGGAGCTCCATCCGCTGGCCACGACACCGGCGTTCTCGAGCATCGCTGCCAGGTCCTCGGCGCTAGCCGGAGCGGTACCCGGCCCGGCTGCCCACACGATCAGTCGTCCGGCAGCCCATGATGCCTGCAGCTTCACCTCACCCGCAGATTCCAGGAGCAGCGGGTCGGCACCGGCCTCGGTGTCGCCCAACAGTCGCGCCAAGGCGGCCTCGAGGCGATCACGCTCACTCTCGAAATCAGAGATCACCTGCTCGCGTTCGGGAGTGGTGAGACGGCGAACAGCTTCGAGCGACTCGTCGGTGCGGTGGAGCAGGCGTTCGAGGGTCCAACGCCAGGCGTCCTGGTGCTCTTCGAGCATTCCAAGCTGGGCCTGGGTGGCCTCAGCCGCGGCGGCGGCCTCTACGGCGAATTCGAATCCGCGCGGCAGCGTCTTCGGCCCGGTCGGCTCGGTTACATCGGTTGCTGTGTGCATGTCTCCTCGGCGCCAAATGCGCAGATGAACCCCGGAGCTCTGACCCAGCCATGTGGACACGTACTTCGTCCTGTCGGGCTGATGGTCGAACCGGGGTGACTTGACCTGCGAGATCCCCTACGAACCTCGTGGTCCACCGAAAGAGCGGCGCTGTTTCGAGCCGAGCGTCCTTCGAGTGGGGTATGTGTCTCCATGCTATCCCCTGGAGCGACCCATGTGGAACTACACCCGGAGAAAGAATTTCCGCGGAAGTTCTACCCGAATTGCTGAACGAAGTTCGCCGTGCTCGGACGCGGGTGTCGGGCATTTCGGTGGCCAACTTTGGGCGCGCCAAACCCTCAGCCGGCCGAGAAGATTGGCCGCGCCTCAGCAGTTTGGCAAAATCTGCAGTACACTCGGCACTGATGAGACAGCCAAACGGGCTTGCTCACCAATAGAGAAGAGAAGAAGTTGGCAACAGGTACCGTGAAGTTCTTCAACTCCGAGAAGGGCTTCGGCTTCATCTCGCGTGAGCAGGGCGAGGATGTTTT
>JBARXY010000015.1:0-10443 GCA_049647585.1 Microthrixaceae bacterium | reverse complement strand
CCGAGCCGTTCGGCTTCAAGCCGGGCGGAGGCTTCTGGCCCAGGAACTCCGTCTTCTACAGCGGCCCCTCCCCGGAGTTCTCCGCTGCCAGATGGGAGCTGAACGACCCTGACGCCGAAATCATCTCTTACGAGTGGTCCTGCTATCCGGACCAGCTGTGTGAGGTCAACACACCGAACGAACCCAGCACCACGATGCTTTTCCGCTGGGACAGCGACGACTTCCAGGCCTGGGTGATCTACTTGCATGTCACCGCACAGCAAGGGGACGAGACGATCACGGCGGAGAACTGGATGCAATTCAACCTCCAAAAGGGCACGTGCTGGGACTCAGAGTTTGGTGACTACACTTGCCCATGGGATGTCACTGGACCATAGGAATGGTGACCCGAAGCGACGGATGATCGGCTTGGCCCGATGACCTGCCATTGCTCACAACCGAAGTGTTCGTCAGCGATGGGACCCGGATAATCCTTAGGTCCCGCAGAAGGTCTGGAACCCGGCGTTGAACTCACTCGTGGCTGCGTTGGCGAATCGGTCCAATCCGGCTCGCTTGGTGAACGGATCGCTCAGCACGTTTACCAGCTGTCGGAATGGGCCTAGATCCCCCGAGGTTGCCGCCTGAAGCGCTTCGTCCACCAGGTGGTTACGCGGGATATAGATCGGATTGACTGAGTCCATTTCGTCAGCAACCTGTTGGGAGTCGCGACCTTCTCGCTCAATCTGTCGATGCCACCGATTCACCCAGACACCTAGTTGCCCACCGAACTCCGGTCGCTCGAACGAACCGCGAAGTCCATCGGCAAGATTTCGGAACGTCTGGGTCCAGTCGAGCCCATCGGCCTGCATCGCGACTGGCAGATCGTCGAGCAGCGAGTCATCCGAAAGCTCTGCCAACCCGAGCTTTCGGTTGATCAAGCCCCGCCAGTGAAGATTGAACCGAGCGGGAAATCCATTGACGATCTCGGTTGCGCTCGCGACCGCGTCAGTGGTGTCTGCGGCCAGGAGGTCAAGCATCGTCTCTGCAAGCCGGGCCAGATTCCAAGCAGCAATCGGAGCCTGATTCCCGTAGGCGTATCGGCCCGCATGATCAATCGAGCTGAACACCGCTCCAGGGTCATATTGGTCCATGAAAGCGCAAGGCCCGTAGTCAATCCCCTCACCCGAGATCGTCATGTTGTCGGTGTTCATCACGCCGTGGATGAACCCGAGAAGCATCCATTGGGCAATCAGCTTCGCCTGCGCATCGACTACTGCGGAGAGCAGTTCAACATATGGATTCTCGGCAGTCGCCAGGTGAGGGTAGTGACGCTCGATGGCGTGATCAGCGAGACGGCGCACCAAGTCGGACCCGCCGAGACGGACCGCGTATTCAAATGTCCCAACTCGGATGTGGCTGGCAGCAATTCGCGTCAGAACAGCTCCGGGCTCAAGGCGATCACGGTTGATCTGCTCGCCGGTGGTGACGACCGCGAGACTGCGTGTCGTGGCCACACCGAGTGAGCTGAGCGCCTCGGAGACGATGTATTCGCGCAGCATCGGCCCAATCGTCGCCTTGCCATCACCGCCTCGGGCGAACGGTGTCCGACCGGAGCCCTTCAGGTGAATATCGACGAGGTCCCCGTCAGGAGTGGTCAACTCGCCCAACAACAAGGCACGACCATCTCCCAATCGGGGCGAGTAGTTGCCGAATTGATGACCTGCGTAGCCAAGTGCGACAGGTACAGACCCCTCCGGAGCGTGGTTGCCCGAAAAGACATCAACGGCCGCCGGTGAGTTCAACTCACTTGGATCAATCCCGAGTTCCCGGGCAAGGGCCTCGTTAAGTACCACCAGGGCAGGCTCGGGCACAGCGGCGGCCTGCCATTCAAGGCTCAGCTCGGGCAACTGCTCATGAAAGACGTGCTGCAGCTCGAGGAGCTTCGATCCTGTGAGGGGGGCCTGAGGTTTCACCGTTGTGCCAGTTCTGTCGTCGTTGGGTCCAGCGCCGTCCGCAGGGCCTCCAGGCGCTCTGGGACGACCCGGTACCAGGCCCAGCGGCCCCGCTTCTCGCGAGTCACCAAGCCCGCATCCACCAGAATCGAAAGGTGATGGGACACCGTGGGTTGGGAGCGCTCCAAGGGCTCGATCAGGTCACATGCGCACGCCTCACCGCTGGTCGAGTTGGCGATCAACGAGAGCAGCCGAAGTCGGGCCGGGTCAGCGAGTGCTCTGAATGCGTCCGCCAGGACCAGGGCCTCAGGCTCATCAAGGATGACGGAAGTGACTGGGCCACAGCACTGCACCTGACTGTCCACGCTCATCAACTCGCTCCCTGAGTCCGAGTATCCGTAGATACGAATTCTGCAACGGAAACATCCATCACCATATTGACAATCATCTATATGTGAGGGACGATCAATATATCGATACTTATCGATGATTGTAGCCCAGGAGGCTTCCATGTCACGTGTACAGCTCGCACTCAACGTTTCGGACATCGACCAGGCCGTCGAGTTCTACTCTTTGTTGTTCGCAACGCCGGTCGCCAAGCGCAAGCCCGGCTATGCCAACTTCGAGATCGCCGACCCGCCCCTCAAGCTGGTCCTTATCGAGGGCGAGGGTGGGGGCACGCTCAACCACCTCGGGGTCGAGACAACTTCGGCCGAGGAGGTCTCTGCAGCCGAGGCGCGACTGTCAAGCGACGGCCTGGAGACAACTGGAGTCGACGACACCATCTGTTGCTTCGCCTCAAAGACCGAGACCTGGGTGACCGACCCGGACGGCGCGCCCTGGGAGTTCTACGTCAAGACCGGTGATACCGAGCAGATGACCGACCAGGTCCTCGCCCCCGGTGAATCCTCTGCTTGTTGTGCTCCATCAACAGCCGGAGGATCGTCCGAGCCGGTGAACTTCGCCATCTGACTTTCATCCTCTGAGCGTCACCATTTGACCCGCATCCGCTTGACGCCGTTCACGAAGTCGCTGACCAGGCGTTCTGGCTCGCTGACCAACTCGAGGTTGGGCATGCGTTCGACGACTTGGCGCATCGTCGCCTTGATCTCGGCCCGGGCAAGGCTGGCGCCGAGGCAGAAGTGGACGCCACCGCCACCGAAGGTCACGTGGTCGTTGGGGGTACGCGCAATGTCGAACACGTGTGGGTTCTCGAACACGTCCTCATCGCGGTTGGCCGACGCGTAGTACATGACGACCTTGTCCCCGGCTGCGATCGGAACCCCGGAAATCTCGGTGTCACGTGTTGCGGTGCGGCGGAAGTTCTGGATCGAGGAACCCCAACGGAGCATCTCCTCGACCGCTGTGCTCCACAGAGATGGGTCCTCGCGCAGGCGTTGGGCCTGTTCCGGATGTTCGAGCAATGCGATCGTCGACAGGTTGATGAGGTTACGGGTGGTCTCGTTACCAGCCACCACCAGCGTGATGAAGAACAGGTCGAGTTCCATGTTGTCGAGACGCTCGCCATCGAGTTCGGCTTCGACGAGTGCCGTCATCAGGTCATCGCGGGGGTTGTGGCGCCTGTCCTCCGCGACAGCGTCGCAGAGGGCGAAGATCTCGGCCGAGGAAATCTCGGGATCGATGTGGGCGTACTCCGGATCGTCGCGGGCGCCGATTAGGTCGTTCGAGACTGAGAACATGTGGGGCCACAGCTCGGGCTCGAGTCCAATCATCTCGCAGATCATCTGAACCGGAACCTGAGCGGCGATCTCTTCGACGAACTCGCACTCGCCCTTGTCGATCACGGCGTCGACCACAGCGGCAGCGCGTCGTTCGATCTCGTCCACGAGCTGTGCGATCCGCTTCGGCGTGAACGCCTTGGAGACCAGGCGCCGGGCCCGGTTGTGCCGCGGCGGATCCATGTTCAGGATGGTGAGCTGCAGCTGGGCGAGAATCTCCTCCTCCTGAGTGGGGATGAAGGTGGCTCCGAGTTCGCTTGAGAACGTCTCCCAGTCGTTGCTGATCATCCGCACATCGGCGTGTCGGGTCACTGCCCAGAAGCCTGTGTCGCCCGGTTCGTCGTGCCAGTACACGGGTGCCTCGCGACGTAGCCAGTCGAACTGGTCGTGCGGTTCACCTCGGCCCCACGTAGTGGCCAGTAGATCAATCGTCATGGGCGGTTCAGTCACCGTCATATTGCCCCCTAGGTATTCGATCAGATTACCGGCACGATCAGTCGAGTCGGACCAGGGCCTCCGGAGTCAGGTCGGCCAAGGTCGGATAGCCGTCGACAGCCATGATCAGATCCGCTTCGGCGAGCAGCGATCGCAAGACATGGGCTGCTCCCGCGACTCCGCCGAGGGCCAGGCCGTAGACGTATGGCCGCCCGATACCCACCGCCGTCGCCCCCAGGGCCAGCGCCTTGATGACGTCTGCCCCCGATCTCACCCCCGAATCGAACAGCACAGGTGCGCCGTTGGCCGCCTCGACCACCCCCGGGAGCAACTCGATGGCCGGCACCCCACCGTTGGCCTGTCGGCCACCGTGGTTGGAGCAGTAGATCGCGTCTGCGCCTTCGTCGAGAGCGCGACGCGCATCCTCTGGGTGACAGATGCCCTTCAGGATCAGCGGGAGTTTGGTCAGCGACCGCAACCACGGCAGGTCGTCCCATGTGAGCGGATTGCCGAAGGTTCCGGCCCATTCCATGACGACCCTGGAGTCGTCCCCTTCAATCATCTCCTGGAACACCGGGTCGGTTCGGTAGTTCGCCAGGACCTTCCCCCGGATCTGGGGGAAATTGCCGGTCGAAAGGTCTCTCGGACGCCAGCCGGGCACCCAGGTGTCGAGGGTAACGACAATCCCCTTGTAACCCGCGGCCTCGGCCCGGTGCACGAGGCTCTGCGCCAGATCCCGGTTGGTGGGCGTGTAGAGCTGGAAGTAGTTGGGGGTGTCCTGAGCGTGCGGGAGAACATCTTCGAGCGGATCCTCCATGAGGATCGAGGCCACCATCGGGACTCCGGTCTCGGCCGAGACCTGCGCGGTGGCGATGTCGCCGTGCTCGTCCTGGGTGCACAGGCCGATGACCCCGACCGGCGCCATGAAGAGCGGACTCGGCAGAGTGTCGCCGAACAGTTCGACGGTCATGTCACGTTGCGCAGCGCCGACCAGCATCCGCGGAATGAGTCCCCACCTGCTGAACGCGCTCACGTTGATGTCCTGGGTGGCTTCGTCGCCAGCACCGCCGGCCACGTAGGAGAACAACGACTGCGACATTGCCGCATGGGCCTTGCGCTCGAGGGTGGCATAGTCCATCGGATACGGCGACTGTGTCCCGGTCAACGCATCGAAGTAGATACCGAGCTGATAATCCGCGAATCCCGACATGACTCGGGATCGTATCCACCTTTGTAGGCAACCGCGGCTGCCCGGATCTGGCGGAGGTCGGCTGCTCGGAGTCAGCGAGGTGGCCATCCCAAGCTGCCGACGGCGTCTGATGAATGGAAGCCGGCGCTGTGACGGTATGTGCTCAGCGTGCTCCCATCCCGGACGTCACCCTCGCGGCTCCTTCTGTTGAGCCTGTTGGCGGTGGCGATCGGCCTGCTCGGGGGTGCGGCGGCGTTCGTGCTGATCAATCTGATAGGAGCGATCAGCAATCTGGTTCTGCTCCAGAAGTTCAGCTGGAGCCTGCCGAGCTTCAACGACCTGAAACCAGGACCCGCCCTCGTGCTGATACCCGTGGCGGGAGCTGTGATCGTCTCACTCATGGCCCGGTGGGCGCCCCAGATACGTGGCCACGGAATTCCCGAGGCGATGGAGGCCATACTCACCGACGAGAGCCGGATCCCACCACGAACAGCCGTCGCCAAACCCATATCGTCAGCAATCGCGATCGGTACCGGAGGACCATTCGGGGCCGAAGGACCCATCATCGTCACCGGCGGCGCGCTGGGTTCACTCATCGGGCAATGGGTCCCGACCTCTCCTTCCGAGCGCAAGATCCTGCTCGCCTGCGGTGCCGCGGCCGGTATGTCGGCAACGTTCGGAGCGCCTCTGGCCGCGGTCATGTTGGCAATCGAACTGCTCCTCTTCGAGTTCTCATCACGTGCGTTCGTCCCTCTCGTTGTGTCATCAAGTATCGCCGCCGGAGTGCATTCGCTCGCCTTCGGAACAGGCCCGCTGTTCCCCGTGCCACCCCAGGACTATTCGGGTCTGGGGAAGCTCCCCTTCTACGCACTGCTGGGACTCGCCTGTGGATTACTGGCCGTGGTCATCAACCGTGGGCTGTTCCTGTTCGAAGGCGCGTACCGCCGTTTGCCGGTCAGCCGGTTCTGGCATCCAATCATCGGTGCGATCGGGTTCGGGATGGTGGGTCTGGCGGTTCCCCGTGTGTTGGGAGTCGGCTATGACACCATCGGCGACGTTCTCGACGGCCGACTCGCTCTCGGGACGATCGCGGTCCTTGGTAGTGCCAAGCTGCTGGCCTGGTGGCTGGCGCTCGCCTCGGGTACCTCGGGCGGAACGGTTGCGCCCCTGTTGTTGATCAGCGGTTGCTTCGGAACGCTGGCCGGGGCAGGAGTGAATCAGCTGATACCGAGCCTGCAGGTGACTCCCGGGGCTTTTGCGCTGGTCGCCATGGCAGCAACATTTGGAGCTGCGGTAGGTGCAACTTTCACGGGAATCGTCTTCCTATTCGAGCTCACCCGTGACTACGAAATCATCCTTCCGCTGATGTTGGCGAGCGTCGCCGCAGAGTTGGTGACCTCAGCTCTGATGCACGAAACCCTGATGACGGAGAAGCTCAGTCGTCACGGAATCCACGTCCAGGGTGAGTATCGGATGGACGTCCTCGCCGGAACGAGTATCCGCGAGATCATGAGTCGAGACGTCGACACCCTGTCCCCCGATACGACGCTCGCCGAAGCGCGTGCCCTGGCACGGGAACGTCACCACAGCGCCTATCCGGTTGTCGATGCCGACGGACGGTGCCTGTCGATGGTATCCAGTGAAGACTTGATTGACGGAGGTAGTGACGCTGACGCCGACGAAACCGTGGCAGCCCTGGGAACCCATCGGCCTGTAACCGTGTCTGCTGGCGACAGCGTGCTTGAGGTGTTCGACGTGATCACAAGTTCCGAGCTCGACCACGTCCCTGTGTGCGATGACGGACGCCTGGTCGGGATTGTGACCAGAAAGGACATCGTAAGAGCCCGATTGCGTCAATCGGAGTTGGAACAACGTCAGCCGGGCTTCCATCTGAGGCGATTCCGCTAGGCCCTCCCGAGAGTCCTTCTCATGGCCGTCCTGAGCCGATGGACTGGACGGTGACGGCATCGACCGGCTGCAACCCTTCGGGTGGGGAAGGCTCGACAGATGGGAGCGGCTCGCCAACGGCCAGCGTCTTCAGCTTGCGCGACGTCGATTCGACCTGCGGTGTTTCGGGTAGAGCTCTTGTGGACCCGGCACCGTGTTCGGACAGCTTTCGGGCTGTTGAGAGCACTCGGCTGTCGAGCGAGCCTACCGAGATGTTGAAGGCATCGACCGTGCGTCCGAGCAGGGCACCGACCTTGGCATAGCGCTCGGCGAATCCCGCAATGCGCTCGTGGAGTTCCACTCCGAGCTGATGGATCTCAGCAGCGGCCTGTTCGGACTGCCGCTCTCTCCAGCCCAGCGCTATGCCCCTCAACAGTGGGATCAGCGAGGAGGGAGTCACGAGATAGACACCCTTGGCGGCTGCCGATTCGAAGAGAGTCGGGTCGGCGTCGAGGGCGGCCGACAGGAATGGCTCACCCGGCAGGAACATCAACACGAGGTCGATCGACCCGGACCGTAGATTGGCGTAGTCACGACCGGCCAGCGCCTTCACGTGACTGGTCACTGCCTTGGCGTGCTCGATCTGCAGAGCCCGTTCCGCCGCAGGGTCAGAGTTGTTGACAGCCTCCATGTAACGGTTAAGTGGAACCTTCGAATCGATGACTACGCAACGGTCATTCGGCAGTTTGACCACAACGTCCGGTCGACCCGATGAGGAGCCGTCAGTTACCCCTTCTTGTTCTACGAAGTCGACGTGACGGTCCAGACCGGCAAGTTCGAGGGCACGTCGTAGCTGAACCTCACCCCAGGCTCCTCGGACGCGGTTGTCGCTCATTGCCGAAGCAAGTTTGCTGGCCTCGTCCTTGGTGGCTGTTGTGACCCGAGACAGCTCATCGACCATCGTCTTCAACTCGACGGTCGACTTGGTCCGCTCTTGTTCGAGCAGAGCGAGTCGCTCTGCCAGAGACTTCAGGCCCGCGTCCACATGTTGACTGTGGCTGGTCAGCACCGTGTCGCTGTGAGCCTGCAGGGTGCCGTATTTGGCTTCGGCCAGCTGCACGAACTGCTGGCTCTGCCAGGCGAGGGCCTCGTTCGAGGCGGCCTTGAACGCGTCGAGTTGCTGGGCGTCGGTACCTGCCGAAGTCTGAGCCCGGGCGAGCTCGACCTGGAGCTGCGTCTCACGTTGGACAGCTCGCGCAGCAGCTTCGACCCCGGCCCGGCGTTCGGCATCCAGAGCAAGTCGACTCTGGGATATGACCCGGGACGCGATGACTATGCCCGCCGCCAATCCAGCGAGCAGTAGTCCAATGAGCAACATTTCAGCAGTCATGGATTTCACCATAACGACCGGCAGTGACAGTCGACCCTGAGCGCCCGGCGCGACTGAGCGTTCAAAGCGGCTCCGGGGCAGGTCCCGTGGGAGAGCCAGTTGCAGGACCGGGCGCAATTGCCGCGTGTAGTGGAAAGCTGACCCGATGTCCCTGCATCGCAGAATGGACCCAAGGGCTCCTGAGGAGGCCCACCGGGTTGCTACGCCCCTGGAGCTGTTCGTCGACCTGGCGTTCGTCGTCGCTGTAGCACAGGCAGCCTCCTCGTTTCACCACGCCCTGGTAGACGGCGACACAGGGGCAGCCTTCAACGGGTTTCCGCTGGTCTTCTTCGCAATCTGGTGGGCGTGGATGAACTTCACATGGTTCGCCTCCGCCTATGACAACGACGATGTTTTCTACCGTCTTGCCACTTTCGTCCAGATGGCCGGCGTTCTGGTCCTGGCGGCCGGTGTTCCACGCTCGTTCCACCACTCCGACATCACCGTGGTCACTTACGGCTACGTGATCATGCGATTGGCGATGGTCAGCCAATGGTTGCGTGCCGCTTCATCAGACCCGGGTGGCAGGACGTCTGCACTGCGTTACGCGGGCGGTATCAGCGTCATGCAGATCGGATGGCTTCTCCGGCTCACCCTTCCGGACCGTTGGGCACTGCCGTCGATCCTCGTACTTATCGCAGGCGAGCTCAGCGTTCCCTACTGGGCCGAATCCGCAGGCCGGACTGCCTGGCACCCTCGACACATCGCCGACCGCTACGGCGGGTTCACCATCATCGTATTGGGCGAGTCTGTTCTGTCGGCGACCTTCGGGGTTCAGGCTGCACTTGACGCGCACAGCTCGGTCAACGACCTGCTACCGGTGATCCTGGGTGGGCTCCTCGTCGCGTGGGGGATGTGGTGGTTCTACTTCGCCATGCCCGGCGACTTGGTCGCGGAGCATGCCAAGGCGGCCTCGGTAGAGCGGGTCGCAGCCACCTTCGCCTGGGGATACGGTCACTACTTCGTTTTCGCAGCGGCCGCTCTCACCGGTGCCGGGGTAGCCGTCGAAATTGACCAGGTAAGAGGTCAATCCAAGCTGTCAGACCTGCAGGCCGGACTGGTGACAACTATTCCCGTCGCCGTGTTTCTGCTTGTGGTCTGGCTGCTCCACTACGCCGAGCGACCTCGTTCGCCATTCAACTCACTGGCCGTCCCGGTGGCAGTTCTCCTAGTGCTCGCATCTGCGGTCAGCCCCGAGCCGTTGCTGTTCGCCGGGCTGGTCCTGGCCGCCCTGACGGCAGCGTCAATCGTGGCCACTGCCCACGATTGGGAACGGACGAGTTCGACGGCTTAGGCCAGAAACCGTGAGGTGGACGGTCGGAGGTCGGAGGGGGCTTCTCGGCCGTCAGGCGTAGACGTATTGCGCCAGCGATCACCGTCAGGGTCGAGCGGTCGGCGACGATATCGGCGGTGTCCACTGTTACACATCCCCCTGCCGCAAGACGCCGAGACACAGCGGGCCAAATGGCGAATTGGAGCTGTTCAGAACTTTGTGGGTCGTGAACCTTGAATAAAGGTCAGTTGCGCCGACTGGGTTCAGGTATCGGTGTGGGCTGAGCCCATCAGGACATCGGATCGCCCCGATTCAGTGCACGGACCAAGCGAATGAGATGGGAGGAGAGGAGAGGTGACAGTGACCCGGCATTCAGTGACAAAACGACACACGGACCAAAGCGGCTTCTCCCTCATCGAACTTCTCGTCGGCATGTGAGGGTTCCCCCGTGGACCGGTCACGTTGGTTACGCGGCCTGGTCGGCCTGGGGTTGATAGTACTGGTTCTCCCACTCGACGGGCGGGATGTAGCCGAGGCTCGAGTGCAGCCTGCGGTGGTTG
>JBARXY010000014.1:0-99773 GCA_049647585.1 Microthrixaceae bacterium | reverse complement strand
AAGAAATCTGGCGGCGTCCTACTCTCCCAGGGACATTCGTCCCAAGTACCATCGGCGCTGGAGGGCTTAACTTCTGTGTTCGAGATGGGAACAGGTGTGACTCCTCCGCTATGGCCACCAAAATCAGTTGTCAAATACGAGCGGCGAACCGGTGAAACCGGTCCTGCGACGACTCGAGGACTTCATAGCGAGCACGAACAGGTTTGTACAGACCCAAGCCCTCGGCCGATTAGTACCGGTCAGCTGAACGCATTACTGCGCTTACACTTCCGGCCTATCAACGTGGTGTTCTGCCACGGGCCTTACCAGGTTAACCCTGTGGGTAGATTCATCTTGGAAGAGGCTTCCCGCTTAGATGCTTTCAGCGGTTATCCCGTCCGTAGGTCGCCAACCAGCCATGCCCTTGGCAGGACAACTGGCACACGAGAGCTACGTCCATCCCGGTCCTCTCGTACTAGGGATAGCTTTCCTCAATCTACCTACGGCTGCAGAGGATAGGGACCGAACTGTCTCACGACGTTCTAAACCCAGCTCGCGTACCGCTTTAATGGGCGAACAGCCCAACCCTTGGGACCTGCTTCAGCCCCAGGATGCGATGAGCCGACATCGAGGTGCCAAACCTTCCCGTCGATATGGACTCTTGGGGAAGATTAGCCTGTTATCCCCGGGGTACCTTTTATCCGTTGAGCGACGGCGCTTCCACACGCTACCGCCGGATCACTATGTCCAGCTTTCGCTCCTGCTCGACTTGTAAGTCTCGCAGTCAAGCTCCCTTTTGCCATTGCACTCGACGCCTGATTGCCAACCAGGCTGAGGGAACCTTTGAGCGCCTCCGTTACTCTTTAGGAGGCGACCGCCCCAGTCAAACTACCCGCCTGACGCTGTCCCCGACCCGGATAACGGGTCTGGGTTAGAGTCTCGCCATACGCAGGGTGGTATTTCAAGGTTGACTCCACACTGGCTGGCGCCAATGCTTCCAAGTCTCCCACCTATCCTACACAACGCATAACAAAACCCAACATCAAGTTATAGTAAAGGTCCACGGGGTCTTTCCGTCCTTCTGCAGCTAACGAGCATCTTTACTCGTACTTCAATTTCGCTGAGTCTCTGGTTGAGACAGTTGGGAAGTCGTTACGCCATTCGTGCAGGTCGGAACTTACCCGACAAGGAATTTCGCTACCTTAGGACCGTTATAGTTACGGCCGCCGTTTACTGGGGCTTAGGTTCAGAGCTTCGCCCGAAGGCTGACCCTTCCCCGTAACCTTCCAGCACCGGGCAGGCGTCACAGCGTATACAGCGCCTTACGGCTTAGCACGCTGCTGTGTTTTTAGTAAACAGTCGCTTCCCACAATTTTGTGCCACCTCTTCAAGCTCGGACAGCAAGTGTCGTCACCATAATGAGGTCCTCCTTCTCCCGAAGTTACGGAGGCATTTTGCCGAGTTCCTTAACCAGAGTTATCTCAATCGCCTTGGTATTCTCAACCTGTCCACCTGTGTTGGTTTGGGGTACGGGCACCATAAGAACTCACCGCTAGGCTTTTCTAGGCAGCATAGGATCAATGACTTCCCCTGAATCGGGTCCGTATCACGTCTCAGGCATCGTGAGGTGCGGATTTGCCTACACCTCGCCCTACACGCTTACCCCGGGACAACCATCGCCCGGGTCCATCTACCTTCCTGCGTCCCCCTACGGCTTTCCGCCTTCCAGTGGGTCGGTTCGATTCGGGCGTAAACGCCCGGTCAGCCCCTTAGCAACCAGAAATTGGAATTGGCGCGCTCATGGTGGTACTGGAATATCAACCAGTTGTGCATCGACTACGCCTCTCGGCCTCGCCTTAGCTCCCGACTTACCCTGGGTGGATTAGCCTTCCCCAGGAACCCTTGGACATTCGGCGGAGGGGCTTCTCACCCCTCTTTCGCTACTCATGCCAACATTCTCACTCGACCACGCTCCACGACAGGTTACCCGGCCGCTTCTCAGCAAGATCGACGCTCCGCTACCGCGCGTCATAAGACGCACCCGTGGCTTCGGTATCAGACTTGAGCCCCGTTACATTGTCCGCGCAAGATCACTCGACCAGTGAGCTGTTACGCACTCTTTTAAGGATGGCTGCTTCTGAGCCAACCTCCTGGCTGTCTATGCAATCTCACATCGTTTACCACTTAGTCTGAATTTAGGGACCTTAGCCGACGATCTGGGCTGTTTCCCTCTCGACCCCGAAGCTCATCCCCCGGGGTCTCACTGCTGCGCTCTGGATCCGTGGCATTCGGAGTTTGGTTGGGGTCGGTAAGCTTGTAGGCCCCCTAACCCATCCAGTGCTCTACCTCCACGGATGAACACGCAACGCTGCACCTAAATGCATTTCGCGGAGAACCAGCTATCACCGGGTTTGCTTGGCCTTTCACCCCTATCCACAGGTCATCCGCCCAGTTTTCAACCTAGGTCGGTTCGCGCCTCCACGAGGTCTTACCCTCGCTTCACACTGCCCATGGATAGATCACCCGGCTTCGGGTCTACAGCATGCGACTATACGCCCTATTAAGACTCGCTTTCGCTCCGGCTGCCCCTCACGGGTTAACCTTGCCACATACCGTAACTCGTTGGCTCATTCTTCAAAAGGCACGCCATCGCCGCCCGAAGACGGCTTTGACTGCTTGTAGACCAACGGTTTCAGGTACTATTTCACTCCCCTCCCGGGGTACTTTTCACCTTTCCCTCACGGTACTAGTGCACTATCGGTCGACAGGGAATATTTAGCCTTACGAGGTGGTCCTCGCAGATTCACGCCGACTTTCTCGGATTCGGCGTTACTCGGGAGCAATGATCAGAGACTGCATAGATTTCGTGTACGGGGCCGTTACCCTCTATGGCGCTTCTTTCCAGAAACTTCCACTATCTAGCAGCTTTGTAACTCTGTAAGGGGCCTACGCGCCCTTTACCATGTCCCACAACCCCGAACTGGCAACGCCGTAGGGCTATCACACCAGTTCGGTTTAGGCTGTTCCGCGTTCGCTCGCCGCTACTGACGGAATCACTTTTGTTTTCTTTTCCTCAGGGTACTGAGATGTTTCAATTCCCCTGGTTCCCTCTACCCGCCCTATGTGTTCAGGCGGGAGTCACACCCCATTACGGGTGTGGGGTTTCCCCATTCGGATATCTACGGATCAAAGGTAGGTAGGCACCTCCCCGTAGCTTTTCGCAGCCTCCCACGTCCTTCATCGGTTCCTGTCGCCAAGGCATCCACCGTTGGCCCTTTATAACTTGGGTACTCGCATACAAAGATGCTCGTGCTCGCTATGAAATTCTCAAGAAACGCCAACGAGCCGAACCCCAAATGCTGAGGTGCTCATCTACTGAAGGTCACGCGCCAAGATCCCCCGAAGGAGAAGAAGGGCACGCCTTCACAACGGAAGACAGAACGGGCATCAGGTTCGCAACGACCCTTGGTCATTGTGAGATCCTGGTGCCAGGCAAGTGCATCAACTGGGTGTCCAGACTCGACACGAAACTGATGTTTCGTGAACCGAGCGGAATGGACTCCTTAGAAAGGAGGTGATCCAGCCGCACCTTCCGGTACGGCTACCTTGTTACGACTTCACCCCAATCGCTAACCCCACCTTCGGCAGCTCCGTCCCCGAGGGGTTCGGCCACTGACTTCGGGTGTTGCCAACTTTCGTGGTGTGACGGGCGGTGTGTACAAGGCCCGGGTACGTATTCACCCCGGCGTTGCTGATCCGGGATTACTAGCGACTCCAGCTTCATGAAGTCGAGTTGCAGACTTCAATCCGAACTGAGACTGGCTTTTTGGGATTCGCTTGACCTCGCGGTTTCGCAGCCCTTTGTACCAGCCATTGTAGCATGTTTGCAGCCCTAGACATAAGGGGCATGATGACTTGACGTCGTCCCCACCTTCCTCCGAGTTGACCCCGGCGGTCTTCCATGAGTCCCCACCATTACGTGCTGGCAACATAGAATAAGGGTTGCGCTCGTTGCGGGACTTAACCCAACATCTCACGACACGAGCTGACGACAGCCATGCACCACCTATCGCAGACCCCGAAGGACACCACATCTCTGTGGCTTTTCCTGCGTAGTTCAACCTAGGTAAGGTTCTTCGCGTTGCCTCGAATTAAGCAACATGCTCCGCCGCTTGTGCGGGCCCCCGTCAATTCCTTTGAGTTTTAGCCTTGCGGCCGTACTCCCCAGGCGGGGCACTTAATGCGTTAGCTACGGCACGGAAAGGGTTGATTCCTCCCCACACCTAGTGCCCAACGTTTACGGTGTGGACTACCAGGGTATCTAATCCTGTTTGCTACCCACACTTTCGCTCCTCAGCGTCAATACCAGCCCAGAGTGCCGCCTTCGCCGCTGGTGTTCTTCCTGATATCTGCGCATTTCACCGCTACACCAGGAGTTCCACACTCCCCTACTGGATTCTAGTCACAGCAGTATCAGGTGGCTTCTCTGAGTTGAGCCCAGAGCTTTCACACCTGACTTACTGAACCGCCTACGAGCTCTTTACGCCCAATAAATCCGGACAACGCTTGCTCCCTACGTATTACCGCGGCTGCTGGCACGTAGTTAGCCGGAGCTTCTTCTCCAGGTACCGTCATTTTCGTCCCTGATGAAAGCGGTTTACAACCACGAAGGCCTTCATCCCGCACGCGGCGTTGCTGCGTCAGGCTTTCGCCCATTGCGCAAGATTCCCCACTGCTGCCTCCCGTAGGAGTCTGGACCGTATCTCAGTTCCAGTGTGGCTGATCGTTCTCTCAAACCAGCTACCCGTCGTTGCCTTGGTAGGCCGTTACCCCACCAACAAGCTGATAGGCCGCGAGACCCTCTCAGAGCGAAATTCTTTCTTCAGCTGACCATGCGGTCAAAGGAAGGTATGCGGTATTAGCTCGGATTTCTCCGAGTTATTCCCCACTCCGAGGCAGGTTTCTCACGTGTTACTCACCCGTTCGCCACTAGGTCTTCCGAGAGCAAGCTCTCATGGACCCCGTTCGACTTGCATGTGTTAAGCACGCCGCCAGCGTTCGTCCTGAGCCAGGATCAAACTCTCCATCGAGATCTTTGGCTTCCCGCAGCTCCGAAGAGTTGAGAGTCACCGCAAATCGAAGAGCCGGTATCAGTTAAGGAAACTGATACCAACTGGCACAGTTCTGGCTCCCATCGGTTTGACCCGATGGGTGTGTCCGTTATGTGCATTAAAAGTATATTGACTGGGTCTACCAGTGTGATCGTTTAACCGATCGCACGGATAGCCCGCACTCGCCTATTTGGCATTCTGTCTTCCGTTGTCAAGAAGCGCCGGTCTCCACTTGGGGGACTTCAGCTGGAACGTGGCAGTTACTGCCAGGGGTTCCTTTCGCTCCGAAACCGGTGTGAACCGGCCGTGCGGGGCGAATGAAGAACTTACATGAGGCCGTGATGTCCGTCAACTCGCTTCCGAGTGACGCCTGACACCGTCTGGATGACGCTGGCAGGTGGCCATCTTCTCCTAGTCAAGAACCACCATGTGATGGCTGTTCTTGCCTCGTTGAAGAAGGATGAACCTACCGTGCATCACTTCATCGGCGCCAATCGAGCCTTCAATTCCGGCGTCGCGCTTGGTCAGAGAGACCTGGTTCACGTAGTAGCCAGCAGCGTTTCGGCGCAGTTCGCCCTTTGATTTGGTCAGATTGACCTCGCTGAAGAGTGTTGGCAGGTCCATCTCGGCCAATTTCGCCGAGGTGATCCTCGTGGTTGGCAGTTCGGCGCGCAGCAGCTCGAGCGATTCCAGCCCCGCCTCTTCGATCGGAGCGCCGAACAAGACTCCCGACGCCGCCTCGATCGGCCCGATCAGGTTCTCACCGTGGACCAGTGCGGTTATCTCCCTGGCCAGACGTTTCTGTCCGAGTCGTCGTTCCGGGTGCTTTCCATGCTCCTGCGCCACTGCTCGACACACCTCGACCGGCACCAGGGTCAAGCGCAACAGGAGGGATTCGATGTCCTCATCGCCGATGTTGAGCAGGTACTGGTAGAGGCTGTACGGACTGGTGCGCTCGGCCGAGAGCCACATGTTCTCGCCCTCGCTCTTACCGAACTTCGTTCCGTCCGAGCGAGTGATCAGGGGTGCTGTCAGCCCGTGGACCGACTCACCGGTCCGGCGCCGAACAAGGTCGACTCCAGCGGTGATATTGCCCCACTGGTCTGAGCCGGCGACCTGCATGTCGCAGCCATGATCCCTGTGGAGGACATGGAAGTCGTTGGCCTGGAGCAGCATGTACGAGAACTCGGTGAACGAGATCCCGGCCTCACGCTCGATACGGGACTTGACGGAGTCTTTGGCCAACATCGTGTTGACGGTTACGTACTTGCCGACATCACGCAGGAAGTCGAGCAGAGACATCTGTTCGGTCCACTCACGGTTGTCGAGCAGACGGGCTCCGCTGACGGAGTCATCGAAGTCGAGGAAGTGCCTCAGTTGGTCGCCGATGGCCCGCCTGTTGTGATCCAGTTGGTCAACATCCAGAAACTGACGTTCGGATGAGCGTCCGGATGGATCACCGATCATGCCCGTGGCTCCCCCCACCAGCGCTATTGGTGCGTGCCCTGCGACCTGGAAGCGCCTGAGGAGCATTAGCGACTGCAGGTTGCCTATGTGGAGGGAGTCCGCTGTCGGGTCAAAGCCGCAGTAGACGCCGACCGGTCCTGCATCGAGGCGTTCGACCATTGTCTCTGGGTCGGTCGAGTCGTGCAGCAGACCGCGGGCGATCAACTCTGCGAGCAGCTGTGCACCCGTTGGCATTGTCTGAACCTCCTGAAGGGATGACTGACGCGAAGCGTACAATCGACCGGTTCGGAGTAGACCACTGCCGCCGACAAACCGGCCGCGAATCTGCTGTCCCAGCTTCGGCCCGGTGCCGGAACCCGACCGAGTTCACTGCGCCCGCGGGCCTCTGACGGCGGGAGTCTCTCTGATCCGGGGGACGGGGGTACCTCCGCCAAGCCCCGGTAGGCACAAGAATGTTCGGAATGCGTACCCCCAGGCTCATCGCCGCCGTGATAGCGGTTGCTCTGCTCATAGCGGGCTGCTCGACGGCCCGCGAGGCGCCGCCTCTGCTGCTTCCCGCAAACGCCGAGCCGTCGGCGATCTACGACGCCAACGGGACCCTGATAACGACACTCCGGGAGGAGAACCGCTCTTCGGTCTCACTAGAGCAGATCCCCCGTGTGGTCCAAGACGCCGTTGTCGCTATCGAGGACATGAGGTTCTGGGAGCACAACGGGGTTGATCCCCGCTCGATCGTCAGGGCCGCCCGGTCCAACGCAGAATCAGGCGAGGTGACCCAGGGCGGATCGACCATCACCCAGCAGTACGTCAAGAACGCCCTGCTGTCGACCGAGCAGACCTTGAGCCGCAAACTCGAGGAAGCCAGCTTGGCGATGGCGCTGGAACGCAGCTACTCCAAGGAACTCATCTTGGAGTTGTACCTGAACACGATCTATCTGGGCTCGGGAGCCTACGGGGTCGAAGCGGCATCCGAGGCCTACTTCGGCGTCCCGGTCCGATCGGTGAATCTGGCCCAGGCAGCGCTGCTTGCGGGCATCATCCAGTCACCTTCGCGGCTCGACCCGAGGGCCCATCCGGACGCTGCGCTGGCACGACGCAATGTGGTGCTGAAGGCAATGTTCCAGCAATCCCTGGTGACCAAGGCCAGCTACGAGCAGGCCGTGAAGTCGCCGATTTCACTTGCCGAGGTCAGACCTCTGCCCGAACAGCAGCCCTATCCTGCGGCGCATTTCGTCGATGAAGTAAAGGACTGGCTGCTCAACAAGTCCGACGTGCTGGGCAAGACTCCCGAGGAACGTCGCGAGAACCTGTTGCGCGGCGGCCTGCAGATCTCGACCACCGTCGACCTGGCGTTACAGGCCAAGGCCGAGGAATCAGTTCGGGCGATCCTTCCCGGCCAGGGAGTCGATCCGAAGATGCCTGATGCTGCCCTCGTGTCGATCGAGCCGAAGACCGGGTTCGTCCGGGCGATGGTGGGTGGCTACGACTATTTTGGAACTCACAACTACCGGCAGCTGAACTTGGCCGACGGCTCTGGCCGATCGACGGGTTCGGCGTTCAAGCCGATCGTCTTCGCCACCGCCCTCGAGGCCGGCGTTTCACCGACCAAGGTCTTCCCATCGCCCTCTTCGGCCCGTTTCAGCTCCAACGGGACTCCGTGGAACGTCAAGGGCGGAGGCGGCCTCGGAGCGGCGACGATGCACGAATGCATCGTTGCGTCGTCCAACACCTGCTTTGCAAACATCATCCTCGACAAGAACGTCGGGTCCCAGAAATCCGAGGACATGGCCAAGAGGCTCGGGATCGTATCGACCAAGTTGACCGCATCACCGGCGATGGTGCTCGGACCCAACAACACCACGGTCGTCGATATGGCCAGCGTCTATGCGACATTCTCCAACGACGGGATCCACGTGCCGCCCGTGTATGTGACCAAGATAACCGGACCGAATGGAGCGGTCATCTACCAGCACGCCCATACCCAGACGAAGGCGATCGAGCCCGAGGTGTCACGGCAGGTCACTTCGGCGCTCGAAGGTGTCATAGCCGGAGGCACGGGTACGGCTGCGAATATCGGTCGCCCCGCTGGAGGTAAGACCGGGTCGGCACAGAACAACACCGATGCATGGTTCTGCGGGTTCACCCCACAGCTCGCAACGGCTGTCTGGGTCGGCTTCGCCGAGACGCGGCCTGATCGAAATGGGGTGAAGAGACTCGTTTCGATGACACCGCCGCGCACCCGGATAACGGTGTTCGGCGGAACCTATCCAGCAAAGATCTGGTCGACGTTCATGAAGCAGGCGATGGCCGGATTCGAGCCCGCCCCGTTGATCAATCCTGCCACCGCACCGATTCCCACCACCACGGTCCCATCGCCGAATCCGACTCTGGACGCCACCGTTGGAGCCCCGCGTTGGGTGGAGGTGCCGGATCTCGGTGGCCTGGGAGTCTCGGCGGCTCAGCAACGGATTCGCAATGCCGGGCTCGAACCGCGCTCGGCGACGACCCCCGCCGGTTCCGGGGAGCCAGGTCGAGTGAGTGCCCAGACCCCCGCACCCGGTGGACTTGTGCGGGCGGGAACCGAGGTGTGGATCCAATCGCCGGCAGCACCGCCCACAACAACCACGTCTACGACTGTGCCGCCGGTTCCCGATGGATCGGATGACTCCACGAAGGCACCACCGAAGACACCGAACTCGACCCCGCGCGGTCCCAAACCCCAGGACTGAACCACCGCAGGACTGAACCACCCCGACAGCCGGCGGCGCAGGAATGGACCACCGCAGCTATCTCCTGTGAATTGTGGCGGTAGTCTCAGCGGCCCGATGTCATGCGTCGACAACGGCGATGGCAAGCTGTTGGGGCCATGTCACGAGCTACGGAAACACCTTCGGAGAAGGGCGTCAGCGTTCCCTTCGTGGATGAACTAGACGCCCCAAGGCCCAAACGAAGGGGTTGGTTGTACATCACCCTCACCGCGCTCGGCCTGTTGTGCGTCGTATGGCTCTACATCCTGTTCTTCTACCACCCGGAATCGCTGATAGATGAGCTTTCCGACAAGACGTTCCCGACCGAGGCAGAGAAGATCTGTGCGGCATCGCGGGTGACCCTCGATGAGCTTCCGTTTGCAAGTCTGGCCAAAACCGCTGATGAACGGGCCGACAATCTGGCGGAGTCGAACGTCGTGCTGCGCGAGATGATCGCCGATCTGCGGCCAATCGCACCCAAGACCCCCGCGGATGAGTCCGAAGCCGTCAACGAATGGCTCGACGACTGGAGCGTCTATATCGGCAACCGTGAACAGTACGTCGACAACCTGCACAAGGACCCCAAGGCCAGGTTCCTGGAATCACCGAAGGGCGACGGTACCAAGGGAATCACCAGGGCCATCGACGGATTCGCCCAGGTGAACAGGATGAACTCCTGCACCACCCTCATGGATGTCAGCTGAGGAACTTCAATCAGCCGACGATCTTGCGGTAGGCCGATAGTCCACGCTCTGCGAGTCTGATCAGACCCGGTTCATCTGCGAGTTCACGTAGCTCGGCAATCGTCACCCATCGGATTGCGTCGGACTCGTGATTGCCGATCGGCTGGGCACCCAGGGGTGCTCGAACGACAAAGCGCAGGTCCAGATGCAGGTGCTCCGGCTCCTCGCCACGGGCCGGGATGGCATGGATATCGATGTCGACGGCCGGTGTCATGACCTGCAGACCTGCGATCCCGGTCTCTTCGGTGGCTTCACGGAGTGCGACGCCGGCAAGTTCGTGATCACCGTCGGCGTGACCACCAGGTTGGAGCCAGCGTCCGAGTTTGGCGTGCAACATGACCAGCACCCGCTCACCCGGTTCGTCGACGACGAGCGCCGATCCGGTCAGGTGGCCCACCCGTGTCGAACGTTCGGCGAGGGCCGATCCGTACTCGTCGAGCATCCCGAGGATCCGGGAGCGCCCGAGGTCACCATCACCATCCAGTTCGGCTTCCCGCAGCCGCAACCGGGACCTCGCCTCATCTGTCGATGCCTCAAGACGTGGGTCCCCCAGTGCCATGAACTCGGCCTCAGATCTCATCGACGCTCTCCTTCGGGTCCCGGTTGAGGTGTCGCCCTGGTCGGCGGTGCCGGTTGGATTGTCGGTTCGGCTGTGGCCGCTGGTCTTGCCGGCCTTCCTCGGGAAACCCACTTGTTGTCAGGGACGGCGAAGCGCCAAGGCTTCTCGATGGCCCTGGTGATACCCACCCTGGTTGTGATCAACGGGTTGTGTGGGGGCTCGCGACCGTCGCTCATCAGACGCACCTCCGAATCGGAGGACAACAGATCGGTGCCATCGTCGTCGAAGGTGATTCCAAGACCGGCGCAGAGCTTGCCGGGTCCGTTGGTCAGGTCGAACTGTCGACGGACCCCGCGTCGTCGTTCAGCGAGAATCTGGAGACCCTCGATCGGCTCAACCGCCCGCAGCAGTACTGCCGCCGCCTCGCCCGGCTCCTTCAGCACGACGTTGGCGCACCAATGGATTCCGTAGGAGCGATAGACGTAGAGAAGTCCAGGTCCGGCGAACATCGTCGCGTTCCGCGGTGTCATTCCGCGATACGCATGGCTCGCCGGGTCGTGTTGGCCCCAGTAGGCCTCGACTTCAACGATGCGAGCCACAACCCCTCGTGACACCAGGACCTTGTTGAGCAGCTGTGGCGCCACCTCGGGCGGATCGCCACCAAGTAGATCGCGATCGAGGTCCACCAGGTGCAGGGCATGACCCGACATTTCAGTTTGCCGGTTCGAACCAGCGCTGCCGTTCGACCTGGAGCGCCGCCGAGAGTCTGTCGCGCTGAACCGAGACGGGTTTGGGGCCTGCTCCCCCGGGCGTGGTCCGCTGGCGAACCGACACTCCAGGTTCGAGCAGCGCGCGTCCGGCTTCGCCAAGACGGTCCTCGGCAGCGACCAGGTCCACCAGTGGAATACCGTCATCGAGTGATCGTCTGACGAGTGCTCCGACGATCCCATGCGCCTCGCGGAACGGAGTGCCGCCGCGCACGAGCAACTCAGCCAGATCGGTGGCGGCGGCGTAGGGCGAGTTCGCCGCTTCGGCCATGACATCGGTCCTGAAGGTGATCGTGCGGTAGAGACCAGCCATCGCGCCCAGACCGAGAGTCACGGTGTCGAGGGCGTCGAAGAGTGGCTCCTTGTCCTCCTGCAGGTCACGGTTGTAGGCGAGAGGCAACGATTTCATCGTCGCCAGGAATCCGGTGAGGTTGCCGATCAGGCGGCCAGCCTTGCCCCGAGCCAATTCCGCGATGTCGGGATTCTTCTTCTGGGGAAGCATCGACGACCCCGTCGCGTAGGCGTCGTCAAGGCGGGCGAAGCCGAATTCGTCCGTGGTCCATAGAACGACTTCCTCACCCATCCTCGAAAGGTGCAGTCCAACGACGGTCAACGTGAACAGCGACTCTGCGACGAAGTCACGGTCAGATGTCGCGTCCAGCGAGTTCTGGAACCTGCCCGCGAATCCGATCTCGGCTGCAGTCCCATCCGGATCGAGCGGCAGGGACGAACCCGCCAGGGCACCGGCACCCAGAGGTGACACGTCGAGGCGTCGGCGAGCATCCCATAGCCGGTCGACGTCGCGCAGAAGTGCCCAGGCATGGGCCATCAGATGGTGCGCCAGCATTACCGGCTGGGCGTGCTGAAGGTGCGTGTATCCGGGCAGGTACGCGCCCTCGTCGTCGGTTCCCGCCTGATCGGCACGCTGCGAGAGCACGTCGACCAGATCGAGAACGCGACCCGCAACGACTCCCAGCTCGCGTTTGACGTAGCTTCGGAAGGCAGTCGCCACCTGATCGTTGCGGGACCGGCCGGTGTGGAGCTTCGCTCCGGCGTCTCCGGCCAACTCGGTCACCCGACGTTCGATCGCCGTGTGGATGTCCTCGTCCGACTCGGTAAAAGTGAACTCGCGGGAACGGAACTCGTCCTCGACGGTGTCGAGTGCATCGAGCACGGAGGAAAGCTCTGACTCAGCGAGCAGACCGCCCCTGCCTAGCCCCCGGACGTGCGCCTTGGAGCATGCGATGTCGTCAAAGACGAGTCGCTGGTCATAGGAAAGGCTCTCGGTGAAGGCCATGAGCTCGGCCGCCGGGCCGGTGTCGAAACGGCCGTGCCAGAGTTGGCCACGGTCGGCATCCAGCTCCGAGTTGGAGTTCCGGGCAGATTGCTCAGGCAATGGGTCAGGCAATGGATCAGCCACTGGATCAGCGCTCGGAGCCAGGACCCTGGACATCGGACCAGGTCTGCACACTCAGTCCCCATAGCCGGACGAAACCCTCGGAATCGGCGTGACGGAACCGGTCGGCGGCGTCGTAGGTCGCAAGCCCGTAGTCATAGAGCGACTTGGGAGAACGCCGTCCGACGACGTAGCAATTGTTCGGTTCGAGCTTGAGGCGGACATCGCCGGTCACCGGTACCTGCGAGGCGTCGATGAATGCGTCCATGGCTTCGCGTAGCGGCGAGAACCAAAGGCCGTCGTAGATCATCTCTGCGTAGCGGTGCTCCATACGGATTTTCTCACGCTGCAGGTCACGTTCGAGGGTGATCGATTCGAGATCGGCGTGGGCGAGCATCAGTGCCAGGGCTCCGGGAGCTTCATAGGTCTCACGGCTCTTGATCCCGACCCGTCGGTTCTCGACCATGTCGAGGCGACCCCACCCGTAGGAACCCACGATCTTGTTCAGATCCGTGACGAGTTGGTAGAGCGGCTTGGACTCACCGTCGACCGCTACCGGGACTCCCGCCTCGAACGAGATCGTCACTTCGCGTGGCTCGGTCGCCGTCAGTTTGGTCATCTCCCAGACGCCGGCCGGAGGCTCGGCCCAGGGGTCTTCCATCTCGCCGCATTCGATGGCCCGTCCCCAGAGGTTGTCATCGATCGAGTACAGCTTCTCCTTGGTTGCACCCACCGGGATGTTGTGGGTAGCCGCGTACTCGATCGAATCCTCTCGGGTGAAACCCCAGTTGCGAACCGGAGCAATCAACTCCAAGTCGGGTGCGAGCGCCATTGACGAGACCTCGAAACGGACCTGGTCGTTGCCCTTGCCGGTACATCCGTGCGCTATTCCGTCGGCACCGTACTTGCGGGCCATCGCCACCTGATGTTTGACGATCAACGGTCGTGAGAGGGCCGAAACCAGCGGGTACTGCTTCTCATAGAGGGCGTTCGCCTTGATGACCGGAGCCAGATAGTCGGTCGCGAACTCCTCACGAAGGTCGAGCTGTTCATACGCAATCGCTCCGGCACCGAGCGCCTTCTCACGATTACCTTCCAGAGTCCCCTCCTGGCCGACATCGGCCGAAAGACAGACGACTTCAAGACCCAGGTTCTCGATCATCCAGCGGACTGCGACAGAGGTGTCGAGGCCACCTGAGTAGGCCAGCACGACTCGGTTTGCCATTGGGATTTCTCCGTTTCGTAGATCTTCGCCCTGGGGCGACCCGGCCAACTCGGAGTTGACCGTCGTGTAGTGGATGCGACTTCTAGCGTGAATTGGACCGGAGCCTGGACCGTCAGGTCAGACCGGCAAGATCATGGATGTGCTCGGCCACAGAGGAGCCATTGTCCTCGGAGGCGATCAACAGAAGTGTGTCATCGCCGGCAACGGTTCCGATCACCTCTTCTACTCCCGCTCTGTCTATTGCAGAGGCGACAACATGAGCCGATCCGGGAGGAGTCCGCAACACGACCAGATCACGCGACCTGGTGATCTCGACCACCCAGTCCCCGAGCACCCTCCGCAGATGGTCCTGGGGAGCGACCTGTTCCTTGGGAAGCTCCGGAACTGCGTAGGCGGTCTCGCCTCCGGGGATGCGGATCTTGATGGCACCGAGTTCTTCGAGGTCGCGCGACACCGTAGAAACGTTCACATCGACCCCGACCCCACGCAGTAGGTCAACCAGGTGGGCCTGGCTCGTCACCTGATGTTCCTCGAGCAGCTTTGCCGTCATGTGCTGGCGCTGAGCCTTGTTGGTGCGCGGACTCACGCTTCGACGCTCCCTTGCGAAAGCAGCCAGAGAACGAGTCCGCGGGCGGTGTGCATCCGATTGTGGGCCTGGGGCCAGACGCGGCTGGTAGCTCCGTCCATGACCTCGTCGGTTACCTCGTCGTTGCGGTGGGCCGGGAGACAGTGCATGAAGATTGCCCGGCCCGATGCCTTGGACATCAGCGCCTCGTTGACCTGCCAGTCGGCGAAGTCCTTCTGGCGCTGGGCCTGTTCATCTTCCTGACCCATCGAGTACCAGGCGTCCGTGTAGACGACATCGGCCTGGGCCACTGCGAGGTCTGGATCCTCGATCAACTCAACCTCGCATCCGACTGAATGGAGACGGGCGATCGTCGCATTGTCGAAGCCGTAGCCCGGGGGATTCGAGACCCGGAAACCCACTCCCAGATACCCGCATGCCAGGCCGAGTGACCGGGCCACGTTGTTGGCATCACCCACATAGGTGACGACGACCCCTGAGAGGTCGTTGAATTCCTGGCGAATGGTCAACAGGTCGGCAAGAGCCTGAACCGGATGGGCCTCGTCGGACAACAGGTTGACGACAGGAACCGAACTGTTGGCCGCGAGACGCTCGACCTTGTCGTGTTCGAAGACGCGGGCGCCGATCAGCGCTCCGTAACCAGAGAAAAGCCTGGCCAGGTCCCCTGCCGACTCACGTGTGTCGATACCAACCTCGTCGCTGCGCAGGGTCACCGGATGGCCGCCAAGTTGTACGACCGCCATCTCCATCGAGGTTCGGGTTCGTGCCGAGGGCTTCTCGAAGAGCAGCACCGCGCCTTCCCCGTCGAGAACCTTCGGAGGATTCTGTTGCTCTGACAGGTCAAGAATGTCGACCAACTCGGAGGGCTTCAGGTCATCGATCTCCAGCAGGTGCCTGGTCACTTCGCCTCCTCTGTTGGGGCTGTAGAGGCTGTAGGGGCCGTCAGAGCTGTCTGGTCCGTCGGGTCGGACGCTTTTGCGTGCGATGCCAGAACCTGGCCGAGCAGGGCTACACCATGGTCGATCTCGGCCTCCGAGATGAGCAGGCTCGGAGCGAGCCTCAAGGCACTCGGTGTAACTGCGTTCACAACCACTCCTGCAGCCAACAGGTCAGCCGCGACCATGCGAGCATCAGCGCCCCGGAGTTGTTCGAGGTCCAACTCCGCTGCGATCAGCAGCCCGAGCCCACGTACCTCCGACACCTGCGGCAGAGCCCCTAGTTGTGCCACGAGATAGGCGCCGCGCTCGGCGGCGAGTCCCGGAACGTCGTCACGCTCCATGACCTCAAGGACGGCGCGAGCTGCGGAAGTGGCCAGTGGCTGACCTCCGAAGGTCGTCGCATGATCTCCGGGTTCGAAGACCTCGGAAACCTGGTGTCTGGCCCAGCACGCCCCGATCGGAACGCCGTTGCCCAAAGCCTTGGCCATGGTCACCACATCCGGCACCACACCAAAATGTTGATGTGCGAACCATTTGCCGCAACGTCCCAGACCCGTCTGGACCTCGTCGACCATGAATAGCACCCCACGCTCGTCACAGAGCTTGCGGACTGCCTGGAAGTATTCGGCGGTTGCCGGGTTGACGCCACCTTCACCTTGCACCGGTTCAAGAAGGACGGCCGCCACGGTGTCGTCGATTGCCGCTTCGAGGGCCTCCATGTCGGACCAGGCGACGTGACGAAATCCCTCGGGAAGGGGCTGGAAGGCCTCGTGTTTGGCCGGTTGACCGGTCGCGTGGAGGGTGGCGAGGGTGCGACCGTGGAAGCTCTGATAGGCGCTGACCACGACGTGTCGACCTCTCCCGCCGAACTTTCTGGCCAGCTTTATCGCACATTCGTTGGCCTCGGCACCGGAGTTGCAGAAGAAGACCTGTCCCCCACCGCCCAGCAGCCGGTCGAGGGTTCGAGCCAGTGGATGATTGTGCTCGGTACCGAACAAATTGGAAACGTGGAGCAACTTGTTGGCCTGGGCCGACAGAGCTGCCGCGACCTCCGGGTGGCTGTGGCCGAGAGAGGTCACCGCGAGTCCCGAAAGAAGGTCCAGATACTTCTTGTCCTTGTCGTCCCAGAGCCATGAACCGGACCCGCGTACGAACTCAACCGAGGGCTCCGCGTAGGTCGGCATTAGTGGTGAGATGTCAGCCCCGGTCATTGCCAGATCTCCTTCGATTCGTCCTTGCTGATCATCGTGCCGACTCCGGCGTTGGTGAGCAGCTCTAGCAGCAGCACATGTGGGACCCGGCCGTCGATCATGTGGGCGGTGCCCACACCCGCCTCGATGGCGTCGATGCAGGCGCGGGTCTTGGGAATCATTCCGCCTTGGATCACGCCGCTAGCGATGTGCTCCTTGACCTCATCGGTGCTCAGCGACGGGATGAGTGACGCAGGGTCGTCAACATCGGCGAGCAGGCCCGGGACGTCGCTCAGGAAGATGAGCTTCTCGGCCTTCAGCTCCTGGGCGATCTCTGTGGCAGCGTCATCCGCGTTGATGTTGTAGGTCTGCCCGGAGGAGTCGGCCCCGATGGTCGCGATCACCGGAATCAAGTCCATCCTTAACGTCCGCTCGATCAACTCCGGATTGACCTTGGTGACATTGCCGACAAATTTTAACGCATCGTCGCGGGCCTCGGCTGTCAACAACATGGCATCGGTGCCAGAAAGCCCCAGCGCGACCGGCCCATAGGTATTGAGTGCGGTGACGATCTCCGAGTTGACCTTGCCGAGCAGCACCATCTGGGCGATCTCGAGTGTTTCGGCGTCGGTGACCCTGCGACCGTCGACGAACTCGGTCTCTTTGCCGACACGGCGCAGCCATTCCCCGATCTGAGGTCCCCCGCCGTGGACGACAACGGGCCTCATACCCACCCGGTGCATCATGACGATGTCCTTGGCGAAGTTCGCAAAAAGCTCTGGGGTGGACATGGCGTTGCCACCGAATTTCACCACGACGACCGAGCCCCTGAACTTCTCGATGAAGGGCAGGGCCTGCAATAGGACATCGACCGCGACCATCGGGTCCGCGCTGGAGGGAGGCAGGTCAGGATCGATCCCGCTCACGGGAATGTCCCGACCAGTGGAAGTCCGGCGGTCTCATCGAGGCCGAGCGCGATATTTGCGCACTGGATAGCTGCCCCGGACGCACCCTTGCCCAGATTGTCGAGCGCCGAGATACCGATCACTGTTCCGGTCCGATCATCGACCCTTGCGGTCAGATGCGCAGAGTTCGACCCCAGGGTCGCCTTGGTCGAAGGCGAACGCTCCGACACCACGACAAAGGGCTCGTCGGCGTAGAAGTCGTCAAGCGCACCGAGCACATCCGACGTGGTCAGACCCTCGACCGCTGGTTCTGCGTAACAGGTCGCCAGGATCCCCCGACTCATTGGAGCCAGATGGGGGGTGAACAGGACATTCGCTCCTATGTTCATCTCCATTTCCGGCGTGTGACGATGGTTGAGAAGTCCGTAGGCGGTGAAGTCGGAATCGACGGTGCAGAAAGTGGTGTTGGGCTTTGGGGGACGACCGGCGCCGGACACTCCTGACGCTGCGTCGACGATGACCCGCTCGGTCTTTATCAGCCCGGACCTGACCAACGGGGCCATGACGAGCGATGCCGTCGTCGGATAACAACCAGGGGTGGCGATGGCGGACGCAGAGGCGATCTTTTCCCGGTGGAACTCAGGTAGCCCATAGACGAACTTGTCGAGCAGATCCGGCCGTGTATGCGCTTCCCCGTACCACTGCTGGTAGTCGGCAGCGGTGCGCAGGCGGAAGTCGGCACCCAGATCGACCACCAGTCGAACTTCGCCGAGCAGGTCGGGAACGATGGCCTGGCTCATTCCATGGGGAAGTCCGATGAAGACCGCTTCCACCGGGAACTCGTGGAGAAGCCCCGGATGAAATTCCACGAACTTCCGTGACCCGTAAGCGCCCGCAAGGCTGGGATACAGCTCGGACAAGCCCGTGCCTGCCTGTGAATCGCCTGTGGCGAACTGAACCTCGAACTCGGGATGCATGGCGCAAAGACGCAGGAGCTCTGCCCCCGTGAAGCCGGACGCCCCAATAATGCCGATCGGAACCATGGAGTTCAGCCTAGCGCATCACCATGCATAGTTCTGCAATCTTTTGCGCCCTGCCGAGATTTCTGTGATTCTGCAGCTACCCGCGCAGGGTCGCGGCATGTTGCTTCTCGACAGCGGCGATTACTGCCTGTCGAGCGCCGGCGACCTCAGAATCGGTCAACGTACGGTCCATCGCCTGGAAACGGATCCTGAACGCCAGGCTCTTCTGGTCCGCGCCCAGTGATTCAGAGCGGAAGACATCGAACAGATCGACTCCGACGGGCGCAGAACGTTCGGGCGACGCGTCGAGAGCGGTGCCGACGATGGTCGCCCTGACATCGGCTACCGCAACGTCCTCGGCCACTACGAAGGCAAGATCGATATCGCTCGACGGAAAGCGGCTCACCGGCGTGGCCGATGGCACCTGCGGGTCGGCCGAGAGCAGCGTGGTGAGGTCGAGTTCGATCCAGGCGACACGCTCGTCGATTCCGTGTTTCTCCAAGATGCCTGGATCGATTTCACCCACCTGCCCCACGACCACGTCCGACTGGACCAGTTGCGCGCTGCGGCCTGGGTGCAGGCCGGGGAGTGCCACCGGAACCAGTCTTGTAGCCGCAATTTCTGCCCCCGACAGAATTGGCTCTGCGGTCTGCCGTGAAGGCCAGCGGTGGATCGAGCGGAGGAGCCGCTCTGCTAGGGAAACGGCGTCCGGAGCCTCTCGGCCGGCCAGCACAACGGCGAGACGTTCCGATTCGCCCGCCAGAACCGTGTCACGCACCGAGGACTGCTGGACATCGACGACCACTCCTTCGCCGACGTCGAAAGTGCGACCGATCTCAAACAGGCCGACGTCGACCTGACGGTGACTCGCATTGAACGCCACAGCCTTGACCAGACCCGGTAGCAGCGTTGTACGAAGGATTGATTCCTCGGCGACAAGTGGGTTGGAAATCGAAAGGCCGTCGGCAGGAAAGCCGAAGCTCTCCAGATCGCCCGGAGCCAGGAACGGCATCGGCATTGCCTCGCTCAAACCGGCACCGGTAAGGACACGCCTAAGGACTCGGCGGTCTCGCTGGCGTTGGGTCAGCTCCCCCGTGTGTGGAGAAACCGGAACGGTCTTTGGGATTCGGGCCATGCCGAAATGCCGTGCGACCTCCTCGGCAACGTCCTCCTCTATCGCCGAATCCGGTCGCCATGGCGGAACGACCACATCCAGATCGTCTCCCGCCGGCGACGAGGTGAACCCGATCGGGTCGAGCAGTTCGGCGATCTGTCCACGTTCCAGATCCAGGCCGAGTATCGAGTTGATCTTGGCCGGGCGGACCCGGACCGTCGTCGGTTCGGGAAGCTGACCGTCGACCTGGAGCACACCGGAATGGAGAGTCGCTCCCGCCACTTCGACGAGCAGTTCGGCAACCCTCAGGGCTGCGAGACTGGCCATCGTTGGATCGGTGCCACGCTTGAAGCGAAGTGAGGCCTCGGAGTGCAGGTTGAGTCGTGCCGCGGTGGCTGCCACCACGTCGGGATTCCACCATGCCGATTCGATCAGGACCTGGGTGGTCGACTCTGAGATCTCGGTCGAAGCCCCGCCCATCACCCCGGCGACACCTACGGGACTGTCATCGGCGTCCACGAGGACGCCGTCCGACTTCTGTAGCACCCGATCGACACCGTCGAGTGTCTGGATCTTCTCGCCGTCACGGGCCCAGCGGATACCGAGGGTTGCTCCGCTCAGCTTCGCCAGGTCATAGGTATGGGTCGGCTGCCCGAGTTCGAGCATCACGTAGTTGGACACGTCGACCGCATTGTTGATCGGGCGCATACCAGCGCCGATGAGTCGTTGCGCCATCCATCGCGGGGACGGACCGATTTTGACATTCGACAGCACTAGGCCTGTCAGAGTCCCGCACAGGTCGGGAGCATAGTTGCGCACCGAAGCGAGGTCGGAGGCGTCCGGGCCGGTGGTTGTGGGACGCGGTTCAGGCTGGGTCAGCGCGACCTTCTGGTGAGCGGCGAGGTCACGGGCCACTCCGAACATGCCCAGCGTGTCCGGCCTGTTCGGCAGCGTGTCGAAGTCGAATACGACATCGCGGGTCAGTTCCAGGGCCTCGGCAATTGGGGTGCCGAGGCCCAATTCTGAATCCAGGATCAGGATGCCGGCGTGGTCGTCACCGACCTCCATCTCACGAGCCGAGCAGAGCATTCCGTTGCTTGCCTGACCCCGCATCTTGCGCTTGGCGATCGCCATGCCGCCGGGCATGGTGGTGCCGATGGTTGCGAGCGGAACGAGATCACCGACCGACATGTTCGACGCGCCGCAACAGATCTGCAGCGCCTGGCCGTCGCCAGTGTCGACATCGACTAGACGGATTTTGTCGGCGTCGGGGTGTTCACGAATGTCCAGCACCCTGGCGACGATGATTCCATCTAGACCAATCCCGATCTGGTGCACGGAATCGAGCTCCATCCCAAGGTCGGTGAGTTGTACCGCGATGTCTTCCGGTTCACCCTCAATAGGGGCAAATTCGCGGAGCCAGTTGAGCAGAACCTTCATCTTTGGGAGCCAATCCTCTTGGAGCCGAATGTCGCGATGTCATCGGCGACGACCGCACGGGCAGGGGTCGAGCAGACCGTCACCGGGTGGACAGCTGATCCGGACGGTGTCCTCACGTCAGGCATCAGAACTGCGAGAGGAAACGAATATCGTTGGCCACGAATTCACGCAGGTCGCCGACCTGGTAGCGGATCTTGGCCAGTCGGTCGATGCCGAATCCAAACGCGAAGCCGGACCATTCCTCGGGGTCGAGTCCGCCCGCCCGAAGGACATTTGGATGGACCATTCCGCAGCCACCCACCTCGAGCCAACCACCGTCGGGTGTTGAAATGTCGAACTCGGCAGAAGGCTCGGTGAAGGGAAAGTACGACGGCCGCAACCGGCTGGTCATCTCGTCACCGAAGTAGGACTTCACGAAGGATTCGATGGTTCCCGACAGATCACCCATGGTGATGTGTCGATCGATGACCAGGCCTTCGATCTGGTGGAACACCGGCAGATGTGTCGCATCTGCTGTGTCGCGCCGGTAGACCCGCCCAGGGCAGACAACGTAGAGAGGTGGCCCGCTCCCCTCACGGACGGCCTTCAGCATCGTGCGGATCTGGACGGGTGACGTATGGGTTCGTAGAAGCAGACGCTCGTCGCCGACACCCTCGAGTCCATCTGAATCCAGATAGAGGGTGTCCCACAGCGAACGAGCGGGATGCGACCGTGGAAGGTTGAGCGCCTCGAAGTTGAACCAGTCGGTCTCAACCTCGGGTCCGTCTGCAACCGAAAACCCCATCCCACAGAAGACGTCCTCGAGACGCTCCCAGGTCTGGGTGATCACATGATCGTGACCGACTCCGGCCCGGCCCAGGTATTCGGTCAGGTCCAGGCGTTCGGCAGCCAGCTGCTCAACCCGGGCCGACTCCTCGAGCTGGCCGCGACGGGTGGCAACCGCAGACTCCATCTCGCCCCTGGCCCGGTTCATCGCCGCGCCTAGCTCCTTGCGCTTGTCCGGCTCCAGATCACGCATCGACGCCTTGAGCGAGCTGAGCTGGGACTGTTTGCCCAGATAGACGGACTCAAGATCGTGGAGTGAATCGAGATCCTCTGCCTGGAGGATCTTCTCGCGGCCTTCTTCGGCAATTCGCGCGGCGTCAGCGGTCATTTCTCACCCATCGTGTCGACCTCATGGCGACCTCGAGACTCATCGAGACCCCAAGATCCGGTGGTGATGCCGTAGCGTCGACCTCGGCCGACGTCGCGGCCTCGCCAGAGCGGCAGTTCATTGTTCCGTCCTTCTTCACAGTGAATCATTGTGGCTCAATTCGTGAGGTCGACCGCACCCCATTGACTCGCCGCTGTCTGGCAGCTTCGAATAGCACCACTGCACCGGCGACGCCGGCATTGAGCGACTCGACCTTTCCCGCCATGGGTATCGACAGGGGAACGGAGCTGGCTTCGATAGCGCCGGTACCGAGTCCATGAGCCTCGCCGCCGATCAGGAGTGCACCGGCTCCGTCGAGATCGGCCTCCTCAAGGTTCAATCCACCAGACACGACAGTCGCCCACGTCGGAATTCCAGACGCGGCGCAGCTACTGAGAACCTCTGCCAACTCGATGTTCTGGCATACCGGTACGCGAAACAACGATCCGGCCGAGGCACGCACCGTCTTGGGATTGAAGATGTCAGCAGATCCCTCGGTAAGCACCACTCCGGTTGCTCCGGTCGCCTCGGCTGTGCGCAACAGGGTCCCAACGTTGCCCGGATCAGCGAGCCCGACCAGGACCAGCAGCGGTCGCTGTGCTTCCGCGGCGGCAGTCGTGAGATCCTGCAATTCGGTGGTGCGGATAGCGGCAACGGCCACCATCGCCCTTGGCGAAACCAGATCCAGGACCTTGGCCAGTCCGCCGTCGACAACATCACGAACGTCGACGCCTGCGTCTCTGGCGTCCCAGACGACATCGTCGGCGAGCGCGCCGCGCTCAACGTAGAGACGGACAGGTGCGATGCCGCTGGTCAGGAGCTCAGCCACGAGAGTGGGCCCGTCGACCAGGTACTCGCCCGCCTCGGAACGAGCACTGCGGCGCCTCGAAAGGCGCCGCAGTTGCTTGAGTTCTGGATTCGAAGGGCTGAGCGAACTCAGCTCTACGCTCCTGATTCGGCGGAAGCCGCTTCAGAGTCGAGCGCTTCCTGGGCAACCTTCACGAGCGCCCCGAAGGATGCGTCATCACGTACGGCCAGGTCGGCGAGCGACTTGCGGTCGATCTCGATCTCGGCGATGCGAAGACCACTGATGAAACGGCTGTAGCTGATGCCGTGGTTGCGGCATGCAGCGTTGATCCGCTGGATCCAGAGCCGACGCATTTCGCCCTTACGGGCGCGACGGTCACGGAAGGCATACTGCCCCGCGTGCATGACGGCCTCGTTGGCCGAGCGGAAGCTACGACTCCTGTTGCCGTAGTAACCCTTCGCCTTGCCGAGTACGGCGCGACGCTTCTTCTTGGCGTGAACTCCACCCTTGACGCGTGCCACTGGGTGCTCCTTTCGTCAGGTTTGGATCAGATGCCCAACTGGCGTCGTGCGCGGGCGGCATCGCCCTTGCTCAACTCGGTGGACCCGGACAGCCGGCGCTTACGCTTTGGCGACTTCTTTTCGAGAATGTGGTTGAGCCCGGCCTTGCGGCGCGTGATCTTTCCGGTCCCCGTGACCTTGTACCGCTTCTTGGCACCGGAGTGCGTCTTCATCTTTGGCATTGTTGTCCCTCGTCGTTTCATGTCCGGTCCGTAAGGACCAGGTGGACAATCCTCAGAACCTCGCGGTCGTGCGGATCAGTTGGCCTCGCCCGCTACTGCAGGCTCCACCTCTTCGGCCACGTCTTCAACCAGCGGAGCTGACTCATCCGTAGCATTCACTTCTTCTGGCTGGCTTTCCTCAGGCTGGCTTTCCTCAGGCTGGACAGGGTCTGGCTGGACAGCGTCTGAATGGACAGCGTCTGAATCAACCGGAGCTGACTGTGCCGGTGCCGACTCTGCCGGAGCCGTTTCAACCGCATCTGGTTCTTCGGACGCTGAGTTCTCGACGTCTGCAGCTTCACTAGCCTTCTTGGCCTGCGCCTTTGCCAGATCCTGGGCCTTCTTGTCAGGCCCAAGAACCATGGTCATGTTCCGACCATCCTGCTTGGGCATGATTTCGACCTTGCCGACGTCGACCACCTCTTGAGCGACACGATCGAGAATCCGTCGACCAAGCTCCGGATGCTGCATCTCGCGGCCCCTGAACATGATCGTGATCTTGACCTTGTGACCTTCGCCAAGGAACTGGGCGACCTTTCGCGTCTTGGTGTCGAAGTCGCCGCCACCGATCTTGGGGCGGTACTTCATTTCCTTGACGACGATGTTCGTGGCCTTCTTCCGAGACTCCTTGGCCCGCTGTTGTGCCTCGTACTTGAACTTGGTGAAGTTCATGATTCGACACACTGGCGGTCGGGCGTCGGGAGCTACCTCGACCAGATCAAGTTCCATCGACCTGGCGATGGAGAGCGCTTCGGGAAGCGCCTTGATTCCCAATTGCTGACCATCGGGGTCGATCAGGCGCACCTCACGGGCCCTGATCCTCTCGTTGGTCCTGGTTTCGTCACCATGTGATGCTGCTATGGCCGGTCACTCCTCAAAATCACGTCCTTTCTGCAGGGATCGCGTCGGTCCTTTCAACCAGTGACTCTGCCCGAAAACGAAACGAGCGGATGCCGGAGCACCCGCGGAGCAGAGTTCGCGCCAACTGCACGAACGTCATCAAGTTCCTTACGCACCAAAGTGTGGAAAGGAGGGGCGGGCGCCCACTTACTCAGTTGTGCGGTCTACTGTAACAGCTGAACCGTATTGACTCAGCATCGCGGCCAGCGGGTCCAACCGTGTCGCCGCTTGGGACGCAGTGTCAATCACAACCCTCGGAGATTTGATGAGTTCACTGTGGACACCGGACGGCGAACGCCATGTCGGCAAGGCATCGCCAGAGCCTGGAGCTAACGCATCATCTGGGTCCTCCGGGGCTGACGCCGGGCAAGTCGACGCCACGGCCCAGTCCCACATCGACCCGGGCGATCCGCTCCGCGCCGCTGCCAAGGAACTCGGGATCGATCTGGACACCCTCAGCGATGAGGACCGCTCACAGCTCCAGGCCGAACTGGCTGAAATGATGCAAGTGCGTCGACAGGTCGCTGCGACACCGGCTTCCGAGATGGTGGCAAACCACCTCATGCGCCTATTCGATCTGGCGACCATTTATCTGGAGAGCACTCCCCCGTCGTTCTCCGATGCCGCAACGGTCATCGAGTCGTTCCGCGCCGTGGTCGAGAACGTCGGCGATCGCCTTGGAGAGCATCAGGCAATGCTCATTGAGGCGCTGAGCCAGCTCCAGATGGTGTTCGTGCAGGTCAAGCAAGCAGCAGAAGCTGGAGTGGAGCCCGCCTCCGACGACTGACCCCAGCTACCGCCGAATCGCGCCCGCTACGCCGAACTGGCCGTCGTTGAGATACCTACAGACGATCGAGCGACAGCCAGTTCGAGTTGGGGAGTTGGGGTTGGGGTTGGGGCCGGGCTCGGGTGGGCGAGTCAGGTGAGTTCAGGCGAGTTCAGGCGAGTTCAGGCGAGTTCAGGCGAGTTCAGGTGAGTCAGGCTAGCGGTGTTACCTGAGCGGCTTCGATCCGGCCAACGTGACCGGCCCGGAGGACGAAGCTGACCAGCCGGTCAACCTCGATATGGCGTGAACCGTCGATGATCGCGGTGCAATGGAAATCAAACAGATGGCCGTCGGAATCGTCACGGACCACACCGAGCCCGGCGACATCATCGAAGCTTGTGACAACTCCTGACCCGGACCTTCTATGCGCCATCTGATCTACTCCGTCGCCAGCCGGGCCTGGTTCAGTGGACGATCTTCTCGAGCGGTAGCTCGATCAAGTCGGTCGCACCGGCATCCTTGAGCGCTGGAATCAGGATGTTGATCCGCCCCTTGGGAACGACGGTCTCGACCGCATAGCCGACGCCGCGGTAGAGCTCGTTGACGGTGGGGGTCTTCATCGCCGGAAGGACACCGATTACATCATCGAGATGCTCAGCGGTGACGTTGAGCTTCAGCAGAACGTGCCCCCGCGCCTCCATCACGCCCAGCAGCAGAGTCATGACCTGCTCCATCGCGTGACGCTTCTCTGGGTCGGCATACGAGACGGGATTGGCAACCATCTCGGTGTAGGACAGCAATATCTCATCGATGATCTTCAGTCCCGCGGCATGCAGGGCCCGACCCGTCTCGGTGATCTCCACGATGCAATCGACGATGTCGGGGACCTTCGCCTCGGTCGCGCCGTAGGAAAGTCGAATATCTGCGTCGACGCCCAGTTTCTCGAAGTACTTCCTGGTAATTCCCATGTACTCCGTCGAGACACGTACGCCTTTGGGAAGCTCCGCTGCACTGGTGTACGGCGAACCCTCTGGGACGGCCAGGACCACACGGATCGGTTTGCTCGTCGCCTTGGAATAACGCAGTTCACCAAGGGTCACGACGTCGGAGCTTGTCTCCTCGATCCAATCGCGACCGGTGATTCCCAGGTCGAAGAGTCCGTCCGCCACGTAGGTCGGAATCTCCTGGGGCCTCAGGATTCGGACGCTGTCGATACGAGGGTCATCGATACTCGCCTTGTAGGCAACCGAGGAACTCCGCTGGACCGGTAGGTCAGCAGCTTCGAAGAGCTCCATGGTCGCCTTCTCGAGCGATCCCTTTGGCAGTACGAGCTTCAGCACGGGTCGAGGGTAGCCGCGCGGCAGCTGTGAGCCGAAGTGGGAAAGAATCCAACACTTTTGCTTGGCATCGTGCTAGGGGTGTGCTTGAATCCCTCCCGCAACGTTCGACGCCGTCGGTGTTGCTGGGGCGAGCGTGTCTGAAGGGCGAGACACGTGACAACAACTGAATCGAGGATCGATCTCTCCTTTTCGAATGAAATCGAGATTGACCTCAGAGATCCACTGCGGCTGTGGGCACCAGAGCCCTTGGATGCCGTCTTGCGAACAGAGCATGTTTCGCCGTACAGCGAACTGGGTGACCGAGCCGAACAATTCGTCTACGAGCAGTACCGGGAACGCGGATACTGCCGTAAGTCACCTCGCAGCTGGATCGAAGAGACCGAACCGTGGCGACAAGGATCCACCCTCCACGTGATTTGCGAAGGCGACGAGGTCCTAGGCGTCCTGCGCACGATCGTCGGCCCGTTCGACAAGCTACCGGTGAGCCAGTTCGAGCCGATCGACACCATGCGCGAAGGACTCTTCCTCGACGGTGGTTCGCTGGCCGTAAAGGCGGATCATCGGGGTATCGGCCTGGCCACCGAGTTGTATCGACACTGGGTCGAGGTCGGTGTTCGCAACCATGTCCGAGGATTCTGTCTCCTCATGGACGATGGCCTCGTGGACTTTCTGCACACCATGTTTGCTCTCGAGACTCACCCATTTGCCCAACGCCGGGCCTACATGGGCGGCGACATCGAACCGCTGGTGGTGTGGATGCCTGACATGTTGCACCGTATGGCCGTGGTTAGACCTGAGCTCTACAAGTTCGCAACCAAGGGCTTCACCCCGCAGGAGATCGTGGACTTCGATCTCCCGATAATCCTGCCTTGATGAGCACCCAGTCCGAGACCCACCAGTCCGAGACCCGACAGTCCGAAACCCGACTGGGGTCCAATGAGTTTTCGGTCGCGACCGCTACGGTTGGAAGTCTGACGTCGGACAGTTCTTCACCAAGGGGTAGCAAATTGACAGTCGGATTCAAGCAGCGCGTGCTGGGGGACATCAGCTCGCTGGGGGGATTCGGACGCGCGTGGGTAATCGGCAATATCGCCTTTTCAGCTGGACGTGCGTTGCTCGCTTGGCCGACCCTTGGTAAGTACGGGGTCGACCCCGTAGCGTTCCTCATTCTGGACCTGGTGACAGCGCCTCCCTATGGACTTGCCCAGGCTGTCACCGTGAAGATTCTCCGGGACCCGGCACGTCGCCGAAGTGATGCCATCGGCTGGGGAATCCTTGTCGTAGCGCTGTTCATCGCTCCGTACGTCTACATTTTCGCGGCTTCCGGCGACCTGCCGATTCTGGCCTATGTGGGCGTGTTTGCGTGGATGGCGATTTTCGGGGCCTTGGCCATTTTGCGAATGCGCCGAGACGTCGCTGCCGGCCCCCTCAGTGGTTCCGCATAGGGGTACCTACGGTCTGCGCCGAGTTTCTCCGTAGGCCAGATAACTGAGCCAGGTAGCCCAGATAGCTGAGCCACACCCGGGACGGGGCGTCAGAACCCGTTAATCGGAATTCTCAGTACTTACTCCACCATGCCGATTGGGAACTATCCCTTTCGACAGGACCGGTGATGTCCGTACTGAGTCAAACGAGTAATTCCAGCTGGAGGTCGAGGTTCGGCCCGTCTCGAGAGACTGCAACGTTCCGCATTGTCGCGCTCGGAGCAGGCATCTGGTACGCCATCTATCTGGTGCTGTCCGGCCTCCCCCAAGGCATCTGGTACGTCGTCGGCGGCGTTGCCGCGGTGACGCTTGTAATCCGACGTTCCCTGGCGCTTCCGAAGAACGTCAGCGACATTGCGAAACTGCTAGGCCTTTCGGGAATCTTCGCCATCGCAGGTGGAATAGTCCGGAACGTAAACGGGATGATCATCGATTCCCCCTATGCGTTTCCGTCGGTTGCCGATGGTTTTGTACTGAGCACCTATGTCGTTCTTGCAACCGCCATGATCCTGATGGTCAGGCGTCGCGTACGTCACGTCACCATGGATCCGGTTCTGGACGCGCTTGTCGGCTGTATTGCCGTGGCAGTGGTTCAACTGAACGTTGTCATCATTCCCCACATCGGCAAAGCGTCGACGAACACCTTGGCCCTAGCCCTGAACCTGACTTATTCGGCGGGATCGCTCCTACTCGTCGGACTCGCGACGTTCGCCCTTGTTGCCGGCGGTCATCGCTCCGCCAGCAACCGTCTGCTCGCCGGCGCCCTCTTTTTCACAGTTCTCATCGACGCGACGACGACGCTTGCCCTCGCCGGAGCGTTCCACCGCGACGTGCAGGCAATCTTCGTCCCGCTGGGCCTGATGTTCGGAACCGCCGGACTGATGCACCCGTCGATCGTCAACGTTACGAACCGCCCCTCCGATGTATCGCAGCTTCGCCTACTGACGCGCAAACGCATCGGGGTGCTGGGGCTCGCGCTGATTACGAGTCCAGCGGTCCTGATGGTCAAGCTGCTCGGCTCCGGCGGAACCGATAGCTACTTCCTGCCCGCCATCGCCTCCATGGCCCTCACTCCCCTGGTCATTGTCAGACTTGGCCGACTTGTCCGCCAGAACGAGACGATGGCGACTCTCGAAGCCTCGCTGCGGGCGGTCGGAGAGCATCTGGTTAGCGTCGAGACGAGCAATGACGTGCTCACGGCGATCTCGAACGGAACCGCAGACGTACTCGGTCGCTCATATATCCGCGGCGGGTTGATTCTCGACCCCCTCGGAACACCCGTCTACGCATCCGACCCACCGCCGAATGAGGCAGAACTGTTGGCCCAGGTCAGCGACTACGTCTCGCAGAGCCCGGCGCCTACCACCGGAGACTTCTGGAATCTTGATGAGATCTCCGGCGAGGGCCGTCATTGGTCCGTGGGCATCGTCGTGGAGCACGGGAAACTCACAGCCGCCCTTTTCGTCGCCACCGAACGGCCGCTCGACGAAAACCAGACCAACGGCCTGATTGCACTCTGTCGCGAGTCCGCCATTGCGTTCAGGGCGGTCGAACAGACCGAACTGCAGGTTCGCCTGCGCAGCGAGGCCCGGTTCGGCGCTCTGATCGACAACTCATCCGACATCGTCGCGGTGCTCAACGACGACATCGACCTGACCTACGTCTCACCGGTCGCCGGTCGCTTGCTCGGTTACCCCGAGGGTTCGATGGAGTCCGGCCATGTCCTGGACATAGTCCACCCCGACGATCTTGACGCCGCCCGTGAGGTTTTCCGCACGATCAAGGCCGGAGGCGGACGTCCGGTGGAGTTACGGCTCCGCCACTTTGCCGGCACCTACGCGTGGTTCGAGGTCGTGGGAGTCGACATGAGCGCCGATCCCAACGTCAACGGCGTGGTCATCAATGCACGCGAAATCGGCGACCGGAAACAGGCCGAGGAACAGCTGCGCATGTCGGAGGCACGGTTCAAGGCCCTCGTGCAGAACTCAACCGACCTCGTTGTCGTCATGGACCGCGATGGGATAATCAGGTACACCAGCCCGTCGATCGGCGAGATTGTCGGGCTTGAATCCGACGACGTCATGAACCTGGAGTTCAACCAGGTGTTCATGGACAATACGCTCGACTGGGAGTCGCCGGCCCTGTACACACAGGTCGAAGCCAGCACGAAGCTCGTCGAATTCACGTTCATGAGCACGTCCGAAGAGATCCATACCATTGAAACCACGGTTTCGGATCTGCGGTCGGAGCCGGCGATCAATGGGTACGTCCTCAACGCCCGTGATGTCACCTACCGCAAGAAGATGGAGCAACAACTCCGCTATCAGGCGACACACGACGAGCTGACCGGCCTGGCCAACCGTGTCCACGCGGTGGAGGACCTGACAGGCATACTCGAACGCAACAGTGGCTCGACCACGGTCGCCACGATCCTGGTCGATATCGACGAGTTCAAGGACATCAACGACTCGCTCGGGCATGAGTTCGGAGACGAACTCCTCATTTCCATTGCCGAGCGGATCAAGCAAATGCTGTCCTTCGGCGACGTAGCGGCACGGATTGGCGGCGACGAATTCGCGATCATCATCGAGCGCTCCCACGGCGAGAGTCAGGTCATGGAGCTCGCCGAGGGCCTTATGGCCGATCTTGCAACTTCGTTCACCATCGACGGACGAGAGATCTCGATCACCACCTCTGCCGGCGTCGTCTTCGATCATGACCGCACCAGCAACGCGGAGTTCATGCTCCGCAATGCCGACACCGCTATGTACCGCGCCAAACAACTCGGCAAACGCCAGATCGTCGTGTTCGAGCCGTACATGCATACAGCTTCGTTCGACCGGCTTGAGCTGCGGGCCGACCTGGCCCGGGCTGTCGCCCACAACCAGTTCGTTGCCTACTACCAACCAGTGGTCAACATCGACACGCGCCGAATCGTCGGAGCCGAGGCTCTGATCCGTTGGGAGCATCCTCAGCGAGGACTTCTGGGACCCGGCCTGTTCATTCCCTTGGCCGAGGAAACGGGGCTCATCGCTCCGATGGGCGAGTGGATGCTGGAACGAGCGTGTACCGACCTGTCAATGTGGCGAAACGACTACGGACGACAGGTCGAAAAGTTCACGATGTCCGTGAATCTCTCGGCCCAGCAACTGCTTCATCACGACATCGTCGGCAAGGTCACCGAGATTTTGCACGGCACAGGAATTCCGGCGGAACGTCTCGTTCTGGAAGTCACCGAATCGATGCTGATCACCGACACCGACCAGGCCGGTGCGATCATGAGGAAACTCCGGGAACTCGGCACACGCCTCTCGATCGACGATTTCGGCACCGGCTACAGCTCGCTCGGCTACATGCAGCAGTTCGAGTTCGACGTGTTGAAGATCGACAAGAGCTTCGTCGACGAGATCCACCAGCTGACGAACCAGCGCATCGTCAGTGCGGTCCTGGCCCTGGCCTCGACCCTCGAGGTCAAGACCATCGCCGAGGGCATCGAGGAGGAGTCCCAGGCCATACAGCTGCAGGCACTCGGCTGCCATCTGGCCCAGGGCTACCTGTACTCGAGACCGGTCCCGGAGGCCGAATTCCGCGAGCTTCTGGAGCGGGAACGCAGCCACGCACTTCCCGAGGGCAACTGACCGCTCCGGCTCGGCCGACGTTGGCCATCGGTCTCGGGCAAGATCGTGCATGGAGATCATCACCGATCCACATGACGAACGTCTCGGCGACTTCCGTCATCTGAACGATCCCGCGGCCAGGCGTGACATCGAGGAGGCGGGCCACGGGTTGTTCATAGTCGAAGGTTTGCTTGCCCTCGACCAACTTCTGGCCAGCGACCACCGCGTCCGGTCTCTCCTGATCACACCGAATCGCCTGACCCGCTTGTCCCACCAGATCGAATCGCTGCGGGCAGCCGGCGCTGAGATCCTCGTTGCCGACCGGTCGGTGCTGCGCCAAGCCGCCGGTTTCGATGTGCATCGGGGTGTTCTGGCCTCGGTTGACAGACCCCCACAGCAATCTCTGGACACGCTGTTGTCGGCTGCGCAGAGAGTCGTCGTGCTCGAAGGCGTGAACGACCACGAGAACCTGGGGTCGATCTTCAGGAATTGCGCAGCGCTTGGGATCGACGCGGTGATCCTCGACGGTACAACTGCCGATCCGCTGTATCGGCGCTCCATCCGGGTTTCGCTGGGCTGGGCGACGAGGCTTCCCTACGCCCGCTACGAATCCACCGACGCCGCAATATCGTCGATGCGTGCGAACGGCTTTCGCCCGATCGCCCTCACACCAGCGACAGAAGCGCTCGACGTCGACGAGGCTGCGGCAAGGGGTCTCCTCGATGATCGCGTCGCTCTGTTCGTTGGCGCTGAAGGTCCCGGGTTGCAGGACACGACGATCGAGATGTGCGATGCAAAGGTGCGGATCCCGATGCACCCCGGCGTCGATTCGCTAAACGTCGCCACCTCGTTGGCGGTGGTTGCCGCATTCGCCGCTGCTAGACGGGGTTGGGCCTGACCGAAATTGTCGGGCCGTCAGCCGGCGCGGATGGCCTCCAGGGCGACGATCATGTCGAGCGCCGTGGCAACTGCCTCACTCCCCTTGTTGTCACCCTTGAAGTCAGAGTCGACAACAGATCGGACCAGAGCCTGATGGCGGTCCTCGACCGTCAACACACCGAAGATCACCGGAACATCGGTTGCCAATTGGGCCTGCAACACACCTTCGGCCGCCGGTCCTGCCACGTATTCAAAATGGGCGGTATCGCCGCGGATGACACAGCCGAGAGTGATGATCGCCTCGTAGCGGCCGGTCGCTGCCATGACCTTGGCCGTCAGCGGGATCTCGAACGCCCCCGGCACCCAGACCACATCAACATCTGAATCGTCACCACCGCGGGAGTCGAGTTCCTCGAGCGCTCCCCGGAGAAGTCGACGGGTGATGGCATCGTTCCATCGGGCGATGACGATCCCGATCTTCCTACCTCGGGCCGACACCAGTTGGCTCCCGGAGTCCATCTCTGAGCCATCTCTGGCTGCACGGAAATCGACGCCCATCAGTCCAGCCCTTCAAGGATGTGTCCCATACGCTCGCGCTTGGTGCGCAGATAGTCGAGGTTCTCCGGATTCGGAGCGGACTCGAGTGCGACCCGCTCGCTTATCTCCAGACCGAACCCTTCCAGGCCGCCGTACTTGGCCGGATTGTTGGTCATCAGCTTCATGGTCGTGATACCGAGATCGTTCAGAATCTGGGCGCCAATGCCGTACTCTCGGCTGTCGATAGGCAGGCCCAGTTCGACGTTCGCGTCGACTGTGTCACGGCCCTGCTCCTGAAGGCTGTATGCACGGATCTTGTGACCCAGGCCGATCCCCCGCCCTTCGTGGCCACGCAGGTAGACCAGCACTCCCAGACCGGCGTCGTCGATCGCCGCCATCGCAGAGTGCAACTGGACTCCGCAGTCGCAGCGAAGCGAGTGGAACACGTCCCCCGTAAGGCACTCAGAATGGACCCGGACAAGGACGTCGCGTTCACCCTGGACCGCGCCCCTGACCATCGCGACGTGCTGTTCACCGTCGAGAAGTGATTCGTAGATGTACGAGGTGAAATCGCCCCAGGGGGTCGGAATGCGCGCCTCCGCGATGCGCCGGATGAGCTTCTCGTTCTGACGGCGGTACTTGACCAACTGCGCAATGGTGACCATGAGTAGGCCGTGCACCTTGCAGAACTCGACCAGGTCTGGAACACGGGCCATGGTGCCGTCGTCATTGACGATCTCGCACAGCACACCGGCAGGCGACATTCCGGCCAGCCTTGCCAGGTCGACTGCAGCTTCGGTATGTCCCGCACGCTTGAGAACGCCACCGTCGGAATAGCGGAGGGGGAAGATGTGACCCGGTCGCGCCAAGTCAGCGGGCTTGGTCGACGGCTCGATGAGCGCACGAATCGTTGCCGACCGGTCGGCCGCAGAAATACCTGTGGACGTGCCATGCACGTAGTCGACCGAATATGTGAAAGCGGTGCGGTGCGACTCGGTGTTCTCGTGGACCATCAGGGGAATCTTGAGTTCGTCCAGACGAGCTCCGGTCAGCGGGGCACAGATGACACCGGATGTGTGGCGAACGAAGAACGCAATGTTCTCGGGACTGGCGGCCTCTGCCGCCATGATCAGATCGCCTTCGTTCTCGCGGTCCTCGTCGTCGACCACGACGATGATTTCACCGCGGGCGATCGCCGCTACGGCGTCCTCGATAGATGCGAAGACCGAGTCTTCGTCACCCTGCTTGGCAAGTGGTTCGCGACTCATGTCGTCGGTGCTCCTTCGGACTGCGAGATGCTCGCATTCTCCAACTGTGCGGCAAGTAGCCGCTCGGCATATTTGGCCATTACATCGACTTCCAGATTCACATTGTCGCCGGAGCGACGCAGACCCATCGTCGTCACCTCACAAGTATGAGGTATGAGCGCCACGGTGAATCCATCGCTGAGAGCGTCGACGACTGTCAGGGACACGCCGTCGACCGTGATCGAGCCCTTTTCGACCACATATCGCAGCAGATTCGACGGCATCCGGACCTGCATGTCAGGGGCTTCCAACACGACTGTCCCGACCGCGTCGACGTGGCCCTGAACCAGATGTCCACCCAGGCGGTCTTCGAGTCTGACCGGACGTTCCAGATTGACCTGGTCGCCCCTCTTGAGCGAGCCGAGTGAGGTACGTGAGAAGGTCTCGTCGCTGACGTCGGCCTCCCACCAGTCATCGCCCCACGCGACGACCGTCAGGCAGCAACCATTGACCGCTATCGAAGCGCCCATCGAGATGTCTCCAAGGACGACGTCGGCGCCGAGGCGGAGCCGAGGTCCGTCGAGTGATTCGACGTGTCCCAGTTCTTCGACGATTCCGGTGAACAAGGCCCAGCTCCTCGACTACGACGATTCCGATGATGACGACGACGGTTCTGTCGGTGCCAGCACGATTTTGAGATCATCCCCAACGCGTTCGACCGAAACGAACTGGCCCCTCCAAAGATCGCCGATGTCCCAGGCGCCGGTGCCACCGAACAAGCCGTTGGCATCGTTGCCACCAAAGAGTGCGGGCGCGACGTAGATCACATAGCGGTCGACCAGCCCCGCCCGATGGAAGTCGCCAGCGACCCCCGCTCCGCCCTCTACGAGCAACTGGACGACACCGTCCGCGCCGAGTTCATCGAGGATTGCTCCTAGATCTCCCGACATTTCGCGACAGGGCCGGACCTTGGCACCTTCAGCAACCTTGCCCAGAACCACCCGCATAGGGTCGACGGAACCGCTCGCAGGAAGAATCGGTGGCCGATAGTCACGAACCGTGAGCGAGGAATCGTCACGCCGGATGGTTCCCGCACCAACCAGAATGGCGTCCGACTCCGCACGAAGGCGGTGACCGTCAACGCGGGCCGAAGTGGAGGTGATCCACTGGCTGGTTCCGTTCGGTGCGGCCGTTCCCCCGTCGAGAGTGCTGGCCAATTTGAGGACAACCCACGGCCGACCTGTGGTCCGATGCTTCAGGTAGGGGGCGAGTTGGGCTCGGACATGTTCTTCCTGGGCGCCCAATTGCACATCGATCCCAGCCTCACGCAGACGAGCGATACCGCTGCCGGCAACCCTGGGGTCCGGGTCCTCGATACCGACCACGACCCGTCGCACCCCAGCCGCGATGATCGCATCGACGCAGGGACCCGTTCGTCCCGTGTGACTGCAGGGTTCCAGCGTGACATACAGGGTTGATCCGGCCGCGTTCTCGCCAGCCGCGTCAAGAGCCACGATCTCGGCGTGGGCCTGCCCGGGCTCGAGCGTCGCCCCTTCGAACATCTGACCATCGTCGGTTCGGAGCAACGCACCGACCCATGGGTTGGGAGAGGTGATGCAGCGAACACGAGCCGCCGAAGCAATAGCTCGCGTCATGCATTCACGGTCAACGGCATCGGTCCTGGAAGGCGAGCTCATGATGGCTTCATCGTAGCCTTCCGATGCCCGGTCGGTCGAATTAGTTCCAACTGAACAAATTTCGACCGCGGCTTGTTTTGCTGGTCCGGCAGGCGGTGGAGGGACGTGGAGCCGGCTTCAGTCCACCGTGGTCAGTTCGACCGCATCAGTGGTCGGAATGGAACCACCGCCCAGAAGCTCGACGGCCTCGGGAACCACGTCGAGGACGGCATCCAGCATGTGCACGGCACGCTCCGGGTCGGCCGAAAGGTTGAGGATCAGCGACGCCCCTCGGGTTCCAGCGATCGCCCGGGACAGACGACCCTTGGGTGAGGCTTTGCGCATCGACTCGGACATGCCCGGAGCGACCCGATCAAGAATCCGTTTGGTCGCCTCCGGGGTGAAGTCACGCTGCCCGAACCCGGCACCACCCGTGGTGACGATCAGACCATTGAATCCGTAAGCCATGGACGAAAGAGCGTTGGAGATCTCTTCGATGTCGTCGGGAACAACACGGGTGTCGACCACGGAATATGAGTCCGACTCGAGTTTGCTGGTGAGCGCTGATCCACTCGTGTCTTCACGGCTTCCGGCTGCGATGCTGTCGGACACCGTCAGCACCTTCGCTTGCCGAACTGCGTCCTGGGCCATAGCGACTCCTGCTTCGTCATCTTGGGAACTGGAACTCCTGAATTCGGAGCTCATCATCGACTGTACCGGTACCGGAACAGGCACATCCCGTCGGTGCCCTCCTCCTGAGGCAGCAGCATTGCTCCCCTACCCCACCTGCGCCATGGCTCAGACGGAATCTCGAGCGGTTCCAACTCAGGGTGCTTGGCTGCGATGTAGTCGTCGACCCCGAGTGTCTCGACGGCGGTCAGTGTGCAGACGCTATAGACCAGTGTCCCGCCCGGTTTGAGAGTTGCGAGCGCGGCGGTGACCATACGTTTCTGGAGGTCTGCGAGTCGCTCGGGAGCGTCCTCCTCGAGTCGCCAGCGGGCATCCGGTCGCCGCCTAAGAACGCCCAGGCCCGAACACGGCGCGTCGAGCAGCACCCTGTCGGCAACGCCGGCACGAAACGGTGGTTGCAACGCGTCAGCAACCATCGGGAAGGTCCTGCCCAGACCGAACTTCTGGGCGTTTGCAGCGATGAGTCCCACCCGATGGGGTTGCAGGTCGGCAGCAACGACCTGGGCTCCACTTGCGGCGATGCCGGTGGCTTTGCCACCTGGTGCAGCGCACAAGTCCAACACGAGTTCGCCGGACCTGGCATCGACGAGCTCGACGACCTTCTGTGATGCCAGGTCCTGGGTGTAGCCGTCGCTCCGCACACTCTGGGCAGCGGACTCGTTCATCTGCTCCAGGGCAGCAATGGCGTCCTCCCTACCCAGATCACGGACCAGGAGTTCCATGATCCAGTCCGGGTAGGACAGTCGGGTTCCCTCGTCTGGAAACTCCACCGCTGACGACGAAACGTTTCGGAGCACCGCGTTGGTGAGTCCCCTGAATCGTTTCGGTGCCGCATCGACTGTCGCTGAAACTGCCGCATAAGTAGGTACGTCGGGACGGTACGCCAGTTGGTAGGCGCCGAGCCGCAGGACCCGCCTTGCCGCCGGAGGCGGATCAGAACTTAGGAAACGGTCGACCAGATGGTCACAGGACCTACGCCGGCGGAGTGAGCCGTAGACGAGGTCGGTCACGAAACCGCGGTCCTGGGCGTCCATCGATGATTCCGACAACGCGTGGCTCAGGGCCAGGTTTGAATAGGCACCTTCATCTTCGACCCGAGCGAGAACCTCCAGCGCCAGTCGCCTGGTGGCGACCCCCTGCTGGTCCGTGGACGGCTTCGCACTCATGTGGCGCTTCTGACTCATTTGCCGATCCATCTCATGTGCCGATCCGTTCACCGCTTGGGCGAGCGCCTCGCGCCCAATCGAGCGCAGACATCGCTGCTTTGCCTTCGGGTTGCACCTCCACCAGCTCGACAGCGCCATCAGCCGTCCTCAACAAGGTGTCAGCAATGAAGACTGCCGGGTCCGCGCTGGTTGTTGCCGTCGGGTCCGCGCTGGTTGTTACCGCCGGATCCGCGCCGGTTGTTGCCGCCGGATCTGCGCCGGTTGCTGCGCCGATTTTGAGCCGTTTGCCTCGGAACTTGGTCCACGCACCCCCTATCCGAACCACCCGGAGGAACTGCTCGGTCGTCATTTCCGGCCGCAGCATCCGGTCCTCGGAGCGGATCTTCTCGGCGTAGGTGACTCCCTCGTCACTCTGGGGGGTCGGCTCCCCAAGTCCCTCTCCGAGCGTTCTCACGAGCAGTTCGGCGCCAACCGTCGTCAGCCTTGAGCGCAACTCGTCCGCGGTCTCTCCGGGTTCAACGACAAGCTCTTCCCGTGCGTAGACGGCCCCTGTGTCGAGGCCCTCTTCTACAGCCATCACACAAACGCCCGTCGTCGCGTCCCCGGCAAGAATCGCCCGTTCGACCGGTGCCGCCCCACGCCAACGCGGCAGCAGCGAGAAATGCAGATTGATCATCGGGAGGCGCGCGAGCATCTCGGGACGGATGATTCGCCCATAGGCAACGACCACTCCAAGGTCAGCCGAAACCTCCATGACGTCATCGAGGGCGTCGCTCACGGGCAACCCGAGTTCCACCGCGGCAGCTTTGACAGGGGTTGGAGTTAGCGATCTTCCTCTGCCACGCCGCTTGTCCGCACCGCTAATCACCATCACGATTTCGTGGGAGGCGGCATGCAAGGCAAGCAGTGGGGCAACGGAGGCCTCGGGTGACCCGAAGTAGACGAGCTTCATGGGTGGCGGCGAAGCTCGATCAGCGGAACTTCAGAAAAGAACGCTTGGTGTCACCGTTCGGAGCAAGATCCGCCGCCGGGCCTTCCATGGCTCGCTTACGGAGCGTCTTCTTGGCCTCGCGACGCTGATCGTCATCCAGGTGATCGAGCAACAGCACGCCATCAAGGTGGTCCATCTCGTGTTGCAGCAGCCTTGAAAGCAACTCGTCGGCCTCGAAGGAGACTTCGTTGCCGTCGATATCGATGCCCTTGATGTGCACCGTCTTGGGTCGAACGATGTCGAATCCCATACCCGGCACGGACAAGCAGCCCTCGTAGTACTCCCACTCCCCGTCCGATTCGGTGATCTCGGGGTTGATCAGAACCTGGGGACCGTCGCCCGCTCCAAGGTCATAGACGAAAAACCTCTTCTGGACTCCCACCTGGGGTGCGGCCAGGCCAAGTCCGGGTGCCTCGTACATCGTCACGACCATGTCGTCCGTCAGTTTGACCAGACGACCGTCGATATCGGTCACGTCCTCGGCGCGCTGGCGCAGAACGGGATCTCCGACAATTCGGATGGCATAGGGGGAGGCCATAGCAACAGGCTACCGTGAGCGGCGTGGACCTACCTGAGCGCGATGGTGAGGCATCTGTCGCCACGGGCGGCGGGCATTACTTCATCGATGATCCATCGGTCGGATCAAAGCCCTCGACGGTCCGCCTCACGCTTCCGGATTTGAGCGTCGAACTGCACACCGATCGTGGTGTGTTCTCGGCCGAGCGGGTCGACCCGGGGACGAAGATTCTCTTGATGGAGCTTCCCGAACTCCCCCCTGGCGCGGTTGTCGACGTCGGCTGTGGTTACGGGCCGATCTGCACGACGCTCGCTCTGCGACGGCCCGGTCAGCCGATCTGGGCGGTCGATGTCAACAGTCGAGCCCTGGACCTGACCCGGAAGAATCTGAAGCACCACGCGACCGTCGACACGCCGGTGCATGTCCTGCGTCCCGAGGACATACCAGAGGATCTGAGGGTCGCTGCAATCGTTTCGAACCCGCCAATCCGGGTCGGTAAGGCAGCGCTCCACGAGCTGCTCGAATTCTGGTTGGATCGACTCGAACCGAACGGGGAGGCCTGGTTGGTCATCCAGAAGCACCTGGGGGCCGACTCACTCGCCAAATGGCTCAACGGGCTTGGCTTCGAAGTGGAGCGTGTCAGGTCCCGCCAGGGCTACCGCTTGTTCCGGGTCACGCATCGCACCCCGTAGTCAGGCGCTTCAGCGACTCAGGCGAATCGGGTCGACCTGTAGCTTCAGGCGACCCGGCGGACGATCCACCGACTGGAGGGCGTCCTGGAGTCGACCGGCGTGACGCGATCGGACCAGCCATTCGCCGTCTCCCGAGTCTGCGACCGCAACACCGTCCGGACTGCCCAGCCGTTCGATGAACTCGGGGGCGGCCTCGTATCCGAGCACTGCAATCGACGCGAGCGGCGGAAATCCCAAAAGGCGCCGACGGGCCAGTTCGACCCTGGAGACCAAACGGGGATCAGCCCTGACAGCAGCTTGGACTGCCTCGTGTTCCGGGAAGTGGGTCTGCACTGCGACGATTCCTCCACTACGACCGCCCACCTGGCGCGACGCCGTGGCGAGCATCCCGAATGCCTCCTCTGCAGCTCGGTAGCGAGGTGCGAGCAATTCCTGATCTATGTCCAGGAAAGCGACCAATCCGGCTCGGTGCCGCCGGTTCAGCACAGCCCTTGTGCCGATGAGAACCGGAACCTGGTCCAAGCCCTGGGGGTCCCTTTCCCGGGCGGTGATGGACGCTACGGGAACCCGCAACAACGCCTCGAGTTCCTCACGCGCCCTGGTGACACCGACCCGCAGCAGGGCAAGAGCTGTCGATCCGCATTCGACGCAGATCGCCGGCCGAACCGCTCCGCAACGCATACAAACGAGCTCGCCCTGGTCGTTCTGGTAGACCGCAGCGCCGCATTCGGCGCACGCAGCAACAGTTGAACAGCTTCGACAGGCGAGCAACCGAGCCCGGCCTGTGCGGTTGAGGACACAGATCACGGAACTCTTTCGCGCCAGGGTCTCCTTCATGAGTCCGACGAGTTGGTTCGAGAACAGACCGCTACGTCCGGTGTCTTCGCCGCGCCGGTCGATCACCACCAGCGGCGCCCAGCCTTCCCTCGTCGATCCCCGTGGAAGCCGCCCCCGTGGTTCGAGGAAATCATCGACCATTGCGACGTCGTCGTCGGCAATCGGCGCCCCCGACTGTGCTGTGAAGGCCTCCAGCGAAGGGCACGGCGACATCAGCAGACACGGAACTCCGGCGCGTCGGGCACGCTCCACGGCCACCTCACGGGCGTTCCATGTCGGTGAGCTTTCGCTCTGGAGGAGTTCGTCGTGCTCGTCGATGACCACGACCGCCGACAGGGCAGGCATCGGAGCGAACGCCGCGGTTCTACCACCGACGACGGTCGCTCCACCCGCTGCGGCTGCCCAGTCACTGGACCATCTGGCGACCGCTGCACCCCTCTTCCGCAGACCTCGCGCCAGGCGGTCCCCTTCTGCGATCGAGGGGGTGATGACGAGGGCCTGCCCGGTCGCCGCTGCGGCAAGCGCCACCTGCAGCGAATCGCTCGTGGGCGAAGCCTGCAGCACGTGGGCACCCGGGCCCAGCAGGATCAGCGACGCGGCGATCTCCTCAAGAGCGCTGGGGCCGGATTCACCACCGGCGGGTCCGGCTCCGCCACCGGTCGCCCAGGCTGGTCCGGAATAGGCTGGTCCACCTCCGGCGGGTCCGGCTCCGGCGGGTCCGGCTCCGGCGGGTCCGGCTCCGGTGGGCCTCGCGGGCCGAACCCGGATGGTTGGGACCGCCTTCACAAGGCGATCGTGGGTCGCGACCCGCAGCATCGTCGCCAGCCGGCCACCCCAACGCCACGCGGCCCACCGGCACAGCTCGATCGTCTCGGAATCGGGTCCAACCCCGAGGACCTTCGAGATCGGTCTGAGCGCTATTCCGGCGGGTGGATCGACGTCCACCTCAAGAACCCAGGCGCGCACCTGCCGTCCCGAGAATGGGACTCTGACAAGGGTGCCGACATCGAGCGGTTGCTCAGAGGTGTAATCGAAGGCACGATCGACGGCGGGCACGTCCGGAAGAACGCGCACCACCGTCATGACGTCACAATCCGGCCAGATCCGGCTCGGCGCCGGTCAGAGGCCGAGTTGGGAACGAAGATCATCCTTGCGGTCGGTGCGCTCCCATGTGAAACCGTCGCCGGTACGACCGAAGTGGCCGTAGGCGGCAGTCTGGCGGAACACCGGTCGCCGAAGCTCAAGATCACGCACGATCGCACCGGGACGGAGGTCGAAGATCTCCATGACGGCCTTGTTCAGAGCGGTCGGATCGACCTTTTCGGTGCCGAAAGTCTCGACGAGCACCGAAACCGGGTGCGCCATGCCGATCGCATAGGCGACCTGGACCTCGCAGCGGTCAGCAGCACCGGCGGCAACGACATTCTTAGCAACCCAACGGGCGGCGTAGGCGGCGGAACGGTCGACCTTGGACGGGTCCTTGCCCGAGAAAGCACCGCCACCGTGGCGGGCAGAACCGCCGTAGGTGTCGACGATGATCTTGCGTCCGGTCAGACCGGCGTCACCCACAGGGCCGCCAATGACGAATCGACCGGTCGGATTTACGAAGACCTCGTAGGGGTCGTCGGTGAACGCCTCGGGGATGATCGGCCGGATGACCTGTTCGATCAGGTCGGGGCGGATCTCGGAATCACGGTCGATTCCGTCGTTGTGCTGGGTCGAGATCAGGATCGTCTTGAGCCGGACCGGCTTGTCGTCCTTGTACTCGAAGGTGACCTGGGTCTTGGCGTCGGGGCGGAGGTAGGGAATGGTCCCCGCCTTGCGAACCTCGGCGAGGCGCTCGGCCAGACGGTGCGCCAGGTGGATGGGCAGCGGCATGAGCACATCTGTCTCGTTCACCGCGTATCCGAACATCATTCCCTGGTCGCCTGCGCCCTGCTTGTCGAGTTGGTCGTCTTCGCCGGCCGAGCCGGAACGAACCTCTTCGGAGTCGTCGACACCCTGACCAATGTCAGGTGACTGCTCATCGAGAGCGACCATCACGCCACAGGTGTTGCCGTCGTAGCCGTAGCTCTCACGGTCATAGCCAATGTCGCAGATCGTCTTACGGGCGATCGTGGGGATGTCGACATACGCGCTGGTGGTGATCTCGCCGGCAATGATGCACAGACCGGTTGTCACCATCGTCTCGCAGGCCACTCGCGCGTCGGGGTCCTTTGCAAGGATCGCGTCGAGAACCGAGTCGGAGATCTGATCGGCCATCTTGTCCGGATGTCCTTCGGTGACGGACTCCGAAGTGAATGTCCAACTCGTCATGCTTCTTCTCCTATTGGCGTGTGACTGCCATTGGTTACACGGGTGCGAACGACCGCGTCCAACACGGCGTCGGCGACTTTACGTTTGTCTGTCAGTGGAACGTGGGTCTCGCTGCCGTCCGCACTCAAAATGAAGACTTCATTCGTGTCGAACTCGAACCCGACTCCGGGTGCGGAGACATCGTTGACGACCAGAATGTCGGCACCCTTGTCACGCAGTTTTGCTTGGGCGTTTACGTGCACGTCGGTGGTTTCGGCTGCAAAGCCGACCAGCGTCTGACCGGTCGGCTTGCTGGCGCCGAGCCCGGCGAGAATGTCGACAGTGGGCACGAGTTCGATCGCCGGAACGCCGTCGCGCTTCTTCAGCTTGGTTTCAGCGACAGCAACCGGTGTGAAGTCCGCTACCGCTGCGGCCATGACCACCACATCACTCGTGGGTGCGACCGATTGCACCGCCTCGTCCAACTGCTTGGCAGTGTCGATCTCTATGCGGGTGATATCAGGCCCGGTGGGCGTCTTGGTCGATGTGATGAGCGTGACCCTGGCCCCACGACGGGCAGCCTGCTCGGCAATCAGGTGGCCCTGCTTCCCAGATGACCGGTTGCCGATGAAACGGACCGGATCGATTGGTTCGCGTGTCCCACCGGCTGTCACCAGGACGTCGAGGCCGGTCAGGTCGCGGCTCGAGGCCTGGGCCTGGGTCTGGGCATGGCCATGGGCCAGCAGGAGTTCCCCAACGGCTTCGACGATCTGGGCCGGTTCGGCCAGGCGTCCAGCGCCGATATCGCCGCCGGCAAGTCGACCTTCGCCGGGATTCACGACTTGCACACCCCGATCGCGCAGTACGGCGAGGTTTGCCTGGACAGCGGGGTGTTCCCACATCTCGGTATGCATGGCCGGACAGACCATCACCGGGGCCCTTGTGGCCAGCAACACATTGGTCAACAGGTCGTGGGAGTAGCCACTGGCATAGGCCGACAGCAGTCGCGCCGTGGCCGGTGCGACAAGGATCAAGTCCGCCCCCTGGCCGAGAGTTGTGTGCGGAATCGGGTCCGTCGGATCATCGAAGAGCGAGGTCCGGACGGGTTCGGATGCCAGAGCCGAGAACGTGACTTCGCCGACGAACTTGCGCGCCCCATCGGTCATCACGGGAACCACATGGGCGCCCGCGTCAACCAGGCGGCGAGAAACCTCAACGGCCTTGTAGGCGGCGATTCCTCCACACACACCCAGGACGATCTTGTGACCGGTCAGATCCATCGGGACCTCAGGACCAGCACCTCGGAATCAGGACTACCTGAATCAGGCGTCGGCGTCGATGGCAGAATCATCGGCGGCCTCTGCATCGACCGGAGCTGGCCGGCCTGATGCTCCACCGACTCCATAGATCTTGTGGGCATCGATCTCTTCGAAGGCGATCGACAGAGGCTTGCGAGCCGTCGATGTCACCTGCGGCGGGATCGCCCGGCCATGTCCCTCTGCGTTCTTGAGATGGCCGTAATAGCTGTTGATCTGCCTAGCCCGTCGGGAAGCCAAGGTCACCAGCGAGAACTTCGAACCCGCAAGATCGAGAAGTTCCTCGATCGGGGGATCCATCATTGTGTCTAGTTCTGCCATTGGACGTTGCACTCCAGGAGTTACGGGGGTATTGGCCGACCGCGATGCTATACCACTCCGGCGCCAAACCCTCAGCCTGTCCATCGGGTCGAGAGGCGGATCTCGCTCCATACCAGTACGCAGTGACAACCAAGGCAGCCAACTGACGCATCTCTTATCGTTCTATTAACTTCTGAAACTTTTACCGAACACTTGTTGCCTCCCGAACCAAAGCTGCCTAATGTAGAACGTATGTTCGGTACAGGGAGGGACGAGAGTTCCCAAGGTGAGCAGTTCGACGGGAATGACCCCGTCGGCTTCGAAGCTGTCGTATCGGCACTCGCGGCCGCAGCGACGATTTCGTTCAAAGGGTGCGACGAGCAGTCCGCTTGCGACGCGGTCCTCCAACTGGAACGCGCACGCCGCTTCCTAGATGCAACCGAATCCCACGCCTTGGCAGAACTTGAGGCGCAAAGCGTTACTGATCGGGCGTTCGGACTTCGCACGGGTCCTTGGCTGGCCGATCGTGCCGGTCTGCCTTCCGGCGTGGCCAAGGCCCGGGTGAAGACCGCGAAGTCCCTGGCCACGCTCCTCCCCGACGTCGACAAGGCCCTGACGACTGGCGATATCGGTTTCGATCACGCGAAGGCGTTCGCCGACGTGACCAGCCCCCGGAACGCCGAGGAGATGGCCGGGGTCTCTGGAGAATTGTGCGAAGAGGCAAAGAACATGATGTTTCTCGCATGGCGTCGCCAGCTCGACCAGATGGCCGAATTGTTCGATGAGGACGGCGGTTATGACCCTGACGCAGAGCTTGCCCGTAACCGGCTGAGGCTTTCGCCGACTGGAGACACCTTGGCCCTGAAGGGCGAGTTGGTTGGTGAGAACTCGCTGATCACCAAGCAGGCGCTCAACGCCATCGCAGACGAGCTCTTCGACAAATACGCGAGGGATCGTGACGCCTGTCCCGAACTCAAGATTCCCAATCGACCGACCCTTCTCGCCCTGGCACTCGTCGAGGCGTGCAGGCGGGGACTCGCCACGTCTCTCGACTCCACCAAACCTGGCCGGCCCGAAGCGAGCATCATTCTCACCCCCAACCCCAACTACCCCACCAGCCCCAGCGGCTCCTTGGGCGGAGACTCAGGGACGGGACACGGCCAATTCTCGGGCGACTTCGGACACGGCTGCGGTCATGGCGACGAGGGACACAACTGCAGCCATGGCGAAATTGGCCCCACGGATGGACACGTCGGTCGCCGTAGCGAATTTGGCTCCACGAACGGACTGCCGTGGAACCGGATTTTCCACCATGGGCGTCAATGGGCTCCGCTGCGTGACTTCGCCGGTATGTCGGTCTACGACGAGAGCGGCCATCCACTCCACCAACGGGCATGGCGAACCCTGCTGTGTGACCCAGACATGTACGCCACCATTGTCAACAGCCTCGGAGTCCCGCTCGACATGGGTCGCAAGATCCGGTTTGCGAACCGCCCGCAACGCCGCGCGCTCGCTCTTCGAGACGGGGGATGCACCTTCCCCGGATGCTCAGCGCCGGCTTCGTGGACCGAGGCTCACCACTCCAAGCACTGGGAGCACGGTGGCAAGACCGATATCGGCGACCTCGCCTCGTTGTGCCGCCATCATCACGGCGTCGCCCACCGTCGCGGTTGGAACGTCAGCGTAGAGACTGACGGCTGGACACTTTGGACATCCCCAGAGGGACGACAGTTCCCGGGACAACAGCATCAACAGCAGAAGCGGCCCCCGCCGCCAACCTGAGGTCGGGCCCTCGGGCAACCGGCGTGTCGGGCCATGCTTTTGATGACTCGGCCCAAGCCGTGCGCGACGCCGGGCCAAGCCGCGCGCGACGCCGGGCTTAGCCGCGTCTGGCCACATTTTCGTCGGACTGGACGTCAAGCCCTTACACGAACGTCGGGCTTACACCGTCAACGTGAGCGGTGTGCATTGATGATGTCTATGACCTGCTCGACGGTCTGTTCAAGGTCGTCGTTGACCACATAGGTGAAGGCAAGAGAGCGGGCACGTTCCACCTCCTCCTCGGCTTTGCGTAGACGTTGAGCGATGCGCTCTTCGGCATCACCACGGCCACGCATCCGGGCCTCCTGTACTTCACGGCTGGGAGCGTCGATGAATATGAGCAGAGCGTCGGGATACAGCTCCGCAATCCTCCTGGCGCCTTGGACATCGATCTCGAACACGATGTCCTTGCCGTCGGGCGGGTCCGGCAGCGGACTCCCCTGGCGATAATCGAGAAAGTTTGCGTGCTCAAGGAATCCACCCCGGGAGGCGTGCTGTTCGAACTCCTCGGCACTGGCGAAGTGGTAGGCGTCAGGTGCCTCGCCGGGACGTCGCGCCCTAGTGGTCCATGACCGGCTCAACCAAAGACGATCATCAGTCCTCATCAGCTCCGACACTACGGTCCCTTTGCCGACGCCTCCAGGACCCGAAATCACGACGATCTTGCCGTTGACCGCATTCTTCGCTTCAGTCACTTCCACCCGATCCTCCGTCGGCGTCACCGAAGTTGGCGACAATCAAGTCCCGCTCCTGCTCTGACAACGCCCCGATCCGGGTCGACTCGTCGAGACGGATCTCAGCAAGCCGCCGACGGGTCAGAACCTTTCGGGCGCCGGGGACCGACTCAAGGGTCCACAAGAGCTTCGCCTGCCCGATCAATGGATCGGACCCGGCCTGCTCGAGAACCTCAACCAGCGTCACTTCACCGTCGCTGAGCCGTTCACGCAGGCGAAACCTCGCCGCACGGGAGATTGCCGCCCACTCAAGCGCCCGGCCTCGATCCGCCTCGCCCATGCCTTCAGATCGCTCCAGCGATTGCGGCTGCAGCAGCAGCGGGATCTTCTGCCTTGGTCACGGCCCGACCGATTACGAGCAGGTCCGCTCCGTTGGCAATTGCTTCCTGCGGAGTTGCTGCTCGGGCCTGATCATGGCGTTGACCGCCCGGTAGTCGAATCCCGGGAACGATCCGCTTGAGCCTGGGTGCGAGTTCGCGGGCGATCTGTAGGTCGGCCGCGGCGAGCACCAATCCCCCGCATTCACCTTCCATCGCCAGACGGACCCGGTTGGGCACGATATGGGGAGGAGCAGTGTCATCGCTGGTCAACACAGTCACTGCAAGCGCGGTTGGGGTCGGGAGCCCGGCGCGTTCGGCGCCCTCGTTGAGGCCCTCAACCCCGGCTCGAAGCATGTCCACCCCGCCGAGCGCATGCAGCGTCAGGTACTCGACTCCAAGTGATCCAAGAACCCTGGTGGAGCGGTGCACCGTCGTTGGAATGTCAAAGAGCTTCAGGTCCAGGAACACCTGGTAGCCCAAGTCACGCAGGGCACTGATCGCATCCGGTCCGTCGGCGCTGAACAGCTCAAGGCCAACCTTGGCGACCCCGAACCAGGGCCGAAGTGCGGCCGCCAACCGGTGTGCTTCGACCAGGTCATCGACATCGAGCGCAAGCGCCAGGCGACGCCGGACCGAGTCATCGACCGCCTCTGGCCGCTCAGCGGTAGCTCCGGATCCATTCATCTGTGTGTCCTGCCTCTCTGAGTCACGGCTTTCCCAATGCTCCAACCAGATCAGCGACCCTGGTAACGCCGTGGGCGCTGCACCATGTTCGCAGACCTTCGAGTACTGAGATGACCGCACGTGGATTCGCGAAGGTCGCAGTGCCGACCTGCACCGCCGACGCACCGACGAGCATCAACTCGACAGCGTCTGTCGCCTTCGAGACACCTCCGACCCCAACGATGGGCAAGTCCGGAAGAGCCTGATGGACTTCGTGCACCGCCCGCACCGCAACGGGACGCATCGCCGGGCCGGAAAGCCCACCGCCGCCGCCTCCGAGCCTTGGACGACGGGTCTCGACATCGACCAACAGGCCCATGAGTGTGTTGGTGAGAGTGACCGCGTCGATTCCGGCTGCCGCAGCGGCCGTCGCGACCTCTACCAACCGATCGGTATTGGGGCTGAGTTTGGCCCACCTCGGCACTTCCAGACCCGAGGTGGCGGCAATCACGTCGGCGGTTGCGTCCGGGTCGTGAGCAAAGAGATGGGCGCCACCGTCGAGGTTCGGACACGAAAGATTGATCTCAACCGCAACAACACCGTCGGGCATGCCCTTGAGCGCGTTGGCGGCAGATGCGTAGTCCTCGACGCTCCGCCCCCAGATACTTGCTACAACCCTGGCTCCGGTCGCCAGTAGGGCGGGCAATTCATGTTCGCGCCAAGCCTTGATTCCCGGGCCTTGAAGTCCGACGCTGTTGAGCATTCCCGCTGGGGTCTGATGAACCCGCGGGGCTGGGTTGCCGGGCCACGGTTCCGCCGAGAGGGACTTGACCACCACCGCTCCAAGCGCCGACAGATCCACGTAACGAGCGAGTTCGTCGCCGTGACCGGCCGTACCGGCGGCGGTCATCACCGGCGCACCGAGCTTCAACGAGCCAACGCTCGTGGTCATGTCGACCGCGGGTCGGGCCACCGGCTACTCGCCCGCTTCCGTTGAGCTATCTGACCCGGCGCCAGCGCCTCGAACCGACCCCACACCGTCGTCCGAGACGTTGCCACGACCCGACCCAGCGCCTTCAGCGACGTGGGCTGCTCCGATCGCGTGATACTCCTGGAGGCTTCTCACCTGAAGATCGGTCCCGATCCAATCAGCCACACCGTTAGCAGCTGCCAAAGCTGCTGCTGCGGTGGTGAGGAGCGGAATGCGACCCGCTCCGGCAGCCCGACGAATATGGGCGCCGTCTGCACGTGGTCCACGACCCCGTGGGGAGTTGACGACCAGATCGATCTGACCGCTGGAGATCATCTCGACTCCATCAACTCCATCGACTCCGTCATCACCCGAGTTGATCTTGGCGACGACCTTCGCCACCGGAACGCCCCGGTCGTTCAGATACGCGGCGGTTCCCGAGGTGGCGACAATGTCGAAACCGAGTGCCACGAATTTCTCGGCAGCCTTCGATCCGACCGCCTTGTCGCGGTCCGCCAGTGAGAAGAAGACGGTGCCCGATGTTGGCATGCGGTCACCAGCAGCAAGCTGCGACTTGGCGAAAGCCATTCCGACGGTCGTGTCGATTCCCATGACCTCACCGGTCGAGCGCATCTCCGGGCCCAGAACGGTGTCGACATCGGGGAACCGGTTCCATGGCAGCACCGCCTCCTTGACGGCAATGTGATGCGCATCAAGGCGTTCGCCCAACAGTCCCACCTGACGCAGTTCCTCCAGCGTCTCGCCTGCCATAACGCGAGCAGCGATCTTCACGAGCGGCACTCCGGTTGCCTTGGCCACGAACGGGACCGTTCGCGAAGCCCTTGGGTTGGCCTCGATCACGTAGACCTTCCCGTCGCCCGCTACAGCGCCATCGTCGCCACTCTCGCCGTGTTGCACTGCGAACTGGACGTTGATCAGCCCGACGACACCAAGTTCGGTTGCGATCTGGCGCGCGTAGTCCTCGATCGTCGCGATCGACGATGCGGAGAGTCCCACCGGTGGGATCACACAAGCCGAGTCTCCGGAGTGGACCCCGGCCTCTTCGACGTGCTCCATGATCCCGCCGATGATCACCTCACCGCTCTGGTCCCTGATGGCGTCGACATCAACTTCAGTTGCGTCCTCAAGGAACCTGTCGATCAGAACCGGACGGCTGGCTGACAGTCCACCTTCACGACCGAGCGAACCGCTCAGCGTGATGGCCTGCCAAGCCCGGCGGAGGTCATCCTCGTCGTAGACGATCTCCATCGCCCGACCTCCGAGCACGTAGCTGGGTCTCACCAACGCCGGGAAGCCAATCTTGGAGGTCGTTGCAATCGCTTCATCCAGGGTCGTGGCCGTCGCTCCCTCGGGTTGCGGGATACCGAGTCGACTGCACAGCGCTCCCCAGTGGTTGCGGTCCTCGGCCAGGTCGATGCTCACCGCTGGAGTTCCCAGGATGAGTTCCGGAGCCAGTTGGTTGGCAAGCTTCAGCGGCGTCTGGCCACCGAGTGAGACGATGACGCCGGCCAGGCGGCCACCACCCTGCTCGGCCGAGCGCTTCTCGGCATCGATGACATTGAGGACCCCCTCGGTCGACAGCGGCTCGAAGTAGAGGCGGTCAGATGTGTCGTAGTCGGTGGAAACCGTTTCCGGGTTGCAGTTGACCATGATCGTCTCGAAACCTGCATCACGTAGGGCGAAACTCGCGTGCACGCAGCAGTAGTCGAACTCGATGCCCTGACCGATCCTGTTCGGTCCGGAGCCGAGGATGATCACCTTGTCTCGGGCCGACGCTGCAACCTCTGAGTCGTCCTCGTAGGTGCCGTAGTGGTACGGCGTGGAGGCCTCGAACTCGGCACCGCAGGTGTCGACGGTCTTGTAGGTGATCTCGACACCTGCTGCGAGGCGAGCGGCCCGCACCTCGTCCTCGCCGACCCCCCACAGGTACGCGAGCTGGGAATCCCCGAAGCCGAACTGCTTCGCACGCTTCCATGTCCGGGCATCGAGCGTGCTTGGAATCCCACCGCCCGTTCCGGATCGGTTTGCGAGTGACTCCAGATACTGGCGTTCCTCGATCATCGAGAGGATCTGGTCGAGGAACCAACGGTCGATCTTCGAGGCTTCGTACACCTCGTCGATCCCGACGCCGCGGCGCAATAGCGACTCGACCTCGAAGATTCGATCTGGTGACCCAATCGCGGCACGAGCCAAAAGGGTCTCGGTATCGACCGAATCGAACAGTTCCTCGGCAGCATCGCAGTTGAGCCCGCTCCGGCCCTGTTCGATCGAGCGCATCGCCTTCTGGATGGATTCATTGAAGGTCCGCCCGATCGCCATGACCTCACCGACGGACTGCATCTGAGTGCCAAGAACGGGTTCGGCACCCGGGAACTTCTCGAAGGCCCACCGCGGCACCTTTGTCACGACGTAGTCGATCGTCGGTTCGAAACAGGCAGGTGTCTTGCGGGTTATGTCGTTCGGAATCTCGTCGAGGGTGTAGCCGACCGCAAGCTTGGCTGCGATCTTCGCGATCGGAAACCCGGTCGCCTTGGAGGCCAGGGCAGATGACCGGCTCACGCGCGGGTTCATCTCGATCACGACCTGTTCGCCGGTATCGGGATGTACTGCGAACTGCACGTTCGACCCGCCGGTCTCGACGCCCACGCGACGCATGACACGGAACGCATCGGCACGCATCTGCTGGTATTCCAGGTCGGTAAGGGTCATTGCGGGAGCAACCGTTATGGAGTCACCGGTGTGGACACCCATCGGGTCGAGGTTCTCGATCGAGCAGATGATCACGCAGTTGTCTGCCCGGTCACGCATGACTTCGAGTTCGAACTCCTTCCACCCGGCAATCGACTTCTCGATCAGCACCTCGTGGATCGGGGAAGCATCAAGGCCCCGGGCAACCATCATGTCGAACTCGGCTGGGGTGGAGGCGATACCCGTGCCCTTGCCGCCGAGGATGTACGCAGGTCGAATGACCACGGGCAGACCCAGATCGGCCCGTATTGCAGCAGCGTCGTCCATGTTGTGTGCGACTCCCGAGGCGGGGACGCTCAGGCCGATCTCGATCATGGCCTTCTTGAACAGATCGCGGTCTTCCGCGGTGCGGATTGCTTCTGCGTCGGCACCGATCAGCTCAACCCCATATGTGTCGAGGACACCAGACCCGGACAGATCCATCGCCAGATTCAGCGCAGTCTGTCCTCCCAGGGTTGGCAGCACCGCGTCGGGGCGCTCCTTGGCGATGATCTTCTCGAGCACATCCGGCGTCAGCGGTTCGATGTAGGTGGCATCCGCGAAGTCCGGGTCGGTCATGATCGTCGCCGGGTTGGAGTTTGCCAGGATGACCCGGTAACCCTCCTCACGCAGGACGCGGCATGCCTGGGTCCCCGAGTAGTCGAACTCACAGGCCTGGCCGATGACTATCGGGCCGGACCCGATGAGCAGAATCGATTCGAGGTCATTGCGGCGAGGCATCAAAGGCTCCTGTGGGAGTGGGTTGGGGTCCGCATCACGGTGCAACGAACATGGCCGTGTCGATGCTTCAGATGTGAAACGCTGATTGGGTGAAGTTCAATTTTGAGCAGCGCTGGAGCGCCGACGCCGACCGCGTGATGGCGGTCTACACGGACCAGGCTTTCTGGGAGGGCCTCAGCGGGTTGAGCGCCACCGGCGCTCCGGAAGTTCTCGGGGTCGAGACCCGGGGATCGACCACGGTCGTGAGACTTCACTACCGACTCGCGGTTGACCTGCCGAGCGAAGCAGCGAGGTTCATCGACACCTCCAACGTTGCCTGGATCCAGGAGACCACCTGGAATCTGGACGACCGTTCGGCCAGGGTTGCGTTCCTGCCGGACCAGGCTGGCCGACTCATTGGCGCATCGGCCACGACGAAGCTTTTCGAACACGACAGCGGTGCGGTCCGCAAGGTCAGCGGCGAGGTCAAGGTACGAATTCCTCTCCTCGGCTCTCGTGTCGAGCGAGCCATCGTCGCAGGTGTCGGCGATCATCTCGCCGAGGAGACCGTCCAGGTCCAGAGTCAGCTCGGCTGAGCTCACGAGGCGCGTCCGTCGATCAGATCGGCGAAGCGTTTGAAGAGGTAGCGGCTGTCCTGGGGACCGGGTCCGGCCTCGGGGTGGTGCTGCACCGCGAATGCTTGGACGTCGGTGCACTCGAACCCTTCGATCGTGCCGTCGTTGAGGTTGACGTGGGTGACCCGGGTGCCCGCAACGCCTTCGATGTCCACGCAGTAGTTGTGGTTCTGACTGGTGATCTCGATGATGTTCGTGAGGTTGTCGCGCACGGGATGATTTCCGCCGTGGTGGCCGAATGGCAGCTTGTAGGTCGAACCACCCAGGGCAGTCGCCAGTAGTTGGTGCCCCATGCAGATCCCGAGAACCGGGACCTGGCCGAGGACGTCCCGGATCGTGTCCGGGACCTGGCGGACTGCGGCGGGGTCGCCGGGGCCGTTGGAGAAGAACACTCCGTCGGGCTCGAGCGCGAGTATGTCGTCGGCGCTCGAGGTCCAGGGAAGCACGTCGACGGAGCCGAACTGGCGCAGGTTGCTCAGGATGGTCGACTTGATTCCCAGGTCGACAACTGCGATCCGCCTGGTCGCGCCGGTGGTTGAATCGAGCGAATAGGGGGTGCGGGTGCTGACCGCCTCGACCAGGTTCTTTCCGTCCGTACCGACGGCCTTGGTTGCCGCGTTTCGCAGAGTTGCAAGATCCGCGGTTCCGAACGCTCCGGGCATGGCGCCGTTGTCACGCAGATGTCGTGTCAGGCGTCGGGTGTCGATCCCGGCCACTCCAGAGATTCCATGACGCAGGAGGTAGGACGACAGCGGTTCGCTGGCGCGCCAGTTGCTCTGGCGCCGAGCCAGGTCTCGAACAACTATCCCGTTGCAGCGAGGCGTCGGTGATTCGTTATCGTCGGGGTTGGTCCCGTAGTTGCCGATCTGGGGATAGGTGAAGGTGATCACCTGCCCCGTATAGGACGGATCCGAAATCACTTCCTGATAACCGGACATGACCGTGTTGAACACGAATTCGCCGGTGCTGACACCACCGTCGGCGGGGGCGCCGATCGCCTCTCCCTCGAAGACTGTGCCGTCGGCGAGAACGATCGCCGCTGCTTCGTAATTCATCTCTGTACCTTCATCTCTGTACCTCTCCGTCGATGACCACCGGGTCACCGAACAAAAGCGTGTGCCTGACCTTGCCTCTGACCGAACGTCCCACATATGGGACGTTTCGACTCCGCGACGCCCCGCCCGAGGCGTCGATCGTCCAGGTAGCCCCGGGGTCTATCACCGCGATATTGGCCGCCGACCCTGGCTCAAGGACCGAGCCGTGGTCACTCAGACCGGCGATGCGGGCCGGACGCCACGACAGTGCTCCGATGACATCTGCCTCGCTCATGGCGGTCTCGGAATCGACTAGTTCGCTGAATGCCAGGGCCAGGGCGTACTCGAGTCCGAGCATTCCCGGTGGCGCCTGGTCGAAGGGACGTTCCTTCTCCTCGGGTGCATGAGGAGCATGGTCCGTTGCGATGGCGTCGAGCATTCCCGACTTGAGCCCTGCCTTGACCGCTGCGACGTCGTCCTTAGACCGCAACGGTGGGTGGACCTTGTAGATCGCGTCGTAATCTGCACAGCTGGCGTCGGTGAGGGTGAAGTGGTGAGGTGCCGCCTCGGCGGTTACCGACATTCCTCCGGCCTTCGCCGCCGAGATCATCGCGACAGATCCCGCGGTCGACATGTGCTGGAAGTGAATCTTCGCCCCAGTAAGTCGTGCGAGCGCTATGTCGCGCATGACCATGAGTTCCTCAGCCTCGCTGGGCTGGCCGGGAAGCCCCAGGCGCGCAGACCACTCCCCCTCGTGCATGCACGTGCCCTCGGAGAGCGATGTGACCTCGCAATGCTGCGCAAGCGTGACGCCCAGCCCCGATGCATATTCCATGGCCCGTCGCATCAGCCGGTCGTCCTGCACCCCGGTGCCATCGTCGGTGAAAATCCTGACCCCGAGTGCCGCCATTTCTGCCATCGGAGCGAGGCGAGAGCCCTCACGGCCGACCGTGATTGCACCTGTGGCGTGGACGTCGCAGATGGCGCTACGACCCAATTCGAGCACCTCGCGCACCACGGAGGCGCTATCCATCGTGGGCGTGGTGTTGGGCATCGCCAGCACAGCGGTATACCCGCCGAGCGCCGCAGCTCTGGCTCCGGTCTCGATGGTTTCGGCCTCTTCCTTGCCGGGTTGGCGCAGGTGGGTGTGCAAGTCCACGAACCCGGGAGTGACGAGACATCCCGATGCGTCGATGACCCGACCCCCGTCGAGGTTCTCGCCAACGGCGACTATCCGTCCTGCGTCGATTACAACGTCTGCGGTTCTAGAGCCGCTTTCGTCCAGGACCGTCCCGCCCTTGACAACGATCTCTGCGGTCACGACTGCTCCTCGGAAATCTGGGTAGCGATGGGGTCGGCATCGAGGGGGTCGGCATCGATGGCCTCGGCGTCGATCTCGGCGTCGATCTCGGCGTCGGCTTCGGTTCCGGCCGCCGCGCTGGCCTCTGTGGGTTCCGTCCCGGCCCCGGTGCTGGCCTCTGTGGGTTCCGTTCCGGCCCCGGTGCTGGCCTCTGTGGGTTCCGTTCCGACTTCCGGGCTCAGATGACGGCCTGATCCGAGCAGCATGAACAGCACCGCCATCCTCACAGCTACGCCGTTGGAGACTTGTTCGGTGATCACGGCATTCGGCTGATCGGCGACGTCGCCGGCGATCTCGACACCGCGGTTCATCGGGCCGGGATGCATGATCAACGCTTTGGGGCTCAGTCGGCGAGCACGCTCGGTAGTCAGCCCGAAGGTCGTGGTGTACTCCCGTAGTGAGGGCACCAGCGCCTCGGTCATGCGTTCCTGTTGCATCCGCAGCAGATAGCAGACGTCAATGTCGCCGAGAAGGGAATCCAGATCCTGACTCACTTCGACCGACCACGCTGACGTTGCGGTGGGAAGCAACGTCCGGGGAGCCACCAGCGTGACCCGGGCGCCGAGAGCGGTGAAGATCTCGATATTCGACCGGGCAACCCGGGAGTGCTTGATGTCGCCGACGATCGCGACGTGACGACCCTCAAGTGACCCTAGATGGGTCCGTGCCGTGTATGCGTCCAGTAGCGCCTGGGTCGGATGTTGATGCCATCCGTCGCCGGCGTTGATCACAGCAGCATTGGTCCAACGGGCGATCTGGGCAGGCACCCCGGATGAACGGTGCCTGACCACCACTGCGTCGATACCCATTGCCTCGATCGTCTCGATCGTGTCGCGGACCGATTCACCCTTGTTCACCGAGGACGACGAGACCGCAAAGGACATCGTGTCAGCGGAAAGGCGCTTTGCGGCCGTTTCGAAGCTGAGCCGAGTACGGGTCGAGTCCTCGTAGAACAATGAAACCACCGTGCGTCCTCGCAGCGCAGGGACCTTCGGTATCGCACGTCTGCCGACCTCGACGAAGGTATCGGTCAGATCGAGCAGTTCTTCGATCTCCTCACGGTCGAGATCCGGGATGGCGAGCAGATGCCTGGCGCTCACGGCTTCTGCAGCTCGCCGAGTTCGACGCCGGTCATGGTCACATCGACAAGTTCGTCGCGCCGGGTGGGCAGGTTCTTCCCGACGAAATCGGGGCGGATCGGGAGCTCTCGATGTCCCCGGTCGACCATCACCGCAAGCTGCACGATCTTGGGGCGACCGAAGTCGATCACCGCGTCGAGTGCCGCACGAATTGTCCGACCGGTGAAGAGCACGTCGTCGACGAGTATGACGATCTTCGAATCCAGGTCCACCGGGATGTCGGTCACTTCCTCGGGAAGCACCGGCCTGATTCCGATGTCGTCGCGGTACAGCGCCACGTCGAGGGTCCCGACAACCACTCCCCCGTCGCCCTCTTCCAGTTCCTCGATGTCCTCGAGGGCGGAGGCCAGCGCGTGGGCGAGTTGAACTCCGCCGGTCTGAAGCCCGATCAGGACCAGTTCGTCGAGGCCCTGGTTCCGTTCGAGGATCTCGTGTGCCATTCGGCGAAGCGCCCGATGGATGTCTTCAGCGTCCATCACCCGTGACCGGGCAATAAAAACGCCCCCGTAGGGGCGCGTCATCCTTCGCTCGCGTTCTGCCATCGGCAGCACCTTTCCGTCCGTAGAAGCCTCTCGGGACTTCCTTCACGTACAGACGATCACATTAGCACTCTCGACGCCCATCAAAATCTGAGAACTCGGTTGCAGAGCCACTTAGGGGCCGTTCTGGCTGTCGTTGAGGTGGGCGGAGGCGCCTATCAGGCTGGGCGGATCTCGTCCGCCGCTGCCGAGAGGAGACCGTTGACGAACTTGGATGAATCGTCGGTGCCGTACTGGCCCGCAAGATCGACCGCCTCTGCGAGCACGACTCCTCGGGGAACATCGGGTCGATGCAGCAACTCGAACAACGCAACCCGCAGAACGACGACGTCCATCGTCGCCATCCTCTCGATGGTCCAACCCCGGGCAAGGCGACTGATCACCTCGTCGATTTCTTCCCGATTCTGCTCCACGCCCCGCAACAGTTCTGTTGCGTAGGTATCGGGTGCGAGCACCTGCGCCGCCAGGACATCTTCGACAGGTTGCTTCTTGATCTGGCTCTCATAGAGCAGGTGGACCGCCCGCTCGCGGGCCTCGTGACGTCCACCGATGACAGTGCGGAGCTTTGGCTGCTCGCTGAGGGACACCGACTCGACCACAGCTTCCGGGTCGAGGACGGTGTCAAGAGCGCTCTTGCTCAACAACTCGGGTTGTTTCTGAGTTTCGGGCTCGTTTATCGCTGCGGCGTCCGAGGGGGCTGCGGCGTCCGAGTGGGCTGCGGCGTCCGAGGGGTCAGAGCTCGAGTTGTCGGTGCCTGAGTCGTCGGTGCCTGAGCTATCGGTGCCTGAGTCGGTGCTCGAACTGCGAGGGCGCGAGCTGTCGCTGGTCACCCTGAAGCTCGGGAAAGGAAGTCGCCTGAGCGTGTGTCGACCTTGACCCGCTCGCCGGGGTTGATGAACAACGGAACCTGGATGACCAGCCCGGTCTCGAGCGTCGCGGGCTTCTTCGCGCCTGAGACGCGGTCACCCTTCTCGCCGGGTTCAGTCTCGGCAATGACCAGTTCAACCGCTGCGGCCATGTCAACCCCGACGATCTCGTCGTCGTACATCATGAGGTTCACGAGCGAGTTGTCGACCAGATAGTTGGTCGCATCCCCGAGGGTCGCCTCGGGGACGTTCAGCTGGTCGTATGTGGAGTTGTCCATGAAGATGTAGTCGTTGCCGTCGCGGTAGAGCAGTTGCATCTCACGCTTGTCGATGATGGCCCGTTCCATCTTTTCGCCGGCACGGAACGTCTTTTCGAGGACTCCACCGTTGCGGATGTTTTTGAGTGTGCTACGGACGAACGCTCCGCCCTTTCCGGGCTTGACGTGCTGGAAATCCACGATCTGGAAGAGCCCCTCATCGATGTCGATGCTCATTCCTGTCTTGAAGTCTGATGTGGAGATCTGCGCCATGGATTGGATCCGTTCTGTGCTTGCTGTTCGCGTTCGAATTGGGTCGGAGATTCCGGCAGTCGTGCCGGGATCAGCCGATGGAGGCGTCTACTGAGGGGTCTTTGGTGGCACGAGTGAGACGATCGGAACCGTCCTCGGTGACCAGCAGCGTGTCCTCGATGCGGACGCCGCCCAAATCCGGAAGGTAGACACCGGGTTCCACAGTCACCACGTGACCGGCGACGAGGGTAGCAGCCGATCGGCTCGAAACCCTCGGCTCCTCGTGGATATCGAGGCCCACACCATGACCGGTGCCGTGGAGGAATGCATCGCCCCAACCGGCATCGTCGATGACAGCCCGACAGGCCGCGTCTACAGCCGATGCCTCTACCCCCTGTGCGACGGCGTCCACGCCGGCCTGCTGGGATTCGATGACCACGTCGAACATCTTCTGGCGCTGCGGGCCGATGTCGCCGACAGCAAGGGTCCGTGTCATGTCGGAGTGGTAGCCGTCGACCAGCGCGCCGAAGTCGATGACGACCAGGTCGCCCTCGACGATCTGACGGCGAGACGGGTGGTGATGGGGTTTGGCACCGTTGGGACCGGACGCCACGATCGTCTCGAAGCTCACGTCCGCAGCACCCAGTTGACGCATCCGTGCATCGAGCTCCAGTCCGAACTCGATCTCGGTCGGTCCGTCGGCGAGGCGGTGGCGGACGTCCATGAGCGCCCGGTCCGCAATCGCGCAGGCCGAGCGGATCCGAGCCGACTCGGCCGGTTCCTTGACGAGCCTGAGCTCCTCGACGAGTCCTCCCGTGGGGACCAAATTTCCGCCGGTGAACAACTCGGAGTCCCAACGACGCTGCAGCGCCCACGACACCGACTGCTCCTCGAGTCCCAGACGCTTGACTCCTGCCGCTCTGACGGCGTCGGCGATGGCCGAGTCAGGGTCGGCTCCGACGATGTCGATCCGGGCGTTCACTCCGGCTCCGGACAACTCGGCTGCGCTCTGGTCCCTGTAGCGGCCGTCGCTCACGAAAACCGCCTCGTCAGGGGTGATCAGCAGGAGTCCGGCCGAACCGGTGAACCCACAGAGGTAGCGGACGTTCACCAGGTTCGTGACGAGCAGGGCGTCGATCTGGGACTGTTCGAACAGCTTCCGCAGTCTGTCGATCCGTGCCGCAACATCCATCGGAGGTAGCGCATCGGGGGCGAAATCGGGGACGACGTGTTCGGTCACTGCCATCCCAACAGCGTAGGTCTGTCGACGCTAGGAGTTCGCCAGCAGATGCGCGACGGCCAGGACTGCCATTTCGTAGCCCGCACCACCCATCCCCGCAATCAGCGCCGTCGCCACGGGGCTAACGACGGAGGTGTGCCGCCAGGCCTCCCTGGAGATCGGATTCGACAGGTGAAGTTCGACCACGGGGCCGTCGAAGGCCGCGAGGGCGTCGTGGATCGCCCAGGAATAGTGGGTGAAGGCGCCGGGGTTGATGATGATTGCGGCATGGGTCCGCCTGGCTGCGGCTATGGCGCCGACCAGAGCGCTTTCGGAATCCGACTGCAGATGGTCAATTTCCATCCCTGCCTCATGGGCCGCTCGGGTGGCCCGAGCAACATGGTCATCCAAACGATCGGTTCCATAGATCGCTGGCTCACGTGTGCCGAGCAGTCCCAGGTTGACACCGTTGAGAAGTAGGACCCGTCGTTCGGGTCCAACTCCGGTCCGGGCGACGTCGTGGGACGCCTCCGTGACCAGATCCGAGGCCGTGTTGGCAACGATCATGTCCTGCCCATCCAAGTCCTGGGTTTCGTCGGGGGCGCCGCCGGGGGTTTCGTCGGTCATCGAACAGCCTCCAGGGTTTCCAAGACAATTTGTGGATCCACCGAGTTGACCACTTCGACACCATCGCTGCCATCGAGTGCGAACGTCAAGCCGTGGTCGAGGACCTTCTTGTCCCGCGACATCAGGTGCATCAGCTCGTCATCGTCAAGGCCGGCCGGAAGCGTGGTCGGCAGGTCATATCCCGCGACTACCCGACGATGCTCACGGACTTCGTCATCACCGATCCGACCCAGTCGCCTGGCGAGTTCGGCCGCGTAGATGAGTCCGATGGCAACAGCTTCGCCGTGCTTGAGGTCGTGTCGGCCTGCCACTTCGATCGCGTGCGCCAAGGTGTGGCCGTAGTTGAGGATCGCGCGTCGGCCGGTCTCGCGTTCATCCGATGCCACAACCTCGGCCTTTATGCGAACGCATTCGGCGACCCGCTCGTCGAGTGGCAGTTCGTCGAGTCGACCACCGCCCAACCAGTGGTACTTGGCCAACTCGCCCAAACCACAACGCCACTCGCGTGGCGGGAGGGACTGGAGAGTGGCGGTGTCACAGATGACTGCACTCGGCTGCCAGTAGGCGCCGACGAGGTTCTTTCCCTGGGGAAGGTTCACTCCGGTCTTGCCGCCTATCGAGGCATCTATCTGACCGAGCAGGGTCGTTGCGACGTGTACGACCGGAAGTCCCCGGTGATAGACCGCCGCGGCGAAGCCGGCGACGTCGGTCACGAGCCCACCCCCGACACCGACGACACAGTCGGCACGGGTGAGCCCCCACTCCGCGAAGCTCGAACACAGCGACTCGATGGTGGCCAGAGTCTTGAACGACTCGCCGTCGCCTATCTGGAAGACCTTCTGTTCGCGCCCGGTCTGCACTTCGACCGGGACAGACGACTGGGTCACGACCGCGACTCGAGATGCGCGTTCGGGAACCAACGATGCGAGTTCGGTTCGGGCGCCGTCGCCTATCAGGACCGGATAGTTCCGACCATCTGGTAGCGAGACGGTGTAGGTGATCATCCGACTTCTCTTATCACTTCCGCGAGCACGGAAGCGACGTCCATGCCTTCGACATCAACTGTTCGATCGGCGACCTCGGAATAGAGCGCCTCACGTTCACTGGCAAGGCGGTCAAGTGCGAACTGTGCATCACCGGCAAGCAACGGCCGCGCCTCTGTGGTGTCGGCGAGCCGTTCGGCTAGGTGAGCAGGCGACGCTCTCAGCCAGACCACGGTTGCCTTGGACCGCAGCAACGCTCGGTTGTCCTGCTGCAACACGATGCCTCCACCGGTTGCGATCACCACCGGCGGCCCGGCAAGGGCTTCGGCCAGTGCGTCTGCCTCGGCGCGACGAAACGTCGCTTCGCCGTCCTCGGCAAATATCTCATCGACGCTTCGGCCGAAACGCTGCTCGATCAGGCGATCCAGATCCACCGAATCGCCGTAGCCGAGGCGGGATGCGAGTAGGGGTGCAATTGTCGACTTGCCGGTACCGGACAGGCCGACAAGAGCGATCGAGCGTGATGGCGCTTTGGGCACGGGCTCCCCGTTGCTCACGGCACCACGTCGTTCACACGACCTCTACCGACAACTCGCCAAGCAGTTGACTGATCGCCGCGCGCAGCGGAACCGTCGGGCAGTCCCGGGCTTCGAGTATCAGCGTGAGCCCGTCTTCGCAGGCGATCACCAGGGCCGATGAATCCCGGTGGATCTTCGTGTTCGTGCGGAACCTGGCCTCATCGGAATTCTGGGTCTCGATCGACTTGACCGATTCCCAGTCCATTTGGACTGACAGATCGGCCGGACCTTTCAGTTCGAAACCATCCATGGTGAGAGTCGCGGTGCACCGCTTACGTCGTTTCGTCTGGCCGGGAAGACCGCCCAGGTAGGTGACGTCCTCCAATTCAAGTGCTGCGTTGCGCCGGGCGGCCCCAACCGCGGCTCGTGCGTGGTCGACGGGGTCCGTAGAGGACCTGGCGCTCGAAGGCGCCGCTGCGGCGGAATCTGTTGCCAGTTCGCCTGTGGGTTCGCCGACAGCTGCGCTACTGGTTTCATTGCCGGACTCGCTTCCGGTTCCCTTGTCGGATTCGCCCGACTTGTCACCGGATTTGTCAGCAGACTCGTCGTTGGATTCGCCGCTGACAGCAGCGAACTCTCCCACTATCGGCGCATCGGAAGGTTCGACGGAAGCAATCTGGCCTGCCCCGTCCTGAGTTGCCCCGTCCTGAGTTGCCCCGTCCTGAGCTGACCCGTCGTGGGCGGGAGTGTTCTGGCTCGTGACACTGGGTTCGACGGCGCTCTCAGAATTGGCCGCGGCATTCTCGCCACCATTGCGCCGGTTGCGCGAGCGTCGCCTCACCACAGGCTTTGCGCTGAACGGCGACTCCGGGTGATCTTCAACTGACAGGGAGTGTTGGGGCTGATCAGGCTGTGATTGATCGGACTTGGGGAGGCCCGAGCCGGGGACTCCCGAATGATCCGGTACGTCCGAGCCCGCTGGCGCTGGGGTCGATCGGGTCGCTGACAGCGCCTCGACAACCTTGTTGCAGAACGCCTCGGGCCAGCCGGCGGCGACCACTGTGTCGTCATCCATCACGAGTTCCACCTGGAGCAGCCCTCGGTCTGGTTCGCCTATCGCGTCGAGCTTTAGAACCCTGGTCAGATCGAACCAGATCGGAGGGTCGGTCGACTCGCTCCGGCCGATACCCAGCCTCTCGGTCGATACGAGGAACAGCGCATCGACCTTGGAACCGCCGGGGGGTATAACCCATCCCCTCGCAGCTGAGTCATCGTCGGTGGAAACGCCGGCCCGACCTACCTCGCCCGCGTCGGAGCGTCGGCTGCTCTGCTGGTCGCCAGATCCTTCAATCAACGTGCGTGATCCTCCAACTGCCTGAGACTCCAGATCCTTTGCGCTCTGCACACACGGTACCGGCATTGACGGCTCCGGATGCCCCACATTGCTGCGGGACGCCGTTTGTTCGCGGCTGGCGGAATCTTCGCGGCCGGCGCATTGCTCGGTGCCATTCGTTCCTTCGACATCGTTGGCGTGTTCGACGTCGCTGGTCCCCGCTCTGTCGCTCGCTTCTTCGGCCCCGCTCGCTCTAGCCGCGTAACGCTTTCCCACGGTGAACATCAGAACGAGTCCAAGAAGGACACGGGTCCAATTCCGGCGGAGTCGTCATCGGATTCCCGATTGGCGTCAGTAGCGTCCGGCGCTGTGTCTGCGTCGGCGCCGGATGAACTGCGGGGCTCATCGCCGGCGGATCCAAGGGCGGCTGCGATCGCTTCTGCCGCTTTAGGACTGAGTTTGGACATCTGCCTCAGGACCTCGTCAGCCGTCTCCTCTGGAGTGCTGACACCGTTGGTCCTGACCTGCTCCATCTTGACCATCTCATCCCAATCCCTGAGACCAGTTCCGTTCACGGGAGGTGCGCCGTTCCCGGCGTCCCTATCGCTGAGCGGGACGGACTCGATTTCGGGGAGCCCGGCGAAGCTCGTCCCGTTCGACGCCTGGGAGTCCTCGTGCCGTTGGGCCTCAAGCTGAGCCATGGCGGGTGATGCCCAGGGGTCGTCCTGTCCATCAGAATCGTCCAACAGAAGGTCGTCGATGGGAAAGCGTTCGGGGAAGTCGTTGGCCGGCTCAACCCACATTGCCTCTTCTTGCTGTAGCTCCTCGATGAGTGTCGAATCGTCGCCCACGGAGTCACTGTCGAGGGTGCTCTGTGCCCATTCCGAGTGAGCGATCCCATCACCGTTCGGAGCAGTATCGGCTGCATCCTCGTCCGTGGCTTCTGGGGACCCGTCATCGGTCCGATCTGCCATCGATGAGCCGGCCACCTCATTACCGACTGCGGGTTCCGCGATGTCCACGAGTTGCTGTTCGATCAAGGACGCAATGACCGCAGAGCCCTCGTACGAGTCCATTGCCAGAGCGGTCGCTGCGTCAGCAACCGTGCTGCTTGCACTGACCGCAACGAGGAATGACCAAAGCTCACCATCGACGGACAACTGGTCCACCGGAAGTTCTGGAGCAAGTGAAATGCGGTGGGCAAGTGACGGGACGATCGACTCGATGCGATCCCACTGCTCCAACATCTGCTGTGCGCTTTCGACACACGACTTGATCTGCATCGGCGATTCGTCGAACTCGGGAATCTCTGCCGGATCGAGAGACGAGAACTCGAAGGAACCCTCCTCGAAGCGAAGCAGCTCGAACAGAACTCGGTCAGATGTCAGTGGCGTGGCATCGTCGAGAGTCCCACCGAGGATGTTCTCGCCGTCGAGCCAGACCCGGCCTGAGCCACGATCGCCAGTGAGCGTCAACAGACCGGTTTTTGCCGACGTCTCGAGGAGCGCCAGAACGTCGGTCAAGGGAAAGGTGTCGATTGTCCCTTGGAGCGCCACGTGATTTCCTCCTACCCGGCACCGTGAGATCAGTGCAACCTTTGGAAGTCATCGGCAGCTTTTGGAGGCGGGTTCAACATTTCCTGGGTCTTTTGGCCCGGCAGGCCTTCGGGTCCGCGGATTCTCTGGGACGGCGCCAGGAAGTCGAGCGCCAGCAGCGCAAGCTGTTCCCATCCTCGCATCGATTGTCTTACCGTCGGTTGAGCAGCCGCCACTTGCCGAATTCGTCCCACCAAACGTGGACTCGGCCCTCGGGAGAACGGCCCGCTATCAGAAGTTCAGCCCCTAGTGCTGAGCTCCGACGCAGTCGCGTCGAACATCGCGTCGATCGGGGCGGAAACACCGGTCCATTGTTCGAACGCCACCGCGGCCTGATGGACGAGCATCGATACGCCGTTGGAGACTCGGGCACCGCGTTCGGCGGCGGCTTTCATGAACGCCGTCTCGACGGGGTTATAGATGAGATCGACAACCACCTGTGTGGACCCGAGAAGGCTTGGGTCACAAGGCAAGGCTTCCGCTCCCGATGGGTCGCCCGGATTGACCCCGGCCATTCCGACCGAAGTCGCGTTGACCACAAGATCTGCCGTGGCAAGCGCCTCGGGGCCTGCGACTGAGCCGACCGGACCCGCGAGCTTGGCCGCCAGTTCAGCGTTGGCGGCGCTTCTGTTGATCACCTTCACCGACCGTGCGCCCGCTCGAGCGAGAGCTAGCACGACCGAGCGCGCTGCCCCGCCGGCGCCAAGCACTACACAATCGGCGCCGGACGGCTCAAAGCCGAAATCGTGTCGCAGACCAGCGACAAAGCCCGGGCCATCGGTGTTCAGCCCGATCAGCTTGCCGTCGCGATTGGAGATGCAGTTGACCGAGTCGAGCGCCGAGGCATCGTCGCTGAGCGAGTCGAGCGCGCCGATCACCGCAGCCTTGTGGGGCATCGTCACCGACATTCCGACGATCCCCATTGCCCGCATGCCACGGACGGCGTCATCGGCCAGACCCTCTGGGGTCTGCATGGCAACGCAAACCCAATCCATATCGAGTGCGGCGAACGCGGCGTTGTGGATGACCGGCGACAGCGAGTGCGCGATGGGGTCTCCCATGACTCCGACGACCTTGGTTGAACCTCGGACCGAGGTCATCGGGAAGCTGCTGTCACGAGACACCACTCACTCGGCGGGGCAGCATTAGAAGACCCCGCGCTCCTGTGCGTTCGCCTTTTCCCGTGTGAACTCCTTGTACGAGGCAGTGAAGAAATGCGTAGGAGGTTCGTTTGAGGTCAACACGTAGTACTTCCAGTCGCCCGGAGTGGGCTCGATCGCTGCTTCGAGAGACGCCTTGCCCGGAAGCGCGATCGGTGTCGGTGGAAGACCCGCAACCTTTCGCGTGTTGTACGGCGTCTCTTCGGCCAGGTCGCTCTTGGTGAGTCCTCCGCTGGCCCGGCCCAGCCCGTAGAGGACCGATGCGTCGATCCCGAGGGGCTCCCCCTCATCCAGACGATTCGAGATAACCCGCGAAATCTTGCCCCGTTCCTCGGGAGGCTGTCCCGTCTCCTTTTCGATCAGCGACGCAATGGTCACCAACTCATATGCAGAGCGTCCCGAGAGCTGTTCGGCCTTGTCATAGCCGAGCTCATCGAGAACGGAGTCCATCTTGGCGGCCATCTTCTGGAGGACCACCGGTGCGGTGTCCTTCTCATCGAACTCGTAGGTGTCCGGAAACAGGAACCCTTCCCACCCGGCTTCGGCTGGCTTGTAGGCGGAGCGGACCTGCCCCGAGTCGAGAGCCTGCTGCAACTCTGCGACGGTGACGGTCCCCATCTGGGACTCGATTTCCTTGAGGGCGTCGCTCAGCCGTAGGCCCTCGGTAACACGTACGACTTTGGAGGCCGCGGCTATAGGACCCGCGGCCAGCACTTCGATCGCCTCATCAAAGCTGGACGACTTTCGGAAGTCGACGTACTCCCCCGCCTTCCACGGGCCGGCGTTCTTCCAGCCCACGTAGTAGGTGAAGATTCTCGAGCTGGAAATGATGTCCTTGTCAGCGAGCAACTTCCCGATCGAGGCGGTCGAAGCGCCCTTGGGGACCACGACCTTCTGGACTTCCTCGCCCTGGGGGCCGGAGGGGTCGATCTTCTTCGACGCCCAAAGAAGGCCACCGCCGGCAAAGATTCCGAGGACCAGCACGATCACCGCAAAGACCGAGAGCAGCCGTCTGGCCCTGCTCGTGTCGCGTGGCAGAACCACGTACTCCTCGCCAAAGTCAGACTCGGCGGACCCTGCATTCCTGACACCACCCGCGTTCCTGGCCGGACCATGGTTCTTGGCGGGACTCGTCTCTCTGACGGCACCCTCGTTCCGGGCGCGGCCTGAGTTCTTGGCTGGTCCCCCGCTCTTGGCACCACCCGCGTTCCTGGCCGGACCTGGGTTCTTGGCGGGACCTGGTCCAGAAGCGCCCTGAGGGCCTCTGCGTCCCGGGCTGCCAGCGGACCGTTGTGGTCGCTGGCCATCGGGCCCAGAGCCTGCAGCACGGGAGCCGCCGGGCTGGCCCTGTCGACCGCCGGTTCGACCGCCGGTGCCTTCTGGTGAAGCACGCTTCTGGCGAGGTTCCTCCCCGGCCGGTCTCTTTCCCGGCGGTCGCTTCCCGGAGGCTTCCTCGCCGGTCGACTCCTGGCCCGTTGGACGACGACGTACCACGGGAGGGACGGCGTCCGGGTCGAACTGATCGGGGGGATTCACGTCTGGTTTTCCTTATCGCGTTCGAAATCGAGCCAGGCCTGCAGAATCACCGACGCCGCCACGGCGTCCACCATCTTGCGACGTTCGGCCGCGCCGAGGTTCATCTCGCGCAGCGAGCGATCCGCAGTGACGGTGCTGAGGCGCTCGTCATATGTTTCAACTGGTATCTCAACGGCCTTGCGGATCAGCTTCACCTCGGCCGCGGCCCGCTTGGCCGCCGGACCGATGGATCCGTCGAGCGAGAATGGCATTCCTACAACGATGCACTCGGCTTCGACCTCGGCCGCCATATCGAGGATCCGCCGATGATCACTCTGACGGTCGGTGGACCGCTGAATCACCTCATAGGGAACGGCGACGGTTCCCTCCGTATTGGAGATTGCCACCCCAATCCGCTTGCTACCCAGGTCCAGTCCCAAGGCCCTCATCATGCACCTACCGAAGTCGCCAGCTTCACAACGCTCCCAGCCTCACAGCTCTCTCCGACTTCACAGCTCTCCCAGACTTCACAGCTCTCCCAGACCTCACAACGCTTCCAGAACTGAGCGGACCACGTCGAGCGCCTCGTCGATCTTCTCAGGGTCGCGTCCCCCGGCTGCCGCCAGTTCGGCTCCCTTACCGCCGCCACCTCCGACGACCCGGATCGCGTCGGAAATTAACTCCCCGGCGTTCAGACCGGAATCGGGTGCGACAGCCGAGACGAACGCCACGCCCTTGCCTCCGGGTGATGTTGCCAGAACGACTGCCCGCATTCCGGGCTTATCCCTCAACGCGACCGCCAGGTCTCGCAGTTCGTCACGGGAATCGACGTCCACCCTGCCCACTAGGACCCCGTCGACGGCTTGGGCGGTCAGGTCCTCGGCGTGGGACCCGGCAAGTTCCTGTCGCAACGACTTGAGTTCGTCCTTCAGTCCCTTTAGCTCTCCCAGCTTCCGTTCGACGCCTTCCACCAGGCTCTCGGGTGTCACTCCGAGCAACTCGGCAGCCCGATTCGCAGTCGCCTCTTCGGCGCGCATCCTCTTCAGCGGCCCCATGCCTGTCACGGCCTCGATCCGGCGGATGTTCGAACCGATGGACCCCTCCGAGATGATCTTGATCATCCCGATATCCCCCAGCGCGCTCACGTGGGTTCCACCACATAGCTCGGTGCTGTGGTTCCCAGCCTGGAGAACCCTGACCCGTTCGCCATATTTGTCGCCGAAGAACGCGATCGCTCCCAATTCACGGGCCTCGTCCATGGAGGTCTCGAAGTGTCTGACCTCGCCGTTGCCCAGAACCTCGGCGTTGGCCAGATCCTCGATCGCCTCAATCTCTTCAGAGCTCACTGCGGCGAAATGCGCGAAGTCGAATCGAAGCCTGTCGGGGTCTACCAGTGATCCCTGCTGCTTCACATGGGAGCCGAGGACCTCTCGAAGCGCCCAGTGGAGCACGTGGGTGGCGGTGTGGTTGCGACGGATGGCTGATCGCCGTTCGATGTCGATTGCTGCGACCGCACTCTGGCCCACTTCGATGGCGCCGTCGACGATTTCGACGATGTGGCGGCTCAGAACTCCGGGAACCGCATAGTTGGTGTCGATCACCTTGGCCTGGCCCGTCGAGGTCGTGATCGTTCCGGTGTCACCGACCTGTCCGCCGGATTCGGCGTAGAACGGTGTCCGGTCGAGGAACACCGAGTTGCCGACGATTCCAACGATGGTCGCTTCGGTCGAGTTCTCTTCACGACCGGTGAAGACGGTCGGTCCTGCCTCGGCGAGGATCTGTCGTTCGGCCTCGACGTCGTCTCCGGCTGCAACGCCGGTCTTCTTGCCCGCTGCGCGGGACCTGTCCCGTTGCTCGGCCATAGCGGCGTTGAAGCCCTCCATGTCCACGTCGATGCCACGGAGTTCGGCCATCTCCTGGGTCACCTCAAGGGGAAACCCATAGGTGTCATGGAGAACGAACGCCACCTGTCCATCGAGGGAGGAACCGGCCTCCAGCGAGTCGAGCTCGGAGTCCAACAGGACTGATCCACGGGCGAGGGTCTGGCGGAACTTGTCCTCCTCGCGCCCGATCATCTCGACGATCAGGTCCCGCTGGTCGACCAACTCCGGGTAGGCGGCGCCCATGATGTCGACACAGCTCTCGACGAGCGGAGGCATGACCCTGTTCTCGACACCGAGCATGTACGCGAATCGCACTGCCCGTCGGATGATCCGACGCAGCACGTATCCTCGGTCTTCGTTCGAGGGGACGACTCCGTCGGCCACCAGGAACGATGCAGTACGGGTGTGATCGGCCAATAGCCGCAGCCCGATATCGCCGAGCTCGGAGTCGCCGAGAGCCTGCCCTGTCACCTTCTGGGCCGAGTCCACGAGTCTGGCCAGAACGTCCGCTGCATAGAGTGTGTGGCTACCCGCCAGAACCGCAAGGATCCGCTCGAGACCGGCGCCGGTGTCGACGTTGCGCTGGGGCAGGTCGCTGAGTTCACCGTTCTCGCCACGGAAGAACTGTGTGAAGACCAGGTTCCAAATCTCGACGTAGCGATCTTCGGCCAGCGGGTTGGCAGGTCCACCCTCCGGTCCCAGCTCTGGACCGAAGTCGTAGAAGATCTCCGATGACGGGCCGCACGGCCCCGTCTCGCCCATCTCCCAGAAGTTGTCCTTGTCGAGACGTTGGATCCGTTCCCGCGGGAATCCGACGACATCGGTCCAGACGCTCTCGGCCTCATCATCACCGATGTGGCACGTCACCCAGAGCCGGTTGGGATCGAGGCCGAGTCGTTGGGTCAGAAACTCCCAGGCCCAGGTGATCGCCTCAGTTTTGAAGTAGTCACCAAAACTGAAGTTTCCGAGCATCTCGAAGAACGACAGGTGTCTTGGTGACCTTCCGATTGCATCCAGATCGTTGTGCTTGCCGCCCGCCCGGACGCACTTCTGGATGGAGACTGCCCGTGCCGGTGAGTATGGGACCGGTTCTTCGCCGAGGAAGTATGGGACGAACTGCATCATCCCCGAATTGGTGAACATCGGCGCCGACGGATGTGTCGGCAGCAGACTCGCGGAATTGACCAGCGTATGGCTGCGCTCCACGAAGAAGTCGTTCCAGGCGGCACGGAGTTCGTCGGCGGTCATCGATGACGGGGCGTTCAAGGACATGGCGTGCTGAGACTACAACCGCCCATGTGCCCAACGGGCACCGACAGGTGTGCTCTGTGGCGCTGTCTTCAGCGATGTCCGGGGGAGGTTCGCGGCCCGCCATGTGAGGACCGTCGGGGATGCCTGACCGCCGGCTGGTACTGACCCCGAAGCTCGGACTCACGGGCCCGCATGGCTTCGCGCCCCTCGCTCACGGCGTCCAGTATGGACCGTCCGGCGTCACCGGCCTTCTGGCCGGCCCTGATGACGAGTTGGTCCGGTGCCAGGGCTTCGATCTGGTTCTTGACCTTGCGTTCGGCCCAGACGGTTCCGGTGGCTCCTACAGCGGCGCCGACGCCGAGCCAGAAGAGGCGCTTCATCAACCTGTCATCCCTTCGTACGCCCACGCAGGGGCCCTGATCGGCGGGAAGATACTCCACGCCTGTGACGTCTCGATCCCGACGATGTAGCCGACGACAATTCGACCGACGACAATTCGACCGCCGACGATTCGGACGACGAGGATTCGGCCGATGACACGGGGAGTGCGCGCACCGAACCCGGACGGGCCCTGTCCACCTCCGCACCGCGGATCCTCCGCACGGTCCGTCGGGTACCCGACGCGAACGCAACTCCCTTGATCAACGGCGAAGTCAAAGCCCTGTAGGTCGCTTCGGTTGCCGTGTCGACCCTGGTTCCGATGGAGCCGGCAACCTCGAGCAGATCGTCGATGCGTTCGACCTCGCCGCTCGCCCGACGTGCCGCTGACTTGAGTTCCTCGATCGCAGGTATCGCCTCGTCGGTGAATATCTGACTGGCTGCCGAAAGTTCCCGCGCCACCCGCAGCGTCCGGGCAGCGAGCACGCTGAGCGTCGCAGCGGCCGCCAAGGCCAGGACTGCGCAGATCACGGTCAGCAACTCAAGGGCGGTCATGGCGCACCATTGTTGTCGGCATCGTCGGAGGATGCTCGGACCATCCCGGACGGTTGCGCGTTCACGTCTGGCCCCGCTCCCGCGGGCGCGGCCTCGGCGGGCGGCGCCTCGCCTCTGCGCTCGCGCCAGCGGGCAACCAGACGCTGCTCAGCTCCATTTGCCGTCGGCGTGTAATAGGTCCGCGAGAGCAGTTCGTCGGGACGATAGGTCTGGTCGACCCAGCCATTGGGGTGATCGTGGGGATAGCGGTATCCCTTGCCGTGACCGAGTTTTGCCGCACCTTGGTAGTGGGCGTCGCGGAGATGGGCCGGCACCTCTCCCACCGGCCCGTTCCGGACGTCACCAGAGGCTCGCTCCAGCGCCACGTACGCCGAGTTGGACTTCGGCGCCAGAGCCAGATGCACGGTCGCCTGCGCGAGATTGATGCGCGCCTCGGGCAAACCGACGAACTCGACTGCCTGGGCCGCTGCGTTGGCGACGACTATCGCCAACGGATCGGCCATTCCGATGTCCTCCGACGCCGAAATGACCAGTCGCCTGGCGATGAACCTGGCGTCCTCGCCCGCCTCAAGCATTCGGGCCAGCCAATGCAGTGCGGCGTCGGGGTCCGAACCACGGATCGATTTGATGAACGCCGAAACGACGTCGTAGTGGTCGTCTCGGCCGTAGCGAATCGCCGAAGCGCCCAGGGCATCCTCGGCGTCGGAAAGCTCCACGTGGATCCTCGGAGCGGTCGCCGATCCTTCCCCGCGTTCGATTCCGTCCCGAGCGGTTGCGAGCGCAAGTGCCACTTCCAATGACGTCAGCAGGTGTCGCCCATCGCCTCCGGACCGACCTACCAGGTGTTCGAGTGCTTCCTCATCTGCGGTCGCTCCCTCGATCGCCAGCCCGCGGTGCGCTAGTTCGAGCAGCGCATCGGAGTCGAGCCCATTGAGGCGGAAGAGAGTCGAACGACTCAACAGCGGCGGATTCACCTCGAAGTAGGGATTCTCGGTTGTTGCGCCGACAAGAATAACTAGACCGGTCTCAACCGAGGGCAACAGAGCATCCTGTTGAGACTTGGTGAAACGATGGATCTCATCGAGGAACAGGATCGTTCCGCGACCGGTCGAACCAAGCCGCTGCTGGGCGGTGGCGGTCACCTCCCGGATGTCCTTGACCGTGGCCGTGACCGCGGAAAGGTGGACGAACGCCTTCGATGATGCTCCGGCAACGAGCCGTGCGATCGTGGTCTTGCCCGTCCCCGGCGGCCCCCACAGGATCACCGAACTGAGCCTGTCAGCATCGACCAGCGCGCGAAGCGGTCGTCCCTTGCCCAGCAACTGATGCTGCCCGACCACTTCGTCAAGGTTGCGGGGACGAAGACGATCCGCCAACGGTCCGCTGGCCGCAATCAGTTCCTCGGCGGCAGCGCTGAACAGGTCAGCCACCATCTCTGCCCTTGGTTGGTTTGCGACCCCAGACCGACCTGGCGGCCGCGCTGACCACAGTATTGGCGCTGACCTTGTCGCCTGGTGGCCTCTCAATGGGACTGGGGTCACCGAGTGCCAGCAGCTCCTTTCGGAGCATCCCGAGTAGGGAGATCACGCTGAACTCCCGCACCTGTTGGCGTCGTCCCGGAAGTTTGAGCACCGCAGTGCGTTCCACTCCCCCGTCGGCAGGGTCACCTATGGCCACTGCCAAGCAGACAGTTCCCGGCGGATGACCTTCGGCAGGTTCGGGCCCGGCAACTCCGGTAGCTGAGATTCCCACATCGGTTCTCAACACCTCACGGGCGCCGTTGGCCATCGCCAGCGCCGCTTCGGCGGTAATAACCGGGCCCTCTGGAACGTCCAGCAGATCGAACTTCACATCCGACGCATACGAAACGATCGATCCCCGGAACACCTCACTTGCGCCCGGGACGTCGCAGATCCTCGCCCCGATCAGACCTCCGGTGAGCGACTCGGCGACTCCGAGGGTCAGACCCCGGCGCGATAGTTCGGCCAGCACCGACGACTCCATCGTCTCGTCGTCGACACCAAAGATCAGGTCCCCCAGAACCGCACGGACCTCGGCTTCCTCGGCCGCGAGCAACTTTTCGACCTCGTCGTGGTCCTTGCCGCTGGCAGTGATCCGCACCTTCAGGCCCTCGACCCCGGAGGCTAGGAACGCGAGGGTCGGGTTGCCGATCGCGTCGAGGGCTTCGATGCGCTGGGCCAGGCTCTCACCGAGGCCCGATTCGGACATTCCCCAGCTGCGCAGCGTGCGACTCTCGATGACCTTGCCAGAGCCCGACATGGCCCGCAGTTCGGGAAGCACCGTCCCGGCCATCATCTCCTTCATCTCCCAAGGGACACCGGGGAGCGCATAGATGACCTTCTTGGAACCGCCCTGGGCCGGCCATTCGACTTCGCAACGCAGGCCGGGGGCGGTGCCGGGCATTTCCCGAATGAACGCCGAGCCTTCCGGCCGGTAGGCCTGGCGCAGGTTGCTGGCCGGCATGTCGCGGTTGCGCCCGCCGAACATCGCCCTGATCCGGTCGGCCATCTCTTCGTCGAATTCCAGGGGAACTCCGACCACGGCCGCAATTGCCTCACGGGTCACATCATCCTGTGTGGGTCCCAGACCTCCGCTACAGATCACCGAATCGCTGCGGTCGAGTGCAATACGCAGTGCCGAAACCATTCGGTCGAGGTTGTCGCCGACCTTCGACTGGAAGAAACAGTCGACTCCGTTGATAGCGAGTTGCTCGCCGATCCACGCCGAGTTCGTGTCGACAATCTGACCCAGGAGCAGTTCGGTGCCGATCGACAAGACTTCTGTACCCATTGCCGGAACGCTAGTGCTGCACCCTTGGCCGTGTTCGCGCGTTCCAGGCAACCCTCAACACGGCGGCTGACTTACAGCCTTCTGGTCGCAGCGAGGTGATGCCATGATGCACATATGCGCACAACAGTGACGATTCGCGACGAGCTGTACGACGCAATTCGTCGAAAGGCCTTCGAAGAGCGGCGAAGTCTTGGCGACATCGTCAACGAGCTCATCGCAGCCGGCTTGGACGCTTCACCGAGCAGTCGACCGCGACCACTCGGTGTCTTTGCCGGTCAGATCAAGGTCACTGATGATTTCGATGACGAGCTCAACGACTTCGCCGACGCGATCGATGAGTCCATAGAACTGCGACCCTACTGATTCTGGCCACCCTGCGCTTCTCTTGGTGAACGCATCGCCGACGCACTCTGGGGGAGTCACCGAAGCAGGTCAAAGCGCCAGATCGTCACCGCTGGAGTTGGGGGCCCGAGTTCAGTCGCGCGACATCGTGGATGTGGCTCGCGACCCGGCGGTCACGTACTGGGCGCCGCTGATCCAAGCGACGGCCACCGCCAGCCACAGGAAGGAGTCAGCCAATTCGGGAATGTCGGTGGTCGCCGGAAGGACGAACCAGCCCACCGCGCCAAACTGCAGGAACGTCTTGAGCTTCGCGATCTTCGACGCCTGAACGGCCAGCCCACGCCTGCTCCAGAAATAACGGAAGACCGAGATGAGCGCCTCGCGAAGCGTGATGAGTGCAACTGGTACCCACCAGAAACGGCCGGCAATGACGACCGCCCATAGACCTCCGAGGGCAAGGACCTTGTCTGCCAATGGATCCAGGAAGGCTCCGGATCGGGTCGTCCCATGCTTTCGGGCGAGGTAACCGTCCAAGCTGTCGGTCGTCGTAAGGACGAACCACAGCAGAACCAGGAGCCACGAGGACTCCCTGTCGAGGATCATTGCAAACGCAAGCGGCGCCAGGAGGAGGCGGGCGATCGTGACTGCGTTGGCTGGAGTGAGAATTGCGCCGGGACCGAATGTCCTCTGCGAATCCAGATCAGTCACCGCCACTCGATTCACGGCTATCCCCGGACCCGCTCACCAAGGCCTCGGCGAACAGGTCGGGTCCCTCGGCGCCTGTGATGAGCACCTCGTGGAACTGGCCGACGCGAAGATCGGTCGGCACGTTGATGATGCCGTCGATCTCGGGAGCCTCACGGTGCGACCTGGCAACCCCGGGTGAATCGACCAGAACCCTGGTCCGGGTGCCGATCAGTTCGTCACGGCGGCGAGCGGTGATCTCGTCCTGCATCTCTCGCAGCTCGGCGAGACGGTCTGCCATGAGAGCAGGATCGACCTGACCATCCAGATCCGCCGCGTAGGTGCCGGCCTCCTGGGAATACGAGAAGAATCCACACCAATCGAGCTGTGCTGCTTCGACGAACTCGAGCAGTTCGTCATGATCGGCCTCGGTCTCACCCGGGTATCCGACGATGAAGTTGGACCGGAAAGTCGCATCCGGGCGCATCTGGCGGATCCGCTCGATCCGCTCCAGATACTTCTCGCCGTTGCCCCAGCGCCGCATCCGCCGGACGAGCGGGGCCGAGACGTGCTGGAGCGACAGGTCGAAATACGGGACCGGCCCTCTGCCCATCAGGCCGATCAGATCGTCGGTCAGCTCCGATGGATACAGGTATAGGAGCCTGACCCAGTCAGCACGCTCGGCGACCGCCTCGACGAGCTTGACTATCGACTTCTGCCCAACACCTTGATCCCGCCCGTATGCGGCCAAGTCCTGGGCGATGAGGACGATCTCGTTCACGTCGAGCTGGTCGACCTCGTCCAGTATCGACTCGACACTGCGGGAGCGCTGAGGGCCCCGGAACGACGGAATTGCACAGAACCCACACGACTTGTCGCACCCCTCGGCGACCTTCACATAGGCCCAGGGGAGCAGCGATGCGGGCCTGGCCATGTTGAGTAGGTCCATCGCCGGCATGGCAGCTGTGTCGCTCTGAGCTTTGCCCTGGGTCGGCTTGGAACCGATCGTTACTGGAACTCCAGCGGCTCCGCGCGTGTCGACGGCTCCTGCCCTTCCGACCGCGCCCGGAGCGCCGAAGCCGACAACCTGATCAACCTCGGGTAGCGCCGCGGCGAGTTCATCGCCGTAGCGTTCGGCCATGCACCCGGTCACCACGAGCCGTGACTGCCCGGAGCGGGTCTCGTCCAGGGCGAGGATCGTGGCGACGCTCTCTTCCCGTGCCTCCTCGATGAAGGCGCAGGTGTTGACGACGACCAGGTCCGCATCCTCGGCGGAGTCCGCGACAATCATGCCGTCGGTCAGCATCGCTCCCGTCAGCTTGTCTGAATCAACTTGGTTCTTGGGACAGCCGAGAGTCTCGACCCAGAAGGAACGTGGCACTGGAATCCCACTCTAGATGAGTAACCGCCACGGCCCTGTGAGCGACCCGGGCCCTGTGAGCCACACCGCCCAGCGAGCGACCCGGACCAGTTCTGTAACGGGCACTGCGAGCGGATTCGCCCAGTTCTGGCTGATCGATGTCCGAAGTGTGATTGGAATGGTCGAATGACGACCATTCCAATCATACTTCCCCGTTCCTTCCGAGCCGCTGGGCGATTTGGACCTTCTGGGCCGCCGAAAGACTTGGCGATGGGGCTCTGCGGTCAGGCTTGGTTAGGCAGGCGGAGACCTGGGCGTGGCCATTCCATCGCCAGCAGTCGCCCTGTTCCCGAGGATGTGATGTAGGCGGTCTTCATTTCGGGCCCACCGAAGGCGATGTTCGTCACCAGCACATCTTCGACCGCGATGTGCTCGACCGAGTCACCGCTCGGCGAGATAACGGTGATTCCGCCGTTGACGATCGTCCCGACGCAGACGTAGCCCTCTGAGTCGACCGCGAGCGAGTCCAGGAGTTGATGCCCGGGCAGCCCTACAAGCAGGTCGCCATGCGGCGCGAGAAGCCCGCCGCCTACGGCCTTGCCGGGCTCCGGAACGTTCCACTGCCAGACCCGACCTGTGTGAGTCTCGGCGACATAGAGCGTGTCGCCGGCTGGCGACAGTCCAACCCCGTTGGGGGCATCGAGTGGGAAGATCGCTTCAGTGATAGAAGTGCCGTCGACGGAGGCGTAGAAGACGCCTGTCCGGTCCGAGCTCCGCTCAAGCCGAACACCGTGATCGGTGAACCAAAATCCGCCGGTCGAATCGAAGACCAGGTCGTTGGGTGCCCGGAGCGGCCATCCGTCGCACTCGGTGTAGACGGTTTCGACGGTTCCGTCCGCGGGGTTCACGCGTTGGATGCTGCCGCCGGTCCAACCCATCGGGACTCCCCCGGGAATCAACATCCCGCCCAGGTCGATGTATTCGAAGCAGCCGCCGTTGTTTGTGATCCAGATCCAGCCGTCAGGTCCAACAGCGGCGCCGTTGGGACCCCCGGGAATCGATGCTACGACCTCTGTAGAACCGTCGGCGTCGACCCGAGTCAGACGCTCGCCCGCGATTTCGACGACCATGACCGATCCGTCGTCGAAGGCCACAGGCCCTTCGGGAAACTTGAGCCCCTCGGCGAGTGTCACAAACTCAGTCAAGGCTCTCTCCCGTTTTCTCTCGCATTTAAAGGTCGCCGCGCTCGATCATGTCGTCGAGTTCGTCGGGGGTCATCATGACCGTGCGGGCCTTGGACCCTTCGGATGGCCCGACCACCCCACGCTGTTCGAGCAGGTCCATCAAACGTCCAGCCCGGGCGAAACCGACCTTGAGCTTGCGCTGGAGCATCGATGTGGAACCCAGGCCGCTGCGAACAACCAATTCCAGAGCCTGCTTGACCAGTTCGTCGTCATCATCGCCGCCCCCGGCGCCGCCTCCACCACCCGGAGCGTGACCGGACATGGCGATGGTGTTCTCATCACCTGCAACGCCCTCGACAAAGGTCTCCTCGGCTGTCGGTGCCTGCCTGCGCCACTGGGCGACGATGTTGGACACCTCAGCCTCGTCCACCCAGGCGCCCTGGATTCGCTGCGCGGAGGACGATCCGCTGAGCAACAACATGTCGCCTTGGCCGACGAGTCGCTCCGCTCCGACCTGGTCGAGCACGACCTTCGAGTCGGTCGCCGAAGCCACCGAGAACGCCAGACGGGCTGGAATGTTGGCCTTGATGACACCGGTGATGACGTTCACCGAGGGCCGCTGGGTGGCGATCACCAGGTGGATTCCAACCGCACGGGCCTTGGCGGCGATGCGGGTGATCGACTCCTCGACGTCGCGTGAGGCGACCATCATCAGGTCCGCGAGTTCGTCGACCACGACCAGGATGAACGGCATCCGTTTGAACTCGCGGTCTTCGCCGAGTTGCGCGACCAGATCTCCCCGGTCGAACGATGCGTTGTAGCCGGTGATGTCACGCACGCCGACCTCGGAGAGCAGGTCGTAGCGCCGCTCCATCTCGAGCACGGCCCAGTTGAGGGCGTTCGCGGCCTTCTTGGGGTTGGTGACGACCTGGGTGAGCAGGTGCGGAATCCGGTTGTACTGGGTGAGTTCGACCTGCTTGGGGTCGATGAGGATCATCCGGACCTGTTCGGGCGTGGTCCTCATGAGCAGCGACGTGATTACCGAGTTGATGCACGACGACTTGCCGGCACCGGTCTGGCCGGCGATGAGCAGGTGGGGCATCTTCGCCAGGTTCAACATGACCGATGTGCCCGAGATGTCCCGACCGACGCCGACCTCGAGTGGATGGGTCGCCCGGTGCGCCTCACCCGAGGTGAGGATGTCGCCCAGGTGCACGATCTGGCGGTCGTGGTTCGGGACTTCGATGCCTATCGCCTGGCGACCGGGGATCGGAGCGAGGATTCGGACATCGGGGGAGGCCATGGCGTAGGCGATGTCCTTGTTGAGGCTGGTGACCCGTGCGACCTTTACGCCAACGCCGAGCTCCAACTCGTAGCGGGTGACCGTGGGTCCGACGACCATGCCGACCAGACGTGTTTCGACGCCGTGTTCAGCCAGGGCACCTTCGAGCTGTCGACCACGAGCAGCGACTGCGGCTTCGTCCACGTCACGTTTGCCCGACAGGGCAAGGAGCTTGAGCGGTGGTAACCGCCAGACAGAGCCTTCTCCGGCGGGTCCCAGACCGATCTGCAACTGCTCGGGGTCGTGTGGCTCACCCGAATCGCCGGAATTGTTGCCTGCAACAACGACGGCCAACTCGTCAGGCTTCTTCGCCTTCTTGCGCGACTTCTTCGGCGCTGGGAGACCGGCATCCTGGTCGAAGAGTTCGACCTCGGACTCGGCTGACAGTTCCGTTTCATCGTTGGATATCTCGTCCGCGAGATCGCCGACCCGGAAGAGTCCGCTGAACCATGAGAGGAACGACCGAACGAGTGGCGCCAATCCCGATGCGATCGTCTGGCCCATCAGGCGCAGCGACCATCCGGTGATCAGGCTGAGGGCAAAAATGCCGAACAACACCAACACTGCCAGGGTGGTCCAGCGACCGACCAGAAGTCCCAGTCCACCGACACCTGCCCCTAGCATGCCGCCGGCGCCGGCGTACGCGTCGTAGCCGTCTGAGGTGATCGTCTTGTCCTCGGCGAGAAGTACGTCGAGGACACCGGCTACGACAACGACGGCCAACAGAATCCCGACCGTTCGCACTCCGGTGGAAGGCGTCGAGGCGTGGTATTCGTCCTCCTCGATGCCCTCCGACAGGTCGATCTCGACTTCGCGCGGACCTCGTATCAACAGCACACCGGCCAGCACGAGGACCGGCGGAACCAATACTCGAAGCACCCCGACGAGGCTGCCCGTGAGCGTGTCCGGCCACGACGAGGGCCCACCGGTCGCGCCACTGTAGACACTCGCCCCGATGAGGACCGCGAGGATCAGGCAGAGCATCCCCCAGACGTCGTGCCCGCGACCGTCGAACACCAGCCTGAGTGTTCCACCCAGCCGTGAAAGGGCTCCGGACGATGATTCTTCAGCGGAAGCCTTGGAGCGGGAACGCGACGAAGCTGAAGATCGGGTTCCAGAAGACCTGCCCTTGGAACTGGGCGCCTTCGAGCGTGAGGATGCGTTTCTGGACTTCTGTCGTGTCACCACGGTTATCCGAGCGTACTAAGGACCAGTGACAATAGGTGGGAGTTACTCTGCGTCGACCCAGGCCGACAGCACCTGAGGCCGGCCCAATGTCCCAGCCTGAAAATGCGGACCACCTCACGGCACCTCAAATTGTCATCAGATCCTGCAACCAGTCCCCTGCCCGGAATCCTCGGGGCACACCAACCAGCAGTCTGTGGATCGTTCTCATCGGCGTTCGATCCGCTCAGTGCGGCTGAGCCGCCATCGCCAAGATCGCTCAACCCCCTCCATGTCCTCAGCAAGCTGATGCATTTCCTCCTCCGACTGGTCAGCCGCGTACGAGCGAACGCGATCCACCGCCGCTGACAGACCCAGCTCGATCAACAGATCTGACAACTGGGCCACCTCATCTGCACTCATACCCTCAACCAGGGACTCGAGATCGGTAACCACCCGACTCTCCACCTCAGACTTCGGCAAGGTCCGGATGATGTTGCGGGCCAGTTCGATGCTCGCAGCCCGGCCCTGGCAGAGGTTCAACACCAGTTCAGGAAAGAACCCCAACGCGTGACGGTACGGTCTGGAAGCCATGAGCATCAACGGAACCGATGAGAATGCCCGGAGTCGCTGCCGCATCAGCTCTCGATGGTCAGGTTCGTTTCCAAATGCCATGACTGCGTCGTTGTACGCGCGGGTTGCAGCGTTCAGTGCCTCAACTGAGTCAGGTACTTCGCTTCGCCGAGCCGGGGGGTCGGTGCTCATCCGTACTCCCTGGTGTGACCAATATGAATCCATCCCAACCCTTGGTAGCTAGACCGCAGGTCCGCGTAGCTCATTCTCCGAGTCGGGTAGACGGTGTGATGGCTCGACGGGTTTGGGCTATTCGCCACGTAGTCCTCGCCGTCAGCCGTCACTGCCAGTTCAGGCAACAGTGTGCCCGTCAGCAGCTTCCAGACCTGTCTCGAGGCTCTGGCCGCTAGATCCTGTGGACTCGCGAATGTCGACATGCCCTCCCGTCCAAGATTCACTTCGGCAAGAAGTTTTTGATCCCCGACCCTCACGTGAGAGCCCTCCGAGCCCTTCGGCCACTGATCGGTCAGGACTCGAGAACCACTGGCACGATCATCGGCCTACGTCTGGTCGACTCCGATACGTAACTACCGGCAGCACGGCGGACGGCCTTCTCGATTGCTTGACGTTCGGCGTTATCACCCAGTGACTTGTCGACTGCTGCCGTCACGCGGTCGACCAGGGTCTTGAGAACATCGCCGGCCTCCTGCTCGTGGATCCAACCGCGGCTGGACACCTTCGGCCCCGAGACGATGCGACGCTCGCCCCGATCAACACAGACGGTGATGACGACGACTCCGTCATCAGCCAAGGTTCTGCGGTCACGCAGCACCCCTGTACCGATGTCGCCAACGGTTCCGTGGACGTAGATGTACTCGGACGGGACCCGCCCGACGGCCCGCAGACCCTTGTCGTCGAGCACGAGCCGGTCGCCATCCTCGGCGATCAGAATGTTCTCGGGAGCGGTGCCCATCGTCTTGGCCAGACGGCTGTGGGCGACCAGGTGGTGGTACTCGCCGTGAACCGGGACGAAGTATTCGGGCTTCGCGATCGAGTGGTACAGCTTGAGTTCTTCGGCCTTCGCATGGCCGGTGGCGTGGACATCGGACAGACCCGAGTGGATGACTTCTGCGCCCTGACGGAACAGGTTGTCGATCACCTTCGTCACGGCATCCTCGTTACCCGGGATCGGATGCGAGGACAGGATGACCGTGTCGTCGGGGGTGATCGTCAACCAGCGGTTCTCGTTGGCCGCCAACAGAGTCAGGGCCGACATCGGCTCGCCCTGGGAACCGGTGGAAATCACCAGCACCTTGCCGGGTGCATGCTTGTCGACATTTTCGACATCGATGATCGCCGAATCCGGGATATTGAGCAGGCCCAGTTCCCGTGCCATCGAGATGTTGCGCTTCATCGAACGACCGAGCGGTGCAATGACCCGTCCGAACTCGATTGCTGCGTCCGCGAGCTGTTGGATCCGGTGGATGTGGCTCGCGAAACAGGCGACTATGACCCGTCGACCCTGCTGCTCGTGCATCAAGGTGTAGAGGACCTTACCGACAGTGGACTCGGAACGCGAGTGACCCGCCTGGTCGGCATTGGTGGAGTCGGCCAGTAGTAGCCGGATGCCGTCACCATCGGCCAGGGCGCCGATGCGCGCCAGGTTGGTGAGTCGGCCATCAACCGGCGTCAGGTCGATCTTGAAGTCTCCGGTGTGGAGGATGGTCCCCTGGGGCGTGTGGATCGCGGTCGCCACACCTTGAGGCACGGAGTGCGTCGCGGGTATGAACTCGACGTCGAAGGGGCCGATCTCCCAGCGTTCGCCGTCGGCAACGGTGACCAACTCGGTCTGCTTGAGCAGTCCTGCCTCTTCGATGCGCCCCTTCGCCAGGCCAAGGGTCAGCTCGGTGCCGAACACCGGGAAACTCGCGTCCCGCAGCAGGTAGGACAGCGCACCGATGTGGTCCTCGTGGCCGTGGGTTGCGATGCAACCGACGATGTCGTCGGAGCGTTCGAGCAGCCAGGTGAAGTCGGGCAGCACAAGGTCGATGCCCAACATGTCGGTGTCGGGGAACATCAGGCCGCAGTCGATCAGCAGTAGTGATCCTTCGAGTTCGATCACTGCGCAGTTGCGGCCGATCTCACCCAGACCGCCGAGGAACGTGATGTGAACAGGGGGGTTTTTCATGAAAGGCCTTCCAGAACTACTCGTGCTCTGTCTTCGAGTCCTGCAGGAGCAGGGCCCATCGGCGGTCGACACTCCCCCACCTTTAGACCGAGCACCTTGAGCAGCGCCTTGGTGGGAATCGGGTTGGGAGCCTCGACGGATGTCTCATAGTCGAACGACGGAATCAGTCCCGCGTTGATTCGGCGGGCTGCTTCGACATCACCCTTGAAGAAGGCGCCGATCATCTCGCCCATTTGACGGCCGACCCAGTGCGACGAGACCGAAACCACGCCGACCGCGCCGACTGCCAGCAGTGGCAGGGTCATTGGGTCGTCGCCGCTGTAGACCTCGAACCCGGATGGGAGCGCAGCGATCAGTCGAGCGGTCTCTGGCGCATTCCCGGCAGCGTCCTTGAGAGCAACGATGTTGGGAACGTCGTTGGCGAGCCGCAGAATCGTCGAGGTGTCGATCTTGCGACCGGTCCGTGCAGGGATGTCATAGAGCATCACCGGAAGCTCGGTCGCAGCAGCGACAGCTGTGAAGTGGGCGACGAGACCCTCTTGGGAGGGACGGTTGTAATACGGCGTGACGGTCAGAATTCCGTCGACACCCAATTCGCTCGCGCGCTTGGTCTGCTCGACCGCGGTCACCGTCGAGTTGGACCCTGTGCCGGCCACGATCGGGACCGACACCGCTTCGCGGACTGTCCGAAACAGGACCAGCTCCTCTGATTCGGTCAGGGCCGGGCTTTCACCGGTGGTGCCACTGAGCACCAGGCCGTCGCTACCGTTCTCGACCAACCACTGGGCAAGTTCGGCTGCGGCCACCAGATCGAGGTCGCCCCTCTCATCGAAGGGCGTGACCATTGCTGTTACGACCCGACCGAAGGTGGGACTCATTCATAACTCCTATTGATTCCGCGTTGTTCACCGCGGGCGCTCATCGACCCGTCGCCGACCGAGGGTGGCGAGTAGGTCCTCATGCAGTTCAAACCAGACACTGTGGTACGAATCGATGGTCGATCTCGTGAGCCACTCCGTCTCGCCTGTGAGGATTCTCTCATGCGCGGCAGACAGTCGTGGCCCATATCCAGCGAATCGTTCAAGGATGCCACCGAGTCGTGCCGTCATCTGCATCGACAGAGAATGCAGGTCATCGAGTCGAGCAAGCACCCTGTCGTCGCGTTCGGCGTCCTCATGGTTGTTGACGACCTCTATCCCATCGACGTTTGAGGTCTGCCAATCGGTGCAGATCGACAACAGAACGGGATTGAGGTCGAGGAATTCCTCATAGATCGACTCGATCTCGGCACGGCCGCCAGAGTGGCGCAACTGGTCCGCCAGGAGCCTCTCCCCCTCCGATCGGCCGGTGGCGGTTAGCGCCCATCCGGAGAGCCGACCCGAGCGGTAGACGACGAACCCGCGGCCGGATTCGTCGTCCAGGATCGATTCGACCAGTCCTTGGGCAATTCCGGCCAGACGCGCCAACTCCGCAGCCTCGAGGAGACTGCGGAGTCGTAGACCGTGGACTACACGAAGACGCATCATTTCGTGCTCCATGAGAAGCACGTTACCGACGGGTCGACCCGCCGTTGAAGCACTTGGCGATTCTATGGAATCAGGCGCTGCGTTCGTCCTCTGTGGTCAGAGCGAACGTGTCTAGTTCCAGGCTGGTGTCTGCCCAGTCCTCGAACTGGATGACACCGATCTCTTCGAAGCGGTGACGCAGCCACTTGTCGTTGCGGTCCAGCAGTCCGAGCTTCTTGCAGTTCGGGACGATCTTCGAGAACAGCATCATCTGGAACATGTCGCGTGTCGGGGTGCGCATCACCATCTCGATGGCGTCCTTCACCGGGACTCCCATGCGCTCCCACACCTCCTGCTGGAGGAAGCGGTCACGCATGCGGACGCCTGCCTCGAAGGCGAATTCCTGGCGCTCGAAGATCTCGGCGTCAGACAGGCCCTCGTAGTACTCCTGCAGCGACAGAACGCCGAATGCCACGTGACGGGCCTCATCACTCATGACGTAGCGGAGCAGCTTCTTGAGCAACGGCTCGGTGGTGAGCTGGTGGATGAATCCGAACGCTGCGAGCGCCAACCCCTCGACCATGATCTGCATGCCCAGATAGGTCATGTCCCAACGGGGGTCCTTGACGATGTCGTCCAGGAGCATTTTGAGGTGGGCGTTTACCGGGTAGTGGCCGCTCAGCTTGTCGTCGAGGTACTTGGCGAAGACCTCGACGTGACGGGCTTCGTCCATCACCTGGGTCGAGGCGTAGTACTTGGCGTCGATCCACGGGACGGTCTCGACGATCTTGGCTGTGCAGATCAGCGCACCCTGCTCGCCGTGGAGGAACTGCGACAGGGTCCAGTTCTGGCTCTGGATTCCGACCTCGAGCCATTCCTTGTCGCCCCACTTCTCGAAAGGCGTTCCGGTCGGATCAAAGTCGATCATGCCGCCGTTCATCTCGGCGTTGGCCATGACGACGCGCTCCTGGTCGACCTCGGTGTCCCAGGGAAGGTCCTTCTGGCCATCCCACATCGAGTGCTTGGCCTTCTCGTAGAGCTTGTCGAGCCCCTTGCGGGCACCCTTTTCATAGTCCCAGGTGAAGATCGCGTCGGCGTTGTTCTCTACCACCGAAATGGCTGCATCGCGGTCGGTGTTGGTGACCGCAAGGATGGCCTCAAGGTCATCGATATCGGCGCGTCCGATGAGTTCCTCGTTGGTGCGCCCCTCGGTGATGGACATATTTACTCCTATTGGTTTCAGGACTCGGTTTGGATTTCTGGACTCGGGTTGGAGAACGTGAGATTCAGATCGACTTGGATCCCATCGGCCAGAAGGCCGGGAATCATGAATGTGCGGACCACTCGCCGCACATCTTCAGGCTCGAGGAGGTCGACGTGCAGCGGATCCTCAGCCAGGTACGAGATGAGGATCCTGGCTCCCCACATTCCGGCGTCGAACGCCTTCTCGGCCGGTAGAAAACGGCTGAGCATCGGCACCATCGCCTCGCCGCAGGTGATCAGCGCAGCGTCGGTCCGCTCAAATCCCAGGATCTGTTCGAGTTCGGCGGATTCGTGCTCGCGCATGTAACGCAGGACGGGGTGAGCGTCGAGGAACACAGCCGACTTATGCAGGGCAGCCACCAGGCAGGATTCAAGGTCGTCCAGCGCTGCGAGTTCGCCCGAGAGAAGGTTCAGCAGCCTCTGCACATCGGCGTTGACAGCCGCAGAGAGGATCGCTGACTTGCCGCCTGGGAACTGTCGGTAGACGGTTGCGCGAGACACGCCCGCTTCACGGGCGATGTCGTCGATGGTCGTCTTGGCCATGCCCCAACGGCCGATACAACGCCGAAGTGCGTCGGCGATTCGCATCTCCTGATCACTGAGGTCCAACGACACGGACACGTCGAAAGTGGACATCTCCTGCGTTACGAGCCCCTGTTCCGACATGTCACCCCCGTCGCGAACTTCACCGCCGACCGTTTCCGGCAAGCGATACGAACCATCGAATGAAACAATAGTACACAGATCATCTCATCGAATTATCCGCGCGTGACATACGTCACCCCCATGCCGGGTTGGCGCTCTCCAGGTGGGTGGGCCGCTCGGGGGTGCCTCGCTGGCGGTGGCGCCTGTCCGAAACTGCGTCAGTTTCTGGCCGAGATACCGGCCAGGAACTGTTCCCTGACGACTTTGCGGGCGGTGGCGTCGTCGGTCAGATCGACTCCCGCTGGGTTGTTCATCCACGAGATCGACATGCGCATCAGGTAGTCGGCCGCAAATTCCAGATCCAGCGAGGCCACTAGCCGCCCGTCGATCTGCTCGTCCCGGAGCAGACCAAGCATGTACTCGCGGATCACCCCGTGGACCAGCGGCTCTGCGGGCTGGGCTGCCTCGACCAGATCCAGCAGTTCCGGGTCGCGGAGGTTGTTTAGGATCGTGCTCTTCGCCATCAGCTTTCGACCGATGACGAGCCCGGCGACGAGCCGGTCTTCAAGAGTCGGAAGATCAGCGACTGCCAGGGCCAGGCGTTCCCAGAACCGCCCGATCTCCCAGGTGACGGTCTCTTCGAAGAGCTGTGAGCGGCCCTCCGGGAAGTACCGGTAGATGGTCGAACGCGACAGCCCGGCTTCCAGGGCGACGTCCTCGAGCGAGAAACCCCGAACACCCTTCTCCCGGGCGCAGGTGATGGCGGCTTCCATTACTCGGGTGCGGGCGGTCGTCGGGTCGCCGTTCACTCTGGTCGCACCCCGGAATCAGTCCCGGCGTCAACGGATTCCTGGGCTGGGGACTCTTCATCTCTGTCAGCAGGCGCATCGGCTGGACCGTCCGGTCCCAGACCTGCAGCCCAGGGAATCTCTTCGCCCTTGGGCACCGAGATCCGCTTGGGACTGTTCGGATCCTTAGACCTTGCGACCATCCGCAGTACCAGCGGATAGCCGCCGGCCGCGATGGCAGCGAATACCCACCACTGGAGCATGTAGGAGAAGTTCTGCGACGGGTCAGAAACAACCAGGCTGACCAGCGCGGGATAGTTTCCGGTCTGCGCCGGGGTCTGAGTGTCGAGCACCACGTAGATCGGCTCGATGTCGTAAGGCAGTTGCTTTGCGAACCGTTTCAGGTCGACACGTGACAGCTTCGTCAGCTTGCCATCGGCAGGATCGGTGGGACCGAACGATTCTCGCTCCTGGGTCAGTTGCACGTTGCCGAGCACGTCGACGCGCCCAACGGGCTGAGCGGCCGCCTTGAAAGGAGGGTCCGATTCGGCGACGGACATCGGAACCCAGCCGCGCACAACGGGAACGGCGGTCCCGTCGGGCTGGATCAACGGGGTCAGGATCCACGCTCCCGGCGCACCGTCCAACGATCGGTTGTTGACCAGAACCTCGTTCGCCACGTCGTAGGTTCCTGAAACCTCGACCCGCTTGTAGCGTACCGAGTCGGGAATGCTGTCTGGGTCGTCCTTTGACGACACCAGGTCGTCGAGCGACTCAGGCGGGGCGGACTCGGCGGCCTCCAACCTGTCGCCCTTCTCCTTCTCCTCGTAATAGCGGGAGCGCTGCCAGAACCCGAGTGAGATCAGCACGACGACCAACACGGCGATCAGGACATGGCTGAGGATCCAGATGGGTCGCCTTAGGAATGAATACATCTGGGCAGGACCCTACGTCGGTGCCGACACGAGGTACCAGCACCGACGCAGACGCTCAGCCCTCTGCGGTCGGCAGCGTGTGGTCCGCGAAGCGGTCCCGCAGGTCCTTCTTCGAGAACTTGCCGACGCTGGTCTTGGGGACCTCTTCGATGAATACGACGTCGTCTGGAAGCCACCACGTCGCGACCCGACCGGTCAGGAACTCGATGACCTCTTCCTTGGTCAACGCCTGACCTTCCTTGACTACCACTGCGGCAAGTGGACGCTCAGCCCACTTCGGGTGCGGCAGACCGATGACGGCTGCTTCGGCGACGGCCGGGTGGGCCATGATCTCGTTTTCGAGTTCGACCGACGAGATCCACTCCCCGCCGGATTTCACCACGTCCTTGGTCCGGTCCACGATGTGCATGTAGCCGTCGGCGGTGATGACCGCGACGTCCCCGGTCCGCAGCCAGCCGTCTTCGGTGAACGAGTCGGGCGAGCGGTCATCGTTGTAGTAAGAGGCTGCGATCCACGGACCCCGTGCCTGGAGCTCACCTCTGGATTCTCCGTCCCACGGCATGATCTCCCCGGTCGCCTGGTCGGCAATCCGTAGTTCGACGCCCAAGACGGCCGGACCCTGCGTGGCGCGCAGATCGACCAGCTGGTCCTCCGGCAGGTCCTCGAGCCAGGAGCGGGTGATCGCAACCGAAGCAACCGGGCTTGTCTCGGTCATACCCCACGCCTGCAGGATCGGCATGCCGGTCTGGGCCTTGTAGGCCTCCGACAGCGACTTCGGCACAGCTGAGCCGCCACACGGAATCGCCCGGAGGTTGGAAATGTCGCGGTCCTTGAGCTCGGGAAGCACCCCCATCCAGATGGTGGGCACCCCCGCTGCAACCGACACCTTTTCGTTGACGATCAGGTTCGCCAGAGCGGGCGGGGTCATCTGCGGGCCGGGCAGAACGAGGCTCGCTCCGGTGGCTACACCGGCATGCGCCAGGCCCCAGGCGTTGGCGTGGAACATGGGAACCACCGGCATGACGATGTCCCGTTCGCGGACCCCGACGGTGTCCGCCTGGGTCATCGCGAGGGTGTGCAGATACGTGCTGCGGTGCGTGTAGACGACACCCTTGGGGTTACCCGTTGTACCCGACGTGTAACACATGGACGCGGCGCGGTTCTCGTCGTCGATGGCCATGTCGACAGGGTCCGACCCGGCGAGCAGCTCCTCGTAATCGAGCATCTCGACTCCGTCCGGCAGCGGGGTCGGCACGCCGTCGTCCATCACAACGAAGTGACGCACGGTCTTGAAGGTCGGGATCAACGGCGCCAGCAGTCCGAGTAGGGAACGGTCTACGAAGATGACCTCGTCCTCGGCGTGGTTGACGATGTAGGTGACCTGCTCGGGGAACAGCCTGATGTTCAACGTGTGAAGGACCCGGCCGCTGCACGGGGCGGCGAAGTACAGCTCCAGGTGTCGGGCGGTGTTCCAGGCGAAGGTACCGACCCGACCGTCTGCGGAGATTCCGAGCTGGTCGAGGGCCCCCGCCAGGCGCCGGGTCCGCTCTGCCCACTCTCCGTAGGTGGTCCGCTCCACTCCGGTCGCCGTGCCGGTGATGATCTCCTTCTTGGGCGTGTAGCGCTCGGCCCGGTCGAAGAAGTGGTTCAACGAGAGCGGCGTGCTCTGCATCGTTCCCTGCATTTGTTCCCCCTGGTGCATGCCGTGACTCCCCACGGCCCCTGTAGCGTGACGCCCACCCTATTAGTCCGAGCGGCTTCATTAGCTTCGAATGGCCTCGAATCCCACATGACCGAAGATCACGAGCTTCAACTGCGAGATACTCCGCGCCACCCCCGCGGTCTGCTGCCACTCATCGGCGCGCTGATAATCGGGCTGATCATCGCCACCAACGTCGGCAACGCTCTCTGGGCGAGCTGGATCAGGGAGCACCCGATCGGGCTGCTGGCGCTCAACTCGTCCAACAAGTACCTGCTCGGAACCTATTCGGCCGACTTCTGGCCGTACATCCTGGTATCGACCGGACGCCTACTGGTCGCCGACCCGCTGTTCTACGCACTCGGCTACATCTACCGGGGACAGGCTCTGGACTGGGCCCGAAAGGTGTTCCCCGGCTTTGAGCCGGTCGTGAATCAGTTCGAGCGCGACCAGACGGGATTCAAGAAGGCTCTGAACGTCCTGGTCGTCGTCGCACCGAACAATCCGGTCTGCCTGCTCGCTGGCGTGGCAGCCATGCCGATCCGGCGGTTCTTCATCCTGAACATCATCGGAACCGTCGGCCGAACTCTGATCATCCGCCAGACCGGCTGGCTGTTGCAGGACCAGATCGAGTCGGTACTGGACACCGTCGCCAAGTATCAGAGCTGGTTCCTGAGGGGATCGATCGTGTTGGTGATCGCAGTGGTCGCTTGGCAGTTCTTCGGCAACCGGGGTCTGATCGGCGGCGTCGAATCGCTGGAAGAAGAACTCGGCGACCATGACGCGTCACCCGAGGACGGCTCAACGGCGAAGCCGTAGCCCGGCGAGGCTGCCCGGTCAGCATCGCCGTGCGCACGGAACCAGCCCCTCAGGTCCGACCACGGCCTCCGACGCCAACTCCACCGGTCCGGCAATCGCCGCGCTCAAAGATCTTGGCGACAACCCCGATCAGGACGCCTACGACACGTTGCTCTCGTTCCAGAGCACCTGCGGCCGATCATGGCACGTTCGCCTGGACCCACGACTTCGCCAGCAACCTGAGGATGGCGACGCTCGACGCAGATCTGACGCCGTACTGCCCTTGTACGACGGGGTTTGGCCTCAGGCTCTGGTCGACTGACCTGACCAGATCGTCAGGGCGGTCTGCGTCCTAATCCCCCGGTTAATGAAACAGTCCTGGTTGGGTCGGCTCACGACCATCGACCCAACCAGGACCGGCCTTGACGTGGGGAGCCAGGGATCGTTCCGGTTCACCGACCACGGCGCAGCTAAATGTGACTCAGTCGTATCTTCGCCGCGGATCCTGCTGCCCGCCTTGCTCAAGCCAGCCCTGTCAGGAGCGGAGCGCATCGGATGGTTCGATTCGTCGCGCACGTAGGGCCGGGAAGAATCCCGCTGTCACGCCAACAACCATGCCTCCTATCGGTCCTGCCAACACGATTCTCGGGTCCATCACCGGTTGCCAGCCACGTTGACCCGCGACCACAAGCACGACTGCTATGCCGATTGCGACGCCTATGCCGCCACTTAGAAATCCGAGTAGTCCCGTGTCGGTCAGGACATGTCGGAGTATGTGAACGGGGCGTGCTCCGACCGCTCTGCGAAGACCGAACTCCTTGCTTCGTTCCATGACCATGAGCAGCGTTGTGTTCGCGATGCCGACACCACCAAGTGCCAGCGAAATCGCCGATAGCGCTATGTAGAGGCCAGTGACGTCTGCCTCGACGCTTTCACGGAACTGCTTCGGGTCGGGCGGGTCGGCCACTGAAAAGCTCTCGGGGCTCTCTGGCCGTATAGCTACGGGGGCCTGAGCGGCCACGGCTTGAGCGGCACCGGGCTCAGTTCGTACGAGCATCCGGGGTGGTTCCTCCGGCACTGGCCACAGTGCGGACCCGGTCAACTCTGGAACGACCACCGCCCGCAGCAGTTGAGAGTCTCGATTCGACTCGTTGATGACGCCGGCGACAACGAATGGCACTCCCTCAATAAGTACCGCTTGGGATGGATCTCCGCCGTCGATCTTGAGGCCCTCGGCGACCACTCTTCCAACCAGGGCAACTTTGGCTCGGTTCTGTTCGTGCCAGGCGTTCCACACCTTGCCGGTCACATCTACCTCTGCGGCGACCAGGGCGCCCTTTGTTGCCGATATCAGGGGCGCCTGTACCTCGTTGGCCCCGGTTGGATCTTGGACGTCATTGGCGGCAATTTCGCAGCGCGTCATGCGGACGGTAGTTACTCCTGAGCTTCTGACACCGGCTAAGGAGTTGACCCTGCCTTCAGCGTCTTTGGGAAACGGCGAGTCGCCGCTCTCGATGGCTTGTTGAACGGCTTCAGGCGAGACTTTGACCAAGATCTGTGTCGCTTTGAGAGTGTCAAACGTTGCCGATACCTCGTGGCCGGCAGTGTCAGCAATCGTGAACACGGCGACTGCTGTGGCAACCCCGATCGCTATACCGATCCCGTTCAAGAACGTGCGACCGGGACGCTCGACCAGGCTGTTAAGGGCTTCGGCAAGCTGATCACGAAGTCGTAGTCTGGAACTATCTCTGCGACAGGCCACTTCTACGTGGTGACCTTGCCGTCGTCCATTACCAAGGTCCGCTGCGCTAGTCGCGCAACTTCAGGGTCGTGGGTGACTACAACAAGGGTGAACTCGTTGCCGCCGAGTTCAAGCAGTAGCTCCATCACTTGGTCCGCGTTGTGGCGGTCCAGGTTCCCTGTCGGCTCATCGGCGAACAACACTCTGGGTCGGTGCGCGATGGCTCTGGCTATCGCAACTCGTTGGCGCTCTCCACCCGACAGTGTGTTGGCCCGAGCGTGGGTTCGGTCGATGAGCCCAACCCGTGAAATCGCCTCGGTCGCTAAAGCTTCGCGTTGGCTCGGCTGAACCGAGCTGTAAAGCATTCCCAAGGCGACGTTCTGGAAAACAGTGCGGCGTTCCATCAGGTGAAACGCTTGGAAAACTACTCCGACTCTGTTGGCCCTCACCGCTGCCCGCTCTCTTTCGGAAAGCCCACCGACGTCGATCCCATCAAGGATGTAGCGGCCGCCTGTCGGCCGTTGCAGCAGCGCCATGACGCTCAATAGCGAGCTCTTTCCGGAACCGGAACGCCCCATTACCGCTACAGATTCACCACGCTCTACCTCCAACGAAGTCGGCTTGACCGCTTGGACGTCGACAAACCCCGGGTAGGTGACCTCGATGGCGGTCCACTCGATCAACGGGCCAAGCCCGCGCTCGACAACCGTGAGGTCACCGGTTTGGGCGGTCCGTGTATCGTCCGACGAGGCCCGACCTCGTGCGTGTTTCATCCGACGATCACCCGGTCGCCTTTGCCCAGGGTATCTGCGGATGACGGTTCTATCGCTACCCAGCCTCCGGCGCTGAGGCCTGTATCCACGGTCACGTTCCGGCGCCTAGAGGTGGTTGAATCCCTCTCAGAGTCAGCGTTTTTGTCCAGCCTGATGACATACTGGCTGCCGTCTGCTCGGCTCCGCACTGCGGCGACCGGAACGGCAAGTTTCGCGTCAGCCGACGCGATCGTCTTGATACGTACCCTCAGGTCCGAGCCGAGGATCCCCTGGTCGAACGGCTTCACGGTCGGCCTGAGCAGTGCAACAAGTCCGGTATCGCCGCCTTGGCCACCATTGTCCGCACCTCCTGCACCGTCTTTTACCTGGACCACAACGACGGGGATGTGCAGATCGAGGGTTGGGTCGTCAACTTCCCCGGTCATCCCCTCCTTCACCGAATTGGCCTGTGAACTCTGAAGTTGGACACTCAATACGAGACCGGCGCTGGTCACGGAAATGACTGGCTGGTCAGCCGTAACAAGAGACCCGACTTGGGCGTTCAGTCCCACAACAGTCGCGGGCAGTGTTGGAACGACAGCGACCTCAGACCGCCTGATAACGACGTCGCTGCGAGTTGTCGCTGCACCAGAAATTGAGTTTCCATCAGAGGTGTCAGCTGAACCTCCACCTGCTGCCGAGGCACCCTGTTCACCGGCGCTGCCGTCGCCGGCCACGCGACCCTGGTCCGAAGATGTATCGATGACATTGTTGACCGCTGGCGGATAGCCGCTGTAGTTCCAAATCTTCGCTACCGCACTGCCCGTCTGGTTTCCGAATCGCCCCAACTCGTCCTTGGGGATCCGGTATCCCAGACGGAGTAACGATTCCTGCACCATCTTTACGTCAACGCCTTCGTCGCCCGGAACCAGATCGCGAAACAGCGGGAACGGCCCTGCCACCACGAAGACCGGACGACCAGCGACCCCCAAAATGACGTCACCCTCTTCCACCGTCGAACCCGCGGGCACAGGAGTGGCAGTGACTATCGGAGCGACCCCTTCTGGTATAGCGAGCATGACCTGTGTTGGATCGGCAGCAACCACGCTCCCTCGGAGCACAACACTCTCACTCAGGATGCGTTCCTCAACCTCGACAGTGACAGGAATCTCCTGAGGCGGACTCGCATTTGCCGCCACCCGGTCCGGCGTCTGCGCCGAGCGATCTGCCATGTACCAGCCAGCACCGAGGCTCACCGTCACCAACGCCACAACCAACCCGGCAACCGCCGAATTGCGCACCCAGCTACGCGGACCAGTTCTCATGGAGCAGAGCGGATCTGCTCTGAAAGCGACCTCAACTGATCAACCCGACTTGCCAGCCAATTGTCTCGCTTGGCCGACAGAAACTTGGTCCTTGCTTTCCAAACATGTTCTGCGCAGTCGACATAGTCACCGGCGGTCTTACGTTGATGCTTGTTGACCTCCGACTCAGACATCGTCTTGTGGAGTCTTATCTCTTCTCCGGTCACCCAAGCCAAGAACGCGTCCTCGTCGCCCACCGCCGATCGTGGATACCCGAGGTCGACAAGACAGTCAGCCGCCTGCTTCCAAAGATTCACCTCTTCGTCACGACTTCTGGCGGCCGCTACTACCTCCGATCCCCATTCATTTCGAAGCTCGAAGGCCTTGCGACCCGGGTCAGATTTGGCAATCTGCTCCTGACACGCTTCAACTGCGTCATCCCATGCCTTGCCAGTCGGCGTCGGGTCGCCAGACTCGTGGTCGTCTCGTTCGATCGGCCCCGGCGGGTGAAATCCGTACTCACGCAACTCATCGACGTCTGGGAAATCGAACCATCGAGTCCGATCAGGTTGAAAGTCCGGCCAATTCTGCTTCCCAAACTTGTCATCCAGACACTCGTTATTCACCTCGTAGCTTCGACGAGAAATTTCATCGGACAACTCGCGCGAGTTCCTGATCGACTCACCCGAAATTGGAGCGACCAGATCGACAAGCTCCTGGTCCAGCCCCTCAGCGTTGGGCTTGCCCTGCGATGACCCGCACGCCGCAATGAGAAGCGAAGTAGCCAAGATCACCGTCAGGACAAACCCGTTGATATTAGCAATGGCTGGAACAGTCCTAGAGGCCAACCGTCACTGCACTTCCGCCATGCTGATATTCCGTGACCCGAACCGGCGTTCCGTCCGTAACGCTCGAAATGAGCACCCTCCCAGAACCGTATGACGGGGTGTTTGCCGGAACCAATTTCCACCCAGCAGCCCCGTCTGTCCAGGTTCCGCCACTGAGGTACTGCCCTTTGTAATAGTTTGAATATGAAGTGAGATACAGGTTTGTGTCGTTACATCCTCCCGTCGGAGTGGTGAACGCCTGCGAATACCAGTTGCCTGTTGATGCCTTCGTGGCAGTTGTTCCGTTGTAAAGCTTGCATGCAGCAGCAGATGCTGGCCCTGCTGTTGTGACGAGCAGCCCAGTCGCCAGCATCGCTGCCACAAGGCCTCCAAGTATCTTGCGCATTTCCTTCTCCTCCTCTTGATTCCAACTTCCGACCAGTTCCCCCAATTGCGTTTCTGGGGATCGGTCGACTCCTGACACAGGATCAGGAGTGGACCTCCCACTCCTGCGCTCAACTTCAAAGTGTCGTTGGGAACCAGATCTGTTGCAGGCCTACATGCCTACAGTCCCGGGCGGCCCCTATTGATGGGGCAAGTGGGTCCGCCCGAGACATTCGTTGGCGCATATCCGTGCCCTTGCTTGGCTTCAAGAGATGGTTATGCTGCCGATCCTGTTGTCCCAGCCGGGGGACATGCTTGCTGCGACGGTATTGGCCGTGGTGGTTCCGGGGTAGAGACCGGAACCGGTCGTAGTGTCGTAGAACCGGGAGCCGCAAGGTCCGATCTTGTAGCTACTGGTAACATTGTCGAACCCGTAGCCAGCCAGGTTTATGACCACAGAGCGCGTGTTGAGGCTTAGCACCGTCCCGGCGTAGCTAGCATCGCTGTAGAGATTCACATCCCCGGAGCAGATGCTCGCAACAATCGCCCCTGCGTTGGCGAAAAGGTGCTCTGCGTTGTACATCTGGGTCGCCGAGCGATAGCAGCGAGTACCTTCGTCGTCGCTTCTACATGCCTCCGCGTCGCCCCATCCCTCCGCAAGATTGATCCGACGTCCCTCGAAGTCAGCGACCACTCCTTCTGTCTGGTCGTGAACCGATTCTGAATCCAGTGCGCCCGCAGGCGCGACCGATGGATACGTAATTGCGGCTGTGGCGGCCACGGCCGCTGCGATAGTCCGATTCATCTTGTTCCTTCGCAGTTATCTCAACTTCATGATGAAGACGTGATGGTTGTCATCGCCTATACCGGCCCAGGCGCAGTCCGCACCTACGGCATCGGCGTTAATACGGACCGTCCAATCGTCGAGGCCGATGTCGTTAAGGATGCGACGGGCAGTGGATTCGGCTTCTTCGGCAGATAGGCAGTCGGTTTCGTTTATCTCGCTGATGATCCGATCATTCAGCTCGACAATTCGACGGTTTTCCGGGTTGAGGTTCGTGTCGGCTAGGGAAAGACCGAGTTGTGCACAGACCGATTCGGTTCCCGGGAAGACTTCAATCACACCCTGCCCGTTGATGCAGGCAGTCAGGGATTTGGGCGGACTGTCAATGCCGAACTTCTTGAGCGAACCGCTGTCCCACGCGGATCTGCAGTAGGCCACAGGATCGTCGGTCAATGGGATGACGAGCGCGCTGGCATCTTTTTTGGCCTCTGCGCGACATGCTGAACCGGCTGCTGGATTCGTGGGCTGTTCACGACTGAGTACTAGGGCTCCGACGGCGGTAGTGGCGGTGAGCGCAACAGCGATCGCCGTTCCGACAGCGATCCGACGTTTGCGGCGGCGCCTAGGAGTTCGACTTTGCAGACGCCGCCCCCTAGAGATAACCAGTTCGGTGAGCTCGGCCATGCGCTCGTCGCTCATTCGTTCCGACTTGTCCAGATCACCCGAGGTCGGATCCAACGCCGGTGTGCCTGCGGACTCGGCGAGTATCCAAGCCGATAGTTCCTCGAACAGTTCACGCTCGTTGTCGGGCATGGAGGTCATTGACAGTCCTCCTTGACTCGTGAGTAGGCATTCAGGAACGCGCGTCGGGCTCGCATGAGCCGTGAACGAGCGGCGGCCGGGGAGATGTCGAGTGTGCTGGCGATACTCGGACCGTCATGGCCAGCTGCTGCCAGCACGAGAACCTGTCGATGTGAGTCATCCAAGTCTCGCCACGCAGTCTGGATGATGTTGATATCGAGTCCACCGTCGTTGCGGCCGTCTTTCGAGCTGTTCCACGCAGCGCCGTCGATGTATGACGACTCTGCCGACGGTGAGAGGTGAGAAGGCTGGGCCGAAAGGCGCGTGCCGAGCCGCATACGAGTATTTGAACGACGAGCTGCGTTGGCGGTGAGGTTGCGGGCTGTGCGGATCAGCCAGCCTCGAACCTGGTCCGACGAAAGTGACTCAAGTTGGTCCATCCGCAGGAACGCGGTGACAAATACTTCCGACCAGAGGTCTTCACGTTCAGCCCGGTCGTACTCGATCGACGCAAGGACGGATTCGACGGCTCGCCCATGGACTGCAGTGAACTCTCTGATCCGACGATCTGTGTCATCTTCGGTTTCGTCCAATTGAATGCCGCCTCTGCCGCGTGAGGTCATCCCACGACGAACAGGTCCTCAGGGTTCCAGTGTCATGAGACCACCCAAGTGTTGCGCCCAACGAAAGAAAATCCATCGAGGTGTTGAAGACTCACCGAGCCCTTGAGCCACCCCGGGTTTGGTGCAGTCTCGGCGATGCCTGACTTTCGTCTCACGGCCATCCCTACTTATCCCTATGCGGCTATTGAGGCCGCAACGGAATGACCGTGATTGTCGGTTCCGTTTCGCATCCCAGGTAGCTGAGGTCACGACGGAACGTGTCGGCAAAGACAATCGCATCAGCAGGAGCAGCAAAGGGACCGAAGACCAGGGGTACGTCGAGGTACGGGTCTGCTACGTGAACGATGTGTGGCAGATCCAGTGTGTCGACAGCGTCGGACGCAACCACGTGGATCATGGCGATCTGGTACGTGTCCAGCCCATGCGCCCCGAGCGGGTTGCGTGGGTCCATCCATGGACTGTTCGTCGAATCAGATCGCATCAATCTCACCTGCACCTATCGAGGAACACTTCTCAAGTGTTGCGAGGCGTCGAAACTGTTGCTTCGAAAGCCAATTACCCCTTCGAGTGTCACTACCGAGTGCCAGAGTTGATGATCCAGGTGTTAGACACACACAGCCCTCAAGAGACCTTCCACAGAACGGTGAAGACAAATGGTGGAGAACGAGCGTGACTTCACGACCAACGCGCTGACTTGGTCATCGTTCGAGGAACAACTGAACGCACTTGCGCCCGGGATGGACTTCGAGCCCCATACTCCGCTCACGGCAATCCCCGCATATCAGAGAATCCGCATACTCCGATGGGTTTCCGACTACTTCGAATCACATACCCCACTGTCCCAGCTCGAGCAGTTTGAGGGTCCCCCTGCTGACCGGTCACCTCGTATAGGAGGTAGTCATGTCAGTGATGGAGCAGGAGAACCCGCCGGGGCGGGCCCGGCGCAAGTTCACCGACGAGTTCAAGCGTGATGCTGTGGCG
>JBARXY010000013.1:0-1758 GCA_049647585.1 Microthrixaceae bacterium | reverse complement strand
GCGTGTCCGTGCACAGTCATACCCGTACCGCCACCAGCAGCCGTTCCGAAATGGCCGAGAGAACCCCACCCGGGATGATCCAACGCGCCCGGAACCAAGAGTTTCGCGGACCTCCCAGAGGCCCGGGACTGCGAGACTACTCGCGGGAAATCGCGCAAGAAAACGGGTGGTACCAGCACCCGGTTTTTAGAGTGTCCGGGTCGTCTGTGGCGGCAATCAGGTCGGCCAGAATTATGCGCGGCGTCATCATGGTGTCACCACTGACGCCGTCACGTAATGTCACCGCCAGCCACGCGTTGACATCAGTCGTTGTGGAATGTCACCGCTGGTCGGAGGACTCGCGCTGGGGTGGCTCGGCGAGCTCATCGGCGAGGCGTGTGCGCTCATCCACCTTCCAGGCACGTACGGTGCAACCCACGCAGCCAAGGAAGCCATGTCTGAGCACACTCCCGCCCGCCGCGGCGACCTACCGTCCGGCTACCCACAAGTTCTGGAGGCGGCGAAGGCCGCCGTACAAGCCGCCCGCACCCGGGCGGCGCTGGCCGCCAACGCTGAGCTGATCCGCCTGTACTGGACCCTCGGGCGACTCATCCTCGACCGTCAGGACGTCGAAGGGTGGGGCACCAAGGTCATCGACCGGCTGTCCAAGGACCTGCGGATCGAGTTCCCAGAGATGAAAGGGTTCTCGCCGAGCAACCTCAAATACATGCGGATGATGGCCGCTGCATGGCCGGATCGTGAAATTGGTCTACGACTCGTAGACCAATTGCCGTGGGGTCACATCCAGGACCTCCTTAACAAGCTCGACGACCAAGAGCTACGAGACTGGTATGCCCGCGAAGCGATCGCCAACGGCTGGACCCGCGCGGTGTTGGTCAACCAGATCAAGTCGCAGCTGCACGCTCGGGCAGGAGCCGCACCGTCAAACTTCGCCCGGGCTCTCCCAGCGGGCCAGTCCGAGCTCGTGGCGCAGATCGTGAAGGATCCGTACAACTTCGAGTTCCTCACCCTCGCAGCCGACGCCTCCGAACGCGACGTCGAGGACGGTCTGGTCGCAGACCTTGCCCGTACGCTCCAGGAGCTCGGCCTCGGCTTCTACTACGCCGGACGTCAACACCGCCTCACGATCACCGACGACGAGGGCGAGGACCACGACTACTACCTCGACCTGCTCTTCTACCACCACTACCTGCGGCGCTTCGTCGTATTCGAACTGAAGATCGACACGTTCAGACCCGAGTACGCAGGCAAACTGAACTTCTACTGCAACGTGGTCGACGACCAGCTCCGACACCACGACGGTAGCGACGAGCCGACCATCGGCATCCTCCTGTGTGCGTCCCGGTCGAAGACCGTGGTCGACTACGCGCTTCGCGGTGTGGACACACCTGTTGCGGTCGCCGAATACACCTATAGCCAGCTCCCACAAGAGCTACAGGACGCACTCCCGTCCCCAGCAGACCTCGAACAGCTCGCCGCTGAAGCACTCGAAGAGGCCGACCCGGCCAGAGCCGAAAGCGAGTAGCAGTAGCGACGAACGGTGCCCCATCGGTAAGTCGCTACGCAGTGTCATTCCGTGACGCACATGGTGACGATCGGCAAACACAACTAGTCGGTAGCGGCTCATCAGGCTTAGAACGCGCGCCAATAGGTCAGCATTTGGGGCTCCATCGGTCGGCCCATTTGATTAGCTTGACAATAATTATGAGCGCAACGGCTAGGTCGATCTGTGCGAGGCGGTGGGCGTTGAACCTGTCG
>JBARXY010000012.1:0-160281 GCA_049647585.1 Microthrixaceae bacterium | reverse complement strand
GACCAGCGCCGTTAGAACCGGTTGCGCCGCCCGAGGAGTAACCGCTGCCGTTGCCGCCACGTCCGCCGACGTAAGCGCCGCCGCCGCCGCCGCCGCCGTTGCCGCCCGAGTCTTGGCCACGACCACCGTTACCGCCAGTTGAGGCCTGCCCCGGAGTGGAGCCTGGTGCGCTGACTCCGGCGATGCCGGGCCCAGCAGTCACGTTGGAGAAAGTCACATTGGCGGTCGACTGACCGAGCACACGGACGCCATATGCACTGCTGCCAGTGCCCACGGTGACTCCGCTGTTTACCGTGGTGCCGTTGATATCGACGTTGGAAGCTCCGCTCACCAAGATGCCGGTCGCGTTCGGCCCGACGCCGCCGCTGACGATTGCTTCATCGATCGTGATCGAGTTGGAAGCTCCGCTGATCTGGACTCCGACTGCGTTGCCGGATGTGCGATTGAGGCCCAAGGCGCTGACACGTGCCAGGGAGGAGTTGGAAACACCGTTGATGGTGACTGCAGGTGAGGTTCCCGTGCCATTGATGGTGGTCACTTCCCCTACGCCGTAGTCGGTGAAGTTCTGGTTCCAACCACCGTCAATGCTCATGTTCGAAGCGAGCGTCAGCGGTCCGAAGATTCCGCCCGCCACCCGGACGGTGTGGATGTCGTTGGCCACGGCGTTCGCCTGAGCCTCGGAGATCGTCGAGCAAGGGTTTGCGAGAGGACCGCAGTCGACCCCGGTTGTTCCCGTCGTCTTGACGTAGAACTTGGGGCTGGGATCCTGGTTCACCGTGATGGTGATCGGCGCCGATGCGGAACTGCCTTCCGAGTTCGTCATGGTGAGCTGGGCGGTGAAGATTCCGACCGTCTCATAGACGTGCGAAGTCGTTGCACCTGAGCCCGCTGCTCCTCCCTCGCCGAAGTCCCAGGAGTAGGTGAGGCCTGTTCCGGTACCAACGCTGGAACCAGCTGAATCGAATTGCACGACGAGTGGAGCGTCACCAATCGAGGGTGAGGCGCTCGCGATGGCGCTGGGCGCACCACTTGGAAGGGTGGTTGTCGTTCCGCCCCCCTCGTCCGGCGGTGGCACGCACGCGAGTGCCACCAAGGCCATTGCTCCAACAAGTGGCCAGATCATTCGGCGAACCGACATCAATTCCTCCCTATGTCGACCCCCCAAGGGCCAAACTTTAGGAAGTTTCTAACAAAATCCTGAACCATGGTCAATGAATTGGGTAAAAGTCCCATGGAAGATCGGGAGAAGTCCGGAAAGTTGATCAACCAGCGTCGTCTATGGCCACGTCTGTTGGGTTCGGCCAGATCAGCCCTGCGCTTCGAAGCAGGTCTACGGTGTCGCGAAGCGGGAGCCCGATCACCGTTGTTGGATCTCCGTCGATCCGCTCGACCAGAACCCCGCCCATACCTTGAAGTGCGTACGACCCGGCCTTGTCCAGTGGCTCACCGGTCGAGACGTACCAGTCGACCTCGCGCCGGTCGATAGTTGCGAAGGTAACGGTCGCTCGAGCCAGGACGCTCTGCTCGACATCGTCCGGGTCAATGACGACGACGGCTGTAAGAACCTCGTGGGTACGGCCACTCAGCGAGTTGAGCATTGCCACGGCATCTGCGCGATCGACCGGCTTACCCAACGTCTTGGCGTTATTCACCACAGCGGTGTCAGCGGCCAGAACTATCGAGTCCACGGCTGGGTCCGAACCGGCTCGGGCAATCAGAGCCCTTACCCGGTGTGCCTTGTCGAACGCGACTCTCATCACGTAGTCGGATGGGCTTTCGCCCGGCAGCACCGATTCATCGACGTCGGCGGCGAGCACCTGGGGTGAGATACCAATTCGCTGCAGCAGTTCGAGACGGCGAGGCGAAGCTGACGCGAGCGTCAGTCTCATCCGCCCGACACCAAGGCCTCGGCTCCACGTGGGAGTGCGACGATCTGGTCGGGATCGTCCAACCAACCATCCGGCAGGGCCACCCGACGCTGAGCACTGGAGTGACTGCGGTTGATCTTCTCAACGCCCTCCGGAGCTTCGAGGTCGGGATCCAACTCATCGAGCAGAGAATTCACCTCGGCCATGGTCGACACAAGAGCAGCTCGACCCCGAACTCCTCCGCCTATCGCATAGCCCTTCAGATACCAGGCAAGATGCTTGCGGAAGTGGTTCAGGCGGTCCTCTCCTCCCTGCCATTCGATGATCAGCTCCAGGTGGCGTCGGATGACCGAGATGACCTCACCCAGGCGCGGCGCTTCCGGAATGGGTTTGCCGGCGAAGGCCGCGTCCAAATCCCGGAACAGCCACGGCCTCCCCAGACATCCGCGGCCCACAACTACTCCGTCACAGCCGGTGGTATCCATCATCGACAGGGCATCGTCAGCGGAGAACACATCGCCGTTGCCGAACACCGGGATGGTCCGAACGAGATCCTTCAGTTCGGCGATCCGTTCCCAGTGCGCGGACGGCGCGTAATGCTGAAGAGCGGTCCGGGCATGGAGTGCGACCGCTGCTGCACCTTCTTCCTCGGCGATCAGCGCAGTGTCCCTATAGGTCAGGTGATCGTCATCGATACCGAGCCTGAACTTGACGGTTACGGGTACCGAGTCACGTCCGGTCGATTCGCTCTCGGCGGCGCGTACCGCTGAACGGATCACTTCGCGGAGGAGGTGCCTCTTGTATGGAAGGGCCGCTCCGCCACCGTTCCTGGTCACCTTGGGTGCCGGGCAACCGAAATTCATATCGATGTGATCGACCCGGTCCTCTCCCACCAGTCGTCTAACGGCTTCCCCGAGGGTGACTGGATCCGTCCCGTACAACTGCAAAGACCGGACCTTCTCGGCAGGATGAAATCTGGTCAGCTCCCATGAAGTCGCGTGCCCCTCCAGCAGGGCTCTGGCAGTGACCATCTGATTGACGAAGAGCCCTCCGCCGAAGCCGGAACACAGAACGCGGAAGGGCGCGTCGGTAACACCGGCCATGGGTGCCAGAACGACAGGTGGGTCAAGCTGCAGGGGGCCGATCTGCACTGCAGGTCGAGCGTTTGGAGCCGAAAGCATCAGGGTCAAGAGTGTCGCAGTGCGGGGTCCGGGTCTAATGACATTGGCCCCCGGGAAGCATCTTGGATGAGATGGCGTGCCGGGGTACTTGGAATGAGTCGAGTCGAGGGGTAGCGTTTAACCGATGGCTTTCAACTGCGCCCTCCTCCTTCTGAACTAGGCGAGCCTGCATCCGCAGCTCGCCGAACCTCCTGCGTCCCTGCAGGAGGTTCTTTGGTTTTCAGGCCGGGTATCCAGTCGCAATACAACAAGGCCAGAGCAAGCAGCGATTTCCAAACACCAATCCCGAACAACGACAGGAAGTTCACGTCATGGCCGATTCAGTACAACCGAAGAAGATGCCCTTCGACAGGTACCGGCCGTTCCTTCCCCTCGAGGGTCCCAGCGGGGGACTGGCGTCACGGACATGGCCCGACAAGCGGATAGAAGCTGCACCACTGTGGTGCTCGGTGGACCTGCGCGACGGAAACCAGGCCCTGATCGACCCGATGGATCCGGTTCGCAAGCGGCGGATGTTCGAGACGCTCGTCAAGATGGGCTTCAAGGAGATCGAAGTTGGCTTCCCGTCGGCATCACAGCCGGACTTCGACTTCGTCCGCCAACTGATCGAAGAGGATCTGATCCCCGACGATGTCACCATCCAGGTGCTCGTGCAGTGTCGATCCGAATTGATCGAACGGACCTACGAGGCCATTGCCGGCGCCAAGCAGGCGATCGTGCACTTCTACAACTCGACGTCGATTCTGCAGCGGCGGGTTGTGTTCGCCGAAGACCAGGAGGGCATCACCGACATAGCGGTCAACGCAGCCAAGCTCGCCCGCAAACTGGAGGCGACAATCCCAAGCACTGCAGTCCGCTACGAATACTCGCCGGAGTCCTTCACCGGAACTGAGCCTGACTATGCGATCCAAATCTGCGGTGCCGTCATGGACGCACTGGAGTTGGATCCCACCGAGAAGCTGATCCTCAACCTGCCCGCGACGGTCGAGATGTACACACCGAACCTCTATGCGGACGTGATCGAATACATGCACCGGAACCTGGCGAACCGCGAACAGGTCGTGCTCTCGCTGCATCCCCACAACGACCGTGGCACCGCTGTTGCGGCCGCGGAACTAGGTGTAATGGCCGGGGCCGATCGAGTTGAAGGAACCCTGTTCGGCAACGGAGAGCGAACCGGCAATGTCGACGTCGTGACCCTCGCCATGAACCTGTTCACACAGGGGGTCGATCCCATGCTCGACATGTCCGACATCGACGCTCTGCGCCGCACCGCCGAGTACTGCAACCGGCTGCCTGTACATGAGCGTCATCCTTACGTCGGTGACCTCGTCTACACGGCGTTCTCCGGCTCCCATCAGGACGCGATAAAGAAAGGCCTCACTGCGATCGAGAACGATGCGCTCGCCGCTGGGCGGGCCAAGGGGGACTACGAGGTTTGGGAAGTTCCTTACCTGCCCCTCGATCCGGCTCACGTAGGGCGCACCTATGAGGCCGTTATCCGCGTCAACAGCCAGTCCGGCAAGGGTGGGGTCGCATACGTAATGAAGGCGGAGCACGGTCTTGATCTGCCCCGCAAACTGCAGATCGAATTCTCACGCACCATCCAGCACATCACCGAGGACTCCGGCACCGAGATCAGTCCCGATGTCATGTGGTCCGAGTTCAGTGCCGAGTACCTCGACGAGCACGACGACCTGGTCAAACTGCGCTCGGCCGAGGTGACAACCACCGACGACGGCGCGACGGTCATCGCTCAACTCGTGGTCGGCGGTGAACCCCGGACCGTGAACGGCTCGGGTGGCGGACCTATCTCGGCGTTCATGAATGCGCTCGGAGACGACGAGGTCCTCGGTGCGGATGGACTGCGGCTCGATGTCGTCGACTACGCCGAGCATGCAATTGCCGTGGGTGGGATCTCGGGTGGCTCAGATGCAACCGCCGCGGCTTACGTCGAGGCGAAGTCGGAGTCCGGAGTTGTCTTCTGGGGTGTCGGTTTGCACGAGAGCATCCTCACCGCGTCTCTACGCGCGGTGGTCTCGGCGCTCAACCGTCACCGCAGCGCTCGCTGAGCTGTGAGCCGAGCGTGCCGCTACTGACTATCAGCGGCCAGTAGTTATGTAGTCGTGAAGATGCTGCGCTTGGTCCTCAAGCTCGGTCAGCCGTGACTTGACGACGTCTCCAATGCTGACGAGGCCTGCCAGGGCACCGTCGACCACGACGGGGATGTGACGTGCACGATGGTCTGTCATCGTTCGCATCAAATCCTCGGCGCTGTCATGAGGGGAGCACGTCCATACATCGGTGGTCATGATCGCCTCGACCGGCTTGGAGAGAACCGACGGACCTTCGCTTGCCACGGCGTGCACGATGTCGCGCTCGGAGACGATTCCTCGCAGCGTTCCGTCGGCAGCGGTCACGACCAGAGCACCGAAGCGGCGCACCTTTAGTTGTTCGGCCGCAATTTCGACGGACTCGTCGGGGCGAATTGTCGCCACGTCCGATCCCTTGACAGACAGAATTCCTGAAACTCGCATGATTGACCCCCCGGAGAATCGCTGATTCAGTTGGACTGCTGGCTTAGCTGATTTCTGGTTGAGCCGACGGAACTGCCGGACCACCGTAAGGCTAGCCATCCGGTGGTGTGAGTGTCGGAGAAATCACTGCGAGTGAGAAGCTCCCTGCCAGCGTTGCCGCCAAGCTCGGCGGACTCCACCTACGGGGTGTCGTTGATGCCGGTATCTCTCTGGCCCGAGCCTGAGCCGCTGCTGTCGGACCCACTGCCGCTGCCTGTGCCCGAGCCGGACCCGCTGCTGTCGGTGGATCCGCTGCTTGTCTGAGAATCAGACCCGGTGGTGGTGTTGGTGTCCCCAGGCTTGGAGAGTCCTTGCTGGGCGCTGGCGATGCTGGCCACAAGGTCGGGGCACTCACCCGTGATGCCCTTGGTCGAAAGGACCTTGCGGACGGCGTCTATCACTCGCGCCTGGGATATCCGGCCTGTCGTTATCGCATCGGTCAGGCGCTCGTGGGCGACAGGAACCACGTCCGCGCCCGAGAGCAACGCAATGTCGGCGCCGGCAAGAATCGCCTTCTCGGCCGCTTCATCCTGACTGAACTTGTCGATGACCGCCCCCATCCCGAGCGAGTCCGTAATCACCAGTCCCGCAAACTTGTCCTTGCCCTTCAACTGCTCGGTGATGGCGGCGGGGGAGAGGCTGGCCGGCTCATCCATCTGGGTCAATCCTGGAACCTCGGCGTGGGCGACCATCACTGCCGGCACGCCGGCTTGGAACGCAGCGTTGAACGGCACGAGATCCTTCTGGGCCAACTCGGCGAGCGACGCGATCACGTCGAGTGAGTCGTGTGGATCGGTCTTCCCGCCTCCGATTCCGGGCCAGTGCTTGACCACTGGGATGAGCCCAGCTTCCTGTTGGGCCTTGATGGACGCGGTGACGAAACGGGACACCTCGACCGGGTCGTCGCCGAACGAGCGTGTGCCCAGATCCGAGCCGCTTCCCACGTCTGCAACCGGCGCAAAATTCATGTCCACGCCGAGCTCGACCATCTTCTTCGAGTAGTCGCCGATGATTGTTGCGGCTTCCTCCGGAGTGCCCTTGGCGAGGGTTGCAGCCGATGGGAGTTTGCCGAGGGCCAACTCGAAACGTTGGACCGAGCCGCCCTCCTCGTCGCTGGCTACGAATGCCTTGATGGGCGCCGCCGCCACGGTGTCCTTGATCTGAGCCCCTACGTCCTTGGACTGACGTCCCTTCAGTCCGAACCCTCCGGCGGTCCCGGTGTCGATTGCCTCCTTGGCAAGCCCGGGTGCGGTCACCATGACCATCAGCAGCTGACCGGCCTGGGCACTCGCCGGAAGGACCTCGGCACAGTCTGCGACTCGGGTCGTCGACGGAGCTTTGGGATTTGTGGTCGGTGCCTGGACCTCGACCTGTGACCTCGAGGTACCGGTGCACGCAGCGAGCAGCGCAAAGGTCAGCACCACCAGCAACGTCGCGGGGGCTCTAACGAGGGGAGTTCGCTGCAGTGGATGCATTGCCGACGACGATAGTGTCTGCCCGTTCGCCTGCCGCGAGCGGCTGGTGATGGTCCACCGGCGCGGATGGATGAACGGTGCAGACCTGGCCCGGGCGTACCGGTTCATGGGGCGTGACGGTTCAATACGGCATCCGTGGATGGCCGAGGATTCCCAACGGGTCACAGGCAGCTTTTATGGCATGGGTCAGCCGCTGTGAGCCGGGCGACTTCGAACCTCTCCACCAGTCGGCGTTCGCCGGACCAACTCCGTGCTCCGCGCTGAACGTCCCGCCAAAATCGTCGACCGCGATGCTGAAGACCAATTGTCTCAGCCGGGTGCGCTCAGCAGCGGAGAGCGGCTCATCAAATGGAATCACGACGCTGCAATGGACCCCTCCGTCGCCCCAGTGACCGAAGTCGGCCACGCTGGCGTGCGGGAACTCCCTGCGAACCGCGCTTCGGGCCTGATCCAGGAAGTCCGGAAGTCGTGACCGTGGAACTGACACATCGAAGCCGATGACCGTGCCGCTCAGCCGGAGTCCCTCGCTGATCGAGTGACGTAGGCGCCAGGCGTCCTCGGTCGGTGCGATGACGGCATCGACCATCAGGCCGGTTTCTTGAAGTGCGGCCAGCGCGCTGATCAGAAATGACTCGGCGGTCGCTGAGTCGACCCGGGCCGAGGTTGCATCGAGGGTCTCGAACTCGATCAGGACCCTCAGCTCCGGATCACCTTGGGTCTGCGAATCGATCTGGGCGAAAGGGTCCCGAAGATCGGCGACGTGATCCAACGCGGCGTTCATCGCGTTGGCCGACGCGACCTCGAATGCGCTCAGGTGGGAACCCCAACGAGTCTCCAGTAGCGCGAGACAGGCGATGACGGACTGTGGGTCCCTTGGCATGAGCCACGCGCACGCAGTCGAGGCAGGGATCGGTTCGACCTCGACGGCGACCCGCGTGATCACTCCGAGCGATCCACCCGAACCCACCATGAGCTGAGTCAGTGAAAGCCCCGAGTTGTCCTTTCGGAGGGTTGAGATTTCGTCGACGACGCTCACCTCGTCGTCGGCCAGTACGGCCTCGATGCCGAGGACGTGGCGTCGCATGTCGCCGTGTCGGATCATCCTGGCCCCGCCAGTATTGGTCGCCGCCATACCGCCGATACTCGGGTCCGCGCCCAGGTCGATGGGTAGCTGCAACCCGTGGGGGGCGAGTTCCTCGTTGAGCTTCGAGAGTCTGGTACCTGCAGGCACGACTGCGGTGCGATCGCTTGCGTTGATGACAATTTCACCGACCATTCGGTCGGTACTCAGAATGATTGCCACGTCATCAGGGCCTGGTGTCGATGCTTCGACCAGACCGGAGTTGGCACCTTGGGGGATTAGCTGTAGCCGGTTGTCCCTGGCCCAGCGGATGATCACTCGCAGTTGCCAGGTCGACGCAGGTGCGAGAACCAGATCCACATGCCCCGCAGGTCCACGAGCGGGTTCGCTGAAGCGCTGCAGGTCCCCGGTGAGAATCACCCGTGCATCGTCGCCCAAGGCATCCGACAGTTCATCGAGTAGATGGCCGGGGCGTTCTTCGCTGGACACCCTCCCATCTTGACCTACATCGCGTCCCGGTTGCCTAGGCCTCGCAGGCGATTCGATCGACCGGATGATCCAATGGTGATCGGTCGCCCGGCTTGTCAGAGTTCTCTACTCTCACCAGCGTGAGCAGCGACAAAGTGACCCCCTCGAACGTTGGCGACGCAACCGGAAGGCCTACCGATACCGGTGACCCACGTGACCCCTACAGCGGCTTCGAGGGACTGGTTGGTCGCGTCTTCGCAACGTCGGAGTCGTTCTGGCCCGAACCGAAGCGTCCCCGTGCCGGAGCGCCGAACATCATCGTGATGCTCTGCGATGACCTCGGCTATTCAGACCTCGGCTGCTACGGCTCGGAGATTCCGACGCCGAACATCGATCGGCTGGCAGGTGAAGGTCTCCGGTTCACAGACTTTCACTCGACCCCGATGTGTTCCCCTACCCGGGCGGCGCTACTTACCGGGCTCGAATCGCACCGCGCGGGTCTGGGCCACGTCGCACACGCCGACCCTGGGTTCCCGGGCTACGCGATGGAGATGACCGATCTGGCGCCGACCCTGCCCGAGATGCTCCGCGGCTCCGGCTATCAGACTCTCATGGTCGGGAAGTGGCATCTCACCAAGGACAGCGCCCAGAACGACGCAGCTGACCGCTCGTCGTGGCCGCTCCAGCGTGGATTCGACCGCTACTACGGCTTCCTCGACGGGTTCACGAACCTGCACCATCCCCATCGACTGATCGAGGACAACCACGCGGTCGTCATCGACGAGTTCCCCGATGACTATTACCTGACCGACGATCTGACCGATCGTGCCGTGGGAATGATCCGCGAGTCCAAGGCGTCCGATCCCGACAAGCCGTTCTTCCTATATCACGCCCAGGGCGCGGTCCATGCTCCGTTGCATGCGAAAGCAGTCGATATCGAGCGCCACGCAGACAGGTACCGGGAGGGTTGGGACATCCTGCGAGCGAGGCGTTTCGAACGCCAGGTCGAACTCGGTGTTGTTCCCGACGGGACCGTCCTGTCGGAGCGTCCAACGGTCGAGGGTGACGACGTCCAGGCCTGGGACGACCTCGATGACGACCACAAGCGCCTTTTCGCCCGCTACATGGAGGTGTACGCGGCGATGGTCGACAACATCGACCAGAACGTCGGACGTCTCCGTAAAGCGCTGGAAGAGATGGGGGAGTGGGACAACACCTTGTTCATCTTCACCTCGGACAATGGAGCGTCGCGCGAGGGCGAGGCCAACGGCACCAGCGCATATCTTCGAACCCTCCACTTCGAGAGAACAGGAATGGAGGAGCCATTCGACGAAGACCTGGCACGCATCGACTCCATGGGTGGACCGACAACCTTCCCCCACTATCCGCGTGGCTGGGCATGGATGGGCAACACCCCGTTCAGGCTCTACAAGATCAACGCGCACCGCGGGGGTCACTCGGTTCCATTCGTCGTGTCGTGGCCGGCAGGCGGTGTGGCAGCGGGAGAGCTGCGCCAGCAGTTCATGCACGTCACCGACCTGCTGCCGACGCTGCTCCACCTGGCCGGAGTCGAGCGACCCGCTCACTGGAACGGCAAGCCCGTGCTGCCCCTTGCCGGCGAGGAACTTTCATCGGCCTTGTTCGATGCATCCGCACCCGGCCGAACCCGCGATGTGGTGATAGAGAACGAGGGGCATCGCGGTTACAGGCGTGATGGCTGGGAGGCCGTGACCCATCACCGGGCGCGGACCCCGTTCAGCGAGGACGACTGGGAACTGTTCAACATGGTTGCCGATCCGACCCAGGTCGAGAATCTGGCGGCAATGGATCCGGCTCGTCTTGAGGAACTGGTTGCGGCATGGGACGACGCGGCCTGGGAGAACCAGATCTTTCCGTTGGATGAGGGAACCGGTTATCGCTACCTGCTCCGTCCTCCTTGGACCGAACGCTACGACAAGCCGGTGACGATCTACCCCGGCACGCCGACACTGGACCGGTGGCGGTCTCAGCGCCTCATCCTCTGGCGCAACTTCGATGTGACCGCAAAAGTTTCACTGGCCGAAGGAGACGCCGGAGTGCTGGTCGCCCATGGCGATCAGGGAGGCGGATACTCGCTCTACATCGATGATTCCGGCGAACTCGTCGCAGCTCACAACGGCTATGGCTTGGAACGCGAACTACGTGGGCCACGGGTTGAGCCTGGTGAGCACGAATTGGGTCTGCGGGTGACCTGCGCGGGCAACAGCGTCTGGAACCTCGCGCTTGTGATCGACGGGTCAGAGGTGGCGCAGGCTGAGGGCTTCCGCTTGCTCATGGCAATGGCGCCGTTCCAGGGGATCGACATCGGGATCGACCGCCGATCACCGGTCAACTGGGATCTGTTCACCCGCCACGGGAGCTTCCCGTTCTCGGGTGTCCTGCACAAGGTTGCCTATCAACCTGGCGAACCGGCACCTGACAGCCCGGTGGGATTTTTGGAGATGCTCAGGGACTGGGGACGTCAATTCGAGTGACGCATCGGCAGAGCTGAGATCGCCGTGCGAACTTCACGCACATTCCGCTCGAAGACACGGGTTCTTGGTATCAATCCGAGTGACCGCCACGGACCTGCGCCGACGCGCCATTCGGCTGACCAGATGACCGTCACCGCTCCGATGAATCCTCTGGGTCCACCGTCGGCGTCAGCGCCGGGCGTGGGGCCTTTATAGGTGATGGTGCAAGCCAACGGGTTTCTGGCCTGACGGGAGGGGGAGAGCGGGCTGAACACGTCGAACCGCACACCCCGGCCGGGGCACTCCCGTATTTCAGCTGATCCGTCGCCGCTGTAGATCCGCAGCGATACCGGCTCGGCTCGTACCTCGGCCACGAGTCCGCCGGACTGGAGCGTCGCTTCGACGGGGGCCCAGAGGGAGGCGGGAATCGAGATGAAAACCGGCTGGTTGACCGGCACCGCGACTCCGGTTGGTGGGCTCTGGACCGGTCTCGGTTCGGGCAGCCTGGTGATCATCCTGCGACCGAGAGTCGTCAGGGTATCTGTGCTCCCGGGTCTTGGTGTCACCCAGATGTCGCTGGCCATCCCGTCGCAAATTCGGAGTCGAATCTCGTATTCGATTGGTGGCGGTGGCGGTGCCGGATCATCTTCAATCAGGCCTTGCCCGCTGTGCTCATCGGGGCCGGTTGGGTCCGGATTGGTTCCGTCCGGCGTGGGTTCTTCCGGCGTGGCCGCGGGCGGGCCTTCCTGGGTGATCAGATAGTCCCGCAGGAGTTGTGCGACCTCCTTCGAGCCTTCGGCGTCCGGGTGTAGTGCAACCAGAGCGATCAGAAATTCGATCTCGGCGTCGTTGAGCACGACCGTCCTGCATCGGGGTTTTGGTGATTGGCCGGTGGGTCGGTGACGCCTCGGCAGCATCGACGTGATAGTCGTGAGGATGTCACCTCGCCCGACGATCGAGGAACTTGACGATCCACCACCTTCGGCTGCCGCTGGACCGGAGAAGCCCGGACCGGTCAATACCGTGAGGAGTGTCGCGATGGCGATCAGAGCCGTCCTCATCCGGTGCAGAATCGAGCTTCGGATGCGGGTCATCGTCCGGCCGTTGCCCTGTTGTGCCCCGGGCACGGGTCGCCCGAACCGGGGGACAAGATCTTCAGATCCAGTTGGTCGAAGGCGTCCAGAACCCAGAGCTCAGGGTCCAATTGGCTGCGGTCGATCCGACCGATTCCGCGAATGTGCGCGACTTGATCATCCAGAACCTTGCCGGTTGATGCTTCTATTCGAATTCCGGGCGAATAGCCGCACCAGCTGAACTCGATCGACCCGTCGTCGCGCCTGCTGGTCCGCTCCACATGATGACGGAAGCTGACTCCGTCAGGTCCCGGCAGTAGACGGGTACCGGCCATGGCGGGCCGGTGAACGAGTTGGTCGAGCACGCTGTTCGACAGAGCGGATTCACCCGGCACCAGTTGGGACCATTCCAACCTGGCCGGCGCTCCGGGTTCGAGCGAGGTCGAGGGCTCCAACGCCAGCCGCGTCACCAGGCCGTCGTACCGTTCAAGAAGCGACCCGACCAACGCTCGATCGGCTGGGTCATCCGGATGGGAGTTCGCGTTGTTCGCACCTGGTGGGTCCCCATACGACTTCGGATCTGTGTCGTGCTGACCCTGTGTGCCTGTGTCTGGGGCCGCTCCGATGCGGCCTTCGCTGGGCTCGTCGGTAGGAGTGCCGGATCGGGTCGTCCGATTGCTCCTTTGCCGGGTACCGTCCCCTCCGTCGGCGGCATGAACTGGTTGCAGGGCGGCGGGTTTGGACTGTTCAGCCGGTCCCGAACAACCCGCTCCGAACAAAAGGAGGGTCCCGGTGATGATGAGCAGGCCGGTTGACACATGGCTGCCAACGGTCGGACTCCGCCTGGTTCGGATACTCAATTCTCGTCCTCCCGTCTGATTCAATTTCCGACCGGCCACAGCGCAACCGCCCGCAAGCACGATCGTCCATATCACGACCGACCCATCACCAATCTGCAAATGAAAGTCTATGTAACTACAAGAAAAGGTTTGGAACAACCTTGAACGGGATGTCATGGCGCGGTTGGACGGTTCGGATTGGCTTGCACACGCACGGGTAACGTGAGGCCGTGACCGAGCACATCCTCACCATCGACCTGGGAACTTCAGGTCCCAAAACGGCTGTATTCACAGCGGAAGGCGAATACATCGACGGCGAGTTCGAACCCGTCGAGTTGATCCTCACCGAGCAGGGCGGGGCCGAGCAACGGCCTTCGGACTGGTTCGCCGGAATCGTGGCCGGCATCACGAGGCTCCGGGACCGCGGCTCTATTCCGACGGACGGTTTCGCTGCCATTTCCGTCACCTCGCAATGGTCGGGGACTGTTGCAGTCGACGCCGACGGCACCCCGCTGTGCAATTCGGTCATCTGGATGGACTCGCGTGGCGCATCCGATATCGCCCGAGTAGTGGGTGGCCCGGTCAAGGTTCAGGGATATGACCCACTCAAGCTCCGGAAGTGGATCTCATTGACCGGAGGGGCGCCGTCGCTGTCGGGCAAGGACCCGATCGCCCACATCCACTGGCTGCGCCGAACCAAGCCCGAGTTGAACGCCGCGACCGCGATGTATCTGGAGCCCAAGGACTGGCTCAACATGCGACTGACGGGCGTGGCAGCGGCGACCTACGACTCGATTGTCATGACCTGGGTGACCGACAATCGGGACCTGTCCAACGTCACCTACAGCGACGAGTTGCTGAAGATGGCCGGGATCGAGCGCAAGTGGATGCCGGATCTGGTCCCGGCGACGTCGGTCATGGGCCACCTGACCGATGACGCAGCGCGAGAACTGGGTCTGAAGCCTGGGATTCCGGTCATCGGAGGTACCCCGGACGTTCAGTCGGCCGCCGTCGGGTCGGGTGCAGTGAAGGACTACGAGGGACACCTCTACCTGGGAACCTCGTCATGGATCTCGTGCCACATTCCGTTCAAGAAGACGGACCTGCTGAAGGGCGTGGCTTCACTTCCCAGCCCACTTCCGGGCCGGTACTTCGTCGCTGACGAACAGGAGACAGCCGGGGCCTGTCTCAACTGGCTCCGCGACCAGGTGCTCTTCCCGGATGACGTCCTGAGCAACGAAGAATGTCCCGAGGACATTTTCGCCATCATCGACAAGTTGGCGGCCGACAGCCCGCCCGGAGCCAACGGAGTGATTTTCACACCGTGGCTCAATGGGGAGCGGACCCCGGTTGATGACCACACGATCCGCGCCGGTTGGCACAATCTTTCGCTCCGCAATGACCGTGGCGACATGGTTCGCTCATTGCTCGAAGGAGTTGCTTTCAACTCGCGGTGGCTGCTCGAGGCAGTTGAGAAGTTGACCGGTCGACCCTTCCCGCACCTCAACATCGTTGGTGGTGGAGGTGTCTCGCCCCTCTGGGCGCAGATCCATGCCGACATTCTCAATCGCAGGATCCAGCGTGTTGAGAACCCCATCAGAGCCAACGCCCGGGGCGCTGCTCTGCTTGCTGGAATTGCCTTGGGAACGGTCGACCCGGACAATCTCGATGAACTGGTCAAGGTCGTCGAAGTGGTCGACCCCAATCCCGCAAACAGGGCGCTCTATGACGCTCGTTACAAGGCGTTCCGTTCCATCTACAAACAGAATCGCGGAATCCACCGTCGACTCAACTCGCACTGAGACTTTCGTCGACAGGGCCGGATGGCGGCTGGATCCCCTCAGCGGATACGGGGCTTGATTCGCACGCCGGAAGCGAACGCACGCTGTCCTTCGGCGAGTGACTCCTCGTTCGTGCCAAGTCCGATGAAGCTCCAGCCCTGGGCAAGAGCCTGACTGCGGGTCAATTCCAACCCGGCCCACAGCGACCGCAGGGTGCCCTGGATCGCCAGTGGCGGAGACGATGCGATGATCGACGCCAGGGACTGCGCGCTGGCGAGGAGGTCATCGCCAGTGGTCACCTCGGATACCAGCCCGATCCTCTGGGCGTGCTGTGCAGAAATTCGTTCGTGGCTGCCAACGAGCGACATGCGGACAAGTTCACCGAAGGGCATCTTGTGGAGCATGTGTAGCGGCTCAAACGTTGCGGTCATTCCGAACGTCACGTGGGGGTCGAAAAATGTCGCGTGCTCTGCCGCCATGAGGATGTCGCACTCACCGAGCATGTAGAAGGCACCGCCGCAGGCCATGCCGTTGACCGCAGCGATGACCGGCTTCCAGAGATCGTTGGTCTTGGGTCCGAGCTTCTCCCCCGGATCGTCGAAATGGAACGGGGTGGAACCAAAGCCAGCGATCCGGTCCGGTGCATCGTCGGCCGAACTGTCGGTGTCGCCGTCATCGGTGTCGCCGTCATCGGTCCCGCTGCTGGCGTCCCCTTGGCTGGTGCTTCCCTGTCCGTCGTCAATCTGTTCAGTGCGATCGATACCCGTGCAGAATGCGCGGTCACCCGCACCGGTTAGAACGATGCACCGGACGGCGTCGTCATGGCGCATCGATAGCCACAGTCGATGGACCTCGTCGACCATCGTCGCGTTGAAGGCGTTGAGAACCTCCGGGCGGTTGAGGGTGACGGTTGCGACCCCGTTCTCGGCGACTTCCACGGTGATCGTCTGGTGCTCGGCCATGGCCGTAGTTGTACCCCAGATATGGGAATAGTTTCACAAAATGCGCTCTTGACCTTTTGGTCGTTCAGGGCGATGGTGATCTCATACAGATCGGCCGCTCCCGCACCCTTGGAGCGCGAACAATGGATGAGCCTGCAACACGGGTCCGAGACTTCGTCGAAGCCTGTCGCACGCCACCGGGTTCGCCCGCACAGACAAGGGTCCGAGGGCGGCCGTCTGTCGTGTAGAGCGGCTTCTACCAGCCCTTGAACTCCGGCGAGCGACGTTCCTTGAACGCCGCAATGCCGTCCTGGAAGTCAGCCGAATGAGTGAGCAACTCCTGGGCCATTGCCTCTTCTTCGAACGCAGTGTGGCGGCTCGACTCGAAGGACCGGTTGATCAACCATTTGGTAAGCGCCAACGCCCTGGTCGGAGCGACGACCAGCCGGTCGGTCAGCTCGTTCACCGCACCAGAAAGCTCCTCCGCAGCAACGACCTTGTTGGCGATCCCTATGTCGGCGCACCGCTGGGCCGGAACGCTGTCGGCCAGGAACATGAGCTCCTTCGCGACCTGTGGGCCGACGATCCTGGGCAGCAGGTACGCACCGCCGGCGTCGGGGATGATCCCACGCTTGACGAATACCTCGACCAGTTTCGCGGACTCGGACATGATCACCAGGTCGCTCGCCAAGACAAGCTGCGCACCGCCTCCCGCAGCTGTGCCGTTGACTGCGGCGACAACCGGCTTCTCGCAGTCGAGAATTGATTCGACGAGACGCTGCCAACCCTGGCGCACGAGTCTGGACACATCGCCCACGGCGTGAACCGGTGCACCCTCTGGTCGGGCGGGCGCAGGGTTCTGAGGTCCGCCCAGGTTGGCGCCGGTGCAGAAATGCCGGTCGCCGGCACCGGTGAGAACCACGGCCCGCACGGTCAGGTCGGCGGATGCCCACTCGAAGCGCTCGGTCATCCGATCTCGCATGGCGGCTGTCAGTGAGTTGCCCATATCCGGGGCGTTCATGGTGATCCTGGCGACACCGTCGGCCACCTCGTAGATGACCTGCTCGTCGATTTGTTCGTCGCTCATTCTGGCTCCATGGATGACGTGTCGGACGGGGATTCGGACGGGGATGAGGTGTCGGACGAGTCGTCAGGGTAGTTCGACCAGGGGTGGACGCCCGCGTCGAACTTCCATCAATGCTGCGTGGTACGCAGCCGCCGCCCGTGCTGGTCCATCAATGTCCGTGGCCAGGAAATATGAGGGCTCGATCATCTCGAGCTCAAGTAGGAACGGTTCGCGATCGTCCCCTTCGAGCAGATCGACCCTGGTGTAGAGCAGATCCGAAGTAGGGAAACGAGATTGGACGGCCGCGACTATCGCATTGGACAGTGACAGTTCTCGAGGTGAAGGAGTACGTGGCGAGATGTCCTCGATTGCATAGAGGCCATCGACGTTCGAGGCTCCCTGGCTCAACAGAGGACCCTTGCGGAACGCGTGACTGAATACCCCACCGAAGAACACGAGACCGGTCTCACCCGTGCGTTCGACGGTGTCGAAGTATGGCTGGACCATGACTTCGCGCCCGTCCTGCAACAGCGCCATCGCGTGATCTGCGGCGACGGTCACCTGCCCCGAGTCGTAACGCGCGGTGTCCTTCGATCCAACCGAAACCGTGGGTTTGACCACGATGCTCCCGGAGTGATCCTTGCCGGGGAACTGAGCCAGGAGAACCTCGGCCAGGCCGCTCGACCCATCAGCTGGATCTGGCGACGCCAGATCGGTGGGGGACAGGTAGTGGGTGGGAACCACCGGCAGCCCGAGGTCGGCGAGTTCAGCCAGATAGCGCTTGTTGCTGTTCCACCGAATCACCTCGGCCGGGTTGAGGACAGTGGTGAGCGCCGACGTTGATTCTGCCCAGGAAAGGAACTGCTGGGGTCGGTCCGTGTAGTCCCACGGAGACTTGATGACCACCAGGTCATGGGAGCCCCAGTCGGCGTCCGGGTCATCCCACCGGACCGGCCCGGCGGAGATTCCGAGTTGGTCGAGAGCGTCGATCAGGAGAGGTGCGTCGTCATCGGTTTCCCACGCTCCGGCGGCTGTCACCATCGCTATGTCCACGGTTCAGCTTCCATGGAGTTCTACCGCGAAACGAAATCGTCTTGGGTGCGCCATGGGCGTGACAATACCGGCGGTAGTTCCGCCGGTAGTTCCGACGTGGATCGGCCGAAAGTGACATCGTGGGGTGTGGCCACTCTCGATGACATCGATCTCTGCGACCTCGATCGCTTTGCCAACGGATTTCCCCACGAGACTTTCGAAATGCTCCGGCAGCGAGCGCCGGTCTGGTTCCATCCGCCCACCGAGAACGTTCCGGGTGGCGAGGGCTTCTGGGTCCTGTCCAAGTACAACGACGTGCTGGCGGCAGCCTCCGACGGAACGGTCTTCTCCTCGCACCGGGGCGGCCTACGACAAGGCGGCGGAACCCTCATAGAGGATCTTCCCGAGGGTTTCACGGGAACCCTGCTCAACATGACCGACGATCCCTTCCACCAGCGGTTCCGGTCATTGTTGACCCCGTCGCTGTCCCCCAAGGCGCTGCGCGCACTCGAGGGTGATCTGCGCGAGCGCACCGGGCAAATCGTCAACCGCGCGCTCGAAAGGGGCGAGGTTGACCTGCTGTTGGACATTGCTGCCGAGCTTCCGATGCAGGCCGCCGCTGGGTTGCTCGGTGTACCCCAGAGCGACCGTCTACAACTCATGGACTGGGCCGACGCCACCCTGGACTACGAGGACCGTGAATTGGGTGGAGTGTCGGAACGAGCAGCCAGCGCATCGGCGGAAATGTTCGCCTACGGCGCAGCGCTGATCGAGATTCGGCGCAAGGATCCGGGCGACGATCTGCTTTCGGCGGCGATCCATGGAACCGTCCTGGACGGCGACGAACGGCGTCATCTACGCGATGACGAGTTGCAGTTGCTGTTCAGTCTGCTGGTGGCTGCCGGGACCGAGACGACCCGCAACACCATTGCAGTGGGAGTGGCTGCACTCGCCGAACGGCATCAGCAGTGGATCACCCTTGATCAGCACCGTTCGCTGCTGCCGGGAGCGGTTGAGGAAATGCTGCGGTGGGCGTCGTCGACGCCCTACAACCGACGCACCGCCACCCGGGACGTGATGGTTGGGGAGGAGAAAATCTCGGCGGGGGAGAAGGTGACTCTCTGGTGGGCATCCGCGAACCGTGATGAGGATGAGTTCGTGGCACCCAACATGTTCGATATCAGGCGAAACCCCAATCGACACCTCGCCTTCGGCCACGGCGCGCACTTCTGTCTGGGAGCACGCCTGGCACGCCTTGAGATCAGTTTGATCCTTGATGTGCTTCTCGACTCGGTCGAGTCGATCGACGTCACCGGCCCCACCGAGTGGACCCGTTCCAACAAGCACACCGGCGTCAGGCATCTCCCGATCCGGTTGAACCCCAAGTAAGAGGTCAACCCGAAGTCGGAGTCCCAGACCGAACCGGCTCCGGCGCGAACCGAGTCAGGCTCGAACCGGCTCAGACCGAACTGGCCGCCGCGCCACCAGCCGCTGGCAGGGGGAAGGCCAGAAGAAATCCGTCGGTCCCCCCGGCCGGGGCAGTGTCGCCCAGTTGGCCCTTCGTGTTCCCGGAGATGACAAGTAGACCGTTGCCTGTGGCGGTAATGCCGGTGGCCACCTCGTCCTTGTCGGACCCGAGTCGAACGACCCACAGAATCTCACCGGTCTCGGCGTTCAGTGCTGCCAGGAAGATGTCCTTTGCGCCACCCTTGCCGATGGTCGGGTCAAGGTCGCCGAGACCCTTCACCGGAGGTTCCGTAGTGGTGGTCGTCGAAGAATCACCGGTCCCCGCTTGGCCCTCGACTCCACCCGTACCTTCCGCGGTCGGGACAGAACTGCTGGTCGTGCCGGTCACATAGATAGTTGAGCCATCGACAACAACACCGGTGGCCGAGTCGTCGAGTCCGCTGCCGAACTGGCGGCTCCACAGGGTGGATCCGTCTGGTGCGAACGATGCAGCTATGGCATCGGAGCGGCCCGAGTTCAATGCGGGACCCTCCGAGTCGACATCGCCGGTGCTGGATCCGACGGCGATCAATTGCATCGTGCCGCGCGCCGCGTCGCCCGCGTTCGCAACGGCATGGAACTCGTCGTCGCCTGCCGAACCGAACTGGGTGATCCAGCGCTGGATTCCACTTGCATCGATGAGCGAGATCCAGGCGTCGCGTCCTCCCCTTGACTGACCCGAGAGGTCGCCCTCGGTCCAACCGACATAGAAGCCTTCGCTACCAACAACGCATACACCGAGGGCGGAATCCGCAGACTGGGTCCCGAACTGCCGGATCCAGGAGGTACCTCCGCCCAAAGACGATCTGAATGCCAGTGCGTCGCCCCCGCCGAGCCCCTGACCCGCGGGGTCCTCGGCTCCCGGATAGAAGCCGTCGGTGGCGCCCGACATGTAGAAGAAGTCTGCAGGGCGCTGGTTGGATCGAGTTGAGGAGCGGGCCTGCGCGATGCCAGTAATGGAGTCGTTGCCCTCGCCGCCCATCTGGGTGATGCCGTTGGCTGGGTTCGGTATTTCTCCCGGCGCTCCTGAGCCTTCGTTACCCACCTTGGCCGGACCACACCAAGCATCGATGGCCCCGTGTTGGTTGGAGCCAAGACTTCCCAAGGTCGTCCCGCATGCGATCGGAAGCGTCTCCGTGCCAACCGTGCCCTCGTCAGGAATAGTCCCCTCCGGACCAGTCCCATCGGGGCTGGGCCCATCAGGAACGGTGGCACCAGGCGGGATGCTGGTCGTGCCCGGCGCTGCACCCGGATTGCTACCGTTCTGACCATCAGGGTTCAGCGAGTTGAGACTCGTCACAGTTAGCGCATTGTCGTCGGCGGTGCTGCCGAACTGCGACAACTTTTCGACCTTGCCTTCGGCAGTGACTCTGGCTGTGAGCACGTCGGTTCCACCGGCGGTCGGCTCATTTACCCCCTGCGCCGTCACGCCGGTTGCAACGATGTCTGCTCCGGCGCCGCTGACGGAGTTGAACGAATCATCGCCCGTTCCGCCGACCTGAGTTACCCATGCCACTTCGGGAGGTTCGGTCGGGCCTTGCGGTGCAGCTTGTCCACCGGGTGCACGGGTGGAGGGCGGTACGGTCGTCGTGTTGTTCTCGGGCAGAGTCACCACTGCGGGATCGTCGTTGCCCGTGGTTGTGCAACCGACACTGGCAAGTGTCGCGGTCACACCAACAGCAAAGAGAAGTGCGTGGCCGATGCGTCGGCGCCGGGGACGGCATGTCACTTCGAAAGGTCCTTTCGGCGGGTTGTCACGATCGTCGTTTGCACCATCATTGCCGGTCAGCGGCTCAGCAATGTGGCAGGCTCAATTCATGAGTGATCTCCCTCCCCTTGATCAACAGCAGGCCTACGTCGTGGTGGGTTCCAACGAACAGGTCGGCCCGTATGCTTTGGAGCTACTGATCAGTGAAGTGGTTGCCGGCAGACTCGCCGACACAACTCCGGTGTGGTGGCCTTCGCTGACCGACTGGACGACCATGGCGGCACACCCCGGAGTGGCAGCCGAGATTGCCCGGCGTCGCAGTGCCGCCGGTTCCGCTCCGGGTTGGGCAGCGCCCATGCCTGCCCAGAATCCCTCCTCTGGCACCCAGCCCGTCTCCGAGCCCTATTCCGATCAGCCCTACCAGGGGCAGACCTACGAGGGGCAGCAGGGAACCAGCGCTGCTGGTTACGCCCAGCCCGGGACGGAACAGCCCCAACCCGACGCGGGCCAACCCGACGCGGGCCAACCCGACGCGGGCCAACCTGACGGGCGCCAGCCCACCATTGAAGCGTTCGAGGCTGCTCCAGCGGCCCCGTCGGCGTTCGAGGCCCAGGCCCCGTCGTCGTTCGAGGCTCCCGATGGCTCGAAGGATTCCGAAGCTGCCGTAGCGGATGACTTCGGGGCGACCGGGGGAGGGTATGGACTGGAGCAGGACGCGGGCATTGTCGACAGCGAAATTGTCGATGCAGAAATCGTCGAGGCGAGGGCGACCGAGTCGTCTGTCGGAGCGTCGGGTGATGCGTCGGCAGACACCGGTTTGGTCGACGACTCCACCAGAGCAACCTTCAACGCCCTCGTAGAACGCAGTTCCCGTCGGGCAGAGGCTCATTCGAGGGTCGAAGCTGTCGACGAGTCGTTCGTGTCGGGGGTGATAGCGACGGCGAACTCATTCGGATTCGGGCTCGATGACCGCACCGATGTCGACAGGCGTCACGAACTGCGTTTCGGCGAGCAGTCCGGAGGTCTGCTGGTCATCTCACTAGCTCAGATCCTGGCCGAGGATCCGGCGCAGATCCGCGCTTCGTCCCTACCGGTCACGATCTCGTACCGAGCCGATTCGACGGCTTCTATGACGGGTTCCGATTCGGCCGGTCAGACAAGTCACGGTGAGATTGTGGTCACCCCCGACGAATGGACAGGACAGACCACGAGTTCGGTATCGCTCTTCCTGTCGGCGGACGACTATCTGTCCGAGGACTTGGCGCTCGATGATGACGGACTAGGGAGGGACATCGGCGCGGTCATAAAAGTTGTCCGGGCCCGTCTCGCCTGACACCGACGGGCTCAACCGAAAGGCCGCCAGGTCGATCCTTTGGTGCTTCGCCGTTCGTGTAACGTGACAAGGCAAGTGGGCCCCGGCTCACTGGAGGGGAGTACCTCTTCGTGGTGGTGTCGTCAACACGGTGATTCGATCTTGGATTCACCCGGTGCCATCGATCGTTCCGCTCTTACGGATCGATGAGGGAGACCTCCGCCGCAATGTGGCTTTTGCGCGCCACCTGACGACGGAGACCCTCAAATGGGACAGGCAGTAGACACCCAGATCGACTCTCAGGCCGACTGGTTCAGAATGACCGCCGCCGAGACGCTGAACTCGCTCGACGTCGACTCCCGTGTCGGGCTGAGTGCCGCCGAGGTGGCCCGCCGGACCGAGTTGTATGGATCCAACCGGCTCGACGAGGTACCGCGCCGACCGGCATGGAAGAGGTTCCTTGACCAGTTCAAGGACCTGATGATCTACATCCTCATCGCCGCCGGAGTCATCTCGGCGCTGGTCGGGGACCTGAAGGACCCGATCGTCATAGCGATCGTCCTGCTGATAAACGCAACCTTGGGATTCATCCAGGAGAACAAGGCGGACAACGCCCTTGCTGCGCTCGAGGAGATGCTCGAATCGACCGCCCGTGTCCGCCGTGACGGTGCGGTCCAGGAGATCCCCTCGACCGAGATCGTCCCGGGTGACATCGTCCTGATGGAAGCCGGTGACCGGGTGCCTGCCGACGGCAGATTCGTGATCGCCGCCAACACATCGGTGGACGAGTCGATGCTCACCGGTGAATCGGTGCCGACCGACAAGAGCAACGATCCCGATACTCCTGCCGGGTCGACCGACGAGGTCCCCCTTGCAGACCGTCACAGTGTCGCCCACATGAACACAACGGTGGTGCGAGGACGTGCAGAACTCGCGGTGACCGCTACCGGAATGTCCACCGAGATGGGACGGCTCGCCGATCTGATCAGCGGCGCCGACCCGAAGGTCACTCCGCTCCAGGAGCAGATCGACCAACTCGGAAAGCGGCTTGCGGTCATAGCTTTCGTCGCGGTCGTCATCGTGTTCATCGTGGCGTTGGTCCAGGCGGATGAACTCAACCAGGAGTCGATCAGCGAGGCGCTCCTGACCTCGGTCGCACTCGCAATCGCGGCCATTCCCGAGGGACTCCCCGCCGTCGTGACGGTCACCCTGGCAGTAGGCGTCAGCCGCTTGGCCAAGCGCAACGCCATCGTCAAGAGGCTCGCATCGGTCGAGACACTCGGCTCCACGAACGTCATCTGTTCCGACAAGACCGGCACGCTGACACTCAACCAGATGACCGCCACCAGGCTTGAGACCCCCGGCCGTTCCTACACCGTCGACGGTCTCGGTTACGGCACCGAGGGACAGATCCGCATCGATGGTCAACCACTCGACGAGGCGCAGTTGCGTGAAGTGGGCGTCGCGCTTTCGGCGGGAGTGCTGTGCAACGACTCGCACCTGCGTGAAGTCGACGGTGTGACCAAGCTCGTCGGCGACCCGACCGAGGGTGCTCTGCTGGTCGTGGCCGCCAAGGCCGGCATCGACCCCGAAGGTCTCAGACACACATTCCCCAGGGTCGACGAGGTTCCTTTCGACTCCGCCACGAAGTTCATGGCGACCCTTCACGCCCACCCCGATGACCCGAAAAAGTCGCTGCTGATCGTAAAGGGTGCGCCCGACGTGGTCTCACAGCACTGCTCGACGATCACGACTACGGACGGCGTTCAAGCGCTCGACTCTTCCGGAGTGGAACTGCTGAGGACGACCAACGAAGGCCTCGGCTCCGAGGGTCTGAGGGTACTTGCGCTGGCCGTGCGCGATCTACCGGTCCCGGCCCACGAATATGAGGGCGACCTGGAGAGCGAACTGAATGGACTTTCGCTGATCGCCTTCATCGGGATCCTTGACCCTGCACGACCCGAGGCCATCGACGCGATCGCCAAGTGCAAGGACGCAGGTATCAAGGTAAAGATGATCACCGGCGATCACCCTTCGACCGCCGGTGCGATTGCCAGCGCAATCGGCATCGAAGGGCGGGTGGTTACGGGCGCTGACCTGGATGCAATCTCCGACGAGGACCTACCCACCGAGATCCAGACCATTGGAGCGTGCGCACGCGTCACTCCGGATCACAAGGTGCGCGTGGTCAAGGCGCTTCAGGCGAACGGGAACATCGTCGCCATGACCGGCGACGGAGTCAATGACGCAGCGTCGCTCAAGCAGGCCGAGATCGGCGTGGCCATGGGAATCACCGGCACCGAGGTGACCAAGGAAGCCGGAGACATGATCCTCTCCGACGACAACTTCGCCACAATCGTCCACGCGGTCGAAGGTGGCCGGGCGACCTACGACAACATCATCACATTCGTCCGCTTCCAGCTGAGCACCAACATCTCGGCGATCGCCACGATTCTGATCGCACAACTCGCCGGATTCGGAACGATCCTCAACGCCATTCAGATCCTGTTCGTCAACATCATCGCCGACGGCCCGCCCGCGATCGCACTGGGTGTCGATCCGCCCAAGCCCGACGTGATGTCACGTCCGCCCCGCCAGCGCGACGAGGTGATCCTGAGCGGCGAGCGCCTGGCCCGGATCATGGTTTCGGCCGCAGTCATCACCGCCGGAACCCTCGGTCTGTTCATGGCCTTCAGGAACACCGACGAGAAGGCTGCGCTGACCATGGCCTTCTCATCATTCGTGTTCTTCCAGCTGGTCAACTCGTTCTGCGTCCGCTCGGGCAACGACACGATATTCAGCCGTTACAGCCTGTCGAACCGGTCACTACTGATAGCTCTCGTCTCGGTACTGGCCATCCAGGTCGCAGTTGTGGAGGTGCCGTTCCTGCAGACAGTCTTCGAGACCGTTTCACTCAGCTGGAGCCAGTGGGGTTGGGTCCTGTTGACACCACTGACACTGCTGGTCGTCGAGGAGATCCGCAAGGTCATTGCACGAGCTCGGAGCGCGAGCGTCTGACCGCCCGGAAAATTGATCGACTCTCATGTCACCCGTTCGGGTCGTCGGCGACGACATAGGGTCGATGGAGGTGGATGAGCGTTCCGATGAGGCGGTGTATGCCGCCCACGCCCAAGAGTTGGTTCGCTTTGCAACCGGCCTTGTGGGTGTTGACGATGCTCCAGATATCGTCACGGACGCGTTCATCAGCGTGGCTCGTTCTGACGTTTGGTCCGAGGCCAGGGACCGTCGTTCGTTGTGGTTCCGAGCGGTGGTCTTTGAATCCAAGTCGTTCATTCGATCAGTTGGGCGAAGGCGAGCCCGTGAGAGGAAAGTCGCATTATCGGAGGGGGTGCACCTCGTCGAGCGCCATGAGCGTTCCGATGAGATAGCTCTGGCGCTTGGACAACTGAGCGTCCAGCAACGAGCGGTCGTCATGTTGACCTACTGGCTGGACCTGACCCCCTCGGCCGTGGCGGAACTGCTGGATGTTTCGGAAGGTTCTGTCCGCAAACAACTCGCGCGTGCACGTGCGGGGATGAAGGAGGCGCTGAGATGAACGAGGAATACTCGGGACCTAACTCTCCAGTCCCGGACGGGATGGAGGGTGAGCTTGATGGACAGATCCGGTTCTACCTGTCTTCACTGGTGGAGCGGGCAGCTGAGCCGGATCCATTTCCGGTTGAGCGGCTCCACGCGAACGGAGGCGAACACAGCGATCCCGGCCGAATCGGGCCTCTGGGCAGGCGCAGTTTTATGGCGGTAGCCGCCGCGCTCGTCATCTTGCTGGTCGGCGTAGGAGTTTGGATCAACCAAGACTCACGTAGGCAAGTCGTAACCGGCGATGCCGCCCGTGTGACGTCTTTCTACGCTTGGAAACCGGGTTGGCACGCGATTGATCCCGGTCCGGTACCGGCAATGCAAAGCACGACATTGCTGAGTGTCGGGGGTCGGATCATCGTTGCCGGAGTTCCGATGGCCGAAGAAGACCTCAAGGCTTCGCCTGTTGGTGAAGTGAGGGGTCCGTCAGGCCCTCAGATCATCAAACTCTTCGCCTTCGACCCGATAAAAGGTCAGTGGAGCGAGCTGCCGTCGCCTCCCGGTGTGAATGCGCGCGTAGTCGCTTACGGGGATGAACTTGTTGCAGTAGTGAACGACAATTCGGAACCGGGAGGCTCCGGCTACCGGTGGGTGACGCTCGACCTGATGAGCGAGCGTGGGCGCCAAGGCGAGCAGGGCGATGAGCCTCAACTTGAGTGGGATGGGCGACGTCTCAAGTGGCAGGATCGTGGCGAAGTTCAGGTTTCATCTGAGCTTTCATCGCTCGTGGGGGTCGGGGGATTTCTGGATCCGGACGCCGGAAGTCAACTCATATCGACTGGGGATCGGATCATCGACGTAGGTCTTGGATCGGTGCTCGATCCCTCCACTGGGGAAGCCATGGAGCTTGCGCTGCCGCCGAACTTCTGGGAGTTCATCCACCTGCAACGAGCAACGCCGCAGTGGACTGGCGAGCGGCGGCTGATCTTTGCCACTTGGGGGTCGGGTCCGGGGCTGTCGTGGAACTCTCTGGGTTCCGAATGGTCTGAGATTCCGGGAGCGCCGATCGCAGCAGGTGAAGAGCTTGACTTCGTCCCGAATTTCCTCCAGTCGACTACAACGACTTGGGATGGACAGGTTGTGCTAGTCGCCCCACGGATCGGTAAGACGGCACTGGCGGCGAAGTTTGATCCCAGGACCGGGGACTGGACCAGTTTGCCTGACGTTCCTAAGGCGAACGGTCCGGCATGTCGTCCAGAGTTGGCCAGTATCGGCAGAGAAATCGTCGTCCAACCATGTCCGACCTCTGAACCGCCACTGACGCTCGATGGTGATCGGTGGGTACCGATTGAAACTGACCAATCAGCCAAGGACTGTTGCGACCCGAGTTCAACCTCGGCTGGAGGGACTTCCTGGCTGGGTGCCGAGGATGTGCTCTTCACCTGGTCGACCCGTTTTGAAAGAGAAAGTCCTGATGGCCCCTGGATCCCACATCGGCAGGCTGCGGTGTGGGTTCCGGGGCACCGCTAGATGACCCTGCCCAAAGCTGAGACTCAGGCCAAATCAAGGCTCAGGCCAAATCAAGGCTCAGGCCAGAACCAAGAATCAGGCCAGTTGGGCTTCGATCGCGGAAACCACCATCGGATCGTCCGGCGTGACTGTCGGAGCGAAACGTGCGACGACGTTGCCGTCGGCACCTACGAGGAATTTCTCGAAGTTCCACTGGATGTCGCCCTCGTGGCCTGCGTTGTCCGCTGTCGGGACCAGATCAGCATAGAGAGGGTGGCGGTCCGGGCCGTTCACGTCGACCTTCTCGGTCATCGGGAAGGTCACACCGTAAGTTGTCGAGCAGAACGTCTGGATCTCTTCAGCGGTTCCAGGTTCCTGACCGGCGAACTGGTTGCATGGCACTCCGAGGACCGAGAAGCCTTGCGGTGCGTACTTCTCCTGGAGTTCCTCGAGCTGGGTGTACTGCGGTGTGAGACCACAGGCGGATGCGACGTTGACTACCAGGACGACCTTGCCGTCGAGCGCACCAAGTGCGTTCGGTGATCCGTCGAGGCTGGCAATGTCATTGTTGAAGATCGTCATGGCTCCAAACCTACCGCGGGCCTGAATGTTGCGGACCTCGGGATACAGTCAGCCCGCAATGAGTGTCGACACCGTCACCACCTTCTTCGCGCTGCTCGCAGTACTTGGCATCGTATTCCTGCTCATCGTGGCAGGGTTGGGACTGTTCGCCACCGCGACGGGTGGAGCTTCGCCGTCCCTCAGGGAATATCGCGATTCTCTCGGGTCATTGGGATTGCTACTCGGATTCGCAGTCGCACTTACATGCACCCTCGGAAGTCTCTACCTGTCCGAAGTGGCCAAATTTCCACCGTGCGAACTCTGCTGGTTCCAGCGCATTGCGATGTATCCGCTGACGGTCATCATGGGTGTCGCAGCGCTCCGTCGTGACTACAAGGTTGCGTTCTATTCCGTGCCGATAGCAGTGGTCGGGCTCGGCATTTCGATCTATCACTACCTGGTCGAGCGGTTTCCCGACGACGTGGGATTTGCCTGCAATACCGAGGTCCCGTGCTCGACCGTCTGGGTCTGGAAGTTCCATTTTCTGTCGATACCTGCAATGGCCGGTGTCGGCTTCCTCCTCGTATCGACGCTGTCGATGATCGCACTGAAAACCAACAACCCGAACCGGGAGATCTGAATGAACGACCCAAAGCGCAGTGGGCCCGACCCCTATGGCGACAAGAACAAGAGTCCAGGGTCCGGATCCAAGAACCTGATGATCCTGGGCGCAGTCATCGTCGTCGTGGTTCTCGCAGTCGTGGCGGTGCTTCTGACAGGCGGAGATGGTGGCTCCGGTACCGCCTCGAAGGACAAGGACACAGGGGCTCACGCCGCGGCCAACGCCGTGAAGGAACAATCCGGTGTGACCGTCTCCGGCGAGGCGCTTCCGCAGTATCCGGAGGTGTCGACGGTCCTGGCTCCGGCAGATCAGGACCCAGCGGTGGGGAAGACCCCGCCGACTCTCAGCGGTCAGACCTTTGACGGTTCCGACCTGAAGATCGACCCGAGCGACGGTCGGGCCAAGGTTGTCGTTTTCATTGCCCACTGGTGTCCGCACTGCCAGCGTGAGGTCCCCGAGATCCAGAAGTGGATCGATGACGGAAACAAGCCTGAAGACGTGGATTTCTATGCCGTCAGTACCGCGGTCTCTGCAAAGCAGCCGAACTATCCGCCGTCCAAGTGGATCAAGTCCGTCGGCTGGACCCCGCAGGTCCTACTCGACGACGCGGATTCTCATGCCGCCACTGCTTGGGGGCTGACAGGGTTCCCATACATGGTCGCTCTGAACGCGGACGGAACTGTGTCTGAACGAGGTTCGGGTGAGGTCCCCATGGATCAGTTCTCGGCGATGGTCGACGCGCTCCAGCGCGGCGGCAAGTCCTAGTACCCAGGCCTCCGGCGCGGGCGGACGCTCAGTAGGTGAGGCACGCCTTGCCGCTGAGCTTCCGCTCGAGCAAGTCCCTCAGGGCAGTCGACACTTCGCTGAGCGGATACTCGGTCGGTTCGATCGGCGTCAGCACTCCACTGTCGACTGCCTCCACGACCTCGTTCAGCAATGCCTCGTTCAGGTCGGGTTGGGTCATGGCCCACGAGCCCCAGTCGACACCGACGACGTTTCGGTTGCGCAGGAGGATCTGATTGGCCGGAAGGTTCGGAATCGTCCCCGAGGCGAAACCGACCACCAGGAATCGTCCGCCGTCGGTGAGCCCCCGAAGGGCAGCTTCGGACTGATTGCCCCCGATCGGGTCGACGACGATGTCGGCCCCGCCTCCGGTCAGTTCTCTGATCCGATTCTTGAGATCCTCCTCGGAGTACTTGATGACCCCATGTGCGCCCCGTTCGATACAGAGTTGAAGTTTCTCGTCCGTTGAAGCCGCGGCGATCACCTTTGCTCCGATCGCTCGCCCTACGTCGATCATCGCCAGGCCGACTCCGCCGGCGGCGCCGAGGACGACCATCCAGTCGTCGGCCTGCACCGAAATTCGTCGGGTGAGCGCGAACCAGGCTGTGGCATAGCTCTGGGTCATGGTCGCGGCTTGGCCGTAGCTGAGTCGGTCAGGAATCCGGATCAGCTGCGCGGGATTGACGACCACCTCACCGGCGAACCCACCCAGTCCGATCGACGCAAAGACCCGGTCACCGACCTTCCAGCCTGTGACGTTCGATCCCACCTCGGTGATCTCACCGGCAACTTCGGATCCAGGGATGAACGGAAGCGCCGGCTTCAGTTGGTAGAGGCCCTGGACGAAAAGAGCGTCGACGTAGTTGAGGCCGCTCGCCCAGACGTGCACCCTGATCCGATCGTCGGGACACTCGGGGCTGGGCAACTGTTCGATCACGAGCCCCTCGGGCCCGTTGAGCGTGTGACATACAACGGCGCGCATTCACAGCAATGTAGTTAACAAGCTCCCGGAGATTGGTCAGCAGGTCCAGCCCTACCTATCGTCATCCGGGTACGTCACACCCCAGGAGGAACTGATGCGAAGCCCCAAGGACTTCTTCAAGCCGCTAGCCGTGGGAGCGCCCGAGCCGCTGCGCGAGATCCCGGTCCGACCCTCCCGGATGATCCATTTCTTCCCACCTCAGCTGGACAAGTTGACGGCCAAGCTTCCTGAGATTGCGCCGACGGTGGACATCCTTCTCGGCAATCTCGAGGACGCCATTCCTAGTGACGCCAAGGAAGCGGCCAGGGCTGGTCTGATCAAGGTTGCGAAGACCGTGGACATGGGTGACACACAGCTGTGGACCCGGGTGAATGCCTTGGATTCCCCTTGGTTCCTCGATGACATGCAGGCGATAGTGGGCGAGGTCGGCGACAAGTTCGACGTCATCATGATTCCAAAGGTCGAGGGACCCGAGGACATCCATTTCGTGGACCGCCTGCTGGCTCAACTCGAAGCTCGTGCCGGCCTGAAGAAGCCCTTGATGATCCACGCGCTGTTGGAAACCGCTCGTGGTGTCGTCAACGTCGAAGAGATCGCCGGAGCCTCCCCGCGCATGCAGGGCATGTCGCTAGGGCCTGCCGACCTGGCAGCCAACCGGCGGATGAAGACGACCCGGGTCGGCGGCGGTCACCCCGGCTATCTGCTTCGTGACGACCCGCCGATGGGTGACGACGGCCCTGAATATCAGGCGCAGCGCAACACCTACCAACAGGATCTGTGGCATCACACGATCTCGGTGATGGTGGACGCCTGTGCCGCCAACGGAATTCTTCCCTTCTACGGCCCCTTCGGTGACATCAAGGACACGGTCGCCTGCGAGGACCAGTTCCGCAACGCATATCTGATGGGCTGTGTAGGGGCATGGTCACTCCACCCTGTTCAGATCGATATCGCCAAGCGGGTGTTCTCGCCCGAGCTTGCTGAGCTGGAACACGCCAGGGAAGTTGTCGCCGCAATGGGTGACGGAACCGGCGCGGTGATGCTGAACGGAAAGATGGAGGACGACGCATCGGTCAAGCAGTGTCTCGTCGTCATCGAACTGGCGAAGTCGCTCGCCGCCCGTGACCCCGAACTGGCAAAGCTCTACGGCTACTGAGTTCGCACCGTCTACTGAGTTCGCAACCAAAACTCCGCACCCAAAGCACAGGATGATTGAGAGACAATGACCGAGTACCGCCCCCGCCGCAGCGTCCTGTACATGCCCGGAGCAAACGACAAAGCCCTTGAGAAGGCCAAGTCTCTGCCGACGGACGCGATCATCTTCGACACCGAGGATTCGGTATCGCCCGATATGAAGGAAACCGCCCGCGGCAAGGTCGCCGACGCTGTCCGCAGCGGCGCCTACGGCCGCCGTGAGCTGACCATCCGGGTCAACTCGATCGAGACCGACTGGTTCGAGGACGACGTCCGTTCGGCAGCCGCTGCCGGGCCATCGGGGGTGGTCGTACCGAAGGTCAACAGTGCGGCTGATGTCGCCCTGGTGGAGCGCCTGCTCAACGAGGGCGGAGCCCCAGAATCCACAAAGATCTGGGCGATGCTCGAGACTCCCGCGGCAGTGGAGAAGGCAGTCGAGATCGCCACGGCTTCAGAGCGCCTGGCAGTCCTCGTCATGGGAACCAACGATCTGGCGAAGGAACTCCACGCCGGACTCGTCCCTGGTCGAGCACCGCTTCTGTGGGGGCTTGCCCGCTGTGTCAATGCCGCTCGGTTCGCCGACAAGGTCATCCTCGACGGGGTCTACAACAACGTCCGTGACCCGGAGGGGTTCGAGGCAGAGGTGCGCCAGGGGGCCGAGATGGGCTTCGACGGCAAGACTCTCGTCCATCCCACGCAAGTGGAGCCGACCAACGCTGCCTTTGCTCCGACGGAGGAAGAGCTTGAGTACTCCAGGCGGGTTATCGAGGCGTTCGAGCAGGGAGTGGCCGAGGGCAAGGGCGTCGTGACCGTCGATGGAAAGATGATCGAGAATCTCCACGTCGACAACGCCAAGCGTGCTGTTGCGATCGACGAGGCCGTCCGGGCGCTCGCCGACTGAGCATTTGTGTCTGCAACGGGTGGGCTGAGATCGACCGAGTGCCCTTGAGACCTTCACCTCTTGACATCATTGTCATATTTGGCAATAGTTGCCATTTATGGCAGAGATATTGAATGATGATCCAGTGTTCGTGTCGAGCGTCCACTACCGCGATCCCGCCGCAGCGGTTGAGTTCTTGGAGCGGGCATTCGGCTTCGAACTGACGATGGCAATCGAGGGGCCGCCCGAAGCGCCCGAGATGTGCCACTACGAAATGGCGCTCAACGGCAGGGGGCGGGTCATGGTCGGAGGAGAGTTCGAGTCGAGAGTTCGCAGCCCGGCTTCCATCGACGGTACCAACACCCAGCGTCTACACGTTCAGCTGCCCGGCGAACTTGAGGCGCACTGTGAGCACGCCCGAGCGGCTGGAGCTGAAATCGTGATGGAACCAGAGGGTCAGTTCTATGGCGACGTCAGCTATCGGGCGCTCGACTCCGAGGGGCACTCCTGGACCTTCTCGGTGCATGTGCGCGATGTGACCAAGGCAGAGGCCGAGGCGGCCATCGGGGTTCCGATCGCCTCAACGACGTGGCATTGAACGCGCCCGAACCGGTGGACGAGGCCCTTCGAGCGCTGGCAGACCCGGTTCGTCGTCGGACAGTGGAACTGCTTGCAGATAGGCCTCATCGTTCTGGCGAACTGGCCGATGCTCTCGCCGTAGCTCCATCGGTCATGAGCAAACACCTGAGGGTCCTCCGACAGGGCGGCCTGGTGGCCGAACGGCCAGACGGTCTCGACGCCCGTGTACGGGTCTATTCGCTCAGGTCAGCCGGAATGGCCGATCTGCGCTCGTGGATGGATCGTGCCGAACGCGGATGGGTGGAGCAGTTGACCGCACTACGCGACCATCTTGAGGGTAGTGAAGGGGCCACAGAATCAGGCGATGTCCGCACAAGGGATGGCCTCCGTGACTGACGGATCTCGCGTACTCGTGTCGATCCGGATCAAGGCTCCGGTCGACAGGGTGTTCGAAGCGTTCACAACAGAGATTGACCACTGGTGGCGCCCCAACCAGTTGTTCCCCTTCACCCCGGGCCCGTCAGGTGTCCTGTCGTTCGAGGTCGAGCCGTATCGTCGGCTGGTCGAAACGTCGTCCAGCGGAACGGTGTTCGAGATCGGTCGGATCAAGCTGTGGGAACCACCGCATCGACTCGTGGCCACCTGGACCGAATCCACCTTCGCGGAGGATCAGGAGACCGAGCTACGCGTCAGCTTCGAGCCGGTCGGTACTGAGACCCGGGTGACGGTGGAACACGTCGGCTGGGATTCGATTCCCCGGGACCATTTGGCGCGCCACGGTTTCGAACTCATGGTTTTCCAGCGGCGCCTCGCCGAATGGTGGAGAGAGCTGCTGGACAGCTTGCGCGGAAAGGTCGTCCCTACGGGATGGCAAGGGTGAAGTCCGTCGGACTGAAGCGGACTCCGACGATTGTCCCGTCGATGTCCAGGATGAGCTCCCAGTCGCTGAGCACGAGCTTGCCTTTCAGTCCGGAGTAGGGCCCGTCGACAATGGTGATCCAGACCACGATGTTGGGTAGAACGAGTTCAACCTCATTCTGAGTGGTGGATCTGCGTGGACCGTCGATGCTCGCACCCGGTGCACCCGATGGGAGGACGTCCCACTCGATCAGGCCCGGTCCAGCTCCTGCGCCGATGAAGGCGTTCAGATTCGGAAACTTGGCAGACATCGAGACAATGCCTGATGAGTCCCCGAATTCGTCGCGGCATTTGAAAGAGGAGCCGTCCTCCAGCTCCATCTTCTGCTCGGAGGGAATAGGCGCACGGCCAAGGCCCGGGCTCAATGACGATGTTCCGCTGAAGACGCACGAGACCTCTTGGAACTCCTTCGACTCGCCCGCGGATCCGGGATCACGCCTGGCGGCCTCGTCCTCGTCAGCCTTTCCGGATGGGTCGGGGTTCGGAGAGGGCTGCTCCGAGCGTTCGGACGGTGGCTCCTTGAGGTCCTCGGCGCTGTTCAGCCCGGCGAACGAGAACTGCATGGAGCCTGCCAATGCATTCAGGACCAGGATGAGAACCAGGATGCCGCCTAGGGCCGCCATGACCACTGCAACGACAATTCCGGTGTTGCGCTGTTTGGGTACTGACGGCCCGGAGCCGGACTGCCCCTCGGACGGTCGACCACCCGACGGAGTTGAGCCCGCCGGGTAGTTGCTCACGTCGCCTCGGACGCAGCAGCGTTGTGGCGGGCCACGAGCTGGCGGGCGATCACCTTCAGACAGAGCGTTTCATCGGCACCCTCGAAGATAGACAGCACGCGTGCGTCGACGAAGAGTCGACTGACCGAGTACTCCTCTGCATATCCGAAACCGCCGTGGATCTGCATTGCCTCACGCGTCACCCACTCGGCTGCCTTGCAGACGTACGCCTTGATCATCGAGGCCTCGAGAGTTCCCTCGCCCTTGGCCATCATGCGGGCAACCTCGTAGGCGAACTGCCGTGAGCCTTGGATGATCACCGCCATGCGTGCGAGCTTGGCCTTGGTCAACTGATACTCGTGAATCGGCTGGCCGAACACCGCTCGGTCATAGGAGTACTGCCGGGCGGCCTCGAGCGCAGACTGCATGACGCCGAGCGCCCGTGCAGCCGTCTGCAGACGCCCGTTCTCGAAACCAGCCATCTGGTAGTAGAAGCCACGCCCGATGCCGCCTTCGCCGCCGATCAGGTTCTCGTCCGGGACGAACCAGTTCTCGAGAGCGATCTCGTAGGAGTGCATGCCCCGGTAGCCGATCGTGTCGATCGGACGGCCTTCCATCTTCGCCGGACCATGGGCGCTTTCAGATGTGAGCTCGAAGCCGTGGGACTCGCCACGCTCCTTGGGCACGATGAACATCGAGAGTCCACGGTGTCCGATCGACCGGTCCGGATCGGTACGGGCGAGCACCATGAGCACGTCCGCCCGGGCGCCGAAGGTGCACCAGGTTTTGACGCCGTTGATCAGGTAACCGCCATCGACCTTGGTGGCTGTGACCTTCACCCCGGCCACGTCGGAGCCGAAATCGGGCTCGGTCACGGCGACCGCGTTCATTACTTCGGCCGAGGCCAGCTGCGGAAGCCAGTGCTGCTTCTGCTCCTCGGTCCCGCCGGCCTCCAGGGCACGGGCGAGAATCTCGGGGCGTGTGATGAGCGAGCCACCGGCTCCCAGCGAACCGCGGGACAGTTCCTCGGTGGCGACGACCATTCCGATGTAGTCGGACTCGTCGCCAGAGGCGAAGCCGCCGTACTCCTCGGCAATCGAAAGGCCGAAGGCGCCCATCTCGGCCAGACCCGAAATAATGTCTTCGGGAATATCGGAGTTCTCGCGGTGGATGTGCTCTGCGATCGGGGCCAGCTTCTCGTCGGCGAAGCGGCGGAACGTGTCTTGAACCATTTCGAAGTCACCCGACAGATGTCGTGGACCGTCGGTGTCTGCCAGACCAGCAAGGAACTCAGGCGACCGGTACGCCGCGACGAATTCCCTCGTGGAATCGAGAGCGTTGTTGGCGACTCCCCATTCGACCTCCCGTCCGAAGAGTTTCGAAGCCAGGTCGGCCAGCACGTCGGCGGTGAAGGCGCAGGTGATCTTGGCCTCGTCCTCGCCGCGTTCGGCGTAGGAGAGCAGTCCCCGTGCCGACATCACCCCGGCGGCCGCGTGGGCGATGTCGTAGGCGAGTACCTGGTTGTCGTCGATGCCATCCGCTGCGAGTCGTGCAATTCCGCTGTCCAGCACCGCCTGGGCTGAATCGAGGGCGGCTGCTGCTGAGGTCAGGTCAATGCTGTCGGCCATGGGCCCACGATACCTAGGGGTAGCCACGCCATCCCAAGTGAGGTACACACAACTCGATCAGATCCGGGAGGTGTTCGTTACGGCCTGGAGATTGAGGAAGGCCCGGAGTGACTCGATGTCCATCGGACGGCCCAGATGGAATCCCTGGGCGCTGTCACAACCAAGGGCCTGTAGGCGGACGACGAGTTCCTGGGACTCGACTCCCTCAGCGACGACGTGGAGTCCGAGGCTATGGCCCATCTCTATGACGGTTCGGACAATCGTCTCGTCGCCGTCGGACATGTCCGCGATGAAGGTCCGGTCGATCTTGACCTCGTCGAGTGGCAGGTCACGCAGATATGACAGCGACGAGTGGCCGGTGCCGAAGTTGTCCAGGCTCACGTGAACTCCAAGCGAACTCAGGCCGTGGAGCACCACCAGAGCGTTGGCCGGGTCCGAAGCCAGATCATCCTCGGTCAACTCGAAGCAGAGCGACGAGGCTTCCGCTCCGGTCCGCTCGATGATGTCGGCAACGGACTGGACGAACATGGGGTCGGCAAGGGTCCGCTCGGACATGTTGATGTTGATCCTCAGCCCGTCGTCGGACTGGACATCGCGCATCTCCGACGCCGCTCGCTCTGTGACAATTCGGGTCAGTTGACGGATCACCCCGCTCGTCTCGGCGAGGTCGATGAACGTGTTCGGCGGGAGCAAGCCACGCTCCGGGTGCCGCCACCGCACGAGGGCCTCGACACCGACGGTCTCCATCGAGGTCAGGTCGATCCGCGGCTGGTAGTGAAGGACGAACTCGTCCGACTCGACCGCACGATTCAGTTCCTTGGCCAGCGCCAGCCTTGATGAGCCACTCCGGATGCTCTCGTTCTCGTAGTGGAGGATTCCGCAGCCGGACTCCTTGGCCCGGTACATGGCGCTGTCGGCGTTACGCATCAACGTGCGGGCATCAGGAGTGGTGTCGGAGAAGATGGCGACACCGATGCTCGCGCCGATCTTCAGCCGGTATGCATCGATCTGGAACGGCTCACTGCAGAGGTCCTGGATGCGGTTGGCGACATCGTCGGCTGTCTTGGATGCGTCGGAAGCTTTGATGAGAATTGCGAACTCGTCTCCGCCCAGGCGGGCGATCGTGTCGCAGCCTCGGAGGTTGCGGGCCAGCCGGTTGGACAATTCGATCAGCAGACGGTCGCCGTATTCATGCCCTAGTGAGTCGTTGACATCCTTGAACTGGTTCAGGTCGATCATGATGACGCCAACTTGGTCGACGGAAGATCGGTCAGAGGACCTTGACCGCTGCTCGTCATCGCTGCCCGGCCCTCTGCCCGCGGACTTGGACAGGTGCTTCAGGGCGGCGTCGAGCCGGTCGTTGAAGTGCGCCCGATTGGGCAGGCCTGTCAGGTGGTCGTGCATCGCCTGATGACGAAGTGTCTCGGCCTTTCGGGCAACCTTCGTCACGTCCTCAAGTGAAACCCCGATGCACTGATCTGGTAGAGGCATGGCCCGGAGGGAGTAAACCGAGTCACTGCGATCCATACGGAGATGGGCGACATCGAGAGAGGTGTTGAGCACCACGACCCGGGCGAGACGTTCGAGCATCTGGGCGTCGTTGATAAGGGTCCCCAGTTCCATTCCGGGAGCATCCTCGACCGAGATGTTGGCCAGCTTCGCTGCCGCTGGGTTGCAGGTGAGGAACCTCAGCGATTGCGGATCGTCGAGATCATCGAGATGGAAGATGGCCATGGCCATGGGGGCGTCGTTGATGAACTCTCCGTACCCGCGAACGGATCGCTCGGCGAGATATCGGACGGTCTCGTCGACGATGACGCCGCGCTGGCACTTTGCATGGCCGTCCGAGCCATGCTCCGTGACGACCTTCTCGTGGAGGCTTCTGGTCAGGTCCTGCGAGTCCTGGATCCGGTAATGGACATCGGTGTCGATTCCGGCCGCGATATCGGAGCGGCTCCGTCTGTAGGCCGCGAGGTCCTCCGGATGCACCCTCGACTCGACGAAGCCGGGCGTCGTGCAGTCGTCGACCGAGATGCCCATGACATTCTCGATGCGACCGCTCAGAAACGTTGCGGTGCCGGTCGGTCCGCGTGATTCCCACACGACCGCATCGATTCCGTTGATGAGGTCCTCAAACCGGCTGCGGATCTGACGTGTGGTGATCGACGTGGTGGAGACAACGACGCCCAACAGCGCGACGATCAGCCAGACCTGCCATGACAGGATTCCTGCGCCCGGCTGTCGGAGGACTTCGAGTGCCAATAGCGCCGATCCCGCTCCGGTCAGCAACTTGAGAGTGGTGCGCCAACTGAGCCGACTATCGCCGAATGGCCTTGCGACCCACTTGGTTGAGCCCGCATCCGTTGATCCGGCCTGGGTTGAACCGGCATCCGTTGATATCTGAAGGCTCTGTCCAGCCCGGGCCGGATCTCCGTCATCGCTGTTCATCGGAATCCTTCCCCTTCTAGCTACTCAGCGTCCCCAGCCGACCACTTAGCGTGAGGTAAGTATGACAGTACATCGGAGCTGAACAAGGATTCGACGCGAAGATGATCCGAATTGCTCAGGCACGGGCCAGACGGCCTACACGGGCCCGGCTCGTGCTCGATGGAGGCGCTGAAAATGGACGAATTCAGGGACCTGGAGCAGCCAGAAATACACGTGGTGTCGTGCCAGATGGGCCTGCAGGCATCTAGTGGCGGGGACGCGAATGTCAGCGAGAGCTCTGGATCGGACCAGCCGGGATCGATCCAGGGTGGATTCGCTGCGGCTGTACCCCTGCGGCCAGCAGGCATCGAACATTACGGCCGGGAATTGGTCGGCTACCTGAAGGCTCTAGTTCAGCCGCACGGACCCACGCTCGAACTTGGCGCAGCGACAGGAATCCTCACCGGACAGCTCACCCGCGCCCGGGTGGATGTACTCGCTTGCGAACGCAACGAGACCTCTCTGGCCCAGCTGCGGCGGTCTCTCCCGCATGTACCCGCTCTGTGCGCCGAGGTTGAAGCGATACCTCTCAGAGAATCAGCCGCCGGATCCGTTCTGATCATTCGGGTCGGTCCCGGCTCCGCCTCAGGTTTGGCTCGTGGCGGAACCTCGGGTGCTCTGTTGGACGTGAGGGAACTGCAGCGAGTTCTACGTCCGGGCGGGCTGTTCATAGCCCTGTCACTGGTGGGGTCCACGACCGTGGAAGACGCAGGCAGCCCCGAAGGGCTACTGGCGCCTGGGTTCACTCCGCTTGAGCGCCGGCTCTTCGACAACATGTTGGTTCAGGTCTGGAGGGAGGGCCCGGAAGTGTAATTGGAATGGTCGAATGTCGACCACTCCAATCACACTTCTCGGGTCAACGTGGAACCTGGGCAACCTGGGCAACCTGGTCAACCTGGTCAACCTGGTCAACGCGGTACGCGAGAGTTCGGGTTGCGGAAGTCAGGACTCTGAGAGGAACCGAATGACCTCGGAGTTGAACTCCTCGGGCTGTTCCAACTGTAGGAAGTGGCCGGCGTCGGGCACCATGATCGACCTGCTGCCGGGCACGGTGAGGTGCGCTGACACACCTCGGGCGATCGCGGGGGACATGCATCCGTCGTTCTCGCCGTGCAGGTACAGCAACGGCACGGGTGGGATTGTGAATATCGCCCCCTGTGCCTCCGCCAGTCGCGGATCCTGAAGTTCCGGTTTGAGCGTGTGCCGGTAGTAGCCGAGCGCGGCCGATAGATTCTCGGGCGTGGGCATGCACGCTGCGAAGCGGGCGACGTCATGAGACTGCTCAAAGCCGGGTGACCAGTCGGCCCACAGCCTGGAAATGAAATCGAAGTCCGCCATCGGAACGAACATGTCTGCCATTTCGCTCAGTTGGAAGAACATGTACCAACTCAGCTTGAGCTGGTCGTAGGTGAAGAACGCCTCGGCAGCGCTAGGGCCGGGCAGGACAGCGGCCGCGACCGCTCGTCTCCACCGCTGAGGTTCCAAGCCCGTGGCGGCATACGCGCCCATTGCGCCCCAGTCGTGGCCGATGATGACTGCCTGGTCATCACCTCCGAGAGCAGCGTGCAGGTGATTGGCGTCAACGCCCAGGACTCCCGCCTGGTACAGCCCATCAGACGGAATAGCGGTCGGTGAGTAGCCGCGACTGAACGGGGCGACAGCGCGATACCCCGCCTCGGCCAGACGAGGCATCAGGTGCCGCCATGTCCATGCCGAATCGGGATAGCCGTGAAGACATAGCGCTAGCGGACCCGAGCCCAGCTCCAGATATGCGACATCGAAGCTGCTTCCATCTGTGTCCGCGATCGTCACCGACCCCGAGTTCAGACCTGCTTCTCTGGCCTGGCCGCTCAGGGTAAATCTTGCTGCCGCAAGTAGTTCCCGGCTCTGGTCGTTGGGCATCGCTTGGCCTCCGCTCTTCGTCAAACCGAGACTTCTGTCACAGTTAGGGCCCCTCAGGGATCTCGTTACCTATTGTTCACCATGACTGCACGCTGATTTCCCAGTGCCGTCAGAGGTCTACGTTCGGGGGCTCAGCTGAAACTGACGTTCTATGGCGTGCGCGGCTCTACTCCGTGCTCCTGCGACTCGAACTGTGCATTTGGCGGTAACACGTCATGCGTCGTGATCGAGTCGGAAGGCCGTGCGCCCCTGATACTCGACCTCGGGACCGGTCTCAGGTTCTTCGGCCTGGCTCAGCCGACCGATGTTCCTTTCAGGGGAACCGCTTTGGTCAGTCACCTGCATTGGGACCACATCCAGGGCATCCCGTTCTTCACGCCCCTGCTCCGAGAAGGGTCCCAGATGGATCTGTATGGTCCGGTTCAAAAGGGCCGATCCCTCGAGGAGACGGTTCGTAGCTTCATCCATCCGCCCTACTTTCCGGTCAGCATCGATGAACTGCCGGGCAAGGTCGTGTTCCACGAGGTCCTCGACGACGTTCTCGAGATCGAGGGCGCCAAGGTCACGGTTGCGCCGGTCCCGCACTGCGGTGAAACCCTCGGGTTCCGGGTCGAGTGCGATGGCGCGTCGGTTGCCTATGTCAGCGACCACCAACAACCGGGGCCGGACTCGGTCGAGATCGACCCGCGGGTGCTCGAGCTGTGCCGGGACGTGGATCTCTTGATCCACGACTCGCAGTACGACCGGGATGAGTTCCTGCTCAAGTCCGACTGGGGTCACTGCACATTCGAATACGCGGTCGAGGTCGCAGCGCAGTCCGGGGCAAAGCGTCTGGCGCTGTTCCACCATGATCCGGATCGCAGCGACGCCCAGGTCGAGGACTTCGCTGTCCGGGCCTCAGAACTCGCGTTGCCCAGGGGCGTGGAGGAAGTGTTCGCCGCTTCCGAGGGAATGACCCTGTCACTGGGCGTGCAAGCTCAGGGATAGGCTTGTATGCGGTGTTCCCGCAGCCTGGGAACCCTTGGGAAGGCGAGATGAGCGACGAGACTGCACAGCCCGAACACCCCTTGGTCGGGGCGGCCGAGGTTGGTGCCAGCGATATCGAAATAGATCCGATGCTGTTTCGTCGGGTCATGGGCCATTACCCGACCGGCGTGACGATCGTTGCGTCGATCAAGGACGGCCGGCCGGTGGGCCTGGCAATTGGTTCGTTCTTCTCGGTGTCTCTCGACCCGCCGTTGGTGGGATTCTGTGTCGCCCGGTCCTCGACCTCGTGGCCCAAGATAGAAGAGACCGGTCGATTCGGCATCACGGTTCTCGCAGAGGATCAACAGGAGACCTCGGGCAGGTTCTCCTCGAAGCTCGAAGACAAGTTCGAGGGAGAGAACTGGGTCCCCTCACCGGTAACCGGATCGCCGCTGATCGTCGGTGGGCTGGAGCACATCGACTGCGAGACTCACTCGGTCCTCGACGGTGGCGACCATGTGATCGTTCTCGGCCGGGTCAAGTACATGGACGTGCACCGCTCCGACATCGGGCCACTGTTGTTCTTCCGTGGCGGATACGGCCGTCACGTCGATCTCTGAGCCAGGACATCTGAAAGAGGATTCGCAGTGCCGATCTATGCGTTGGGTGACCAAGTTCCAGAAATCCATCCCGACGCGTACATACACCCGGACGCAGTCGTGATCGGCAGTGTTGTGATCGGGGCCTTCACCTCGGTCTGGCCCGCAGCGGTGCTGCGTGGGGACGACGGATTCATCTTCGTGGGTGAGCGCTGTTCGGTGCAGGACGGCGCCGTGTTGCACACGACCGCGGTGTTCCCGACGACGGTTGGCAACGATGTCACCATCGGTCACCTCGCCCATCTCGAAGGTTGCATGGTCGAGGACAAGGCTCTGATTGGTTCCGGTTCGATTGTCCTTCACAATGCCCGGGTCGGCGTCGAAGCCGTGGTCGGCGGCGGCGCCTTCGTGCGGAACAACCAGGTGGTTCCACCACTTGGAATGGCGCTCGGGGTTCCGGCTGAGATCAGGGAGAACGCGGTCCTTCCAGGCCATTTCGACCTTGGGGTGGAGTCATATGTGAAACGGGCATCGCGCTACCGGAAGCATCTCCGTCGTCTCGACTGACGGAAGCATCTTCGTCGTCTCGACTGACGGAATCATCTTCGTCATGTCGACTGACAGAACCATCTCCGTCATGTCGACTAACCAGGCCATCACCGTGTCGTCATTCCCACCGACGCCTTCCAGACCACCGTCGTTGCATCGCTGGAACTTGTGTGAAAGTGGTCGCTAAATGACCGTTTCCACTCAGGATCTCGCCTTACGAATTTGGGATCTCGGGCAGATCGTGGCTCTGGGTTGTTCTGCTCTTTCAATGCGTTCCGAGATGCGTAACAGTATTCGGGGACTTTCCGACTAACAGGGCATCCCTTTTTCTGAGAGGCTGTGTGGATGGCATTTAGACGCGGAGTGGGGCGGACTGCAACGGCGGTTGTGACCGCAGGACTTGTGGCCTTCAGTGGGGCTGTCCTGGCGCCGAGCGTCTCAGCCCAAGAATGCGCCGGAACGATCTCGACGTCGGTAGCAACCAGCGGCCTGCCGGGCGGGGAATGGTCCGTGAGCGACGGCTGTCTTGCTTCGGACAGTTTCTATGAATATTCCGACGGAGCCATTCACGCCAAGGCCGCTGTGTCCACGGTGACCTATGACGACGGTCATACCGGTCGCGTCGCAGCCGGGCTGCTCACTCTGGGAGGCGATGTCGGACTGAGCATCGTTGGCGTCGAAGATGCCTCCACCGGTCTGGTCAAGTGGTCCGCTGTGTTGGGCGACTACACCGCCGTCGGTGACACAGTCAGCGTCACTGGTGACGGAGTTGCCCTGTTCCCCACAGACCCGGCGACCGTGAGCCTTTCAATCTCGGGTACGGGCACCGATGTGGGCACGTTGCTGACGCCGGAGGACCCGTCCAGCGCGACCACCATCCCGGCAGCACCGCCCGAGACCCCTACTACTTCCGAACCAAGTGATCCGTTGCCCATCCCGGGTGAGACCTCAACAACCACCACGACGACAACCACTCCGCCCGATGCGCCAGAGATTCCTGGCGACGGCGGTGGCACCGAAACTCCGGGCCCATCGACGACCACAACGGTCGTCACCGATCCACCAGCCTGAGATTCCGGCGTTCGGCTCGCCGCTGGATCAGCGGTAGCTGGACGACGCCAGATACTGGACCCATGCGGGGCCATCGAGATTCCTCGCTACGGTGAAGGCAAGCGTCGCGATCCCCGCTGTGGCGATCACCCAGTTCGGAATCCTGGGAGGTCGTAATTGCCGATTTCGCAGGGCCGAAATCATCCACACGGCCCAGATCACTGTCGCCACCGGCAGGGCGATCGCCAAAATGATGTTGTGGTCCAGCGCTGCCATGAAATCACCGTGGGCAAGCGAGGTGACGGCGCGGAGCCCGCCACAGAACGGGCAGTCGATTCCCAGCTGTTGACTCCAACAGACAGCGAATCCCGAGTCGCTTGGATTGACCAACGCGATCGCCGCGGTACCAGCCGCAGTCAGCAGCCCGACCTTCGCCGGAGCTGCCCAAGGCCGTCCACCGCCCGAATCATCCCCGGCTCGGCGTGACGTCTGCGAGCCGGACGGGTCCGGAACCTGATTGGAGTCGTCAAACCCAGAGGCAACCAGATCGCTCTGCTCATCCTTCACCGGGCTCGTCATGGAGCCAAGCGTACTCAGCAGGGAAGGTTGTGACGATCAATCGCCCAACGGGTCAAGCTGCAAGTCCGGGCCGGATATCGACGATGCTGAATCCACCCGAGCCACGCCCCATGGCGCTCGTTAGGGCATCGACCGACGCGTCCATGACTTGGTCGACCGAGGCGTTCCCATCGGCGACGGCGATACCGACCGTCAACGGGAGTTCGAAATACTCGTCGTCGAACATGACAGGTTCGACCATTGCCGCGAGTAGCCGGTAGGCCACTCCGGCAGCGTCCTGTTCGTCACCGAGGTGTTCGGCGATCACCAGGTAGGTGCCGCGTTCACCACGAATGACGCGGTCACTGGGACGCAGGCGCTGATTCAGTCTGGCCTCGCAGACAGCCTCGAGAGTCTGTGTGACGTGACTCCCGTGGGAGTCCTCCAGGGTGACGAGGCCTCCGATGTTGCAGCGCAAAAGCGAGAACGGATAATTGTTGCGTGAGGAAGCGGCGATGACGACGCCGAGTATCGAACGGATGTCGTAATCCATAGGTTCCGCAGCGTCAGGTCCGTCGGGCTCCACAGAAACACAGTCTGCCTCGCCGACTGCATCCGCCACGCTGAGGAGCGTGCCCCGGTGCCGGCGTCCTCCGAGCATGGTCCGATTGTCGGGCTGCGCCGATTCGACTTCGGCACCGATGCAGATGACCTTTTCGAGCCGACCGTCGGGCAAGGAGGACGCCGCGAAGGTCAGTCTGATGAAGCGTTGGCCCGAAGGGGTGGGCGTCGCGATGTCGACCACTTCGGTCTCGGAAACTCGTCCGACTACCCGAACCAGGGCGGCCAGAGCCTGCGCCGAGAATTGATTGTCGCAGAGGCTCATCAGGTGACTGCCGATCACCGTGTCTCCGGATCGTCCGAACAGCTCTGCGAATGCTGTATTTGCCGACGTGGCGTGCCCCTCGGCATCGAAGCTGCCTACGGGTATTCCCGCGGCGTCTAGGGCGTGGCGCAACTCACGGTCATCGGGAGAGATCTTTCCATCGCCGACCCCCGAATATCGGGACGGATCGGACGGAGTGATGGGCGCTCCACTCGGCTGGTTCATCTATCGATCGTCGGCACGTTGGACCGGGTCTTTGAGAACTCTCCGCGAGACGATGCCGTTGGCAGGCAAAACCAGCTGAATTGCTGACAGAATCGCTCCATGCCAATGCGCGAGGGCTGTAAATTTTTCGAGAGCCGGACCTACTCGAATGGGGATTCGGTGCGGAAGTGCGACCTGGACCTGGCGCCGGAGGCACCTTGGCGCTGTCCTGACGACTGTCCTGCATATCAGCCTCGCCTGGCTGACGTGAACTGGAGCTACGGGTCCCTCGTAACGCCTCCAACGCCGCCCGAACCGCCCGGATTGGGCGAGGATCCGTCAATCCCGGCGCTGCTCGACGCCGCCGAGGACATCGTCAACGCCGTTGTGACACAGACCCGCATGGAGGTCGACAACGACGCCAGATCTGCCGAGACAAGAAGCTCGCCGATCAGCGCCGTGAAACGGATCTTCAAGCGTTGGCGAAGGTAGAGGCCGAGTTCGCTCGCCTGAAAGATGGCAGCCCGGTCGGAGCTTGGATGTTCAAGGCCCATCCCGAAGTGTGGGACATAGGCTCGGCGTTGCGCGACGGAGTCGAACTCGATTGGTGGCGAATGGCTCCCACCTATCGGGTTGGGCTGATTGCCGCTGGTCAACCATGTGTCCTGTGGGTTACCCGTGGTGATCCGAGAGTGCCCAGCGGATTGTGGGCAGTGGGACAGATCGACGGAGAGGTCTTCGAGGATGTCGGGGATCCGGACGACGACCTTTGGCGAGACCCGGTTGCGCAGCGACAACTCCGGCCCAGAGTCGCAATTCGGATGGACGTACTCGACGAGCCACTCCGACGTGAAGAATTCGTCGGTGACCCGAGGCTGTCGTCGATCGAAATTCTGCGGGTTCCACGCATCGGGAATCCGGCCAGCCTCTCGCCGTCACAGTGGTCGGTCATCCAGGATCTGATCGCCTGATCGCCTGATCGACTTATCGACTGATCGCCTGATCGCCTGATCGCCTGATCGCCTGATCGCCTGGCCGCGTCCGCCCCGCTGGGGTTACACAAATAGACTTGATCCATGGTCAGACCTTCGCTGCTGAGTAGGGATCAGATCGAGTCCGAACTCAATGGACTTCCCGGCTGGTCCTCGGAGGCCATGACTGAAGGGCCGGCAGAACCGTCCCCTATGAAAGCCGAGGGTGGCACGGCCGAGGGTGGCACGGCCGAAGGCGGAACGGCTCTGGTTCGGGAGTTCAAGTTCAACAACTTCACCGGTGCGTTCGGCTTCATGGCAGCTGTCGCGACAGTCGCTGAGCGGATGGGTCATCATCCGGACTGGTCGAATTCCTACAACAAGGTGACCGTACGACTGACCACGCACGATGTGGGCGGCGTCACGTCACTCGACGTGGAACTGGCTCACGAGATGTCGGCGCTGGCCGGCGATACCGATCCCAGCTAGCTCGCGTCAGGCGGGGATGATCCCAGGTAGCTCGCGTCAGGCGGGGATTGAGTCCCGGATCGCCTGGGAAAGGGTGTTCCAGCTGAGGGTGGCGCACTTGATCCGTACCGGGAACTTCACCACTCCACGGAGGGCTTCGAGTTCGCCCATATCGGTGTCGATCGCATCCAGATCCATCTCATCCGAATCGTCCTCGGAAGCATCGGGCTGATCGGAAGCGCCGTCGAGAGTCTCTTCGTGCAACGACATCATCGACTTGAACGACTTGGTGAGCCCACGGACATCGCCGACGGTCTTTCCCTTGACAGCGGCAGACATCATCGAACCGGAGGACTGCGAGATTGAGCACCCCTGGCCGCCGAGCCGGATATCGGTGATCACCGCGTCGTCGCCCTTGGCCGGGTCGTCCAGTTGCAGGTACACGATGATTTCGTCGCCGCAGAGCGGGTTGAATCCTTCGACACGGTGAGCCGGAGGAGTTTCGAGTTCACCCCGGTTCCGCGGGCTGCGGTAGTGATCGAGGATGATCTCGCGGTAGAGGTCTTCAAGGCCCGACATTTCGGTGCCCTCCGTTTGTGTGAAAGAAGTAGTTGGAGTCGGCTGCAGGTGGGAAATGCGGCGAGGTGCTACATCGAGAAGAACTTGCCGGCAGCTTCGATCGCATCGCTCAGCTCGTCGATGTCGGATTCGTCGTTGTAGACATACCACGATGCTCGCGCGGTGGCACCGACTTCGAGAACTCTCATGAGCGGTTTTGCACAGTGATGACCCGGTCGGACACACACGCCATGGTCGTTCAGGATCTGGGACAGGTCATGGGGATGAAGGTTGTCGAACCCGAAGCTCATGACTCCGCCGCGTTTGGTGGCATCCTGGGGGCCATAGATCGAGATGCGATCCCCGAAGCGTTCCTTCAGGGTCCGGAGCGCGTAGTCGGTGAGTGATATCTCGTGCGCCCGAACTGCGTCCATCCCGATCTTGGTCAGGTAGTCGACTGCTGCTCCCAAGCCCACGATCTCGGCGATCGGGGGAGTGCCTGCCTCGAACTTGTGGGGCACATCGGCCGGGGTGAAACCATCCAGACGAACGTCGAGAATCATGCCTCCGCCACCCAGGAAGGGAGGCATGGCATCGAGCAGTTCCTTGTGCGCCCAGAGCACCCCGACCCCCGTGGGGCCGAGCATTTTGTGACCCGAGAAGGCAAGGAAGTCGGCACCCATTGCGTGGACATCGGTGGCGAGGTGCGGAACGAACTGGCACGCATCCACCGCCACGAGGGCTCCCGCAGCATGGGCTGCGTCCGCAAGCTGTCGCACCGGGGTGAGCGTGCCGACAACATTGGACATGGCCGAGAGCCCGAGCAGCTTGGCGCCGTCGAGTAGCTGATCAATGCTGGTCAGATCCAACTGCGCGTCATCGGTGAGGGGGATCCAGCGGATCTCGAAACCCTTTTCGGCAGACAACTGCTGCCACGGAACGATGTTGGCGTGGTGTTCCAACTGGGTCAGGACGACGCTGTCGCCGGGCCCAAGGTTGGCCGCACCCCAGGAACGGGCCACCAGATTGAGGGACTCGGTGGCGTTCTTGGTGAAGATGATCTCGTCTGCATCATCAGAACCGATGAATTTTGCGATCTTGCGCCGAGCACCCTCCATGGCATTCGTAGCCTCTTCGGCAAGGGTGTACGCGGCCCGGTGCACGTTGGCGTGGTGGAGTTCGTAGTAGGTGTCCATTGCATCGAGGACCGAACTCGGCCGCTGCGAAGAGGCAGCGGAGTCGAGGAAAACCAATCGCCTGTCGTTGACGATGCGCTTGAGAATCGGAAAATCGGCCTTGATCGAAGCGACGTCGAGCGTGTCAACGGTCTTACCGATCGCAGTTTCGGCGGTTGCAGTCTGATTTGTCGCCATGCATCAATCCTTCCCCCTCGCATAGGAGGGCTGCAACAGTCTATTTCCACTATGGCCGTAGTGGAAATACCAATTTTCCACCAAGAGCTTGACAACAACTATTTACACCGGTTTCATGGGAAAGGTGAAGAATACTCCTAGGGTTGGATATTCGGCGGCAGGGCCGGCGGGGGAATAGAGATGGAAAAGCTGATCATTTTCGCCCTGGCAGGCTTGGCGGCACAGCTCATAGACGGTTCACTCGGCATGGGATTCGGGGTCATTGGTACCTCGATGCTCGTCGCCTCTGGATCGTCGGCTGCATCGGCCTCTGCCGTGATCCACGCAGCCAAGGTGGGAACCGCGCTGGTATCGGGCGGAAGTCACTGGAAGTTCGGCAACGTGCACTGGCGCACCGTCGGACTGATCGGGGTTCCGGGAGCGATCGGCGCCTACTTCGGGGCGACGTTTCTCTCCAGCGTCGACGGCTCGAACGTCGCTCCGTTCACCGCGGCGATTCTCTGCGCTCTCGGGTTGTACATGCTCTACCGCTTCGCGTTCGACGTAGCCCGCGCGGTGGTGGATCCGTCATCGCTGAGGGTTCGCTTTCTGGTTCCGCTGGGTTTGGCGGGTGGCGTGATCGATGCCATCGGAGGTGGAGGATGGGGTCCGGTCGCGACTCCGACGCTAATGACGGCAGGTCGGATGGAGCCGCGGACAGCCATCGGATCCGCCTCCTTGGCAGAGCTGCTGGTGGCGCTTGGTGCGAGTCTCGGGTTCCTGCTCCACCTCAGCAGCGAGCAGGTCAATTGGTCCCATGTTGCAGCACTACTGGGTGGGGCGGTCGTGGTGGCGCCATTTGCTGCCTGGGTCGTGAAGGTGATGGCTCCCCGGATCCTGGGGACCTTGGTGGGGGTGTTGATCGTGGTGCTGAATACCCGCACGATCCTCATTGGCTTCGACGCGTCGGGCGCGTTGATCGTCGCAGCGGTGCTGCTACTCACAGCTGCCGGCGCTCTCTTGGTCCTGCGTAGCTGGAAGGCGTGCAGGGGCATGGAACGCATAGCGCAATTCGGCTCTGGTTCGAGCGAGCACCCAGATGTGGTGCCGGTAGATATCACCGGCTGAACCGCCCTACCAGCCGCGGTCGACCCACTCCTGGAGGTGTGGTGACTCGGCACCGATGGTGGTGTCGTTGCCATGGCCGGGCATGACGATCGTGTCGGCTGCGAACCTGGCGAAGAGTCTCCTGTCGATCGACTCGATGATCGACCCGAAATCGCCACCCTCGAAGGTCGCGTTGCCCGGTCCACCGGGAAAGAGCGTGTCACCACTGAAAAGCAGTGGCTTGCCCTCGACCGAGAAGCACATCGACCCGGGAGTGTGGCCAGGGGTCAGGATGGTGTGCAGACGGAGATCTCCCACCTCGATGACGGCGTCGTCATCGATCAACTCGTCGTAGCTGTCGAGCATGGCCGAATCCGCAGCGGTGACGCCCACCGAATAGCCGGCGTCCCGCATCTCGGGAATCGCTTGGATGTGGTCCCAATGGCCATGGGTTTCGATCACCCGTCTGACCCCGAGGTGGCGCGCCAGGTCGAGGAGCTTCTCGTGTTCGTTCGCGGCGTCGATCAACACAGACTCACCCGTGTGTCGACATCGCAGCACGAAAACGTTGTTGTCCACCGGCCCGACCACCAACTTGTGGACCTCGAGGTCGCTGTCGGAGTGGTGCAGCGTCGGAGGTGGCTTTGTCCCGTGTGAATCCGTGCCCGGTGAATCCGTCATTTGCAGCCTCCAGCGTCACTTGATTGTCGCACCCGTAGACCTAGCTGGTCGACCGCTTGGCGATCGCCCGCATGTAGGCCCGCGGGCGCGGTGTGTCAACGGCGCTGGTGCCGAACCTTGATGTGGCAGATATGCGTACAATGGTTCTGTGGCGACGACATCGGAGACTCGTGCTGAACGGCTACACCTACGGCTTTCGTCGACAGACGACGGATTGATCAGAGCGGCAGCCGAGGCCGCGCACCTTTCGATCACCGAGTTCGTCGTTCAGGCGGCTCGGGCGTCGGCAGCAGACACCTTGGCTGACCGGGAGCACATCGTGCTCGACGCGGCGACGTGGGACGCTCTGGAGCGGCGGGTGTCCAAGAAGGGGCGCCGGAACCCGAAGGCGGCGAATTTGTTCGAGCGGCCGTCGCCGATCACGGAGTGACCAGCGGCTTCACGCCGATCGAACCACTCGGTGAGAGTCACCGACTCGTTGGGTTCGATTCCGGCGAGGGTGAGCTTGACGAATGGTTGACTCGTCGTGGTGTGGCCAATCAGCGCGCCGGCTTCTCGCGGACCTACGTCACGACTGATGGACACCGAGTTGTCGCATACCATTCGTTATCAGCGTTCACCGTGCTCCGCTCTGATGCGACGGGTCGAGCTCGGCTACAGGCTCCACGTCAGATTCCGGCTGTACTCCTCGGGCGCTTGGCTGTAGATCGTGACTTTCAAGGCCTAAGTCTAGGCGCGGCGATGCTTCGCCATGCGATGGAGCTCACCGTTGCGGCAAGCCAGACGGTGGGTGTTCGGATGCTCGTGGTGTCGGCCCTTCACCCGTCCGCTGCGGAGTTCTACAAACGGTTCGGAATGACAGCGTCGCCGACGAATCCGCTTGATCTAATGATCACAGCCGTTGACATCGAGGCATCGATGTGAACGGCCGACATGGGTCGGTCGGCTCGCTCAAGATCCTTCGCGTCCAACGGCATACCCGGCCTGTAGGTACGCCAGCATCGCGTTGAGCAACTCTTCCGGTGCCATTCCGTGACCTTGCGGGCCAGCTTCCCGTCGTTGCGCCGGAAGCGTCGATCGCGCAGCCTTCAGCGTCACTTGATTGTCGCACCCGTAGACCTAGGCTCGCTTGCATGACCTCCACCCTTTACCAGTTTCTGCTGGCCATCCACATCATTGCCGTCGCGATCTGGCTCGGTGCCAACTTGGCGATGGGACTCGGCAGTGGTCGGGCGGTGACCGCGTCGGCCGAGGTGAACTCGTGGTGGGCCGATGTTCAGGGCTTCATGGGCAAGACGCTCAAGAACGCCGCGTTCATCCTGTTGCTACTCACTGGAATCGGCATGGTGATCGCCAGTGACGACGCCATCAAGTTCAGCGCACCTTTCGTGTCGGTCGGCTTCCTCGTCGTCATCATCGGCGGAGCGCTCGGCGGAATGGTCTTCGCTCCGGGCACCCGAAAGATTGCCGGGTCGTCCCGCAACGGGAACACCGCAGAGGCCAAGTCGACGATCGACCGACTGGGCATGATCGGAGCGGTCGAGTCGCTGATTGTTGTCGCAACCATCTTCTTCATGGTCTTCAAGTGGGGTGGCCTGGGCGGATGATGTCGTGGGTCGAGTTCGCTGCAGATGCGCCCGAGCTCGCCGTACTCGTTCGGGCCCGGTTCGAATGGACCAAGCATCATGTGATGGCAACACTGCGTCGCGACGGTTCCCCGCGGGTCAGCGGAACAGAGGTGGAGTTCTGGCGTGACGGTCTGTTCATCGGATCGATGTGGCACGCCATGAAGGTCTTGGATCTTCAACGTGACGGACGGTTCGCGATCCACTCGAATCCGGGAAGTCCCGAGATGATCGGTGGAGATTCGAAGCTTGTGGGAGTGGCCACCGAAGTCGTCGGCGATGAACACGCCGAGTTTCAGGCCGAGCTGGATCCGCCCACGCCATTCCAGCTGTTCCGCTTGAACCTTGGGGAAGTAGTTCACACGTCAATGAACGAGGCCGGTGACGGCATCCAGATCCAGCTCTGGCGGCCCGGGATGGGCGTCACTTCTGTCGAGCGGCGCTGACGCCCTGTCCGGTCCGGGTGATTCGGGCGCTGGAATACGGGCGCCTTGGCGGCCTAGCTGGCGACCGAGTCGGTGCTAACCACGCTGAAGCCCATCGCCAGGGCAACAGGAATCTGGCCGGGATCGAACGTGACGAATCGCAGCGGTCGGGGAAGTCGATCCGCTGCCGCCAAGTGGATGGCGTCAACGGTTCGGATCGGCTGGGTGCGACCAAGTTCGGCGGCGCGGTCCAGGCAGCGCTGATCGACCGGGACTATGTGGACCCTGTCCCAATCGTCACGGATAGCACGGCGAAGTTCGTCCGTTCGGTGGGGATCGTCGCCCAGTCGGTCCACCAGCATGAGCGATTCGGAAAGGGCCAAAGCGCTGGCGCACCAGTCGCCATCGCCAGCCATGACCTCGAGAGCCACTTCGCGTGCCGGTCCTTCGAGGAACCTCGACAGAAGGGCAGTTGTGTCGAGAAACACCGTCATCGGCCGCGCACCTCGCGGACCAGGCGATCGATGCGGGTTCCGGCCCACATCGGCATTGAGAAGGTCGGTGCCGGACGGTCCGAACGTCGGGCAAGTTCGACGAGGCCACGCACGGCGAGATCTTCGATGGTTTGGTTTCCGTCGGTCGGATCGAGTGGGCCCAGTTGGGCAATCGGATTGCCGTCAACGGTGATCATCAGACGCTCACCTGCGCCTGCCCGCCTGACGACAGTGGCCAGGTCGGCCCGTAGCTCGCGTATTCCGAGATGGTCCATTCTGCGACCTCAGCTGCTCGTCGTCGACATGTGTCCACAAGTGTACACAGCTGAGAATGCCATGAGTCGCACGAGCATGTAGAAAATGCGCTGTCACTGGGTGCTGAAACGCCGTTCCGGCGGTTCGCTCCACGATCGAATACCCGAATACCAAGCCCAGATATCCCAGAGCCCATAGGGGGAAACGTGAATTTCGCTTTCAGCGAGGACCAGGAAGCACTGCGGAAGGTCGTCAAGGACTTCCTCAACGCCAAGTCCAGCGAAGAGACCGTCCGTGAATTGATGGACACCGAAGCGGGCTATGACACCGCTGTCTGGACCCAGATGGCTGAGCAGATGGGCCTGCAGGGATTGGTCATCCCCGAGGAGTTTGGTGGATCGGGCTACTCCTTCGTCGAGCTGATCGTGGTGCTCGAAGAGATGGGTCGCCGGCTCATCTGCGCCCCATACTTCTCGACCGTCGTGCTAGCAGCCCAGGCTCTGCTGCACTCGGGTGACGACGCCGCCAAGGCCGAGTACCTGCCCGGCATTGCCTCGGGTGAGACGGTAGCCACCCTCGCCTACACCGAGCCCAACGGTCGCTGGGACTCAGAGGCGGTCACCGCAACAGCCAAGGGATCTGGTAGCGACTGGACCATCGACGGCACCAAGCTCTATGTGCTCGATGGGCACGTCGCCGACCTGATCATCACCGCGGCCCGCACTGACGCAGGCATCAGCCTGTTCGCAGTCAAGGGCGATGCCGCTGGCCTGACCCGCACCGCACTGTCGACGATGGACCAGACCCGCAAGCAGGCCAAGCTCGAGTACTCGGGTGTTGCGGCCAAGCTGATCGGAACCGACGGCGCCGGCTGGGACACGATCGCAACAGTGCTCGACCTCGCCGCGGTGGCCCTGGCCGCCGAGCAGGTCGGAGGTGGCCAGGAAGTGCTCGGGATGGCTGTGCAGTACGCGAAGGACCGCGTTCAGTTCGGTCGCCCGATCGGCTCGTTCCAGGCAATCAAGCACAAGTGCGCGGACATGCTCCTCGAGGTCGAGTCGGCCAAGTCCGCCGCCTACTACGCGGGCTGGTGCGCATCCGAGATGAACGACGAGCTGCCGTCTGTCGCTTCTCTCGCCAAGGCCTACTGCTCCGAGGCGTACTTCCACGCAGCCGCCGAGAACATCCAGATCCACGGCGGTATCGGCTTCACCTGGGAGCACCCAGCCCACCTGTACTTCAAGCGGGCCAAGAGCTCAGAGCTGCTCTTCGGTGACCCCACCTATCACCGCGAGCTGCTCGCTCAGCGCATCGGCATTTGAGCCGACCTAGCGTTCAGTGGACTCGGCGCTGAACATCCACGGCGTTCCGAAGCGGTCCACGCACATTCCGAAGCTCAATGCCCACGAAGTGGCGGCGAGAGGCATGGTGACCTCTCCGCCGTCGCTTAGGGAAGTGAAGACCTTCTGGATCCAGTCGACGTTGTCGTTGGAGACGCTGATGGTCATACCCTTCTTGGCCCCGCCGTCTCCGGTCGGGTCATCCGAACCCATCAGCACCTGACCCTCTGTCGTCAGGGAGGCGTGCATGATCAGATCCGCCATCTCGGCCGGAGTGGCGTCACTGGGTGGCATGTCGGCTCCGGTGAACATCATGAGTTCGCCACCGAAGACCTCTTGGTAGAAGGTGAATGCCTCGCGGCATTTTCCGTCGCTGAAGAATACGTATGGGTTGATATTCACAGTGGACTCCAGTCGCTATTCGGCCTCGAGCCTGATTGCCAGCGGAGGTCGAGGGTCGCCGAACCGGCCCCTTTGAAAGAGTAATCCCCGATGCAATTCCCGTACCGACAGGCAATTCGCCCGCTCGGTTGGACTCGGGAATTTCCGCAGGGGATTAGCCGGCTGCTTCCTCCGGCGGCGCAATCTTGCGGGCAGTCAACTCAACCAGGGTTGTGTCGCTTCCGAGGTGCGGGTCAAGACTGATCTCGACCTCGGGGTGCAGGGTTCTGGCCGCATCTACGGCCCCGGGAAGGTCGACGAGGACGTGGTTTCCGGAATTCAGGAAGTGGGGGAGCATCCGGATAGTCGTAGCGCCGTCCTGCACCGCTTGCTCGATTGCAGTAGCTACCGACGGTTCGGTTAGCTCTAGGTAGGCGGGGCGGACGTCGGGTCGGCCGTCAGGTCGGATGTCGGGTCGGCCCGGACCGAGGCTGGCCGCACCAGTGCCGGAACCAGCGCTGGCGGTCTGAGCGACCCGGTCGCTCCCAGACGCTTGAGCAACCCGGTCTGTCCCGATGGCCTCTGCGACAAGTGAGCAGAAACGTTCGTGCTCCTCGGCGGCCCGAGGGTTGCGACTTCCATGCGCCACGATCAGGACGACCACTACCGGGGCGGGCGTTGATGGTTCGGACACGTCTCGACGCTACGGTCCCGTCACGTGAGTGGCAAAGCATCAGGTGGCGAGAATGGGTCCGGTGAAGCGGAATCTGCCGGCGAAGCCCCGGATGTCGCCGCGGAAGAACAAGTCGGAGTCGGACCCCATGCCCGTCCTTGGCCGGATGATCCCCGGTTGGATCCAGAGTTGCTTGCTGAGGGGGATCGCCGCAACGTCATCGATCGCTACCGGTACTGGAGCGTGGATGCGATCCGGGCCGACCTCGACACCCGTAGATTTCCGGTCCACGTTGCGGTGGAGAATTGGGAGCACGACTTCAATATCGGCACAGTCGTTCGCAACGCAAATGCCTTTGGGGTTGGCTCGGTCCATATCGTCGGGAGGCGGCGCTGGAACCGGCGGGGCGCGATGGTCACCGACCGTTACATGCACGTCCACCACCATCCCGGAGTCCCGGAGCTGGTCGATTGGTGTGAGCGTGAGGGCCTGTCAATCGTCGGTATCGACAACATCGAGGGATCGGTTCCAATCGAGTCGGTGGAGCTACCCCGGAATTGCATGCTCATCTTCGGTCAGGAGGGGCCGGGTCTGTCCAAGGACGTTCGTGAAGCGAGTTCCATGGTCTGCTCGATCACCATGTTCGGGTCCACCCGCTCGATCAATGCCGGGGTCGCGTCCGGAATCGCCCTTCACACGTGGGTCCTCACCCACGCGCTTGGAGGGGCCTGACCCTGGCACTCACCTCAGCGTAGGCATACCCCTAGCGGGTATACTTGAGGAATGCACGGATACGAAGCCGATAAGGACGCCTACCTCCGCCGTCTGAAGCGGATCGAAGGCCAAGTCAGAGGGATCGCCGGAATGGTCGATGAGGATCGATACTGCATCGACATCCTCACTCAGATCTCTGCTGTTACGCGAGCGCTGCAGGGCGTTGCTCTGGGGTTGATGGACGAGCACCTTGCACATTGTGTTGCAGGCGCTGTCGCCGAGGGCGGTCCGGAAGCGGACGAGAAGCTCAAAGAGGCGAGCGACGCCATCCGGAGGCTGGTCAAGTCTTGATTCGACCCGGTCGATGAGCACATTTCGCCAAAATGGCCTCTGGCTCAGTTGGAGCCAATAGAGTGCCGATCAATCTGGAACAGTGATCGCTCGATCCGTCGGGACCACGGCCCAGATATTCCTCCAGATGATTCGTAGTTGAGGTGAAGAAATGACTCCCACCCGAAATGTGCGACTGGTAGTCCGTGACCTTGCAGTTCTTGTCTTCGCGATCGCGTTGACCCTCCTGGGCTCGACCGCGGTGAGCGCCCAGGAACCGACGACGACCACGACCACTTCCACTTCGACAACTACTTCAACGACGACACCGCCGACAACCACGACGCCACCGTCGCCGCCGACAACTAGGCCCCCGGCGCCGCCCGCTCCCAAGCCTCCTGCGCCGAAGCCCCCCGCCCCCAAGCCCCCTGCGCCGGACCTTCGAGGGCTCCCGGCCGACTCGGGAACTGGTCGACGTGTCGTCTATTCGGTTGGCCAACAGCGGGTTTGGTGGGTTGAAGCCAACGGCGTGGTCGCTCATACCTATTTGGTATCCGGCCGAGCCGGAACGCCGAGGACCGGCACCTATCACGTCTTCTCCAAGAGCCGCCACACGACCTCGATGAATGGCCGGGCGAGAATGGAGTACATGGTGCGGTTCGCCCACGGTCGGGGCGCGGCCATCGGCTTCCACTCGATACCGACCGATCTGAGTGGGCGACCCCTCCAGAGCGAGGCGCAGCTTGGCACCTACCGTTCCGCTGGTTGCGTTCGTCAGAAGAACATCGACGCAGCGTTCCTGTACGCGTGGGCGCCGGTCGGCACCAAGGTCGTCGTCGTCAAGTAGCCCGGATCGGGCTCAGATGGCGGGGCTTGGCCTGGCCCGGCTCAGATGGAGAACTCAGCCCTGGGCGGGGGAGCCGTCGAAGGGCACCGGATCGCCCGGAATCGGGATCAACGGCTTGCTCCAAGACATCATCACCGCCAGGTTGTCGGTGATTTCTCTCCAGCCGTCAGGGTCCCAGCCCTCTGACTTGCCGATGATCGACTCGTCGTTGCCGATGTGGACGAGGGCCGGGAGTGTTTCGATGCCCAGGCCCTTCACGGTCGAGCGATCTGGATCACAGAAGACCATGAGGCGTTCCGCCCAAGGTCCAAGAAAAGACCTGGTGTCCTTGTCGTCTGCAGTGACCAGCCATCCGGCCCGGCAGTCTGCCTCGCCGAACTCGGTGAGAATCCGTCCAGCGGTTTCGAGAACCCACGAGCTCTCGTAGGTGTACGGATCGAGGACAACCAGCGCTAGGTGGAACATCGTTACCTGGTCGGCCACCTTCAAGGGGTCACGGCCGATTGGCTGGATCATCAGGTCTTGAGACACGGTTGCCACGGCATCAGAAGGTAGCGCGGCTGGACGCCCATGGTTGAACCCGGGGGCGACGCGGCCGCATCCATCGGCTGCGTCGCTGGCCGATCAGGTCCGACGAGTCCGACCTAGCATCATGGGGTGCATCCCATCGAACGCCTCCGAATGGTTGCCAGATCGCAGTCCGCCCCCGCGGAGCTCCTGGTCGAGGAGTCAGCTGCGGCGCTCGCAGCGTTCAGGGACGACCCTGCCGGAATGGTGTCTGCCTGCCGAAGAATCGTGGACCGCCATCCAACCTGTGGGCCGCTCTGGTGGCTGGCTGCCCGAATCCTCACCGCTCCGGAACCGATGACCGAGGCCTACTCGTCGGCAGAGATGATGAGCGACGACCCGACTCCTGCGCTGCTTGCGGGATCGATTCCCGATGGAGCTTCGGTCGTCGTCGTCGGCTGGCCCGAACAGACCGTCCGGGCGTTGCGACGTCGCGGTGACGTTGCGGTCACAATCATCGATTCTGACGGTGAGTCCGAGGAGGCTGTCCGGCAACTGCTCCGCATGGAAATCGATGCCAGCAGCGCCGCATCCCGAAACACCTCGGCCGTTGTCGAGGCTGCAGACTTGGTCCTGGTGGAGGCATTCGCGGCCGGCCCGGAGCGAGCGCTGGTACCCGCTGGTTCCCGCGCCGCCGCGCTTGTCGCACGCGAAAGTGGAGTTCCGGTCTGGATCGTCGTCGGAGTCGGTCGACTGATGCCCGAGCGGATGTTCGATGCGCTCAACTCCCGCTGGGAACTCCGTTCCGACCCGCTCTACGCACCGGAGGAACTCTTTCCCCTTGATCTCGCCGACAGGGCGGCCGCCGAAATCGGAGTTGTCGATATCGCTGCAGCGCTTCTGGCAACGGACTGTCCGATCGCTCCGGAGTTGTTCCGTCCCCCGAGCTGATGGCGGGCGGTAACGTCCAGCCATGGCTTCTGAATCACCTGACAAGACGACCGCGGACTCGGTCGAGCGCCGTGGACAGCTCGTTTCGTTTCCATCCAACGGTTCTTCCGGCAGTGGTTACTTCGCTCCTTCGATTTCCGGGTCCGGCCCGGGTGTGCTGGTGATCCAGGAGTGGTGGGGCCTGGTTCCACACATAATGAACGTCGTAGATCGCTACGCGGAGGCCGGTTTCAGCGCTCTCGCCCCAGATCTCTATCGCGGCGAGAAGACGACAGAACCCGACGAGGCCGGCAAGTTGATGATGGCGCTCAACCTGCCCCAGGCGGTCAAGGACATGTCGGGCGCGATCGACTACCTGGTCGGCTCCGAGGCCGTGTCGTCGAGCGGAGTCGGGGTGACCGGCTTCTGCATGGGCGGAGGACTGGCGCTCGTCATTGCGGCGACGGCACCCGAACACATCCAGGCCTGTGCCCCCTACTACGGCCTGATTCCATGGCCAGATGCAGCTCCCGACTGGTCACGGCTGTCGGCACCTGTGCACGGCCACTACGCGGAGAAGGACGGCTTCTTCACTCCCGATCTGGCGGCGGCGTTCCGCGACGAACTGCTTGCGCTGGGAAAGGATGTCGAACTAACGGTGCATCCGGGGGTCGATCACGCCTTCTTCAACGACGACCGTCCAGAGGTCTACAACGCTGCGACCGCGGACGAATGCTGGCAGGAGACGACCGAGTTCTTCCGCTCAGCGGTCCGCTGAGAGCTTGCGGCAAGTAGGTAAACGGGCATGCGGGTCCTTGTCGTAACCAACGACCTACCTCCAAGGATCGGAGGGATCCAGTACTACGTCGACCAACTGAGCCGTGGGCTCAGCGAGGCTGGCGATGACGTAACCCTCTACGGCTCCTCCTACGAAGGACACGCAGCCTGGGATCGAACGGCACCCTTCCGGGTTGTCCGGGAACGCACCTCGACGCTGCTTCCGACTCCGCTTGTGCTTCGCCACACCTTGCGCCTGATCGAGCGCTACGAGCCCGAGGTCGTGGTATTCGGCGCGGCTTTCCCGTTGGGGCTGATGGGTACCGCGATCGTGAAGCGGACCGGGGTTCCATACGTTGCGTTCACTCACGGTCTCGAGGTTTCGGCCGCGCGTGTTCCGGGTGGTTCGAAGCTGCTGCGACGCATCGGTTCCGACGCGTCGCTGATCACCTTCGTTTCAGCCTGGTGTGACCAGATGCTCAGACCGAGCTTCGGCCCGGCCCCCCGCTACGAGATGCTTCCACCGGCGGTCGATGACTCGCTCTACAACCCTGGGGTCGACGCACTGAAAATCAGAGAGAGACACGGTCTCGGCGACGACCCGGTGGTCGTATGCGTGTCACGGATCGTGGAGCGCAAAGGCCAGGACACCCTGGTGCGGATACTTCCCGAACTTCGGCGGAGAGTTCCTAATGCGCGACTGTTGATCGTGGGTGGCGGTCCGTACCTGAATGAGATCCGCGCGCAGGTTCGGTCGTCGGAAGCTGCCGAGTACATCACGGTCACCGGACAGGTTGCCGAGGACGAACTGCCCGCCCATTTCGCGGCGGGAGATGTGTTCGCCATGCCCTGCCGTGAACGCAAGGGTGGCCTTGAGGTGGAAGCATTCGGGATCGTGTTCATCCAGGCAGCCGGAATCGGCAGGCCGGTCGTAGCTGGCGATATCGGCGGTGTGCCAGACGCATTGGTGGACGGTAAGACCGGGCTGTTGGTCGACAGCGAGTCGGACCGGTCTGTGCTCGATGCAGTTGCGGGCCTACTTGGTGACCCTGGGCGCGCAACCGTCATGGGCGAGGCCGGATCCGCCTTCGTGCACGACCGATTCACCTGGGCCCATCGAACCGCAGAACTACGGCAACTGCTTTCCGACGTGGTCGAGGGCCATTAGGCGAGCTACTTGAGCAATCGGATCGCCGCGTACCGTACATGTCAGTGGATCGTCCTCATGGACCCCGGCACCGGCCCGAGAGTCGCCGGTGATGACGAAGGTGGTTTCAGTCCTCGAACTGTTCGGCCCAGAGCACCATGGCCGGCACTTCGGAGCGCAACTGCTCAACCGACGCTCGCTGTAGTTGAGAGTCTGGCGCGATCGTCGGGCCGTCCTCTGGTGACGACCGTGCAAGTGACATCCATGTGTCGACAGCTGTTGTTGCCATTCCCAGCTCTCTCGCCTCTCTGGCGATCAAGTCGAGGGCGAGCCTGTCGTCTTCGATGGTCGCCTCGCCGTGGCGGGCGAAGAGGTCCAACAACCCACCCCCGGCGATAGACCCGGCGTGCCGGAGCACATCAATGGCTTCGGGGATACATCTGCCGGCCCGGACTGCGCAGTGGGCAAGCATGCCCGCGAAGTAGGTGTGCTGCGCCGTGAGCAGCCATTGGGCGGCATCGACAAGGGTTCGGCCCGCGTCGTCAGCACGCCCGTCAGTGTGCGCTTGCCACGCTTCGGTCCACCCACGCAGCATGACGACCTTCGGGTCTCCGGCGGCTGGTTCGGGCACTGCATCAAACAGTTCGCGTGATTCGGCGCTACGCCCCGTCGCTCGGGCGGCCGCTCCAGTCAGGGCCCTGGCCGCTGGAAGTAGCCCGGCGGTATCTCGCCATTCAAGATGCTTGGAAGCGGACTCTCCCAATCTGCGGGCTTGTTCTGCGTCGCCCGAGAACAACTCGCTGAAGCCGAGGGCATATTCCCACATACCGAGTGTCTCAGGATCCACGGTCACGGCCTCGGCAATTCGTTCCCGCAGGCGACGCCTGGAGGACACGACGTCACCGGAGTTGGACAGCGCCATGATCTCGGTGAGCTCTATCAGCGGAGCCCCGCCGGGAACCATTTCGATGATGTCATCAGGTACTTGACGTAGCCGAACAAGAACCCTCACGGCCTCTTCGAGCGGCCCGCTGATCACCCCCGACATACCAACGGTGATCAACCCGAACGCGGTCGCAGCATCAGCGATTTTCTCTGGTGCGCTGATCGCCTCGCCTCCGTAACCGGCGACGACAGCCCAACGCATACTGGCGCGCTCCAGATGCGCCACCTCGTCGGGACCATCGATATCGGACAGCGCCCCCTGAACTAGTGCAAGTGCGCCGGCGGCATCATGGTGTCGTAACCCGAGATGCTCGGCTTGAGCCAATGCCAGTGCCGTCCCCTCCTCCGCCGAGGCGGCGTGGAGGTGGGCCATCTCAAAGTACCCGTCGGAAGCCTCCACGTCTCCAAGGGCTGATGCTGCCAGACCGGCGATGCGATATGCACGGCCATCGAGCGGAGAGTGGGCGATCACCGCTTCTGCCGCACGAAGTGCCAGACGTTCATCGAAAGCGCCAAGTGCCTGTTCGGCCAGGACGAGGGTCTCCTCGACATCAATCGGATCGTCAAGGTCGAGCGCCAGAATACGGGCCCGCCGCCGGGCTTCTGGTCTGGTCGCTGCCACATCGGACCGAAGCACCTTGACCGCCTCGCGGGTGAGTTCATGCCAAAGGACATCCGAGAAGTGGGTCCTAAGGAATTCGCCATGAAGCGGATCCGCCAGTTGGACCCATCCGTTGTCGGCCAAGGTCAGAAGCCCCGAACGCGCGAGCGCCCTCCGTTCGGCTTGGCCTATGGCGTTGGCCGGATACTCCCCCGCGATGGCGACAGAAGCCGCTGCTTCAAGGCTGCTCTCATCGAGAGCACTGAAACTTTCGCCAACAAGTTGAGCGAGTCTGGGCGTGGCTGCAGGAGCCCCTTGTAGCTCCCAGCCGTGGCTGGTCTGGACAAGACGACCATCGTCCAATGATCCGGTGATGACCTCGCGCAGGTGCAGCGGATTGCCTCCACTTGCTTCGAGCAGGCGAGGAAGAGCATCAGGGGTCAAGGACCCGTCGAGCATCTGCGTGATGGCCTCTTGTGCTTCGACATCAGAAAGTCCATGCATTTCGACTTCGCTCAATTCGCCGCTGTCATATAGCGCTCGAATCTCTGCTGGCGCGCTCGTCAAGTCGCGAGAGGTAAGGATGGCCGGCACGCGTGAAGTGCGAATGAGGTGCGTGACCACGAACAGCGATGCCTCATCCAAATGGTCGACATTGTCAACGAGCAGAACTGTCATCGATCGACGGCGTGTGAAGAAGTCGATGAGCGCTGTTGGAGAACTTCGCTCGCCACTCCCTATCCCAGCCTGGCCGGCGAATACACCTAGCGGGACGCCCCGACTCAGCGCGCTTGCCGAGAGCAACGGCGCCGAACAACGTCGTGCCTCAAAGGTGGCGCCGATGGCACGCAGCAAGTGTGTCTTTCCGATTCCGGCGGGGCCGGTGAGGATCAGCGTTTCACCGTTGCGGACCCTGGCGCCCAAGGAGTTCGGCTGATTCGAGGTCACAGCGACCAGCGACTCGGCGCCCGGCCGGGCGCCATTGCAATCAGGTCCCTCGACCATCGATCCGGTTGGCGGCCACCGAAGGAGCGACTCCGGTCGCTCGCCGCTCAGAATCGCACTACGCAAACCGGCGAGTTCACCGCTGGGCTCGACGTTCATATATTCGACGAACGTTTCCCGAGCACGGGCGAAGGCTTCGAGGGCTTCATCTGAGCGTCCGTCGCAATACAACGCGGTCATCATCTGACCCCAATGACGTGGGGAAAGGGGATCCTGAGCAACGAGTGAATGAAGTTCGGGAATGATCGAGGTGTAGTTACCGAGCGCCAGGTGCACGTCGATGTAGTCGGCCTGTGCTGTGTCACGGAGATTCTCGAGTCGCATCGCCTCGCTTCGCAACGCCGGGATCTCAAATAGATCCAGATCTTCCAAAGCGGTCCCTTGCCAAAGTTCCAGCGCATCGTGCAAGCACTCAGCCGCCCGGTTGAGGTCCCCGTCAGAGATCAACCATCGAGCATGGTCACAAAGCAACTCGAACTGGAAAGAATCGATATGTACTCCAGTCGGATCAAGGCGATAGCCACCGCTGAGCAGATCGATATCGACCGGAAGCGCCGCCCGTAGGCGCGAAATCCGAGCCTGCAGCGCATGTCCCGGATCCCGCGGGAGGTCCTCCTCCCACAACTCGTCGATCAAGCGATCCGCAGACAGGTGGCGACCATGAGCGAGTGCCAACCGAGCCAGGAGCGCTCGCTGCTTGAGGCCGCCCAGAGGGCATTCACTGCCATCGGCATGGGCCCTCACCGGGCCAAGCACGCGGATGTCCAGCATCATCGACCGCTCGTGTTTCCAGACACGGCAGCAAACCTAGGACGTACGTCAGCACTCCAGCGAGACGTGAACGGCTGGCAAGCCCACCACACGTCACTCACACATCCCTCACAGGAACCTGGGGAGCCGACTGGCGGTGGTCGAAGGTCCACGTCCCGTGCACCCAGTACATGTGTGAGCGCCTTGTGAGCGCGCACTGGTACTACTTGTTCGGTCCCTTGCCGTGCGGTGGCTGTTCGGGTCTGAGGCCTCAGGTCTCAGGTCTCGCCCACGTGACTGTGGCACCGTGAACGATGTACCAGGAGAGCTCCGCATGAACCCGTCCAGAGCACTTAGGCCCGGCAAGCATCATGGTCCTGGGAGAGTGATTCTCGGACTGTTGGTGACCCTGACGATGGTGGCGGGTGCCTGCACTTCCAGCGACAAGGACGAGGCAAGCGGGGGCAAGGCCGAGCCCAAGAAGTCGGGTTCTGGGTCCTTGGAGTTGGTGCGAGGCGGGACTGTCCAGCAGCTCTGGGTGCTCGATCGGGCAATAGCGGTAGACCTCGATGGCACCGAACGTGACGTCAGCGAGGCCATCATCGACCAGGCCAGCGCGGACCTGGGAGATGCCGTGGACATCACGGAGCAATCGCAGTTCCGGCCCTCCACTGTGTCGAAGCCCCAGATGCTCGACCGCCACGGTGCTGTTCTCAAGACCGTCGAGATGACCACTGGTGTTCTCGAGGCGGATGGCGATTCCAAACTGGCGGTGTTGGCCACACCCGATGATGGCCAACGGTTGATCGAGCAGGGATACACCCTGAGGCTCGACCTTCCGGCAACCAGCGACGTGGTGTCGGGCACACCCATCGTGGTCGATTACGCCTACGTGCGATATTTGCCCATCGAGGGTGCCGACGGGTTGGGCGACGACGTCGATCCGCTCAAATTGTGGCAAGACCGGGCAGCCGCTGGAGCCATCTTCTATCCCACGGATATCAACGACAATTTTCAGCTCATGACAGCCGAGGTCGGGGTAGCCAGGGCGACCAGCGGTGACAGCTCCGCTACGAAAGAGCCAGAACAGGCAGAAGGCGATGAACCCGCCAGCGACGATGGCCAGGACGAAGGCGCAGCCGGTGCCAGTCCCGCCCGAGATGTGTTGCTGGCCGGCATGAATCAGACCACGGGAAGTCGCTCCGCGGCGCGGCAGTCCGATGATTTGGCCGACGATATCGCCGACCGGGCCAACGATGCGTTGATCGACGCGATCAGCAAGGAGGCGGCCGACAAGCTCGATATCCCCACGGATGCCCTGCCCCTACTGGAGGCGGTACGCGATGGAGCCCGTTCTGGTCTTGATGGCAAGTGCCGTTCAGCTACCTGCATCAAGAACTTGACCGACGAGATCGAAAAGGGATTCAAGGAGTCGTGGGAAAAAATCGAGGATCAGCTCGAGGTGCCGGAGTCCGAAAAGGACGATGATCCGAGGAGGACGACCACTACCTATGAAACTCAGCCGCCGCCGGAGCGGAGGCCGCGTCCAACGGTTCCTCGCAACCCGATAGATCCAAATACGCCGAACAATCCGACTCCCCCGGGCGGAGGTCCCGGTACTCCCGGAGGTCCAGGTGGAGGTCCAGGTGGAGGTCCCGGTGGAGGTCCCGGTGGCGGTCCCGGTGGAGGTCCCGGTGGCGGTCCCGGCGGCGGTCCAGGTGGAGGTCCAGGTGGAGGTCCCGGTGGCGGTCCCGGTGGCGGTCCCGGTGGAGGTCCCGGTGGAGGTCCCGGTGGAGGCCCAGGTACTCCCGGCACCCCGGGCGGAAGCCCGTCATCAAACCCGCCACCCGGAGGGAGCTACACCGATCCTCACATCATTACTTTTGATCGCAACCATTTCGACCTGATGCTGGTGGGCGAGTTCACCATGGCCCGTTCCGAGGCCATGGAAGTCCAGGTGCGTTATGCGCCAGTACCTTGCGATTGCTTGGCCAGCGTCGGCTCTTCGGCCGTGGTTTCCGACGGTGAGCACCGAATTCAGGTGAACCGCTCCGAGCCCGACGTGGTGTTGATCGATGGCGAAGCCGTCAGTCTGGACGGGTCCATCTCGATGACGGTTGGGGCAATGCAGGTGGAAGGTGGCCCCGGTCGCCTACTGGTGACCGACGAACTGGGCAACGTCAGCAAGTTTATTTTCAAAACTGAGTGGGTGAACGCATATGTCACCCCCTCATCAGAGGACCCGACGTGGACCGGGCTTCTGGGCAATGCAAACGGAGACCGCGACGACGACTTCGTCACCCGTGATGGGCAGAGCCTGGGTGTCGAACCAGGGCAGGCGGCCATCGAAGGTGCCTTCGCCGATAGCTGGCGGATCACCGATGAGGTATCGCTGTTCGAGTATGAGCAGGGAGAGTCAACGGCCACCTTCGCCGAGGTGACCTATCCCGCTCCACACCCCAAGATCGACGCTGCAGACTTGGCGTCGAATCGCGAGTCCCGCAAACCCCAAGCCGAAGCCGTCTGTCGATTGGTGGTCACCAACCCCGACGTCGTCAACGCTTGCATCTCCGACTTCGCCATCACTGGCAACTACTCCGTCGCTCGTGACTCGGTGCACACCGAACTAGCGACCGAGCTCCACGAACGCATGAGCCCGACCACACCGGGCTCCGGCTCGGGCGAACCCGGCGACGTAGCCGCTCTTCCCAAGGGTGCGGAACTTGCCGAGCCCAGGGCGGGTCATGTGTCGATGGGGTCGGGCCTGGCGTTGATGCGGATCGACGTGCCCGACGGAGACAACGAGCGGGGCGACTTGGTAGCGATCGACGTGAAGACCAGGTCGATCCGGTGGACCGCGCCAGGCATCGCGACCGGATGCCAGCCAACCGTCATCGACGGCGTAGGAGTGGTGGCTCAGGCTCAAGCAAGCTCACCTCGTTTGGGTGACGACCCCTCCGCACTGGTCCTCCTCTCAACCGAGGATGGCTCAGAGCTGGGCCGAATGGTTCCCGAGAATAAGTCGGACGGAGAGTGCACCCACCTCGTCTCCAACGGAGAAGGCATTCTGGTCGCACAACAGAGCGGAACTCTGTGGGCCTACCGAGTAGGTGCGGACGGTACGTTCTCCGAGGAGCTCTGGCGGCGAACCAAGCGGGGAGCTGCTGCGGTGGTTGTCGAGGGGAACCTTGTTGCGGTCCTGAGTGAGGCCGACGCCGAGAACAAGCAGGCCCAGAACAAGCAGGCCGACAACAAACAGGCCGTCGTAGGCATCGTTGACTTTGAAACTGGTGAGGTTGCCTCAGAGGTGCAGCTCGCCTCGGGGGACGTCCAAGCGCTGGAACCGCTCGGAGGTGGACTGCTGGCGGTAAGGATGAGGTCGGCCCCTGAAACCTTGGCTCTTCTGGATGCATCGACCAATGAGATCGACGTCCGCTGGTCTGTCAGCCAATCAAAAGAGGACGGGCAGCCCCATCTACCCAGCACGTTCGCTCGGGTTGGCGATGTGGTTACGGGATGGACCAAACACTCGGCCGGCGATGGCCTGATTGCCTACAGCCTTGTCGACGGCTCCACCGCTTGGACTTACAAGGCAACCAGCTTCACGAACAACTGGGGCGCAATAGCTGGTACCTCGAAGGCCGCTTTCATTGGGCCTATGGGCGGAGCCTGGGTTGATGTAGTTGGGGCAGATGGTGAAGTCATTCGCCTTATTGACGAGGCCCCTACTGAAGGCTGGGTCGGCCCCAAACTATTTACTCAAGTTGACGACGAGACCGTGCTGGCGATGGGGGAGACCACGGAGCACGGCCCGTACTTCACGTTCCTCAGTGACTGATGGGCCGCGATGCCGCCGGATCCCGCCTGACCGGTCGCGACTCCTGCCGGAGTCGCGACCGGTTAGGTGAAGCGGCCACTCAGGTGAAGCGGCGGGTCAGCCAGTCGACGATCAGGGAGTTGACCTGGTCGGGGAATTCCTGTTGGACCCAGTGCCCGGCACCGGGGACGGTGTGCATCTCGAGGTCTGAACACATGTTGGGCATGTTGGCCGCCAGGGCCGGCGGTAGCGCCGGGTCCCACTCGGCGCAGATCATCAGCGTCGGCAGGTCCAGATGTTTCGTTCCGACCTCGGGGTAGGCAGCGGCGTTGGCGTCGATGTTGCGGTACCAGTTGATTCCGCCCCGAAAGCCGCTTCGTTCGAAGGCGCCTGCGTACACATCGAGTTCCTCTGGCGTGAGGATCTCGTCCCCGTAGATTCCTAGCGACTCTATGTTCATGAACGGATTGAACGACGATCCCTTGCCCCGGCCGATGCCGCGGCTCGAAAGCTCGGCCGGGTCCGTGCCTCCGCGGGTCAACTTCTCGAAAATCAATCGAGCCAGCGGATCCATCTTTGATTCAGCGACACCCGGCTCCTGGAACCAGAGCATGTACAGATTTTCCACATCGTCGCCGAACAGCGTCTTCAACAGTTCGGTGGTCGGAAAGGGCGTGTAAGGAGTGCAGACCCCGACGGTTCCGGCACAGCGCTCGGGGAAGAGCACAGGCATCGCCCATGCAACGAACCCTCCCCAATCATGGCCGACGAACACAGCCCGGTCGATCTCGAGTGCGTCGAGCATGTCGACCAGGTCCCCACACAGCTGGCCCAGTCCGTAGTCGGTGACCGCCGGCGGCGCACTTGAGTTGCCGTAACCGCGCTGGTCCGGTGCAATGGCACGGAACCCAGCTTCAGCAATGGCCGGTAGTTGGTGCCGCCACGAGAATGCGAGCTCGGGGAACCCATGGCAGAACACAACTGGGGGACGACCGTTGTCATCCCCCAGTTGATGAATATCTAGCTCAATGGCCGGGCCTGCCGCCCCGTCGGGGGAGTTGGCTCCGCCAAGAGCGATACGGGTCGGTGCAGGAAACGTCGTGGACATTCCTGCACCGTAGCGACTCAGAGGAAGTCGTTGTCGCGCAACCAGCCAGATGCGACCGTGTCTGCGTCATCCTTGTCGACGACGTACTGGCGATTGAGTTCGGTCAGGTCCTCGGTGGTCAGCGCAGCAGAGATCTTGTTGACCAGGTCCTTCAGCTTCGCTCCGGCGTCAGTCGCGAGTTTGTCGGTGAGGACCGGCACGATGTTGTCGGCATTGATCAGACCCTTGTCGTCGGTGAGGATCACCCATCCGTTCTCGGCAATTGCGGGATCTGTCGTGGTGAGTACGGCGACATCGATCTCATTGCCCTTGAGGGCTGTCTTGGTCAGATCGCCACCGTCCTGTGCGATGAACTTCGCCGACAGGTCGATCCCATAGAGGCTCTTGATGCCGGGGATGCAGAAGGGGTTGGTGGGGCAGTCGGCGAAGCCTCCAAGACGAAGGTCCGAGGTGAGGTCCGACAGCGAGTGCAGGTTCTTGGACTCGGCGGTCTCCTTGGTCACGACGAAGGCGTTCGAGTCGACGGCCTTTGCGGGATCAAGGGCTTGCAGCTTCAACTTGGCAAGCTCACCGCTGAGCAGTGGCATGACCTTTTCGATGTCAGGTGACGCTTGGCCGGCCTGCTTGTTCAGGAACTCCAACGCCGAAGATGCATAGTCGAGTGTGAAGTTCACATCACCTGATTCGAAGGACTTGTAGAGGATGTCCCGATAACCGCCGAGTTCCTTGTAGCTGACGTCGAATCCCTCTTGGGCGAGTGCCTCGCCATAGAGATTGGCCAGAACCTTGCTCTCGGGGAAGTCCTGGATTCCGATCTTCACCGAAGGCAGAGAGGAGTCGGTGGACGCTGATTCATCGGGGTCGCTGCTGCATGCCGAGGCGATCAACAGGAGCGGAAGCAGGACCGCCAGGATCATGCGTATGGGTCGTCTACTCATTGGTTTCCCTCTCTGCCCAACACGCCGGAAGGCGTTCTTGCTGGGTGCTGTTTCTTAGGTGTCGAGCGGTCCCGCCTGGACGACTCCGCTCACGGCAGTCTTGCGTTTTGTCGGCCGGGAATCCACGGAATCGAACACTTTCCATGGAGTGAGCCGTCTTTGTTTCCGCAATAGGGCTGCTTCGGCGCCGATCGCGAGGACAGATGTGAATATCGCCCCGGTCAAGGTCTTGCCGTTGTCGAACTGTGCGAAACCCTCGACGATGAAGCTGCCGAGCCCCGAGAACGCGACCAGCGCGCCGAGGGCAGCGGTAGCCAGAACCTGGACCAGCGCCACTCTGATCCCGGTGATGATCAGAGGAGTGGCCAGGGGAAGTTCCACACCTCGGATGATTTCGAACTCGGTGTAACCCAGGCCTCTGGCGGCGTCGACGAGGGCGGGGTCGATGGTGACCAGGCCGATGTAGGTATTTGCGAAAAGGGGCGGCATCGCCAATACGATCAGAGCGACCAGGGTTGGGAAAGCGCCGAGGCCGAATCCGTACCGGATAGAGAGAGGTAGGGCCAGCGCCAGGATCGCGAGTGACGGGATCGCCCGGCCGAGATTGACCGCGGCTATCGCTACAACCCCGCCCCGACGCCGATGTCCGAGCCACATCGCCGGCGGCATCGTGAGTGCTCCGGCGACGAGGACTGCTATGACGCTGATCAGCATGTGAGCGAACGTGCGGGCGCCGATACCGTTGCGGCCACCCCAGTTGGAGGCCGTGGTCAGGAACACCCAGAAGTCGTGGAGCGACGTCACGTCCTGACCTTTCTGGTCCATGGCGCGACGATTCTCTGCAGGATCACGAAACAGGCGTCGGCGACCAGGGCGAGCGCAATCGACGCGACCACGCCCAGGACGATCGGGGTCGAGAAGTTTCTCTGCAAACCATCGTTGATGAAGTCACCGAGTCCGCCGTGACCGACGAGTGCTGCCACAGTGACCAGGCCGATCACGGTGACGGTCGCCACCCGAAGTCCGGTGATGAATTCAGGCAGGGCAAGGGGGACTTCGATGCGGAGAAAGCGTTGGGTACGGGTGTAACCCATCCCGTCAGCGGCGTCGCGGACCGCGGTGGACACTCCGTCGATTCCAGCGGTCAGATTTTGGATGAGCACCAATAGGCAGTAGCTGACCAGCGCGATCTCGGCGGTCAACACCGTCGCGCCCGTGATCGGCACGAGAAAACCGAACAGAGCGAGGGACGGGATCGCGTACAGGACCCCGGCCCCCCAGGTGATCGGTGCCATGGTCCGCCGGAAGCGCAACGCAATGACCGACAGGACGACCGAGAGCACCGTTCCGATCCCGATCGCGATGGAGGTCAGATAGATGTGTTCAATGGTCTTCTCCCACAACTCGTCGGTGTGGCGTCCGATCCAATCCCACCAGATGAACGAATCTGGGCCCTGGGCGCCGATCACGGCCGTCTCCGGACCGCCGCCCACGGTTGGATCGGTTCTGTGTCGGGTGCTCCGGACGCGATTTCTGCGATCGCGGCCACGGTGATCACCCCGAGCACCGTTCCATCCAGGTCGACCACGTTTGCTTGCTCGGTCGAGTTGGACAGGAGGGAGTCGAGTGCGGTTCGCAGCGAAACCGACGCCGCCAATTCCAACGTCGCCGCCTGGGTGACCGACGGTGGCTCCAGCCTGGCGGTGGTCACTGTGAGCAGGGACAGGCGCCGTAGCGTGCGGTCACTTCCGAGGAAGGTCTCGACGAAGTCGTTCGCCGGTCGGGCGAGCAGTTCGGTCGGAACCGCGTACTGGGCAACGACACCGCCGGTCTGGAAAACCGCCACCCGGTCCCCGAGTTCGATCGCCTCGTCGATGTCGTGGGTTACGAAGACGATCGTCTTCGAGAGCCTGGCTTGAATGTCACGCAACTCAGCTCTGAGTTCGGCTCGCACGACCGGGTCGACCGCGCTGTATGGCTCGTCCATCAACAGGATCGGCGGATCGGCCGCAAGCGCCCTTGCGACGCCCACCCGTTGCTGTTGGCCACCGGAAAGTGCGCTTGGATAGCGGTCGAGCATGGAGCGGTCCAGTCGCATCAGTTCGACGAGTTCGTCGACCCGGTCATCTATGCGGGAGCGCTTCCAACCGAGAAGCCGCGGGACGCAGGCAATGTTCGCGGCGATGCTCTGGTGGGGAAAGAGGCCGCCCTGTTGGATGACGTATCCGATGCCTCGCCGCAGTTCGTGGGCGGGCATGTCCTGTACATCGGTGCCGTTGATCCGGATGTTGCCTGCCGTTGGCTCCTCTAGGCGATTGATCAGTCTGAGCGTGGTGGTTTTGCCGCAGCCGGACGGTCCGACGAAAACGACCAGTTCTCCGGCGGGAACATCGAGGGTCAAACCGCCCACCGCAGGGACTGAGGCACCGGGGTAGGTCTTGGTTACGTCGCCGAGGCTTATCGCAGGGCTGGGACTGAGGGGGTCGTTCGCCAGGTCCGACAAAGGCTCACCCTAGAAGTCTGTCCGGATGGCCGACGGACCTGACCCAACCGGTCATGTCATCGCCGAAGAGAATGCTCAGAGTCGAGAAGGTGATCATCGTGAACCCCAGTATCACCCAGGTGGAATTGGGAATCCGGCCGTCTTCGGGGATTCCGGGAACCTTGCGTCGGATGATCTTCACGGTCCGCTCGGCCCAGGCGAAGGGAAGCATCGTAAGTCCGATGATTATGAGCGCCCAACCCGGGCCGGGCAGCGGAAGTAACGCGATGCCGATTCCAATCACAATGAAACCCAACGTCGCCCGGGCAAGGCGTTTGGCCACGCTCCGCTGGGCTTCCTCGACGGTTTCTTCACGTTTGCCTGTTTCGAACTCGGCTTCGATCGCCGAGTCGATGATGCGCCTTTTGAAGTTTGGTTCTTCGTCGGATGGCGCCCCACGGAGCGCCGTCCGGGACTTCTGGTCGGAATCTTCGGCCGAGGTCATATGTCAATTATGGCCACTTTCGCATCGGTCGACCTAGCAAGAATGAACTAGACAATTCTGATATGGAAGCTGTGAGCGACACGCCCGAAGACGGTTCCGAGGTGAAGGGGCCGGCCCCAGTTGTAAATCCGACGGTCAGATCGAGTCGAAAGTCGGTTACTGGCGCAGCCAAGAATGCGCCCGCGAAGAGGGCCGCTGCCAAGACGCCAGCCGCTAGGAAGGCCGCAGCGAAGAGACCCGCCGCGAAGAAGGCCGCAGCCAAGGCGCCGGCCGCGAAGAAGGCCGCAGCGAAGAAGGTTGCAGCGAAGAGCCCCGCCGCGAAGAAGGCCGCAGCCAAGGCGCCGGTCAAGTCACCTAAGAAGGCCGCTGCAAAGAAGACTGCAGCAAAGAAGGCCCCGGCCAAGAAGCCGGCTGTGACGAGCCCAGTAGCGAAGGTCGCCGCCGAGGAGGCACCGACTCAGACGAAGTCGACGCCGACGGGTCGGGTCGAGACCGGTCGGGCCAAGACGGGTAGGGCCGAGGGGGGTTCAGCGAGGGCAAAGGACTCTGGCTCGCCCCGCATGGCGATGTGTGCGTCAGTGACCGAGGAGATGATCAACGAGCTGCTGCCGTTCGTGGTTGGTGCCGGCATGGCTATCGACCCGTTGGAGACGACCGTTTCGCTGCCCGGGGTTGGCGAGGTCCCGGTTCGTCTGGGTCTCACCGTGGTCAACGTTCGCTGCGAGTTGCGTTCAGAGGACGGCGGCCGCGTCCGAGTGTTCGTCTCGGCCGATGGTGAAGTTTCGGCCGGCGCTTCTGTCGACGGTGCTGTCAGTCCCGTCCCGGACGGTTCGGGAACGATTTCGCCCGATTCGAATGGTTCGGCGCCCGTTGGCGTGACTGGAATGAGTATTCCCGCTATTCCTCCGGCGCCGATTCCGGTTCTCGGTGAAGCACTCGTTAGTCCCTTCATTGAGGTCCGCCCCAACGGCGTGATCTCTTTGGGTCTGGATCTTCGGGAGGCCGTTCTGGTCGCACTCACCACGGATCAAGGTGCGGCGATTCCGGAGGGTGTGGACGCCCAGGTCTGGCCCGGGATCGTTGCGATGTTCGGGCTTCTATTGGGCGGAGTCGGCGAGTCGCTGTTCGCGGCGCTCGGCGAGCATGTCGGAACCACCGGACTTGATCTTGACCCAGAGGTTGGCACGATGTTGTTGGACCTGGGAGTCAAGCCCGGATCCGCCCGCGTCAGCGTCTCGTCCGGACTGTTGAGCATCGGGCTTGCGGCATCAGAATCGGTTCGGGGCTCGGCTCTGCCGGTCCCGATCGCAGGCAAGCGCGTCGGGTTTGGGCTCGCATCCTCGGTGGTTGACCTGCTCACGCATCAGCTCCTGTTCCGTGCGGCGGGCGACCTGCCGCTTCCGTTCGAGTTGGACGTGACGCTGAGTGAGCAGGCGGTCGGAGGTCGGGTTCGCAATACGCGCCTATTACCTGAGACGTTCCCAGATCTGCGGACGTCACTGCGCACCGAGGTGCGCACCAGACTGTTGCGTGGACAACTTGAACTGTCCGTTCAGGCAGCCTGGTTGGAGCTACCCAAGATGCTTCCATCGTTTGTCAATCAACTCTCGAAGCGCGTCGGTGAGCTGGCTTCGCTCGCCCCGCTGCGGGTCAAGTTCCCAGCTGTGGTTCAGGTCCCGCTGCCGGACATGGACGACACGATCGGCGTACAGATTGATGACCTGCGGGTGACGACCGACGGCATCGGCCTAGTGGCGTCGCTGGCGTGAGTCACCCCGGAAAGGGCGCTACCCGAACGATGGCCAACCCGATGGAAGGGATACGTCCCAAGCTACGTACCGACCTGGCGCGCGACGGAATCTTCAACGTCCGTGACCTTGGTGGTCTGACGACGTCGACCGGGCAGCGGATAGTGCCGGGTCGGGTTCTGCGTGCAGATGCGCTGCAGAGGGTGAACGGATCTGCTGAGGAACTGAAGGCCTTTGGCGTCGTCCGGGTTGTCGACCTTCGAGCCGAATCCGAGCGTGACCAGAGCGGAGTGATGAACGTCGAAGGAATCGATGTCGTGCATGAACCTCTGCTCGACCCGACCTTCGCCTGGGTCAACAAGAACGAGGTCCTTGCCGCCGAGCTGTTGATTGTCCGCTACCGAGAAATACTCGAGAACTTCGGCAGTCGACTTATCGGGACACTCAACACCGTTGCCGATGTCGTCGTTTCCGAGCAGCGAGGAGCCGTTGCCTTTCACTGCGCAGTCGGAAAGGACCGGACCGGGCTGGTTGCAGCTCTGCTCCTGTCGATGCTGGGAGTCGATCCGGAGACGATCGTTGCGGACTACACCAGATCGAGTTCTGTGACCGCCATCCAACTGCAGTGGTTGTGGTCATTCGGTTACCTCCGAGACGAGGTGACCGACGAGGATCTGACAGTCGGACTCTGGTCGGCCCGCCCCGAGACCATGCGATCGACGTTGGAGTGGTTGAACCGAGAGTTCGGCTCCGCCGAGAGCTATGCGATCGACAATGGCCTTGACCGGAGCGTCATCAATGAACTCCGTCGACACCTCCTGAGGGATTGAGTCGATGTCCCTGACGCCAGTTGCAGTGAAGCCCAATGGAATGAGGACAACCGATGATCAATGCAGGTGACAAGGCTCCGGAGTTCACACTTCCCGACCAGAGCGGAACGGAAGTCTCACTCAACGGGCTGCTCGAGAACGGTCCGGTGGTCCTGTTCTTCTACCCGAAGGCGATGACCGCCGGTTGCACCAAGGAGTCGTGCCACTTTCGTGACCTGGCCTCTGAGTTTGCGGCCGTCGGAGCGCAGCGGGTCGGAATCTCGGCTGATGGTGTCGATCGTCAGGCGGAGTTCGCGGCGAAGCACGATTTTGACTACCCACTGCTCTCGGACAGGGATCGCAAGGTAGCGGCGGCTTTCGGGGTCAAACGTCCCGGTCCGTTGATGAGTCGACGAGCGACGTTCGTCATCGGCGCCGATGGCACGGTTCTTGCAAGCTTCGCCTCGGAAATCAACATGGACATGCACGCAGACAAGGCCCTGGAGGTTCTGGGCGCAAGCACCGCGGGAACCTGAACCATGGGGCGGAAATCGGCTCCGGACGTGGCATTGATCGACCTGCCATTGATCGAGGACCCTGCCGTGACGAGTCTGAACCGTCTTGCGATGCGCGGCTCGGGTGTGTTCACCGACGGGATCGACCACGCCAGACAGCTGCTTTCCGGACGAGCGGGTGGTGCTGGCGGCGGCACGGGCGGCGGAACGGGTAGAGGCGAAGTCAGCCAGGACGATTGGTCCCTGGACCTTGACGGCACGTGGGACTTCCTCCTGCTGGAGAGTCCCGAAGAGGTCCAGGCGGAGATCCTCTCCGGGCCCATCTCGTCCGGGCCAATCTCGTCCGGGCCCATCTCGGCTGGGCCCATGTCGTCCGGGCCGGTCTCGGCCAAGGCGGGATGGTCGAAGATAGGCGTTCCAGGCGCATGGACACTTCAGGGTCCCGTGGTCGCGGGTGACGGAAACAGGGCGTTCGAAGCGCCGCGCTACACAAATGTGATCATGCCTTTCGGCGAGGATCCGCCCGGTTTTCCGAAGGCGAATCCAACAGGTGTATACCGGCGCAGAATCAGCGTCCCGCGCCACTGGAAGGGGCGGCGGGTGATCCTGCGTGTCGGCGCAGCCGAGTCCGTCGTTCAGGTGTTCGTCAACGGCGAACTGGTCGGCGGCGGAACGGACAGTCGACTTCCCAGCGAGTTCGATCTGAGCGCGGTTGTAACGCCCGGACGTCGCGCCGAGTTGGCCATCGTGGTCACGAAATGGTCGGCCCAAACTTGGTTGGAGGATCAGGACCAGTGGTGGCACGGAGGAATCCAGCGGAGCGTGTCGCTGTATTCAGTACCTGAATCAGCGTTCGCCCAGGTGAAGCTGATTCCCAATTTGAAGGACGGAATCGGCACACTCGATCTGGAGGCGAGACTCACCGGCCCGATCGTGCGGGAACGGGGATGGACCGTCGAACTATGGGTCGAGTCCCGATCGAAGCCGGGCCGGAAGCCACGCACGCTGGCATCCACCGGTCAGATCGAGGTTCCCGTCTGGGACGACTCGGACGAGGTTTCCTCGTTGCTGTCGGGGATGTTCGTCGAGCCCGGAGTCGTGCGGGCTGAGCTACAGGTCCCCAAACCCGCGCCCTGGTCCCACGAGAACCCCTGCCTGTACCGAACGATGCTGGTCCTGAGGGACCCCGAGTCCCGGGTCGCGCAGGTCCACGGTTCGTTGTGCGGTTTCCGGTCGATAGAGATCGCCGCCAACGAGTTGCTCATCAACGGTCAACCCGTGCTGCTCCATGGAGTCAACATCCATGAGCACAGCCCCGAGACCGGTCGGGCGGTCACGGCTGAACAGACCCGGACCGACCTGCTGATGATGAAGGCCCACAACCTGAACGCGGTGAGGGCCGCCCACTACCCCCACGATGAGCACCTGGCGGAACTTTGTGACGAGCTGGGCCTCTATCTGATTGACGAAGCAAATATCGAGTCGCATTCGAGGCAGGCGTCGCTATGCCACGACACCAGCTACACCCATTCGATCATCGAGCGTGTGCAGCGGATGGTCGAACGCGATCAGCACCATCCCTCGATCATCATCTGGTCGCTCGGAAACGAGTCCGGATACGGAGCGGCCCACGACGCAGCAGCCGCGTTTCTACGCAGCTACGACCCGAGTCGCCCGATCCAGTACGAGGGTCCGTTCATGCATGACCTCCACGCAGCGGCACCGGTCAGCGATGTGGTCTGCCCGATGTACTCCTCGATCGAGGACATCACAGCGTGGGCAGGATCGGGCCGCGACGACCGCCGCCCGCTGATTCTGTGTGAGTACTCCCACGCAATGGGCAACTCGAACGGGTCACTGTCGGACTACTGGGAGGCGTTCGAGTCCACGCCCGGACTTCAGGGCGGCTTCATCTGGGAGTGGGTCGACCACGGCCTCAAGCTCTTCGATGGCGACGGCACCCAGCTTCGAGGACCGCTAGGTGGACCGAGCTGGGGCTACGGCGGTGACTTCGGAGACGTTCCCAACGATTCGAACTTCGTCTGCGACGGTCTCGTCTCGGCCGACCGGGTCCCTGGACCGGCAATGGCCGAGGTTCATCATGTCGGACGACCCGTGACGGTCACCCTGACGAACTCGATCGGGCAACCACGCCCGGCCCTGCGCGTCAGGAACCGTCGGTGGTTCGTAGATACTTCGGACCTGCGCGCCCGCTGGGAGCTCACGATCGACGGCGAGGTAATCGCCTCGGGGGAGCTTGAACTGCCAGCCATCGCGGCCCGTTCGGAAGTCAGCGTCGCGCTTCCGTTCCGCCGGTCGGCCCTGGCCCGGGCCAACTCAGATGCCGAGGTGCACCTGACCGTGACCTTTGCTCTGCGTCGGCGTAGCGACTGGGCGGGCGCGGGCCATGTGGTCGCGGTCGAGCAGATGATGATTCCGCTGAGTGCTGCACCGGCGGATCTTCGTAAGGAGCGCCAGGCGCTCCGGGAAGTCGATCCGATGCGACCGTCGGGCCAGCTCGACATCAATGTGATCAGATGGCGCCCAACGGTGTTCCGGGCGTTGACCGACAATGACGGGCTTCGCCAGGGGTGGATGCGGGGCCTGGTTGGGAACCTCGGCCGCTGGGTCGATGAACAGGGTCTGGACAGGGCCGAATGGATTCCGGGCAGAGAGCGGACACGCACGCTCGACGCATCCGGAGGTGACGTCACCGAGATCACCCAGAGCGGACGACTTGTGGTCGGCAGCGGGAATGTTGTGAAGGTCCGTCGAGTGGTGTCGAGGCTGTCGGACGGTTGGACCAGGATCGACGCCGAGATGCGGATTCCACGTGAACTGACCGACTTGCCGCGTGTGGGTTTCGAGTTCGTCCTGGAGGGCGGATCGCCTTGGTCGAACGTCGAGTGGTTCGGTGATGGACCACACGAGTGCTACCCGGACCGACGCGCAGCGAGTCGTGTTGGCCGGTGGCGGACATCGGTTGACCAGATGTACGTGGACCACGCTGTACCCCAGGAACACGGCCATCGGACGGGACTTCGTTGGGTCGCGCTGACACGCGCAGGTGCAGGGCGACAACGCGAGGGGATCCTGGTCGTCGCCGAGCAGCCGACGGAGGCCGATCGTCCCGGGTTCTCGGTGCGACACCACAGCGACGACGACTTGTGGGGCGCCCTGCACAGCCACGAACTGCCTGCAATAGCGGGTGGCGGACCGGGCTCTGTCAGGCGCTCCGATGGCGACCAGACCCGCACCTACCTATACCTGGACATTGCCCAGCGGGGGATCGGGACCGCGTCGTGTGGACCGGACACCCTCGATCGCTATCGGATCCCAGCAGGTCGACACAACCTGCGGGTTTGGATCTGCGGGTTCGATCCACGGAGCGAGGATCCGGGCGTACTGGCCAGAACTCTCAGGTGACCCGTGCCGGCGGAGGTGACCGTATCCTTCTTCCATGACCGATCAGGCGAAGGCTGAGCACGACCGAGGAATGAACCTGGCGACCGTCTGGGAGACCGTTGCCTCGACCGTGCCCGACGCTCCGGCACTGATTCACGATGACCTGATCCGGACCTGGGGCGAGTTCGAGAGTCGTTCCGCCCGTCTTGCCGGCGCCCTCGCAGCCGACGGCATTACCGTCGGATCGAAGGTCGCCATCTACATGTACAACCGGCCCGAGTACCTGGAGGCAACCTTCGCCGCATTCAAGTTGCGAGCGGCGACGGTCAACGTCAACTACCGGTACCTGCAGGCCGAACTCGAGTACCTCTTCGACAACTCCGACTCGGAGGCCGTGGTGTTCCACGCCGAGTTCGCCGACCGTCTGGACAGCATCCGCAGTGCTCTGCCACAACTCCGCTCGTTCGTCTGTGTCGGAGCCGACGCTGAACATCCATGTCCGGACTGGGCGCTCGACTACGAGACAGTGGTACGGGAGAGCGAACCGGCGCCTGTGATCGAACGCTCCGGCGACGACCTCTGGTTGCTCTACACCGGTGGAACCACGGGAAGCCCAAAGGGAGTCATGTGGCCGCACCGAAGCCTGTTGGGGACCGGCGCCGCGACGTTCGGGGTCATCGGCGCAGCGATACCCGAAACGCCTGACGAGGTTGCCGCAGCAGCCAGGACCTTCCACGAACGCAACAAGGCGGTTCGGCTGCTGCCAGCAGCACCTCTGATGCACGGGACCTCGGCGATCACATCGGTCGCGGTGCTGTCTGCCGGAGGTGCGATCGTGACCTTGACCGGCCGCTCCTTCGACGGACATGAGTTGTGCAGGGTGGTTGACCGCAACAAGGTCACGCAGCTGACGATCGTCGGCGACGCCTTCGCGAAGCCGATGCTGGCTGCGCTCGACGAAGCCAGAGTCGTCGGAGAGCCATACGACATCTCATCGCTCAAGATCATCCTTTCCTCCGGGGTGATGTGGTCCAAGGAAGCCAAGGAGTCGTTGCTGGAATGGTGTTCCGCCACCCTTGCGGACAGCCTCGGGTCATCCGAAGGGGTCGGCTTCGCGACATCGGTATCGCGGCGAAATGCACCGGCGAAGACAGCGAGGTTCGCGCTGGGTCCCAATGCCAGGGTGTTCACCGAAGAGGGTCGCGAGGTGGCTCCCGGATCCGGAGAACGTGGACTTCTGGCGGTCGGTGGACCGATCCCGGTGGGCTACTACAAGGACCCCGTAAAGAGCGCCGAAACGTTCCGGGAATTCGCCGGCAGGATCTGGTCGATCCCCGGTGACTACGCGACCGTCGAACCCGATGGCACGATCCACCTGCTCGGGAGGGGCTCGGCGTGCATCAACACCGCAGGTGAGAAGGTCTATCCGGAAGAGGTCGAAGAGGCTCTGAAGTCGCATCCTGCTGTTCACGACGCAAACGTCGTTGGAGTTCCCGATGAGAAATGGGGGAGTGCGGTTCAAGCTGTCGTTTCTCTCGAGCCGTCGTTCGCCGCTAGCGGAGGCAACTCTGCCGGTGCCGCGAACACGGCTGGTTCGGAGCTGGTGGAGCAGCTCACGGCGCACTGTCGGAGCAGGATTGCCGCATACAAATGTCCCAAGCGGATCGTGATTGTGGACCGTGTGGAGCGCGGTCCGAACGGCAAGCCGGACTATCCCTGGGCGAGCAGGATTCTGGGCCAAACGCCTGATAGCTGACCCAACTCGGGTCGATGGGTGAATCGAAACGCGCTTTGCCGGTGACCACTCGATGATTGGGTAGAGTCTCACTTCTCGGGCACCGCGCCACACCCGATCAGGGGGACTTTATGAAACGTACATTTGCCGTGTTGCTACTCGCGACCGCACTACTGGCCAGCGCCTGTGGCGCTTCGGGGTCCGGTGGGAAGACCGAAGAGGGCGAAGGAACCTCGAAGAAGACGGAGACGACCGAAGTCGCGAACGACGCCAGCTTCGAGAAGTTGACCGACCTTTGCGCCGACGGTGACTTCAAGGTCAAGGCCGACGAGGCCGGCAAGGGCGCAGACAAGCTGTATATCGCGGTTGCGAATGACCGCTCTGCCCAGATTCGCACCGGCCTGAACAAGGTGCTCTACGACTCCTCGGTCGCCTTTGCAGACTGGTGCAACGCCAACGGCGGCATCGGCGGACTCCAGATCGAAGTCATAGACGCCGACGCTGCGTTGTTCAACGTCGAGGCGGCAATGACCACAGTCTGCAGCGACGCATTCGCGATGGTCGGTGGCGGCTTCGTCATGGACGACCTGGAGTTCAGTGGCAAGGACGCAAGTGACTTCCACAAGTGCAAGATGATCGATATTCCGGGCTTCGCTGTCTCAGTCAAGAAGACCGACTCCAATGGCCAGATTCAGCCAGTTCCCAATCCGGGAACCTCGGTCGCCAACACTTGGATGCGTGACTTCAAGAAGCTGTACCCGGAGGATGCTAAGACCTGGGCGGTTGCCTACGGTGAAATCCCGTCACTCCAGGCTGTCAAGGACAAGTACATTGCCGCAGCCAAGGACGTCGGCCTGGACAACGTCGGAACCCTGAAGTTCCCAGCAATCAACGTCGCCGACTGGACGCCGTATGCGCGCCGCTTCATAGACATGAAGGCAACCAGCCTTACGTTCGTTGCCGAGGTCGAGAACCTCACCGGTTTCCTGTCCAAGGCAGTTGAGCAGGGATGGAAGGGCACCCCGCTCGTCGAAACCAACATGTACGAGCCGATGCTGTCCGCTGAACCGGCTGCCGAGGGAACCGTGCTGCGCATGACCTACCACCCCCTCGAAGAGAAGGACATGTGGCCGGGAATCCAGAAGTACCTGGACATCAATGCCAAGTACGTCCCCGGCGGCGACCTTGGCGGGCTGGGTATCCAGTCAACCTCGGCTTGGCTGCTCTTCGTCACAGCCGCGAATGCCTGTGGCAAGAACAACGGTGGTGAGATCAGCCGTACCTGCATCCTCGAAGAGGCAGCGAAGGTCAAGGACTGGACCGGCGGTGGACTTCACGGACAACAGGACCCAGAACCAGCTTCGAGCTTCAAGGCGAGCCCCTGCTCGATGCTTCTGATTGTCAAGGACGGCAAGTTCGAACGCCTCTACCCCGAGATTGACGGTACCGATGACGACTTCGAGGGCTTCCACTGCCCCAAGGACGGCGTCACCCAAGTCCCGGCCAACGAAGGTCAGGGAGCGGTCGACCCGAGTCGCCCCATCTGATCAGGGCAACCCTCTGATCAGGGCAACCCTCTGATTGAAACCATGCGCTGGCAGGCGTCGGGCGTCAGGGCCAGAAGGTCCTGGTGGGTGAGCCCGTCGGCGGTCATCGGGCTCCTCGGATCAGCTTTCCGGGTCGGGCGCCGGTGTCCTCACCATTGGCGAAGGTGACCTCGCCCGCCTTGATGGTGGCGACGTATCCGGTGGCGTTCTGCAGAAGACGCTTGCCGCCTGCAGGAAGATCCGCGTTGACGTAGGGAGTGCCCAGTTGGAGGTTCTCGTAGTCGATGATGTTGATATCAGCGAGCATTCCCGGCTCCAGAGTGCCCCGGTCCCCGAGTCCGTAGAGACGTGCCGTGTCGTGGGTCTGCTTCTTGACCACCCATTCGAGCGGGAGTGTCTCTCCCCGGCTGCGGTCCCTGGTCCAGTGGGTCAACATGAAGGTCGGCATCGAGGCGTCGCAGATCACGCCGCAGTGCGCCCCGCCATCGGCCAGTCCTGCTGCGGAACGCGGGTGCAGGAACATCTCACGAACGGGGTCGAGGCTACCCTCGGCGTAGTTCAGGATCGGAACGTACAACAGGCCGTGTCCGTCGTCGGCGAGGAGTGCGTCGTAGGCAACTTCCAGCGGAGTGCAGTTGTTTGCAGCGGCCAACCCGGCCAGTGACCGATCGGGCCCGGGCTCGTAGTCGGGCGGGTCTCCGAGCAGGAAGGTCCGGTCGTAGGCACGGTTGAGGTTCTCGGCCGTCCCCTCATCCGGCTCCCAGCCGAGGATGGCTTCGCGCACCGCCGGGTCGCGTAGCGCTGCGACGAGTTCCTCCTGGGACAGGTTGCGTGCCTTGAGCTCCTGATAGGCGGGAAATGCGTCGAACATTCCGTAGGTCGTCTGAAGCCCTGACAGCAGCCCGGTGGCGCGCCCTGCGACCTGGGGCCAGATGTCGGCGCCCTCCTCGGCGGCCTTGAGCGACGCGTCCATCAGCTCTCTCCAGAGGTCCGGCGCCGCGTCCACCTGGATCATCGCGAAGGTGACCGGGCGCTTGATCTTTGCCGACAGTCGGCGCATCCAGTCGACCTCTTTGGCCGGTCCGACGATGTCCTCGCCGGCTGCCCCGACGGGTGCCAGTTCGAAGATGCCTGTGCCGAGGTCGCCGAGAGCGGAGCCGATTCCGAACAGTTCGTCCTCGGCAGCGAAGGTTCCCGGGACGGGCTCTCCGTCGATCGCCGTATGAGCGATGGTTCGTGAGGTCGAAAAGCCGAGGGCGCCGGCCTTGATCGCGTCGTGGACTATCGAGCGCATGGCGTCGATGTCGTCCGGGTTTGCAGGCTCGTTGCGTGCCCCGCGGTCACCCATCACATAGGCGCGTACAGCTCCGTGAGCGATCTGGGTGCCGACGTCCATGGTCCACCGGCGTGGCTCGAGGGCATCGAGATACTCGGGAAAGGTCTCCCAGTCCCAGGCGATCCCCTCGGCCAGGGCGGTGCCCGGAATATCTTCGACCCCTTCCATCAGACCTATGAGCCAGTCCCGTCGCTCCGGAACCACGGGGGCGAAACCGACACCGCAATTTCCCATCACCAGAGTGGTAACCCCGTGCCAGGCGGTCGGGGCGAGTACGTCATCCCACGTGACCTGGCCGTCGTAGTGGGTGTGGATGTCGACCCACCCCGGAGTGACGAGCATGCCCGTGGCGTCGATCTCGCGGTCGGCGGGTCCGCACTGGAGTTGGCCGGTTGGGCCCACCTCGACGATGCGACCGTCCTCGACGGCGATGTCACCGTCGAAGGCAGCTCCGCCGGTCCCGTCGATCAGGCGGCCATTCCGGATGATTAGGTCAACCATTAGTTTCCCCCGGTCCTACGGCGACCCCCCGGTCGACGTAACTACATCGTCCCACACCGTTCCGTGGTCGAGTGACCCGGGTGTCGCGGTTGGTCTGTCGGCCGGCAGGACCCACGGGTCCTCCTGGCTCGGCCGCAGCGACTTGGAGGCGACGTAGAGGAGCGTGGCCGCTCGGACGAGGACAAAGATCCAGAGGACGTCGAGCACGGTCTGATCGTCCCAGAGTCCGTGGAATCGTCCGAAGACGATGACGAAGATGCCGATATCCGCCGCGCAGTAGGCAGCCCAGATCCGCCTGGGCAGAGGCAGGAGAACGAAGAAGGGCACCATCCAAAGGTCGTAGGTGGGGGAGTAGATCTTGTTCGACAACAAGAAGACGGCAGTGACCGCGGCGCAAACCGACACAACACCGAGGTTGCGGCGAACAGCCAGGACGGTGACGAGCACCAGACCGAGGCCGAGGGCAACGATCGAAACCTTGTTGGCGAGCGCCGCCGGGCCGGACGCAGTGATCGACCTGACACCCGGAACCGATTCCAGCCAGTACCAGAGCGTGCCCCAACTGGCGTCGCGACTCCCTTGGAAGCGCAGGGGATACAGCCAGCCCGAGGGACTCGCAATCGCGATCGGGCCGTTGAGCACGATCGTGGTGATTGATCCCCAACCCAGCAGTCGAGCCGCGCCGCGGTGATCTCCGGAGCACCATCGCATGACGATCAGCGGTGCCAGGAATAGCCCGGGGAACAATTTGGTGGAGGCGCCGAGGGCGAGCGCGGTTCCGGCGAGGCGGTCATTGTGTCGTCGATACGCAAAGATCCCGATGACGGCCGGGACCATTGCACACAGGTCCCAGTTGTGGAACGCGAAGAGCAGCAGTGGGGTGCCGAGAACCCAGCGCCAGATCTGCTTTCCACCGTGAACCCTCAACAGTGCGGTCATTGTCAATGCAAGTAACGCGTTGAGCCCGCAGTTGGCGATGAACGCCCATCCATGGCTGGGGGTGAGGACAGACAGGGCGAAGGTGATGTAGCCGACGACGATCGGATACTCGATGTGTGCGTCTATGTAGGGCAGGTTCTGGGGCGACAGATCCCAGAATCTGAGCCTGCCCGGGATGTCGCTGAGTGCGTCGGCGCCGCCGTGGCGATAAAAGGCAATCTGCAGGGCGGCGCTGGCAGCCAGGGTCACAAGGGTCCAGAACAGGATCCGTCGGAGCGGCTCGACACGAGAATCCGATCTCACCCGCACTATCTACCCCGATCGGCCCCTTTGTCTCAGGCGATCGGCGGATCCCGGCCAGCTTCTCAGAAAAGGGGAGAACTCGTGTGGAAGTGGTCGTATGTCGACCATTTCCACACAGGTTGGAGCGATCTCGGTCCCGATTGCGCCGCCCAGCGTGGTCCGCCTGGCGTGGTCCGCCTGGCATGGTCCGCCCAGTGTGGTCCGTCTGGCATGGTCCGCCCAGTGTGGTCCGCCTGACATTGCCCTGTCGGCTTCACGTTCAACCAGTTCGCTACGACGCGCGCCTCGCGGCGGAGATGTAGCCGCACCTGACCAACGAGTGCTGGCTGTTCAGCGGGCAGCGGTGCTGGTCCCGAGCCAGCCGCGGACTGCGGATTCGAGTTCCACGATCCGGGTTCCCAGCTGATCCAGGCTGGTAGGGCCAGACAGGTAGGTTCCCTGGGCGAAGTCGCATCCAAATTCGGCCAGCTGTGCCAAGGTCGCCGCGTCGCTGACGCCCTCGGCCCCAACGCTTAGTCCGAGTTCGTGGGACAACTCGATCGTGGAGCGGACGATTGCGGCGTCCGAGGCTGCAGTAGAGATTGTCGAGACGTAGCTGCCGTCGATCTTGAGTCCAGCGACTGGCAGGTGCTGCATCGTCGAGAGCGAGGTGTAGCCGGTGCCGAACTCGTCGACGATGAACTTCACTCCAAGCCCCGAGAGGTGACTGAGGATCTCGAGCGATCCGGCAGGGTCATCCATAAGCCCGGTTTCGCTCACCTCGAGTTCCACCAGGTCGGGCTGCAATTCTCCCGACCGGATGAGCAGTTCGATGAATGTCGAAAGGTCGGGGTCGAACAGATTGTGCGATGACACGTTCAACGAGATGACCAGCGGTTCGGTAGGACCGAAGGGGTTTACGTTCCGCTGACGGGCGAGTGTCTCTGCTGCTCGTGCGGCCTCGGTCAACGCCCAGCGGGTCAGCGGCTGGATCAGCCCGGACTGCTCGGCGAGTTCAAGCAGCTCTACCGACATCCTGGAGGGATCGTCGTCGTTGAGCCAGCGGGGAACCGCCTCGACCTTGGTGACCTTGCCGGTCCTCAGGTCGATCTGCGGCTGGAAGCGAAGCTCAAGTTCGTTGTTGGCCAAGCTCTGTCGGAGCTCGCTCAGAACAGCCAGACGACGAATCGAGCTCGAATCATCGCTGCGCCGGAAGACTGTGAACGCCTGACGCTCCGCCAACGAAGCTTCAACGCCACCGGCACCGGCACCGCTACCGGCCCGAGCCACCGACTTGTCGTTACTCAGAGCAATAGTTGCGTTGCGAAGTAGCGTTCGCCAATCGTCGCCATGTTCGGGTGCCAGGGCGACTCCGATGCTGAACACCGGTTCGAGCAGATGGCCGGCAACATCGAAGGGTCGAGACAACTCTGAACGGATCGCAGAGGCATACGACACTGCTTCGGCGTGACTTGAACACGGACGGGTGAGAACCGCGAATTCGTCCTCGCCGAGGCGGGACACGATCGAAATTCCCCGCACGCCCTGCACCAGTCGTCGGCCGACCTGCACGAGAAGTTCGTCGCCGGCGTGAATGCCGTAATCCTCGTTGATGTTGCGCAGTCCATCGATGTCGATGAGGGCAAGTGCAATCGGCGCTCCCGGCTCGACCCGGTCGACCGCTACCGATAGGCGTTCCTCCAAAAGGCTTCGGTTGGGAAGTCCAGTGAGCGCGTCGTGGGACGCCTGGCGGCGAAGCCTGGTCTCGATGGCGACGGTCGAGGTCACGTCCTCGATGGACATTCCGAGGGCACCGTCACTGAGCCGGTCGACCCGCAGATCCAGGTAGGTGCCGGGGATCTCGTTGAACGACAGACGTTCGGCGGTCATGGATTCGCCAGTGTGGTAGACGTCGAACAGTGCCGAACGCACCAGTTGGGCCGAGGAACCCGCGAACAGCCCATCGAGAGACACGTCAACCGCGCTTTCGCGGTCGAGGTTGAGCATCCGCCGTGCCGACGTGTTCATTGCCCGTACAACGAGTGTGTTCGGGTCGGATGAGTCACGGAACTCCAGGATCAGACAGCCTGCCGGATCATGCTCTACCAGCTCGGCGAAGCGGGTGATCGTTGCGTCGCGGGATTCGTAGTCGGTCAGGTCGATCAGCGACCCTGAAACCAACGCCCCGCTCGAGTCGGCAATCGGACGGACGAGAATCTTTCGCCACCGGTCGGAGGAGGTGCGGAATCGCAGCGTCACCTCGGACCCGCTCGGGATCGACGCTTTCGGCGAAATCGGACTGTTCCCGGCCGTGCGCAGCAGCGGTGAAGCAGCTCCCGATGTCAGATCGATGACGGACATCTCGTCGAGCAGAAGCTCGTCGCGCTCCTCATCGACGCCCACGGCGAGGGCGCGGTCGAGTGCCGCCAGATCGTCCGGGTGGACCATTCCACGCAGGATTCCCTCGTTCAGGAAGACCGCCGGCTCCCAGCCCAGAACCTGGCTGACCGAGCTTGAGACGTGAAAGGAATCTGCTCCGCTCGAAGTCTGTTGGAACAGCACCACGCCTGCTTCACCGAGCGCCTCGTCGTAGGCGAGCCTCAGGTTGTCCAAGGCCTCGACGTGCTTGGCCCGCTCGGCGTCGAGCCTTGCCTTCTCTGCGACTGCTGTTTCAGCGATAATCGCCGCGCGCTGTTCCGTGGCGAGGGCATACGCCGATGCAGCACTCTTCTCGAGTTGTTCTATGCGGCGGCGTAAGCGTCGACTCACGCTGCAATCCTAGGACCAGAGCCCCGCCGTTTAGCGGACCTGAACAGCATTCGAGCTCACTGGAAATTCAGCAACGCGCGAGCGGCCGGTAGACGCACGGCTGAGCGGCCGGGTGGGCGGTCCTGCAGGCAGCTCGGTCCACGGCCGGGTCAGGTGCTGTCGGTACGATCAGCGGATGGCCGACCCGGTGACCTATTGCGCAGACCGAGGATGGGCGTGCGAAAGCGTGCTCGATGCCACTGGCAACCGGGGACTTGCCAGTGCGCTTGGCTGGTTGTCTGAAAAGCCCCTGACGATCCTGGCGATCGTCGTTGTCGCATGGGTCATGAACCGAGTGCTCCGGAGACTGATCAAGAGGCTGGGTGAGCGCATGATTTCCGATGCCGACAGGGTCGGCGAGTACGTGCCGTCCAGGTTCCGCCGTGGCGACGACGGAGGTCGATCAACCGCCCGCGGTGAAGCGGTTTCGACCATCGCCCGGAGCATCACAACGACGGTCGTCATCATCGTGGCGCTCACTGCGATATTGAGCGAACTGGGCGTGAGTTTGGCTGCACTGTTCGCCAGCGCCGGCGTGGCAGGTGTCGCGCTGGGCTTCGGTGCACAGAACCTGGTGCGCGATGTGCTGGCCGGGTGGTTCATCGTCGTCGAGGACCGCTACGGCGTGGGCGACACGATCGACGCCGGCTCACCCGCGGTAGGCGTGGTCGAAAGAGTGACGTTGCGCTCCACGCGTGTCCGCGACATCAACGGAACGGTCTGGCACGTCGCCAACGGCGAAATCGTGCGAGTGGGAAACAAGAGCCAGAACTGGTCCCGAGCTGTTGTCGACGTGGTCGTCTCTCCGTTGGCGGACGTGGATCAAGCATGCGGAATCCTGGAAGCCGTGGGTCGGAGCATTCACGACGATCCCGAATGGGCTCCGCGACTCAAGGGCCGTGCCGAGGTGTTGGGTGTCCACTTGATGGACCCGACCGGGATAACCCTGCGGGTCATTCAGAGCACCGCGCCGGCAGGTCAGTTTCCCGTCGAGCGCGAGTTCCGCAGGCAGGTGATCCGGGCGTTCGAGGAGAACGGAATTCCCCTGGCAGCGGTGCCTCCAGTGGTCGCCCGGGGCGCGACCCCTTGAGGGTCCACCAGCGCGATCTGCTCCGCTGGTACGTTCGTCGCCGCGGACGGAACGCTCGTCGCTTGGCGCGTTCGAATCCGGGTCGACCTCTGCAATGTCAGCTTGTTTGTACAACTGGATGAAGGGTGGAGGACGCGATGGACAAGAAGCTTCAACTCGTACTCGTGTTCGTCGGTGGATTCATGGTCCTTGCCATCTGGAGGAACCCGGCTACGGCTGCGAGTGACTTCGGGGCGGTTCTAGCCAACATGGGAACGTTCATGCAGGAGGCGCTCGGAAAGTTCGCCGACTTCCTCGGCAATCTCGGCTGAGGTTGGCTGTGGACCGCCAGGACACTAGGTCGCAATGACAACCGCTCGGCGTCCCGATCGGAACTCGGAGCCGTGGCAGGGCCGCGAGCGCCAGGGCAGGGAGCGCCAGGGCAGGGAGCGCCAGGCCGGCGAACGGCACCGCTCGAATCCCCCGAGTCACAGCCCACGCCCGGGGGCAGGTCAGTCCCGGCACCGAGCGTCCAGGGGATGGCATCCGGCGACCATCGCCGACGCCTATCTGCTCTACGACGAAGACGTGAAGCTTGAGGAGACCCGATCGGTCCGCGGGTTTCTCATGTCGCAGTTGCCGTCGACGCTCGCCGTGCTGACCGCTGTTGTGCTGGTCGCTCTACTCAAGGTCGGAGTTTTGACGATGGCCGCGTTCATCGGCCTGGCCATGTTCTCGGTGCTGGTCGGAATCCGGGCTCTGCAGGCATCGTTTACCCGTTACGTGGTCACCGACCTGCGGGTCCTGCGGGTCAGCGGGGTGCTGAATCGCCAGGCGGAGTTCATCCCCTGGGGCAAGGTGACGGACATAACCCGACGCGAATCGCTGGGTCAGTGGATTGCGCACACTGCGACAATCTGCATCGAATCCGCGAACGAACGCTCCGGCTTCCGCTCGATCGACGACGTCGATGACCCGGATGAGTTCTACCGAACCGTGGTGCGTATGGTCGACCTCAAACAAGGTCGTCTGCCCGAGCCCGACTAAAGCCGGGTCGACAGCCCGAGGCCGTGTAGCCCAGCTCAGTCGGGATGGGTCGATGAGCCGGTGGATTTCGGGCGGCCAGACTCAGGCGGGTGGGTCGATGATGGTGTCGACCGAATAGGACTCTGCGGTCTCGGTGGACATCGCGGTGACCTTCCCGGCGAGCGCCACATCCGATGACACCGTTGCGAACAGGCTCAGACGTTCGGGCGTGTCCCGGATTACCGCCGAGCGGATGTCTGATCCCATTCGGACCTTCGCAGCGGATTTTGCTCCACGTAGCGAGGACAGAACCTCGGCAGCCAGGTCCAGGGCCGCCGGGTTCCCCTTGGACGCGAGAGCACCGAACTCGTCAACCGTGGGCCAGGTTGCCCGGTGGACCGATCCGTCCATCCACCATGACCAGGCTTCCTCGGTCGTGAAGGGAAGGAACGGAGCAAAGAGCCTGTGCAGCGTCGAGAGCGCGATCGCGAGCGCCGACCTGGCCGACGCCGTCGCCTCCGGTGAAGGTCCCGTCGGCTCCTCAGTCCCAGCGCCGGCCCCGGCACCGAGGTCGAGTCGAACTCCGTAGGCGCGGGTCTTGACCAGCTCCAGGTAGTCGTCGCAGAAGCTCCAGAAGAACGCCTCGGTGTGCTCCAGTGCCCGTGCGTAGTCGAAGGACTCGAACGCTGTAGTTGCACCAGCAACGAGATCGGTAAGCTTGTTGATCATCGCCAGATCGATCGGCTCGGTGATCTTGTCCAACGACACCTCATCGCCGACGGCACCGTCCTCATCGACTCCGAAGGACAGGACGAAATTGGAGGCGTTCAACAACTTGATGGCCAGTCGACGTCCGACCTTCATCTGGGATTCATCGAAGGTCGTGTCTGTTCCCGGCCTGGCCGAGGCGGCCCAGTACCGGACACCGTCGGACCCGTGTCCCTCCAGCAAATGGGTGGGGACGACGACGTTGCCCTTCGACTTCGACATCTTCTTGCGGTCGGGGTCGAGGATCCACCCTGACAGCGCGGCGTGACGCCAGGGAGCGCTCTGGTGTTCGTAGTTGCTGCGGACCATCGTCGCGAACAGCCACGTGCGGATGATGTCGTGACCCTGGGGTCGCATGTCCATCGGGAAGGTGCGCGAGAACAGATCTCCGTCGTCGCCCCAACGGGTGGCGACCTGAGGGGTCAGCGACGATGTGGCCCAGGTGTCCATGACGTCCGGGTCACCGATGAACCCGCCGGGAACTCCGCGCTGGTCCTCGGTGAAACCCTCGGGACACTGCGACTGCGGGTCGATCGGCAGGATCGACTCGACGGGAGTGATCGGGGCGTCGTAGTCCGGGTTGCCATCCTCGTCGAGGCGGTACCACAGCGGGAACGGAACACCGAAGTAGCGCTGGCGAGAGACGAGCCAGTCGCCGTTGAGGCCTCCGACCCAGTTGTCGTAGCGGTGCTGCATGTAGCCGGGATGCCATTCGACCTCTCCGCCACGCGCGATGAGGGTGTCGCGCAGTTCTTCTGAGCGGCCCCCGTTGCGGATGTACCACTGACGCGAGGTGATGATCTCGAGGGGCTTGTCACCCTTTTCGAAGAACTTGACCTGATGTTGGATCTTGCGGATCTCGCCGTGCAGGTCACCCGACGCCTGAAGCAGTTCGACCATCTGTTCGCGGGCACCGCCGGCCGCCTTTCGGGCGATCCGTGAATACGCTTCCCGACCTGACTCGCTGTCGACCCAGTGCGGCGTCTCCTCGGCGAAACGTCCGTCCCGTCCAATGACCGCGCGGGAGGGCAGGTTGAGTTCGCGCCACCAGGTGACGTCGGTCGTGTCGCCGAAGGTGCAGATCATCGCGATGCCGGTTCCCTTGTCGGGCTCGGCGAGTTCGTGGGCAAGAACGGGGACCTCGACTCCGAAAACGGGAGTCGTGACCGTCGAGCCGAACATCGGCTGGTAACGCTCGTCGCTCGGATGGGCGACTAGGGCGACACAGCTGACGAGAAGCTCGGGCCGTGTCGTGTCGATCATGACGTCGGTGCCGTCAGATGCCTTGAACGAAATCTTGTGGAACGCTCCGGGTCGTTCCCGGTCCTCAAGCTCGGCCTGTGCCACGGCCGTCTGGAAGGTGACGTCCCACAACGATGGAGCCTCGCTCGAATAGGCCTCACCACGAGCCAGGTTGTGGAGGAATGCGCGCTGTGAGACTCGACGCGTGGACTCGCTGATCGTGGTGTACTGCAGACTCCAGTCGATCGAGAGTCCGAGCCGCTTGAAGAGCTCCTCGAAGGCCAATTCGTCGTCGACGAGAAGCTCCTGACAGAGCTCGATGAAGTTGAGTCGCGAGATCGGGATGAAGTCCCTGCGTTCCTTGGCCGGTTCTGCGGGGGGCTGGAAATCGTCGACATAGGGAAGCGTCGGTTCGCAAAGGACGCCGTAGTAGTTCTCGACGCGCCGCTCGGTCGGCAGCCCGTTGTCGTCCCAACCGATCGGGTAGAAGACCTCCATGCCCCTCATCCGCTGGAACCGGGCGATGGTGTCGGTGTGGGTGTAGCTGAAGACGTGGCCGACGTGGAGCGAACCCGACGCCGTCGGCGGGGGAGTGTCGATCGAGAAGACGCCGGGACGCTCAGCGCTGCGATCGAATCGATAAGTGTCCTCGGCGGACCAGGTCTCGGTCCAACGGGCCTCCAGGCCGTCCACTGTCGGCTTGTTCGGAACGGAGCGAACGGGACGGGGGGAGGGGGGATTGGCAGACATACGGCCCCAACGCTATCCGCAGTGCCCACTAGCGTTCGAAGCCGTTACGGCGAGCAACGGGAGTTCCAATGAAGCTGAACGGATCGGTAGCGATCGTCACCGGTGCAGGCGGGGGGATCGGTTCGGCAATTGCGCGCCGACTGGCCAGCGAGGATGTTGCTCTGGTGCTTGCCGATCGTGACAGCGCGGCGTTGGACCGGACCGTCGAGGAGCTTCCCGCCGGCACGACGGTCGAGGTTCTGGTTGGCGACGTGGAGCGGGAATCCCACCATCGCGAGCTGGTCGACGCTGCCTCAGATCTGGGGGACCTTCGACTCAGTGTTCTGAACGCCGGTGTGTATCTGCCCGGCATGGTCTGGGAGATCCCGATCGAGCAGTGGCGGCTCCAGATGGACGTCAACTTCTGGGGCGTACTCCATGGAGTGCGCGCGGCGGTTCCTGGGATGATCGAACGGAACTCGGGTCACGTCATCGCGGTGGCCTCCGGAGCTGGGCTTGTGGCGACGCCGGCGCTCGGCCCCTACGTCGCTTCCAAACACGCCGTCGTCGGTCTGATGGAATCGTTGCGGCACGAACTGAACCGGGTTGCACCTCACGTGCACGCGTCGGTTGTGTGTCCCGGAAACATCCGCTCGCCGATGGCCGCCAACTCGTTGGCCGCAGCAGGGATTGCCCAGGAACATCTGACACCTGAGGTAGCGGACTTGGCTGTCCAGATCCGTGCCGGCAACGACGCAGGGGCCGAGGCGTCAACCGTCGCCGACGCGGTGGTGGAGGCAGTTGCTGAGAATCGCTTCTGGGTTCTTCCGCAACCCGAGGTTGCCTGGGGTGCTGTGGACAGGATGGAGCGTGTCCGCGACGGACGGGAGCCGATCGACTTTCTCAACTGAGCTCTGCAGGGCCAGCTATTGACCGTTGCCCGCTGGAGCCGCTGCCGCAGGCCGGCTATTGACCGTTGCCCGCTGGAGCCGCTGCCGCAGGCCGGCTGCCAGCCTCCCGCCGGCTGGCTGTCAGCCGCCGCCGGCCGACCGTTCGGTTCAGCGTTCGAAGGACTGGTTGACCCTGTTTCCGCCCGCGGCTTCCGCTTCTGCGCAGGCCTCGACCGATAGCTCGATCAGCGATTCGATCGAGGTCGCTCGATGCGATTCGACGAGTCCCGCAGAACAGGTGAATGGCGTCTGACTCTCAGCCGCGAGCATCAACGCGAGGGATTCGCGGAAGCGTTCCATGGCGGCGATTGCCTGTCGTGCGGTGCAGTCGGCGAACACCACGGCAAAACGTGGACCGTCGATGCGACACACCAGGTCGTCGGGGCGGACCGTTGAGCACAGGGCATCTGCGACAAGGCCCAGGGTCTGGTCGGCGGCGTCCTCACCGGAGCGGTAGCGAATCTCGTCGAAGGAATCGATGGAGATGATGGCTACGCAGAACGGCGAGAGAGTCCTGACAAGATCACGCAGCTGGTGTCGCAGAGCAGACGGGCCGGGCAGTCCGGTGACGGGATCCGGACGACCGGCAACCGATGGGCCGCGCTGGAGCCGCTGTTCCGCGACCCGCACGGCTGAGCGTTCGATGACCCACTCGACCCGTTCGATCACGTCGAGTGGCGGAACTTCGCCGGGTGCGCTGGTGGCAGACACCGCCCCGAGCGTCCTCTCGCCGAGCGACAGGGGGATGCACACTGACGATACGTCGTGGCCTTCGTTACTCAGGTGGCCACAGGCGTCGAGGGTCGTCGAACTCGACGAAACTGCGGTGCTCAAGGTTCCCAGCCCAACGCAGGTGGGTCCGTTGGAAACCGGAACCGCAGGCTTTAGTCGACCCTCGACCAGACTGACCCGCCAACCGATGATCGGCTCGTTGGGAAGGTTGAGCAGCAGCGAGATGTCGGACTCGGGAAGGATCTCTTTGACCGCCCGAAGGCAGATTCCGATGGTCGCCGGCTCGCTCTGGGAAGAGCGCAGCGCTCGATCGAGCCTGTCGCGGAAGTGCTGTGCAGAGCGCTCGTCGGTCAGAGCCTGCTCGACGTCGCTCCGGTCGATCACGGCGCTGACCGTCATCTCGGTGAGCGGTCGGACGATCCAGAACATGGTGATGGCGCCGGCGACGATCGATCCGGCCGCTACCAGCGCGATCGTGACTGCACCCGGAAGTCCCAGGAGCACCGCGACTAGTGCGACGACGATCGGCAATGCGACGCTGGCGATTGTCGTGGGGACGGCGGCCGGTAGTCGGGGCTCGATGACGGATGCACCGTGGCGGGAACGGAGCGAACGTGCTCCGTGGTTCGGATTCCGTTGCCTCCGGATAACCGATGTCCCCTCCCGGTCAGTTCCCTCCAGTCCTGCGCGGAACGCCTCATCGGCGGTTGCCTCCGCGGAGTTTGTCAGGGGAGCTCCGTCGGGGGTTCCGCCAGCCGACGAGTCCGGATCGGGACGAGAAGTGGAGAGCACACCAATGAGGGTACGGAGCAACCGCCCGAATGCGGCGCGCCGGCAGACAATTGAACGGGCTAATTCACCGAATTGGTCACCCATATCGACCGGTAGACTTGGACTTCATGATTCGACTCTTCGACACCGCTACTGGGCGGGTGGCACCACTCGGTACCCGGAAGGCGGGCGAGGTCTCCATGTACGTCTGCGGACCGACCGTTTACGGTCCGCCTCACCTGGGGCACGGGCGGTTCTCGCTGGTCTTCGACGTCCTGCGCCGGTATCTGATCTGGTCGGGTCAGAAGGTCATATACGTCTCGAACATCACCGATATAGACGACAAGATCATCGCCAAAGCGCTCGCCGAAGGTCGAGATGCCAACGACATCGCCAAGGAGTTCGAGGACGTCTGGTACCGGGCGATGGACGCGATCGGAGTCATGCGCCCGGACCATGACCCACACGCGACCGACTATGTGGACGACATGGTTTCGATGATCGAGTCACTCGTCGAACGCGACGCCGCCTATACGACTGCGGATGGCGTCTATCTGTCGGTGGAAAAGGTCGACGGATACGGACTGCTGTCGCATCAGTCGCTCGACGATCTACTCGTCGGCGGGGGAGAGCGGTCGTTGGTCGGCGAGTCGACCAAGCGTCACCCCTCCGACTTCGCGTTGTGGAAGTTGGCCAAGCCGGGGGAGCCCTCGTGGCCGTCGCCGTGGGGTGACGGTCGACCTGGGTGGCACACCGAATGTGTGGTCATGAGTCTGGACCTGTTGGGCGACGGTTTTGACCTTCACGGCGGCGGTCGCGACCTGGCGTTCCCTCATCACGAGAACGAGCGGGCGCAGGCGGTAGCGCTTGGGCGGGAGTTCGCCGGTCACTGGGTGCACAACGGCTTCGTCGAGGTCGGCGGCGAGAAGATGTCGAAGTCGCTGAACAACTTCACGACACTGGTCGATCTGGTCGCCACCCATGATCCCCGGGCCTATCGACTGCTGGTGCTCGGATCCCACTATCGCTCTCCGGTGGAGGTCACAGAGGCGACAATCACCGCGGCGGAGCATGCGCTCGACCGTCTTGACGCGCTTGCCAGACGAGTCGCGGCCCTCGACACGGCTGAGCCGGACCCGACGGCTGTCGACGCGTTCCGCAATGCAATGGATGACGATCTGGACACACCCGCCGTGTCGGCCCAGATCTTCGGCCTGGTGACCGATATCAATCGTCGACTCGACGATGGCGACAACGGCGGCGCGGCTCCACTGTCGGCAGCTCTGGCCGAGATTCTGGGAGCGGTCGGGTTGTCGCTTCACGGCGAGGACGAGACGGTTCCAGCCGAGATCGAAGCTCTGGCCCGTCGGCGGGACGAAGCTCGTGCCGCCAAGGACTGGGCCGCGGCCGATGACCTGCGCGGCCAGATCCAAGCTGCGGGTTGGATAGCCGAGGACTCAGCCGACGGAACCCGCGTGCGCCCCGGCTGAGCCCGCATGCGGCCCGGGCTCAGCCGCTGGAACCCGGTCCATTGCTCCGCCGACGGAACCCGCGTGCGCCCCGGCTGAACCCGGTCCAGGCTCCGCGGACGGAAGCAGCGTGCGGCCCGGCCGGTCAGATCAGCGGACGGCGTAACTGTCGTCGGCGACCTTCATCGGCGTCGGGTCGACCACCTCGAAGTCGGCCATGGTCAACTTGGAGAGCGTCGCCAGATCTGCATCGTCCCAACGGTCGTCGTTCTCGCCAGCAAGGGCGATGCCCTCGTGATTCGAGTCCGAGAGGATCGCCCCATGGGTCTGCATCGCCTTTGCGATCAGACGAGCCGTTGGGGCCAGGGAGTTGAGGTCGACGTCGGAGCGAAGCCTGAACATCATGCCCATCCGTGGCGCGTTCGGGTCGTTCGATTTGCCGTCCGAGCCGGATGCGGGCCAGACAGGAGAAAGTTTGGAGATGGTCGGGAAGGCAAAGCCGACAGCGTGGTTGATGCTCCCTCGGGTCACTTCGTCGTAGCGGACCATTCCGGCGAGCATCGAGAAGCCTGAAGCCGTAGCCGATCCCTTGTTCATCTCGTTCGAGCGCATGTCCAGCTGGACGCCACTGTCCGCCCACCAGAAGTCGGTGAGGGCGGTCGGCGGCCTGACCAAAAAGAACTCATGTGAGTTGCAGGTGGCGGTGTCGAACAGAAGCATGTGCTGATCCCAGGCAATACCGGGATAGCCCTCGATCCGGGGGTTCTGTGGAATCGGATGCTGACCAAGATCGACAGGGCCGTGGAGCAGGCTGAACACGGTTGACTGCTTCATCTTTGAGGAATCAACGATATTGATCGGGAGCCCACCTCGGGAACCTTCGTGGACACCAGCGCTGAACGCCGGACGCACCTTGACCTGCGCACCGGCCGCTCGGACGATTGCCGCAGAGTTGGCGAGCACCGGAAGTGTCGTGATGTCGGCATGGAAGACGTTGTTGTTCGGTAGAACGGGGCAGTTGCCAATTCCGAGTCGGTCGCCCTTGGCGACGTAGGTCGTGACAGGTTGGGTGACCGGAGGACGAACATTTGGCGGCGGCGCTGGTACTGGCGCTCCGCCCGGGGTCGACCCCGGCGTTGAGCCCACACCGGTCTGGCTGTTGTCATCGGGCGGAGCGGCGGCGCAGCTTCCAACGACAAGCGCAGCGGCGCAAACGGCGGTGACTAGACGGACGGACCTTCGGACGCGTGATTTAAGAAACATTCCCCAGAGCAGGTTCGCACACCGATCTGGCTGCCTGAACCTGCGGAGAAGGTATCGAATCGGCTGTGGGTTTCTAACGCCGTTGGGCGCGATTCTCAGCGTCGATGCCACGACCGTTGTGCGAGGAACTTTCCTAGTTCTCAGGTAGTTCATGACTACCCGCGGGCAGTGCCTGTAGTCCCTGGCCCAGCGAGGGACCGCTAACGGCGGAAGCCGAATCAGTCTGCTGAGAAGAATGACGGGGACTGACGGTGAACACGTTCGAAGAACCGTCGTGGAGTGGGTCGAAGTAGCCGCCCGAGGCGGTCTCCTGAGACATCCCGGCGCCGAACGGCGAGGTTGTGAACATAGGACCGACGCCTGTCCGGGAGCTCGTGGGAACTTCCCAATGGGGCGTTGAAGGAGCCGCGTATGCAGCAAATTCGACCGATTCGGTAGCTGACGAGACAGCTGCGGCGGGTCCGGATGACGAAGTTGGCGTCGTGGACGTTGGCGTCGCTGACAGGACTGTCGCCGCCGGCGCGGTTGCCGCCGGGGCCACCGCGGCTGATGCGGGCGGTGCGGCCGATGCCGCCGGAGCGAACCAGGTCGCGCCGATCATCCCGGCTGCGGCGACGGCCATGAGCGATCCGATCAACATGGCTCGGGTAGCCGATTGTGCACCCGCGGGAGTCATGTTGAAGACGTCGGCGAGCAGGTCACCGATCGCGGGGTCGCTGATATCGAGTTCGCTTGCGAGCAGACGGATGTCAAGAGAACGGAGTTCGACGATGCCCTTGACCGGCACGCCTCGAACCTGGCGCACAGCATCCACATAGGCATGGAGAGTTGCCCGATTGGAGTCGTGGATGACCGGATGGTTGCGCCGTATTTCGGCAATGTCGATGGTCTGGGATCCGACCCGAAGGACGCCGGGTTCAGCCGGGTCGGTGATTGGCTGGCGATCGGCCAGGAGCCAATCGAGGCCGCGCCCGTAGACGCGCGTTGCGTGGTCCACCTGGTCACGATCCGGTGTGGCGTGACCGTCTTCCCACGATCGAAGGGTGCGCTTGTCCATTCCCATCTGCCGGGCCGCGCCCCGTCGGCTGAGACCTGATAGCTCCCGCAGTCGCCTCAGAGCGTCCGCTGTGTCGGTTTGGTTGAGCATCTACACCTCCTCGAACTGAAAGCGACTGCCACGGGACACGGCCTGTGGACCGTTGCCTGGTCAATGTTTTGACTCTCTGCTCTTGTCGGCACCAAGTCGTTGGACTTGAGTGGACCGCAGGGAAACGGTGCATGCGGAGCCACAGGGGAATCTCACCCAAACGAAGAACCCGGGGTGGTACTCGTTGTTACCGGCCGGTAACCTACTCATCAGTAACAACGTCCCGGCTTGGCGTCGGCGGCGGAGACAACCGCTTCAACCTCTGCTCATCTCCCGGGGTACAAGTTCCCTGGAGCGGAGAACCTTGAAAGGACGGCAACATGAGTGAATTCTCGTTGACCCTCAATGAAGACCAGCTTCAGATCCAGAAGTGGATCCACGACTTCGCCGAGAACGTCGTGCGTCCTGCCGCCGAGGAATGGGACGAGCGCGAAGAGTTCCCGTGGCCGATCGTCCAAGAAGCCGCCCAGATCGGTCTGTACAGCTTCGACTTCATTGCCCAGGCGATGCTCGGCGATCCGACCAGCCTGACCATGCCCGTGGCGCTTGAGGAGCTGTTCTGGGGAGACGCCGGTATTGGACTGGCGATCTTCGGATCGAGTCTCGCCGCGGCGGGTATCGCCGGCAACGGAACCTCGGAGCAAGTGCTTGAGTGGGTTCCCCAGTGCTACGGCACACCCGAGAAGATCGCCCTCGGCGCGTTCTGCGTGTCCGAACCCGACGCCGGCTCCGACGTGTCGTCGCTGCGTACCCGTGCGGTCTACAACGAGGCCAAGGACGAGTGGACCCTCAACGGAACCAAGGCGTGGATCACCAACGGTGGAATCGCCGACATCCACGTTGTGGTAGCAGCGGTTGACCCCGAGCTGAAGGGTCGCGGTCAGGCGAGCTTCATCATTCCGCCCGGAACGCCGGGACTGTCGATGGGCCAGAAGTACAAGAAGCACGGCATCCGTGCCTCGCACACCTCCGAGGTCGTGCTCGACGACGTGACGATCCCCGGAGCGTGTCTGCTCGGGACCAAGGAAGCGCTCGACGAGAAGCTCGCCCGTGCCCGTGAAGCCCAGAAGAACCCGCAGGTCCGTTCGGGCAAGCAGCCCGCGATGGCGACCTTCGAGGCGACCCGCCCGGCCGTTGGCGCACAGGCGGTCGGCGTTGCACGTGCCGCCTATGAGTACGCCCTGCAGTACGCCCAGGAGCGTCACGCATTCGGCAAGCCGATCATCATGAACCAGTCGATCGCGTTCATGCTGGCCGACATGGCCACCCAGATCGAAGCCGCCCGCCTGATGGTGTGGCGTGCCGCGTGGCTGTCCCGCAACGGTGGTGGCTACAAGAACGGCGAGGGCTCCATGTCCAAGCTGATGGCAGGTCGCACCGCTGTTTGGGTGACCGAGCGGGCCATCCAGATCCTCGGCGGCTACGGCTACACCCGTGAATACCCCGTCGAGCGTTGGCACCGTGACGCCAAGATCTTCGACATCTTCGAAGGCACCGAGCAGATCCAGCAGCTGGTCATCAGCCGGGCGATCAGTGGGTTGAGGATCGAGTAGGGGGAGGGCCTCGGAACCCTTGTAGATCAAGGGATTCAGGCCATCTGACATGCCATGATCGTAGCGTCCCGACTCTTTCGAGGGTCGGGACGCAACGCGTTGGCCACTCAGTGCGTTTCGATGCGTCTCCATGCACCGCGACTTCGTATTTGTTGCCAGGGACCAACTACTTCGATGGCACTGTGACGGTGTCGAAGTACCTGCTGGCATCTGAGCGCGACGAATCGGACGTTGGGCGCACTTCTAGAGGCTCCTGGCCAGCGGCGCCATTGATTCGCCATAGCCCTCGACCGCGCATGCGGCTGCGAGATTCTCAACAAATGGACGCCGATGGTCTCAGGTAGGAGGACCGGAGTCGGGTGAGACGAGGATACGCTTATCTAATCGTGATTAGTCTAATGACGATTAGACTGACGAGGGGATGGTCAAAGTATGAGTGTGGAGCCTTACACGTGGCCGGCCGTGAACGAGTTCCTTACTCGTGAAAGTGACCTCTCGCGTCTCGATGAGTGGTGGTCTGTCGGGGACCGTGAGCCACTCGCGATGTTCGGACGTCGGCGTGTCGGCAAGTCGTGGCTGTTCCGGCGGTTCGCTCACGGACGACCAGCGGTGGTGCTGGTAGCCGAGGACCTCCCGTCGGGGTCGCAGATGTCACGGTTCGCTCGCCAGCTCGAACCGGTCCTTGGAGTTCGGCCGGAACTTCCCGACGTCCAAACCCTGTTCACCGTCCTGTATAGGGCTGCGCGCCATCAGAAGATCCTGGTGGTGATTGACGAGTTCCCTTACCTCCTTGGCGCAACGGCTCCGGAACGCGGACGCACGCTCACTGCGCTGCAGGCGGTCATGGAGGAGGAGCGGGACCAGTCGAAGCTGAAGTTGGTGCTCTGCGGTTCACACATCGCGGTGATGGAGTCGTTGTTCTCCGAGAAGAATCCTCTGCACGGGAGGCTCCGCCGCTTCGAGGTGCGCCCGTTGACCTTCGCCGATGCGGACGCGTTCGTGTCACACCTTGCGCCGCTCGCGGCATTCGAGCGGTACGCAATCGCCGGTGGTGTGCCCCGCTACCTCGCGGCGTTGGGGGCCGGGTCGTTGAGTAATGCGGTGATCCGGGCTGCGCTGGACAAGGACTCGCCGTTATGGGACGAGGGTCGCACGCTCGTCGACCAGGAACTTCGTGAGCCGCGGGTGTACTTCGGGATCCTCGAGCAGCTGGCGGGCGGAGCGAAGGAGATCAACGAGATCTCTCAGGCGCTACGGATCGATACAAGTCCACTGTCGCAGTACCTGCGAAACCTAGACGAGCTGCGCCTGGTCTCGCGCTCCGTACCGGTCGGGTCGAGGGCCTCCGCTCGTGGTGGTCTCTGGCAGATCGAGGACCCGTTCCTCAGGTTCTGGTTCCGATTCGTGTTCCCGTTCCAAGCCGACCTCGAAGCCGGCCTACGGCCGGCGGATCTCTTCGAAGGTGAGGTGAAGGGTCACGTTTCCGAGCACGTTGCGACAGTGTTCGAGGCTTGGTGTCAGGCGTGGACACGTGAGAACCACGGGCTGGTCGCCCCACAGGTCGGGCGCTGGTGGGGCAACTCACTCGACGAGTTCCGCCGTGACCGCACTCGAAGCACTGAGGAGATCGACGTGGTGGGGCTTCGACGGGGGACAGCGACGCTGGTCGGCGAGGCGAAGTGGACCACCGCACAGATGTCAGCGAGCATCATTCGGGACCTTGACACGTTCAAGGTCCCGGCGTTGAAGCAGGCTGGCTTGAAGATCGCGTCTGAACTGAGGATCGTCCTGTGGTCGAAATCTGGCTACGCCTCCTCGCTGGTCGAACTCGCCAGGCAGGACCAGCGGATCACGCTCGTCGATGTCGAGGCCGTCCTCGGGCAGGGCCGGACCACTCCACAATCATGAACGGGTCTCAACCCACGCCAGCATCCACCCATTCTTTCGATCCGCGCTCCGCACGCGAATCCACCCCAGATTGCTCAGGCCAGGGGTTGGTCGTGGCCCGGTACCTGTCGCCACCTGCGATCGCCCGGCCTGTATCTCTCGGATAGTGGAGCGGACCGTGACCTATGGCGGGGACCCGGGCGCCCACGCGGGACATTGAAGGGAGCACCTGCCGCGAAGATCGTGCGGGCAGTTGCTGACTTCGCAGGCCCGTGGACGATTCGTGAACTCGTCGATGTAGCAAAGGCGTCAACCGGCGCCACATATCGGGTAGTGGAGTACCTCGAACGCGAGGGCATGGCGGAGCGCGACGAGCGCGGCCTCGTGATAGTCCCCGACTGGGCTCAGGTCCTGCGTCGGTGGAGCAACGACTACGGGTTCGTGCGCAACAACCGGATCACACGGTGGATCGCTCCGCGGGGGCTCTCGGATCTGACGAAGAGGATGGGATCGGCAGACGCGCTGACGCGTTATGCAGTCTCGGGTTCGCAGGCGGCGGCGGAATGGGCGGCCTATGCGCCGGTGAGGTTGGCGATGGTCTATGTAGCCGACGCCGATCAGGCGTCCGATGCGTGGGATCTGCGTCCCGCCGATGCCGGGGCCAATGTGATGGTGGCTGAACCAGAGATCGATGTCGTTTTCGAGCGTTCTCTGACCAATCGAGAAGATGTAGTACCCGAGTTGCCGGAACGGCGGCGCTCATGGTCGCGAAGGCCCGAAAGATCGGCGAGCGCGCCAAGGACGACCCCAACCGGCCGACGGATAGCACCTCTCGCTGGCTTCAGGATCACACCAGTTCGAAGGCGCACCGAAGACCCGGAGCGTTGGCCAGGCGTCGGTCGGCGGTGAGGAGCGGTATCTCCAAAGCCTCGGCAAGCGCGACATAGGAGCCGCCGTACACAGTCACGTTCGGACGCAGTTCCCATATTCGCGACAGCAGCGGAGCGGCCGGATACACGGTGATCGGAAACGCCAATAGGTCGTCGATCGCTGCGTCGGCCTGCGGTTGGGTCAGGCTCCCGTTGCCGGCGTGCCGCCGCAGCACCGACGCGACCTCAACTCGGAGCAGGTCGGGCCCGACGACCGTCTCGCCCCGTAGCCGTTCACGGAACCGCTGACCATCGCTCCCGGCGTCGGCCACGACCGGCGCTAGCACCGAGGCGTCAACTACGAGCACGTTCCCTCGTCAAGTGCCTCGATTGCAGCCCTTGCCGACAACGCACCCTTTGGACGCCTCTCGATCCGGTCGATGATGTCCTCCACCGTCGGTGTCGCTGCGATCTCCGCGAGCCGCGAGGCGAGGAACTGCTGAAGCGACTGGCCAGCTTGCTCTGCTCGACGGACCAGAGCCTCATGAACTTCGTCGGGCACATCTCGAACCTGCACGTTCGTCATGCATGCATAATACATGCATGGTGGGGGGGGGGTGCGCCAGGCCGCGCCCATCACCCGAATCCGACAGCTGGCGACTGTTCCGATAGTGCCGGCCCAACACATATCAACAGTTCTTATCGGATCTTATGGGACTTACCTACACTCGGATCATCGGGTCACTCGTCGTGGGTAGGGACTCGATGAGTCGTGCAGTCGATTCCTTGACGGGGTGTCGGACCGGTTGTGTTTCGGGGCTTTCTGACGAACCAGCTACTCGCTCGTCAGGACGCGTGCGGCGACGTCAACTGGTAGAGCAAAGAGGACGAGCATCAAATGAGTCCGACGGGCGCACCGCTCTCTTCGCCTGTCAGCGTTCCCGGAAGTCGCTTCGGCGTACCGTGAGTAACGCGAACAGGGCTTCTCGGCTTGATGACGATGAAGAGGCCAACAAAGTTCGCGCTGTCGACGCATCTTCGCACGCAGTGAGAAGCGTTAGCTTGTCGAAGCGGGCGTCGTGGTCGTAGTCAGCCCTGTGACGCGCCGCTTGAAGCTCGCCGAACAGGCGGCATGCCTCGACCAAACCTGCATCTGCCGCGGCGAGATCGACAAGCGGGCCGCCGGCGCGTGCCTCCTTCGACAGCGGTGCGCCGGGGCTGACTACAAGTGTCGTTGCGCGGTCGATGATGATCGCCGAGGCGGCCGTGAGTTCGCCGTGAGACCAGGCACGGCGAATTTTGTTACGGGCTGAGTCCGGCGCCGACCCGATGAGCTGACGTGCGGCTCGGTCAGTGAGATCGTGGAACACCGAGTAGTACGCCGCGCTGACACCCCGCCGCAGGTCGATATCTAAAGGTCGTCCCGGGCCGGTCCCTGCGAGGGCACGCGCGTGCGTGAGAAGGCCGTCCGGTTGGATCATCAGTGGGCCGCGCCGGTCTTGGTGCCTGCGGTGACCAGCCAGGCCCAACCGACGACTGTCGACGCAGCGATTTGAGACCGGAGAGTGGAGGTCAACTCTTGGATCTCCTTTAGCGGGTAGTCGTCGGCCGCGAGGTCGTCTGCAAGGTCTACGTCCACCGAGAAGACGAACAGCGGCTGATCGTCGCCGCCAATGTCGAGGTCGACGCTGACCTCCGGCTGCAACGGACTGCCTGATTGCTCGACCGTGAATCTCGCAGCGATCTTCTCTGCCTCGGCGAGAGCCTCCGTTAGGGCGGCCTCAGCACGCTCGTTATCGCGTGCTGCGTCCGCTGCGTCGCTCCAGGACGTTCCCATGCGACAAAGCTATCATCGGTGCCTGTCCGCCCAGCCGGCATCGAAGCAGCAAGCGGGTACACATCTCCGGAACCGACCGGACACGAGGCTGGATGCGCTCCGGCGACGATGTTGGCGTAGCAGTCAGCGCAGCAGTACTCCGCATGGTGGCCCAACCGCTGGCTGACGCTCTCAGGTGAACGCCTGATGTTCCGCCGACGAGTGAACGCAGCCCGACGCGCAGTGTGCTCGCCACGCCCTCTGGCCAATTTCCACGCAGGGCGCAGGTCGCCCAAGTCGCTGGCCAGGCGGGCGTCCAAATAGAGTCCGATAAGGACCTGTTCGATTGGTGAGTGAGTCGAACGTCAGTAGTTGCGCAGAGTAGGGACAACCACCCGATGGTGGTTGTCCCGGGGTCAGATCCCGATCACCTCGACGAGGTCGTCGAGCGCTTCGAAATCACGGGGATTTCGCGTGTAAAGGGGGAGCCGTTCTGCGCACGCAGTGGCCGCGATGAGCAGATCGACCGCACGTGCGCCCCGTGGTTTGCGTCCAGCGTTGGCCACGGCAGAAAACACCCTCCCATAGGCCCGGGCCGCGTCAGGACCGAAAGGTAGCGGGTCGAATGCAGCTTCGACGCGCTGGAGACGATCTTGGCGGCGACTCCTCTCGGCTGGGTCCGGGGAGGCATGCGGGCCTGCGGCGAGTTCGGCGAGGGTGAGCGCGCTGATGGCTACCTCTTTTGGCAACGAGGTCGGCGAGATTGCCTCGAGGTCGATCACAACCGACGTATCGAGCAGGCCTCGTTCATGGCGAATTCGCTCAGGCACGAGGAGCGATGTCCTGGTCGGCTATCGAGTCGAGGTCTTCTCGGAACTGCACAAAGTCAACCGGCGGGGCCGTGCGGAAGAACTCGACCGCGGCTTCGGCCCGGATGAACCGGTGCCGACGAAGCGGTGTGAGTTCTCCTACCGGTTCGCCATTGCGGGTGATGATGAACGTCTCACCTTCGGTCACAGCGCGCATGATCCGTCCGCTGTCATTGCGTAGCTCTCTCTGGCTGATCTCATCCGTCACGTCAACAACTGTAGCACTAGGTGCGACGAAGCGAGTCGGGTGAGGTAGAAGTTTCTTGATGGCGGTGTCGATCGGGCGGATCTCGTTCGTAGAGATGGTGAGCCGCTCATTGCGGCTCTTGCAGAAAAACTTGATCACACCCGAGAAACCACCGAATTCGTTTTCGGTTCTGAAGGAGAATGACAAAATGCCCCAGTACCTGATCTCCGTTTGGCACGACGACGACTACGCCGAGAACGACTGGTCCGACCCCGACATTCAACGCCTGGGCAAGCAGGTCGGCGCCGTCAACGAAGAGATGCAGAACACCGGTGCCTGGGTCTTTGGTGCCGGCCTCCAACCACAGTCCACCGCCACGGTGCTCCGCGCCACGGATGGCGGAGTGTCGATGACCGATGGCCCATATGCCGAGACCAAGGAACAGATGGGCGGCTTCTGGGTGATCGAGGTCGCCGATCTGGACGCAGCCCTCGAATGGGCAGGCAAGTGCGCTACTGCTTGCGAAGGCCCAGTGGAACTCCGCCCAATGCAGGATGGCTGACGAAGCCGAGCGGCTCGCAGAGATCTACCGCCGCGAAGTCGGCCGTTGCACTGCCACTCTGATCCGCGTCCTCGGCGACATCGACCTTGCCGAGGACGCGGTTGCCGAGGCATTCGCCATCGCAGCGGCGCAGTGGCCGAAGAACGGCGTTCCGCCCAATCCCGGCGGCTGGATCACCGTTACTGCCCGCAACCGTGCCATCGACCGGCTTCGTCGCGAGGTCACACGCGATGAGCGTCACATTGCGGCACACCGAATGCAGAGTGACGACATGGACGACGACCCGCATTTCGGACCCCAATCCGAGAGTTCACACGAATTGGACGAGTTGGTCGAAGCCGTCGCAGATGACCAGTTGCGACTGATGTTCCTCTGCTGTCACCCGGCCTTGTCCGCCGATGCCCAGGTGGCGCTGACGCTGCGGCTCCTCGGGGGCCTCGAGACGTCCGAGATCGCCAGCGCATTCCTGGTACCGGAGGCGACGATGGCCCAGCGGCTCGTCAGAGCGAAACGAAAGCTGCGGGACAACCACGCTTCGTACCGCGTGCCCCGTGACGCCGAACTGCCGGACCGGCTGAACTCGGTGCTGGCCGCGGTGTACCTGATCTACACCGAGGGTCACACCGCCACCTCGGGCTCGTCGCTTTTTCGAGTCGACCTGTCGAGCGAGGCGATTCGCTTGGGTCGGGTGCTCACCGAGCTCATGCCCGACGAAGCCGAGGCGGTAGGACTGTTGGCCCTGATGATTCTGTCCGAAGCCCGCCGACCCGCTCGAACGGCCACCGACGGTTCCTTGGTCCGTTTGGCCGACCAGGACCGGACGCTGTGGGATTCGGACCGTATCGCCGAGGGCCAGGATCTGGTGCGCACCTGTTTGCGACGCAACAATCCCGGACCGTTTCAGATCCAGGCCGCAATCGCCGCGGTGCACGCCGATGCGCACAGAGCCGAGGACACCGATTGGTCCCAGATCACGGACCTCTACGACCATCTCCTGGCCATTCGTCCCAACTCCGTCGTTGCATTGAATCGGGCCGTCGCCGTAGCTGAGCTCAATGGTGCGACAGCGGGCCTGGAGGCCTTGGAGGCTTTGGATCCTCACGGTTTCACCGATTATCAGCCGTATCACGCCGCTCGGGCCGACCTCCTCGCACGTGCCGGTCGTGTGCAGGACGCCCGGGACGCGTACAACCGGGCGATCGAACTGAGCGACAACCCGATCGAACGCGACTTCCTCGAACGTCGACGGCCTTGAGGAAGTAGGGGTAGCCACCCGACTCGTCGAGGAGGAAACGCGCGGCGTCGGGCTCCCACCTGACGTCCTGTGTCGCCGCCGGTTCAGTGAGGGCGAACAGCGCGTCGTCATCGGCCAGACCATCAATCAAGCGGTAGTCGAGCAGGCGTTCGGCATAGGACTCGGCCGTCGCAAGCAACTGTCGTGCCTCCCGCCGCGCAGGCCATCGGGGTTTCCCTGGTTTGTGCTGGTACTAGCTCTAATGGTGTAGCAGGTAGATTTTGTTAGTGATGTGTCGCCTCTCGACGCGTTCAGGCCCCTTCCGGTGTCAGGTCGATCGCGATCGGCGTTGCCCGCTGTCTCCAGTTGGTCAAGTCATCGCCAGAGCGGGCCTGGTACTTGTCGAACACGAGAGTCCGGGCTCGCTCCTCCTCGTCGCCGCCAACGATGACCTTGGCGCGGGCGTCGTGGATCAGACCGCCAATCTCCACCCGAACCGAGGGCTCTGCTATCAGGTTTCGCACCCAGTCCGATCTGCCGCCCCCGCCCGAGAGCAGATAGAGGACGTCGCCGTCGCGGGCGTACCAGATCTCGATGCGATGGGGACGACCGCTTCGTCGACCTGTCGTGGTCAGGTAGCAGTAGTCATCGACAGCCACCGCGCGATCATTCCACCTCGCCAAAACAAATGCACCAAGGTCGACTGAGGCGCGCATTCCAGTGCATTCGGTGCAGCCACGGATGAACCGTCATGGAGGAGCGGCGCAGAAGTTCCCCTTTTACACTCTCCCCTTACGTGAGGGTAGAGTGCTCGTCGCTATTCGAGGCCTTCCGAGAGCCCGGCCGCTGGCCGACCATCGGGTGTGTGCGCTCGTGTTCCCCCTTGCATCCGTCGTGGTAACGCGCGGCATCACCATGAAGGTTCTGATTTGTATTCCCACGTTTCCTCTGGACCGCGCACACCGCTACAGCGGATCCGCGAGACCTGGTTCTCCAACGTCCGCGTGGATCTGCTCGCAGGTTTGGTGGTCGGTCTGGCGTTGGTCCCCGAGGCGATCTCGTTCTCGATCATCGCCGGGGTCGATCCGAAAGTAGGTCTCTACGCCTCGTTCTCGATAGCGGTGATCATCGCCTTCGCCGGAGGGCGACCCGGGATGATCTCGGCGGCTACGGGGGCTATGGCACTGGTCGTCGTGTCACTTGTCAAGAATCACGGTGTTGAGTTCTTGTTCGCCGCAACCATCCTCGCCGGCATTCTGCAATTCATTCTGGGCGCGCTGGGGGTGGGACGGCTCATGCGCTTCGTGCCTCGCACCGTCATGGTCGGCTTCGTCAACGCTTTGGCCATCCTCATCTTCCTTGCCCAACTCGAGCACTTCATAGGCAAGGGCGTCGGCGTCTATGTGATGGTGGCCCTGGGTATCGCCATCATGGTCGGGCTTCCCAAGCTCACGACCGCAGTGCCTGCGCCGCTGGTGGCGATCGTCGTCCTCGGCTTCGGGGGAGCGCTGCTCGGCGTCACCGTACCCACGGTCGGCGACATGGGAGCGCTGCCCGACGCGTTGCCAAGCTTCGGGTTCCCCGATGTTCCAATGAACCTGGAAACGCTCGGAGTGATATTTCCCTACGCCTTCACGCTTTCCATCGTGGGGCTGCTCGAATCGCTGCTCACCGCCCAGCTGGTGGATGACATCACGGACACCCGATCCGACAAGGACCGCGAATCGCGCGGCCAAGGCATCGCCAACGTAGCGACCGGCTTTCTGGGCGGGATGGCCGGCTGCGCCATGATCGGCCAGTCCATGATCAACATGAAGTCGGGCGGTCGCACCCGCCTTTCCACGTTGTCCGCAGGATTGTTCCTGATCATCGGGATCTTGGCCTTCGGTGACCTGGTGGCAGCCATACCCATGGGAGCACTTGTCGCGGTCATGATCCTCGTCTCGGTCGGTACCTTCGACTGGAACAGCGTCAAACCCGCACAGCTGCGACGGACCCCGCGGACCGAGACGGCGGTCATGGTCGTCACGGTGGCCATTGTCGTCGCGACGCACAACCTCGCGCTCGGCGTCGCCGGAGGTGTGGTCCTCGCCGCGATCTTCTTCGCCCGACGCGTGGCCCACGTCACCGATGTCACCAGCGTGCTGGACCCCGACAACGGTCGCAACCGCATCTACTACGTCACCGGCGAACTGTTCTTCGCCTCGACGAACGAACTGCTCCACCTTTTCGACTACGCCGACGACATCGATACGGCTGTGATCGACCTGAGCGACGCCCATGTCTGGGACACCTCGGCAGTCGCAGCCCTCGATGCCGTCGTAGCCAGGTTCACAGCCCACGACATCGATGCCACATTGGTCGGGTTGAACGACCACAGTGCAGAGCTTCATGACCGGACCTCCGGCTCGCTCAACCCCTCCCACTGATCGAGGACTCATGACCATCGACGGAATGCACCAGATCGGCGAAGTTGCTGAGACCGTCGGTTTGTCGCTCCGGACAATCCGGCACTGGGATGAGGTCGCACTGGTCCCGCCATCGGGTCGATCAGCCGGCGGCTTCCGGCTCTACACCGAGGACGACGTTGAACGACTCCGACTCGTCAAGTCGCTCAAGCCCCTCGATCTATCCCTCGAGCAGATCCGCGATCTCCTCGACACCCGACATCAACTGCAAGCCGAGCCGAACCGGGCCGAGCGCGGCCGGCTCCTTCAGCGGCTGGCCGTGTTCTCGGCGCTTGCTGACGAACGATGCCAACGTCTGCGTGAACAGCTTGCTTCCGTCGAGGAGCTGGCCGACTCGCTGCGGTCCGAGGTCGGTGATCAGACAACGGCAACATGAGCCTTTGCCGGGACGGTCTCATCGCTTCTTCGGTTGTTGTTGCTTCTGCTTCTCGATGGACTCGGCGATCCTCTTGATGCGCCTCAGGCGGCCGTCCCAAGTGCCATTGAGTATGCGTTGTGGAATATTTATGTCAGGAACGGCAGGTCGGCGGTGTTGTACAGGTAATGGAAACACTTGACGAGGACGAGTTCGCCGATGTGTTCCGCCGCCACTACCCACGGCTGGTCGGTCTGGCCCGCAGGGTGCTCGGGGATGCGAGCGAGGCGGAGGATGCCGCACAGGAGGCATTCGTTTCGTTGCGCAACGATCCGGTGCAGACAAGGGTCGAGGACGACATAGCCGCGTGGCTCAATCGCGTGGTGACCAACGGAGCGCTGAACCGGCTCAGGAGCCGCCGCCGGGCCGAAGTGAGAGCCCAGGTCGTCGCCGGAACGGACGTCCGCCCTATCCATGACCAGACCGAGGACGCGGTGATCGAAGTCGACGAACGCGAGCGGGTTCGAGGATGCCTCGCAGTCCTACCAGATCGACAAGCGACCGCCCTGCTGCTACGCCACTCCGGCCTCAGCTACCGCGAGGTTGCGACCGCGATCGGCGTCGCCGAGGGTTCGGTCGGGGTCCTGCTTGCTCGGGGAGAGCGGGCTTTCCGACGTGCATATGAGGAGATGTCTCGATGACTGATTGTGCAGATTCAACGATGCTCCGGTCCCATCTGGACCACCCGGACCCGGCGCTCGATCGTCACCTCGACGACTGTGAGATCTGTGCCGGGCTTATCCGATCGATTGCCCAGGACGCCGGTCTGGCACGCCGTCGCATCGAGTCACTCGACGCCGACGCCGAGTCTCGGGCCTACCAGGCCGACTCCCACACCGGTCAGACCGACCTCGATGCGGACTTCCGGGCATACCAGGCCGACTCCCGCGCCGGCCAGACCGCGATCGATGTCGAGGCGGCGCTGCGGATCGTGCGGGCCAAGGCGCCCAACGAACCGCCCAAGACGGCAGCCGCACCGCGGCCCCGACGTCAGGTGGGACTCAACCGGAAGGTGCTCCTTTCCGCAGCAGCGGTCCTGGTGGTCGTCGTGGTCGCCGTGACGCCCCAGACGCGCACGGCAGTGGCGGCGACGTTGGATGCATTCCGCGGCGAACGCCTGCAGGCGGTGAGCGTCGACTTCGGAAGCTGGTCCGAAGGATCTGTCTTTGCAGGCCTCCGGGCGCTCGACTCGCTCGGAGAAGTGGATACAAGTGGTCTGTCGGAGCCTTCGGTGGCAGCAAACGTTGCTGAGGCCGAAGCGATCGCTGGGATCACAGCGCCCACGTTGCCCGATAAGCCGGATCGCATCGTGGCGATGGCGCCAGGCGTGGTGCACATCGTGCTGGCAAGTGGGGACAATGGTGTTCCGGCAGCCTTGGACGGAGCGTCCCTAGTGGTCGACACACCTGGGGCGATCGGAGCGATCTATGGCCCCGAGGATGGTCCGCCGTTGATGGTCGTCGGTCGGAGTGGGACGCTCCGGGTCCGCGCCGAGGGCGCCCCTCTCGAAGAGATCCGCTCGTTCCTGCTGTCCCGTGAGGAGTTGCCCGAGGACCTGCGCTCCCAACTGGCTGACATTGACGACTGGCGGTCCACGATTCCGGTACCGATACCGATAGACGGTCCGGGTTGGAAGAAGGTGGAGGTAAATGACCGTCCGGCGATCGCCTTCGGGGACGATTCCGGCTTGGGTACGATCGTGCTGCGTGACGATCCCGATGGGGCCACCGTCGTGGGTGGGCGGATCCCCGTCAGTCGTGCACTCGAAGTGGCTGGGGGAGCGTGACCATAGACAGCGAGCCGATATCACCCGGCGACGCTCCGGTCTCTGCGCTCGGATTGCACAAGACCTACAAGGGCAGGTCCGTCCTCAACGGTGTCGACCTTCAGGTGGGCGCTGGCCAAGTGGTGGGACTACTCGGGCCGAATGGTGCGGGGAAGACCACAACGGTCAAGTCGTTGCTTGGAATGGTCCACCTGGATGCAGGTGAGGCCCGGGTACTCGGACGTCCGGTGGGGGATCCGGAGGCTCGTCGACGGCTCGGTTACCTTCCGGAGCAGTTCCAGTATCCGGCCTGGCTCGACGGTCGGCAGGTGTTGAAATCCCACGCCCGACTTCTGGGTCTGCCCACGGATCAGCACGATGACGCGGTGTCCGAGGCACTTCGACTGGTCGGGCTGGCGGGTCGCGGTGACGACAGGGTCGGCGGCTACTCCAAGGGCATGCAGCAGAGACTCGGTCTGGGCACAGCCATCCTGGGGCGACCGAGTCTGGTGATCCTCGATGAACCGACATCGGCTCTCGATCCGATCGGTCGACGCGAAGTGCGCGACATCATCAGAGCCCTCCGGGACCGCGGCACTGCTGTGCTTCTCAACTCCCACCTGCTCGGCGAGGTCGAACAGGTTTGTGATCACGTCATCATCCTTCACCACGGGACGGTGGTTCATTCCGGTTCCCTGACCGACCTCGCTCGAGGTGCCGAGGTGCGGGTGACGCTGCGTCAAATGGACGTCGATGCGGTCGCAGTGTTGGAGGGTTTCGGGCGAATTGCTGCGCGTGACGGCGAGACCGTCCTAGTCGCACTCGACGACGCAGACGCCGTGCCAGCGCTGGCGACGGCGCTGGCGGCGCGCGGCTGTCAGATAGAGGCGCTGGTGCCCATGCAACGATCCCTCGAAGATGTTTTCGTCGACCTCATCGGAGTCACTTCGGAAGGCGAGGGCCTGTGATCGGCACCCGATTTACCATTGTCAGGTTGACAATCCGTGAGGCCGCCAACAGAAAGATCCTGTTGGTCGGTGGCGTGATCAGCGTGGCGTTCCTGCTGTTGTTCTGGCTCGGATTCACTGTCGGCTTCGGTCAGGCGGCCACCGATCCGGAGTCGGTGACTGCAACCGACGCCGCAGGGACAATCATGACCGTTCTCGGTCTGTATGCCGTGCAGTTCCTCGCGGCGTTCATGGCGATCCTGCTGGCGAGCGGCTCGGTGGCACCCGAGATTGAGAGTGGCAGGCTGCACGCGGTTCTCGCCCGACCTCTATCTCGGACCTCGTGGCTTGCGCAGCGGGCAGGCACATTTGCCGCACTCGCTGCTGGGTACATCGTGGTCATGTCCGCAGCGATCCTTCTCATAGCAAAGGTTGTAGCGGGATACGGTGCAATCGCTCCGGTTCGCGCAGTTCTGTTCCTAGCCGTCGAAGTCGTCGTACTGGTCGCTTTCGGCACCGCTCTGTCGGTGAAACTGTCCTCGATCGCCGCCGGGGTCGTCGTCGTTGCCCTCTACGGCGCTGCTTGGATCGCAGGCATCATGGAAATTGCAGGAGTCGCGCTCGGGAACTTGTCCCTGCAGAGGATTGGCGTCGCGGTCAGCATCGTCATGCCATCCGACGCGTTGTGGCGAGCCGGGTCCTATTACATGCAGTCACCCGCGTACGTGGCGGTCACCAGCGCGGAGAACTCGATTCCCTTGGTCGGTAGCGCCGAGCCCGGCCTGCCGCTCATCCTCTGGACCATCGTCTACACAGCCGGTTGGTGCCTGTTGGCCAACCGCTGGTTCAGTCGACGCGACCTCTGATCTTGTCGTACCGCCCGTATTCAGGATGCCGGGCAATCGATCTGGGTCACGTCCTGGCCGCTCACGGCGTAGTTGCCCAACAGGTCCGTGCTGCTGAGATAACCGGAGGACACGAGATCTTGGACGCTCTGAGCAGGCTCGCCGGAAGAGTAAGCCGCCCCAGCGGCAGTCTTGACGGTCCGATGCTCGGCACGGCAGATGGCATCAGTCGTTTCGTCGACGATGGTTCCGCCAGCAAGGAAGACGATGACAACCAAGGCAATTCCCGCGACGAGCTGGAGGTAGCCGAGGCAGAGACCGGCAATGGCGAAACCTCTGCCGCTCTGTTGGCTGTCCGACTTCTTGAGTTGGCTGAGCGCGATGTGGCCGAGCACGATTGCGACCAGGCCGCCGATTCCCCAGAAACAGAAGCCGGCGAGGCCCGCCACGAACGAGATGATCGCCAGGGTGTTGCTCGTCGCTGGCGGCGATGACATGGGCGGTGCTCCGAATCCAGCCGGAGGCGGCCCTCCGAACCCGCCGCCCGGAGCGCCTGCCGGGGGAGCGCCGAACCCGCCGCCCGGGGGCGGGCCTCCGAATCCCCCGCCCGGTGACCCACCAGGTGGCGGGCCGCCGAATCCTCCGCCTCGAGGTCCGGGTGCACCAACTGCGGGCCCACTATTGGCGGGAGGCAATCCCGGTTGCTGTGACCCTGGCTGGGGCGGCGGTGGCGAGGGTGGCGTCGGCGCCTGGTAATCAGGATGCTGCTCGGGTGGGTACGACTTTCCGTCGCTCGCTACCCACCATTCGGCTTCCCGTTCTTCTTCAGTCACGATGTTCCTCTCCGGAAACCGGGCAGCCTAGCTGAGGTGCTCGCACGCCCGCTTGTTGACTCGGGCTCGGTGAGCGCTGTCGTTTGACGGCCCAGGTTGATGCGTCGGTGGGTGTGGGCAGAGCGAACCCTCGATCTACTGCTGATCGAGAATCTTGCGGATCCGGTGCACGCGACGGCCTGCATCGGATCGTCGGACGACATCATCGATTCGGCCCAACCTGAGGCCATCGAGGAGGTAGGGCAGGTCCTGAGTTCGATCCTCGACTGCGATGACCGGCTCTGCATCCAACCCTTCCTAGCGGAACCTGGCCACTTGCCCGGTGAGGTCCCGTCGGGCGTCTTTTGCCCGATTGGACAGCCGCATCCCGTCTTCCCCTAGCCTGTTCGTCAGACTGAAGGGCATTCGCGACTTTAGAAAACGCGGAATACCCAAAGGATGCAGGTTTGGCGTCAGCTGAGCCGGTCGATTGAGCACCGGTGCTCTTGCGACATGCCGTCCTATCGAGATTGGTGAGATTCACTTTTCTCAGAAGGGAGACATGCGGGTTCGTCAAGGGCAAATCGCGTGTTCAACGAAAGAGCGTATTTCGCACTACCGACAGGGGTGGTGTGATGAGTAGCCCCCTTGTGGAAGCAGAGGGACTGTTCAAGGTCTTTGGCCGAGGAGCCGGAGATGCCGTCGAGAGGTTGAGGCAAGGTGTCTCCCGCGACGAACTCCGGGATCAGGGACTGACTGCGGCCGTCATCGACGCCACCTTCGAAGTCCAGCCGGGCGAGATCTTCGTGGTCATGGGCCTGTCGGGTTCGGGCAAGTCCACCCTGATCCGTCTGGTCAACGGACTGTTGACGCCCACCACCGGGGACATCAGCGTTGGCGGTCAGAACGTCTCGAATCTCAGCCCCAAGCAACTTCGCCTGGTCTGTCAGGAGCGGGTGTCGATGGTGTTCCAACACTTCGCGCTCTTTCCACACCGCACCGTTGGCGAGAATGCCGCCTATGGACTCGAAGTCCGTGGCATAAACAAATCCGAAAGAGTGGAGAAAGCAACCGAAGCTTTGGGTCTCGTCGGTCTCAAAGGATGGGAACAGAGCCTCCCGGGCGAACTTTCGGGCGGCATGCGTCAACGTGTCGGCCTGGCACGGGCGCTTGCCACGGGCACCGAACTGCTGCTCATGGACGAGGCTTTCAGCGCTCTCGATCCGTTGATCCGCAGAGAGATGCAGGACCAGCTCATCGACCTTCAACAAAAGCTCGGGCGAACGGTCATGTTCATCACACATGACCTGAACGAGGCCATGCGGATGGGCGACCGGATCGCCATGATGCATGACGGCAAGATCGTGCAGATCGGAACAGCGGAACAGATCCTCAACGACCCGGCCAACGACTATGTCGCACAGTTCGTCCAAGATGTGGACCGTTCGAGGATCCTGACCGCCGAGAACATCATGGAACGGCCAGTCGCCCTCCTTGGCTCCGAGCAAGGTCCCCTCACCGCCCACAAGTTGATGCGTGAGAACCAGCTCAACAGTCTCTTCGTCGTCGACCGAAATCGGCGCCTCATCGGCTCCGTCGTCGAAAGGGATGTCGCAGTCGCTGTTTCCAGGGCCGACTCCGGTCTGAGGACCATTCTCGACACCGACGCAAAGACCGTCACGGGTGACACCGCTCTTGCCGATCTACTCGCCGATTCCGCAGAGGCGATAGTTCCTCTTGCAGTGGTCGGGCCGGACATGCGACTGCTCGGGGTGATCCCCAAAGTCACCCTGCTCAACGCGCTCAGCGTTACGGCCAGCCGGAACGGTGCCTCGAACGGATCATCTGGCGACAGCGCGCAGGTCCACGGCAACGCCGGCTCCGGCGGCGCGGCACAAGCCTCGCTAGCCGGCGCAGCGGGTGACCTCTGATGGATTTTCTCGACAAGCTACCCAGGCTCTACGTCGGCGACGCCTTCAAGACGATGGTCAAATGGATCGAGAACAACCTCGACTGGTTGCTCAGCGCCATCAAGACCGTCCTGCGGTGGTGTGTGACCGAATTGAACGGCGGACTCACTTCGATATCGGCAATTGTGCTGATCCTGATATTGGCCGCACTGGGTTGGTATCTGCGTAGTTGGGCCTTCGGGCTCTACACGGTGGTCGGCTTCGTGTTGATCGTGAACATGGGAATGTGGGAAGAAGCGATGAGTTCCCTGGCGCTCGTTGTCGTCGCAAGCATCTGTGCGATGTTGATTGCCCTGCCTCTTGGCGTGCTCGGAGCGCGTTCCGAAGTCATGTCGCGGATCATCCGTCCCGTCATGGACCTGATGCAGACAATGCCCGCCTTCGTCTATCTGATCCCGACCCTGTTCTTCTTCTCGATCGGCGTCGTGTCCGGCGTGGTGGCGACCGTCGTGTTTGCGATTCCACCGGGCGTACGACTCACCGAACTGGGGATCCGTCAGGTCGACGGCGAGATGATCGAAGCCGGCAGGGCGTTCGGCGCATCACCCCGACAGATTCTCTCGCGGATCCAGATACCTCTGGCCCTGCCCACGATCATGGCCGGAGTCAACCAGGTCATCATGCTGTCGTTGTCGATGGTTGTGATCGCCGGAATGGTCGGTGCTGGCGGGCTCGGGGGCGTGGTGTACGAGGGGGTCACGCGCCTCAATCTGTCCAAAGGGTTCGAGGGCGGTCTGGCGGTGGTCATACTGGCGATCTACCTCGATCGCCTCACCGGAGCTCTCGCCGACCGAGCACCGGTCGCGAAGGCCCAGCAAGTCCGCGCTGGCGCGGAATAAGGGGCCCACAACGGCGCCCTGCTCAGGCGCGCCCCGTGGTCAGAGATCAAGACAACAAACCAAAAGGAAAGACACATATGTTCAGACATAAACGCGTACTGAAACTGCTAGCGGGACTACTGCTTCCACTGGCAATGGTCGCAGCAGCTTGTAGCTCCGATTCCGATGATGATTCGGCCAGCGGCAGCGGCGGTGGCAGCGGCGACTCCAAGTCGATCTCGATGGCATACATCCCCTGGGACGAGGACATCGCAGTCACCTACCTGTGGAAGCAGGTCCTCGAAGACAACGGCTACACAGTCAGTGCCGAGCAGCTCGACGTTGCTCCCACGTTCCAGGGAATCGCCGACGGCAATGTCGATCTCTTCTTCGACACCTGGTTGCCGACAACGCATGAGGACTACTGGAAGGAATTCGGCGACAAGGTCGAAGACCTAGGTGTTTGGTACGACAACGCGATTCTCACGATCGCCGTTCCGGACTACATGGACGTCGACTCGATCGCCGATCTCGCATCGGTAGCTGACGAGGTCAACGGTGAAATTATTGGAATCGAGCCGGGTGCCGGCCTGACCAGAGTCACCAAGGAAGAAGCCATGCCTGGCTATAACCTCACCGACTCGCTCAATCTGGTGACATCATCGACCACGGCCATGCTCACCGCTCTCGATAAGGCGATCGCTGACAAGAAGCCGATCGTCGTCACCCTGTGGCGCCCGCATTGGGCGTACTCGGCATACCCGATCAAGGACCTCAAGGATCCTGAAGGTCTAATGGGTGGAGCAGAGGAAATCCATGTGATCGGACGCAAGGGCTTCACCGAGGACCACAAGGACGTCGCCGATGCGCTCGCGAAGTTCAAGCTCGACGATGAGCAGCTCGCCTCGCTCGAGGCCGAGATCTTCGGTGCGGACCCGACCAACCCCGACATCGAGGGTGGCGTGTCGCGTTGGATCAAGGACAACAAGGAATTCGTCGACGGCATGTTCGGCTGAACAAGGCCGAGATAGCGGTAGTCCTGAACGGCCGTAGTTGAAGGGTCGGGTTCCTCGCGGGACCCGGCCCTTCGCCATCAAGGTCGAATCGATCATGTTCTCCCACCAGTTCGCTCGCCATTGCGACAACCTGGAGATCAAGCGGTGTCTCGCGATGAACCGGTTCATTGACGCTCAGCAACAGAAGGTGGTCAACGGCCTGAACCCGGGTTCCTTCGTTGCGCAGATGGGCCAAAAGGCCGAGTCAATGGTCGCTCGGGTTGCCAACTGGCTGCAGGATTGACTCGGTTCAGCAGGAGTTCGGTTCGTTCTTCTTGACCGCACCCAGGTTGGGCTGACTCTCATCGATTGGGGAGCCGGCCGGCGGATCTTGTGACACGACGATCCAGTTGCGGTCGACGATCTGGCTCCTCCCCTTGCCGGTGGCGTCGAAGCTCCGCGAGAAGAACACTCCCGCAGCTTGGATGGTGTCCTGTGCTTGTTGCAGATCCATGCAGACGACCTCGGGCATGATCGACCGTTCCGGCTCCGTCCCCGGTGGCGCCGGGACCAGGGAAGTCGTAGTCGTCGTCGTTGCCTCGGGTACGGATTGTTCAGGAGCGGTAGACGGTGTCTCGGGCTCGGGTGAGAAATCCGGATCGCTGGTCGTCGGACGATCGAATTCCGATGTAGTCGAAGGCCCGAGGTCCCTAGCCGGCGAGGCCTTCGCGTCGTCGGAGGATCCTTGACGTGAGGTGAGCACCAGAGCCACGCACCCTCCGGCGACAAGCGCAATAAGGATGCAAACGACGGCCAGGGCCACCATTGGTCCGCGGTTCGAGTTCCCCCGCCCGTCTCCCCGCCCCTCTCCGCGCCCGTCTCCCGGTCCGCCCGGGACGACAGGATTGGCGAGCGTCGGTGGATTGGGACCGGCGGCTGGGGTCTCGCGGGTTGGCGCTTCGTGGAAGCCATCCGGATGGAGTTCCGGTGCGTACCATTTGCCATCGCTGGCCAGCCACCAACCCTCACCCATCGGTCGATCGCTCAAGCCACTCCCTGCTCTCCTGGAAAGTTGTCTGGCTGACGATATATCGCCAACCCGGGAGTCTCACGGCGGATGCTCGGGCGGCTATCAGTTGTCGTGGTGGAACACGTCCTCTTCGGACTTGTGCCACACCGGATGATCACCAGCTGTTTCGACGTTGAAGCCATAGTCGAAGACCAGGCTCCCGCCGAATGTGGCTCCAACCGCACCAAAGAGCAACGTCGCAACCGACAGGATCATGATGCCGACAGGAGTGAAGGCATGGTCGTTGTAGGTGCTCCAGCGCCATGCCGTGTTGGCGATGGCAGCGAGGGTGACGATGACCATGATCAACGCGTGCGTGTTGATCGTCCGCCAAGCCTGGGTGCCCGGCTCTGATGAGGTCTGACGGTCGATCAGCCCCGTCAGAGCGGTCGGCACCGAGACGATCACACCGATCGCGAGGATGAAGGTGCCGGCGTGCCACAAGCTCCGAGCCCAATCGGTATCGCCGCCGATGAACGAGATCACATCGAGAATTGCCACCAGTACGTACGCGCCTACGGGTACATCGGTGAGCGGCGGGTGGGTCGGCTTTCCGGCAAATCCTCGCAGGCCCTTGGACTTGCGCCCCTTGATTGTCAACGCTGGCTTGACCGAGAAGAGCCTCATTGTTCCTCCTGTGAAATTTCTGTTGAGAATTTGTCTGTGATCGGTATGTATCCCGCGACTGCGAGGTGACCGCGGTTGGCCCGGCCGAGATGTTCAGCAGCCATGGCTGCGAGAGGCGAGGGAGAAGAACTCCGAACGTGAACGAGGGTCGTCGCGCAGCAGGCCGTGTACCGCAGAGGTGGTTGTCGTCGTACCGGCGGCCTGCACCCCGCGCAGGGTCATGCACATGTGTTCCGCCTCGATGACGACACCGACTCCCTTGGGCTTCAGGTGTTCTTCAAGATGGTCGGCGACCTGTTGGGTTAGGCGCTCCTGGACCTGCAGTCGAGCGGCGAACTTCTCTACGACCCGGGCGAGCTTTGAGAGTCCGATTATCCGGTCTCCGGGCAGGTAGCCCACGTGCGCCACACCTTTGAACGGCAGCAGGTGGTGCTCACAGAGCGAATGGAACGGGATGTCCCGCACGAGGACCAGTTCGTCGTAACCCTCTTCGTTGGGAAAGGTCGTGAGGTCGAACTCCTTGGGAGTCAACATCTCGACAAATGCGGACGCCACCCGCCTGGGAGTCTCCTGCAGGCTCTCGCTGACGATCGGCTGACCCAGTGCGACGAGCAGAGCGGCCACCGCTTCCTCGGCTGCCCGCAGATTGATCGTCGGTGGATGATTCGTGGCCTGCAACCGGCTGGGAACCGACAGAAGCTCGATTGGTCTTGTGGTGGTCGCGGTCATCAGGCCCCTTCTCTAAACTCAACACTTCCTTTCTATAGAGCTTCGGCTCTTTCGTCAAGCAAATCGTTTTTTAGAAAGCGGCGGGCTGAGCGAGCACTGTCGAAGACGGACCCGCCCTCGGCGAGACAGGGGGGTTTCAGCGGGTTCGAAGCCGTTCTGAAGCCTGTGGTCGGATAGTTCAGATGGGTAGGATTTCCCGTCGCTGAGGTGACTTGGAGGCTCTACCCTTCAGCGGAGAATGGTCCGTGGGAGTATTCGGCACAGGGGAGAGTCATGGGAGACGCGACTGATGAGGTTCTCGTAGCCCAGGCAGTGGCAGAGGCGGTACGGAGGGCGGGCACAAACGTCGTTTCCGAACCACGTCGCATCCAGGGAATGGTCAGCGACGTCCTGGGAGCTCAGGCGCGAACTCGCCGGGGCGAGATCGATGCAGTCGTCCGCGCAGCGAGCGAGCAGATCCCCGAACGACTGATGTCCAACAGCATCGATGTCGAGGGTGCCGTAGCGATTCTCAGCGCGACTGGACTCGACAACGCAACGGCTGATTTTGCGGTACAGGTTTGGTCCTACGCGTTGGGACTACTCGAGGCCGAGGCCGAGCCTCCGACCCTGACCCGCAGCATCGAGAACACATCGTCGAGGGACGACAGCTCTGCCTTCGGCTTCGACGATGGAGCGGTAGCAGCCACGGTCCTGCCAGAGTCGGTTGTTGTCGAGGAACCGGAGCAGGCTGCCGAACCGTTGGTGCCGACCTTCGAACCGGAGCCGGCCGTCGAGCAGGTTCTACCAGCCGAGAGCGCCTTGCCGGACCACGACCCGGTGACCGAGGATCCGCTCACCGGTCAACTTCCCGTCGGGTACGACGCCGCACGGTACGACGCCGCAGGGTATGAAGCCGCAGAGTATGACGCTGCGGTTAACGACAGTGCAGATTTGTCGACGCCGGATCGAGCCGGTCACAAAAGTCGACAGCCGGTTCTTCTGGGAGCGGTCGGAGTTGTTCTTCTTATGGCGGCGATCGGTGCGATCGCGCTTTGGATGGGCAAAGACTCTGAGCCCACTCGCGTGTCGTCAGCGGCGAAGCAGGTCTCGGTCGAGTTCACCGATACCGCCACTCCTGTTGGAACGGTCAGCCGAACTTGGACGGTCGACGGAGACGCGCTGATCGGCGAGCTGGTCATTGCGAACCGGACCGACAAGTCAGTCTCGGGCCAGCATTACGAGGTCGTGCCCAAGTCACTCGTTCCGAAGGCATCCGCGATCAAATCCGAACCAGCTCACAAGGTGATCAAGGATGACCCCGTCATCGCCTGGGACATCTCGTTGAAGCCGAAAGAGAAGGCCGAGTTCCGCTACACGATCAAGGTCGACGCAAAGTCCGACGTGAAGCAGTTGAACAAGTGGAAGGCGGACCAGCTCAAGGCGGACAAGGAGTTCTCCGCCGAGCGTGCTGCACTTCCCAGAGTCAAGGTCATTTCTCCGGCTGGACTGCAGCTGACCGAGAACACCTTCACCCTGACCGGCACCACTGATCCGACTTCGACCGTCGAGATTGCGGACGTAAAGCCGGGTGGCAGACCGGCCATCAAACCGGTTGTCGGATCCGACGGCAGGTGGTCCCACGTGATCAGCGGCCTGGGGCTCGGGGAGAACGTTCTGAAGGTCGTTGCCACCAGCCGCTTCGGGGCAACTTCGTCAGTGTCCTACAGCGTCGTGGTTCAACTGCCGGTTGTACCGCCAGCTGACGTCAAGCCCGAGGTGTTGACCCGGCCTCAAGATACTTCGGCGAGCAAGAAGGCAACCACGAGCAAGACTCCGAGCGGCGGCGGAAGCGGCACGGTGCCGCCTCCTCCTCCCGTGGTAACTACCACCACCGCCCCGAAGCCCCCGCCCACTCCTCTGAGGGTGTCGATCTCGGGTTCGCAGAACTGGTACATACCTCCCGACGGTCTGGTCTGCAACTACACGCTAAGTGTGAACATCAACGTGCCGTGGTCCTCGATCCGTTGGAGCGGCGGCAGCTACTACAACGACAAGACCTCGGCGAACTTCGATACGAACGGACTGCATGCGGGTAGTGCGACTGTCACCGCAACTGTCACCTCACGTGACGGGCAGACCAAGACTGCTTCCCTGGCGATCAATCTGATCCCAGGTACTCCGAACGCCTGCTGAGACGTTCTTCGATGACGGACGGTCTACTCATTCGTGTCGTCTCGGGCCCTGATCGCGGTCTGACCACTCCGGTCGACGGCTCGGTGATGCTCGGACGCGAGGGAAATATCCGTCTGTCGGACTCCACAGTGAGTCGTCGACATTGTCGGATCGACGTCTCGGATTCAGGCCTCATCGTCACTGACTTGGAGTCTCTCGACGGAACACGCGTCAACGGCAATCGGATCACCCAGACATCGGTGACTCCCGGTGACCTTCTGAAGATCGGTGCGACCACCTTGGTAGTACTGCGGCTCGCCCGATACTCGGACGCCGCCGCGTCGGACGCTGTGCTGGTAGCCATGGACGGCCGCGAGGTCGCCAAACCGGTCATCGATCAGATGACGATTGGCCGGGATCCCCTGTGCGACATCTCGACCGAGGATCCAACGGTCTCCCGAAACCACGCCTTGTTCCACACCACCGGCACGGTGGTGGAGATAGAGGACCTGGCCTCGTCGAACCACACCTTCATAAACGGTGCGCCCGTCGACGGTCGTGCCCGACTGGCGGATGGCGACATCCTGACCTTCGGTCGTGCGGATATGACCGCCACGTTCCGTAGTGGACCGAGTTCCGATGACCTGACTATGCGGGTTTCACTCGAGGGCGACGACAGTACGGTCCAGATGGCCGTCGCCGCCCCGCCCGGAGCCACGGTCGCGCAGGCGACCGCCGCGATCGCCGCGCAGGTTCCGGCCGCTTCGGCGCAGACCTTGCTCTACAGGCCGCGCGACGGGGCTCTGCTCCATCCCGATGACCTGTGGCACGCAACCGGCATCTGGTCTGGCGAACATCTGGTGCTGGGGGACGGTGACGCCTCCGAAGTAGCCGCGGCACGGGGTCGACAATGGCCGAACAGGCAGCCGAAGCGGATCAACCAGCTTCCCCGAACCGTCGACCCAGTACAGGTCCATCACGTCGGCGCGCTGGAGGTCCCCGAAACGACATCGCTGAGGGGCCGGGGAATGGTGTGGCAGATCGCCGGTGGTCTGGGAGCGGTCTTGATCGGTCTGACACTCGCGATAGTGAACCCGTCGTATGCGATCTTCGGCCTCATCACCGGTGGCATCGGAATCATCAGCATTCTGGCGTCGATCTTCGGCGACCAGTCACGTCGACGCCACAAGGTGACGGTGTTCCTCGGTCGGATCGACGACCTGGACTCCGAACTGGACAAGGTCCGCCAGGCCCAGTCCGACCGGCTGGTCGACCTGTATCCCGAAATTGACGGGCTGGGCTCGCGAATCGCGGCGGGATCGCCACGCATCTGGGAACGTCGACCGTCCGATCACGACGCCCTCGAGCTACGTATCGGGACCGGTACTCGACCGGCGGCCATCGACATCGAGGAACCCCGTGGCGAACGATCAGAACTGACACCGCTGATCGATGAACTGGGGGAGCGTCACCAGTGGCTGAACGACGTGCCGATCACGGTTCCGTCGAGCTCACTGGGCTCGTTCGGGGTCACCGGAACCCGCAACAATGTGCGCGGCCTGTTGAACCGGATGATCCTTGAGGCCGCAACGCAACTGCCTCCCGAGCAGTTGCGCATCTGGGTCGCCGGAACTGATCAGTCGTGGGAATGGTGCCGTTGGCTGCCCCAGGTGCCGACAGGCGGACTGAGCAGTTCGGCCTCTGGTGCCAACGAGGTCCTGTTGCGTGCCGCGGAGTCACTGGAGGGCAGTTCCGGCGGGACGAGGAACTCCGGGGGAGCGGGCGGGCTCTTCGGCCCTGTCACCCTGATCGTCATTCCGGACTCAACCATCCGTTACGACGTGGCCAAGCTGATCGGGCGTAGTCAGGACCGAACGTTGGTACTCGTCGGCTCTGACGATGAGCGACAACTCCCGGGTGGGGTGGCAGCCTTCCTGGCGATCCACGGCCAGGGCGACAGGCCCTACGGCTACGTGACCGGTCGGTACCGCAACGCGCCCGAGGGGGCGCTATGGGTAGACGTCGTCGAAACCCGCCGTGCCGAGGCGCTCGCGATCGAACTCGCCCGGATCACCGGGGCCCGTGAGGCCTCTGGATCGGGAGGACTCGTCGAGTTGCTCGGACTTGGCACCGCGGCCGATGTCGACGTTGCGGAGTCCTGGAAGCGTCAACGCCCCGCCCCGCTCACCGTTGCGGTCGGAACCGAGGACTCGGGTGATCCGGTGAGCATCGGTATCCGGCGCGACGGACCCCACGGGATGATCGCTGGCACGACCGGATCCGGCAAGAGTGAACTGCTGCAGAGCGTCATCACGGCGCTGGTGCTGCAGAACCCGCCCGACCGTCTCAATCTGTTCCTCATCGATTTCAAGGGCGGCTCCACGTTCGCCCAGTTCGGATCCCTACCCCATGTGGTGGGCATGGTGACCGACATCGAGAACGACGAGACGCTTGCCGAGCGGGCGTTCACCTCTCTCGACGCCGAGATCGAACGACGCAAGCGTCTGTTGGACACAGCTCGCGTCGCCGACATCAAGGCCTACGAGGCGTTGGGTGACGGAGCCGAACGGCTGCCGATTGAACGACTGCCGAATCTGCTCGTGGTGATCGACGAGTTCGCTCTTCTCGTACAACGTCTACCGGGGGTGAAGAGCCGCCTGGACACTGTTGCGACACAGGGCAGGAGCCTGGGTATCCACCTGCTTCTGGCGACCCAGAGTCCATCGGGTGCGATAACCCACGCCATCCGGACCAATACGAACCTGTGGATCTGCCTTCGCGTGGTTGCCGATTCCGAATCGATGGAGATTCTCGGCACCCGCGACGCTGCCCGTATTCCCGACGGGTCTCCGGGCGTTGGGATCATCCGGCTGGGTGCGGGTGACTCGTTGCGATCATTCCGCGCGGCGCGAATCGCCCGCCCGGTTCGTGACGAGACCTCGGCGGTCAGGGCCGTGCGACTCGACGGAGCGTCTCCAGATTGGGAGAGCAGCGGTTCACACACCGAACTGGATCTGGTCGTCGAATCGGTCCGCCGGGCCGCTGAAACAGAGGGGATCGAACCGGCCAGAAGCTTGTGGTTGGAGCCTTTGCCTCACGTCCTCACCGATCAACAACTCGCTGAGTACGGGGACACCTGGGACGACTCCGCTGGCGACGCTGCCGTTGCGACGCAGACCTCGCTGGAGCGAGGATCACCGGAGCAGCAACCTCCGCAGCATCTGCGGACGACGGTCGGGCTGACCGAGGACCTCCGTCGTCAGCTACGCGAACCCCATGTCGTCGATCTGACCATGGCAGGACATCTGCTGATTACGGGAGTGTTCGGATCGGGCAGGACGACGACACTGCGCCGGATCGCGTCGGACCTGAGTAGGCGTTTCGCTCCCGAAGACCTGCACCTGTACGGAATCGACGGTGGAGCGGGAGCGCTCCAACAGATCAGGCCTCTTGTGAACGTCGGTGAGGTTGTGCGAAGCGACGACGGCGAGCGTCTGGGTCGACTCGTGGATCGTCTGTCCCGAGAAGTCGCACGGCGCCGCGAACTCCTTGCCGAGGCTTCCGGTCTCCCCTTCGTTGAACTCCGTCGCGATGGTGATCACCTGCCGTGGATCGTGGTGTTGGTGGACGACTATCCAACCCTCAGAGAAGGCGCCGAGTCGCTCGACCACGGCCGGGTGCTCGAACGGCTGATGGGGCTGCTCCAGTCGGGGCCGGCGGTCGGAATACACGTTGTGGTCTCAACGACCCAGGCGACCGATCTGAAGAACCGCGAACTCAACCTGTTCGGCGCACGGATAGTTCTCCAGGCCGCCGACAGTGCGGATTACGGACTCGTCGGAGTAACCGGTCCCGCAGCGACATCGCGGGCAACCGGAATTCCGGGCAGGGGCCTCATCCAAGGCGGCCACGAATTGCAGGTTGCATTGCCAGGAGACTGGCAGGTTGATGCGACCCGAGCCGACCCATCCAACGGTCACGTTCTTGGCGATTCCTGGGCCCGACCGGTCCTACGTCTGCCCACCGTCGTCACCCGTTCCGAACTGGACGAGTACGCGGTCCCGGTTGTGCCACTGGGCCAGGGGACTGAGCGTCCGGTGGCGATCGGAGTCGGTGGGCCAGAGGTCGAACCTGTTTACGTCGACTACGCCAGCTACAACCCGGTACTGCTGATCAGCGGACCTGCACGTTCGGGTCGAACCACCGCCCTCATCAACGCCGCAGTGCAGCTCAACGCCGCATCCCGACCTGATGACGGTGGCCCACTTCGAATCACGGTCCTGGCGGCGCGCTCGCGGGCCTGGGACGCAATCGCCCCACAATTGGGAGCGAGTCTCCATCGAGACACCGACGAGTTTGCCGATGCTCTGACGTCGGTGATCGATGGCGGTGGGTCGAACCAGTTGCTCATCGTTGATGATGCGGATGCGCTCGTCGGGGTCCCTGGGGTGGCGGAACGCTTCGAGAAGATCCTCCGTACCGCACCACAGACCAACACCATTGTGGTCGTAGCTGCGCGGACGGGGGACCTACCCGGCATGTTCGACCCATGGTCGCGCTACCTGGTGAGTCTCAGGCGGGTTCTCCTACTGCAACCCACCCGTGACGACTCTCTCTACTTCGGTCTGACACTTCCGGATATTCCCCAGCCGATCTGCGCCGGACGGGGAATGTTGATCGAGGGATCCGAATTCACCGTCGTCCAGACCTTCGACATGGACGCAACATGACCGGCCGACTAGTTGGAGCCGCCGCCTTCGATCATCGCTCCGGACGAACCGAGACGGAGTCGTGTTCCGGCCCTCAGGCCAAGGGTCTGGCCAGGATGCACCACCATTTCTTCGCCCGAGGGCAGCACTGCGCTCCACGTGATGGTTCCTTCGTTGAGAAGTCCCCAACGTCCGGGGTTCTGAGGGTGTGTGGTCACCGAAGCCACGATCCTGGAAAAGTCGTAGTTCAGATCCAGGTGGTGCGCCGCGATGACAGAGTCCGAGTTGAGGACCAGCGGCTTACCGTCGATCACGACCCGGACGGGGTCGGGCAGGACCCTCGAACAGTTCCAGCACGCCTGGCTATCCGAACCGTCCCAGAAGTTCTCCATCCGACAAACGGGACATTTCATGATCCGGTCCCCGGAGCGGGCGAGCGCCGACCGCCAGATGCTCTCCCGGACCCGGCCCTCGGGTTTGTGGACCCCGACGGTGAACGCTGTGGTGAAGAGGTTCCGCAGCTCCTGGGGATAGAGGCCCCAGTTGGCTATGACCGAGTCATGGACCTGCGGGACAGGCTCGTTGCTGCGGTCTTCGGGGTCGAAGATGAAGATCGGATCGGTTCCGAAGAGGACGCTTTCGGCGTCCTCGTCCCATTGTTGAAAGTCGAGTTCCCGCCGACCAAGGAGCGGGTGCCCGACCATGAGGACGTAGAACAACAGGACCGAGAGCGAGTACAGATCCGTCGAGGTGTCGGGCGTGGCTTCCCGTCGCACGATTTCGGGGGCCATGAAACGCCGGGTCCCCAGCACTGCCGAAGTGGACGCCCCGTTGATACCAACGTTGTCGGTGTCGCAGATAAGTGGCTGTCCACTCGTCGGGTTGAAGAAGACGTTGCCGAAACTGATGTCTCGGTAACAGAGTCCCTCGTTGTGGAGAGCCAGAAATGTGTCGGCGAGTTCCAGTCCGAGCCTGCAGACAGTGGAGAACGGAATGTCGACCTTGCCTCTCAACAGCTCGGCGAGTCCACGGCTCGACTCGTCCCGCAGGGCCATGACGTAGCCGAACCCTGTCCGGGTCTCGGCGTCGGACGCCCCACCCGAGTCGGAGCCGCCGGAGGTGTCGGAGGTGCCCGAATCAAGCTCGGCGATCGCCATGGGCCAGAGGAAACGCGGGTCGGGCGAGCCTCGATCGATCAACAATTCGATCGATTCGCGTTGACGCCGGTTGGCCTGGGTGGGGAAGTACCACTTGAGAGCGAGCAGCTCATCGGCGCCTTCGAGTCGGACGCTGTAGACCGCTCCCTGGCTGCCCTCTCCGATGAAGGCGACGACCGTTGCGCGCCGGTCCGTGACCGGCAGCACAACTTGCGATCCGACGTCGATCATGACCGTCTCCTCCCTAGGTGCATTATGTTACGGCTGCTTGATACCGGAATGACCGAGTGGTCCGAACTGGTCCAGCGAGGGGAGGTCGGTCATGGCTGAGCGGCCAGGATCATCACTGTCGGCCCGACCATTGCACTTCATCATCCTCGCGGACTGTTCCGGATCGATGGAACTCGACGGCAAGATGCAGGCGCTCAACAACGCCATCCGCGAAATGCTTCCGCATCTGGTCGATGTGGCCGGCCAGAATCCGCACGCAACGGTGCTGGTCCGCTGCATCGCGTTCGCGACCGGCGCGCACTGGCACATCGAAGAGCCCACCCCGGTCGAGGAACTCCTCTGGCAGGACCTTCACGCCGCGGGTTACACCGATCTTGGTGCCGCGATCGATCTTCTTGCGCCACAGCTGGCTCCTCCGGCGATCGAGCAGCGGTCTCTGCCGTCTGCGGTGCTGCTGATCTCTGACGGGATGCCGACCGACGAATACCGGACGGCGCTCGGCAGGCTGCTCGATGAGCCGTGGGGTCGCAGTGCGGTTCGGATGGCGGTCGGTATCGGGCGCGACGCCGACCTGGAGGTTCTCGACAAGTTCGTGAGCGCAGAGGGTTTCGGAGCGGTCACCGCCAACAATCCCGAACAGTTGATGAAGATGATCCGATGGGCATCGACCCATGCCTCCAGGGTTGCGTCGAACCTTGCGTCGCCGACCCTCACAGCCGGAGTGGTCAGCCTGGACGACACGTCCAGTCCGTCGGAGCTGATCTGGTGAACGCCGAACGGGGGCAGGGCAGTGTCGGGTCGACTCACCAGTTCGTCTGGGAGAGCATCTCGGCAAGTGTGCGAGGCGCATCCCATGACCGTTCTGGCAAACCGAACCAGGACGCCGTGCGTTGCGTCGCCAAACCGGGCTTGGGTCTTGTTGCGACTGTCTGTGATGGCCATGGCGGTGACCGCTACGTGCGCAGCGATGTCGGTGCCCGCGTCGCCACCGAGGTGGCAACGGAGTTGGGTGGTGCCGTTTTGGACCACCTGGTGGCCAGAAGTCCCGAGTCCGCTTCGGCAGAGTCCATCTCCGTGGGGCCCGTATCGGCAGAGTCCATCTCCGTGGGGCCCATATCGGCAGAGTCCATATCGGCGGAGCGGATCAAGCAGGTTCTGTGCGACTCGGTTCCGGTCCTACTCGCATACTGGCGGAATCGGGTCATGGCCGACTACCGCTCGCGCCCCTTCGACGAAACCGAAGTCGCCGTCGGTGGTGCTGACCTGGCTAGCGAGCCACTTGTCGCATACGGGTGCACCCTTGTGATGGGAATTTTCGCCCCGCTCTGGGTGGGCTTCATCCAGATCGGTGACGGTGACGTAACTGCGGTGGACGGCTCCCGTGTCGGAACTCCGGTTCCGGCAGATGACCGGCTCGTGGGCAATCAGACGACGTCGCTGTGCCTTCCATCGGCCACACAGGACGCAAGGGTGGCAGCGCTCGTCGGGGACCTGCCCGACCTGGTTCTCCTGTCGACCGATGGCTATGCCAATTCGTTCTCGAGTTCGGACTGGCGTAACTCCGTCGGTGTCGACATGCTCCGGCAGCTGGACGAACACGGCATCGACGAAGTGGAACGCCTGCTTCCCGCTTGGCTCGAGGACTCGGCCACAGCCTCGGGCGACGACGTCACCATGGCGTTGGTCAGACGAGCCTTCGACCGTCGGTCGAGCGGCGCAGCGACGTTGGAGAGGACGGCTGTGGAGGACACGGCGAAATGAAGGATCTGATCGTCCGTGTGGGACCCACGGAATACACGTTTGGTCCGGACGCAACCGTTCGATTGGGCCGCAATCCCGGTTCGGAGGTCGTCATCACGAACTCGAACGTCTCGCGGGAGCACGCGGTGATCAGTAACGATTCGGGTATCTGGCAGTTGATTGACGCAGGAAGTTCCCAGGGCACCTGGCGCGACGGGCAGCGGGTCGATCAGGTCGAGCTGCGTGGAACGGTCCATGTGACACTCGGCCTTGAGGACCGTGGAACACCCGTCGTGATCGAGGCACCCACGGGTGCCAACGAGGAGTTGCTTAGACCGGGTGGCCCGATGGCGGACTCTGAACTGGGGGAATCGACTGAGGTTGTCGGAGCCCAACGAGGACCGCGAGGTCGTATGGACCAGACGGTGATAGTCAACGATTCTGAGCCGATCGAGGGGCTGGAACCTGCGCCCGTGTCGTGGCCGCCACCTGTGCCGCAGGATCGATATCAGGACGGCGGCGACCAGTATTTGGTCGGTGAAGGGCACACTGATGAAGACAGGTGGACCGCCGGTGGAGCTGGCGAGTCGTCTCGACCGGCTACTCAAACACAGAAGTGGAAGCTCGTGGCTCTGCTACTGGTCCTGGGAGCAATGGCGGTGATGACAGCGGTTGTCCTGGTGGCGGCACTTTTCCTCGCCAGGTCATGACCTATCCGCCGGTGACCTATCCGCCCGGCTCGGTGTGGAATACCAGCTCGGTGTCGCCTAGCCGGATGCGGTCACCGTCACTCAACTCGGAGCCGTCCGCCGGTTCTCCGTTGACCAGGGTTCCGTTGGCGGATCCCACATCGACCAGCCGGTAGTTGGCTCCTGTCCGGCGTAGCTCTGCGTGGTGGCGACTCACCCTGTCATCGGCAAGGACGATGTCCCGATCATCCAACCGACCGAGCGTTAGGAGGTGGGTGTCCAGCGGGAATCGTCGACCGTCGAGCTCGACCCACGCATTGCTGGCAAGCAACGACGATCGCAACTGGGTCGAACCGGCCGCGTCGAAGTTGGTCGCGGCTCTGGAGATGGGAGGGACAGCGAGATGGTCCAGGGCCGGGTCTTGGTCGAGGATGCGCGCTTCGAGTTCGCGCAGCATCCGTGACGGGTCGATTCCGAGTTGGTCAATCAGAAGGCGCCGACCCTCGTTGTAGGCGGCTAGAGCGTCGGCCTGTCGACCGCAGCGATACAGCGCGAGTATCAACTGCGCCCGCATGACTTCGTTCAGAGGATTGGCCGAAACCCATTCGTGCAGGTCCGCAAGCAGTTCGCTGTGTCGACCGAGACGCAGTTCCACTTCGCCGAGCGCCTCCAGAGTCCCTAGCCGCTGCTCTTCGAGGTGGGTGATTGGTCCGCTCTCGATGGCGTCAACCGGAAGCCCGGCCAGGGGCTCTCCGGTCCATAGGCCCAGTGCCCGGCGGTATTGCATTCGGGCAGAGTCCAGGTCGCCCTTGCCCGCCGCGGCCGCAGCGCCGGCCCGAAGTGAATCGAACTCGAGGGTGTCGAGCTGATACGGATCCAGGTTGATCACATATCCGGGCTTCCTGGTCACGACCAACGTGTTCGCTTCGTCGCCGAGTGAGCCGAAGATGCGCCGAAGGTTCGACACATAGACCTGGAGGGTGCCGGCGTTCCGGCGGCCATCTCCCAGGTGGTCGTCGTCAACCTCGGGCCAGACCCACTGGGACAGGCGGTCCGTGGACACGACACGGTTGGCGTCGAGTAGCAGGAGCGCGAGCACCATCTGTTGCTTGGCCCCACCCAACTCGACCCGCTGACCGTCATAGGTGCTGCTCAGTGGCCCGAGCAGGTTGAACCTGATCGTGGGACGGGTTCCGGAGTGGGTCTGGTTTTCCAAGGTCAGGGCCGTGCCTCAGGGACCATGTCGTAGTACTGGCCCAGGGTCAACGTGTATCCGACCTTGCGTTCCATGTCCGACCTCGAAGGCGCAAGGTTCCTGGTTATGGAGTCGTTCATCGAGATCTGGGAGCCGTAGACCGCCATGATGTCTGACTGGGAACTGCTCGGATTGGCCAGAATCCGATTCCCGATAGCGGTAGCTCTATCGCGATGGGTTTGAGCTGCCTGGGCGAGAATCATGGCCGGGTTGTCATAGGACCTCGATCCGGCGCTGGCTCCTCCGATCGTGGCCATTCCGCTCGTCAGGGTATTTGGATCCACCTGCAGGCCCGTTGTCGGGTCAATGATCGTGATCGTCGGGGAGCTGTGACCACCGATCGTGGCCATTCCGCCATAGAGGGTCGTGGGGTCGATCGCCTGGCCGCTGTTCGGGTCGACCACGGTGAACCCGGATGAACCGCCACCGATGAATCCCATCCCCATCGTGGTCGTGGTGATCGACGATGCCAACGGGGTAGCACCGATCGAGGCTCCGGTGGCCATGTCGTTGGCGGCAACTGCCGCCCGGTTCCCAAGATCGTTGGCCCAGCTGTTGAGGATCACCGCGATTCGGTCATAGATCGCGTCCAGGGTGCTCACGAAGGTGGCTACTTCGGCCTGAGTGCTGGGCGGCATCGGGCATTGGACGCAGGAGGTGAGCTGCGATCCGACCTCGGCCAGTTCGGCGGCCGTCGAGCGCAGCGCCGAGGCCGCGGTCACCAACTCGTTCGGGTCAATCCGTATGGTTGTCATGACAACGGCCCTCCGTTGGCGATTCCCTGTGCTGCCTGGGACTCGATCCGCTGTGCGTCGCGGACCAGAATGTCGGCAGCCTGGCAGGTGAGGTCGTTGGACCTGACGAGTATCGACCGGGTCTGAGTCATCTCGGCGCGGAAGCGGTCTGCGGCCGGTCCCGAATAGGTCATCGAAGCGAGTTGCGCGTCGAGTCTGTTGACCAGTGAAGCGGTTCGCTCGACCTTTGCTCGTAGCTGGCCGGCGGCTTCACGCATTCCTGGTGCATAGCTCGGCTGTTCGATCATCGTCATCCCTGCTTCTCCTCTCTACGATCCATCTGTTGAGTCGGGCCGGTAAGGCCGGTTGCTTCGAGTGCTTCGAGTGCTTCAGTTCTTCGAGTCGGGCAGCAGCGCCCGAAGCGAACTTCGGACTGCGGCGGTTCCCGACTCGTGCAATGTCCAGGAACGGGCTCCGCTGGGAGCCGGTCCATTCAGCCCCAGATCGCCGGTCAAGCTGGCCGGAACCTCTGGGAGTTCCGGAGGCGTCTCCTCAGCCAATCGTGCATGGCCATTCAGAACCAGGAATGCAGTGACGGCGCCAAGTTGAACGCCGTCGCCAACCCAAATGGATTGAGCCTGAACCAGCCGAACCGGGCTCGACTCCTGGAGGACCTGCTCCAGGGTCACTCGGGACGGTTCAGATGCCAGGTCAGCACCGCCCGAATGGTCCGGTCCGCTCGCCGGCCCGGAGCGATCGGGTGCCGTCAACCGGGCTATGGCGCAGATCTCGTCGACAAGTTCGTCGGACGTGCCGAGCCGGACGAGTCGGACTCCTCCCGGCTCCACGTCGATCCGGCACATCCGATCCTGGTCGAGGCCGAACCACGCGGCGCTGTATTCGCCGCCTCCGGCCATTTCGACAGTCACCACGGAAGTCGGGTGTAGGGCTGCCGAGACAATCTCGGCGGCGATTCCTGCCGGCTCCACCCCTTGATCGGAGGCAGTCAGTAGAGACCTTGCATGGAGCGACCTGATCACCGCGGCGATCGTTGCGTCTCCGGCCTCGACCGGAAGGGCTGTGATGAGAGCGGGGTCAACCGTCGGGAACGGCCCACCGGTGGTGAGCATCGCCAGCACCGCCAGTTCGTCCTCGCTCCATCGGGAACCGCCCTCGATCACAGCGGTGTTGCCGATGTCGGTGTTGTCCCCGTCGGTGTGGACCGCTTCGGTCGACATAGTCCGTTGTCCCGTCTGTCCCATGGAACTGTCTGTCTCGCCCGTGTCGTCCGTTGGCTCAGCTGCCGGCCTGGAGAAGTGCGGTCTGGCGGCGGGCCACTTCGGCACCGGCTTCCACCAGAGCCTCCTGAAGCTTGCGCAGTGAAACTTCGAACTCACCTGACCACATCGACCTGAACCGCTCTGCCGCCGGACCTTCCCAGGCCGTGGTCTGGAGCTGTGACCGGATCACACGGGTGAGTTCCTCGACCGTTCGTGACTCCCTGTCGAAGGTCGTCTTGAGCTGACCGAGCTGTTCGATTTCTCCACCGATTCTTGCCATTGGAATCTCCCTCGTAATTTGGATGCCCCCGGATCGGGACAACCCAATGTTTGCTGGGCGTGCTGAAGGATCTCTTTAAACCCACCGAAGGACCCTGGGCACTCCTGTCATCTTGACCGCCAGAGAGGATCCGTGCACTGGGAAATTGTCTCGCTCGGCCCATCATCCAAGTCAGATGGACGCCCGCCGGTCCGCCCGGCCCGGGACCGAAGCCATTGCGCCCATCGGCCGCGCATCCTGGCGCCGGGCACACACCGAGCTGGGTACAGTCCGATGGGCCAAAGAGCCCGTCGAGGCGGGTACTCAGGCACACCTCGGATCTCTTCGTCAAGGAGCACCCAAATGTCAGCGTTCGACGCGAAATACGAGCCCAGCCCCTGGGAACCGGTCGCTGAGGAGGTCGCCCTCTATGAGCGGACCGACGGAACCGAACCCAGCCAACTTGTCGGGTACAACTGGATCGTCCTCTGGACGATCGGTGCCAAATCAGGAAACGTCCGCAAGACCCCGCTCGTCCGCGTGAGTGACGAGAACGGCAACTACGCAGTGATCGGATCGATGGGTGGTGCGCCGACGCATCCGCAATGGGTCCACAACGTCCGTGCCAACGCCATCGCACGTGTCCAGGACGGCGACGTGCTCGCGGACTTCTCGGTACGTGAGGTCGAAGGTGAGGAGAAGGCAACCTGGTGGGCAAGGGCGGCCGAGGTGTGGCCGGATTACGATGCCTACCAGGCGGCAACCGAGCGGCAGATACCTCTGTTCGTGCTCGAACCGACCGGTTAGGGGGAAGGCGATGTTCCGTCGGGGAGCTGTGGTTCTGACCGTTGCGGTTCTTATGGCTAGCGCGGTTGCATGTGCTCCGCCGACCCCCGGGACCGCCAGGGCGATCTCCCCGAACGACGGAACCGGCTATGTGCAGCCCCAGATCTCGGGCGACGGCAACACAGTCGTCTATCGACGTGAAGCAGACCAGAACGCAGCATTCGATACCCCACGCGACCTGGTAGTGACCCGCGTCGACACGCAGTCAACAGCCGTGTTTCCGTCTGTGCGAGATGTCTATGCCGTGTCCCACGACGGTCGCTTCGTGGTTTACGGCTACACCACCACCGTGCGGCTGGACACAGTTACCGGGGACGAGGAGATCCTGCGGACTGCGGACGGAGATTCTCTGTCCGATGTCGCGATCTCGGCAGACGGATCGTCGGTCGGGTGGGTTGCCACGCACTATTCGCCCGGCGGCAACTGTCCCTGCGAGCGGCGAATCCATGTCTGGCGTGACGGTACGGAGACACTCGACGTCCTCATGGAGGGTCCCATCTACATCGGGATAGGCGACCAGTTCCGGGACTCGCTCTGGATGAAGGCGGATGGCTCCGCCGTGTTCGCACACCGTTTCGCGACGCGTGACGTCGTGAGGTTCGATTCGGACACCGGCGCCTCGAGTGTCGTTCCTCTTCAGTTTCCGACCATCGGCGACATAAGCCCATTCCCCAGCCTGCAGTCGTACCTTTTCTGGTCCGAGTGGCTGCAGTTCAGCTCTTCGGACGGAAGTCATTTTCTGCTCAAGGCCGGAGACACCATGTTCATGCTCAGCTCTGGCGCCCCTCAAGTGATCGACCCCGTGCCCGGCAGCACCGGAACGTGGGCAATGAGCTCCAACGCCCGGTTCCGTGCAGGAATTGTCAGCACACCCGTTCGACCGGGGGTCGACGACCTTGCCTATGTGGTGACCGACCTCAGCTCCGGTGAGTCACGCAACGTGATCGAATCCGAATCGAGCGACCCCGGCGGAACGGGACCTGCGAAAACATTCAACGGCGCTCCATCGGTAGCTGACAATGGGAGGGTCACCTACGGCCTCTGGGCACCACTGCCAACTGGACCGTGGCCGCCGTCGGTGATCTACGTCGACCGCTGAGCCCCTGCTACAGACGATCGGGCGAGCGCCTCGGTAGACCTTTCAGGTCCGAGACGACCTGTGCAAAATGGTCTGGGTCGGGAGCCCGGTTGTTGACCAAGCTGACCGATTCGGAAATGCCATCGAGGCGGGAGCGGACCTTGTCTGCGATCTGATGCGGTTCGCCGACAACTGCGATGGTTTCGATGAGATCGTCGTCGACAAGTTGGCCCATGTCGTCCCAACGTCCGGCCCTGGACAATTGCTGGGCCTCGGTGTGGAGGTCGCCGTATCCATGCAGTTCGAAGACCGGTCGATAGGCCGGAGTCGTCGCGTAGAAGGCGAGTTGGTTCCGTACCGACTCCCGGCTGCGATGCATCTGTTCATCGGTACTGCCCGTAACAATTATCGTGACGCAAACGATCTCGATCGCATCCGCTGTGCGCCCTGCCTTGTCGGCACCTTCGGCGAGCGCCGGCAAGGTCAGCTCCAGTAGAGAGCGCCGGGTGTTGATCGGGTGGACGAGCAACCCGTCGGCCACCTCGCCGGCCACGACCGTCATCGACGGGCCCACGGCGCCGAGCAGAATCTTTGGGCGGGGGTAGGGGAGGGGCCCAGGATTGAATGCCGGGACCATCCGGGTGTGGGTGTAGAAGTCGCCCTCGAAGCTGAGCGGCGTTCCGTCCTGCCAGCTGTCCCAGATGGCGTGAACTCCCTGGACGAATTCCCGCATCCGCGCAGCCGGCTTCGACCACGGCATCGAGAACCGCTGCTCGATATGAGGCCTGATCTGCGAGCCCAGACCCAGAGTGAAACGGCCGCCGGTCAGAGCTTGCAGATCCCAGGCGGCGTTCGCGACAGTCATCGGGGTTCGGGCGAAGGCGATTGCCAGTGCAGTTCCAAGCTGAAGTCGATCGGTGTGCTCGGCTGCGACGGCCAGCGGGATGAACGGATCATGCTTCGCCTCGAAGGAGAAGACCCGGTCGTAACCGAGTTGTTCGAGGGCCGGATAGACATTCCGGACCCCTGACAGGTCGTCGGTCGGAACCGTCATTGACACATGCACGAAAGGACCTGATCGCGATAGCGGCCGGGTGTCAATACGCGGGCGGTATCTTCGGATCAATTCAAGTTTCGGAAAGCGAGTTCCGCTCCGTCATTTCGGCATCGTCGCTTCCGATTCTGGTGAATCTCTCGGCCCCCTGGTGTGGACCGTGTCGAGCGGTGGCACCTGCGTTGGAGCAGTTGTCCCGGGACCTGTCTCTCGCGTACCTGCCCTTGGCGTACTTGCCGGGCGACCGGGGGAAAGTGGATTCCGCCGGACCGGCTTACGGTGGGTCAGGCGATAGATGGTCGCCCAAGCGACAGCGATGATCGAGACGGCACCCGTCAACTGATACAGGGCCTGGGAGGTGTCAGACCCGGCGAAGGCGGCGTGAAGGGTCGTCAGCCAGAAGATCAAATAGCTGCTGAAGTGGACCGCCCGCCACACCTTCTTGGGAAGACGGCGCATGGCGAGCGATGTGAGCTCCACCGCCAAGAGGCCCCAAGCGGCGACTATTCCAAGTGCGACGGGTAACGGCTTCCAGTTCGATACGAACGGGATGGCGACATCCGCGAGTCCGAAGGACACGTAACTGTCGGTTATGAGGGATGTGATGTGGAAGGCGACGAAGGCAACGGTCAGACCCCCGAGCCAACGGTGAAGGTCCAGTAGCCACGCGGGCCGACGCTGCTCGGGGAAGGCCTTGGTGGACAGGACGACGCCCCAAAGCACCGAAGCCGTCAACAGGAGCCAGGCGACGATTCCCGAAGCACGGGTGGCGTACCACCAGAATTGCGTGTTCATTGCACATCCGCCGGTGTCAGGCTGTCGAGGTCATGGGTGGTCAGAACTGTCCCTTCGGTCGTGATGGCGAGCCCTGTCAGCTTGTGGCTGTTCAGGTAGTCGATGACATTTGCTCCCGAACCGAGGATGGCCGCCGTGGCAAACGCCTCGGCCTGCCAGCCGCTGGTGGAGAAGACGGTCACGGCCGCCAGGTCGGTGTAGGCCTCGGTGCCGCTGAACGGATCTATCACGTGGTGTCGGACCCGGCCGTTGTGGTTCCAGCGCCGGGTCCGGGTGCTGGAGGTCGCAACCCCGCCCCCATCCACCGTGACCTGGCAGAGAGGTTGGCCCGTGGGTTCGGCGTGTTCAATGTTGACCCTCCAGCCGAACGGCTCGGGTGGCTCCCCACCGACGCTCATGTCCCCGCCGATGCTCACCAGTGCTCCGAGAGCTCCGTTCTCAAGCAATGACCCAACGGCGATGTCTGCAGCCAGGCCCTTGCCGATACCACCGGGGTCGATGGCGACACCGGTCGGGGATGTCACGGTCGAATTGTCCATGTCCACGAGGATCTCGCCCATGACGCCGAGACGATGTGGCCCATCGGGTAGGACAGTCCTGTTGGCGGAATTGCACTTGCTGACTGCATAACCGTGAGACATGAGCACCGGCAGAATCGTGGGGTCGTAGCGGCCCTGTGTGTCACTCCACGCCTGCAACATCGTCTTGATGAGAAGTGTCGTCTCCGGCGCGACCTCTACCGCCTGACCAGCACCCATGTTGATCCGGCTCACGTCGCTGGTGGGAATGAACCGGCTCCACAGAGACTCGAGACGTTGTAGCAGGGCTTGGACATCCTGCAACTGTGTGTTGTGTCGAGGGTGGTTGACGATGATGTGCAGCTGTGACGCCATCACCGTTCCACGCAGTTCAGCGACTACCACTGGTCGACGCTGCCGGTGCTTGCGAGCGGGTGGTCGAAGGTCGAACCTTCGGTCGGGCCTTGAGCACGGTCGGTGTATTGGTGTCGACCATGGTCACCTGCCCCGAAGGTGCGGGCACCGATCCGACGACGGTGTCAGGGGAGCCGCCGCGGTGGATGACCACCACCACGGGACTCTGCCGGGCGCTTGCAGCTTGGGTGGTCGCTTCAGTCGAAGTCTGCTTGGTATAGCCCATTGCCCCGACGAGGCCCAGCATTGTCGACACGCCGAGTCCGGTAGCCGCGATACGGGCTCCCTTGGCGACATGGCGTCGCTTCCTGCGTTCAGTCATCGTCGTCTCCTCCGTCGTGGTCCTCTTTCGAGTGGCTGTCGTCGTGATGGCTTTCGCCGTGGTCGCCGTCGTGGTGGGAATCGTCGTAGTTGTCGTCCGATCCGGTCACGGCCGGGCTTTCCGTCGCCACGGTGACTTCGCCGGTGACGGTCGCATCAGAGTTGGCCGTCGCGACGAACTCGAGTGTCTGGGATCCATCGGTAAAGGAGACCGCCACATCGGCACCCGAAGCCTGGACCGCCTGGCCGTTCCAACCGGACGTGGGGTCGATCGAGTCGATCTGCGCGTGTCCGTCCACCGTCGAGACGGTGACGGTGCCCGCTTGGTCGACCTGGAACGTTTTCGCTGAAATTGACCTCGCAGCGGCCGGGTTCGCGGCAGTGCCCTGCTCGTCCAGATAGACATCGACGACGTCGGAGCCCGCCGGCAGCAGGTCACTTGCCGCAGACACGGATCCGACGTTGGTGTCGTCCGCATTGTGGAGGATCCCCAGGTTGGCTCCGACAGCGAACAGGGCGGCCAGAGAAACGGCAACGATCGACGCAATCGTTATCACTCTCGTACGCCCTGAACCCGTTGCCTCCGGCTTTGACCCGCTTCGCCGCTGGCGACCAGCGCCAGTGGGGAGGGTGGTCGATGCAGGGCCGTCACCCTGGCCAGTAGACGGTGTGGGTCCGCTCGGTGGGCCGCTCGGTGGGCTGCCTGAAGGGGTGTTTGGAATGGTCATGGTTCGAACATACGGACCGGTACGCGAGCAGGTGGGAAGCGAGATGCAAGGGTTTGGTAAAGGACGCGATGCCCCACCGTTCCGGCATGGAAGGATCCACCTGTGCGACTTCTGCTCGTCGAGGATGACCCCACGATTTCCGGGCCGTTGGCTGAGGGGCTCCATCGCGAAGGCTTCGACGTTACGATCGCATCGACCGGGGCGGCGGCCCTCGCCGCTGATGCCGCCGATCTGGTGCTGCTCGACCTGGGTCTACCGGATCTCGAGGGCCGAGTGGTCTGCCAGGAGCTACGAGCCAGAGGGCCTGTACCGATAATTGTCGTCACCGCCCGCGGGGAGGAGATCGATCGGGTGACACTGTTGGAACTGGGGGCCGACGACTACGTGGTCAAGCCCTTCGGCTTCAGGGAATTGGTAGCCCGGATCCGGGCTGTGTTGCGGCGAACCTCGGGCGAAGAGGTCCCGGTCACGTCCCAGCGCATCGAGGTGGGCGACATTGCCATCGATCTACGGACGAGGACGGTGACGTTCGAGGGTCGGCCGGTCGTGTTGTCTCCCAAGGAGTACGACCTCCTTGTGTACCTTGCGGAAGATCCTGGAGCGGTCAAGGTCCGTGAGCAATTGATGCACGACGTCTGGGATGAGAACTGGTGGGGCTCGACCAAGACTCTGGACGTCCACGTTGCCTCGCTGCGAAAGAAGTTGAGGCCGGACGTGATCGAGACGGTTCACTCTGTCGGCTACCGACTGGTCCCGATGCGTCCGGCCGAGCCATGACCCGGCGTCTGCTGCTGAGCTATATGACCGTCACCGTCGTGGTTCTCGCGGTTCTCATGGTGCCCCTCGGCATCTTCTACGCCCAGCGGGAGCGGGACCGTTTCACGAGCGATGTGGAGCGCGATGCCGGGGTGCTAGCCACAATCTACGAAGACGCGCTCGAATTGGAGCTGAGTCCCAACAGTCGCCCCGCGGATGAGTACCGCAAACTCACCGGCGCCCGGGTCGTGGTCGTGGATCGAAACGGAATATCGCTGATTGACACTAGGGGTCCGGTCGACCGGGACTTTTCGACCCGACCCGAGATCAGGACCGCCCTTGCCGGATCAATCTCAGAAGGAATCCGCACGTCGGAAACTCTGGGCACGTCGCTGTTGTACGTGGCCGTTCCTGTGGCCTCGAGTGGCATCAACCACGGAGCAGTCCGGGTGACTCTCGACGCCGACCGGGTCGACGCCCGCATCAATCGCTTCTGGACCGGCCTGGGAGCGATGGCGGTGATCATCCTTCTGGTAGCAGCTCTGGTCGGTTGGGCTCTGGCGCAGTCCCTGGCCCGACCGATCCGGCTTCTGAATGCGACTGCGGCAAGGTACGCCCGAGGTGACCTCAGCAACTCCGGAGATCCTCCTGGTGGGCCTGTCGAAATTCGTGAGCTGTCCGCAACCATGACGAACATGGCGGAACGACTTCAGGAGCTGCTGCAGGAGCAGCGCGAGTTCGTGGCAGACGCCTCACACCAACTCCGCACCCCTCTGACTGCGCTGCGTCTGAGACTTGAGAATCTTCAGACGAGGGTGACGCCCGCGGAAGCGGCAGAACTCGACGTGATCATCGGTGAAAGTTCACGTCTCACCGAACTGGTTTCGGACCTGTTGCAACTCGCCCGAGCCGACCAACTTCCACCGCCGGTGACTGTGGATCTGGCGGCGGCCGTCGCCGAGCGTGTCGAGATGTGGTCCGCCGTTGCAGACGACAGAGAGGTCCACCTGGTCCTGGAGTCATCGATCGGTCCGTACAACGCCCGTGCCGTGCCTGGCGCGGCTGAGCAGATACTCGACAACCTGCTTGACAATGCAATCAAGGCCAGCCCGCCGGGCTCCACGGTGACAGTCACCTTGGCGACTGGTTTGGCTGGTTCGACTGGTTTGGCTGGGGGAGGAGGGGAATATCAGGTGTCGGTCAGCGACGAGGGTCACGGTTTGTCCGACGAGGACAAACTGCGCGCGACGAGGAGATTCTGGCGCGGTGATGCCACGACACCCGGAACCGGGTTGGGTCTGGCAATCGTCTTGGCACTGGTGGTTGCGTCGGGTGGGCATCTGGAGCTGAGCGACGTGGCTCCTCACGGGCTTACGGTCACATTCTCCCTACCCGCGGCCCTTGACAACGAAAGTACCCCGGCGACCTGAAACAGGTGACGAATCCGGTTTCGGAATTCCCGGTCTGGTTGTCTGGTTGTCATGACGACGATCGCGACCGACCGATGGAACTGATACTCCTGCGCCACGGAGAGACCGAATGGAGCAGAAGTGGCCAGCACACCGGACGAATCGACATCCCCCTGACCGACGCTGGTCGGGAAGAGGCGGCAGCAGTTGCCGCCACCGTGCACCGGCTCCTCGACGGACGGCTTCCGTTGGCCGTCTATTCGAGCCCGCTGACACGCGCGCTCGAAACAGCCACGATCGTCCTCCCAGACGCCCAGATAGAGCAGCGCGATGAGTTGATGGAGATGGATTACGGCGACTACGAGGGCCTGACCCGATCACAGATCCAGCAGCAGCGTCCCGGATGGGATATCTGGAGCGATGGATGCCCCAAAGGCGAATCGGTGGAGCAGGTCGGTGACCGCGTCGACAGGTTCCTGGCTTCGGCGGGGTCACTTGCGGCCCAGGCGTCGGCGGCTCGGGCGTCGGACTCCGGGGACGGGGATGGCCAACGGCCATCGGTTGTGTTCGCCCACGGGCATCTGATCAAAATCCTCGCGGCGCGGGCAGTGGGCCTGGAAGCGGCCGACGGACGGGTTTTCAAGCTGGACACGGCGACGGTTTCGATGATCTCCACCGATCGGGGTGAACAGGTCGTGAAGCTGTGGAACGTTCCCGCCGAGTTCGGCCCGGACCCGACGTCGGCAACCTGAGACGCCCGTAACGACGCTGCAACAGGCCGCTAGTGTCGAAATATGCGAATCGCCATCACCGGAGCCAGCGGCGCGGTCGGCAAGTCCCGAGCGGCGAAAGACTCCCAATGACCGTCGATGCTCCGGTTGGCCTAGTCCCGGTACCCGAGCGTTGGTACGGGGCGGTCGCGGGAGCGGTTTCCGCCGGGCTCGCCGTAGGTTTGACCGAGCTGATCGCAGGGATTTTCGGGGAGGCGAAGTCGCCGGTTGTTGTGCTCGGCGACTACCTCATCGGAATGTTTCCGTCAGCAGTGGAACGATTCGCAATCCGGACCTTCGGCACCAACGACAAGGCGGTCCTGATCGCCGGGATCGTAGTTCTGTCAATTGCGTTCGGGGCGCTGTTGGGTGTTGCCGCGCGCCGATCGCTCACCTGGGCCGTAGTCGGTTTTGCGGCGTTCGCAGCTCTGCCCGTGCTCGTCGTCATTGGGGATTCCACGGCGTCGGTCACCGAGACGGCGATCTCAGTCGCGGTGGGCGCTGCGATCGGAATTCTGGCGCTGCGATTCTTGTTGGATGTTGCTCCGGTGGCCCAGGCCGGAATCGGTCCGGATGAGAGGGCTGCAGACCGGCGTGATGCCCTGGTCGGCGGTCCGTCCGACGATCGGGCCGGAGAGGTGGTCGACGGCTGGGATCGGCGTCGCTTCGTAAGGCTCACGGTGTTTGTCGCGGGTGTTGGTGCGGTCGCGGCAGTCACGGGGAGGTGGCTCGCCGAAGCAACTGACACGGCAATCGGTCGAGCTTCCAACCTGCTTCCCGCCCGGCTGCGCGCTGCAAAGCCGCCGCCCTCTGCCACCGACTTCGAGGTGAGCGGGTTGACCCCGTATGTCACCCCGGAGGACACGTTCTACCGGATCGACACGGCACTGATTGCACCTCGGGTCAATGTCGCAGATTGGCGCTTGCGGGTAACCGGAATGGTCGACAGGCCACTCGAGTTGTCCTTCGAAGAACTGCTCGACCTGGGCTTGACCAAGCACTGGACGACCCTGACATGTGTGTCCAACGAGGTGGGGGGCGACCTGGTGGGAAATGCACTCTGGGGAGGCGTTCCGCTGAGGACCGTCCTGGACACCGCAGGCGTCAGAACCGGAGCGACCCAGGTCGTGGGCCGCTCCGTCGACGGCTGGACTGCGGGTTTCCCGACCGAGGCTGCCTTCGATGGACGAGCCGCCATGGTGGCCGTATCCATGAACGGTCAGCCACTACCGGTGAATCACGGCTTTCCGGCCCGCCTGGTCGTTCCCGGACTCTACGGCTACGTGTCGGCCACCAAATGGCTCACCGAAATCGAGCTGGCCACCTTCGACGATTTCGATGCCTATTGGATCCCACGCGGCTGGGACAAGCTCGGACCGATCAAGACGCAATCACGTATCGATGTCCCGTCATTCGGTTCCACGGTTTCGACAGGGAGGGTCCAGGTAGCGGGCGTCGCCTGGGCCCAGGAGCGGGGAATCTCAAAGGTAGAGGTCCGCGTCGACGACGGCCCCTGGAACGAAGCCCGTCTGGCCGAGGTGGTCAACGACGACACCTGGCGTCAATGGTTGTGGACATGGGACGCCAAGCCGGGTGACCGGACCCTGCAGGTCCGCGCCTTCGATGGCGAAGGCACTCCACAGACAGCCGAGCTCGCGCCTCCAGCTCCCAGCGGTGCCACCGGCTATCACACGGTCGATCTGACGGTGAAGTCGTAGGCGCCCACGCCTCCCACCTCTTATGGCGGCACCGAGTCCGCCATTGAACTGAACGGCCAGCGAATTCCTTGCGGCTCCTATGGTGAAGGTGTCCTAGGAGGTAGACGATGCCTGAGTTCGCAGTTCCTGATCACGTCCGGCCGATCCGAGATCGGGTGATGGACTTCATGGTGTCCCATGTCGAACCCGCCGAGCCGGTCCTGCATAAGGGCGGTACGGAGGCACGGTCGCTGATTCGAGATCTGCAGGGACGCGCCAAGTCCGAAGGGCTCTGGGCGCTGGGGCACCCGATCGAACTGGGAGGCGGAGGGATGCCTTTCGCCGATTACGTCTACATAAACGAGGTGCAGGGCCGTAGCGAGTACGGCCAGATCGCGCTCGGTACGTTCACCCTGCAGGACTCGCTCATGTTGCACGCCCATGCGAGCGATTCGCAGCGGGAACGGTTCCTTCAACCGCTGGTTGCGGCCGATATCTGGCCGAGTTTCGCGATGACCGAACCCGAGGTTGCTTCGTCGGATCCGACCCAGTTGCGAACCACGGCGGTTCTCGACGGCGACGAGTGGGTCATCAACGGCCACAAGTGGTTCACGACCGGAGCCGCAGTGGCCGCGTATACGACGGTCATGTGCCGCACCGAGATGGATGCGCCGGACCACGCGGCGTTCTCGATGATCATCGTCCCCACCGACACTCCCGGTTACACCCTGGTCCGAGAAACTCCGGTGCTCGGAATCAACGGTGGGCACTACGAGGTGATCTATGACGACGTGCGCGTGCCCGCCGACGCACTTCTCGGTGGACGGGGAAGAGGGTTCGTCATCGCCCAGGAGCGGCTCGGGCCCGGGCGGATCTTCCATGCGATGAGATGGCTGGGGCAGGCCCAGAGGGCGTTCGACCTGCTCTGTGACCGGCTGGTCCACCGAGAGGCTTTCGGTGGACCCCTCGCTTCCAAGCAGTTGATGCAACAGCACGTGTTCGACAGTTACGCACAGATCCAGGCTTGCCGGATGCTCACCCTGGACGCCGCGGCGGTCGTCGACTCGGGCGGCGACTCCCGTGTGCAGATCGGAGCGGTGAAGGTGGTCGGAGCCCGGATGCTCCACGACGTGATCGACCGGGCGATCCAGGCCTACGGCGCGGCTGGACTGACCGACGACACCCCGCTGAGCCATATGTACCGGACAGCCCGCTTCGCCCGGATCTACGACGGACCCGACGAGGTGCACATCCAGTCGGTCGCACGACGCATTCTCAAGACCTACCGGGACGGGGGAACCTGGAGTTTCGCTGACTGAGCGTGCAGCTCAACTGAGGCTCAGCCATTTGGGGTTGGCGACCGCGACCCGGGCAGTCACCGCAGCTCGGATGTCGGCCAGATCGTCGTCGTCGAGGACTCCACCGGCGCGGATCCGGGTCACGATCGCAGCCTCGTCGAGTGACACTTCCGGGCTGGGAGTTGCGGCAAGTTCCCGCTCGACCATCGCCAAGGCATTCGACGCCACGCGAACCGCGAACGCGTCGCCGCGTTCGAGCTTCGGCATCACAACTTCGCCCAGGTGGTCACGGACGGCCCTGACCAACTCGGTTGCGCTGGGGTGGCCGTGATCGACGACCGGTAGCGGCCGCTCGGACGGGTGAGGTGGTACCCCGAGCAGGTCGAGAAGGTCGTGTTCGTTCTCGGCTATCCGCCGCCCGATGGTCGCAAGTTCGACTGATCGGACGTGGCCCTCAAGGTGCCTACTGGCCTGAACAGCACAGATAAGGCCCCATCGCAAGGTCCCGGCGATGATCCACCAACGGACGTGGTCCTCGTCGACCTTGAAACCGGAGGCTTCCCGGTAGGCGGCTATCAGCTCGTCGAGGTCACCGATGCCACCCACCACTCCGGGTCCGCCGAAGCGCCAGGCGCGAACACACAGCCAGCCCAGGTCCTCGACCGGATCACCGATGTGCGCCAGCTCCCAGTCGAGCACTGCTTGCAAGCCGGACCGGTCGACCAGCATGTTGCCGATCCGGAAATCGCCGTGTACCACCGTCCTGCGTTCCTGGCGTGGACGGTTGAGGTCGAGCCACCGGAGCGCAAGTTCGAACGCCGGTGAATCGACACCCAACAGTTCCAGCCCCGCGCGAATCTGCTCCACCGGGCCTTCGCCGCCGAGGTCCGTGAACTCGTCGGGTGGGATCGAATGGATCGCGGCCAGAGCCCTGGCGAGCTGCCCCGGCAACACCGCGCGGGCTGCTGCGAACTCCTCGCTGCGGACGATCTTGGGTGCCAGCGCCTCGCCCTCGACACGGCGGGTGATGCGAGCATCAGACGCCGTGTCGGGCGCGGAATTCAGCGCGCCATCGGGCGCGGATTTCAGCCCGGCGCAGCCAACCGAGTCGATGACGATCTCGGCAACAGGCACACCGGCGTGTGCCGCGGCGCGCAGCAGACGATCCTCCTGGGGGAAGGGGATTCCGAGCGCGGTTCCACCCTGCTCGCGTTGGAGAATCAGACCCGTCCTGAGTTCGGCGGAGTCCACCGCATCGAAGGACCATGTTTCGCGGGACGCACCGCCGGTGAGCCGGGTCAGATCCTGGATCTCGACCTGACCGAGAAGCGGAGTGAGGATTTCGGCCAGACGGATCGACAGATCAGCGTCAGTCATGGTCAGGGCTCCAGTGTGACCGGCTTGGGACCGTCAGCGTCAGCCAGAGTCGGGGACCCTTCTCCCGTCGGTTCTTCGGGCGTTGCGTCGGGACCCATCTGGAGTTACACGTCGTCGAGCGAGTTGATAGCCGCCCTGATCCGTCGTTCGACCAACTCGGTCGGATGCTCGACCAACTGGTCCTCGAGAAGATCGAGCGCGGTGTCCGGGCCGTATTGATCGGCGAAGGCCCTGACGAAGCGAGCTCCCATCTCGTCATCGAGCTGTCCAACGAACTCGAATGCGATTGCACTCTCCTGTGGAACTTTGCCCGAGAACTTCTTGACCAACTCCTGATCCGGAATCGTTGACTGCGTGATCGCGACCTCGGTCAGGATCATCACCTGTCTGAGCATCGCATCGAAGCGTCCTACGTCGGCCACGGCCTTGCCGCTGAGTGGCTGGTCAAGGTCGACGGTCAAGGCCGCAAGTCTCAACGCTCGTTCACGGTACCGACCCACCGGTTCCAGAGTCCCGGCGGTTGCGCACGCCGTGACGAGCGAACACAGATGGTCGCTGGCAGAGAGTTTCCACGCATCCGCGTAGGAATCCTCGACCGACTCGCGCAGCTCCCGGAATTTCGTCTCGGGATCCGCCCCGAACAGCTCGTCCGGAAACGCTTCTCTCAACAACTCCTCGTCAGCCGCCGTGACCGAGAAGTCGGCGACCACGAAGGACCAGATGAGTTGCAGACCGTCCTGAGCGCCGGCGCGGTCGCTGTGCGCCTCTTGGTTCGCGGTCATCATCGTCAAGTCTTCCGCGACGCCCGATCTGAAGGCGCGGAGTGCATCGAGTACGTCAGCCTGTGTGGTCATCGTGGTCATCGGTTCTTACGACGCATTGGTCGCGGTCTCCATCTGCTCGAAGAAAGTGGCCGCGTCGAAGTAGTCGCGCCACAGTCCGATCTTGCCGTCGTCGTTCAACTCGAACACACCCGACACCGGAAGGCCGATCCATTCGGTGCCCACCAGAAAGCGATCGGTCCGCTCGTTCATGACGATGTTCCCAGTTGCGCACTGTCGGTGGACGATGAATTCGACCTCGTCCATTCCCGCCATCATCGCCAGCAGGAAGTCCTTCAGTTCCTGTGGGCCATGAGCGACACCGATCGGCACATTGTCGTAAACGAGATCCTCGCTCACCAACTCGGCGGCTCCCTCAAAATCGGAGGAGACCACTCGTGAGATGAACTCGTTGACGGTTTCTTCGGGAGTCATGGATGAAACTCTGTCACGCAGGTGATCGCGCTGCTGACAATACGCTTCGGTCATGGCCGATTCCTCACTCAACCCGCTCCACGGATCAGATCTGTCTCCGGTCCCGCAGCCGGGTTTCGAGGAGGTGCTCTCGGAGGCCGGGCAGCAAGTCAGTCTAGAAGCCTGGCTCGTGGAGCAAGTCGAGCGGATTCTCGCCGACCACCCTGGCTCGGATGAGACCGATTCACCTGTGATCGTCGGGGTGGCCGGGAGCGTCGCGGTCGGCAAGTCGAGCCTCGCAGCGCGTCTGGCAGACACGATCTCGATTCACTCGCCCGCAACCCGGACCGTCGTGGTGGCGACCGATTCCTTCCTGTTGCCGAACCGCGAGCTCGACCGATTGGGGCTGAGCATGCGGAAGGGATTTCCCGAGTCCTTCGACTACGCGGCGATGCTCGCGGCGGTGTCGGCGCTTCGTCAGGGAATGGCAGTCCGGGTCCCTGAGTACTCCCACGTGGACTACGACATTGTCCCCGGAGGATTCACGACGATCGAGCATCCGAATCTGGTCATTATCGAGGGGGTCAACGTCCTGCAGCCTTCGCCGGAGTCCGGCTCGACGCTTGCAGAGCTACTCGATCTACGGATCTATCTAGATGCCGACCCGGGTGACATCGGAGCCTGGTTCGTCGACCGATTCCTGCGACTGTGCGCGCAGGAGGTCGATGCGCATGAACTGGGCTCGCATCCCAGCGGTTTCTACGCCGGCTTCGCTGGAATGGAGCCGGCTGCGGTTCGATCCATCGCCGAGTGGACCTGGAACGAGATCAACGAGCCCAACCTGCGGCAGTACATACAGCCCAGCCGGTCTGTGGCTGACGTGATTGTCGAAAAGGGATCTGAACACCAGGTCAGGCGCGTTCTCAGACGTTCGTAGGTGCAGCGATTCTATTGAGGGCACAATCGTCGCTCAGACAAGTAGTCGAGCTGCGGGTTCGTCCGCTATGACGATGGACCGCTGGGCCCTTAGGGTCCCGGCAGGAATTGTCGGGTCGCCGGCCAACAGCTTTGCGAGCGCCGACGCCTTTGACTCCCCGGTGACCTGCCACACGATCGCGCTTGCCCGTTCCAGCGCCGGGTAGGTGAGCGTCACCCGACGGTGACCCTGGTAGTCGAGTGTGGATGCAACGTCCCGGTCACGAACCTGCAGAACCGGATCACCGGGAACAAGTGATGCGCAATGGCCGTCCGAACCAAGGCCTAGATGGACAACGCCGATCGACGGTTCCGCACCGAGTAGTGACTTCAGGGTCGCGTCATAGGCGGTCGCCGCGGCTTCAGGTCCCATTTCGACCGGTATCGAATGGACATTCTGGGGTGGTACCCGCGGAGCCAATAGTTCGGCCTCCAGGGAGGTGAGATTGCGGGCCGCGTCATCCTGAGGGGCAACGCGCTCATCGACCTGGAACACATCGACGCGGCTCCAGTCGAGATATGGCTCGCTAGTGCTCGCCGCCTTCCGTTCGTCCAACGGGAATCCGGCGAGCGCCTCGAACATCGCCACAGGCGTACTGCCACCGCTGAATGCAACCGATGACCGACCCCCGCCTGCCGAGTCGTTCAGCAGGTCGACGATTGTGCGGGCAGTTAGTGATGCGACCTCGGCAGCGGTCTTCATGACCACCAGCTGGTGGTTCATCAGCTGGCTGTGTCCTTCGAGGGATCGAACGCAGCGGGATGGCTCGCCACCTGTGGCCCACAGCTCAGCCAACCGCTGTGCTGGGCAACTTCGGACGGCTCGGGTCCCCACGACCCGGGTGCGTAGCGGACGACCGCAGGCGGGGCATCGAGCACCGGCTGCACGATGCGCCACGCCTGCTCGACGGCATCCTCGCGGGCGAAGTGGGTCGGGTCGCCCTCGATCACGTCTACCAGCAGTCGAACGTAGGGCTGTGTCGGTTCGGGCCAGCCGGCGTCCGGCTCCACATCCAAGGCGACGGTGTGACTGAGCAGTTCTTCACCCGCTCGCTTCGCCTGCATCTCGAGTGAGATCTGGTCCCCGGGTGTCATTCGGAACCTCAGGATGTTTGGTGGCGGAGTCTTCTGCCCGGTGAAGAGCGGGTGCGGAGTGGGCGCGAACTCGATGATGGCCTCGGTGAAGGTCGACTCCAGAGCTTTGCCTGCACGGATGAACCAGGGGACGCCTGCCCATCGCCAGTTGTCGATGTGGAAGCAGAGCGATACGAACGTCTCGGTGTCGGACTCCGGAGCTACGCCCTTCTCGTTGAGAAATCCGTCGTACTGACCGCGCAGGACCCGCTTGGGGTCGACGTCACGGGTGGAGCGCAACAGCTTGACCTTCTCGTCGCGCAGCGCCTCGGGAGCATCAGAGGTCGGCGGCTCCATGGCCATCAGGGTGACGATTTGAAGCAGGTGGTTCTGCACAACGTCGCGCAGTGCGCCGACGCTGTCATAGAAGCTGCCCCGTCCTTCGACGCCGAAGGATTCCGACATCGTGATTTCGACCCGCTGGATGTAGTGACGATTCCACAGCGGTTCGAGGATCGCGTTGGCGAAGCGGAACACCATCAGGTTGAGCACCGGCTCCTTGCCCAGGAAGTGGTCGATACGGAAGACCCGATCGTCAGGGAATGCACCGAGCACCGTGGCGTTGAGATCGCGCGCTGATTGCAGGTCACGGCCGAAAGGCTTCTCGAGCACGACCCGGGCCCGGTCGTTGAGCCCGACGGCGGTCAGGCCGTTGATGACCGTCCCGAACAGCGACGGCGGAATCGCCAGATAGACGACCGGGAGCTCACGGTCCTTGACCAACCGGGCCAGGTTTCTGAAGGTCGCATCATCGTTGTAGTTGCCCTGCAGGTAGGACATCCTCTGGCGCAAGCGGCCCAGTACCTCATCGTCGGTCGTTATCTTCTGCGCCGCGAGCGAGCGCAGCAGATGTTGGTGTAGATCGTCGTCGCTCCAGTCGGAACTGGCTACTCCGATGACCGGTACGTTCAAACGCTTGTCGGCCTCAAGTTGATAGAGCGCCGGAAGAAGCTTCTTGAACCCCAGATCACCGCTGATGCCGAACATCACGAGCGCATCCCCGAGGGCATGGTTGGTGTCACGACGAGTCACTTCGAGTCTCCGTTCCTGTCGGTGTTCCTATCGGTGATCCTGTCGGTCCCGCCCATCGACGGGGCGACTCCCGGGTCTGCATTGTCGGCAGGATCAGTGTGTGCTGGCTCGACATGGCCACCGAATTGATTACGCATTGCCGACAGGATCTGGTTCGCTCCATGGTCCTCCCCCCGTGAGGAGAACCTGGAGAACAGTGCGCTCGCAAGTACCGGCATCGGAATGCCCAGGTCGACGCCAGCCTCCAGGGTCCAGCGACCCTCACCGCTGTCGTTGACCACGCCCGAGAATCGATCCAGATCGGGATCTGTCACGTACGCCGACGCGGTCAGGTCCAGCAGCCAGGAACCGATGACGCTGCCGCGCCGCCACAGTTCGGTGACCGCTGGGACGTCGATCTCGAATCCGTACGGGTCCGAGTTCTGGAGCAGGTTCAGCCCTTCGGCGTAGGCGGCCATCAAGCCGTACTCGATCCCGTTGTGAACCATCTTGACGTAATGGCCCGAACCGCTCTCGCCGCAGTGGAACCAACCTCGCTCAGCAGGAACCAGTTCACCGGAGCGTCCGGTGGTTCGCTCGACGCTGTCGGAGTCGGGGGAGAGGATGTCGAGGATGGGAGCGACGTGGGAAACCGCTTCCTGTGGCCCTCCGACCATCATGCAGTAACCGCGCTCATAGCCCCAGACCCCACCGCTGGTACCGATGTCGAGCATCCGTATCCCTTGCTTGCTCAAGGACTCTGAGCGGGAGAGGTCGTCGCGCCAGTCGGAGTTACCGCCATCGATGACAATGTCGTCCGCGTCGAGCAGAGGAGCGAGTTCTTCGATGACGTCACCGGCCACCTGGGATGGAACCATGATCCAGATGACTCTGGGCGTCGCCATTTTGGCGACCAGGTCCTCCAGGCCAGCCGCAGCGACAACGCTGTCGGGAAACTCCCGCGCCAAGGACTCCGCTGCATCCGGGTTCTGGTCGTTAACAACCGCGGTGCCGCCGCCCGAAATCAATCGCTTGACCAGATTCGAGCCCATTCGACCCAACCCGACCATTCCCAGAGGCGGAGCACCCGATGCTGGTGGGGTCTCACGGTCCGGAACAGGTGGAGTTGTCGTCATGTCACGTCTCTACCCTGCCGGGCCACTCAAAACGAACTCCGGTCATGTTCTCGGTGACGTTCCACAGGCGGTGGCCTTCCTCGCGGCTGAGCGCGGCCGCCATCGGTTTGACCTCGCGAGGGCTGCCACGGACCTCGCCAAGTCCGCCGGGGCCGTAATAGCGGCCGCTCATTGCGGTCGGGCTGGTCGCTGCGAATAGCTGCGGAAGCGCACCCATTTCGGCAGGCTGGGCAATGATCACATTCCCCAGATTGACGATCCTCGCCGTCAGGTTTCGTCCTGACATTTTGGGTCCCACCTGTTGAAGCCCGGTCGATGCGTAGCCCGGATGAGCGGCCATGGATTGCAGACCCGCACCAGCGGCGCTCGCTCGCCGGTCGAGCTCCATGGCGAAGAGAAGGTTGGCGAGCTTCGACTGTCCGTAGGCGGGCCAGCGGCGGTATCCGCTGCTCCAGTCCAAGTCGTCCCAGTGCATCTTGCCTGTCCGGTGCATCTGCGACGACGTGGTTACGACCCGGGAATGGTCCGACGCCGTCAGCAGGGGCAACAGCCGGGCGGTCAGCGCGAAATGACCCAGATGATTGGTGCCGAACTGCATCTCGTGACCTTCGGCTGTCCGAAGTTCCGGCAGTGCCATGACACCGGCGTTGTTCATGAGCACATCGATGTGTGTCAGAGACTCCAGGAGTTCTTCGGACGATCGTCGGACCGACTCCAGGTCAGACAGGTCGAGCGACTGCAGTCGAGGTGGCTCACCGGTCGCCTCATCCTGGACAATCTGTCGCGCCGACTCGCCACGTTCGGGATCTCGGCATGCCATGACGACCAGCGCTCCCGATCGAGCCAACGCCTTTGCCGATTCCAGGCCCAGGCCGCTGTTGGCTCCTGTGATCACAACCACGCGACCGTGCTGGTCGGGAATGTCTCGGGAGGTCCAGGATTTCGAGCTCCGGGAATTCGATGTCGACATGGGTCAATGCTGCCACCCAAGCTGGGCTGTCATCGGGACTTTGGCCGGAGAGGACCTCTAACATCAGGACGTGAATTCCGCCGCTGGGCCATTGAGCCGCGAAGAGGTCGACCATTTCAATCGGACTGGCTGGCTGTTGACCGAGACGCTCGACTCACATGGCGTGACCGAACTGCAGGAATGGGCCGACGAGATTGCTGCTTGGCCCGTTGCCGGTGAAGGTTGGATGCAGCATTACGAGATGACTGACCGTGGTGAGCGCCTGTGTCGGAGCGAGAACCTCATCCCGTTTCACGAGGGCCTGCGGAGACTGCTGACCACAGGTGCGATGGTCGATGTCGCATCGGGGCTGATCGGATCACGAGCAGTTCTCTACAAGGAGAAGATCAACTACAAGCTCGCCGGCGGAGCGGGCTACTCGCCGCATCAGGATGCTCCGGCGTACCCCTTCATTGATTCCCACGTTTCGTGCATGGTCGCCATCGATGATTCGGTCCTGGAGAACGGTTGTCTTGAGGTGGTGTCGGGGCAACACCAAGCTCTGCTGGATACCGACGACACAGGCTGTGTCCGTCCGGATCTGGTGGAGTCGTTCATCTGGGATCCGGTAGAGGTTCGGGCTGGTCAGACTCTTTGGTTCCATTCGCTGACGCCGCATCGAAGCGGTGCGAATCTTTCCGAATCGCCTCGTCGAGCGCTGTATCCGACCTACAACGCCCTGGTCGAGGGCGACCTGCGGGAGGAGTACTACCGCCACAAGCTCGCGGTCTTCTCTGGTGCCAATTCTGATTCTGCCTCTGGCTCTGACTCTGACTCTGGTGCCGGCTCCGGGGGCGCTTCCGGGGGGTCAGGCTCTGCGGGTTCCGGCTCTGCGGGTTCCGGCGGCGACACCGTTCGGGTGTCGTTGATCGGCGACTTCCAGGGGCGACCGGTCAGGTGAAGGCCTACTCGGTCGAGGAGGTCCTCCGGCTTTTCGAGGACTACGGGACGGACCTCTATGACGAAACGGTCACCCAACTCGATCACGCTCTCCAGACGGCCGCCCATGCCCGGTCGGACGGTGCCGATCAATCATTGGTGGCGGCGGCTCTACTCCACGATGTCGGACACCTCCTTGATCTGGCGGGCATGCTTCGAGGGAGGGACACCGACCGGGGAGGCGAAGCCCAAGGAGGCGGGGGAGCCGACAGTGTCGGGGAGGTTGACAGCGTCGGGGGAGTTGACCTGAAGCACGAGCAAACGGGTTCGGCTTACCTGGCGGCGATCTTTCCGCCGGCCGTCACGGGTCCGATCGCGTTGCACGTCCGCGCCAAGCGGTACCTGTGCGCCACCCGGCACGGCTACTTCGATGGACTTTCCGCCGGGTCGGTTGCGAGTCTCGCTCGACAGGGCGGACCGATGACCGACATCGAGGCGAGTTCTTTCGAGCGCAATCCAGCCTCGGCCTCCGCTGTGCGACTTCGGCACTGGGACGACCTTGGGAAGGTGGAGGGGATCGAGGTCCCGGGTCTGGGCGAATACCGAGAGCTGCTGCTGTCTGTGGCGACGATGTGATCTGGCGACGATGTGATGTGGTGACGAGCTGGCGGCGGGGCAACCCGGCGTTGGACGATTGGGCGTTGGATGATTGGGCGTCGGACGATTCGGCGTGGGGCAACTTGAGGTCACCCGGTCCGGGCCGATGGTCGTCAGCCCTATCGCTCGGTTGAGCCGAGCACCGGTACTCTCGCAGGCATGCTCGTTTGGATAATCCTTGGCGCCATCTGCACCTTCGTGATTGCCGCAGTTTCGATCGGTAGCGTTTCGGGCTCGCTCGCTCGACGGCCCCGGCGGAGCGTCTACGACATCGAAGAGGCAGTCGAATTCGTGGCTGACCACCTTCCGTCCGAGGTGACCGCGGTAGTGAGCTTTGACGAGGTCCACCAGGTGCTCCTGTTCCACTGCGACTACCTCGAGGAGAAGGGCGTTGCGTCCCAACGAGCGGCCGATGACATCGGGACCGGACTCGTGGTGGTCCCCGACGACGAACCCGTGGCGTTCGTCCTCGGTGCCGTCGAACGTGAGGGGATGGACCTGAGCGACGAACAGGTACTTTCGATCCTCGATGCAGAGACCCTCTATTACGAAGCGATCGGTGCCTTCGGGCCACCGGTAGCTGATTCATGAGCCCGGCTCTCGCTGTGCCACAGGCGCCCGCCGCACCGTACGATGGAGTCCCCGCAAGCCATTCAGGAGCAGATTGATGGACCGTCCAGGAAAGTTCGAGCACTACAGATTCGTTGGCGACAAGCGGACCCAGGTTGTCTACGACGTGGACGCCATCGACGGTGACGACGCCGAACTCATCAACGAACTGATGGCTTCTGAGAAGTACCTGTGCTTCGGTCCGGATACCCTCGCCGAGGCGAACAACCGCGGTTACCGCCTGTACTCCAAGCAACGCGCCGCCAGCGGCGCCTGATGGAACTGACCGGTGGTGGGTCGTGATGTCTGAACAGCCCGAAAAGGCTGCTCCACCGGTCATGGATTACCGGTTTCCGTCCGGCGACCTGCAGCTGAGCGGACACCTCGCCGTTCCTGCGGATGGCCTGCAGGGCGCGCCCGGACTGGTCATCTGCCATGGTTTCCCGACCCGAGGACGTGAGTCGCCACAATCCGGCCAATCCTTCCCCGAACTCGCAGACCGGATCGCCACCGAGCTCGGTTGGCTGGTGCTGACGATGAATTTCCGTGGCTGTGGACAGGCGGACGGCGAGTTCTCTCTGAATGGCTGGCTCGATGACGTCCACGCCGGTGTGGCGCACCTGCGGTCTCTGGGAGTGGCGGCTGTATGGCTCGCTGGATACGGATCGGGCGGGTCCCTTGCCCTGTGCGAAGGTGCCCGCAATCCCCACGTCCGCGGAGTGGCAGCCATGGGAGCTCAGGCGGACTTTGACGACTGGGCCCGGAATCCAAGGCGGCTGCTGCTCCACGCCCGTCAGGTCCAGGTCATAAAGGACCCATCGTTCCCGCAGGCCTTCGATCGCTGGGCGAACGAACTGAAACATGTTCGACCCCTGGATGCCGCTGACGCACTAGCGCCGCGCAGGCTCCTGGTAATCCATGGAGATCGGGATGATTTGACGCCGCCGGACGACGGACGGGCGCTCGCTGCGGCGCACGGTTCTGCCGAGTTTCGCCTGATCAGTGGAGCTGGCCACGAACTTCGTCATGATCCAAGAGCCATTGCCGTGTTCCTCGGCTGGCTCGCACGCCAGAGAATTTCGGTCATGTCTCCAATTCTCCCGAGTGAGCGGACCGAGCCTGTGCCGGTAGTGGATCCGAACGCCTCGCCACCCCTTGACAGCGCAGAACCCGGTGGTGAGCCCAGCGCCGGTTCGAGCGACACGGACCCGCAGGATCTAGTTGCCCAAGACTTTGGTGAGCAGGATGTTCATGCCGACGACTCCGATGGTTCTGGCGGGTCCGATGGGTCTGGTGGGCCAGATGTGGGCGGGTCTCAGCTTGATGTTGATGCAGACGGTTCCGGTGGTTCTGAGGGGTCCGATGGCTCTGACGGCTCCGATGGTTCTGAGGGGGCAGATGGCTCCGGCGGTTCTCCCGCTGGTGCCGAGCCTCTGGGAGGGACTGGCGCTCCCCGGAGCGTCGCCGATGGCGACCATCCGTCCGCAGCGGAGTCTGCCGCCGGGAGTCTTCCGGATGGTTTCGACGGTGAGCCAACGATCGATATGCCGATTATTCCGAGTGACGAGCTCAACGGCTCTGCCCCTAAATGACCTGACCACTGTCCCAGGGGAGAGATGGCAAGTGCCGGTTCCCCTGGTTGCTTCGGCCGCTCAAGGTCAAAGACCCAAGGAACGCGAGAAACGCAGAAGAGCCGGGCATCCGAGGGGGTGTCTTGGCTGATTTTTGAGGCGGTTTCCGTGGTTGTTGTCAGTAAATGTGGGGTTCTTTGAGTGGTCTTAGCCTAATTGTCACACCCTCCGTTTAGTGTGGAACGTATGTTCGGTCCGGGTGTTGATTTGGATGAAGCGGGGGCGACGGTGCGGTCGTGGTCGTCGCCTGTTGTCGCCGGTGT